>JALHRD010000001.1 GCA_022841625.1 Xanthobacteraceae bacterium
AAACTCAAACAGTTTCGCCGCGTTGCAACCCGCTTCGAAAAGACTGCCCGAAATTACTTGGCCGTCGTCACAATCGCCGCCATCATCCTATGGCTAAGATAAATGTCCACACCACCTAGTGGTCCTTTGATTCTAACATTCGCGAAATCGCTCGCGGAAATGGGATGCGAATGTTAGAATTGGACCACTAGTGTCCTTCGATTCCGAAGTTCGTAAACGAGGCTGCCGCAAAATGATACGAACTTCGGAATCGGGACACTAGCGTTATGACCGAACCAAGCCGCCTCTCCCGCCGCGCCTTGCTTCCGGTGCTTGCCGGCAGCCTGTCATTCGCCTTCGATGCGCACGCGCAGGGCGCGCGGCCGTTTCCACAATGGGTCGAACAGTTCAGGCCCCGCGCCGTCGGGCGCGGCGTTTCGGATGCGACCTTCACGCGTGTGATGAGCGGCCTCAAGCCAGATGCCTCGGTGTTCGCCGCCATCCGCAACCAGCCCGAGTTCAAGGAAAAGATCTGGCAGTATCTCAACCGTCGGGTGTCTGACTGGCGCATTCAAACCGGCAAGGAAAAGCTCAAGGAGCATGGCGCGCTGCTCGCCCGGATCGAAAAGGACACCGGCGTCTCGCGCATGATCCTGTTGGCGCTGTGGGGGATCGAGTCCGCCTATGGCGACCCCGACGTTCAGAAGAGCGCCATGCGGCCGGTGTTTCCTTCGCTGGCCGCGCTCGCCTGGGGTGAGCCGCGCCGCCGCGCCTATTGGGAACAGGAATTGATCAATGCGCTACGCATTGTCGAGCGCGGCTGGTCGACGCCGGCCGAGATGCGTGGCTCCTGGGCCGGCGCGATGGGTCATACCCAATGGATGCCGGAAGTCTGGCTTAATGTCGGCATGGATTATGACGGAGACGGGCGCGTGTCGCCGTTCGGCAAACCCGACGATGCCCTCGCCTCGACCGCGCACTATCTGGTCAATCGCGGCAAATACCGGCGCGGCGAACATTGGGGTTATGAGGTAACGGCCGGAAATCAGCGCGGCGGTGACGCTTCCAAGAGCTACGGCGCTTGGCAGAAAGCGGGCGTCAGTCGCGCCGACGGCCGAGCGTTCCCCGTCCCGTCCGCCACCGCCAAATTGTGGGTGCCGATGCCGGGCGGCCCGGCATTCCTGCTCGGACCGAATTTCTATGCGGTGCGCAGCTATAACCCGTCGATGAATTACACACTGTCAATTGTGCATCTCGCCGACGTGCTCGATGGCGCCGCGCTGGTCGCGCCGAAATTTCCCGGCGGCGAGCGGCCCCCGACGCTTGCCGAAATCCAGGAAATCCAGCGCCGGCTGACCGCGATGGGCTTCGACACCAAGGGGGCCGATGGCCGCGTCGGGGCCGGCACCATGCAGGCGATCAGCGATTTCCAGCGTAAGACTGGGATGGAGCAGGACGGCTACGCCGGCGTGAGACTACTTGCGCGGTTGCGCGAAGCCCGCTGATCCGATTTTATGGCGCTCGGAACGCCTTTCCTCTCACCCAGCAAGGATTGTCCAGTGAGCAATGCACCCGCCAAGGCGGCGACGACCGCCGAGATTTCGACTGCCGCCCACCCGTCCCTCAAAGAGGTCGATCGCCCCGCCAACCTGACCGCCGCCAATGCGCCGGGTTGGGGCTCGGATGTCATTGCGGACTCACTGCGCGACCTGAAAATTCCCTATATCGCGCTCAACCCCGGCGCCAGCTATCGCGGCATTCACGACTCGATCGTGAACTATCTCGGCAACGAGACCCCGCAGATGATCCTGTGCCTGCACGAAGAGGTCGCGGTCGCGGTCGCGCACGGCTACGCCAAGGTCACCGGCAAGGCGATGGCGGCGGCCGTACACTCCAATGTCGGCCTGTTCCACGCCACCATGGCAGTGTTCAATGCCTGGTGTGACCGCATGCCGATTGTCATCATCGGCGCGACCGGTCCGGTCGACGCGCACAAACGCCGGCCCTGGATTGACTGGATCCACACCGCCCGCGACCAAGGCGCGATCATCCGCGACTACACCAAATGGGACGACCAGCCGGCCTCACCCGCCGCCTCGCGCGAGGCGCTCTATCGCGCCAACTGGATCGCCAACACCACGCCGATGGGCCCGGTCTACATCAATTTCGACGCCGAGCTGCAGGAAGCCAAGCTGACCGAACAACTCGCGCCGGTCGATCCGGCACGCTTCATGCCGCAAGCCGACACGGCCCCCTCGACTGAGATGGTGAAGAAAGCGGCGGCACTCCTGAAGGGTGCAAAGAACGTCGTCATCCTGTGCGGACGGACCTCGCGCAGCATCGATGCCTGGAACGAACGCGTGGCGCTCGCCGAAGGGCTCAATGCCAAGGTCATCACCGAACTCAAGATCGGCGCATCCTTCCCGACCGATCATCCGCTGCATGCCTGCGCCCCCGGCGGCAGCGCGATCCCGCCCGACGCGCAGACCGCGGTGAAGGCCGCCGACGTCATCCTCAATCTCGACTGGGTCGACCTGGCCGGCGTATTCAAGGTCACGTTCGGCGACGAGATGCCCAAGGCAAAGGTGATCTCGGTCAGCAACGACTTCCGCATCCATCGCGGCTGGAGCATGGACTATCAGGGCCTGCCGGCGGTCGATTTGCTGTTGCCGGTCACCCCCGACGAGGCGGTGCCCGAACTCAACAAGGCGCTCGGCTTCACCGCCAAGCCGTTCAAAAAACAGCCTATCCCGAAACGCGACAAGCCTGACCTCTCCACCGGCAAACTCGTGGTCAACGACCTCGTGCGCGCGCTCAAATTTGCTTGCGGCGAGCGCGATGTGACGCTGGCGCATATCTCACTGTCATGGGATGGCGCGACTTGGCCGTTCCAACATCCGCTCGACTATGTCGGGTCGGAAGGCGGCGGCGGCGTCGGCGGCGGCCCCGGCAATGCAGTCGGCACCGCGCTCGCACTCAAGGGCTCCGGGCGTCTGGCAGTCGCGGTGTGCGGCGATGGCGACTTCATGATGAGCAATGTCGCGCTCTGGACCGCGGCGCACTACAAGATCCCGCTGTTGATTGTCGTTGCCAACAATCGCTCGTTCTTCAACGACGAACTGCATCAGGAACGCGTCGCACGCATCCGTTCGCGGCCGCCTGAGAACCGTTGGATCGGCCAGCGTATCTCGCCGCCGGATATCGACATCGCCGCGCTGGCCCGTTCGCAGGGCGCACAGGGCTTCGGCCCGGTGACCAAGCAGGACGATCTGGTCGAAACCTTCCGCAAGGCAATCGCCGCGGTCGAAGCCGGCGAAGTCGCGGTGGTCGACGTGCGGGTCGAACCCGGCTACTCGGCGGTGGCAACGGCTGCGATGCTACGCGGCACCGAAACCGCGGCGAAGAAGTAGGCCTGTCTCCGCCTCATCCTGAGGGCGCGCGCTTCGCTCGCTCCTCAGCATGAGGCGGATTGAACGCACCGCCTGTTGCAAGAATCACTCAAATCGTAAACGTCTCGTGCGTCGAAGGGTGAAACATCTCCTCCGGCGTTACCAAGCGTTGCGAGAGACCCTCGCTGTGGTGATGGCGCAGGAATGTATCCAGCACCTTGCGGTTGGCAGCGAGACCGTAGCTCCAAAAGTCATGCCCCATCAGTTCGCGCGCCGCGCGCAACTGTTCGTCAAGGAACGGCAGCGTGGCTTTGCTGGTCGCGGTGTCCTCCAGTTCCTCCATGCATTTCGCCTTCGACTGCTCCAGCGCCTTGAACACCGCCGCGGGGAGCCATGGGTGTTGCTCAACCAACGAACGCCTGATGCCGGTGACATGCATGATCGGAAAGATGCCGGTGCGCTTGAAATAGTCGCGCCCGGCCGCAATCGGATCGGGAAACAGCCAGCCGATATTGGGATTATGCTTGCCCGCGAGCCGCGGCACCCGCGGCGCAATAAACCCATCGATGTCGCCGCTTTCAAGCAGCTGCGAAATGGTCTTGCCCTCGGGCGCATCGACCATCTTGACGTCGGCCGGCAACTTGATCGTGATCTTCTCCGGCCGCGTTGGATCGTCAATCCCGCCCCGCACCCAGGTAATGTCGGAGGGCTTCACGCCGTAGTCGTCCTGCAAAATCGCCCGCGCCCAGACGCAAGCGGTGAGCTGGAATTCCGGCAGCCCGACCCGCTTGCCTTTCAGGTCCTCCGGCTTCTTGATCCGGTCGGTCCGCACATAAATGCAGTTGTGACGGAACATCCGCGACACAAACGCCGGCACTCCGACATAGGGACAATTGCCCTGCGCGGTCTTGACCGTGAAGCTCGACATCGACAATTCGCAAATGTCGAAATCCATGGTGCGGAACGCCCGGAAGAAGATCTCCTCCGGCGGCAACATCATGAAGACGGGATCGACCCCATCGATCTGGACCGCGCCGTCAAACAGCGGCCGCGCCCGGTCGTAATTGCCAATCGCCACGGATAGCTTCAATTTCGACATCGCCTTCAATCTTTCTGTAATGGTTCCCGTGGCTAGATAGCCTTCCAGGCGCCGCGAGGGCAACCATGGCCGTCATGATTAACGCCGTACGGACAATCCTGCTGGCGCTGATCCTCGCCACGGTCCCGCTGGCGGCGAATGCTGACAACCTCGCGGACTTCACCGGGGCGCTCGAACGCGCGGAATTGCAGTACCGGATCGCGCTGCGCACCCTCGAAACCTCCGGTCGTGATGAAACCGCGGCCGAGGTCCGGCTGCTCCGAGAAACGTGGCAGAACCTCATCGCGCTGCTCGACAATCGCCGCCCGGCGCAATTCGAAGGCGACGACTCCTATTCTGCCGCGATGATGGAGATCGATGTCAGCCTGGTCGGCGCCATGATCGTCATCGACATCGGCAGCCGCGAAGCCGCGCGCGCGGCGCTGGCCCCGATCGGCGAGACGCTCGCCAAGTTGCGCGAGCGCGCAGCAACGCGGTAATAACTTCCTCCGCCCTCCACCGGAGCGTCGGCCTGACGGGCCAGCGCAATGCAGGCCTCTGGTGCATTGACGTTCTCAATGGGTAGGATTTTTCCCCACGATGAGCACCCGAAAATCATTGATTTACGCCTGGAAACGGGCGTTGGCCTGCAAGTGAGGCCGCGAACCATCGCGCCGCCGCCTGCCGACCTCCTTGCGTTTTTAGCGCACACCTCTATGAGCAATGGCTGGTCCGGGCCCCTCTGGTGTGTGAGACATTGCGCGCGATGTCGGACCTCCTTCGTTGCATCGTGATCGCTGGCCGGCCGCCCTGGACCTGAAGGGCACGCCCGCCGCATACTGGGGGCTGACCTATGGAATTTCTCGCTGCCGAATGGATTGGAAAGCCGGCCTGGATGTGGGTCGGCTTCGTCACGCTGGTCGTGGCGCTGCTGGCCTTCGACCTCGGGGTGCTCAACAAGAAGGACAAGGAACTCGGGATCGCCGAAAGTCTTTGGCTGTCGCTGTTCTATTTCGGGATCGCCGTCGTCTATGGCATCGGGGTCTGGTGGGCCTACGATGCCGGCATACTCAAGACCTCCGACGGAGAACACGCCGGCATGAACTACTTCACCGGCTATTTCATCGAGAAAGCGCTGTCGGTCGACAATGTCTTCGTCATTTCACTGATCTTCGGATTCTTCGCGATCCCGCGCAGCTATCAATACCGCGCGCTGGTTTGGGGAATCCTCGCGGTCATCGTACTGCGCGGAGTTATGATCGCCGTGGGCGCGGCGCTGGTCCAGAACTACGCCTGGATCATGTACCTGTTCGCCCTGTTCCTGATCTTCACCGGCGTCAAGATGCTGATGGTCCCGGACAGCGACCATGACCTCTCAAAGAATCCGGTGGTGAACTTCCTGCGCCGCCATCTGCGCGTCACCGATCGGCTGCACGGCCAGAAGTTCTTCGTGCGCGAACCCGACCCCAAGACCGGCAAGCTGGTGCTCTGGGCGACGCCGCTGTTTCTCGCTCTCGCGGTAATCAATATCGCAGACCTGGTTTTTGCGGTCGATTCGGTGCCGGCGATCTTTGCGATCACAACCGACACCTTCATCGTGTACACCGCAAACATCATGGCCATCCTGGGCCTGCGGGCGCTCTATTTTGCACTGGCAGCCATGGTGCACCGCTTCGAATACCTGAAGTACGCGCTGGCGATCGTGCTGGTGTTCATCGGCCTGAAGATCTTCTGGAACGACCTGGTGGGCAAGCTCGACCCGGCCATTTCGCTCGGCGTGACGCTGGCGCTGATCCTCGGTGGCGTCGCCTACTCGATGTGGAAGACACGCAACGAGACCACCCATGCGGCGTAAATGACAGCCCGCACGACCGATGGACGGCGGCGGCCGGTCGCCGCTTTCGGGGATGGTGTGGTCGACCGTCAGCCGAACATGTCGGACACGATGCCGCGATACCAGTCCACCGACTCCTGATAGTTCTGCTTGCGGATATCGGCCGGCTCGCCAGGCTTTGACACAAAGGTCGACGACGCCTTGATGATTCCGGCCTGCGCCTCATAGGCGCCGCCGATTTTGATATTGTCATCGGTCTCGATCAGGCTCCAGCAGGTGTTGCTGTAGCGCGCCGGGAATGTTTTCGCGCCGGTCAGTTCGCCGCGCACCACCATCGCCACCACCTTGGCTTGGCTGTTGGCCGAGAACGCCGACTTCGGCATTTCGCCCGCGATCGAAGCGTCGCCAATGACGAAAATATTGGCGTCCATTTTCGATTTCATATTGGCGGGGTCGATTGGGCAGAAGCCCGATTTGTCGGCAAGATTGGCCGAGAGCGCGATCTGCCCCGCGGTCTGCGCCGGGATCACGTTGACGAGCTGCGCCTTGTAGGTGGCGAGATCAGTTATCACCTCGTTGGTTTTTGGATTCACGCCCTTAATGCCGCCGTGCATTTTGGGATCCTGCCACTCGATCATGCCGGGATAGTGCCGTTCCCAACCTTCGATAAACAGCGGCTGCTTGGAGAAGCCGGGCTTGTAATCGACAATAATAATTTTTGACTTCTTGTGGCCCTTGGCCTTGAGCACATGGGCAAACATCGAGATCCGCTCATAGGGGCCGGGCGGACAGCGATAGGGATTGGGCGGCGCGACCATCACGATCAACGCGCCGTCGCGTAGCGCATTAAGCCGCCGCACCAGCAATTGCGTCTGCGCGCCGGGCTTCCAGGCATGCGGCATGGTCTGGGACGCCGCTTCCGAATAGCCGGGCACTGAGTCCCATTTCAGGTCAATGCCAGGCGCCATCACCAGACGGTCATAGGGGATGCTCTGTTTACCAACCATGACCTGCTTCTTATCGCGGTCGATGGCGCTGGCGCGCGTCGGCACGATCCGTACGCCCTCTTTACGCACCTTGTCGTAGTTGTGGGTGATCGATTGGAACGAGCGGTAGCCGCCGACATAAATGTTTGAAAAGAAGCACGTGGTGTAATTCCGCGTCGGCTCGATCATTGTCACATCGATCGCACCGGCCGCTTCTCGATTGACGTAGCGCGCGACGGTGGCACCACCGGGGCCGCCGCCGAGCACAACGAGCTTCGGCTTGGCCTTGGCTTGACCCAGCACGGCGGGGGCATAGAGCGGCGTGGTCGCGGCAGCGGCCAGCGAAGCCCCGGCGAGACCGGTGAATTTCCGACGTGTCAGATCAGTCATGGTTTCCTCCGACCGAGTTCAGGGCTTTTTGGTTACAGCAAAAAAATGCGCCAGCGCGGCGATTTCGTCGTCCTTAAGGCGGACTGCTACGTTCTGCATGATGGGGTTTGGCAGTCGCTTGTTGCGGTAGGCCTCGATCAGAACAGTGAATCGAGCCTCCGCCATGCCGAATATGTTGGGAATTGCGCCATCCGCCGTCGCATTGCGATGGCAAGCGACACATTCCGAGGCAAGATAGCGGCCGAATTCAAGGTCGGCTTTCTCCGCCCGACACCCACCCGACAGGGCAATCAGGACTGCAAATGCGTGAAGTACAATCCACCTGCGAGTTAACAACATTTCGGGCTTCTTCTGACTGATGCAGACACCTCGAAACTCAAAGGCGCGAAAAACTAGCAGAACGCCATGTCGAGTTGTATAGCTTGTGTCTATATTTCGCAAAAATTTACCCAAGCCCTCCCACTTCGGCTTCGAGTAGCGACCAGCACCCCGCGCCCAACCGCTCCCGCCATTGCGAATAAACACCCGCAAGCCGCGGCCGAAACGCGCTCTGATCAGCGTCATTAATCAGCAAGCCGCGCCGCGTGAGATCCTGCCGCAAGCGTGCATTCAGAGTGGCCTGGTCCATGCGCTGTTGCTGCACATGGGCGACCACGTTGCGCGCAATTGTGTCCCGGATATCGTCGGGTAATCGCCGCCACGTCGGAAGATGGGCCATCAGATTGAACCCGGACCACATATGGTTGGTCATGCTCACGTAGCGCAACAACTTATAAAGTTTGAAGCCCTCGATGACCGCGAGCGGATTCTCTTGCGCAGTGACCTGTCCGCTCGCAAGCCCGTCATAGAGTTGATTGGCGGGAATAATCACTGGCTCCGCCCCCAGCGCCTGAAATGTATCGAAGATCAACTGGCCGGGCGGCACTCGAATGCGCATCCCCGCGAGGTCGTCGGGCGCCGCAACCGCACGCGCGACGCTCGCGACCTGGCGCATGCCGTTGTCAAAGCCGCCGTGCGGAAAAAGGTACATGCCCTTCGCCGCCATCTCGGCGCCGATGAAATCGCCGAGCGGACCGTCGATCACCTTGTGCGCCTGCGCCGCGCTGCTAAAGGCAAACGGCACTTGCTGCACCTCTGCGACCGGGGCCACGGTGCCAATGATCCCACCCATCAGGGTGTAAAACTGAATTTCGCCATCGATCAGGAGCCGCAGCGCTGCCGGATCGCCGCCCGCGACCTTGCCGTTTTCGGCATGCACCGTCGCACCGACCCGGCCGCCGGTTTGCGCATTGATCGCAGTCCACATCCTGACGAGATTGCGATGCAGGGTGCTGCCATCGGACTGACCGTGGTACTGAATGAAGCTATAGTCCGGAACCGACACCTGATTCACTGTATTCACTGTCCTCGTGGGCCGCATCCGTGCTCCTCAGTCGGCGCGGCAATGCGACAAGTGGCCACTAGTGTGGCGGTTCAGAAGTCCGCTACATTCTCGCGGCGAGTCCAAATAGCGGACTTCTGAACCTAAGCCACACTAGAATCAATGAGTTGCTAGTGTCCCGATTCCGAAGTTCGTTACTGAGCGCGCTGCAAGATGATACGAACTTCGGAATCGGGACACTAGTGTGGCGGACGTTTAACAGCCTACAATAGCGCGTGACAGCGCCTCAGAATCCACTATTTTTCAAAGGCATGCAGGGAGATTTTTTCATGAGACCGATGTCGCAAGCAAGCATTCTCGCCGGCGTGATGGCTATCGTTCTGGCGATGCCGATTTCGCCGGCCCAGGCGCAGGCAGATTTCTATAAGGGCAAGACCGTCTCGATCGTGATCGGGGCCAAGACTGGCAGCCTCGCCGTGGCCGCGCAACTCGTCGGCCGGCATTTGGGGCAGCATATTCCCGGCAATCCGACCGTGATCAACCGGCAGATGCCGGGGGGCGCCCATCTCAACGCGACCAACAACATCTTCAACGTCGCCGACGCCGACGGGCTTAACATCTTGGCAGCCAACCCGAACGTCGCCATGGGTCAGCTCGCAAAGATTCCCAATGTCCGCTTCGACGTATCGCAATTTATTTGGCTCGGCTCATCCGGCCCCGACGGATCGATGTTCTCGATCCGCGCATCGCTGCCGTACAAGACGTTCCAGGAAATGCGGAATTCCGGCAAGGAATACGTCGCCGGAACGACTGGACCCGGGTCCAATGCCCATGACATGCCGCTGCTGCTGAAGGAATTCGCAGGACTCAAGATTCGGCTGGTCGCCGGCTATGCGGCCAACAGCGACATCCTGCTGGCGGTCGAGCGCGGCGAGTCCGATGCCTATTCGGCGCTCGCCACCACCATCCAGCTTGCGGTTGACCGTGGCGCCGTGCGGCCGCTGGTCCGTAGCCGCACGCCGGTGCCGGGCTGGAACCACCTGCCGACCGATGAATCGCTTGCCACCAACGACACCGGCCGCGCGCTGATGGCGATCCGCGGCATCCCGCAATCGATCGGCCGCGCCTTCGCCGTGCGCCCGGGCACGCCGCCCGAACGCGTGGCGATGCTGCGCGAGGCGCTCGCCAAGACTCTGAAGGATCCGGCATTCCTGGCCGAGGCCGAGAAGGCGAAAATCCATATGGAATTCATCCCGGCCGAAACCGTCACCAAGTGGTTCGGCGATCTCCTCAACCAGCCGCCGCCGGTGCTGGAAGCGATGAACAAATATCTCAAGGTTGGCGAGTAGCCGAACGGACCTCCGGAGCCGCGCGCCGCGGCTCCGGAACGGAGACTGCCAAAAAAGCAGGCAAAAAAAGCAGGGAGGAGTTCATGCGGCGCGCTCGCTGGTCTGGCCTCCTCACCTGCGCTCTGCTCCTGCTGATGACTCCGCATGCGGCCAAGGCGCAGGCCGATTTCTACAAGGGCAAGACCGTCACCATCGTGGTCGGAACCCGGGTCGGCGGCTCGATCGGCAACACCTCCTTGGTTGTCAGCCGCCACCTCGGACGGTTTATCCCAGGAAACCCGGCGGTCATCCTGCGGCAGATGCCTGGTGGCGCGCATCTCAATGCCACCAACCATGTCTTCAATGTCGCCGAGCCAGACGGCCTTACGATGCTTGGCGTCAATCCCGCGATTGCCATGGCGCAACTCGCCAAAGTGCAGTCGGTGCGATTTGATGTCCGGCAATTCCAGTGGCTGGGCTCAACCGGCCCCGATGGCACGCTGTTCGCGGTTCGCGCGAGCCTGCCTTACAAGACCTTCAAAGACATCCAGAACGCCAAAGAGGAAATCGTGGTCGGCACCACCGGCCCCGGCTCCAATTCGCACGACGTGCCGCTGCTGCTGAAAGAATTCGCTGGCGCCAAGTTCAAATTGCTCGCCGGGTTCCAGGCCAATGGCGACATCCGGCTCGCGCTCGAACGCGGTGAAGCTGACGGCTGGTCGGCGCTGTCGACCCCCATCCGCCAAGCAGCCGCCGCCGGCGCGGTGCGCCCCCTGGTGCGCGGCCGAAGCCCGGTCAAAGGCTTCGAGCACCTGCCGGTCGACCAGGATATCACCCCGCCCGGTATCGGAAGGTCGCTGATGGTCATCCGCGGCACGCCGCTGGCCATCGGTAAACCGTTTGCGATGCGGCCCGGCACACCGCCGGATCGCGTCGCTATACTGCGCGACGCTTTTGCAAAAGTTGTGCAAGATCCGCAATTCCTGGCTGACGCCGAAAAAATGCAGATCGAAATCGATGCCTTGAGCGCTGAGCAGGTGACCAAGGACTTCGGCGCCATGATGAACCAGCCGCCGGAAGCAATCGAAGCCATGCACAGATACATCAAGCTCGATAGCGGTGGTTGAGTATCGGGAGCAAGGGTGGGCAAAGGCGCGGAGCGCCGTGCCCACCGCAGCCACAGAACTGCGGGGCGGATGATGGTGGGCACGCTTCGCTTTGCCCAGCCTACACGGGAGGGAAACGCCATGCGCCTAACGCTCAGCATTCCTGCGGCTTGCTTTCTCGTGGCGACGATGCACGCGCCCGCCCATGCCCAAGCCGATTTCTACAAGGGCAAGACCGTCACCGTGGTGGTCGGGGCGCGCGCCGTCGGCAGCTTGTCGGTGTCCGCGCAAATCCTGGCGCGGCATTGGGGCCGCCACATTCCCGGCAATCCCACCGTGGTCCTGCGGCAAATGCCGGGTGGCGCTCATCTCAACGCCACCAATCATGTATTCAATGTCGCCGAACCCGACGGACTTACAGTGCTCGCGGCCAACCCGCAGGTCGCCATGGCGCAACTGCTCAAGATGCCGGCGGTGCGCTTCGATATCCGTCAGTTCATCTGGATCGGCTCCTCCGGCGCGGACGCCGCGATGTTCGCCATCCACCCAAGCCTTCCCTACAAATCCTTCAAGGATCTTCAGAACGCCAAGGAAGAACTGGTCATCGGAACGACCGGGCCGGGCTCGAATTCCCACGACGTCCCGTTCCTGCTGAAGGAATTTGCCGGCGCCAAATTCAGGCTGGTGTCAGGCTATGCCGCCAACAGCGATATCAAGCTCGCGATCGAACGCCGGGAGGTCGACGGCTGGACTGCGCTCGCGACCACCATTCGCGTCGCCGGCGAGCAAGGCATCGTCCGACCGATGGTGCGTTCGAGCCGCGCGCCGGTGCCGGGCTTCGATCATCTTCCGGTCGACGAGGATCTCGCGCTGAGCGAACTCGGCCGTTCGCTGATGACAATCCGTGGAACGCCGCTCGGCATTGGCCGACCGTTCGGCTTGCGGATGGGGACGCCCGCCGACCGGGTTGCCATGCTGCGCGATTCACTCATCAGAGCGCTGGCCGATCCAAAGTTTCTGGCCGAGAGCAAGACCGCACAGATCGATGTCGGGCCTCTTGGCGCGAACGAAGTGACCGACGCGTTTAGCGCCATGATCAATCAGCCACCGCAGGTTCTGGACGCGATCGGGAAATATCTCAAAGCCGGCGGCGATTGATCGGCGTCAAAGCCTGGAAATCTCATCCACCGCCGCCACGTCCAGAATCCGCAATTGCACCCGCTCCTCGCCCTGCCAGCGGTCGAGCGCGAGGCTGCCAGCGACATGCACGGTGCGCCCGCGGTTCTGCACCAGGGCAGCGCCAAGTTTCTGCCCGACCGCGCGAAATGCAATCGCGTTAAGCCCGACGCCATCGCCGGCGCGCAGCCGGACCCGCACATGCGCCTGCCCGACTTCGTCGGCATAGGCCAGCGTATGCGCGGGCAGCGCCACCACGGGCTCCGGATTGCCGGCGCCGAACGGGCCGGCCTGCGCGATGGTGGCGATGGTTTCGCCGGTCGCGGCCGCCGCGGTGAGCGCACCGTCGATCAGAAGCGCATCCTCGCGTCGCGCAGCGGCGACGGCCTCGCTCAGCGATTGTTCGAGAAACGCCCGGAACGCGGCGAGCGCATCCTTGCGCAGCGTGACGCCGGCCGCCATGGCGTGACCGCCGCCTTTAATCAGCAGCCCATCGCCCACCGCTTGGCGCACGACCCGGCCGAGATCGACCCCGGCAATCGAGCGGCCCGAGCCGGTGCCGATCCCGCCCGGCTCAAGCGCAATGGCAAATGCGGGACGGCCGAACCGCTCCTTCAACCGAGCGGCCACCAGTCCAACCACGCCCGGATGCCAGCCTTCGGCGGCGGTCACCACCACTGCGCCCTTCTCCTCGAAACCGAGCGCCGCCATCGCCTCGGCTTCGGCTTGCGCAACGGTCGCCGATTCAATGGCGCGGCGCTCGCCGTTGAGCCGATCAAGTTCGGCGGCAATACGCGCAGCCTCCGTCGGATCGTTCGCCAGCAGCAATTCAACGCCGAGCGAGGCACGGCCGATCCGCCCGCCGGCATTGATGCGCGGCCCGAGCAGGAAACCGAGATGAAACGGTTCCGGCGGGCCGCTCAACCGCGACACGTCCATCAATGCGGTCAGACCGAGATGATCGCGCCGGCGCATCGCCAATAGCCCCTTGGCGACAAAAGCGCGGTTGAGCCCCTTGAGCGGCACCACATCGGCAACAGTGCCGAGCGCCACCAGATCGAGCAAATCGAGCAAGTCGGGCTCCGTCCGGTCGGCGTTCCAAAAATTACGCCGCCGCAGTTCGCGGTTCGCCGCCACCACGGTCATGAACACCAGCCCAACCGCGGCAAGGTGGCCGAGCTTGGACAGATCGTCGAGCCGGTTCGGATTGACCACCGCCAGCGCCG
Source organism: Xanthobacteraceae bacterium (assembly GCA_022841625.1). Taxonomy (GTDB): domain Bacteria; phylum Pseudomonadota; class Alphaproteobacteria; order Rhizobiales; family Xanthobacteraceae; genus VAZQ01. Next base: position 13,874 of record JALHRD010000001.1, read on the forward strand.
GCGGCAGCGTCTCGTCGGCGAGATGATGATCGATAACGACGGTCTCCATGCCAAGCCGCGCGGCCTCTTGCAGCGGCTCATAGCTGGTGGTCCCGCAATCGACGGTCATCAGCAGCGTGGCACCACGCCCGGCCAGGGCGCGGATCGCCTCGACATTCGGCCCATAGCCTTCGAACTGGCGATCCGGAATATGGATAATCGGCTCAAGGCCGGCGAACCGCAGAAACCGCGCCAGCGTCGCCGCGGAAGTCGCGCCGTCGACGTCGTAATCGCCAAAGATTGCGATCTGCTCGCTGCGTTCGACCGCATCGGCGATCCGCGCCGCCGCCGCATCCATACCTAAAATCACGCTCGGATCGGGCATCAGCGCTCGCACCGTCGGATCGAGATGACGGACGGCATCCTCGATTTCGACCCCGCGCCCGGCCAGCACCCTTGCCAGGAGGTCCGGCAGCTCGTGCCGCTGCGCTATCGCCAGCGCTCGCGCGGAGCCGCGCTCGTCCAGCCGGTCGCGCCAGGCACGGCCGGTTGCCGATTGCGAAACGCCGAGAAAGTGGCGGCGCTCGCCAAAGGCCGATACGAAGGGACTGGACAAGATGGACTACATCGTTCTGTTGATGGACGAATCGTTCACCCTATTGTCCGAAACCCTGCGTCCAAGCGCCATGCCGTCAGGAGCCCAGAATGGCCCGTGTTGAAGACCTCAAGCCCGAAAGTCTCAGTCCCCAGCAAAAGGCGATCTTTGAACGAATCGCGGGCAGCCGCGGCGGAACCGTGCGCGGCCCATTCGCCATCTGGATGCGTAACCCCGCCATTGCTGACGCCGCTGACAAATTCGGCACGATCTTGCGCAATGGCAATCTCGACCTGCGACTGTTCGAGTTGATGGTGCTTCTGGTCGCCCGCCATTGGTCGGCGCAATACGAGTGGTACGCCCACGCCCGGCACGCGGTTCAAGCGGGCATCGCAGCCGAAGCAATCGAAGCCATCCGGCACGGGCGCAAGCCGGAGCTTGCACAGGAGAATGAGCGGCTGGTCTACGACCTCGTCACCGAGATGAACCAGACGCGGACCCTTTCGCAAGCGACCTACGACCGCGCGGTCGCCATGCTCGGGCTCGACCGTGTGATCGAGCTGATCACCGCGCTCGGTTTTTATACCATGGTCGCGATTATGCTGAACGGATTCGACGCGCCGGTGCCGGGTGGCGAGCGGCCGTTGCCTTAGCGGCGAGGATCAATCCAGGTGAAACTTCTCAAGCTGGCGATGCTCGGCACGAATCCAACGCACGGTGCCGGTAATTGAGCGCATCACCACGGTTTCGGTTTCGATGATGTCGCCGCGGAAACGCACGCCCTTGAGCATGGCGCCAGTGGTGACGCCGGTGGCCGCGAACAGGCAATCACCGCGCACCATGTCCTCGATCTCGTAGCGCTTGCGCGCATCCTTGATGCCCATCTTGAGCGATCGTTCGCGCCGCTCCTCGGTATCGAGCACCAGCCGGCACTGCATCTGGCCGCCGATACAGCGCAGCGCCGCCGCTGCCAGCACCCCTTCCGGCGCGCCGCCGGTGCCGAGATAGATGTCGATACCCGAGTGCTCGGGGTCGGCGGTGTGGATGACGCCGGCCACGTCGCCATCGCTAATCAGCGCGACCGAGCCGCCGGCCTTGCGTACGCCCGCGATCAAATCGGCATGGCGCGGGCGATCGAGCAAAAGCGCGGTGATTTCTTGCGGTCTGACACCCTTGGCCTTAGCAAGATTGAGAATGTTTTCTTCCGCCGGCGCATCGAGGTCGACCACGCCTTTGGGATAGCCGGGCCCGATGGCGATCTTTTCCATATAAACGTCCGGCGCGTGCAACAGCGTGCCTGCCTCGGCCATTGCCAAGGTCGCGATCGCACCCGGCATGTTCTTGGCGCACAGCGTTGTGCCTTCGAGCGGGTCGACCGCGATGTCGACTCTCGGCCCGTGCTTGTTGCCGACCTTCTCGCCGATATACAGCATGGGCGCCTCGTCGAGTTCGCCCTCCCCGATCACCACCGTGCCGTCGATCGGCAGCTTGTTAAGCTCACGCCGCATGGCGTCGACGGCGGCCTGGTCAGAGTCCTTCTCGCGGCCGTGACCACGCAGCCGCGCCGCCGACACCGCCGCACGCTCAGTCACGCGCACGATCTCGATCGAGAGGATGCGCTCCAGCACCAGGTCCGACTGAACGGTAATCGATGGATTGGTCATCAGGTCGCCTCAGCCCTTCTCGATACGGATCACTTGTGGCTTTTCGGTCACGACGCCGTCTTTCTCGATCGCGGCGAGCGCACGGCGCACCGCGTCTTCGGTCGTCGCGTAAGTGATAAGTGCAACGGGCGCCGGTTTGTCAACGTTGCGCGGATCTTCGCCGCCATGCGGCCGGCGGTCGCGACCGCGTTGCACAATCGATTCCAAAGAGATGTTCGCTTCGGCCATATGCCTGGCGATGGTCGCCACGGTGCCGGGCCGGTCGACCGCAGCGAGCCTGATATAGTAGCCGCCCTCGTGGCGCTGCATCGGCGCACGCGGCGCTTTTGCCAGCCGCGCGGCCGGGCGTCCAAACGACGCCGTCTGCCGGCCGGCGGCCAAATCCATGATGTCGGCCACCACCGCCGACGACGTGGCGGCGCCGCCGGCGCCGGGGCCCATCAGCGTCAGCGACATGGTGTCGGCGTCGATTGCAACTGCGTTGAGCACACCATCGACCTCGGCGATCACATTGCCCTTGGGCACCATGGTGGGGTGAACGCGCTGCTCAATGCCGGCGGCGGTGCGCTGCGCCACGCCCAAAAGCTTGACGCGATAGCCGAGTTCGTCGGCGGTTTCGAGATCGGCCAACGTGATCGATTCGATGCCCTCGACATGCACCGCATCGGCATCGACCTCGGTGCCAAACGCAACACTGGTCAGGATCGCGATCTTGTGCGCGGTGTCGAATCCGCCGATATCGAAGGTCGGATCGGCTTCGGCATAGCCAAGCTTCTGCGCTTCCTTCAGGCAGACATCGAAGGCCAGGCGCTCCTTGTGCATGCGCGTGAGGATGTAATTGCAGGTGCCGTTCAGAATCCCATAGATGCGATTGATCCGGCTGCCGCCGAGGCCCTCGCGCAGCGTCTTGATGACCGGGATACCGCCCGCGACCGCGGCTTCAAACGACAGCGTGGTTTGGTTGGCCTCGGCAAGCTTGGCCAGCGCCACACCGTGATGCGCCAGCAATGCCTTGTTGGCGGTGACCACCGGCTTGCCGGCGGCGAGCGCCGCCTCGACCGCGCCTTTTGCGGGATCGCCGGAACCGCCCATCAATTCCACGAACACATCGATCCCCGGATCGCGCGCCAGCGCCACCGGATCGGCAACTTTCCGCACCTTGGAGAGATCGAGCGTGGCGTCCCGCGGCGGATCCTTCGAGGCATAGGCCACAAGATCGATTGGCCGGCCGGCGCGCTCCGCCATGGCGTCGCGGGTGCGCAGGATCATCGCTGCAACGGCCGAGCCGACCGTGCCCAATCCGGCGAGGCCCACTCTGAGCGGTTCGGCCATGGGGAGATTTCCAGAAAGGACGTTGAAACTCAGCCGCGCTTGGCGAGCGGGATCACGTTATGCAGCTTATCGGGCCCCGATTCAAGAAACCGCCGGACGTTACGCGCGGCCTGGCGGATGCGTTGCTCGTTCTCAACCAGCGCAATGCGCACATAGCCCTCGCCACGTTCGCCAAACCCGGTGCCAGGCGACACCGCAACTTCGGCCTTTTCGACCAGCAGTGTGGCAAACTCGACGCTGCCAAGCGCCCGGAATGGTTCCGGGATCGGCGACCAGGCGAACATTGATGCCGCCGGCGCCGGGATCTGCCAGCCGGCGCGACCAAAACTCTCCACCAGAACGTCGCGCCGCCGCCGGTAGGTCTCGCGCATCTCGCGGATGCAATCGTCAGGACCGTTTAGCGCCGCGGTCGCCGCCACCTGGATCGGCGTGAACGCGCCGTAGTCGAGATAGGATTTCACCCGGCCGAGCGCGCCAATGATGCGTTCATTGCCAACCGCAAAACCGATGCGCCAGCCCGGCATCGAATAGGTCTTCGACATCGAGGTAAATTCGACAGCGATATCCATGGCGCCCGGCACCTGCAGCACCGATGGCGGCGGGTTGTTGTCGAAATAGACCTCGGCATAAGCGAGATCTGACAGAATGAAGACGCCGTGCTTTTTCGCGAAAGGCACGAGTTCCTTGTAGAAATCGAGATCCGCGACATAGGCGGTCGGGTTTGACGGATAACAAACCACAACCGCGAGCGGCTTGGGGATCGAATGCACGATCGCGCGCTCGAGTGTCGTGAAGAAATCCGGCGTCGGTTCTGACGGAACCGAGCGGCACACGCCGCCCGCCATCAGGAATCCGAATGCGTGGATCGGATAGCTCGGATCGGGCACCAACACGACATCGCCGGGCGCGGTGATCGCCTGCGCCACATTGGCGAAGCCCTCCTTGGAGCCCAAGGTGGTAATGATCTGGGTATCCGGATTGAGCTTCACCCCAAAGCGGCGTTCATAATAGGCGGCTTGGGCGCGGCGCAGCCCGGTGATGCCGCGCGACGACGAGTAGCGGTCGGTGCGCGGCCGCCCGACGGTATCCTTAAGCTTCTCGACCACATGCGCCGGCGCGGGCAAGTCCGGATTACCCATACCGAGATCGATGATATCGGCGCCGGCATTGCGCGCAATCGCCTTGGCGCGATTGACCTGCTCAAACACATAGGGCGGCAGGCGGCGGATACGGTGGAATTCTTCCATGAGCCTCGGTCCTCGGCCGCTAGTGGTCCAATTCTAACATTCGCATCTCATTTCCGCGCGCGATTTTGCGAATGTTAGAATCAAAGGACCACTAGCAAGTATATGCTGCTAGTGGAGTTTTGGATTTGACATTCGCATCGCGTGCTTGCTGCCAGGTGGGTAGCGAATGTCAAATCCGCTCCACTCGTGCCGCCGATTTAAAGGTCCCACAGCACCTGCGGCGGACGCGGTTAGGAACTTCAAACCGAAAAGTGGCACTAGAATCATAGCGTTACTAGTGCCCCTTGGCTTCCGAAGTTCGGGTAAATGGTTGCCGCAATGTAACACGGATTTCGGGGGCGGGGCACTAGGCTACGGTCCAGCGCGGTCAGGTTTTTTCACGGCCTGCGGGCACTGCCAGCCTGATCGGCGCTGCCGGTTGCGTCCGGGGTTGCGACCCGGTTGCGCACGTTTTTAAGCTCTTCCCGCAGGCGCTTGCTTTGGACTTCGTTAAGCGCGTTTTCCTGGCGCGCCGGGGGTATATCGTGGACCGCCGGGTAGGCTGCGGGCGCTGCCGAACGTTGCGGCACCCCTTCGGGTAGCCCACCAAGCCCAGTCGGCATGTTATCGACCACCGACGCGCAACCGGCGGCGCAGGCCACCAAAAGCAGCGCCGCCACCGCTTTGGCCGCACGTCCCAGTGGAAGGATCGCTGTCATCGAACGTCGCCGGATCTCGTTGCATTACTGCATTAACGTCACGCAAACGCCACGCAACGCAACGCATAAATTAATGTGGCACGCCGTGTCTGCCCGGCGTGAGAAATCACGGTTTTTCACGACCGGCCAAACAATGGCTCTGCGCGACCATCTAGCCCGTTAATATGTCCAAACAAAGAATAGAATGCCAGTGTTAACAGTAGCCTGACGCACTCCTTGGAATCGGCGACAATGACCAGTAGGCCGGATGATCGCCGTGGGTGGAAACCTCGTTTCTCCCGCATCTGTTCAATAAGTTGAGGCAGCCCGTGCAATCGCCATCGGACCCCTGGACCGACAAGTCCACCGACGTGGAGACGTTGGCCAAGAATCTTGCCCGCATGGTCGAACAAGGCGGCAAAGCGCTGGCGGCGTACCTCAAGCCACGCGAAGAAGGTCGCAAGGAAACCGACCATGCCGAACTCATCGACATGGTGAAAACACTTGGGCAGGTGGCAGAATATTGGCTCTCCGATCCGCAGCGCGCATTGGAAATCCAGTCGACTCTCGGCAAAGCCTATCTCGAATTGTGGGCGCATGCGGCGCGGCGGATGACGGGCGAACACCCCAGCCCGGTCGCCGAACCCGACCCTCGCGACAAACGCTTCACCGATCCGGAATGGTCCTCAAACCAATTCTTTGACTTCTTGAAGCAGGCCTATCTCCTGACCGCGCGCTACAGCGAACGCCTGGTCAAAGACGCCGACGGGCTCGATCCAGCGACCCGCCAGAAGGCCGAGTTCTACCTGCGTCAGATCGTCAACGCGATCGCGCCCTCGAATTTTGTGCTGACCAACCCGGAACTGCTGCGCGACACGCTGTCTTCCAAGGGCGAGAACCTCGCGCGCGGCATGCGCCTTTTGGCCGAGGACGTTCGGGCCGGTAGCGGCGAGTTGCGCATCAGACAGACCGACACCTCGTATTTCGAGGTCGGCCGCAATCTCGCCGCCATGCCCGGCAAAGTGATATTCGAAAATGACTTGATGCAGCTCATCCAATACGCGCCCACCACGAAAAAAGTGCTCGCGACGCCGCTGCTGATCGTGCCGCCCTGGATCAACAAATTCTACGTTCTCGATCTCACGCCGGATCGATCCTTCATCAAATGGTGCGTGGATCAAGGGCTGACAGTGTTCGTCATATCCTGGGTTAATCCCGACGCGCGCTTGTCCAAGAAGAGCTTCGAGGACTATATGCGCGAGGGTCCGCTCGCCGCTCTCGACGCCATCAAGCAAGCCACCGGCGCAACCAAAGTAAACGCCGCCGGCTATTGCGTCGGGGGCACGCTGCTGGCGGTGACGCTCGCCCACATGGCGACAAAGCGTGACCGTCGGATCGTATCGGCGACGTTTTTTGCAAGCCAAGTGGACTTCACCTATTCGGGCGACCTTAAAGTGTTCGCCGACGAAGAGCAGATCACCGCGCTTGAAAAGCAGATGGCCGAACGCGGCTATCTCGACAGCCGCAAAATGGCGAACACATTCAATCTCATGCGATCGAACGATCTAATCTGGCCCTACATCATCAACAACTACTTCAAGGGCAAGTCGCCGCCGGCATTCGACCTGTTGTACTGGAACACCGACGCGACCCGCATGCCGGCCGCGAACCACTCCTTTTATTTGCGCAATTGCTACCTCAGAAACAAGCTCGCCCGCGGCGAGATGGTGATCGCCGGCCACACGCTCGACCTCAAGAAAGTGAAAATCCCGATCTACAATCTTGCCACCCGCGAGGATCACATCGCGCCAGCGAAATCGGTATTTTACGGCTCGAAATTTTTTGGCGGACGCGTGCGTTTTGTGTTGAGCGGGTCCGGTCATGTCGCCGGCGTGGTCAATCCACCAGAACGGCACAAATACCAATATTGGACCGGGCCCAAGCCGTCCGGCACCGATGTCGAGCAGTGGCGCGCCAAGGCGACCGAACACGCAGGATCATGGTGGCCGGACTGGCTCGACTGGCTCAAGCAGCGGGACGGAAAAACGGTCGCCGCACGCATCCCTGGCGGCGGCAAACTCAAGCCGATCGAGGACGCACCGGGTCGCTATGTGAAAGTGCGGGATTAGCGCGCTCAGCGCTCAAGGGAACAACGCCGCCTGCTCAAGCCCGGTCGTTTCGTCGAGACCCAGCATCACGTTCATGTTCTGCACCGCCTGACCGGACGCGCCCTTCACCAGATTGTCGAGCGCCGAGCCGATAATGGCGCGGCCGGCGATGCGATCCCTGGCAACGCCAATGAACGTCATATTGGAGCCGCGCACATGTCGGGTCTGCGGCATCTGCCCAAACGGCAGCACATGCACGAATGGCTGGTTGGCGTACCAGCTCAGCAGCACGCCATGGAGTTGCTCAGGCGACGACTGCGAACTCCTGACATAGATGGTCGAGAGGATGCCGCGATTCATCGGCATCAGGTGCGGCGTAAAGCTGACGATCACTTCGCGGCCGGCGGCCTTGCTGAATTCCTGATCGAGTTCCGCCATGTGGCGGTGATGCCCGACGCCATAGGCATGGATGCCCTCGGAGACTTCCGAAAACAGCATCTCCTCCTTGGCCGCCCGCCCGGCTCCGGTCATGCCGGATTTTGCATCGACAACGATCTCGCCGGTGTCGATCGCATTGGCGCGCAACAACGGAATGAGCGCGAGCTGGGCGCAGGTGGTGTAGCAACCGGGATTGGCGACCAGCCGCGCCTTGGCCACCGCATCGCGATAGACTTCGGTTAGCCCATAGACCGCCTCGCGCTGCAACTCCGGCGCCTGGTGGGCATGGCCGTACCAATGCGCATAGGATTCAGGCGCAAGGCGGAAGTCTGCCGACAGGTCAACGACACGCGTGTTCGGCGCGCGCGCGAGCAAATCCTTGATCACGGTTTGGGTGGTGCCGTGCGGCAGCGCGCAGAAAGCGATATCGAGCCCAACGGCGCGCCAATCGATGCCGTCAATCGACTGAAGTTTCGGCAAGTCATAGGGCGAGAATTGCGGAAATACCGCCGCCATGGTCTGGCCGGCGCGACGGTCAGCGGTCAATAGCGCAATGCCAGCATTGGGATGCCGCAGCAATAGACGCACCAGTTCCGAGCCAGTGTAGCCGGAGGCGCCGAGTATGCCGATCTTCGCTTTGGAGTCGGCCTTGTTGGGAGCGTTGGAAACCATCACACGATTCTTCGCAGGTCATTCGGGGCGGGTCTACCGCGGGGAATGTCGGAAGGACAACGCCGCGGGATTTTTATCCGGCGGCGCGGGTGCAATCGTTAATGATCGCACGCTAGTGTCCCGATTCCGAAGTTCGTATCATCTTGCAGCACGCTCAGTACGAACTTCGGAATCGAAGGACACTAGCAACTCCTTGAATCTAGTGTGGCTTGGTTCAGAAGTCCGCATTTCGGACTCGCCGCGAGAATGATGCGGACTTCTGAACCGCCACACTAGCACCGCAGTGCAGCTACGGCGGAAACATGCTCTTGGCGCACCCATTGCGGTCATGCCGCGCGGTATATCGGTGCGCGACCGAGCGGTCAAGAAACCTTAAATTTCATCCATGGTGGGTTGCCGAATACCGGGCGCGGGAACATATTAAATTTCATGCAAGCGTTCCGGCAAACCACAAAATGGCTACGCTTCACGCTCGCTGTGCTGTTTGCGGCGATCACCGTGGTGCAAGTTCAGGCCATGACCGTTGCTTGCGTCAGCCAGCCTGCGCAAGCTGCCGGGATCGCCCAGGGTCATGCCAATGTCGCGCATGCGGCCCATCATGGATATGATGGGCAGCCGGCTTCGGACATCGCCCGCGATCCGACAATTTGTCATGATATGAGTTGCTGCGTCGCGCTCGAAGCCGCGCGGAACAGCGCACCCGCGATCGCTTTTGTTGTGCTTGGCATTGTGGCCTCCGCCCCGGCGCGGATCATGCTGCCGGCATTACCGGAACCGGCCGATCCACCCCCTCGCCTTCAAGCCTGATCGTCCAAACTGCATTCAATCGGCGCAGCGCTCACCGCGTTACGCGCCGGGACATCATTCGACTTGAACGGAGACAACCATGAAGAAGATTGTTGTAATAGCGGCCAGCGTCCTCATGCTGGCATCGGTCGCCGCCTATGCACAAATGCATCATCGCCAAGATCCGGCGCAGCCGGGGCATGGAATGATGCAGGGTAAGATGCAGAGCCCGATGCATGGCAAGATGCACGGCCAAATGCATGGGCAAATGCACGGACAAATGCACGGCGGCCATCAAGGCGGACACGGCGCCCATGCCAGTCATGGCGCCGACGGTCCCAAAGGCGACCGCGGCCCCGCAAGCTTGGCGTTCCACGGCATCAATCAAAAGATGCATGACGGGATGAACATCACCTTCACCGGCAATGCCGATGTCGACTTCGTCAATGGCATGATCCCGCACCATCAGGGCGCGGTCGACATGGCGAAAGTCGTGCTGGCCTTTGGCAAGGACCCGGAAATCCGGAAGCTTGCCGAAGCGGTGGTCCAGGCGCAGGAGAGCGAGATCACCATGATGCGCGCCTGGCTCAAACGCAACGCCCAGTAACGCGCAGAAAGCAGTAACGCCGGCGACGCATGCTCGCGCCGCCGGCGTTATACCTATTCGATCGGCGGTATGCTCCGCATCCAGGCAATCAGCGCTGTCATATCGGCGTCGGTCCAGGTCTTGTAGTAGCCGACATAGTCGAGCATCGGCGGTTTGAGCTTGCGCCCATCGCGAGAGACACCATCGGTCAGCGCACGTCGAATATCAGCATCGCTCCAGGCGCCGAGGCCTTTGGTCTTGTGGCCGCTGATATTGGCCGCAGTCGACTCGCCGTAACCACCGCGGAAAATACGCCCGCCCGCACCCCAGGCGTTCTTGAAATCCGGCGGCTCGTTCTCGGAGCGGCGCGAATGGCACGCCATGCAATGCGCGAGCGACGCAAGATAGAAGCCGCGCTTGACTGGATCGCGCAACTCCTCCTCGGTCATCGCCCGCGCCGCGCCCGGAACCTCCTCCTTGGGCGGGGCCGCCTTATAAACCGGCGGCTGGACTTCGTTGCGGATCGCCGGCACCGAACGCAGATAGGCGACCATGGCGTCGAGATCGCCCGCAGTCAGCACTTTGAAGAACGGGAACGGCATGATCGGCGCGAGCGGAACGCCATTCGGCCGAACACCTTCGGTGAGCGCCCGCTTGAGATCGTCGACGCTCCAGCGGCCGATACCGGTTTCCGGATCGGACGTAATGTTGGAACCCTTGGTCACAAACCATGGCTCGCTAAAAGTCTGGAATCCACCGGCGAACCGCTTGCTCAGGTCCGGCATCCCCTTCTCGCGCGGGGTGTGGCAATTGCCGCAGGCGCCGATGTTATTGACCAAATAGTCGCCACGCTCAATCGGCGACTGCTGCGCATGCGCGCCGCCTCCAAAACCGAGCGCCACCGCGCACAAGAGAATAAGCCTGATGATCGATATCATTGGTGCTCCTGACGCAGCGACCCGGCCAAGCACCGACGAGCCGTCTTTGAATCACGCAACGCTACTGCCGGGCTCCCGGCGGAACAATAGCAACGCGCCATTCCAAACTGAATTCACCGGCACCGACCGCTTTTGTGGCAATCGGAATCTTGTTACTCTTCCCATTCCCGGAGGTCTTTCATGACGGCCCATCGCTTGCGCTATCTGATCGGTCTCGCGGCCATCGCGGCCGCAGCGCTGTTCAACGAACCGACCGTGGCGCAGCAACCGTTCTATGCCGCCAAGCAACTCGTCATCCTGGTCAATTATGACGCCGGCGGGCCAACCGACCTTGAGGCACGGCTGCTGTCGCGTCATCTCGGCCGCCACATTCCGGGCAATCCACGCATCATCGTGCAGAATATGGGCGGCGCGGCGGGTCTGATCGGCAGCAAATATCTGGGCGAAATCGCGCCCCGCGACGGCAGCATGATGGGCTACTTCACCGCCGCGACCCAGGCCTATGTCAGCAATCCGGAGCGCTTCACCGTCGATTTCCGCACCTATGAATTCATCGCCGTGCTGCCAAGCGGCCGTATTCATTTCATGCGCAGCGACATCAAGCCCGGCATACGCAACGCCGCCGACGTGGTTCGCGGCGAAAATATTGTGGTCGGCGGGCTCGGGCCGCAGGCCCCGAAGGATATGACCATGCGGCTCACGCTCGACATGCTGGGCGTTCCGTACAAATACGTCACCGGCTACAATTCCAGCGCGCAGGCGATGATCGCGTTGCAGCGTGGTGAGATCAGCTATTACGCCGACTCCCCGCCGGTCTACAAAATCAAAATCGAACCGCAGGTAAAAGCCGGCGAGTTCGTGCCGGTGTTCTACGATCCCGCCTTCGACGGCAGCGCGTTCAGCGTACCGCCCTATATGAAGGGCTCTTCGATTCAGCCGTTCCAGGAACTATACCGCTCGGTCAAGGGCACAATGCCATCGGGCCAGCTCTGGGAGGCCTACAAATCGGTGCTCCTGGTCAACGGCACGATGTATCGGCTGCTGGCGATGCCACCCACTGCGCCGCCGCCAGCGGTCAATGCGCTACGCGCGGCAGTCGTACAGCTTGCATCCGACCGGGCTTACCTCGACGAAGCGATCAAAATAACCGGCGATGTCCCGGAATACGTGACCGGGGCAACACTAAACGACGATGTCCGCAAGGCGTTGACGATCAATCCGGAACTGAAGGCGTTCATGGACGCCTATGCCAAGCGGGCCAAATAGCGGGCGACGGTGGGCCGGTGTGGTTCGGACAGGCAATGCCCGCTATGCTGAACCGAAGTCGCGATCAATCGGTCAGATAATTTCGGGAGGAACCGACCATGCGCAAATTGCCGCTTCTGGCCTCGGTAGCCGTCATTGCCGCCCGCCGCTTCCTTGCGAGCAATTAGCAACCCGATCTCATCGTCGATGAAACATCGAACGACGATCGCCATCGGCGCCATCGCCCTTGTCCTGGGCGGGATAGCGGCCGCGCTTTTGGCGCCGGCATCCCATCGCCGCGCTGACATGACCCCACCGGCGGCGCCCATCAGTCCGGGCGGGTGGAGCGAAACGCGATGGCCGTTTCCACACGACCAGTTCGGCCGCGGCAAAGCATTCCAATGCGATGCGTCCAATTGTGGAACGCCGGTGACGCTCTATGTGCGCGCCAAGATCGGCTTTTGCAATTGCGAAACCGGCGTTTCCGACGACGCCGAACTTGAGCGGATCGGCGACATTGAACTGCTTGGCGGCACGGCAACAGCGCAGGGCGACGGTCGCCCGATCGCGGTGGCTTGGATGAAGGGTCGCAGCCGATCCTATGCGCTCGGCGGTCGGCCCGACCAATCGGCTCTGTCGATCGGCTACAACGAGCGCTGCGACGCCATTGTCGCAATGGCCGTCGTGCAAAACGGCCGCCCCGACGGGATCGAAGCAGCCGTGATCAAATTACTCAACGGCCCAACGCTCATGCGCTGGGCCGAACTCACGCTCGGACTGTAGCGCGTCGCGGCGCCCAACCAAGTCGCGCGCCGGCGACTGCGGCGGTCAGGCTGCGCTCTCGATACCCTTGATTTTCTTCGCCTCGATCAGCGCGCAGATTTCATTGGCCGGCAACGCACGGCTGAAGAAATAGCCCTGCATTTCCGTACAACCGACCGATTGCAGCGTCGTCAGCTGCTCCTGCGTCTCGACGCCTTCTGCGGTCGAGGTCATGCTGAGGTTGTTGGCGAGAGTCGCGACCGCGCTCACAATGGCCAGAGGCTCGACACCCTTGGCGAGATCATTGACAAACGAGCGGTCGATTTTGATTTTGTCGAACGGGAAGCTGCGCAGATAGCTCAACGACGAATATCCCGTTCCAAAATCGTCCATCGCAATTTTCACGCCGAGTTCGCGTAGCTTGTGTAGCGTCTGCAGGGTTGAAAATGTATTCTTCATAAGAATCGACTCGGTAATCTCAAGCTGCAAGCGCTGTGGCGCCATGTTCACGTCCTCGAGCGCGCTCTTGACCACATCCACCAAGTTCTTGGCCTTGAATTGGACCGGCGAGAGATTGACCGCGATGCTCATCTCATCGGGCCAGTCCGCGGACTGCCGACACGCCGTTCTCAGCACCCATTCGCCGATTGGAATGATCAAGCCGGTTTCCTCCGCAATGGGGATGAAATCGGCGGGAGAGACCATGCCGCTCTTGGGTCGGTTCCAGCGCAAGAGCGCCTCGAATCCAGTGATCTCGTTGTTCTGGAGATTGACCAACGGCTGATAGAATAACTCGAACTCGTTGCTGGCGAGCGCCTTGCGCAGATCCATTTCTAGATCGCGCCGAACCTTCGCGCGCGCATCCATCTCCGGCTCGAAGAACCGATAAAGACCGCGCCCGTCGGCCTTCGCCCCATACAGGGCCATATCAGCGTTTTTCAACAAATGGTCCGGATCGGTGCCGTCACTCGGCGCAATCGAAATGCCAATGCTGATATCCGCAACAATCTGGTGGCCGTCGATTTCGTAGGGCTTTGTTATCGATTCTCGTATCCGCCGCGAGAGCGCAGCGGCATCGGTCGGTTGCTCCACGCCGGTCATGATGATCGCAAACTCGTCGCCGCCCAGGCGGGCGACGGTGTCCGCGTCTCTCAGGCAGTGGCGCAACCGATCGGCGACGACCTTCAGCAGCCCATCTCCGATCGGATGCCCGAGCGTATCGTTGACGGTCTTGAAATGATCCAGATCGAGGTAGAGCACCGCCAAGGAACCGCCTCGGCCGACCCGCCTGAGCTCATACTCCAAACGTTCACGCAGCAGCATGCGGTTGGGCAGATTGGTCAGCGCGTCGTGACGCGCCATATGGGCAATCCGCTCATCCGCCCGCAGACGTTTGGTAATATCCTCGTGCGTGGTGAGCCAGCCGCCACCCTCGAGCGGCTTGGTCACAACGGCAAACGCGCGGCCATTGCCCAATTCGAATGTGTCGTCTTTGGTTTTTCCCGCCGCGACGGCGTCGCGAATACTTTCGATGTATTCGTCCGGATTGCCGGCAAACGATCCGACCGCAACGCTGTGCTTGAGAATATCGGCAAGCGCGCAGCCCGGCTTGACGAGTCCAGCCGACAATCCATACATGTCAACGTAGCGCTGATTGCAGAAAACCAACAGAGAGTCAGCGTCGAACATCGACACGCCTTGAGACAAATTGCCCAAGACCGTTTCGAGCAACAATGTCTGATCCAGCACGGCAAGATCTTTCTTGCGCACGCGCGGCTTGGCATTCGGAAATTGCACGACGCCGCCGGCCCGCACAGGATCAAGATTCTTGTTAGCCATTGGCCTGACCTCTGTCTTCACCGTCGAAATTGGCGGAGCACTTCACCTAGACTCTATGTTGATTGCGATAACAGACGACGATTGGGACTTACTCAACTCAAAGCCGAAAATTTTAATCAAATCGCTCAACCTTACCGGTGTGCAAACCTGTCGCTGTGTAATAACCGCCGTCGTGATGCGACAAAGCCGCCCCGACAGTGTCGCGGCGGCTTCGATCGTCTGTCTTAATGATCGTTTAGCGATGTAATGAACTGGGTCGCGACACGCGCCGCTTGTAGCGGCGCGCCAGCTAAAGCACCGGACTCCAGGATACCGGAACCAAGCGATAACCGGTTCCAGCTTTCTCGACATAACCGAGCGACGGGAACGGGAAGTGATAGCCGGAGAGCAGCATGCGCTCGGCAGCGAGCATATCGTAGAGCTTGCGCCGCGAAATGACCGCCTGCGGCCCGTCCATGTCACCGCCTGCGTGCCAATCCGGATTCGTTACAAACAGCGGTGCAAAGCCCGCTGTCGCATCGGCCTGGATCATGACCTTGCCTGCGCCGGAGGCCACGACAAAGGACGTGTGCCCAGGCGAATGGCCGTGAGTGTCGATCGCGGTAATGCCGGGCGCGACTTCCGTGTTCCATTCGTAGCGCGTCACCTTGCCGGCGATCGAACCGAAGATTCGGCGCACATTCTGGAACGCCGGCTTGCGCGCTTCCGGCGCGCGATTCATTTCGCCGTCGTCCATCCAATAGGCCCATTCCTTGGCCGGCACTTTGATCTCCGCATTGGGGAACGCCAGCGCTTCGTCGGCGGTGCGCAAACCGCTGATATGGTCGCCATGAAAATGCGAGATAACGACAACATCGATGGTTTTTGGATCGACGCCCGCCGCGGTCAACGTTGCCGCGGTCAAGCCGGTCGATGGCAAGCCGCGCGGGCCATTGCCGCTGTCGATCAGCACCAATTGCTTGCCGGTATTCACCAGCGTCGGATGAAAATAGATGCCGACATGGTCGGTGGGCAAAAAGCTCGCCGCCAATACTTTCTGGACCTCCGCCAGCGAGGCATTCCGCGCCGGACTGGTATCGAGCTTGGTCGGGCGCACGCCATCGAGGATCGCGGTCAGTTCGTAACCGCCGATCATGTAACGATAATAGCCTGGCGCCTGGCGTCCGATTTGCGGCGCGGCCGCATGCGCCCGATCCGCGGCCAGTGGCAGTAATGTTGTGGCGGCGGCGCCGATCAGGGCGGCGCGGCGGGAAACTGGGTCGGTCATGGCGTTCTCTCCCTCGAGAGCATCTTGCATCGCACCGGCGCGGATGCGCGCGCTCGGCGCAAATAATTCAGCGTCATCGGCCGGATTTTAGAATGGCGTGATTCATCACGCGCCCATGAAACATGAGGGCCGCCCATCAATGGGCGGCCCTCCGTAGCAAACGTTTTTTACAGCACCGGGCTCCAGGGAACCGGAATCTCGCGGTAGCCGTTGCCGGCTTTCTCGATATAGGCGAGCCCCGGGAACGGATAATGAAAGCCCTGCACCATCATCTTCTCGGCCACCAGCATGTCATAGACCTTGCGCCGGGTTGCCTCCGCCATTTGGGCATCCTGGTCGAACATCAGATGCCAGTCGGGATTACGGACGAAAATCGGCAGGTTGGTGACGTCGGCCTGGACATAGACCTTGCTGTTGCCCGACGCGACGATGTGCGACATGTGGCCAGGTGTGTGGCCATGGGTCGCAACTGCGGTGATGCCGGACACGACTTCCTTGCCGGCTTCGTATTGCGTGACCTTACGGCCGAGCGCATCGAACACGCGGCGGAAGTTTGCGAACACCCCTTTCATGCGATCGGAGCTTTGGCGGCTCATCTCGCCGTCGTCGATGAAGAATTTCCATTCCGGCGCCGGCACCATGATCTCCGCATTCGGGAACGCCGGCTTATTGTCGGGCGCCAAAAGTCCGTTGATGTGGTCGCCGTGGATATGGGAGATCACCACGACATCGACCTGGCCGCGGTCGATGCCGGACGCCTTCAGGTTGGCTTGGAACTGTCCGGCGGCGCCCTTGCTGTTCTTGAAATTGGCCTCGCCGGTGCCGGTGTCGATCACCACCAGCCGCGAACCGGTGTTGACCACGCACGGGCAATAGGGGATCGCGATCATGTCGGGGCCCGGTTGCCCATAGCTGGCCGCCAGCGCGGCATTCAACTGTTCGCGGCTGCGATTGGTGACAAAACCGTCCGGGAACTTGAAGCGGTTTACACCATCGGTCGCGACGGTCACTTCGAAGCTGCCGACCTTGTAGCGGTACCAGCCAGGCGCTTGTTGTCCGGACAGCGGTGCGGCAGCCTGTACGCTCGAAGACGGAGCCGACGTCAGCAATGCTGCGCCGGCTGCCGCTGCGCCACCCATGACCGAGCGGCGTGTTAGTGTCGTCATGGAACCATACCTCCCAAAATGAACATATGTTCGGGTGAACCCCGGCTTGAGCCTCCGGTAATGAAAGGATACCACGGATACCGAGGCATCGTCGTGGCTAACACCTGGATGTGACAATTGTTCCCAGCAGTTATTCTAATGTTCCCAGCAGTTATTCTAAGTCCGAATTCCCGGCTTGCCAGCGCCCGCGCCGCAACGGATAAGTAAGATATCATGACCAATTCCCCCGCCCAGACCCAAGCCGCACGCATGACCCAGCTTTTGGTGGTCTTTACCGCGGCCATTTTTCTCAGCGCGGCACTGCTGTTTGCGGTGCAACCGATGTTCACCAAGCTGGTGCTGCCGCGGCTCGGCGGCGCGCCGGCGGTGTGGTCGGTGGCCATGGTATTCTTTCAGGCGGCACTGCTGGCAGGCTATGGCTACGCGCATCTACTGACGCGCTACGCGCCGGGCCGGCGTTCGGTCATGATTCACCTAGGCCTTTTGGCGGTCGCCTGCTTTTGGCTGCCATTGTCCATCGCCTCCGGTTGGGGCCGGCCGCCGGAAGTGGGTGAGGCATTCTGGCTGCTGGGTCTGTTTGCGGTCTCGATCGGCCCGCCGTTTTTTGCCCTCGCCGCCAACGCGCCATTGTTGCAGGCATGGTTCGCCCGCACCGATCACCCGACCGCGAACGATCCCTACTTCCTGTACGCGGCCAGCAATGTCGGCAGCTTCCTGGCGCTGCTGTCCTATCCAATGCTGGTCGAGCCGTTCATTTCCTTGTCCGCGCAGACCTGGGCGTGGGCGGCCGGGTTCATCGCCCTGATCCTGGCGATTGCCGGCTGCGGCTATCTGTTGTGGCAATCACCCAACCAAGCGCCGGCGGCGGCCGCGACGCCAGGCGGCGCATCCGAAACCGCCAGCCCAAGCTGGGGCAATGTCGCGCGCTGGGTATTCCTCGCGGCCGTGCCGTCGGGGCTCTTGGTTGCAGTGACCGCCCATATCTCGACCGACGTTGCCGCGGTTCCATTACTCTGGGTCATACCGCTCGCGCTTTATCTTCTTACCTTTGTGATCGTTTTTTCGCGCCAACCGATCATTCCGCATTGGCTGGTGGTCGAATTGCAGCCGGTTTTCATCTTGGCGCTGATCGCAACCATCGTGTTCGAGCCGATCAAGATCATTGTCGGCCTCATGGCGGTCCACCTCGCGGTATTTTTCGTCGCCACATTGATGTGCCACGGCGAACTCGCAGAACGCCGGCCGGCGGCGCGTCACCTGACCTCCTTCTATATGTGGATGTCGTTCGGCGGCATGATTGGCGGCATCGCAGCCGGCCTGGTGGCGCCCAATGTGTTTAACTGGATCGCCGAATATCCGCTCTTGATCATGCTGGCCGTGCTTTGCCGGCCGGGCCTGACCTGGCCGCGGACGCACTGGCAGCAGGCCCTGGTATTTGGCTCGGTCTTCCTGGCGATCTCCGGCCTATTCCTGTTCCAGCAGTTCGAGCAATCCATCAGCCTCACGACTTATCACACCATGCTCGGCGGCTTGCTCATTCTGACCGTGCTGTTCTGGCGCCACCCAGTTCCGTTCGCCGCCGTCGTCGCGACGGTCCTGCTCGCCCACCATATCGTTGCCGAAGCCAACAGCACCTTGACCGTGCGCAGCTTCTTCGGCGTGCTCAAGGTCAACGAAGCATCGAACGGGCGTTTCCGCACGCTCTCGCACGGCACCACCCTGCATGGCGGGCAACGCATTCGCGACAAACAGGGCAACTTGATCACCGGCCGCCCCGAGCCGACCATGTATTATTACGACGGCTCCGCCATCGCGCAGGGCATGGATGCCGCCCGCGCCGTCAAGGGCGGCGGTCCCATCAACTATGCCGTGATCGGTCTCGGCACCGGCAGTCTGATTTGCCGCTCGCAACCCGGCGACAAGGCTGTCTACTACGAGATCGATCCCCTGATGGTCCGGCTCGCCCGCGACAGCGGTTTATTCACCTTCCTGAAGGAATGCGGACAGGATGTCCCGATCATCATGGGCGACGCGCGACTGACGCTCGCCGATGCCAAGGACGGAACCTATGACTTGATCGTTGTCGATGCCTTCACCTCCGACGCCATCCCGATCCACTTGTTGACCAAGGAGGCGATGGCAATCTATCTGCAGAAATTGTCGCCGCGTGGCATGGTGGTGATCCACATCTCAAACCGCCACCTTGAACTCGCTTCGGTCGTCACCGGCATCGCGCATGCCAACAGTGCCGTCACCCGCGTCAGCGAAAGCGCCGACATCACCGAGGATGACACCGACTACAAGTTCCTTGGCACCGTCACCGCCTCGGCCCGCAAGGACGAGGATCTCGGCCCGCTCGCCAAGTCGCAGTATTGGGAGATGCAACGGCCGAATCCGCGGCAGCGGGTATGGACCGACGACTATTCGAATATCGTCGGCGCGCTGATCCGGCAATTACGATAGAAATCTCACGCGGCCCTTTAGACCATGATCCGATTCGATTGAATCGGATCATGGTCTGACTTCATTGTTTGAGCATGATCTTTTCCGAAAATCGGTTCCCGTTTTTCGGGATCATGATCTAGCTCCACAGCCACTTGATGATCTTGCCGACGATGTCGCCAGTGGTGAGCAGCACCGCCGCCCACACGAATGCCGAAGTGAAATTGGCGAATTGAAACCGCCAGAACGGCATTTCGAAAATCCCGGCGATCAGCGGCACCGAGGCGCGCAACGGCCCGAAGAAACGGCCAATGAAGATCCCGAGCACACCCCATTTTTTCATGAATGCTTCGCCCTTCGGGATCAATTCCGGATGGCGCGACAGCGGCCAGATGTGCTGGACCGTGTATTCAAGCTTTTGGCCAATCCAATAAGACAGCCAGTCGCCAAGGGCCGCGCCGAGCGAGGCAGCGATCCAGATCGGCCAGAAGTTGATGTCGTTCGCCATGATCAGGGCGCCGATGCCGAGCAGCGCCGCCCAGGCCGGCAGCAGCAAAGATATAAAGGCGAGCGATTCCCCGAACGCCAACAAAAAGACCACCAGCGGCGCCCAGCCCTGGTGCAACTTCACAAATTCGATGATGACGTTGGCGTAGCTTTCGAGAGTCGCGAACATTTTTTGGCAATCCTAGTGTGGCGGTTCGGAAGTCCGCTACATTCTCGCAGCGAGTCTGAATAGCGGACTTCTGAACCTAAGCCACACTAGAATCAATGAGAGAATCAATGAGTTGCTAGTGTCCTTCGATCCCCAAGTTCGTTACCGAGCGTGCTGCAAGATGATACGAACTTCGGAATCGGGACACCAGCGGGTTGTGAGCTTTAGCCTGCCGGAATCCGCAATGCCAGCCCCGCCCTGCACAATGGCACATCACGGTCCGGACACACCCATGGCATAGTTGAACACAGTGATTCGTCAGGAGACTGGAATTCCCGCATGGCCAAAGCTGTCAAAAAACCACCGTCCCGCGACCTGTTCGACCTGCGCCCGGGCCGAGCCAAGACCGCGCGCGGCGCGCGCGCCTCAGGCGGCGCCGAGGGCGGCTACACCGCCCGTGACATCGAAGTGCTGGAAGGGCTCGAACCGGTCCGACGGCGGCCCGGCATGTATATCGGCGGCACCGACGAAAAAGCGCTGCATCATCTGTTCGCCGAAGTCATCGACAACGCCATGGATGAGGCAATCGAAGGCCATGCCGACTTCATCAAAGTCGAGATGGAAGCCGACGGTTTTATTTCCGTGACCGATAACGGCCGCGGCATTCCGGTCGATCCGCATCCGAAGTTCAAGAGCAAGTCCGCGCTTGAAGTGATCATGACCACGCTGCATGCGGGTGGAAAGTTCGGCTCCGACGTCTACGGCACCTCAGGCGGCCTGCATGGCGTCGGCGTCTCGGTCGCCAATGCGCTGTCCGAACGCCTGGAAGTTGAGGTCGCGCGCGGCGGCCAACTCTACGGACAGACTTATGTGCGCGGCAAGCCAAAGGGTGGGCTGCAAAACCTCGGCAAGGTCGCAAACCGCCGCGGCACCAAAGTGCGCTTCAAGCCCGACCCGGAGATTTTCGGCGCCAAGGCGACGTTCAATCCGCAACGCGTGTTCAAGATGACGCGCGCCAAGGCCTATCTGTTCGGAGGTGTCGAAATCCGCTGGCACTGCGACCCCAGACTGATTGACGGCGACGATGTGCCCGAAGAAGCCAATTTTCATTTTGAGAAGGGGCTTGAGGACTATCTCAAGGTCACCATCAACGGTTCGACACTGGTGCATCCGGATATCTTCGCCGGCAAGACGGAGAAGACTTCTGGCCACGGCACCGTCGAATGGGCGATCGGCTTTGTCGCCGACGCCGATCCGTTCGTGTCGTCTTATTGCAACACCATTCCAACTCCCGACGGCGGCACCCATGAATCCGGGCTGCGCAGCGCGCTCACCAAAGGCATCAAAGATCACGCCGAGCGCACCAACCAGGGCAAACGCGCCGCCGCTGTCACCAGCGACGATGTGATGGCGGGCGCGGCCTGTATGCTGTCGGTATTCATCCGCGAGCCGGAATTTCAGGGCCAGACCAAGGACCGCCTCGCCACCAACGAAGCCACGCGTATTGTCGAAAACGCGATCAAGGATCCGTTCGATCACTGGCTGGCCGCCAACCAGACGCATGCCAGTAGGCTGCTTGATTACGTGATTGAACGCGCCGACGAACGCATTCGCCGGCGGCAGGAAAAGGAAATCTCGCGCAAGAGCGCGGTGCGCAAGCTCCGCCTACCCGGCAAGCTCGCCGACTGCACCATGACCGCCGCCGACGGCGCGGAGCTATTCATTGTCGAGGGCGACTCGGCCGGCGGATCGGCCAAGCAAGCGCGCGATCGCGCCAGCCAGGCGGTACTGCCGTTGCGCGGCAAGATCCTCAACGTCGCCTCCGCTGGCCGCGACAAGCTCGCGCAGAACCAGCAGCTCGCCGATCTGGTGCAGGCGCTTGGCTGCGGCACTGGCTCGCAATTCCGGGAACAGGACTTGCGCTATGGCCGTGTAATCGTGATGACCGACGCCGATGTCGACGGCGCGCATATTGCGTCGCTCCTGATCACGTTCTTCTATCGGCAAATGCCGAAATTGATCGACAACGGCCATCTCTATCTTGCGGTGCCGCCGCTCTATCGCCTCTCCCATGGCGGAAAGAATTTTTATGCGCGCGATGACAAGCACAAAGACGAGATCATGAAGAGGGAATTTCACGCCAATGCCAAGGTCGAGATCGGCCGGTTCAAGGGGCTCGGCGAGATGATGGCGGCGCAGCTCAAGGAAACCACCATGGATCCGAGGAAGCGCACGCTGTTGCAGGTGAAGGTGCTGGAGAAAGACCGCAAGGACACCGACCGCTCGGTCGAACGCCTAATGGGCAACAAGCCCGAAGCGCGATTCGAATTCATCCAGGAGAGGGCGGAATTCGCCAAGGACGAATTGTTGGACGTATGATGGAAACGCTCGACGCGAGCCATGCACCCAAATTGAGAGCACGCAAAATCCAGAGCCAACCTAACGACGGCGCTCACCATCGCCATCTCCAGGAATGTTCCGGGTTTTTCTCCGCTTATTCTGCGCGACGAATTTTCACCGTTAAGCGGTAACGAGATTGCCGAACTTTTGCAGGTTGGCCTTCTGCGCCGCGTTGCGGGGCGGCAGCTTGAACAGCCGCGCCGCGGTGCCGCCGAGGATATTATGCTTGGCCTTCTCGGACACGAATGGCAGGTCCCAGATGGTCGAGGGCAGGTCGAAGTCCCAATGCGGGTAGTCCGATGAGTAGAGTAACTGAGTCTCCGCATTGATCATGCGGAAGGTCTGCTCCATCGCCGCCATGTCCTGGATCTCCATCGGCTGCGACGAATAATACATGTCCCGCATATAGTCCGACGGCTTCTTCTTCAGCACCGGCGCCTCCGACGGCCGCATCATGTATTCGTGGTCGAGCCGCTGCATCAGGAACGGCACCCAGGCGAGGCCGGATTCGATCCAGACTACCGGCAGTTTGGGGAAGCGCTCGCCCATGCCGTTGATCACCCAATTGGTGCAATGCAGGATGTTATAGAATGAGAAGCCGAGCGCATGCACCGACAAGAATCGGTTGCAGGCGCGGAACACCGCCTCGCCCCAATTCGGACCGGAATGGAACGACAGCACCAGGCCGCGTTCTTCCAATGCGCGATAGAGCTTCATATAGGCATTGTCGTTGACCTGCAAATTGCGCACGGTCGTCACCATGAAGCCGCCGACGCCCTTGCGGTCGCCAAAGGTCTCGACATGACGCAGCGACTGTTCCGGATCGGAAAACGGCAGGCTCAGCATCGAGAAGAACCGGTCGTTCGATTCCGGCAGCACTTTCTCGGTGAGCCAGCGGTTGTAGGCCCAGCATAGATCGGCCTCCATTTCCTTCTGCGGATGCAGGCCGAGCGTCAGCATGCCGGTCGGGAACAGGCAGGAATAGTCAACGCTCATGGCGTCCATCCAGCGCTCGCCGAGCTGCACGTCGCGATGCCGGCCAGGCTCGGTCTTTTCACTGCCGCGCAACGGATAGCGCGTCACCCTTCCGCCCATGTCCTGGCTGGAGCCGGCGTTGCTCGGGAAGATACCACCGCGCCGCGCCGATGCACCGCGCCCGCCCATGGTGACCTGGCGCAGTACGTCGTTCTCCATGAACGGCAGAATGTCGCCCATGTGCTCGTTTTCGTAGTGATGGGCGTCGACGTCGACGATCAGAACGTCGTCGAACTTGCGCTGCACCGCCTGCTTTCTGGCGTGGGCCAGCAGCCGCGTGGTGTTGAGCTCATCGACGGTGACCCGCCGGCCGCGTTCGGCGAGCAGTTCCATGATGGTTTCCCCCCGATGGCACAAAGGCGCGAGATGTCTGACGTCGGCATTACGGCAAGTCTGACACAGCCCCGCCGCGTTGTCGCGCCTTGCAGGGGCCGCCCACCGCGGATCGAACGCCGTGTCCGACCGCGATGTCCGACCGCGATGTCCTTGCCGCCTGACCTGAAATGCCACATCCTTCGCGTTATCGGGGCCCGGGAGGACATCATGCGGCTCAACCTAAAAGCACTCCCCGCCGGACTGACGCTGTGCATTGCCGCCCTCCCCGCGCCCGCTTTGGCGCAGGGC
The DNA here is from genome assembly GCA_022841625.1 of Xanthobacteraceae bacterium. GTDB lineage: Bacteria > Pseudomonadota > Alphaproteobacteria > Rhizobiales > Xanthobacteraceae > VAZQ01. The sequence goes on from JALHRD010000001.1 coordinate 38,331, forward strand.
AGCGAATACTTCGCTGGCAAGACGCTGCGCGTCATTGTTGGGCTGGAGGCCGGCGGCACCGCCGACGTATTTGTGCGCGGCTTTGCGGTGCATTTGCGCAAGCATATTCCCGGCCAACCGACCGTGGTGGTGCAGAACATGACTGGCGCCGGCGGCTCGGTCGCCGCCAATTATCTCTACGAGCGCGTGGCGCCCGATGGCCTGACCATCGTGTTCAACCCATTCCATCCCCTGGCGCAGGCGCTTGGCGATCCGACATTGCGGGCGCGCTATGAATATCTCGATTATGTCGGGGCGATTGGCGACATCCGCGTCAATTACATGCGCACGGATGCGGTGCCGGGTGGTATGGCGAAGCCCGCCGACGTCATGAAAGCCGAAACGCTGATCGTCGGCGCCGTCAGCCATTCCGATTTTACCGGCACGATGGCGCAGTTGTCACTCAAGATCCTAGGGGTCAAATACAAGCCGGTGGTCGGCTATCGGGGCGGAGCCGACATCTTCCTCGCGATGCAGCGGGGTGAAGTGCAGTTCCACAACACCAGCATCGGAACGTTCCGAAGCCGTAGCGCAGCCTTCGTCAAGTCGGGTCAAGGCATCGGCGTCAGCTATTTGGTGCCGGTCGATGCCAACGGCAATTACGCGCGCAGCCCCTACGTCACCGAGATGCCGGCCTATCCCGATCTGTACCGGGAAATCCACGGCAAGCTGCCTAGCGGCAAGGATTGGGAGGCGTTCAACTGGCTCACCAACCAGGTCGGCGAACTAGCCTTCATTGCGTTGGCGCCACGCGGAATGCCGCCGGCCGCGCGCGAGGGTCTGCGCATTGGATTCGAACGCGCGACCAACGACCCCGACTTCATCAAGGAGACGGTGAAGCGCAACGGCATTCCTTACACTTATGTCAACGTGCCACGTGGAGAAGCTATCATCCGCGACCTTGCCGGCGTGTCACCGGCGGTGGTGGAAACGCTGCGCGCGGCGATTGGCGGAAAAGATTAACAAGCCGGCCAACCGAAGCCCCAGCGCCAAGCCAATCCGGAACATGGCCAGCCGCCAAGCCGGACCGCTAAATACATGGCTTCAGCAATCGTCCGATAAAGCTGGGTAACGTCATCGCGGCCAAGTCCGTGTTCGACCATGAGCGTCTCCATCCGCTCCTCGCCAAACTGGCGAACACACTGCCGCAGCCGGTCGTCGGCCAATCGACGCGCTGCGAAACTGGCCTTGGCATCGCTGTTCGCACCACCGGTGTGATAATCGCGGTCATGGGCGGCACAGCAACCCTCCCACGGCGGCCGATCGCCATGCGTTTTGGCAATGGCCGGCAGCCTCGATGCGAAGAACTTCCAGCTTGCCGACAAACCGCCGCTGCAGCCGTCGCTCTTAAACGGGGCAAGCGTGGCCCCACCTGATGTCCTGACTTTAGCCAATCGCTCGTGCAGCGGAATTTCAATGCTCAATTCAATGCTGTCGACAAGCGTCGACGGCGCCGATACATCCTGCGCCCACGCCGAGGACAGGCAGAACATCGCAATCGAGAACCCCACGCGGCTGAACGCGGTCACTGTCGAACTCTCGCTATGGCAACAGGTCCGCTAGTCGAATTTCAGGTTCGCCGCCTTGATTACCTCGACATAATTCTGGATGTCGGCGTCGATCACCTTGCGGAAATCGGCCGATGCGGTGCCGCCGGGGTTGACCGCCATATCCCGCAGTTTGGATGCGACGCCGGGGTCGGTGATGGCGCGGCGTAGCGCCGCTTCAAGCTTGGCGGCGATTGCCGGCGGGGTCTTGGCCGGCGCGAAAAAGCCCGACCACAGCTTGGTGTTAACCTCGGGCAAGCCGGCCTCCGCCATGCTCGGCACATTCGGGAGTTGCGGTGAACGCTGCGCGCCGGTGACCGCGAGCGCGCGCACTGTGCCGGAATTGATCTGTGGAATCGCCGGCGGCCCGTCCGATATCGAAAACAGGCATTGCTGCTGCATCACGCAGAGGATCATTTCGTTGCTGCTCTTGAGCGGAATGGCAACGCCCGGCATCCCGGTCTTGAGCTTTAGAAGTTCGGACGAGATTGTGAAGGCCGGCGAGGTCGTGCCGTAATTCGATTTGTCGGGATTGGCCTTCGCAAAGGCCACCAGCTCCGCCACGGTCGTCGCGGGATTTTGGGCTGGGCTGACCAAGATCAGCGGAAAATCCGCGATCATCGACAGCGGAATGAAACTCTTGGTCGGATGATAGGCGAGCTTGGGGAACGCCGCCGAGGCGATCGACATCACACCGCTTGCGCCGACAAACAAAGTGTAGCCGTCGGCGGTCTGGTTGGCGACATATTCCGCAGCCGGGCGGCCACCGGCCGCCGGACGATTCTCGACCACCAATTGCTGACCGAGAATTTCGGACAGTTTGGCGCCGACCAACCGCGCGAAAATATCGTTGCCGCCGCCGGCCGCAAACGGGACAATCAGACGGATCGGCTTGTTGGGATAGTTTGCGGCCTCATCCTGGGCCTGCGCCGGCGCAACACCGACGACGAGCCCGACCACCAAGGCGGCGCCGGCCAATAACCGTGAAAAACCGATTGATCGCATGGACATAATTCCTCCATTCCTCCCAACTGCGCTATAACGTCAGTCTACATAACGTCAGTCTACCAGCGCCCTCAAAATACCGATAGCATGTTGTCGGCATTAACCTGACGGAATGTCGTACATGACAATGACCGGCCGAATCCTTCTCCTGTGCGGTCTGCTTGGCGCGACCGCGCAGGCGCCTGCCCTGGCACAGGCCGATTTCCGCGGCGAGACCGTTTCGATCCAGATCGGCTATGGGCCCGGCGGCGGCTACGACACTTACGGACGGGCGCTCGCCCGCCATTATGGCCGCTTCATTCCGGGCAACCCGAACGTCGTGCCAAAAAACATGCCGGGCGCGGGCTCGCTGCGCGCCGCCAATTATGTCTACAACCTCACCGCGCGCGACCCCGTCGACATCGCCTTGTTCTCGGCATCGACCGCGGTCGAGCCGATGATGGGCAACGACCAGGCCAAGTTCGACATCACCCGGTTCGGCTGGATCGGCAGCATGAACCAGGACATCTCGTTCTGCGGCGTGTGGCAGACGCCGGATTTTCCGATGACCTTTCCCGACATGCTCAAGCCAGGCGGCAAGGAACTAATCTTCGGCTCGGCCGGCCCTGCTGCCATCAGCCATCAGCATCCGCTGGTCCTGAAAAATGTGCTTGGCGCCAATGTCCGCGTGATCGCAGGCTATGAAGGGCAAAAGCAGGTCAACCTGGCGATGCAGCGCGGCGAGGTGCATGCTGCCTGCGGTTTGTTCGTCTCCTCGATCAAGGCGCAATGGCTGCCGGACGTGCGGGCCGGGCGGCTCAAACTATTCCTGCAAATGGGGCCGAAGCTGTCCAACGAGTTCGGCCCGGTCCACGATGTGTTCGATTTCGTCAAGGCTGACGATGATCGCAAAGTCCTGGAGTTTCATTTCAAGCAGACCATTCTCGGCCGGCCGTTTGCCGCCTCGCCGAACCTTCCGAAAGATCGCCTCACCGCATTGCGCAGCGCGTTTCTGGCGACCATGAAGGATCCCGAGTTTCTCACGGACGCCAAAAAACTCAATCTCGACATCGATATCGCGACCGCGGACGACGTTGGCCGCCTGCTTGCCGAATTCGCCAACTATCCGGCATCGGTGATCGAAAAGGCCAAAGCGGCCATTGGCCGCTGACCGGATCGCGGCATCAAAGCAATCGGGCAGCGCCATGGCACTCTCTCAATCGCGTAGGCCATCCGGCCGCGGTGAATTGTTCGGCCATCCGCGCGGTCTCACCTTCCTGTTCACCACCGAAATGTGGGAGCGCTTTTCGTATTACGGAATGCGCTCGCTGCTCGTGCTTTACATGGTGCGGTTCGTTCTGCAGCCCGGCAATGCCGATACGGTGATCGGGCTCAGCGCTTTGCGCGGCGTCTATGAGGCGATTTTCGGAACCCTCGGCACGCAGCCGCTCGCCTCGCACATCTATGGGCTTTATACCGCGCTGGTCTATGCGACGCCGCTGCTGGGCGGCCTTCTGGCCGATCGCGTCCTCGGGCAGCGGCGGACGGTGCTGCTTGGCGCCTCGCTGATGGCGATCGGCCACTTCATGATGGCGTTCGAACAGCTTTTTCTATTGGCGCTGTTGGTTTTGATTTTCGGCAACGGCGCATTCAAACCCAATATCTCCGCGCAAATCGGCGCGCTCTATGCGCCGGGCGATCCGCGTCGCGATCGCGCTTATTCGATCTTCTATGTCGGCATCAATCTTGGCGCGTTCCTCGCCCCGCTGATCTGCGGAACCTTGGGCGAGGAAGTCGGCTGGCATTATGGCTTCGGCGCGGCCGGCGTCGGCATGACCATCGGCCTGCTGGTCTATCTCTATGCCGCGCCGTCATTGCCCGCCGACGAACGCGAGCGCGCGGTTAGGTCCGGCCGCGACCGGCAACCGCTCGATCGTTCCGAGCGGCGCTCGATCCTGGCGCTGTTCATATTGTTCCTGCCGGTCAGCCTGTTTTGGGCGACCTATGAACAGCAGGGCAACACCATCCCGCTTTGGGCCGACGATTTCACCGACCGCCATATCAACCTGTTGTTCTGGCATGGCGAGATCCCGGTGACCTGGTTCCAGGCCGTCAACCCGCTCTTGATTTTCGCGTTCACGCCATTCGTGCTGGCCTTGTGGGCGCGTCAGGCGGCACGCGGCGCCGAACCCTCGACGGTCACCAAAATGGCGCTCGGCTGCTTCGGCGTCGCGCTCGCCAATCTGATCATGCTCGGCGCGGTCTGGCAGTCCAACGGTGCTCCGCAAGCGAGTTGGATGTGGCTGATCGGCTACTTCGTCATCATCACCATTGGCGAACTCTACCTGTCGCCGATCGGGCTCTCGCTGGTGTCGAAGGTTTCGCCCGGCCGCATTGTCTCGATGATGATGGGGGTCTGGCTCGCGACCAGTTTTGTCGGCAATCTTATCGGCGGCTGGCTCGGCAGCTTCTGGTCCAGCATGGACAAGTCGGCGTTCTTCTTGATGATCGCCTGCGTCGCGGCACTGGCCGGTCTGATCATTTGGGCATTCGACCGGCCACTGCGCACGGCGCTGCGGGAGTGATGCTCTGGATCGGAATCCGGTTCTTCCCCTCCCAGTTTTTAAACTTCGCCTACACGCCAGCGCTTAAGGTGTCGCGGTAACCCCTGGTACGGAGACTCGACACGCCTTCGGCAACGGCAACAAGAACCTACACCTTACCCGCGCTGATCAACGATTCTGCCGGGATGTCGAGACCCCGATGCAGGCGCCAGATCATCTTGAGCGTGAGCGGCCGCTTGCGGTTGAGCACCTCGTGCACGCGGTGACGGCTGCCGATGAACGGAATGAGATCGCGGGGCGCGAGTCCGTTTTGGTCCATGTGATACTTGATCGCCTCCACCGGGTCCGGCAGATCGAGCGGATAGTGCTTGCGCTCCCATGCCTCGACCAGTGTGACCAACACGTCCAATCGGTCACCCTCTGGCGTGCCGCGCTTGGCCGCCATCAGGCCTTCGATTTCCTTCAGCGTGCGGCGATAGTCACGCTGGTTTTTGATGGGTGCGATATCCATGATTAGCAGCCTTCAAACAGTTTGTGCATCGATGAAGCTCGCAATGCGACGGGCCACCTGAACACCTCCAGCGCGCCCCGGCGCCCTAAGCCTCCACCGGCAGCCCGACATAATTTTCCGCGAGCGAAATTGAAGCGGCTTCCGAGCTGACGACATAAGCGAGTTCGGCCAATTGACGTTTGCGGTCGAACGCATTGTCGGCGGGATGCAGATGAAAGATCTGCGTCATCCACCACGAGAACCGCTGCGCCTTCCAAACCCGCCGCAGGCAGGTTTGCGAATAACGCTCAAGGAGATCGTTGCGGCCGGTGCGGACATGAGCCGTGATCGCGCGCGCCAGCACCATCACATCCGCCAGCGCCAGGTTCATGCCCTTGGCGCCGGTTGGCGGCTGGATATGCGCACTGTCGCCGGCGAGAAACAGCCGGCCATATTGCATCGGCTCGACCACAAAGCTGCGCATGGCAGTGAGCAGCTTGTCGACAATCTTGCCCTCTTTGAGGGTTCGCGTGCCGGCCAGCCGCGCATGCAGCTCGTCCCAGATCCGCCGCTCCGGCCAGTTGTCGATGTCTTCATCGGGCGCGCATTGCAAATAGAGCCGCGCCAGCGACGGCGAGCGCATGGTGTAGAGCGCGAAACCGCGCTCATGATGGGAATAGATCAGTTCGTCGTCGGCCGGCGGCGATTCCGACAGGATACCGACCCAGCCGAATGGATATTCTCGGTCGTAGAATGTCAGCACGCCCGCCGGAATGCTCGGCCGGCAGATGCCGTGGAATCCGTCGCAGCCACCGATGAAGTCACAGGTCAGTTCCTGGGGCGCGCCATGGTGACTGAACGTGATGCGCGGCGAGGCTCCGAGCACGTCATGGACCGCGACATCGGACACATCGAACAGGATCTGCCCGCCATCGGCCAGCCTGCGCGCCACCAGATCCTTGATGACTTCCTGCTGGCCATAAACGGTGACGCCCTTGCCGATCAGCTTCTGGAAATCGATGTGGTGCAGTTCGCCGTCAAAGCAAAAATGCAGGCCGTGGTGGAACAGGCTCTCGCGCTGCATCCGCTCGCCGACTCCGGTCTCAATCAAGAGATCGCGCGCCCAATGCTCGATCAGCCCGGCGCGGATGCGACCTTCGATATAGGCCCGGCTGCGACTTTCCAGAATGATCGAGTCGATGCCTTCGAGATGCAGGAGATGCGACAGCATCAGCCCGGCCGGCCCCGCCCCGATAATCCCAACCCGCGTGCGCATGCGCTGCCCTCCCATCGAATTCCGCATGTCTGATAGGCGATGGCGAGGCGGTCGCAAAGCCCCACCACGCCGCGGCCAGCGGCCGGTAACGGGGAGAAATTTAAGTATTTATGGTACTTATTGCGATGCGAGCGATTGACTTTCGCGCTTTGAGGCTTATTTTCTGAATTAAGCGGTCTGAGAGAATCGACCCTTCCCCCGCGTCAACTCAGTTGTTCGTTCGCCGGCGCGGGCCAGCCGTGAGAGGCTTTGACTCGAGGTTATATGCCGTTTTCAAAACTTGGATTATCCGACAAGGTTCTCGCTGCCGTTAAAGCAGCCGGTTACCCCGCCCCTACCCCCATTCAAGAACAAGCGATCCCCTACGTTCTCGCGCGTCGCGACGTACTCGGCATTGCGCAGACCGGCACCGGCAAGACCGCCGCGTTCACGCTACCGATGCTCACGATGCTGGAGACCGGCCGCGCCCGGGCGCGCATGCCACGCACGCTCATTCTTGAGCCGACGCGCGAACTCGCCGCGCAGGTCGAAGAAAGTTTCGTCAAATATGGCGCCAAGCAAAAGCTCAACGTCGCACTGATTATCGGCGGCGTTTCGTTCGACGACCAGGACGCCAAGCTCACCCGTGGCGTCGACGTTCTCATTGCGACACCCGGTCGGTTGCTTGATCATTTCGAGCGCGGGCGGTTGCTGTTAACCGGCGTCGAACTTCTGGTGATCGACGAAGCCGACCGTATGCTCGACATGGGTTTCATCCCCGACATCGAGCGCATTTGCAAACTGGTGCCGTTCACGCGCCAGACCCTGTTTTTCACCGCGACCATGCCGCCGGAAATCCAGCGCATCACCGGCCAGTTCCTGCACAACCCGGTGCAGATTGAGGTCGCGCGACCGGCCACCACGGTCGCGGCCATCGCGCAGCACTTGGTCAAGAGCGGCAGCAAGCCGCACGAGAAACGCGACGTGCTGCGACGCCTGATCCGCTCGTCCGACAACTTCAAGAACGCCATCATCTTCTGCAATCGCAAGACCGAAGTGGCCCAGCTCCACCGTTCGCTGCTGCGCCACCAGTTCTCGGCCGCGGCGCTGCATGGCGATCTCGATCAGTCGGCGCGGACGGCGGCGCTCGATAGCTTCCGCAAGGGCGAGGTCAAATTGCTGATCGCCTCCGATGTGGCCGCGCGCGGGCTCGATATCCCGGATGTCAGCCACGTCTTCAATTTCGACGTACCCCACCACGCCGACGATTATGTCCACCGGATCGGCCGCACCGGCCGCGCCGGCAAAAGCGGCACCGCCATCACGATCGCCAGTCCGATCGACAGCAAGTCGCTGGCGGCGATCGAGAAGCTGATCGGGCAGCCTATTGCTTGGATGGGCGAACCGCCGCGCGCCGACGACGCCAGTGACGCGCCCGAGACCGTTGAGCGGCCGCGTGGCCGCCAGCGTGAACGCGGCGCCGAGCGTGGTGGCAGCCGGGGTGGCGGCCGGGGCAGCGCCCGCAGCCAGCCGAAACCGGCCCAGCGCCAGGCCGAATCGCCGGTTGCCCGGCTGGACGAGGCCCGCACCCGCCAGCCGGCCAAATCGCCGCCGCCGCGGCAGCAGCCTGAATCTCAGGCTGAAAGCCACCTGCCGGCGTTTCTTTTGCGCCCGACCCGCGTCAAGGCCTGACCGGCGACGGCCAAGGGCCGCAGAATTTCACTCACCGGGCTTGTTGTTTACTCACCGTTCACTGCCACTGCAATAACGTCGGTGGTGTTGGGGTGCCACCGCGCAGGCGGGCCGGCTTGTTATGCGCAGGCTGCGGCGTCCCCACGCAAGTGGGCGGAGTACATATGACAACCCCTGCCGATGAACACGAACGCACCATGGCGTTCGCGGATATCGCGTTTGGTCAGATCAAGGCACTGCGGCAGCCGGCCTCTCCGCGCCATTTCGAGATCTGGTACAATTACGCGACCGGCTACAATCCGTCGCTCAACCAGACCATCAACGAGTCCTTGTCGCGCAACGGCACGCTGAGCGAAGCGGACGTCGACCGCATCTACGAAACCTACATCTCGCCGACCCGCTTCTCCGATCGGCTCGATCATGTCGGCGCGCAAGTGCAAGGCGAGATCGAGCAAGTGATGGACATGATCGGCGCGGCGGCTGGCAGCGCGTCGGATTATTCCCAGAACCTTGCCAATGTAGCCCAGAAGCTCGGAACGTCACCCGAAGGCGCCGGAGTGCGCAACATCGTTGAGAGCCTGGTGCAGGCGACCAGGGAGATGCAACAGAACAACCGGGAGCTGGAAGCGCGACTGTCGGCTTCGAAACGCGAAATCGATCAACTGCATGAGAATCTACAAGCGGTCCGCAATGAAAGCCTGACCGATCCGCTGACCGGGCTCGCCAACCGAAAATCATTCGACGAAGGACTGACCAAGGCAATGGCCGATGCCCGCGCCAACAAGGCGCATCTGTCGTTACTGATGATCGACGTCGATCACTTCAAACGGTTTAACGACACTTTCGGCCATGTCACCGGCGATCAAGTGCTTCGGCTGGTGGCAATCTCAGTCAAGCATAACGTCAAGGACGGCGCCCTTGCGGCGCGCTATGGCGGTGAGGAATTCGCCGTGGTGCTGCCGGGAACAGCACTGACCGCGGCCACCACGCTTGCGGATCACGTCCGCCGCGCGGTCATGGTCAAGGAACTCAAGAAACGATCGAATGGCGAATCCCTCGGCCGGGTGACCATTTCAATCGGCATTGCGGCCCTGCGCGCAAGCGATACGCCGCAAACTTTCATCGAGCGCGCCGACGGCAGCCTCTATACCGCCAAACGCAATGGCCGCAATCAAGTGATCAACGAGAGCGATCCAAAGGTCGCCGCGGCCGTGGCATCCAAGGTGGCCTGACAACCGCAGCTGTTACCGGGCGCGCGGTCGTTTGTTCCGCCGCGGCTTAGCCGGTTTTGCCGGCTTGCCGCGCAATGGCGGTCGCGCCGCCGCCAGCAAAGCCGCTCGCGCCCAGGTCGCGAGTTCATCGGGGTCATCGTAGAGCCGGTCCGGCATGCGCCGATACGACATGACGGCAAGTTCGCCGGCGCGCCGCGCATAGGTGAAGGGCGCGAGATTCTCGCGCTCAAACATCGTGACATTACCCTCGCCGACTTTGAGGTAGATGACCCCATCGGCGATCAGGGCGAACATCGTCCCGTCGGCAAAAATCCCGGCCCCGCCGAACATGCGGCGCACTGTCACTGACCCAAAAGCCGAAAACAGCGCAGCGATGTCGTCGGGGGCCAAGCGCGGCCCTAGTGCGAGGCGCCCGAGGCGGCCGCCGGCTTGAGCTGCACCGACTCGCCGCAACCGCAGGCCGAGGTCTGGTTCGGATTGTTGAACACGAACTGGGCGGAGAGCTTGTCGGCCTTGTAATCCATTTCGGTGCCGAGCAGGAACAAGATCGCCTTCGGATCGATCATGACGCGCACGCCCTTGTCCTCGACCACTTCGTCGGTTTTGCCGACCTCCTCGGCGTATTCCATGGTGTAGGTCATGCCGGCGCAACCGCCGTTCTTGACCCCGACGCGCACGCCCAATACCGGCTTGGCCGCGTTCTCCATCACATATTTGATACGTTCGGCGGCGGCGTCCGTCAGACGGATCACTTGTGGTCTCGGTCGATGCGTGACCATTTCACTTCCGCTCCTGATTCGTCGTTACCTAGTAAAGTGGGCGTCGCCGCCCTCGCCTGCAACTCATTGCGCTGCAATTCACCACATATTGAGCACCGTTCGGGCCTCGTCCGACATGCGGCTTTGATCCCACGGCGGCTCCCAAACGATATTGACCTTGGCCTGACCGACCCCGGGCACGCTCAACACCGCATTCTCGACCATCACCGGCAGTTCCTGCGCCGCCGGACAATTCGGCGTCGTCAGCGTCATGTCGATGGTGATATCGCGGTTGTCGGCGATATCGATCCGATAGATCAATCCAAGCTCGTAGATATCGGCCGGAATTTCCGGATCGTAGACCGTCTTCAAGCTGGCGACGATTTCGTCGGTCAGCCGCGCGATCTCGGCTTCCGACAAGGCGCTGCCGGACGGTGTTGCCGCCGCGACTTCGTCGGCAACCGGCTTGGTTTCGAGCGTGTCGCTCATGCGAAAAACTCCCGCGCCTTGATCAAAGCCTCGGCAAGCCGATCGACCTCGGCCTTGGTGTTGTAAAGCGCAAATGACACGCGACAGGTGGCGGTCACACCAAACCGCGCCAGCAGCGGCATGGCGCAATGGGTGCCGGCGCGAACCGCGACTCCCGCCCGATCGACAATGGTCGCGACATCATGCGGATGGGCGCCCTTCATCTCAAACGACACAATGGCGCCTTTGTCCTTGGGCGCGCCGACGATCTTCAGCGCATTGATGCCGCGCAGCCGCTCATGGGCGTAATTCACAAGTTCGTTCTCGTGCGCGCGGATCCGCGCCTTGCCAATCGAACTGACATAGTCGATGGCCGCGCCCAAACCGATCGCCGGTACGATCGACGGCGTGCCCGCCTCGAACCGATGCGGCGGCTCGCCATAGATCACCCGATCCTCAAACACCTCGCGGATCATCTCGCCACCGCCATTGAACGGCGGCATCGCGGCAAGGTGGTCGTATTTGCCGTAGAGCACGCCGATGCCGGAAGGCCCGTACAATTTGTGGCCGGTGAAGACGTAAAAGTCGCAACCGATATCGGCGACATCGACGTCGAGATGCACCGCCGCCTGGCTGCCATCGATCAGCACCGGGATGCCGCGCGCGCGCGCCAGATTCACCGCCTCTTTCACCGGCACGATGGTGCCGAGCGCGTTCGACATATGTGTCAGCGCCACCATCTTGGTGCGCGGCCCCAACAGTTTCTCGAATTCGTCGAGCAGGAAATTGCCGTCGCCATCGACCGGCGCCCATTTGAGCACCGCGCCCTGGCGTTCCCGCAAGAAGTGCCAAGGTACAATGTTGGAATGGTGCTCCATGATCGACAGCACGATCTCGTCGCCCGCCTTCAGCCGCTCGCGGCCGAAAGTATAGGCCACCAGATTGATCGCTTCGGTGGCATTGCGAGTAAAGACGATTTCCTCGGCGCGGCCGGCATTGAGAAACCCGCGCACTTTTTCGCGCGCGCCTTCGTAGGCTTCGGTCGCGGCATTGGCGAGGAAATGCAGGCCGCGATGTACATTGGCGTATTCGGCGGTGTAAGCGTGCTGCATGCGCTCAAGCACCGCCTTCGGCTTCTGCGCCGATGCGGCATTGTCGAGATAGACCAGCGGCTTGCCATAGACCTGCAGCGCCAGAATCGGGAAATCCTCGCGGAGGCGGTCGACATCGTAGCGGCCATTGGCGAGCGCGGGATGCACGGCTCAGCTCCGCTTCTTGAGCCAAGCGGCGACATGATCGATCAGCGTGTCGCGCAAACCGGCATGCTCGATGCCGTCGATCGCCTCGCCGACAAAGGCCTGGATCATCAGCGCTTCGGCTTCCTTGGCCGGAATGCCGCGTGCCTTCAGGTAGAACAGCAGGTCGTCGTCAAGCGCGCCGGCGGTCGAGCCGTGGCCACACTGAACATCGTCGGCGAAGATCTCAAGCTCGGGCTTGCTGTCGGCTTCAGCCTCCTCCGACAACAGCAGCGCGTGCGCCGCCATTTTGGAGTCGGTTTTTTGCGCATGCGGCCGCACGATGATCTTGCCCTGGAATACGCCGCGGCTTTCACCGTCGAGCACCGACTTGAACACCTCGCGGGCAACGCAATCGCCGGCGACATGATCGGCCACCAGCGTGGTGTCGGCGTGCTCGCGCCCGTTCAGCAATGTCGCGCCACGAATGCCGGCGACGGTGCCTTCGCCATCAAACCGAACGAAAAGCTGATTGCGGACCACCGCCGCGCCGGCGGTGAACAGGAATTCGTTGAACCGGGCATGCGCGCCGACCGCCACCATCAGGCTCGACACATGCAGCGCGCCCGCGCCTTCGCCGGTGATCTTGACGTGATCGACATGGGCTTCGTCGCCGACCGTCAGTTCGAGCGCGGTGTTGACCTGGTAGTCGTTGCCGGGTGCGCCTTCGTGGCTCTCGATCAGCATGGCGCGGGCGCCCTTGCCGATGGTCGCCAGCGAACGGGTGAACACCGATGCCGGCGCGCCGCCGGAATTGAACGCCACCAGATGCAGCGGCCGCGTCAGCGCCGCCCGCTCCGCCACGTCGATGACGACGCCGTCGGCCATGAAAGCGGTATTGAGCGCGACCGCGACATTATCGGTTGCAACGACATGGCCGAGCCGCTCGGCGATGGCCGGATCGCCGGCGGCCAGCGCCATGGAACGGATGCTGAGGCCCGGCTCCAATGCCGCAAGATCCGACAATTCCGGTATGAATACGCCATCGACCAACACGATGCGGCGGCCCTCGACGGCGGCGAACGCCGCGCCGGCATTTTTGGCGCGCGCCAGCGCAACGGCATCCGGCCGCGGCGCGAGCGGCTTGGCCTCGCGCATCAATGCGCGCAAGTCGGTGTATTTCCAGTCCTCGACCCGGCGATGCGGCAGCCCCGCGGCCTCAAAGCGCTTGAACGCCGCCTCGCGCGCGCTCGCCATGCCGGGCAGCTGCGCCTTTTGCGCCGCAAACGCCGCCGACAACGCGGTTTCGGCCGCTGTCTTGATGGGCCGGAGTTCGGCGTTCATGACGCCACCGCCTCCTGATACTGCGCATAGCCTTGCGCTTCGAGTTCGTGCGCCAGCTCCTTGCCGCCGGTGCGCGCAATGCGGCCGCGCGACAGCACATGCACCACATCGGGAACGATATGGTCGAGCAGCCGTTGATAATGGGTGATGACGACAAAGGCGCGGTTGGGCGCGCGCAGCCGGTTGACGCCCTCGGAGACCACTTTCAGCGCGTCGATATCGAGCCCGGAGTCGGTCTCGTCGAGCACGCACAGCCGCGGCTCCAACAGCGCCATCTGCAACACTTCGTTGCGCTTCTTCTCGCCGCCCGAGAAGCCGACATTGACGCCACGGCGCAGCATGTCGCGTTCGATGCCGAGCTTGCCGGCGGCGTCGAATACCCGCCGGTTGAAATCGGGCGCCGACAATTCCTCCTGCCCGCGCTTCTTGCGCTGGGCATTGAGCGCGGTGCGCAGGAAGGTCATGGTGGCGACGCCGGGAATTTCCAGCGGGTATTGGAAGGCGAGAAACACGCCCTTGGCGGCGCGCTCGTCGGGCGCCAGCGCCAGCAGGTCTTCGCCATCGAACAGCACCTGCCCTTGGGTGACCTCATAATCGGCCTTGCCGGCCAGCACATGCGCCAGCGTCGACTTGCCGGAGCCGTTCGGACCCATGATGGCCGCAACCTGCCCGTTCTCGACCACCAGATCGAGGCCGTTCAGAATTTGTTTGCCGTCGACACTGACGTGCAGATTTTTGATTTCAAGCAAAGCCATTGAAAACTTGTTCCCACTTAAGCGAAAAGCGCTAACCCACACTGCCTTCGAGACTGACCGAGATCAGTTTCTGCGCCTCAACCGCGAATTCCATCGGCAGCGTCTGCAAGACGTCCTTGACGAACCCGTTGACCACCAGCGCCACGGCTTCCTCCGCCGAGAGCCCGCGCTGCCGGCAGTAGAACAGCGTGGCCTCGGAGATTTTTGAGGTGGTGGCCTCGTGCTCGATTACCGCCGATGCATTCTTCGCTTCGATATAGGGCACGGTATGGGCGCCGCACTTGTCGCCGATCAACAGCGAATCGCAATTGGTGAAGTTGCGCGCACCCTTGGCCTTGCGGTGGGCGCTGACCAGTCCGCGATAAGTGTTCTGCGACTGGCCGGCGGAAATGCCCTTGGAGATGATGCGGCTGATGGTGTTCTTACCCAAATGAATCATCTTGGTGCCGCTGTCGACCTGCTGATGGCCGTTCGAGATCGCGATTGAGTAGAACTCGCCGCGGGAGTCGTCGCCGCGCAGGATGCAGCTCGGATATTTCCAGGTGATCGCCGAGCCAGTTTCAAGTTGGGTCCAAGAAATCTTCGAGCGCGCGCCGCGGCAGTCGCCGCGCTTGGTGACGAAATTGTAGACGCCGCCCTTGCCGTTCTTATCGCCCGGATACCAGTTCTGGATGGTCGAATATTTGATCTCGGCGTCGTCGAGCGCGATCAGCTCGACCACCGCGGCGTGCAACTGGTTTTCGTCACGCGAGGGCGCGGTGCAGCCTTCGAGATAGCTCACATAGGAGCCCTTGTCGGCGATGATCAGCGTGCGCTCAAACTGTCCGGTGTTGCGCTCGTTGATCCGGAAATAGGTCGACAACTCCATCGGGCAGCGCACGCCCGGCGGCACATAGACGAACGAGCCATCCGAAAACACCGCCGCATTGAGCGTGGCGAAGAAGTTATCGGTGACCGGCACCACCGTGCCGAGATATTGCTTCACCAGATCGGGATGTTTCTGCAGCGCCTCCGAGATCGGCATAAACAAGACGCCGACCTTGGCGAGTTCTTCCTTGAAGGTGGTCGCGACCGAGACCGAGTCGAACACCGCATCGACCGCGACCCTGCGGCCATAACCGCTCTCGCCGCTCTCGCCATTCTCGCCCCCATCAGCGGCTTCGCCCGCCGGGCGCTGGATGCCTAGCAGCGCCTCGGTTTCGCGCAGCGGGATGCCGAGCTTGCGATAGGTTTCGAGAATCTCCGGGTCGATCTCGTCGAGCGACTTCGGCCCGTCTTTTTTCTTCGGGGCCGAATAGTAATACAGATCCTGATAGTCGATCGGCGGGTAGTGCACCTTGGCCCAATTGGGCTCGCGCATGGTCTGCCAACGACGATAGGCGTCGAGCCGCCAATCCAGCATCCACTGCGGCTCATTCTTTTTGGCCGAAATGAAACGGACGGTATCGTCGTTCAGACCCTTGGGGGCCTTGTCGGATTCGATAATGGTTTCGAACCCGTATTTATATTGATCGACGTCGATACGGCGGACCTGGTCCACCGTCTCTTGGACGGCCGGCATTACTTCCCTCCGCTGCGGTTTCAAGGACCGCGGGTTGGATCAGTCGGTTTCATGGTCGTCGCGTGTGCGAGAGCCACCTCATGCATAGCCGCCTAGCCAAACCAACCCAATCCTAGCCTCTAGGCGGCGATTTCCCGTGTCTTAAGTAATGGTTGTGCGAGCGTTCTCCAAGCGTCCAGAAAGCGATCGATGTCGGTTTCTGAGGTGCCCCAGCCCATGCTGAGGCGCACGGCGCCCTCGGCAACCTCAAGCGGATAGCCCATGGCCCGCACCACCTCCGAAAACTTCATGGTCCCCGACGAACAAGCCGAACCGGACGAAACCGCAATGCCGGCCAGGTCGAGTGCTATCAAAGCGGTTTGCGCCCGGATCCCCCGCACAGCGAACTGTAGCGTATTTGCAACACGGGGGACATGGCCTCCAAAAATGATGGTTTCCGGGGCAATCGCCCGCAGGCCCTGTTCCAGGCGCTGGCGCAGGGCCAAAAGCCGCTGATTTTCGCCATCGCGATCGCGCATGGCCTCCGCCACCGCTGCGCCGAAGCCGGCAATGCCGATCAGGTTTTCGGTGCCGCCGCGCCGGTTGCGCTCCTGGCCGCCACCAAAACGCGAGCCGCGAACATTGACTTGCTCGCCGCCCAGCACCAGCGCGCCGACGCCCATCGGGCCGCCGATCTTATGCGCCGAGACCGCCACGAGGTCGGCGCCCAAATCCTTGATATCAAACGGCATCTTTCCGAGCGCCTGGACCGCATCGACATGCAGCAGACCGCCGGCGGCGTGCACCAGATCGGCCGCCGGCCGCACCGGCTGGATCGCGCCGGTCTCGTTATTGGCCAGCATCAACGCCACCAACGGAGCCTTGGCGCCCTTGGCGACAGCCGCATCCAAAGCTTCCTGCAACGCAGCGATCGAAGCCACCCCATCCGGCCCGGCATCGAACCGCGTGACCGCGGAAAAGTCGCCACCCGCCAGCACCGAGACATGCTCGATGGCCGAGGCAATCGCCGCATCGCAGCCCCGGCCGGCATGCTCGACCGCCCGGCTCAACGCCGTGGCATTGGCTTCCGAGCCGCCCGAAGTGAAAATCACGTCGCGCGGCTGCGCCCCGACCGCGGCGGCGACGCATTCCCGCGCCTGTTCCAAAATCGCCCGGGCGGCGCGGCCCTCGGCATGGACGGAAGAGGGATTGCCGACCGCATCCATGGCCGTGGCCATGGCGGCGCGCGCCGCCGGCCGCAGCGGCGCGGTCGCATTCCAATCGAGATAAACCCGTTCCGCCATTGGATTTCCGGTCGCTCGATTAGGGCTGCTTCGTGGGCTGGGCTTGCGAAATACTTGCTTCCGGAGCCCGCACCCGTGCTAAAAGCACCCGCCTGGCATTGGCGCCGCGACCTAACGGTTCGGTGGCGTCGCGCCAAAAATTCGAATAGTTCTAAATAGTTACGCGTGCCGGCCGGTTCCGTCAAGCGCGCCCAGTGTGGCGGTTCAGAAGTCCGCTACTTTCTCGCGGCGAGTCAGAATAGCGGGCTTCTGAACCAAAGCCACACTGGAATCAATGAGTTGCTAGTGTCCTTCGATTCCGAAGTTCGTTATGGAGCGCGCTGCGAGATGATACGAACTTCGGAATCGGGACACTGGAGCGGATCGCCCAACCGGCCCCCGCAGCCACAATAACCGAGGACGTCAATGCCCGAGATCATCTTCACCGGCCCGGCGGGTCGGCTGGAAGGCCGCTATCACCCGGCGCGCCAGAAGAATTCGCCGATTGCCCTGGTGCTGCATCCGCACCCGCAATTCGGCGGCACGATGAACCACCAGATCATTTACCAAATCTATTATCAGTTCGTGCATCGCGGTTTTTCAGTGCTGCGGTTCAATTTCCGCGGCGTCGGCCGCAGCCAGGGATCGTTCGATCACGGCCAGGGCGAATTGTCGGATTCCGCCTCCGCGCTCGATTGGGCGCAGACCATCAACCCGGAGGCGCGCTCGTGCTGGATCGCCGGCTTTTCGTTCGGCGCCTGGATCGGGATGCAGCTCTTGATGCGGCGGCCCGAGATCGAGGGCTTCATCTCGGTCGCGCCGCCGGCCAATCTCTACGACTTCTCGTTCCTCGCCCCCTGCCCGTCATCCGGGCTGATCGTGCATGGCGATAAGGACGCGGTGGTGCCCTACAAGGACGTCTCGGGCCTGGTCGAAAAGCTCAAGACCCAAAAAGGCATTGTGATCGACCAGAAGGTGATCCCCGGCGCCAACCATTTCTTCGACGGCAAGATCGAGCCGCTGATGCAAACGGTCAGCGGCTATCTCGACAAGCGGCTGAAGACCGAACGCAAGGGCGCGGCGTAGGGCGGCTTGATGCTGGCGCGTCGTCCGCGTGAGCGCAAGCGATACGCGGGAGCGGCCCAGTCCCGCCGCTATCAACGCACCGTCACTGAACTCCGTGCAGCGATCGCAACGTTCGACGCGACCGGCGCATGTCCGCAATCATTCAAGGACATTTCTAAGCGCCGAGGTCACTGTTCCGCCATTAATGTGCATTCGGTTTCGATCAGGGTTTGCATGCGCGCGCTTGGCGCGGTGCGTCGGAAAGCACGCACCTGTTTGAAGCCGGCCTTCTCGCAAGAGATCACAATGGCGTTCGCATCGACGTCTTGGCCAAGGTTGGCCCGATAAGCGCCTATTGAATTGGTGTAGGTGATCACCGCGTCGCGACCGCTCGCGGCCACCGCAACCTTCGCATCGGAGACCGATGCCCCATTGGTGTCCTTGACGAAGCCAAAAAAGACGATCCCGTCATGCACATGAATCCGATCCCCCTCCGCATCGAATTCTTCAGTCCACGCCGTTGTCGCAAAGGCGCCCATTGCGACCAGTGCCAGTCCAACAATGCGCCGAACAAAACGCTTCACCCCGAACCCCTCCGCGCTGCCCGGAACTATAGGGCGTAAGGTGCAACAAGCGTAGCGCATTGCGCCCTATTTGCTGCTAATCCTACTGCGTCAGAAGCACTAAATCGCAAGCGCGAGGCCCGCGTCGTTTGCTGAATTCTCGGCCATGGTTCGAGACGCGCAGCCATCCAAGTCGGCTGCAGCCGACTTGGACTTCTAAGTACCGATGTCGGGTAAACCCAACATCGGGTGCGCTCCTCACCATGAGGGCCGCGGATGCTGCGCTTCCTCGTCATCGGGGCCGCGAATACCGACCTCATCCAGAGGAGCGATCCGAAGGATCGCGTCTCGAAGGATGGCCACGCCCAAAAAGCGAGTACAGATTCCTGACACAGTAGGACTAAGGCATCGTGCATAACGGGCGGCCAGAAATATGGTATAATTTCAATATGAGCAAAATCCTAGAGGACGCGATCCAGAAAATCCGCGAACTGCCGGAGGCCGACCAAGAGGAGGCCGCCGAAATGCTGCTGTCGGTCGCATCCAGGAGTACCAAGCCGGTTCAGTTAGACGATGGGACGCGCGCGGCTGTGCTGGAAGGACGCGAGCAAGCTAGGCGCGACGAATTCGTCAGCGACAGCGAGATGGCCGCGTTTTACGCGCGGCATGGCATCGAACCCGCTCGTTCGAGCGGACAAGACGTTGCCTACGATTTGCTCCGATTGCCGGCGAAGCCGGCCTGACGCAAGGCATCGGCGAGCGCGCTGGCAGGCTCGGGCGTGGTTTGGCGTGATGCCAAATTGGGCGGGGCTTTATCGGCGCGCGCCGCTTGCCGCCGCGCCGGCTCCGGATTGCTGCCGGGCTCATCGTCGAGGCGCAGCGTCAAGGCGATCCGCTTCCGGGCCGCATCGACCTCCAAGACCTTGACCCGCACGATGTCGCCCGGCTTCACCACGGCGCGCGGATCCTTCACGAACGTCTTGGCCATCGCCGAGACATGCACCAGTCCGTCCTGGTGCACGCCGATGTCGACGAATGCCCCGAACGCCGCCACATTGCTCACCACGCCTTCGAGCACCATGCCGGGTTTAAGATCGCCGAGTGTCTCAATCCCTTCCTTGAAGGCGGCCGCCTTGAACGCGGGGCGCGGATCGCGGCCCGGCTTCTCCAATTCGCGCAGGATGTCGGTCACGGTCGGCAGTCCGAAAGTATCATCGACAAAGGCCTCGGGCTTAAGCGCGCGCAAGGCCGCGGAATTTCCGTTCAAGCTTTTGAGGTCGCATTTGGTCGCCTGCATGATCCGCTTGACCACCGGATAGGCTTCCGGATGGACAGCGGAAGCATCGAGCGGATTTTCGCCGTTCACGATGCGCAGAAAACCGGCGCATTGCTCGAACGCCTTGGTTCCCAACCGCGGCACCTTCTTGAGCGCCTTGCGCGACCGGAACGGCCCATTGGCGTCGCGGTGCTGCACAATGCTTTCCGCCAGCGCGGTTCCAATCCCGGCGACCCGCGCCAACAATGGCGCAGACGCGGTATTGGCGTCGACGCCGACCGCGTTCACGCAATCCTCGACCACCGCGTCGAGCGACCGCGACAGCCGGTGTTCGCTGAGATCGTGCTGGTATTGGCCAACGCCAATGGATTTCGGATCGATCTTGACGAGTTCGGCCAGCGGGTCTTGCAGCCGCCGCGCGATCGAAACCGCGCCGCGCAGCGTGACGTCGAGATCGGGCAGTTCCTTGGAGGCAAAGGCCGAGGCCGAATAAACCGAAGCGCCGGCCTCCGACACCACGACCTTTGAGAGCTTCAGCTCCGGCTGCAATTTGACGAGCGCGGTCGCGAGCTTATCGGTCTCCCGCGAGGCGGTGCCGTTGCCGATCGCGATCAACTCGACCTTGTGCGCGCGGGCGAGCTTCGCCAGCGCCGCCAGCGATTCATCCCAGCGCCGCTGCGGCTCGTGCGGAAAGATGGCAGTGGTTGCTGCAACCTTGCCGGTGGCATCGACCACCGCCACCTTCACACCGCTGCGAAAGCCAGGATCGAGCCCCATGGTCGGCCGCGCGCCGGCCGGCGCCGCCAACAAGAGATCGCGCAAATTGGTTGCGAACACCCGGACCGCTTCGTCCTCGGCTGCATTCCACAGGCGCGTGCGCAGATCGCCGGAAAGATGAACGGCGATTTTTGTGCGCCAAGCCCAACGCGCCGTCTCGATCAGCCAGCGGTCGCCCGGGCGCCCACGGTCGGCGATGGCGAAGCGCTGCATGATGCGTCGCTCATAGGGATTATTTTTTTGGGGACTATTTTGGGAACTATTTTGGGGACTGTCTTTCGCCGCCGCGCGTTCCGGCTCGATGGCGACATCCAGGACGCCTTCCTTTTGGCCGCGGTACAGCGCCAGGATGCGGTGGGACGGGAGTTTCGTCAGGTCCTCGGCGAATTCGAAATAGTCGTTGAATTTTGCGCCGGCATCGCTCTTGCCGTCGCGGACACGCGCGGTCAGTCGCCCGCTCGACCATACCTGTTCGCGCAGCTCACCGATCAGATCGGCGTCCTCAGAAAACCGCTCGGCCAGAATGGCGCGCGCGCCGTCCAATGCGGCGGCCGCGTCCGGCACCTGCTTTCCGGCATCAACAAAGGCCGCGGCCGACTGTTCCGGATCGATCTCGGGATGCGCTAGAACCAAGTCGGCGAGCGGGGTCAGTCCGGCTTCCTTGGCGATCTCCGCTTTGGTGCGACGCTTGGGCTTAAAGGGGAGATAGATGTCCTCCAGGCGTCCCTTGGTGTCGGCAGCCAATATCAATTTCTCAAGCGCGGCGGTGAGCTTGCCCTGATCGCGGATCGACTTGAGGATCAACGTGCGACGCTCCTCCAACTCGCGCAGATAATGCAGCCGCTCTTCCAGCGTGCGCAATTGCGCATCGTCCAGTGCGCCGGTCGCTTCCTTGCGATAGCGCGCGATAAACGGCACCGTCGCCCCATCGTCGAGCAGCGCGACCGCCGCCGCCACCTGCTGCTCACGGACGCCCAGGGCTTCCGCTATCTTGCGACTGATCGCCTGCACCATCTGACACCCCTGGAACTAGCGACCTCGCCTGATGTCGCCACTGCGCCTCTGAAGCGGGCGGTCATATGTTCAACGAGTCGTTGATTCTTCAAGCCCGCGTTCGATGCTGTGTTACCATGATTTCAACGACGATATTGACACGAGAGGTCGCTGGCCTCTCGGTATCAATCCTGGTGCGATTGGCTACCCGCGGAAAAGTCTTGGATCGAGCGTCAATGGCGTTACCGAAGCAATGGCGATCCGGCCGGCCGCGGCATGGCGATGATTGATCAGCACGTTGCGATCGGCGGCGCTGGCTATTGGCATAATGACGGAAGGCACAATGAGAATGGTCTCAGTGCTCCGCTCCAACCATTCGTCGCCAAGTCGTTGCGATTGCGCTTCGCGCGTCATCCAGTCGACCGGCAATTCGCCAATGCGGATGACCCGCTGAGCAATGTCATCGGGAACCTCGTATTCCACCATGGTCTGAGGCGGCAACAGCGCCGGATCGGTCACATGGACACGCTTTTCCAGCGCCGCCAGCGATGGCACGGTCGAGCAATACGTCACGGCATGACCCTTGGTGTTCCAGCGGCCGTTGTTGTGGAGCCCATAGCCACCGTCGAAGTCGCGCGCACGGCGCGTGCTCGACAGCCGCCAGAGGCGCATCAGGCCGCCGCTCCCCAATCGATCTTGGCCAAAAGCTGCTCGACGACGCGCGCGCCCGACTCCGTCTGAGCCATTTCGAGCGGCGCCTTGCCATCGAGAATTCCGAGCGGCGCGCGCAGCCAATGATTGGCCTTACCGGCATTCTCGAAAACGTCCTCAGCCAAAGCGTGAATCCGCGTCATGCGGACCAGCCGATCGGACTCTTCGACGGTGAGGCGCTCCTTTTTGGCCTTCCGGTGCCGCTGGGTCCGCGCCGGAATGATGAACTGCCCGATCTCCTGCTCGGTGAAGCCGATACGCTTGGCGTAAATCAGTGCGCGCAAGGGAATGCGGCGCAGCGTCAAACGCGCAAGATCGGCGTCCGAGGCCACCTCCTCCTCAAAAACCTGGCGCCCGCCTAGCTTCAGATAGACAGCCTCAACGATAGGCGTTTGCATGGCATTTGGGCCTTATTGATCCGGCAATTTGCCTCAACTATATGAGGCAAGTTGCCGGAAGTCAAACTGTGCATCGACCTCACGATTTATGTGCATACAGCACGGCGTGTGCATTGGCCCTGCGGCATCGGCACTTCTCATGGGTTTCCGCCGCGCGCGGAATTACGGTGATGGGGTGGACGGCGCCCCGATCGCTCGCGGCGACCTCGTGAATTTGCTATTAAGTATTTGATATAAAACATTAAATGTTTTTAAATAGATAACTCTTGACAAATTAATGTATTTAAGCTATTTATAATACTCAATATCTATTTTAGGATGGAAAACATGACCCTCTCTGAAGAGATCAAGGCTTATCGTCTTCGTCACGGGCTAACCCAAAAGGGATTCGGGGAACTCGTTGGCGCAAAGAACCCGCAGGAGTCTACGTGGGACTGGGAGCATGGGAGAACCCCACGGTCCGAAATGTTGACCAAGATCCGGCAAGTTCTTAATGCCGACCAACGTGCCGATGAAGAGAAATCTGTTGAATATCACAAAGCACAGATCGCTCGGCTTCTGGGCGTGTCGGTCGACCGAGTCACTATCAACGTCACCATGTAGTGAGGGAAACATCATGAGCGAGCTCAATCTCCTCAATGCGATCTCCACTTCCTCGGACCTGGCATGGCTAAAATCATGTCACTCTCACAACGAGAATCTCGGGAGAAAAACCGTGGTAGCAGCGGCCGAGCAGCGCATTCGGGACCTGGAGTTGCAAGAAGCTTTGAGAGTTAGGCCGGTGACCCATAGCCTTGAGGAGCGTGTATGTGAATCCGTCCGTGTTTACCGCGAATTGCTAAAGCACAAACACGGTCGAAACCAAGCCGCCGGGTATACTGAGCGGGAAATCAAACAGCACGGGCCTAGAGAAGCTCTCATTCGCACAATACGCCGCGGGAAAAAGAC
Organism: Xanthobacteraceae bacterium; assembly: GCA_022841625.1. GTDB lineage: Bacteria > Pseudomonadota > Alphaproteobacteria > Rhizobiales > Xanthobacteraceae > VAZQ01. The sequence goes on from JALHRD010000001.1 coordinate 62,248, forward strand.
TGATGGGCTTGCCCTGCTTGCCGAACACGGAAGACTGGATGCTTCTTACGAACAGATTGCCATCGATCACGCGGCCGATTTGCCGGAAGATGTCGTTGTGTTGGCGGGAGAGAACCTTGCGCTTATTCAAAAGAAATCTTAGAATTACCGTGACACCGTACCCATTGCACTGATTTCTCGCTTGGGTCCCTATGGCGAGTATCGGCCGCATCATCGTTCCGGGCTTCCCCCATCATGTGACGCAGCCCGGCAACCGCCGCCAGCAGGGCTTTTTCCAGCCATCCGACTACGCGCTTTATAGAGACGGCTCACCGGCCGCCGTCAGCAGCGGCAGAAGCCGGGGCGCAAATCGAGCGGTCATGGCGGAGCAATTGGAGTTGAAAATGAAGGAAATGGGTAAGGCGTCCCCGTAATTCCGAATCGCCACGCCACCGACCCGCGGCGCCGTGAACGCCCTGCGCGCCATTGCCTCGTGTCATGGGCTGAAAACTGTTAGTTTTACGCTACGCGATTCTTGGAGCCTCGCCCCCTATGGCGCCCTACATCCTGATCGGATTGGTCCTGATGTGCGTCATCGGCGCGGTGGCGTTTGTTCACCCGCAGCGCGCCTTCCGTCGCAGCGCCATTGCCGCCGTGGGCGCGGTCACACTTCCCTTCGTTCTGGCCTACGCGCTGGCGCCGTTTCTGGGTGATGGCGCCGGTATGGGCGTCGCCATCATTCTGTATGTGTGTTCGGCCGCGGTTCTGCTGACGGCGGCGTCAGCATCGCTGGGAGCCGCCGCGCACCATTTCTGGAAGGCCATGCGTCGGTAGAAGGGCGCCGCTGCCTGTCAGATCGGCGTGTTCTTGGCAGTTCTCGTTGGTCGGTTGGTCAGGTGACGGGGCGATAGTGACGAAGGCAGACCATGCCGACCTATACGGGATCCTGGCTGGTGCGGATTGGACTGGGGCTGCTAATCGTCGGGGTCGGACCGCTAGCGGCGGTGCTGCTGTTCTCATCAGACCCCAATCCCAATCCGATCGGCTTCGGGCTCTTGGCCTTCGTGACGTTCTGGCCCGGTGTCGGCTGTCTGGCGTTTGGGCTGGCTCGGGTGTGGTGGGCGCGCCGCTGATGGCGTCGCGCGCGGCATTGATTATCGATCTCACTCCTGCCGCACACGGTTCGACGACGCGTTGACACGATCGAGCGACCATCGTTACGGCATCGGAGATGAGGCTCCCATGAAATTTCTCGGACGCATTGCCGCAAGCCTGGTGGTCGGCTGGATCCTCGGCCTGGTCCTCGCCGTCGTCTTGTCTGGCGGTCTCAATATCGGGCAGACACCGGCGTTCACAATTCCGTTCGCGATACCGATCACATATCTCGCGTCGTTTCTGGTGGTTCGGCCGGGTTGAGACGAGAGATCACGCGGCACAACCGCGCGGCTGTGGCTCAATCTGCAGAACGACCATGACGTTCAGATCGCGAAGCGCAGCCTCGTCAAGATTTTGGATCGGATCGAGACCGTCAACAAATCGAAGGCTGCCTAAACTTCGGCGCTGGACCCGGCGTAGCGCCGTCGTCAGCGACATACGGGGATGCCCTCCCCCGAACCCACATGCACGAATTTTGGGGAGAGCGCGCGACATTAAAATTAGCCCCGCCACGTCGGCACTTCTCATGCGTTCCTGACGCGCGCGGCGCGCGGTTATGCACCGCCTTGGGGTCGGCACGTCCACAGCGGCGCGCGGCGTTTCATTGACTTACCGCATTGCTGTGAAAAGCTTTCCGCACTGCACCACGTGAGAATGGCGGCGGCAAGTTCGGTGCATACGGGCGATGCGCAGAAAAATCGTCACATCTGTAAGATCGAGAGTGCAAGTCTATGGAAAATCAAACGAATTCCACCTTTTTCGATCTTACAGCAGCCAGTAAGACAGCTGTAAGATCGCAAACAGCGTGCAAAGGCGGCAAGACTGCACGATCGATGACCCAACTATCGAGAAACGCAAATGAATTCCGAACTGTTGCGATCTTGCCGCAACTGCAAGATCGCGCCGCCGCTATGCCATCACCCCGGCCGCGCCAACACGCCACCGGTCATCGGCGCGGCAACGCCGGTGGTGCGTGGAAATGTCAGCGGCAGTCCGCGCAGGCTGCGCACCGCGAGATACGCGAAAGCCTGCGCCTCGAGCGCGTCGGCCGACCAGCCGATGGCATCGGCGGTGATGAGCGCGATCGGTGCGAGTTTTTCCGCCAGCATCCGCAGCAAGGTCTGGTTGCGGGTGCCGCCGCCGGCGGCGACGACCTCGGCCGGCACGCGCGGCAACAAGGCGCAGCCGGCAGCGACAGTCGCCGCGGTGATCGCGGTCAAGGTGGCGGCGCCATCCTCGACTCGCATGTTGGCGACGCCGGTTTGCGCGCCGATCCATTGGGCGAATTCATTGCGGTCGAGCGATTTCGGCGGCCGCTTCGCGAAATAACGATGCGCCAACACGCGCGCGACCGCGGCGGCATCGACCGTGCCGGTCGCCGCCAGCCGGCCGTCGGCATCGTGCGCCGCGCCAGTGCGCAGCTGCACGAAATCGTCGATCAGCGCATTGCCGGGGCCGGTATCGAACGCCACAAGTTCGTCGCCATCGATGAAAGTGAGATTGGCAACGCCGCCAATGTTGAGAACGCCGACCGGCTGACGCGATCCACGCAGGCGCAGCAGCGCGCGATGAAACACCGGCACCAGCGGCGCCCCTTCCCCACCGGCGGCCACGTCGGCGGCGCGGAAATCGCACACCACCGCCATGCCGAGCTTGCGCGCCAGCGCCGCGCCGTCGCCGAGTTGCACCGTCAAGCGGCGCTCCGGCCGATGCAGCACGGTCTGGCCATGGAAGCCGACGACGGCCACGTCGGCTGCGGCAATGCCGTTCGCATGCAGAAACGCCGCCACCGCTTCGGCATGTGCCGCGGTGACGAGCGCCTCCGCTTCGGCCAAGAACGCGGGCCGCGCCTTCCGGTCGGACAGGTCGGCGGCGGCCGCGATCGCCCGCCGCAGCGCCGCGCGTTCGGAGTCACCATAGGCGCGGTAACCGGTCGGCCCGAGCCGGCCAATGGTTTCGCCATCGGTCTCGACCAACGCCACATCGACGCCATCGAGCGAGGTACCGCTCATCAAGCCGATGGCCACGCGCATCGCCATGTCCAACCTACGCCCCAACCTCGTTTTAATCCGCCGCCGAACCTGATACACCACCGGCCCGAACGAGGCGATTAGGCCCAAATCATGAGCGCCTACAAGTCAGAACTGCTCAACGTCCTCGCCAGCCGGGGCTATATCCACCAGGTCTCGGAGCCCGAGGCGCTGGACGCGCTGGCGCGCCGCGAAAAGATCACCGGCTATATCGGCTTCGACTGCACCGCCCCCTCGCTGCATATCGGCTCGCTGGTGCCGATCATGATGCTTTATTGGATGCAGCAGACCGGCCATCGTCCGATTGCCTTGATGGGCGGCGGCACCACGCGCGTCGGCGACCCCTCCGGCAAGGACGAAAGCCGCCGGATTCTCACCGACGACATGATCGCGGACAATCTGACAGGCATCCGCAAGATCTTTGCGCAGTTCTTGAAATTCGGCGACGGACCGGGCGACGCGGTCATGGCCAATAATGCCGACTGGCTGAATTCGCTCAACTACATCGATTTCCTGCGCGATGTCGGCCGACACTTCTCGGTCAACCGCATGCTGGCATTCGACTCGGTCAAGCTGCGGCTCGACCGCCAGCACGAATTGTCGTTCCTCGAGTTCAACTATATGATCCTGCAAGCCTACGACTTCGTCGAGCTGAACAAGCGCACCGGCTGCGTCTTGCAGCTGGGCGGCTCCGATCAATGGGGCAATATCATCAACGGCATCGATCTCGGCCGGCGCATGCTCAATGCGCAATTATTCGCGCTGACCACGCCGCTGATCACCACGTCGTCGGGCGCCAAAATGGGCAAGACCGCCGCCGGCGCGGTGTGGCTCGATCCCGCCATGCTGAGCGCCTATGACTTCTGGCAGTTCTGGCGCAACACCGAGGATGGCGACGTCGCGCGCTTTCTCAAACTGTTCACGGTGCTGCCGCTCGACGAGATCGGCCGGCTTGCCACACTCAAAGGGCAGGATATCAACGACGCGAAAAAAATCCTGGCGACCGAAGCGACCGCGCTGGTGCATGGCCGCGCCGAAGCCGACGCCGCCGCCGAAACCGCGCGACGTACCTTCGAGGAAGGCGCGCTGGCGCAGACGCTGCCGACCATCGAAATCGCGCACGCCGAGTTGGACGCCGGATTGAGCGTGCTCGCGGCTTTTGTCAAAGCCGGACTTGTCACCTCCAATGGCGAGGCGCGCCGGCAAATCAAGGGTGGCGGCATCAAGGTCAACGACGCGACCGTGACCGACGAGAAGCTGGCGCTGACACGCGCGCAGCTTACGCCGGAAGGCGTCGTCAAACTGTCGCTTGGGCGCAAGCGCCACGTGCTATTGAAGCCGGTGTGAGTTAACGGCCGCGATCGGTAAAATCGCCGATCGCGGGGCCGCGTCCGCTGGTCGGGAATTCGAAAATCTTGCGGATCAGTCCCGGCGCCAGCACCGAGATCGGATTGACTCGCAGCACCGGCGCACCGGGCGCGCCGACGACCTCGAAAGTCAGTCCGACCAGACCTTCATTGCTGCCACCGCCCAGGAACAAGCCGAACAACGGAATCTGCCCGAACATGTTGTTGATGCCGAACGCCGGCACGAAGGTGCCGCGCATGCGAACTTCATCGCGCGAATAATCGATGTAACCGTCGGTGGTCGCGCCGACCGTCGGTCCGCGCACCAGGCCTTCGCGGATCGCAAACCGGCCTTGCGATCGGGTGAATTCGACGCGCAGCCGCTCGAATGCGACGCCGGGATTTTTCGCCGCCTGCGCCGAACCGGGCATGTCGGCGCTGCCAAGCGCGACGCGATCGAGCGCCGATTCGCCGCGCACCGAGAACTCGCGAATATTGAGCATGCCGTCCTGCGGCGTCGCGGTGCCGGTCGGCGGATCCATGGCGAGCCACATCTCGCCGCCGACGATCTTCGGATAGATGTCGCTGAACCGGAACAGCGCGCCGGCGTCTTTGGTCTCGACGAACATGACGCTACGGCCGCCAGGACGGCCACGCAGATCGCCCGCCAGCGGCGTGTCGCGCCCGATCCGGGCGGCCAAAGTGAAGCTCATGATGTTGCCGTTGCGGCGCGACATCCGCAGATCGAGATTGCGCATGGTCTCACCGTGAAAGCCGGCGACCGCGCCGAGCCGCACGTCGAGGTCGATATCCCTGGGTTTGGCGTTCTTGCCCTGCGCGGGGCCCGAACCGGACATCGACGACTTGACGAAGTTGCGACCGTCAAAGATCTCACCGCGCACCACGACGCGCAATGCGCCGTCGGGCGCACGCTCGGCGCGCAACGTCGCGCGGTCGCCGTCGGCGAGACTGAAATTGCTGAGATTCGCCGCCACAATGTCGCCGGTACCATCGGTTTCGACCATGCCCTTGACCGAAACGCCCGCGCCATCGATCGCGAGATTGTCGAGCCGCATCGATTGCGGTCCGGTGGTGGCCAAAAACGTCATCCGCGCCGCGCGGCCGGCAGGCTTGATCCAGCCGGGCAGCAAGCGATCGATCCGCGCCTGCGTCAGATCCGCCTCAACCGAGTATCGGCCGCCGCTGCCATGCACCGGGACGAGACCATTGACGCGCACCGGAACCGGACCGAACACATAGCCGGTCAGATCGAAACCAAGCTGCGCACGACCGGCCTCGTCGAGCGTGGTTGCGACGCGAACCTCGGCGTCCGCCTGATCGCGCAGCTTGCGATATTCGAGCAGCGCCGGCATGCCGCCGATTTTGACGTCGCCGCGCAGTGTGTAGCCTTGGTTGTCGGCGCGCACCCGCAGCAACGCCGCCTCGACCTTCTGACCCAAAACCATCCGCTCGGCGGAAAAATTGGCGACCTCGATATTTATCGAATATTGCGCGGAGCCCGGTGGCAGATCGGGGTTGAGCGGCATGCTCAAGTTCACAAACGCGGTCATTGTGCCGCGGCTGCTCGCCGGATCGATCGGCGAACCCGCGAAGTCGCGCAACCGATCGCGGCTGAGCAGCTCGGCCGCTGCCGCCACCGAGCCGTCGATCTTGAAGCGCGTACGCGACACCGGCGCATTCATGTAGTGATCGGGCACCTCAAACATGCCGCCGGTGATCGCCAATCGGCGACCGTTCGAGACTTCGATGTTGCCACGCCCGATCGCGACGCTTGCCGTCCGTCCGGTGATGCGCACATGGACATCGGCGTCGCGGATCGCCGGCAAGCCTTGGATCGGCTGGATTTCCGCGCCGTTACCCGAAATCTCGATGGCGAGACCGTCTTCCGGAATCGGCGGGCCGACAGCCTTGAGCGACGCCAGCGGCGCATTGGTCGCAATCACCACGCGTTCGACCGTTCCGCTCCGAAGGCTTTCGGAAACCCAGGCGTGCACTTTCGGGCTGATGAAGGACGGCCAAAGCCGCTTCATCGCAGCAGCCGACATGCGGGTGCCGGCTATGCCCAACACCAACCGCGGTTCGTCCCCTGCCAAATCAAGGCCACCCGAAATCGCAAGCCCAACATCGCCATTGCCGATCTCGCCCTGCTCGACATCGATACGCCGTTTCTCGGGATCGATCCGCAACCCGACCAGGATTCGATTGAGCACCAGAATGTCGGGATCACGCGCCGATGTTGCGAGGACGATGCTGCCGCCGGACACCTTGAGCCCCCACGCACCGCCGGCCTCACGGGGCGGCGCGAGCTGCGCAGTCAGCGAGAGGCGGTTGCTGCCAGAAAAAATTTGAAACGGCGCAACCAGCACATTACGGGCGGCATCCCACTGCAGATCGATTTCAGCGCGGTCGATGTCAATCCGGCTCAGTGGTTCGTTGGTGTCGACGATCGAGCCTTTTTCGAGTTGCACCCGGCCTTCGATCATTTTCGGAATGCCATCGGCGCCGATGGTGGCGCGCATGCGCGCCGAAACCGGAACGTTGGGCTCGATCAGTCCGTCGCCGATTCGCAATGCCAATAGTAGGTCCTTGGCCGACAGCCGCTCGGTTTCGATCTCGACTTTCCGATCCCCACCCTCGCCGCGCGAGACGGTTGCGCGCAGCAGCCAGGGCTGATCGCCGGCGTCCGAACTAATGGTCAGCGCGACACCGCCGCGGCCGGAGCGCCGCAAGCTAAGATTGATGTCGTGGAACGACCACTGTTTGCCATTGCGCTCATCGAACAACGTGAGATTGCCGTTCTTGAGTCCGAGTTCGCTTAAGTCGCGACCGTCGAGCCCAGCCGCCCCGAGACCGTCGATCCATGTGAGCAAGGCGTCCAGATCAGTCATTGCTCCGACGCCGCCGGCGGGGCGCAGCGCATTCGTGCGCTCGCGCGGCAGCGGATCGAGAACCGCAATCGAACCAGTGCGCAGCGGCGGCTCCGCCACCGAAGCGGTTACGAACGGTTGCCGGTTGGTACCCGCAAACACCGTAACCTTGCTGTCGGGCTCAATGCGGACCTGCATCTCTGCGCCGACCAAGCTTAGCCGTTTGGCCAGAACGCGCCCGGTGATCAGCCCGGAGCCCGAGAAACTGACTTCGGCCTTGGGCGCGGTCGCAACGATGTCGCCATGGGCATCGCGCACCACAATGTCGCGAATCCGCAATGCGGTTCGGCCGCTGCTGTCGCGTTCAATCTGGGTGCCGCCAACCGCGACGCGATGATGGTTGCCGAAATTCCGCTCGATGGCGGCGGTCAGCCATGGCGTCGCAATGTCAAAATCGATGGGACCGCTACCAAGCCGCCACCACAGTGACAGCAGCCCAATCATTACCAGCCCGGCCAATGTGCCGGCGGCCAGCGAAAGGCGGCGCCAGCGCAGCCAGAACCGCAGCAACGACAGCCGCCAGGAGACGAGACCGAGCTGGGCCGGCGTCAAATTGGCATGTTGCCAGCGCTCGCCGCGCATGGTGGCGGCTTCTTGCCGCAAATCGGAATCCACGCTGGCCGCAAGCTTGCGCAGGGCCACGATATCCCGATTGGTGTGCTGATCCGCCGTCATTCCCCGACCGGGCGTCCCCTCGACCGCCGAACCCACCGAACGATGATCGGCAGCTCCGGGCTGTTGCCGCCAAAGCCTGATTCCTATGAAATCGGATTCACCGGAAATCAGATCGACTTGGCGGCACGCTCCAGCGTATCGCTCAATGGTTAGTGGACCCGAAAAAAGGGACGAAAGGAAGGCACATGGCCACCCTAAAGGAGGGCTCCAAAGCCCCCAATTTCAGTCTCCCGCGCGACGACGGCAGCACCGTTTCACTGGCCGATTTCAAGGGCCGCAAGCTGGTTCTCTTCTTCTACCCAAGGGCGAACACCCCCGGCTGCACGCGCGAATCGATCGACTTCTCGAAGCTGCAGGCGCGCTTTGCGCGGGCCGGGACCGATGTGCTTGGAATTTCGGCCGACCCGCTTAAGGATCAGGAATCGTTCAAGAAAAAGCACAAGCTCACGGTCGGCCTGTTGTCCGACGAGCGGCACGAAATGCTCACGGCCTATGGCGCCTGGGGCAAGAAATCGATGTATGGCAAGACCTTCATGGGCATTATTCGCAGCACGGTGTTGATCGGAGCCGATGGCCGGATTGCCCGTATCTGGCCGAAAGTCCGGGTCGATGGCCATGCCGAAGAGGTCCTGCAAGTGGCCAAAACGCTTTAACGGAGCGCCAACCAAGGCCTGAGATTGATTCATTTTTCCACAGTTTGTTGGAGAAAAATTAACCATACCGACGTCAACTAAGGCCTTGTAACGCTGGGGTTTCGGATTGCCGCCGGCGGGGAAGCGTCAATGTTGTACCGTCAGGTTTCGTCGCCGCCGCACGCCCAGCGTTCCCCCGCTACCCGGGCATCTGCGCCACACGCCGCCGGTTACACCCTGGCCCACGCCGGACAGCAGGTCCGCGTTGGTCCGGTCGCCTTTTGGATCGTAACCGGCACGCTGGTGATCATGGCATCGTGGTCAGTCGTCACCGCGACCTATTTCGCCTTCCGGGACGATGTACTGACCGGCCTGATCGCGCGTCACGCAGACGTTCAATACGCCTATGAGGATCGTATCGCCGAGCTACGGGCCCAAGTCGACCGCCTGTCGAGCCGGCAATTGCTCAATCAGGAACAATACGAGCAGCGGCTCGAACAGATCATACGGCGACAATCAGCGCTCGAAAGCCGCGCCAATGCGCTGCTGACCTTGCCCGATTCAATCACCACCGGCTCAATCCGGCCGCCGAGCCGCGAGCAGACCCGCTCGGCGCCCAACCGACCGGCCAACGATAAATCCTCCGACTTGCGGCTGCCGGAACGCACCCCGGGCCGCGACATCAATATCGCCGCGACACTTACGCGCCTGCAAAGCTCGCTCGATCGGATCGAAACGCAGCAAACCGCGTCGCTGGCGTCCATGGAACAAGCCTATGAAGCCAGGGCGCACCGCATCCGTGGGGTTTTCACCGATCTCGGGATCGATGCCACGCGCAGCAACACCAACACCGCAATCGGCGGCCCGCTAGTTGCCGCGCGCCTGCCGGCGAATGCCGGATCGTTCGAGCAGCATATTCATCGCGTCGGCATCGCCCGCGCGCAAGTCGATCGCCTGACGCGCGCGCTTGAGACCTTACCGCTGCGCATACCGGTATTGAGCGAACCCGATATATCGTCGGGCTTCGGCATGCGGATCGATCCGTTCACCCGTGCGCCGGCAATGCACACCGGCATGGACTTTCGCGGCGACCCTGGCGATCCCGTGCGCGCCACCGCCGAAGGCCACGTCACCATGGCGGGCGCCAATGGCGGCTACGGCAATATGATCGAAATCGATCATGGCAACGGCGTCGCTACGCGCTACGCGCATCTCTCGGACATCGGCGTAAAAATCGGCCAACGCGTGCGCGCCGGACAGATCATCGGCAAGATCGGATCGACCGGACGCTCCACCGGCCCGCATTTGCATTACGAGACGCGCGTGGGTGGCGACGTCACCGACCCGCGCAAGTTTCTGCGCGCCAGCATGCGGCTGGGCGGCGTGCGGTAACATCCTATTCCCTTCTTCTGGACACACCGAATCGGTCGGTTAAGGCGCTCGCGGTCAACAACGACATTATGATGCTGACATTGTGCTAAAGAAGGCACCAGGATAGCGATGGTCCCATCGCACCGAGGTGCGTCATGCGCCCAGCGTCTCAGAAGCATATTGCTGCGGTCAATCGCAGAACGCTGCTCAAGGGCGTGCTCAGCGCCGGCGTGGGAGCGCCGGCACGGGAACATGGCAGGTGCTCGCCCAGCAATCGCTGTTTTCGCGCTTCGATTGGCGGTCGTTTCCGCAGGCGCCGAGTGCCGACTCCGCAATCCGACGCATGGACGGCCGGGATGGCGCCAGCGCTGCGCGCGATCGAATGCTAAGCAGCCTACGCGCCGCCCAGGCGGCCAATCCCATCGTCTTGACCGGCGACGTCCATATGGGGATGGCCTTCAATATTCCGGACGATTGGAGAGATCCAAAGTCGCGCTGCATCGGCGTCGAATTGGTGACGACATCGATCTCCTCAGGTGGCGATGGTAGCGCGCGCTTGAACAATGCGGACACAGTCCACGCCAACAACCCACATCTTAAATTCATCGGCAGCCTGCGCGGCTATACGCGCCATGTTGTCACAGCCAAGCGCTGGCAAGCGGATTTCCGAACCGTCAACCAGGTCAGCAAGCCGGGCGCACCGGTTGCAACCCACAAATCATTTGTTGTCGAAGCCTGCCGCCCTGGCCTCAACGATGCATGACCGGACCTACACGATGGCCGACTGCGCTTCGGTCAGCGCGGCGGATTCTGTTTCCCTTTGCCCTTCGCGATCCGCTCGGGCATGTATTTTTCGACCACGGCGCGGTCGAGCTGACCGACCGCGCTATCGGGCAAGCGATGCCACACTTCATCCATGCCGAGCAGCGGAATGCCGAGATAGCCGCGTAGCGTCAAAACCTGCCCGTCCGGGCTCAACGTCATGATGGCGCTGTAGATTTTTCCGTCGCGCGGATCGAGGATGGTGCCATCTTCGTATTTGAGCCCGGCCCGCTTCATGCCCCGAACCAATGAGATACCGACAATCGGCGCATTCTTGCGGTCGTCGGTGCAGCGCATGCAGACCGGATTCGGGTCTTCGCCCGGCTTTATGAAAATCTTGGCGATGGCGCCCTCGAATTCGTTGCCGCGATCGACAAACAAAAACCAACCGACGGGCTTCTTGTCATCGTCAAATTTTTGCCAGAGTCCAGCGACGGTCGGCTGCGGCGCCGGCTGTGCGTGCATTGGCGCCGTCGCAATGGCGGGAACGATAAAGGTTGCGAGAGCAATGGCGGCAATGTGTGCTTTCAAGGTCGCGATTCCATGCTTGTTTCGAACCGAAATAATGTAGTCCGTGTGCCCTATCAATATGGCCATTTCGCGAACTATAGCCGCAACGCACGGACCGGCCAAATGCCGGCGACCACGGACATATGAAACGCGAGTCAAACGCTAAAATCACCAACCGATTCGGCACCATTCGTCTTGACACCATTCGTCCAAACTCGACCATCGGCACCGGACGGCCACCGCAACCGAACGCTCCCGTGAGCTGCAATTGGACCTGATAGGCATGTCGGCAACCAGCCTCGCCCTGAGCAATCTGCGCGCCATCGTCATTCTGATCGTGCTCGGGTTCCACTCCGTCACGGCCTATCTCGGCTCGCTGCCGTCCGAGCCGCATCGCTTCGATGCTGCGCCCTATGACTGGCAGGCCTTCCCGATCATCGACAGCCAACGCTGGTTCGGCTTCGACCTATTCTGCGCCTGGAACGATGTCTGCTTGATGTCGCTGATGTTCTTTCTCTCCGGTCTTTTTGTGTGGCCGAGCCTGGTGCGAAAGCAGGGCTTTACATTTCTCACCGACCGGCTGCTGCGGCTGGGCGTGCCGATGATTCCGGCGATCCTGGTTCTGATGCCGATTGCAGTCTACCCGGTCTATCTGGTGACGGCGTCCGAACCCTCGCTCGCCGACTACTGGCGTCAATTCCTGGCGCTGCCATTCTGGCCGTGCGGGCCGCAATGGTTCCTGTGGCAACTTCTGATCCTCAACATTGTCGCCGTTGCGCTCTTTAAGCTCTACCCGCATTGGGGCGACAGGCTCGGCGCGCTCGCGGCATCGAGCCGTACCGATCCGCGCCGCTTCCTGACCATTCTGCTGCTGGCCTCCGCTGTCGCCTATGTTCCCTTGGCGCTGATCTATTCGCCCTGGGCATGGTTCCAATTTAGCGCCTTCGGATTTCAATGGAGCCGTCCGCTGCACTATACGGTCTATTTCCTCGCTGGGGCGGCGGTCGGCGCCCATGGCCTTGATCGCGGATTGCTGGCGAGCGATGGCGCACTGGTGCGGCGCTGGCCGATCGCACTCGCCGCCGCCATTGGCGGCCTCGCGCTCTGGATGACGCCGACCGCGATCATCATGGAAAGCGGCAATGCCGGGCCTTTATGGCTGCAAGTCGCAGCCAGTCTCGGCTTTGTTATATGCTGCGCCAGCGGCTGCATGGCCGTCATGGCGGCAAGTATTCGCTTTGCCGTCAACCGCCGGGCGTGGCTCGACAGCCTGTCGACCCATGCCTATGGCCTGTACCTCGTGCATTACCCATTTGTGGTGTGGATGCAATATGCGCTATTGAACGCCCCGTTGCCGGCCCTTGCCAAGGCTGCGATTGTATTTGCCGTCACGCTGGCGTTGAGTTGGAGCATGGTCGCGGCATTGAGCAATGTACCGTTCGGCGCCCGATTGGTCGGCGGCGAACCTCGCAAGCGCGCCAAGGCATAGTAGATCGTCGAACCGCATCATGTCGCTGGCACCCAAATTGGCATTCCGCAATTTGTTTCACGATCGGCTGCGATTGATCGCAACCGTCATCGGCATTGTTTTCTCGATTGTGCTGGTGACCATCCAGATGGGCCTCTATGTGAGCTTCGAGCGGATGGTCACGGTCATGATCGATCACGCCGACGCCGATCTGTGGATCGTGCCACGCGGGACGAAATGTTTCGAAGACCCCTCATTGCTCGACGAGCGCGAGCGATTTCGCGCACTGTCGGTCGCTGGCGTCGCGTCGGCCGCGCCGCTGGTGATCGGCTTTGCCCAATGGCGCACCCCCACCGGCGGCAACACGCCGATTTTCATGATCGGCTCCGATCCGCGCGACGCCAAGCTTCGTCCCTGGAACCTGATCGAAGGCAGCGCCGACGCGTTGGCGATTCCCGGCGCGGTGGCGATCGACCGCTCCTATTTCGACCGCCTCGAAACCACCCGGCTCGGTGACTACGCCGAGATTGGCGACCAGAAGGTGCAGGTCCTGGCGATCAGCAACGGCATCCGATCCTTCACCACGACGCCTTATGTGTTTGCCGCCATCGATCGCGCCCGCGCCTATACCGGCACCGCCGCCAACAAAGCCTCGTATTTTCTGGTGCGCGTGACCCCGGGCGCCAATGTGATCGATGTCCGCAATCGCCTGCGCGCGCAGCTCAGCGATGTCGAAGTCCTCACCACCGGCGAATTCCGCGACCGCAGCGCCAATTTCTGGCTGTTCGGCACCGGCGCGGGCGCAGCCTTGTTTGCCGGCGCACTGCTCGGCCTGATCGTCGGCACGGTCATTGTCGCGCAAACGCTTTATTCGAGCACCAAAGACCATCTCAACGAATTCGCAACGCTGCGCGCCATCGGCTCCGCCGGCACCTACATCCATCAAGTCATCATCTATCAGGCGCTACTGAGCGCGGTGATCGGCTTTACCATCGCGGCAGTCATCGGCTGGATCGTGGTCGTGGCGACCGCCGACACTGCGCTGCCGGTCGTGATCACGCCGCTGATGACGGTTATGCTGCTGCTGCTCACGGTGACGATGTGCGTTCTGTCAGCCGTCGCCGCGATTTTGAAAGTGATGCGAATCGATCCCGCGATGGTGTTCACGCGATGACCGTGGCGCCGGCGATCGAAGCCATCGATATCGTCAAGTTTCTGGGCGATGGCGCCGGCCGGGTGCAGGCGCTCAAGGGCGTGGGGCTTGCGGTCAGCGGCGGCGAGATGACGCTCTTGATGGGACCCTCCGGCAGCGGCAAGACCACGCTGCTGTCGATCCTTGGATGCATGCTGACCCCGACCAGCGGCACGGTCCTGCTCGGCGGCCAAACCATTACCGGCGCCAATCCCGAACAGCTCGCCAAAATTCGCCGGGAAAATATCGGTTTCGTTTTTCAGTCCTATCACCTGTTCCCGACGCTTACCGCGCTCGACAATGTCCGCCTTGCGCTGGACGTGCGCGGCGATAATTCGGCGCGTGCGCAACAAAAATCCAAGGAGGCGCTGGCCCGGGTTGGATTGGCGCTCAAAATGAAATCTTATCCGCGTGAACTCAGCGGCGGCGAACAACAGCGCGTGGCGATCGCGCGCGCCATCGTTGGCAGCGCCTCGATCATCCTCGCCGACGAACCGACCGCCGCCTTGGACAGCGAGAACGGCCACGCCATCATGGTGCTCTTGGCCGAGATCGCCAAAGACCGCGAGCGCGGCGTGCTGGTCGTTACGCACGATCCCCGCATCGTGCCGTTCGCCAACCGGATCGTTCGTATCGAAGATGGCAAGATCGTTGGCGAAGAGCGCGCCGAAACCAAGGCCAACTCAAAACGAGGTCGCAGCAGAGCCTTATGACACCATTGCAACGCTATCGCCTTGTCGTCACCGCGGCCGGTCTGCTGGCCGCAACACTCGCCGCGCTTGCGCCTGCGAGCCAGGCGCAGTCCCCCGACCGGCAGAAGTGGTTGGCCGTCGCCCCCGGCCGCGTCGAACCATGGTCCGGTGAAATCCGGATCGGTTCGCCCGCCGTCGGACGCGTCGGCGAAATTCTGGTGAAGGTCAATGACAGCGTGTTTGCCGGCGAAGCGCTGCTACGCCTGGAGGACGATGAGGTGCGCAATCGGCACGCCAAAGCCGAGCTGCAATACAACCTTCGCAAACGCGCACGCTCCAAGGCTGAGGCCAAGACGTCGGAGCGGCGCAGGCACGAAGACGCCGCCCATGATGCGGAACGCGCCGTGATCGTGGCCCGCGCGGCGCTCGACCGGGCGGCCGCGGCGAAGCGGACCGGCGGCGGCACCGAAACCGGCTTCGAGCAAGCCCGCAAGCGGCTCGCCAACGCGCGCGAGCAAATAGAGCTTCGACGCAACGAACTTGCAACATTCGAAGCCGACGCGACCGCGACCGTACCGAGCGAGCTTGAAGGCCAGCTGGCTTTGGCACGGCTTGAATTGCGCGGCGCCGAAGCCGCGCTCGACAACCTGAATATTCGCGCGCCGATGGCCGGGACGATTTTGCAAATCAATATCCGAGCTGGTGAACTCGCCACGCCATCCGCAGCGCTGCCGCTTATCGTGTTCGGCGACATTTCGAAATTGCGCGTGCGCGCCGAAATCGACGAACGCGACTATGGCGAGATCAAAATCGGGCATCGTGTCATGGTGCGCTCATCGGCATTTCGCGGCCGCGACATCGCCGGCACAGTATCGGCGGTCGCTCCGATCATCGAGCCCGGACGCATCGGCGCGCGCGGCCAGCGCAATCTCACCGACGTCAATGTCGCAGAGGTGCTGATCGATCTCGCCGAGCCCGGCCCGCTGGCGGTCGGAATGAAGGTCGACGTCTATTTCAGCCGCGACGGCGTCGCGAAATAGCTACTCGACATCCTCGACCATTTCCGGCCCGGTGCCAAACGCCTTTTGCGCCAAGGCGGCCTCCATGAACGGATCGAGATCGCCGTCCAGCACGCCGCCGGTGTCGGAGGTCTGCACGCCGGTGCGCAGGTCTTTCACCATCTGATAGGGCTGCAACACATAGCTGCGGATCTGGTGGCCCCAAGCGATGTCGGTCTTGGCCGCCTGCTCGGCGGCGGCCTGCGCTTCGCGCTTCTTCAGCTCGCGCTCATAGAGCCGCGCCCGCAATATCTGCCAGGCCTGCGCGCGGTTGCGATGCTGCGAACGGTCAGTCTGGCAATAGACCACGATATTGGTGGGAATATGCGTCAGCCGGATTGCGGATTCGGTCTTGTTGACATGCTGGCCGCCCGCGCCGCTGGCGCGTAGCGTATCGGTGCGCACGTCGGCTTCCTTGATGTCCACGTTAATGCGGTCGTCGATCACCGGATAGACATCGACGCTGGCGAACGAGGTGTGGCGTCGCGCATTGGAATCGAACGGCGAGATGCGCACCAGCCGATGCACGCCATGCTCGGTCTTGAGCCAGCCATAGGCGTTGCGGCCCTTGACTTGAATGGTCGCCGACTTGATGCCAGCCTCTTCGCCGGACGTTTCCTCCATGAATTCGACCTTGTAGCCGTGTTGCTCGGCCCAGCGCGTATACATGCGCAGCAGCATGCTGGCCCAGTCCTGGCTCTCGGTGCCACCGGCGCCGGCATGGACTTCGAGATAGCTGTCATTGCTATCGGCCTCGCCCGAAAGCAGCGCTTCAAGTTCGCGCCGGGCGACCTCGATCTTCAGCTTTTTGAGCGCCACTTCGGCATCACCGATCACCGCCTGATCCTTCTCGGCTTCGCCGAGATCGATCAGCATGAGCTGATCGTCGAGTTCCTGCTCGATCCGACCGATGGCGGTGAGCTGGTCCTCAAGCGCCGTGCGCTCCTGCATGGCGCGTTGCGCGCGCTGCGGATCGTTCCAGAAATTCGGATCTTCAGCCTGCCGGTTCAGCTCCGCCAGGCGGCGGCGCGCCTCGTCGAAGTCAAAGATGCCTCCTCAGCAGCCCGACTGACCGCTTGATCTCTTCGACAATGCCTTGGGTTTCGGCGCGCATGGCGAAAGCCTCTGTGATTCGATATCGGGATGTAACGACCGGCGGACGCCAATGCAACCGCGGCGCGCCGGCCATAGCGGAACCGGCGAGGCGGCCGATCGATCAATACAGGCCGCCAGTTCCACGCGGCGACAGGAAACCGGGCGGACCCGATGGTGGCGGCGGCGCAATCGGCCGGCCTTCGGGGTCGGTAAGGCCGACGACAGCGTTGCTGTCGGGCGGCGCGGTGCCGGGCTTGAATGCTTCGAGAATCGACTGCTCTCCCGGCGTGGAGCGCATGCCGGTGCGCGGATTGACGCGAATGAGCTTGATCCCCGCCGGCACATGGAACGGGATCGCCGGCCGGTCCACCAGCGCAATCTTCAAGAAGTCCTTGACGATCGGCGCCGCAAGCTGGCCACCCGTGCCGCCGCGGCCAAGATGCCGCGGCTTGTCGTAACCGACATAAACGCCAACCACCAATTCAGGCGAAAAGCCGATGAACCAGGCGTCCTTTTCGTCGTTGGTGGTGCCGGTTTTTCCGGCGATCGGCTTGCCGACCTCCCGCACCACGGTGGCGGTGCCGCGCTCCACCACGCCCTGCATCATCGAGGTGATCTGGTAGGCGGTCATTGGATCGAGCACACGCTCGCGCCGATCGACCAAAGTGGGCTCGGATACGCCATCGCTCCAACCTTCGGCGCTACAGCCGCGGCATTCGCGCTGGTCGTGCCGATAGACGGTGCGGCCGTAGCGATCTTGAATCCGGTCGATCAGGGTCGGCGTGATCTTGCGGCCGCCATTGTCGAACATAGCGTAGGCCGCGGTCATGCGTAGCAGGGTGGTTTCACCAGCGCCCAGCACGAACGAAATATACGGATTGGGATTGTCGTAGATGCCGAACCGCCTGGCGTATTCGCCGATTAGCGGCATGCCGAGATCCTGCGCCAGCCGCACCGTCATCACGTTGCGCGAGCGTTCGATGCCGAACCGTAGCGTCGAGGGGCCGTAGAACTTGCCTTCGTAGTTTTCCGGCCGCCACACGCCGGAGCCGGTGTCGATTTCAAGCGGCGCGTCGAGCACGACGCTCGACGGCGTATAGCCATTGTCGAGCGCGGCGGCGTAGACCAGCGGCTTGAACGACGAACCGGGCTGGCGCAACGCTTGGGTCGCGCGGTTGAATTGGCTTTGATCGAACGAGAAGCCGCCCACCATCGCGAACACCCGGCCGGTGCGCGGATCGAGTGCAACAATACCGCCGGAGACTTCCGGTATCTGACGCAAGCGGAACTGCCCTTCCCGCTCGTTCACCGGTTCGACGTAAATGACGTCGCCGACCTCCAGCACTTGCGATATTCGTGTCGGCGTGCGACCGCGGGCGGGGCCGGACGCCGGCTTCGCCCAGCGCACCCCATCGAGCCCGATCGCACCATGATCGCGCTGCCGAGACAAAGCGCCACCCGGCTCACGCGCCGGCTGGAAACCGATCCGCGCGCTTTGTTCGGTGACTTCGAGCACCGCCGCCAGTCGCCACGGCGCGATATCCGACAGCGCCTTAACATCGGCCAGCCGCGCGCCCCAATCGCCGGCGACTTCAACCTTCTGGATCGCGCCACGATAGCCGACGCCCTCGTCAAAGCGGACCAGGCCATCGACCAGCGTCTTGCGCGCCGCCTTTTGCAAATTGGGGTCGAGCGTGGTGCGAACCGAGAGACCGCCCTCATACAGTTTCTTCTCACCGTATTTATCGTTGATGTAGCGGCGGACTTCCTCGGCGAAATATTCGGAAGCCGCGATCTGCGCGCCGGTCGAACGGGTCGTCACCACCAACTGGTCGCGCCGCGCCGCGTCGGCGGCCTGCGCCGTGATGTGCCGGTCTTCCAGCATGCGGTCGATGACATAATTGCGACGCGCGATCGCGTCGTCGCGGCGGCGGAACGGATGATAATTGTTCGGCCCCTTCGGCAGCGCCGCGAGATAGGCGGCTTCCGGCAGCGTGAGCTCGTGCACCGATTTATTGAAGTAGAGCAGCGAGGCCGCCGCCACACCATAGGCGCCAATGCCGAGATAGATCTCATTGAGATAAAGCTCGAGAATCCTCTCCTTGGAGAAGGCGCGCTCGATCTTCATCGCCAGCAGCGCTTCCTTGATCTTGCGCGTAACCGAAACTTCGTTGGTCAAAAGGAAGTTCTTGGCGACCTGTTGGGTGATCGTCGAAGCCCCTTGCGGCCGGCGGCCGGAGCCATAATTTTGCACATAGGCCAAAGTGGCGCGGGCGATACCGTTAAAATCCAATCCGCCGTGTTCGTAGAAGCTCTTGTCCTCGGCCGCGATGAAGGCGTTGATCACCATTTTGGGCACAGCCTGGATCGGCAGATAGAGCCGCCGCTCGCGGGCATATTCCGCAAGCAGTTGTCCGTCCGCGGCATGCACCCGCGTCATCACCGCGGGCTCGTAGTCCTGCAACTGCGAATAATCCGGCAGGTCCTTGGAGAAGTGCCACAGGAGCCCGGCCGCAGCTGTGACCCCGACCAGGAACACGATGGTTCCGCCGGCAAAAATCCAGCCCATAAAGCGCAATAACAATCTCATGACCGATGGCCTGCCTGTGCCCGCACCAGCACCCCGTTTCCGAAGTCCCTAACCACGTTTTTCCGCAAGCGCCGTAAGCGCTTCAGGTCGGCGGCGCTAAGCCGCAAAATCCTGGTTTTTTATGTTGAAACTGAGGCTGCTGTCGCATGGCCCTAACTGGTTAATTTTAGCGCGGCCGGCCGCTGCCGGCAATGCGGGCGGAAAAGTAACTATCCACAGCCCGGGCAATCGCGGCCGCCGTGCGGTTGCGCCAAGCGTCCGAGGTCAAAGACTTGAGATCGCCGCGGTTCGACACATAGCCGAGTTCGACCAGCACCGAGGGCACGTCCGGCGCCCGCAGCACCCGAAACCCCGCCGAGCGCAGCGGGTCCCGGTGCATGCGCGTCGCATTGCGCATTTCGGTGACCAGACCGCGTGCGAACTGCACCGAAAACGTCTTGGTCTCGCGCCGCGCCAGATCGAACAGGATATCGGCCACGTCGTCGGGTTCGGCCGACAGATCGATGCCGGCGATCGCGTCGACACCGTTTTCGCTATCGGCGAGCCGCGCCGCGGCGGCATCCGATGCGGTGTCCGACAAGGTATAGATCGTCGCGCCTTGGGCGTCGCCATCGCCGCGCGCCAAGGCGTCGGCATGAATCGAAACCAATAGCCCCGCTTGCCGCGCACGCGCCATGTTGACCCGCTCGGCGAGCGGAATAAACGTATCGTCGGAACGCGTCATCATCACGCGATAGCGCCCGGTCTTTTCGATGTGATCGCGCAGCAGCAGCGAAAATTCGAGAACGATCGCCTTTTCGAGTTCCCCGCTCGCGGCGCGCGTGCCGTTGTCGATACCGCCGTGCCCCGGATCGAGTACGATCAATGGGCGCGGATCGGCTTTATCGTCGGGTGCTGGCGGCGGCCGCTTGGCCGCCATGTCCGGCGCACGGTTTTCCAAGGCGATGGCGCGCAGGAAAGCCTCATGATCGACCGCCGTCAGATCGAGCACCAGCCGGGCCGGCTGGTCGTTGGAGGATTCGATCACGAAGGCCCGATCGACGCGGGCCGGCTTGGCGAGATCGATGACCATGCGGGAGCCGCCTTGCATGACAAGGCCATAGCGGAACGCCTTGATCAGGCCGCGGCCAGTCTCACCGGTGCGAGCCGGAAACTGGAAAGCCACCTGCGGCATGTCGATGACCACCCGATAGGGGTTGGCCAACACGAAAGCGCGAATGTCCAATTTGTGGCTGACATCGACGACGAACCGGGTTTGCTTTTCATCGCCGCCGACCCGTACCGCGCTGGCGACCGGAAAATCGCCGGCCGCGCCGGCCGGTTCGCCGGCCCAGAGACCGCCGAGGAAACCGGTGACAATGACCAGAACCCAAAATGCTGGGCGGATAGACATCGAATCCCCGAGCCCCTCCGAACGCCCCTCTTACCCCATTAGAGGGACGCGGTTAATCATTTCTTAACTGTCAGGGAAAGTGTGGCGCCGACGGGGCATCGGCCAGAGGCAGCTTGCCAACACCCCCGCCCAGCCGTAAGAAGGACCGGCTGACGGTTAACAATTCCGGTTATGCCGCGTTCGACATCCGGCAGGCCCGCTTTTAGGACCATCCCACCGATCGAATGGGGTGGTCATTCGGGCCGGTAAAGGCGACCACAGCGCCCCCATAAGGTGCGCGGCGGTCACCAGCCGATGCTCATGTAGAGGACAACCGGGTCGTACGAGATAACGCTCTCGGGCAACGGTTTGGCGGCCTTACGATCAAGCCGCAATACCGCCCAAGGTCGTCAGCCAGGAACCTGCGGCGGCGCAAATGCGCAGTCGCACCTTAACGGGCCGAGGTCATGCTTCGACCACGCATCCAGCAACACCCCCATCGCTACCTGAGCGAGGCTGCGTCGTACAACGACGTCCCCGCCGGCGATGGCTGCGTCGCAATTGCGAAGCGCGCCCATCCATTCCCCCAGCTTGCCGATTCAAGATCGCGCCGTCTGATTTCGCCCTTGTGGCGAGGCATGACTGCCGCGCCCGGATCGGCGTTCAAGAGAACAATCAATGCCCAACAAGATGCTTATCGATGCCACCCACCCGGAGGAGACCCGGGTGGTGGTGCTGCGCGGCAATCGCGTCGAAGAATTCGACTTCGAATCTGCCAATCGTAAACAACTTCGCGGCAACATCTACCTGGCGAAAGTCACGCGGGTAGAACCCTCGCTGCAGGCCGCGTTTGTGGATTACGGCGGCAATCGCCACGGCTTCCTCGCCTTCAGCGAAATTCATCCAGACTACTACCAAATCCCGGTCGCCGATCGGCAAGCGCTGATCGACGAGGAGGAGCGCGCGCAGCGCGAAGCCGACGCCGAGGCCGACAATTATGCGCGGCGGCGCTCCGAGCGCGAGCAGCCGTCGGCGCACCGGCAGGACCGAATCGCAAGCGATCCGCTCGACGATGATGGCCAGGCCATGACGGCGGCGTCCGAGATCACGACATCGTCCGACGATCGCGATGCGCCGCAGTCGGAGGCCGCGCCGACGATGGCGAACGCCGACGAGACCCGGGCTGATTTCTCGCAATCACAATCTGCCGAAGACCACGCCGATACGCCCGCCTCCGACCGGCGCGCCGAAGCCGGCGACCAATCGGCCGAAACCGCCGATCGCGACGACCGCGGCGGCGACGACCATGGCGACGAGCGCAATGACGGCGCCAACATCACGGAAGTCTCCCGCGCCGGAAACGGCAGCGACGACGAGTCGATCGAGTCGGTCGGCGGCGCCGATGCGATGGAAGAAGTGCCCGAGCGAACCCATCGCCCGCGCCGGCAATACAAGATTCAAGAAGTCATCAAGCGCCGACAAGTCATGCTGGTGCAGGTCGTCAAGGAAGAGCGCGGCACCAAGGGCGCGGCGCTGACCACTTATCTCTCGCTCGCCGGCCGCTATTCGGTGCTGATGCCAAACACCGCCCGCGGCGGCGGCATTAGCCGCAAGATCACCGACGCGCAGGACCGTCGCCGCCTCAAGGAGGTCGCTCAGGATCTCGAAGTGCCGGAAGGCATGGGCGTGATCCTGCGCACCGCCGGCGCAAGCCGCACCAAGATGGAAGTGACACGCGACTTCGAATATCTCCTGCGGCTATGGGAGAATGTCCGCGACCTGACGCTAAAATCCACCGCGCCGACGCTGGTGTACGAGGAAGGCTCGCTGATCAAACGCTCGATCCGCGATCTCTACAGCAAGGACATTGAGGAAATCCTGGTTGGCGGCGACGCCGGCTATCGGGAAGCACGCGACTTCATGCGCATGCTGATGCCGAGCCACGCCAAAAACGTGAAACCGTTCCACGACATCCTGCCGATTTTCTCCCGCTTCGGCATCGAACACCAGCTCGACGCCATGTTCCAGCCGGTGGTGCAGCTTCGTTCCGGTGGCTACATCGTCATCAACCAAACCGAAGCGCTGGTCGCGATCGACGTCAATTCCGGCCGCGCAACGCGCGAGCACCACATCGAGGACACCGCGCTCAAGACCAACATGGAAGCGGCCGAAGAGATCGCGCGGCAACTGCGGTTGCGCGATCTGGCCGGCCTCGTGGTCATCGACTTCATCGACATGGACGAGAAGCGCAACAACCGGACCGTCGAACGGCGCCTCAAGGAAGCGCTCAAACAAGACCGCGCACGTATCCAGGTCGGCCACATTTCGCATTTCGGGCTGCTCGAAATGTCGCGGCAGCGCATCCGCTCAAGCGTGCTCGAGAGCTCAACCGACAAGTGCCCGCAATGCGGTGGCACCGGCCATGTGCGTTCGGTGTCGTCGGTTTCGCTCCAACTTCTGCGCTCGATCGAGGAGCAATTGCTCAAGGGCGCGACCCACAATCTCATCGTGCGCACCCGCACGGAAATCGCGCTCTATCTGCTCAACCACAAGCGCGCGCATTTGCGCACGCTGGAAGAGCGTTTCCAGATCGTCATTACCGTCAATGCCGACGCGACCATCTCCGGCCAAGTGTCCTACGTCGTCGAAAAGGGCGAACTAGTCCACAGCGCCGAACAGGCCAAGGCCATCGCGGCCCAGCCGATCGCCGCGCCGCCGATGCTCGATGACGAGGAAGACGGCGAGTTCACCGAAGATGGCGAAGACGATGAAGCGATTGAAGAGCGCGAGATCGAAGCTGAAGCGCCGACGCCCACGGACGGCGATCGATCGGACGAGCCGCGCGGCGAACACGAAGGCCGCGTGCGGCGACGCCGGCGACGCGGCCGTCGCGGCGGCGGCAGCGATGAGCCGCGCAGCTTGACCCACGACACCGCGGCCGAGCATCTGGTCGTACACGCGAGCGACGACGAAGGCGCCATGCCCACGGAGGCCGAAGACGCAATCGAGGCGACCGGCGACGCGGCTGGCGAAGGCGCAGCGAATCCAGTCGATCGCAACAGCCCCGAGGGCCGACGCCGGCGGCGTGGCCGCCGCGGCGGGCGGCGCAATCGTCGCGACCGCAATGGCGACGGTCAACGAGCGCCGTTAGAGGCCGGCACCTCGGTTGAGGATGACCGCGGCGCCGAAGCCGCCGAACCGACGTCCACGCACGAACCCTCGTTCGAGCCGCGCGAGATATATTCGCGGCCCCACGAGGATCGCGATCAGCCGGCGGCCTCGTTCGAGCCGCCGGCACCGCAGGTCATGCCGGAACCATCAGCGCCGCCGACCTCCGCCGAAAGCCCGGCGCAGCGGCGACGCTCCACCGTGCGCGAACCGGCGCCGATCGGCCCAACTGAGGCTGTGGCACCTCCGCCGCCGCCGCCGCAACCGGTGATTGCCGAGATCAGCACGTCGCCGGAAGCCGACGAGCAACCGCGACGCTCGGGCTGGTGGCGCCGCCGGTAGCGTCGGTGGCTCTCGGTGAGTGGGCGCGGCGCGGCCGCTTGCTGCTCACCGGCCTATCCGGCGCGCGCCGTCGCATGGTTCGCGGCGGTTATGCGAATTGCAATTCCACAAAGTCACCTGGACGCAATGCCGCAATGGCCGTTGCCACCCGGTCTGCATGGGTTCGAATGATTGGCTAACTGGTCGTCGGCAGCACCAGGATCGCCAACGTACGATTGGAAAGGTTCTGCTGATATTGCAAATTCCGATCGGTCGTAATGAACGCCTCGAATTGCGCCTGCGCGCAACTCAAGAGCGATCCATTGTCGAGTTCGGTCCAGCCGATCTCGAACGCCGTGGACACTTGATGTCCACCCAAGAAGCGGCGTAGGGGCACCGGAGTTCCGTGATCAAAGAGAATTCGCATGCGCAACTTGGTTACGCGATCGCCAAGCTACGCTCAGCGTGCCGCAAAACGGTTTCGACCTGCTCGCGTCCGACACCAGGGAACCACTCCAGAAACTCATCAATTCGCGCACCGCTTTCGAGATTCTCAAACAGCGCCCGCACCGGCACGCGGGTTCCCTTAAATAACCACGCACCGCCAACTTTTCCTGGCGTGCGTTCCACGGCCGGACATTGGCTCCAATCAAGCATTGCGGATTCTTACGGGATGCCACGCCTGGCAGCAAGCACAGTTGCGGCGCTGCGATCGCCTCGGCGCCCCGAAAAACGCCCTAATCCCGCACGTATTTCGTCACGCCGCGCACGGTGGCCTCGGCGGTGAATAAGTTGCCCGCCGCGTCGATGGCGATGCCTTCGCCCATGGCGCCGGCCGGCGTGCCGGTCGGATGCGGCGGGATGAATCCCGTCACCTTGCCGTCCTTCAGACTGCCGATGCGAATGCCCTTGAGCCAACCCGGGTTGCGTTTCTCGTCCGACTCGGCGTCGGAGGAATAGAGCGTATCGTTGCCATCGATCGCGAGCCCGCTGGGGCGGCTGAACTCCCGGAACTCACCGAGATATTTGCCGTCCTTGGTCAGGATCTGAACCCGGTGGTTGTGGCGGTCGGCAACAATCAGTCGTCCCCGGGAGTCGAATTTAACCGCATGCGGCGTTCGGAATTCCACCGGCCCGGTGCCGGTCTTACCGATGATCCTCAGGAACTTGCCGTTGCGGTCGAACACCGAGATACGTCCGATGAGGTTTGGATCCTCGACATTGGTGTGGCTCTCCGCCACATAGACGTCGCCGTTGTCCGGGTCGGTCACGACATCGTTCGGATCGGTCAGCGCGTTTGGCGGATTGCCCCGCACGCCGGGGGTGCCCAGAATCATCAGCACCTTGCCTTCGGGACTGAACTTGACGACCACGCTGCCCTTTTTGTCCTCGCCCGGAAATTTCGCAAGTTCGGCCGGCGTCGCCACCCGCGCATCGCTGACCCATACATTGCCGTCGCGATCGACATGGATGCCATGCGGCCACACAAACATGCCGCCGCCAAAGCTTCTGACCTCTTTCCCCGATGGGTCGAACAAGTGGACCGGGTTCGCTTTGGTGCCAAGACAACCCGGCGCGATTCCCGACGAGCAACGGTCGGTCGCCCACACCGAGCGGCCATCGCGATCGATGGCGACGCCGTTGGAGCCGCCCCACGGCCTTCCCTCAAGTGTGAGCTGCGCCCAATCGCGGATCACGCGATAGGGATTGGCGCCGCTGTTGACTGGCTGAACGTTGTGCGTTTGGGCAAGGCCGGTTTCCGCGGCCAGCAACACGACAACCAGCGCGGTCAACCACAATCGCGCAAAAACCGACATCGACATTGCAGCATTCGTTTGCATGAGACGCTCGCTTTGAATTTCAGACACCAGCGCGGCTTGGGCTTTGTCCGGCTGCATCACTGTGCACTTTTCCGGCCCTCGGCCACAACCGGGTCGGACAGGCCCGACCGCCCGCGGCTGGCTCCTAATGCGCCGCGCGCTTGCGGAGGCGCACATTGGTTGAATCCATCGACAAGTTGAACCGCGACAGAAAACTCATGCCCAGCAACCCATCAACTCGCGGGCCAAAGCTTAGCTTTTCAGTCGCCATGACGACGATGGGCACATCCTTCGTTTCCAGCGAACGCACCCGAATTGAGTTCGCGCGCCCACGCTTGCCATCGGCAATCCCATTGGCTGTTCGCATTTTTATGATCGAATTCTGATCGACCTGGGCTTTGGCCTTTTGGGCAAAATCACCGGTCAAAGCGACATAGGTCGCACCGGTGTCCAGAATGAGAATGCCTGTAACCCCGTTAATGACCACCGACAAGGTAACGACGTCGCCGCGGCGCGTTATTGGAATCACAACCTCATTGCTCTTGTCCAAAATGGTGCATCCACCCTTGGAGCGGTAGGTCGCAATGATTGCACGGGTCTGGCTTGTGTCATTCCGGACTGGGTTCAACGCCACCCAGGATTCGATTGCCAAAATGGCATCGCAAAATTGACCCAGTTTTTCATGATTTCTGGCGATCCCAAGGTAGCTCACGCTGGAAATCTTTTCTCTTGAACCGAACAGCTCGATCGCGGTGACATAATCATCAATCGCCTTCTGAGGTTCGCCAGCGCGATCATGCGCTACCGCGCGCAGGTAGTAGCCATTGTCACCGTACGGCACGAGAGCAATCAGCTGCGTCGCAACGGTCACGGCCGCGGCGTAGTCCGAAAGGTCGAGCAGAATGTTAGCTGCCGTCTGCAGCGAAAGGGTATGCCCCTTGCAAATCTCCGAAAAGCGGACATGGGCATTGGCGGCTTCCCGCCGGTAGCCTTCTTTTAGAAGCGCTTGGCCAAGGTCCGCGATTGCGGTCCGATCGCAGGGTTCTCGCACAAGCTCGTCGAGGGGCTTGCGAACGTTTTGGCGCATCGTAACGAGAAGCGGCAATTTGACGGATAGCCGCTCCATAACGGCGGCGAGCCGATCCTCGGCGGTCTCAACCCGACTCTGCGCGTTGACATGGCCTGGGGCGGCCCAGCAAAACAGCAGCAACAAGGCCAAGGCCGCTTTGCAATCGTTGCGGCGCATGCGCACGCCCCCCAGAATCCGCATTCCCAAAAATGGCGGCTCAAACCAAAGTCACGACTGCCCGACCGCCAATTTCGCCGGCGCGATCGCATTCTACAATGCCGCCGCACGACGGCAACGGCGTTGGTGGCGGTTATGACTGCCGTTTTCAATCCAACTTCGCGCCCGAACGCTTGACCACATCCGCCCATTTGGCGAGTTCGACACGGATGGTCTCGCCGAACTCCTCCGGCAGGCCGCCGGCCGGCTCATCGCCGATCTTGCCGAAGCGATCAATGAAGGCCGGCGACGCAAGCGCGCGGTTGAACGCCTCATTGAGCCGCATCACGATTGCGCGCGGCATCTTGGCGGGACCGACAACGCCGCTCCAGGTCGGTGCGTCATAGCCCGGCACACCGGCTTCCGCGATGGTCGGCAGGTCTTTGAACATCGGCGAGCGCCGTGCGCCACTCACCGCCAGGCCGCGCACCGCGCCGGAATGCGCGTGCGGCGCAATCGAGTTCAAGCTCTCGAACATCAATTGCACATGCCCGGCGATCAGGTCGTTCATGGCGGCGGCGCCGCCGCGATAGGGCACATGCACAATATCGGTGCCGGTCATCACCTTGAACAATTCGCCGCCGACATGGCCGGGCGAGCCATTCGCGGACGATGCATTGGTCAACTTGCCGGGATTGATCTTCGCCTCCGCGATCAATTCCTTGACCGAGCGGATATTGGACTTCGGCGACACCACCAGCAGCATATGCCCGCGCGTCAACTGCGCGATCGGTTGGAAGTCGCGCACGACGTCATAAGGCATTTTCGGCATCATGTTAGGGCTGATGGCGAGCGCGCCGACCGGCCCCATGCCGAGCGTGTAGCCATCGGGTGCGGCCTTGGCCACCAGATCGAGCCCGAGGGTAAAGCCGGCGCCGGGCTTGTTCTCGATAATGATCTTCTGATTGAGGATCACTTCGGCTTCCGCCGACACCGAACGCGCCAGCAGGTCGGTCGCGCTGCCCGGCGCCTGCGGCACAATCAATCGGATCGGGCGGTCCGGGAAATTGCCCTGCGCCATTGCCGGCAACGGCCCGATTCCAATCGCAGCAACGGCGAGCCAAGCGCCCAACGCGCGCCGATGGGTCCATGCCGCCATCGCTGTCCTCCCAATTTTTGCCAATTTTTGTCTTGTTTCCAGGGGCAAGCGTAACCAGCGATCCGGGCTTGCGCAATGTGCGATTGCAATCAAGCGCGCAGCCAGGCGCCAATCCGCTCGACTGCTTCGTGCATCTCGGCGGCGGAGCCGGCGTAGCAGAACCGGATGAAGCCATTGCCGTGCAGTGGATCGAAGTCGACGCCCGGAGTAGCCGCGACATGGGTTTCGTTCAACATGCGCTTGGCGAAATCGAGACTGTCATTCGAAAACCGCGACACATCGGCATAAAGATAGAACGCACCGTCGACCGGCAGAAACCGATCCAACCCGGTCTGCGGCAGACCGTCGACCAGAATCCTCCGGTTCTCCTCATAGCCGCGCTTGACCGTCGCCATCTCCGCGTGGCCATCGAACGCGGCCGCCGCCGCGATCTGCGACAATGTCGGCACCGAAATCGCAAGATTGCCTTGCAAGCGATCGATCGGCCGCACCAGCGGCTCCGGCACCACCATCCAGCCGACCCGCCAGCCGGTCATGCAAAAATATTTGGAGAACGAATTGACGATGACGGCGTTGCCGGACAATCCCGCGGCGGTGACCGCCGGAAACGCATAATCGAGGCCATGATAGATTTCGTCCGAGATAAAGCGGATGCCCTCGCCTTCCGCTGCCTCGATCAGTGCTTGCAGGGCCTCGCGCGTCATCATGGTGCCGGTCGGATTGGCCGGGCTCGCGACCAGCAGGCCGGCCAAGGGCGTGCGCCGGTGGGTCGCAAGCAGCATTTCGGGCGTGATCGCCCAGCGCGTCGCGGCGGTGGTCTCGATCATCACCGGTTCGCAGCCAAGCGCCGTGAGAATGTGCCGGTATGGCGGATAGCCGGGCACCGCGATCGCAACGCGATCGCCGGGCTCAAACAGCGCCAGGAATGTGAGTACAAACGCCGCCGACGATCCGGTCGTCACCACGACCCGCGACGGCGCGACCGCGACGCCATGGGCATCGGCGTAATAGCGCGCGATCCGCGCGCGCAGCGACGGCATGCCGAGCGTCTCGGTATAGGCCAATCGGCCGGTGAGTGCCGCACGCGCCGCTTCAAGCGCGGCGGTTGGCGCCGAAGCGGCCGGCTGGCCGACCTCCAT
Source organism: Xanthobacteraceae bacterium (assembly GCA_022841625.1). Taxonomy (GTDB): domain Bacteria; phylum Pseudomonadota; class Alphaproteobacteria; order Rhizobiales; family Xanthobacteraceae; genus VAZQ01. The sequence goes on from JALHRD010000001.1 coordinate 92,015, forward strand.
GTGGATTACCCGACCGCCGGCCGCTTCGATGCGCGCCGCCGCCGCCATCACATCCATCACCATAAACGGTGGGACGTCGCTGCGGGCCGAGGGCACTATCAACTGTTTTGCAGCTTCGCGCATCGACTTGTGACCGTTTATCCAAACATTTCTGGCTATCTGACCGCCCCGTTGCTGCCGCATTCGGCGGTTTGGGTGCGGGCAACGCGGGGGGCGACCGCGCGGTATCAATTTGCGGCGTTAGAAGCAATGGGGACGGCTGCGCGCGGGGATGCGCACTGCGGCCCAACGTGATATCGGGTGGCCCAAAAGGAACCCCACCGGGCGGCTCGGTTTTTTGATAGATTTGCTGAGCCCGGACCATTGGATTCGCATGGAACTGACACGACCAACCATCGCCGCGCTCCGCCGCCGCCAGTCGCGGCCGCTTGCGCTTGCGATCGCGTTGGCAATCGCGGCCAGCCACGCCGTGCCGGCGCAGGCCCAGCCGCGCCGGCCATCGGGGCCGCCGATCGTGCGCGATGCCGAAATCGAGCAATTGCTGCGCGAATATACCCAGCCACTGTTGAAGGTGGCCGGCCTGGCGCAGCAGAATATTCAAATCGTCATCATCAACCACCGCTCGTTCAACGCCTTCGTCGCCGACGGCCGGAGGATTTTCATCAATGCGGGCGCGCTGATGGACGCCGAGACCCCGAACCAGATCATTGGCGTGTTGGCGCACGAAACCGCCCATATCTCCGGTGGCCATCTTTCGCGCCTGCGCGAGCAGATCCGGGCCGCGACGACGCAATCAATCATCGCATTGATCCTGGGCGCCGGCGCCATGGTTGCTGCGTCTCGCTCCAACAATCCGGATGCCGGTCAAGCCGGCATGGCGGCCCTGTCGGCGCCACAGGCCGCAATCCAGAATTCATTGCTGTCTTACGTTCGTTCGCAGGAAGACGCCGCCGACCGGGCCGGGGTCCGCTATCTCAGCGCGACCGGACAGTCGGCCAAGGGCATGTATGAAACCTTCAAGCGTCTGGCCGATCAGGTGCTTTATTCGTCACGATTGATCGATCCCTATATGCAGTCGCATCCGCTGCCGGCGGAACGCGTGCGGGCTTTGGAGGGGCTCGCCAAGGCCAGTCCGCATTGGGACAAGCTGGATTCACCGGCCATGCAAGCGCGCCACGATCTGACGCGCGCCAAGCTTTTCGGCTTCATCGATTCGCGCGACGCCATCGCGCGACGCTATCCGATCAATGACAACAGCATCGCGGCGCGCTACGCACGCGCCATCGCGGCCTACCGCTTCGGCAATCTGCCAGCCGCCCACCAGCAGATCGACGCCCTGATCCAAGCGCAGCCGCAGAACGCTTATTTCCACGAACTCAAGGGCCAAGCGCTGCTCGAAGCCGGCCGGGGCGCGGACGCGATCGCGCCGCTGCGCCGCGCCGCGCAACTGGCGCCCAACCCAACGCTGATCAACATCATGCTTGGGCAAGCGCTGCTTGCATCGAACAACAAGGCCTATGCCGAGGAAGCGGTCGCGCTGCTCGAAGCCGCTTCGCGCCACGAGCCGGAAACCCCCGCGGTGTTCGAGCAAATGGCCCTGGCCTATGGCCGCAAAGGCGACCTCGCGCGCGCCGATCTTGCCTCCGCGCAAGCCTCCTTCGCCGGCGGCGACCTGAAGACCGCCCGCGCGCTGGCAAGCCGCGCCAAGTCACGGTTTCCGGTCGGCTCGCCGGGTTGGGTCAAGGCCGACGACATCGCCAGCTACAAGCCGGTGCCGATCTCCCGCAACTAGACCACGAAAAGGATAGCGTTCATGGCATTCCACATTCGGCCGCTGGCGATTGCGCTCTTCGCACTTGCAGCCGCCGTGCCGGCGGTCGACTTCGCGCGCGCCCAATTGTTTTCGCCAGAGCAACGCGGCGAAATCGAAAAGGTGATCCGCGACTACCTGCTGCGCAACCCGGAACTGCTCCAGGAAGTCATCCAGGAGATGGAAAAGCGCCAGGCCCAGGCCGACGCCGAAAAGCACCGCCTGGCGATCAAGACCCATTCGGCGGCGATCTTCAATTCGACGCGGCAGGTTGTGATCGGCAATCCGCAAGGCGACGTCACGCTGGTCGAGTTCTTCGACTATAATTGTGGCTTCTGTCGCCGCGCCCTCGCCGACAAGATCGATCTGATGAAGGCCGACTCCAAGCTCAAGGTGGTGCTGAAGGAATTCCCAGTGCTCGGCGAAGGCTCGACCCAGGCCGCGCAGGTCGCGGTCGCCGTGCGCATGCAGGACAAGACCGGCGGCAAGAAATACTTCGAATTTCACCAGAAAATGTTCACGACCCGCGGCCAGATCGACAAGGCCCGTGCACTGGCCGTGGTGCGCGAGATCGGCTTTGACGCCGCCCGCGCCGAGCGCGACATGGCCAGCGACGAGGTAAGGCTGACGCTCGAAGAAGGCTTCCGGCTGGCCGAAGCGCTGGGCATCAATGGGACGCCGAGCTATGTGGTCGGAACCCAGATTGTGATCGGCGCCGTCGGCGTGGATAAGCTTCGCGAGGCCATCAACACCACACGCTGCGGCAAGGCGGTCTGCTGACCGCCCCGCTTTCCCTTTTCGCGCTGGGTGCCTATAAGAAGTGAACGGCGGCACCCATGGCGAAAACAATTTACATTCTCAACGGCCCAAACCTCAATCTCCTCGGCACGCGCGAGCCCAAGACTTACGGCCGGGCGACGCTCAAGGACGTGGAGAAGCTTTGCCGCGACGCCGGCAAGCGCCATAAGATCGCGATCGAATTTCACCAATCCAACCATGAAGGCGAGTTGATCGATTGGATTCACCAGGCCGGCGCGAAGAAGGCGATCGGCGTGGTAATCAATCCGGGTGGCTATACCCACTCCTCGGTCGCGATCCGCGACGCCGTCGCGGCAGTGGACATTCCGGTGATCGAAGTGCACATCAGCAATATCTTTGCCCGTGAGGACTTCCGCCATTTCTCGCACATCGCGCCGGTGGCGAAGGCGACGTTGAGCGGATTTGGGGTCGCAGGCTACGGACTTGCGATCGACGGGCTCGCAGCACTCAGCGCAAGCTCCCAGGAGACATGAGACGTGGCACGGGCACCAAAAGACGCAAGCGGCAAGACCGACGACCCATCGGTCGACCATGACGTCATTCGCGACCTGGCGAAGCTCCTGGACGAAACCGGCCTGACCGAGATCGAGTTTGAGCGCGACGGCGTCCGCGTGCGCGTAGCGCGGCAAAGCCCGCCGATGATCACAACGATAGCGCAGCCGCGCGCGACCGCGCTGACCGACGCCGCCGGCGCTGCGCCGGTCGCCGACCTGTCGAAGCAGGCTGGCGCGGTGCCTTCGCCAATGGTGGGCACCGCCTATCTGTCGCCCGAGCCCGGCGCGAAACCCTATGTCGAGGTCGGCAGCCAAGTGCGCGCCGGACAGACCGTGCTCATCATCGAAGCGATGAAAACCATGAACCAGATTCCCGCACCGCGGGCGGGTCGCGTCGTGCAAATTCTGGTCGAGGACGCCCAACCGGTGGAGTTCGGCGAACCTCTGATGATTATCGAATAGCAGCGGGCAGCGAATATAGTGTGTAACGACCGCCTCCAATTCGACACGTCCATTCGCTTTTCGCCGCTCGCATGATTATGCCGACACCCGTACCAACGCATGTTTGAAAAAATTCTCATAGCTAACCGCGGCGAGATCGCACTGCGCGTGTTGCGGGCCTGCAAAGAGCTCGGCATCGCGACCGTGGCAGTGCATTCCACCGCCGACGCCGACGCCATGCATGTGCGGCTGGCAGACGAAAGCGTCTGCATCGGACCGCCGGCTGCCCGCGACAGCTACCTCAACGTGCCCGCGCTGCTGGCGGCCTGCGAGATCACCGGTGCGGATGCGGTCCATCCCGGCTATGGATTTCTGTCCGAGAATGCGCGCTTCGCCGAAATTCTCGAGCAACACAGCATCCACTTTATCGGCCCGAAGCCCGCCCACATCCGCGTGATGGGCGACAAGATCGAAGCCAAGCGCACCGCCCAACGCCTCGGCATCCCCGTGGTTCCGGGATCCGAAGGCGGCGTCGGCTCCGACGCCGAAGCGTTATCGATTGCCAAATCAATCGGCTTTCCGGTGCTGGTCAAAGCCACCGCCGGCGGCGGCGGTCGCGGCATGAAGGTCGCGCCGACCGAGGACGCATTGTCGAACGCGCTCGCCACCGCCCGCGCCGAAGCGCAGGCCGCCTTCGGCAACGACGCGGTCTATCTCGAAAAATACCTCACGCGGCCGCGCCATATCGAAATTCAGGTGCTTGGCGACGGCCAGGGTCGCGCCATCCATCTTGGCGAGCGCGATTGTTCCTTGCAGCGCCGTCACCAGAAGATCTGGGAGGAAGCGCATTCGCCGGCGCTCAACATCGCCGCCATCAACGGCATCGGCGCAACGGTCGCAAAGGCGATGCGCGATCTCGAATATCTCGGCGTGGGAACGGTCGAGTTCCTGTATGAGGACGGCGAATTCTATTTCATCGAAATGAACACCCGCATCCAGGTCGAGCATCCAGTGACCGAAGCAATCACCGACATCGATCTCGTGCTTGAGCAGATCCGCGTGGCGGCCGGCGGCGACTTCGAACTGCGGCAAGAGGACGTGAAGTTTCACGGCCATGCCATCGAATGCCGCATCAATGCGGAGCACCCACAGACCTTCCGGCCCTCGCCCGGCAAGATCGTGGCTTACCATCCACCCGGCGGGCTTGGGGTGCGGATCGATTCTGCTGCTTACCATGGCTATACGATCCCGCCGTATTACGACTCGCTTGTCGGCAAACTGATCGTTTACGGCAAGACCCGCGGCGAATGCCTGATGCGGCTGCGGCGTGCGCTCGACGAGTTTGTGGTCGATGGCGTCGACACCACGCTGCCGTTGTTCCGCCGCCTGGTCCGCGAGAAGGACATTATCGACGGCGACTACCACATCCACTGGCTGGAAGACTTCCTCGCCAAGAACGGCGCGCCGAGCGCTTAATTGTTGCGCTGCCAAGCGCGCGGCGGTTACGGCAGCCGCGGCAGCTCGACCTCGTCGTCCAGCACAATTTTCTCGAAATCATCGATCAGCAATTCGACCTGCACACGCCAGCGTCCGGCGACCGGAACCCGCACACCCGCAACCCGCCAATGCGCATCTGAAAAGCGAACCGCGTCGCGGCGGAGCGACTCGATCCCGGCGGCGGGATTACTCAGCACCACGGTCACTTCCTTGACCGTCAGCGCATTGAACGTGCCGTCAAGAACGTCGATCGTGACCTGCGGGTCGCGCCCGCGCACCGGCCGCAGCGAGACATGGGCCATGGCGCGCGCACCATGCAGATGAATTTCGAACGGCGCCATGGCTGCCAGCGAACGCGGTGGCGGCGTGAACCGCCACGCCGCCACCAGCGCGAAGATCGCTACCACAATGCCAAGTTCCAGTAGCACGGCCCGCAGCAACGATCGCGACGCGCCGTCCGCTGGCAGGCGCGGCCTATGGACATAACGATTGACCGCAGCAAGCGCCAACAACGTACTCACCAAGACGATCTTTCCCGACAGCACGAAGCCATATGGCGTCGTCCACAGCGCGTCCAAGCGATCGAGCTGGACGACTGCCAAGACGCCACCACTGATGACCAAGGCCGCTAGCGGATAAGGGATCACCCGCGAAAATCGCGCCAGCGGCCCGCTGTCGCGTGCTCGCATGCTTGCGATCAGCGGCGCCAACGCGCCGACCCAGAACGCCACGCAGACGACGTGCACGAACACCGCCGGCCGGGTCAGCATTTGTGGGGCGGCGCTGCTGGCGTGGCCGCTCAGCGTCAATGCCAGGCCGCCGCCGAGCAACGCCGCCAGCGACAACGCGCGCGCCGCAACACCCCCGGCCGCCTTTGATGCCAGTTCGACGGCGAACATGCCCAAGAACAAGGCCGCCACCACCGCGATCGCGGTCAACCCGTAGCCGGTCGCAATCCCGGTCTGCCAGGTATGCACATGCGCCAGCGCCGGGAGCGGCAAGTTCAGCGCGTCGAGCCCCTGCAGTCCAACCGACAGCGGCGTCACGAGCAGACCCGAGACGATTAACACCACCAGAGCGGAATCGAGGGTTCGAGGTCCGCTCTCAAACATCCAAGCCCGAAAGAACGCGCCGCCGATGCCGGCGAACAGCGCCAGGTAAATCAAGATCTTGGCGGTCCACAAGGCGCTGCTCACAACCGGATCGCCGGCCGGTCCTGAAGCGGGTTGCGCACTTACTTCACCGACCGAAAACACCATCGTGCCGCCGACCGGATGGCCATCGGCCGAGATCACTCGCCAGCTCAGCACATGCGTGCCACGCCGCCGCGCGTCGGGCTTAACTATGATCGTGATGCCCTCGGCGACCGCCACCGGCGCCGTCGTCGTGCCGTCGGGCGCGATCAGCCGCAGCACCAGCGGCGTCACCGGTTCGTTGAAGGTCAGCCGCAGCACCGACGGCGGCTCCGACAGGCGCGCGCCGTCGGCCGGCTCCGACCGCACCAGCGACGCGTGCGCGAACGCCGCGCCCGATGATGCGAGCACAGCCAGCAGGAGCAATAGAAATGCGGCGAGGTGCCGCCTCATCGCTTGGGTAACAAACGCAACGCCGCCGCCGGCTGCGAACTACCGTCACCATGCCCGTGGGACGGCTCGCCCTTGGGGATTTCGATCCAGCGGTGGACGCCCTTCTCGCATTCCTGGACGACCGGGAAGTAGATCGTCTGTCCGCCGCCCAATTCTTCCGCGATGGTGCTGGTGAAGACGAACTCATCGTAATGGGCATCGAGCAGGCGTCCACCGGACCATGCGATCTCGGTCACGCCTTCGCTCACGGTCGCGCCGCGCAGCGAATATGGCTTGGGATATTTGCCGGTCACCACGTCGAGCTGCCAGCCGGGTTTCGGCATCGGCTTGACCGCTATGATACCCGCCGGCAGCCGCACCCGGATCGCGGTGGTCGGCGAACCGCTGCAGCCGTGCGGAATTTTCAGCACCCCTTTGTAGGACGATCCAACGGCCGCTTCCGGGCGCTCAAGCGTCACATGCGCGGCGGCGGCGGACAGACAGACCACGGCGCTGACGGCACCGATAACGAGTTTACGAAACATTTGAAATCTCCAACTGACGACATGAACCATCGCCGGCACGCGGCCCGCGCTCGCAGATCAAGGCGAGTTCAGACGGCAGTCGGAGGCGCTTGCGAAGGCCCGGCGCGGATCGCCCAATGGCTTCGCCGAGCGTCGTTGGAAAAGTGCATCGGTGCAGCGAGCGACTCGGGAGCCAACCGACCATCGATTGCCACGGATGCCGACAGCAAAGCAGCCGGTCCGGGATTGGCGCAGAACACACAACAGCCGTGCGCCGCGGTGTCGGCCGGCGCGGAACCGTCGGCGCCGTTGCCATGACAAATAACGTCGGCGCCCCAGACCGCGATCCGCGCCGCCACCTGGGCGCTGGCGAACCCCGCGGCCAGTGCTTGCAACAGCAAGACGGCCGCCGCCAGCAGAACCAGCGGACGCCGCATTTGACGCAAGGCTAGGAACAATTCGCGCACAACGACCTCTTTCACACAATGTTAGCATGATATAGTGCGGCAGCAAACGAACCGGATCCGCCGCCCGCAACGACATTTCAGCTATGGCTAATCGCGAATCCTCCGTTTTCGAGATCACGCCGGAGGTGCTGCTGAAGGCCTATGCCTGCGGCATCTTTCCGATGGCCGAAAGCGCCGACGATCCGTCGTTTTTTTGGACCGAACCCGACCTCCGCGGCATCCTGCCGCTTGACCGCTTTCACGTATCGTCGCGGCTGGCCCGCACCGTCCGCTCCGACCAATTCGAAGTTACCGTTAACCGCGATTTCGACGCCGTGATCGACCGCTGCGCCGAACCTCAACCCGGGCGGGAGAACACCTGGATCAATCAGCGCATCCGCAATCTGTACCGCAAGCTGCATGAACGCCGGCATTGCCACAGCGTCGAAGTGTATCGCGATGGCGAATTGGTCGGCGGACTTTACGGCGTCACGCTCGGCCGCGCGTTCTTTGGCGAGAGCATGTTTCACCGCGTGCGCGACGCTTCGAAAGTGGCGCTGGTGCATCTTGTGGCCCGCCTACACGCGGGCGGCTTCGTCCTGCTCGACACCCAGTTCGTGACCGAGCACCTGCGGTCGTTCGGTGCAATCGAAGTGTCGCGACGGCAATATCACGAATTGCTGGAAGCGGCGCTGTCGGATGAAGGCAATTTCTTGGCGCTCGACAAATGCGCGGTGAACGGCGCGCAAGTGCTCGCGCAACTCCCGCCGCACTAACGAACGAGCTGATCGTTCGGCAGCGGACGCTTAGGCTGCGGCGATCCCGGCTGCTGCTGCACTTGCTTCTGCTTGGGTTGCACTTTCGGCTGCGGGCGGGCCGGCTCCGGTGGCCCGCCGTCCGCGGTATTGGCCGGCGCGCCACCGCGGCAGTCGGTCAACCAGAGATCATAGATCGGATGTTCGACCGCATGCAGGCCGGGGCTTGAAGCAAACATCCAGCCGGTAAAGATGCGCTTTACCTCGCCCTGCAACGTCACTTCGTCGACTTCGACAAATGCGTCCGAACTCGCGGTCTCGGTCGGCGGTCGGCTGTAGCAAGCGCGGGTGGTGAGCTGCAGCGCGCCAAATTGCACGGTCTCACCAATCTCGACCGGGAACTTGATAATGCGGCCGGTGATCTTATCGAGCCCGGAGAACAGCGCGGTCGGGTGGACGATCCGCTGCGCCGACGGACCGGAGACGATTTCGTCATCGCTCGGCGGCGGCAGATCGGCCGGCAGGCGAACGGGCGGGCGCTGCAGCGGCGGCGCGGCGACGGCTGGCCCGCGCGGCGGCATGCCATCGGGCGGCGGCAGCGGACGGGTCTGCACGCCCGGCGGCGGCGCAACTTGGTTCTGCGGAGGATATTGCGGCGGAGGAGGATATTGGCGCGGCGGCGTTGGCATGGTTTGCCGCCCGCCGAGGCCACCACCAGGAACCTCACCCGGCGGTCGCGGTGGCGGGTCGCCAAATAGAATCCCGAATTGCGCCAGCGCAGCGCTGGCGCCAAAGCTGACGACGCTCGCAACCAGGGCGGCTCTCAGAATCAATCGGCTCATTGAATATCCGCGATGCGATTTGCGCCGCGATCCGGCATCACGCTATCGGGCTACCGGTTAACACGGGGAATACGGCGGGGAAAGGGCAGCGCCCCGGGATCGGCTTGGCTAACGCCCCGGCTTCCACGGCTTGTAATCGCCGGTGGCCTTGGGCCGGCGGCCCTGCGCCAATATCGAGCCGGTGGGACGCTGGGCGCCCGGGGTGCCGGTGAGGTTCGGCCGGTGCGGCTTCCACCAGGAACGCGGCTCGATCCGTTCCAGGGTCGGCGGAACGTCGACCATGTGATGCATCCAACCATGCCACGTCGGCGGAATCATCGAGGCCTCGGCGACCCCGTTATAGATCACCCATCGCCGCTCAAAGCCGAGCGCGGAGTCAATCTTCCCGCCCTTGGTGCGGTAATAGCGGTTGCCGAATTCATCGACACCGACCAATTCGCCATAAAGCGCGGTCCAGACCTGGGTCCCGAAGGTCTGGCCATTCCACCAGGTGAAAAAACGAAGCAGGAAGGTCTTCATGGCGCTCCCGCAGGCACTGCGCTACCGTGGTCGTATTAACCGAGCCGGTTTGCCACCACGGCAGCGCGAAGTCCAGGGCGCGCGCGGAACGATCCAGAACGGGACAGATCGTCACCCACAGCGTAACCTGCATTGCGGGAATGAAAGCCCCTGCCCTATGCTGCGTCACAAACAACGCCTGATTTAATGGCCGTTGCGCCGGAGGAATGCGAAGATGATCCACACGCTCTCATCGTTGGTCGCGCTTGCCCTGATTGCAGCTTGGTCGGGCGCAACCGCCGACGCCCAGACCTACCCCAGCAAAACCGTGACCGTCATCGTGCCGCTCGCGGCCGGCACCGGCATGGACACATTGGTGCGGCTCTATGGCGAGAAACTCGCGCAAGCGCTCGGCCGGCCGGTGGTGGTCGAGAACAAGCCAGGCGCTGCGCTCGCGATCGGCGCCGCCGCGATTGCGACCGCGGCGCCCGATGGCCACACGATCGGTGTCTTGACCTCCGGCCCGATGGCGATCGGCCCGGTGCTCTACAAGAAGATCAATTACGATCCACAGAAGGATTTCGTGCCGATTTCGTTATACGCGAAGTCGCCCTTGGTGCTGGTGGTCGACCCGGCGCTGCCAATCAAGTCGGTCGCCGAATTAATCCAATACGCCAGGGCCAGCGCCAAGCCGATGACCTATAGCACGCCCGGCGCCGGCGCTTTCCAGCATCTGTCGACCGAGTTCATGGCGCAGCGTTTCGGTCTCACGCTCACCCATGTGCCGTATAAGAGCACACCGCAATCGGTGACGGATATCGCCGCCGGCCACGTCAATTTCGGATTCGTCGAGGCCGGCGCCTCGCTGCCGCTGGTCAAGTCCGGCCAAGTGCGCGCGCTGGCGGTGTCGTCGACCACGCCGCTGCCGACGCTGCCTGACGTGCAGCCATTCGCAATCGCCGGCAACGCGCCGGGGTTTGAAGCGGTGTCCTGGCATGCGCTGTTCGCGCCCGTCGCGACGCCGAAAAATATCGTCGAGCGGCTGCACGGTGAGATGGCCAAGATCATGTCGGATCCGGACATGCAGACGCGCGCCGCCAATATCGGGCTGCTGCCGATCAATCCGCCGTCGATTGCCGAAACCGAGAAATACATCGCCGGGGAACGCGAGAAGTGGGGCAATCTGGTGCGCAAGCTCGGACTCGCGGGCACGCAGTAACGCGTCGCACCTTCATGGCGAAGGCGCGGACGGCACAGAACAAGCGGGAGAGAGACATGCTCAATGCTTCACGATGGCCACGGCTTCTGCCGGTCGCTTGCGCGGCTGCATTACTGTCGTCGGCCGCCATCGATCAAGCTCTCGCCCAAACCTGGCCGAGCCGGACCATCACCGCGATCGTTCCGTTCGCCGCCGGCAATGCCAATGACATTGTCGGACGCATCGCGCTCGAGCAGGTGTCCAAGCAGCTCGGTCAAACCATAGTGGTCGACAACCGCGGCGGCGGCGGCGGCACCATCGGCGTGACGGCGGTCGCGCGCGCAGCACCCGACGGCTACACCATGCTGGTGCACTCGACCTCGTTCAGCGCGTCCTATTCGCTGCACAAAGCCCTGCCCTACGACACCTTCAATGATTTTACGGCGGTGGTCCCGCTTGGCTTCCAGCCGCTGGTGCTGGTCTCGGCGCCATCGAAGCCTTGGAAGTCGCTGGCGGAACTGGTTGCCGCGGCCAAGGCCAAACCTGGCGCACTCAATTTTGCCTCCGCCGGCATCGGCGCCGCGTCGCACCTTGCCGCCGAACGCTTCCGCATCAGCGCGGGCTTTGAAGCCCAGCACGTTCCATTTCGCGGGCCGGTCGAAGCCCTCACCGAAGTAATGACCGGCCGTATCGATTTCTATTTCCTGCCGGTCGCACCGGCGCTTAATTTGATCCGCGACGGCAAAGTCAGCGCGCTCGCCGTCAGCACCGCAAAACGCTCGGTGCACCTGCCCGATGTTCCCACCACCGCGGAGGCCGGCCTCAAGGACGCCGCTTATGTGTTCTGGAACGGGCTGTTCCTCCCGGCCAAAACGCCGCGCGATATTGTCGCCAAGCTGCACGCCGAAACCACCAAGGCGCTGGCCGTCGCCGCGGTTCAGGAACGGCTCGCCAAAATCGGGCAGGAGCCGCTGCCGCTATCTCCGGCGGAATTCGAGCAGTACTTCCACGCCGATGTCCGCAACACCGCCAAGCTGATGGCGGCGGCCGGGGTCAAGCCGGAGTAAATGGCCGCCCCGCCAAAAGAATCGCGGGCTTCGCCTAGAATCAGCGGAAGTCGATGCCGCCGCGACCGCTGATTCTACTATGATTCCGATGGAATCGGACGAATCGTTCATATGCGCTGCGAGAATCCGGCGGGTTACCCGGCGGGTTACGATGGCTCGGTCCGGCTCCGGTCTGCCGCTAGCGGTTGCAGGCCGCCACAGGCACCCACCGCAAGCGGTAACCGCGGGCCACATTCCGGGATGCTAAAATACCAAAATTCAGGCTTGACTTCCGGCCTGCCACACTCCGCCCACAGGCCTGTGGATGCCTGACTTTCATTTCCGGCGCATAAAATCGATACTTTTCGCGGCTGCTTGATTCTCTCCCCACAGTCCACAGATTCGCACAACATTTAGGGGTTGATTCAGACTCTGCCGCTAGGTCTTGACGGCGGCGGTCGACCCGTCCTAGCTTTCGACCGTTCGGCGAAGTGGTTTCTCGTACCCGCCGGGCTCTCTCCTGACAGGGTTCCGCGCGACCACTCCGCTTGCCGCAACGGCACCGGAGAGGGCGTCGTTTTCGCCCTCAGGGAAGACCCGGACGCGCCGCAACAAGCCGGGCCGCAAGGCCCGGTCGAATGGGGAACAGGCATCGTCAGAGACGGGCCAACTGGGTGGGTGCGCGGATCGGGACAGGGACCGCGCGCGGAACAGGAGTCGGTGGTATTGATGGCGGATATTCCGCCGACTGCCGGCTCCCAATAAAGGGGCAATGCAAATGCGGATCGATCGTCGTTACACTAAAGAAGGTCAGTCGCCCTATGCGGGCATCGAATTCCGGCTGACAAAAAGCGAGATTCGCAACCCCGACGGCTCGGTGGTGTTCCATGCCGACGACGTCGAAGTGCCGGCCGGCTGGTCGCAGGTCGCCGCCGACGTGATCGCGCAGAAATATTTCCGCAAGGCCGGCGTGCCGGCGCGGCTAAAGCGAGTCGAGGAAGAAACCATTCCGTCCTGGCTATGGCGTTCGGCGCCCGACGAGGAAGCGCTCAAGGCGCTGCCGGAAAAAGAGCGCAATATCGGCGAGCGTTCGTCCAAGCAAGTGTTCGAGCGGCTGGCCGGCACCTGGACCTATTGGGGCTGGAAGGGCGGCTATTTCGACTCCGAGAAGGACGCGAAGGCGTTCTTCGACGAACTCGTCTACATGCTGGCGATGCAGATGGCGGCGCCCAATTCGCCGCAATGGTTCAACACCGGCCTGCACTGGGCCTATGGCATCGACGGCCCGAGCCAAGGCCACCACTATGTCGATTTCCAAAGCGGCAAGCTTGTGAAATCGAAGTCGGCCTATGAGCATCCGCAGCCGCACGCCTGCTTCATCCAGTCGATCTCCGACGATCTGGTCAACGAAGGCGGCATTATGGATTTGTGGGTGCGCGAGGCGCGCCTGTTCAAATACGGCTCCGGCACCGGCTCGAATTTCTCGTCCTTGCGCGGCGAAGGCGAACGGCTCGCCGGCGGCGGCAAGTCGTCGGGGCTGATGAGCTTTCTCAAGATCGGCGATCGCGCCGCCGGCGCCATCAAGTCAGGCGGCACCACCCGGCGCGCCGCCAAGATGGTGATTGTCGACACCGACCATCCCGACATCGAACAATTCATCGATTGGAAAGTGATCGAGGAACAGAAGGTCGCCGCGCTCGTCACTGGCTCCAAGATCAACCAAAAGCATCTGCGCGCGGTGCTCAAGGCCTGCGTGAACTGCGAAGGCTCGGGCGACGACTGCTTCGATCCGGACAAGAACCCGGTGCTGCGCCGTGAGATCAAAGCGGCGCGCCGCAACTACGTGCCCGACAATTACATCCAGCGCGTGATCCAATTCGCCAAGCAGGGTTACCGCGACATCGAATTCCCGATCTACGACACCGACTGGGATTCGGAAGCCTATCTCACCGTGTCCGGACAGAATTCCAACAACACCGTGCGCGTCACCGACGAATTCCTCAAGGCGGTCGAAGCCGACAAGAACTGGGACCTGACCTGGCGCACCAAGCCCGGCAAGATCGCCAAGACCGTCAAGGCGCGCGACCTCTGGGAAAAGATCGGCCACGCCGCTTGGGCCTCGGCCGATCCCGGGCTGCAATACCATTCGACCATCAATGATTGGCACACCTGCCCGGCGTCAGGGCCGATCATCGCGTCGAACCCGTGCTCGGAATACATGTTCCTCGACGACACCGCCTGCAATCTCGCCTCGATGAACCTGCTGGCGTTCCTGGCCAAGGACCTGGGTCAGGGCGAAGCGCGCTTGTTCGATGTCGAAGGCTATGAGCATGCGGTGCGGCTGTGGACGGTGGTGCTCGAAATCGCGGTCTTGATGGCGCAATTCCCGTCCAAGCAGATCGCGCTGCGCTCCTATGAGTTCCGCACCCTCGGCCTCGGCTATGCCAATGTCGGCGGGCTTTTGATGTCGGCGGGCGTCCCCTATGATTCGGATGCCGGCCGCCAGATCTGCGGCACGCTGACCGCGATCCTCACCGGCATCAGCTATGCGACCTCCGCCGAAATGGCGAAGGAGCTGGGGGCCTTCCCTGGCTACAAGAAGAACCGCGAGCCGATGCTGCGGGTCATGCGCAACCATCGCCGCGCCGCCTATGGCGAACGCACCGGCTACGAGCAGGTGGCGACGCCGCCAGTGCCGCTCGACCACAAGACCTGTCCGCAGGCCGACCTGGTCGAGCACGCCAAGCGCGCCTGGGATCGCGCGGTCGAGCAAGGCACCCGCTTCGGCTTCCGCAATGCGCAAGTCTCGGTGGTGGCCCCGACCGGCACCATCGGCCTGGTGATGGATTGCGACACCACCGGCATCGAGCCCGATTTCGCGCTGGTGAAATTCAAGAAGCTCGCCGGCGGCGGCTACTTCAAGATCATCAACCGCGCGGTGCCGGAAGCCTTGCGCGTGCTCGGCTATACGCCCGCCGAGATCGCCGAGATCGAGGCCTATGCGGTCGGCCACGGCTCGCTCGGCCAGGCGCCTGGCATCAACCACGCGACGCTCAAGGCCAAGGGCTTCACCGACGAGGCCATCGCCACCGTCGAGAAGGCGCTGCCAACCGCGTTTGACATCAAGTTCGCGTTCAACAAATGGACGCTGGGCGAACAATTCCTGCTCAACGAACTCGGCATCGAGCCGGCCGAACTCGCCAATCCGAAATTCGACCTGCTCACCGCGGTCGGCTTCACCAAACGCGAGATCGACGCCGCCAATATCCATGTCTGCGGCGCCATGACGGTGGAAGGCGCGCCGCACCTCAAGGCCGAACACTATGCGGTGTTCGACTGCGCCAATCCGTGCGGGCGCACCGGCAAGCGCTATCTCTCGGTCGAGAGCCATATCCGGATGCTGGCGGCGGCGCAGCCGTTCATCTCGGGTGCGATCTCCAAGACCATCAACATGCCGAACGACGCCACGGTCGAGGACTGCAAACAAGCTTACACGCTGTCGTGGAAGCTCGGGCTCAAAGCCAACGCGCTCTATCGCGACGGCTCGAAGCTCAGCCAGCCGTTGCAGAGCCAGCTGATCGAGGACGCGGACGACGAGGACGACACCATCGAGGTGTTCCTGGAGAAATCGCCGATGGCGCGCGTCTCGGCGCTCGCCGAAAAGGTGGTGGAGAAGGTGGTCGAGCGCATCGTGGTGATGCGCGACCGCGAGCGCATGCCCGACCGCCGCAAGGGCTACACCCAAAAGGCGGTGGTCGGCGGCCACAAGGTCTATCTGCGCACCGGCGAATACGACGACGGACGGCTCGGCGAGATCTTCATCGACATGCACAAGGAAGGCGCGGCGCTGCGCTCCTTCATCAACAATTTCGCAATCGCGGTGTCGCTCGGCCTGCAATACGGCGTGCCGCTGGAGGAATATGTCGACGCCTTCACCTTCACCCGCTTCGAGCCCTCGGGCCCGGTGCAGGGCAACGACTCGATCAAGTTTGCGACCTCGATCCTCGACTATGTGTTCCGCGAATTGGCGGTGAGCTACATGGAGCGCTTCGACCTCGCCCATGTCGATCCGTCCGAAGTCGGCTTCGACGCGCTCGGCAAGGGCGTCACGGAAGGCAAGCCGTCGGGCGCGACGCAATATGTGTCGCGCGGGCTGACGCGCTCACGCACCGACAAGCTGGTGGTAATGCCCGGCGGCAGCGGCACGACGAGCGCTTCACCCTCCTCTGGAGGGTCGGCCGCCGAAAGCGGCCGGGGTGGGGTGACGCGCGTCACCGCCCTCGCCGCCTCCGGACCACGCGCCGAAGCCGCTGGCACCGCCGCGCTCAAGGCGGAGCCCGAAATGAAACTTTCGCCGACCGAGCAACTCGAAGCGCAGATTCCGTTCGCCAAACCCGACGCCAAAGCCACCGCGGCCGCGCGCCGCGCCGAGGCCAAAGCCAAAGGCTATGCCGGCGAGATGTGCACGGAATGCATGAACTTCACGCTGGTCAGGAACGGTACGTGTCTGAAATGTGAGACGTGTGGAAGCACGACGGGGTGTAGCTGACTCGCACCAAGGAGTATGAGCGGCGCTTTTTGCGTCGCTCATACTTTTGGCAGGAACAAACCATGCACAACGTCATTGAGCAAAAAATGTGTGTAGCCGAGAGGAGTAAGCGTCAATGAATGCTTCGCGCCTACGAGAAATCACCGACCTGCTGCTTGAAAAAGAACAGCAGTTCAAGATCCAAGAAATCTTAACCGAGCTGAGTGGGCATTTGTCAAACCTTGCGAGCAATCCTCAAGATGCCGCCCACCAAAATAACTTTGCGGCTGGGCTCGAAAAGCTGAAAGTTGCCATTGAAGGTCTATCCGCGACTCTGCAGCCCGCGCAGATCAAATTACTTGAAGAAATTGATGCGGATAAGTTTTTTACTGGTCAGATGTTCTCCGAAATCATTGATTGGGTGCAAAAAAATCCGCTCACACCCGCAGTCGCCCACCAAAAGCTTGGAGCATTTGTTGCGAGCCGAAAGGCTTTTATCCGCGACATCACCGAGCTTCGCACAAATCTTGAAAAGCTAAAAATTCGCCCCTCCGTTTTGTCCGAAGGCGCGACAGAGATTGGGTTTCTCATCCCCCGCAGCCTCTTTAGCAATCAATTTGACGAGTTCATAAAGGAGATGAACGTCTTAAGAAGGGTTCTCCAGGCATTCGCGGAAACAGCAACCGGCGCCGCGCAGCCAATCGTGGTGGGCGACATATCTACCACAGACCCTCAATTATTCCTTGGAATTGATCCCCTGACGGCGGCGATGTTCGGTGGGGTAATAACCTGGGCGCTATCGCAGTGGAAGAAGGTCGAGGAAATCCGAAAGCTTCGCTCGGAGACTAAGAAAAATTCAAGCTTCACGGAGGAGGAGATAAAGTTCTTTTACGATTCCAAGATTGAAAAGATAATCGACGAGGCGATCGAGGAAAAAACAGGTGCGCTGCTCAAGGCCATGAAGGCTTCAGGAGGGCGCGACCACGAAAAGCGCAATGAGTTGACGTGGGCGTTAAGGTCAATCCTGGCTCGCATCGAACGTGGAATGACAGTTGAGATTAGATTTCTGCCGCCGGAAAGCAAGTCAGAGAGCGAGGGCAAACAGGAGGCGACGGCTCTTGAGCAAGCATTTTCTTCGCTTGCGCAGACCGCGCCTCAGCTCTTATTTCCCGCATCAGAAAAAGCTCCAGTACTGCAAATTCCTCCGCCGGAACCTGAAGAGCCGCAGAGGTCATCGAAAACTTCGTAGTCTGCCGACAAAATGGGTCGAGTCGCATAACGTTGCACAGCCCGTCACGGCTGAAGGGCGGAGACTGGATTTGCGTAGCGTAGTCCGCCTACCGCAATCCGCGCGGCGCGATATTCTTAGCGAAAGCGCCCTACCAACGATGGCCCTCGCCGCCATCATTTCCGAGTGATCGAATCTCACGATGAGCATTTCGGCAACGGCCGTTCGCTCTGGCAAACACGCGATGAGGATCGCGCGCCTGCGGCGCCTTTGCCCATCCCGCAGATATTGTGATATGTATATTGTATGAAAACCAAACGCCTTGCTGAAATCCTGGAGCGTGTCGAGTCCTGGCCGGCTCATGCGCAGGACGAGTTGGCCGAGATCGTACGCGATATCGATGCCGGATTGAGCGGCGGCGTCTACCAAGCGACGCCGGAAGAACTGGAAGGCATCGATCGTGGCCTGCGCGACGCGGCCGAGGGCCGGTTTGCCACTGACGACGAGGTTGAGGCGACCTTCGCCAAGTTCCGCCAACCATGAGGGTCGTCTACACCCGGGCGGCGCTTCAAGACCTCGATAAGATTACCGACTGGCTGGCGCGTCACTACCCAACCATTGCAATCGATGTCGAACGCGGCATTCGCACCGCCATCGTCCGCATCGGACATTGGCCGGAAAGCGCGCGACGCTCCGACAAACGTCCCGGCGTCCGCATCGTCCCGATCGTCCATTACCCATACAAGATTTTCTATCGTATCGCGGACGACGTAATCGAAATCCTCCACATCCATCATGCAGCGCAGCAGCCTTGGGACGAATTGTAGGCAGAACCGCGTCCCTGCGCTCTCGCCCCCTACTTCCCCTCATCTTCCGGCGGTGCAATCCGCAGCTCGTGGAAGCCGCGCCCGTGCATCGCATAGACCTCACGCACCAGGATGTGGGTCGCGACTTCGTTTTCGGTGCGGCCGAGCTTTCCGAGCGTCGCCAGCAGAGCCAAATAATTGAATGTCTCGATCGGCAATGTCAGGCTGAGTGCCCGCGCTTCCGATCGGTTTTCAGGTCGCGCCACGCCAATACCCCTCTTTATGACCAAAATTAGGCCGTTTAAACCTGGTTATAATGGCATTTTAATTCTTGGCAGGCGAATCGAATCATGGAACGGTTAACGCCAGCGAGAAGATTCGCTCAGCGAACCTAAAGCGGCCCCTCGGGGCCATCACACCAGCGGGCGTGCATTCCGGCAGTGCGGATGCGGCTCGGTGATCGCGGCGTCATGACCGTGCGCACCGATTTCGCGCTGTCCGGAGGCGTGTCCGCCACGATCGGGCGGCAGCGGAGCCGGCCGTGGATTGAGGAGGCCAAACGTGAACATCGAACCCGTCAGTACTCCTGTCCGTGCACCTGTCAGCGCAGGAGCAACCTGGACCAACGACCGCGTCGCGCAGCTGCGCAGCAGCATCGCCGCGGGATTGACGTGCAGCCAGATCGCCGACCAGATCGGCGTGACACGCAATGCCGTCATCGGCAAAATGCACCGGCTCGGCCTCGCGCCCGGCCGCCGGCCCGCCACTGCGAAACCGCGGGTGCGCGCGGCGCCGACGCATGCGCGCGGACCGCAGACGCGGGTCGCGCGAATTTTGCGCGCGCTCGCCGCCGGATCGAACGTCATCCCGTTCCAATCGGCGTCGGAAGCGCCGCCGGTCGAAAGCGCGCAGCGCTGTTCGCTGCTCGATCTCACCGGCAGCCGATGCCGGTGGCCGCTTAGCGACCCCGGTAAGGCCGACTTCGGCTTTTGCGGCAATGACGCACTTCCCGGTCTGTCTTATTGCGCGGGCCATGCGCGTATCGCCTACCGGCTGCCCTCCGGGCGGCGCGCGTAGGGCCCGCGGGGAAGGGTTGGGCGTGGGCGAGCTTCGCTGCCTCCATGTTGGCATCGGCGCACCGATCTCGCCGCGCTCAACCCGACCTCGCATGAGAGACTCACCGATGGTCGTTCCGCGAACCAACACGGCTACCGCCTCCTGGGAATCTCCTTGAGCAATCCGGGACGCTCGAACGACGTGTTGACGGAATCAAATCCGCCGATCACCGGCGCAATCAGACCCAGCATGAAACAGACCACGGCGACGACCGGAATCCAGACATGGGCGATTTGACTGATCGCGCCGGCTTTGTTCTTTTGCAACACCCAGTAGCGCGCGACATAGCCGAGCATCGCGACAGTGGCGCCGATGGCAAAGGCCAATATCCCCCACAGCACGCCTTTCTTCAGCGCGGTCGCGCCGGCCTGAAGCCAGATCGATTGCAGAAACACGAACAACAACGCCGCGCCCACAATATTGGCGACGATAACGATCCGCTGGCCCTCGAACAGCACCCGCTCTTTCGCATCGCCCGGAGAATTGGACATCGCGACACCTCCGTTTCCGCTGCACGCACGCGCCGGACGTAATGCCGGCCGCCGCCGCGCTCAAGCGCCGATTGCGCGAGCCCATAGGTTGTTACCGCTATTTCGCGACGGATTTATCGGCGACGTTGCTTTTCAGGCCGACCGTGGCGCATGGGCAACAGGCCCCTCACGGCCGCGAGCGCTCCAAGAGATATTCGACGATCAATTCCTTGAGGTCGTCGCGCTCGCACGGGTGCTGAGCCATGAAGGCTTCAATCCAGGCGCGACGGCCGGCATCGTCGCGCCCGGGAATGCGGCGCAGCACTGCACTTTCCGAACGATGACAATTGGCGCAACCTTTTTGATAGGCTTCGGACGGCGTCTGCGCCGCCGACGGGCGGAGCGCGAGCAGCGATAGACCGACGACAGCAAACCAGACGCGCATGCATCACCGATTCAGCCACCACAGCGAAGCGTTCAACAGCATCGCGAACGAAACCCAGGCCGCGAGCGGCACAAGGCACCAGCCGGCGAACCGGTCGAGCCGATAAAACAAGACAATCGTGGTCAGTATGAGCGCAAGCTGCGGCACGATGTTGATCAGCCCCAAGAGCGGACTGTTGGCGGCGAAGAACATCCACGACCACGCCGCATTGAGCGCAAGCTGCGCAAAAAACACCGCAAGCGCGACGCCGCGTCCCGGTGTCGCCGAAGGAAGCCGCAGGATACGCCACGCCGAAAACGCCATCAGCGCGTAGAGCGATGTCCAGACCGGCGCAAATACCCAATTGGGAGGATTGAATGGTGGCTTAGCCAGGCCCGCATACCAGCTCGCGAGGTTGGGATAGGTCGCGATCTGCCCGACGATCGAGACCGCCACGACCACGCCAACCGCAGCCACGACCCATTTAACGTCGTTAGCTAATCGCGATTCAAGCATGGCCTACCCATTGCATGGCCTCCCCATTGCATGGCCTACCCGATGCAAGACGTCAAAGCACCGCAGCGGCTATCGGCGGCCGCAATCATCGCGGCAACACAGAATAATAAATGGCGATCGCCTGCAGTTCCTCAAGTGTCATTTGGCCGGTGAAAAAATTCATTTCCGGGTGGACGCGCGCGCGCGTGCGGAATGCCATCATCTGATTGTAGAGATAGACGATGTTCTGGCCAGCAAGATTGGGGGTCGCCGGATCATGCCCGATGCCGTCATAGCCGTGACATGCCGCACAGAGCATGACAAATCGCGGCGGCGGCGGTGGCGCCTGTGCCCCCGCCGAGCGCGGGCAGCTGACCATCAAGGCCCCCAACACCAGAAGCGCTAGGATCGCCGCAGCCCGCAGAGCGGTGCCAGCGTGTTTCAATTCGCGCCTCCGCCCCGTGTGCTGATTTGCCTGCCGGCCGGCTCCAGCGCAAACCACAGCGCCCGCGCGCCGGCCCGCAGCGCATCGCGATGCACGATATCGTCCGGCGGTACCGCGACAACGGTTTGCGCCAGATCGTTAAGAATTTCCGCAAACAGCAAATAGTGAAAACGCATGCGAATAGTTTTGCGTGTGTCGGCATCGCCGGTGCGGTGCAGCGACAGCGAAATCCCGCTCTCATCGAGATGGGCATCGAACCGCGCCGTTCGCTCGAACGTCCCAATGTAGAGCTTGTCGGGATATTCGAGCGCCACCTCGGCTTTATCGGGAATCGGCTTGGTCATAGCCACCCTCAATGATCAGTAAGATTTCGCGCAGAAACCGCCAGATCGGCGTTGCGCTAGGTCAAAATCGCGTCCGCGATTTTGATCGTTTGCGTGGCAGAGGATTAAACCCTACAGAATCAAAGCCCGCCCCATCGCTGGAATCACCATGTTTGGCCGAATCACCGTCACGCGCGTGTTCTCGACCAGCGCGACCCCGAGCGCGGTGTGGGATGCGCTTGAGGCGGCGCCGCGTTGGCCGGAGGTGCTGACCGATCTCGTCAGCGCGCGCATCGAGCCCGACGGCATGCTGGCCGAGGGCGCCACAATTCATACGGTGGCAAAGCCGGGCACGCGCGCGATCGATATGCGCTATCGCGTGATCGTGGCGGAGCCGCGGCTGCGGCTGGTGATCGAAAGCACGATCCCTGGACAGTTCCGCGCCCAAACTGAATATATGATCGATCGGTTCGCCACCGGAACGCGTATCGCCGTGACCAGCCAGATCGAACCCCTTCGCTGGCTCATCAAGATCGCCGCCGCGCTGATGCCGGGCTCATATGCCAAGCAGTTGGAAGCGGCGCTTGAACTGCGGGTGCGCCCGATGCTGGCGCTCGCCGAACGGATCCAGCAGGGCTAACGCCCGCCATCGTGGAGTGGATTTGACATTCGCTACCCACCTTGCAGCGAGCACGCGATGCGAATGTCAAATCCAAAACTCCACGAGCAGCCTATACTTGCTAGTGGTCCTTTGATTCTAACATTCGCAAAATCGCCCGCGGAAATGGGATGCGAATGTTAGAATCGGACCACTGGGCCCCCCTGGACTCCGCCCATGACCTGCGCGAAGCTCGGGCCAATAAAAATATTTAGGGAGGATCCAATGATCACACCGACGACGATCAAACATGTCGTGCCGGCCATCGTGGCGGCGGCCTTCATGCTGTTTTCCGGCGCGGCGCAAGCCGAGATGAAGCGGGAATGGATCGACTACAGCCACGGCGCCAAGAAACTCAAAGCCTATCTCATTCACGATGACGCCCAGAAAGGCAAGCGGCCCGCGGTCTTGATGCTGCATGCGCGCGAGGGCATGACGCCGAACACGCAGCGGCTCGCCGAAATTTGGGCCAAGCTCGGCTATGTCACCTTCGTCGCCGACATCTTTGGCTATGGCGAGGGCATTCTGCCGAAGGACGTGCCGGAAATGTCCGCCCAGACCAAAATCTTCCGCAGCGATCGCGCGCTGGCCCGCAGCCGCACACAGGCGGGCTACGACGCGCTGGCGAAACTGCCGATGGTCGATGCCGGCCGGATCGCGGCGATCGGCTATTGCTTCGGCGGCGATATCGGCATCGAGTTCGGCTCGACCGGCGCGCCGCTCGCGCTCAATGTCTCGATCCACGGCTCGTTCGACAAATACCAGCCGGGCTGGGCCAAAAACGTCAAGGGCCGCTTCCTGATCCTGCACGGCGCCGAGGATGTGGGCTATCCGCTCACGGTGGTCAATCCGGTGATCGACGAGTTGCGCGTCTCCAAAATTCCATTCCAATTCGAGGTCTATAGCGGCGCAACCCACGGCTTCTCTCGGCCCAATACCAAGGACGACGAGCGGGCCAACGAGCAGTCGATCGCCTCAACGGCGCGCAATCTCAGGGAAGTGTTCGGCCCCTGAGCCGGCGCCTACCCTGAAGGCGGCTCTTGCGCCGGGGCAGGCTCGGCGCAGGCCTCAAACAAGCGATCGCCGTCACAGCAACGGACGGCGACCGCATCTAGATGCGTTCCAGACGACAGATCCCTGTCGTCGCTCGCAGCGCGCGACCTGCGCTATTCCTCCGGTTCGGTGGTGAAATAAAGCGGATAGCCATATTGCTTGCCGAGGTCGGTCGCCTCCTTGGCCTTGGTGTCGGCGACATCCTTGGTATAGACCGCGATCACGCAGACGCCGCGCCGGTGCGCCGTCATCATGACATGGTAGGCGCGTTCGGCGTTCATGCGGAAAACCGCCTTCAGCACCTGAATCACGAATTCGCGCGGCGTGAAGTCGTCATTAAGCAGAATAACCTTCCACAGTTTTGGCCGCTGCGTTTTCGGCTTTACGGCTGTCTTCGGCTTGACGATGGTTTTCTCGCTCATGACGCGTGCCTCACGTCGGATGCGGACGCCAATCTAGCACCTTGCCTGGGTTGCCAAAACCGCTCACTCTGCGATGCGGTATCCAGCCCTCGGAACGGGGAGATCGCCGATGCGCCGAACCATCCTCCAGTGGACGGCCTGCCTGATGGCCGCCGTCGCCACCGGCATCTTTACACTTGTTGCGAGTGCGGGCGCACAATCGACCCGCATGGTCAAGATCGTCGTGCCCTATCCGCCCGCCAGCGGCCCCGACATCCTGTCGCGCCTAATGGCCGAGCAGATCGGTAAGACGCAAGGCGCGACCGTGCTGATCGAAAACCGTCCGGGCGGCGGCACCATGATCGGCACTGAAGCCGCGGCGCGCGCGGCGCCCGACGGCAGCACCGTATTGCTGGTGGCCAATTCCTTCGTAATCAATCCGGCCCTGAAACCGCAGAGCTACGACGTCACTGCGAGCTTCGAGCCAATCTGCCATCTCGCTTCGACCCCGATGGTGCTGGTGGTGCAGGCTGCCTCACCCTATCAATCGCTCAACGATCTGCTGACCGCGGCCCGCGCCAAGCCCGGCGCCCTGTCGCTCGGCGCGGCCGCGGCATCGTCGCTTCAGGTGGCGTTCGAGGTGATCAAACGCTCGGCCGATATCAATATGACATTTGTGCCGTTTCCCGGCACCGCGCCCGCAATCAACACGCTGTTGGGCGGCCATGTGACCGCGGTGTTCGCCGACTATCCGACCGTCGTTGGCCATCTGAACTCCGGCACGCTGCGCAGCCTGGTCACCGCCTCAGCCCAGCGCAATCCGGCGCTGCCGGAGGTGCCGACCTTCGTGCAAGCTGGCGTCACCGCTTATGACGCCGACATCTTCTACGGGATCGTAGCGCCGAGCAAGACACCACCCGAAGCGCTGACGCAATTGTCGAACTGGTTCGGGGCGGCGCTCAAAGCTCCGGAAGTGCAGCCGAGGCTTGCGCAGCAGGGGTTGTTTCCGGTCGGCCTGTGCGGCGCGCCGTTCGGCGCATTCATGCGCCGGCAGGTCGAGGAATACGCCCGCATCATCCGCGAGTCCGGAATCAAGGTGAATTGACCATGATCAGAATTGCGATCGTCGCCACGGTTCTGGCGGTTGCCGGCATGACCGCGCAGGCCGCCGAAATCAAAGTCATCTCCGCCAACGGCATGCGGGAGGTGATCGCGGAGACACAGGCGCGGTTCGAAGCCGCCTCCGGTCATCGGCTCGCCGTCACGGTGGTCGAAACCGGCGCCATCCGCAAACGCGTGCTCGACGGCGAGGCCTTCGACGTAATCATGGTGCCACGCAATGTTTCGGACGAATTCGTCAAGGCGCAACGCATTGTGGGCGACAGCCAGACAGCGCTGATCCGGGTCAATTTCGGCCTCGCCGTGCGCGCCGATGGGCCACAACCAGACACCGGCACGCCGGAAGCCTTGCGCAAGACCTTCCTCGCGGCCAAGCGCGTGCTGATCACCGATCCCGCCACCGGCGGCATCAGCGGCGTCCACTTGATGGAGGTCTTGAATACGCTGGGCATCGCCGAGGCGATGAAAGACCGGCTGGTGCCCAACCGCGGCAGCGGCCATCATGCCGAACGCGTCGTCAAGGGCGAAGCGGATCTGGCGGTGCAAGCCGAGCACGAAATTCGCTGCGTCCCGGGCGCACGTTTCCTCGACTATCCCAAGGACTTGCAGCGCACCATCGTCTTCGTCGGCAGCATCGGCGCCGCCACCGCCGACACGACCGCCGCCAAGGCCTATCTCGATTTCGTGACCGGACCGCAGGTCGCGCCGATCATCAAGGCCAAGTGCCTGTTACCCGGTTGATCGGCCATTGCTATCGGTCACGAAGGCTCAGGACATACGCCACCAGATGCCATTGCTCTTCCGGCGGCAGGACAATCAGTGGCATGGTGTCGTGTGACGATTGCATCAGGTGGTTGAGCGCAATCGCCGTCATGCCGGGAATGTTGGCGACGAATGCAAATGGCGGCGAAAGTGGGTTGGGCGAGGACCGCTCGCCGCGTTCAACGGCGTGACAGCTTGCGCAATTCGCCCGCGCCACCCACAGGCCGCGCTTGGGCTCACCCGCTTCCTGGGCCTGAGCCGCGGCACCGAGCGCCACTGCCGCGAGTAAAACGATCAACCGGAGATTCATCCACCGCACTCCTGGTATCCGTGCAACTTTCTCCGACCGGACCGGCGGCAGCCTTGATCCAGCGCAAAATCGATCGCAGCCGGCCGCCCCGTCGCTTTACTACGGCACGCCCGCGCGCCAAGCTATGATGCTTATCCGGGGGAAAATCGCTCATGAGGCCCATGTGTCACAAACATTTGCACCGCATCGCGATGGCGCTGGCCTTCGCGTTCGCGGCCACCGCCGCGCAGGCTCAGATTCGCACCGAATGGATCGAATACACACAAGGCGACACCAAGCTGAAGGGCTACCTCGCGCATGACGCCAGCATCGCCGGCAAACGCCCCGCCATTCTCCTGGTCCATCGGCGCAACGGCATGGACGCCAACACGCTGGCCACCACGGAGATGTACGCCAAGCTCGGCTATGCCGTGTTCGCCGCCGACATCTTCGGCTACGGCCAAGGCGTTTTGCCAAAAGACATTCCGGAAATGACCAAGCAGATCCTGATCTACTACAAGGATCGTCCGCTGATGCGCGCGCGCGGCCAGGCCGGCCTCGATGCGCTATTGCGCAATCCGATGGTCGACGCATCGCGGGTCGCCCTGCTCGGCTACTGTTTCGGCGGCACCGTCGGCATCGAAATGGCCTATGCCGGCGCGCCACTCGCGGCAACAGTCACGATCCACGGCACATTCCGCAATCACGTCTCGGAAGACGCCAAAAACATCAAAGGCAAGGTCTTGCTGCTGCACGGCGCCGAAGACACCGTCTCCCCGCTCGCCGAGGTGAACAAGATCGTCGACGATCTGCGCAAGGCCAAGGTCGGTTTCCATTACGAACTATACAGCGGCGCCGAGCACGGATTTTCCACACCCTCGAACCCCGCCGAGGAGCGCGCCAACGTCCAGTCGATCGCCGCGACCACGCGCTATCTCAGGGAAATATTCGGACCCTGAACACGTCACATGTATTCTGCCGCCGACGACAGCGCTGCCGACGATGCCCGCACCTTTGCGGGCGCGCTCGCCGAATGCTGGCGACGCCGGCTCGACACCGATTTGCTCGGCGTCTATCTGCTCGGCAGCCTCGCGCATGGCGGCTTCTCCCGACGCTACAGCGATATCGACATGGCCGTGACGAGTGAGTTGGGCCTCACGCCCGCACAGCTCGATGCAATGCGCGGCGAGGCCGCAGCACTCTCACCCGCGATGGCCGCCAAGGTCTCGATTTTCTGGACCGACCGGATGTTCTCGGCCGGTCGCTTCCCGCCACTCGATCGCATCGACTATCTCGACCATGGTGCGGCGCTGATCGAGCATGCCCGCATCGCGCCCGCGCGACCCGACCTCACCGAGATTCGCCGTTATCTTTGCGGCAAGCCGTTTGAGGGCTGGGCGCAAAGCGCGGCACAATTCGCCGCGCTCGACACGCTCGATCCGAAGTCGCACAAGCCCTATTTACGCGCACAGCTTTATCCGGCGCGCTTTGTCTACAGCTTCATGACTGGCCGGATGGGCTCAAATGACGCCGCCGTGGAATGGCTCATGGACCACACGCCGGCAGGGCTTAATCTCGCGGCAATCGAACGAGCGCTTGATTGCCGGCGCGCGGCCGCCGATCCGGACGCGCTATTTGCGGCCCGCACGCTGCTGCCCCGGCAAGTCGCCGCCTGCGCGGCGCTGATCCACGAGAGCGCAGCCGAGCGACCGTAGCTATTCGAAATAGGCGCCCTCGATGAGCACCGGCTTTTTTGAATGGTGCGTCTGCGAACGCCCGGGGATTGGCTTGCCCTTGGGGTCGAGCCGGTCGCCCGTCCAATTTTTTTCCATGGCGCCGAAGCGCAGCAACACCAACGGCTCTTCGCTGTCGTTGCTGAAGGAGTAAAAACAACCCTTCGGCAGCATCAGCGCCTGATGCTTGCGCAGCACCGGCAACGGCCCGTCGATGTCGAAGAACTGCGCCTCGCCCTGCAACACTACGAAAATATGGTCCTCGTCGGTGTGGGCATGCAGCCCATTCTCGCCACCCTTGGGGCCGTAACAATGGATGCGGAAGGTTGCGTTGTCGGTCTCCGCCAACAGCACGCGGGTATGCCCCTCTTTGACGAGCTGCGTGCGCAGGCTGAGAATTTCCGGCTTGACCGCTGCGTTGGCAACACCGGTTTGCGCCGGCTTGAGCGTTGTCTGGGTCGTCACGATTATTCTCCCGATTTCGTCTCGACTTATTGCAGATGCGGTACGGGCAGACGCGATACTTACAGATGCGAAATGCCGCTGAGATCGGCTAACGGCCCCGCTCGCTAAACATAATGCCGGCCTTGCCCTTGGAATCGGCCTCGGCTTCGATAATCGTCACCACCACCGCATCAGCCGGGGCGTTCATGTGCTTCATGACCGCGGTGGTGATATCCTGCACCAGCCCCTTCTTTTGTTCGAATGTGCGCCCTTTGACCACATGGACATAAACTTCCGGCATACCCCGTCTCCTTGTTCCTGAAAAAACGAGTATAGCGCAGCGGCCGTGTCGCGGGGCAATCCCCCTTGGCCCGATATCGCCAGGAGGCGGGCCCAAAGGAACGGTGGCGCGGCAGCGCGGACCGCATTATGGAGTGTCCGACCGCCCATTCTGATTAATCTCCCCCAAAACAAGGTCCAACAGTGTCGTTCAAAACACCGCAATATCTGCCCTGGCGCTACATGCTCCCGCGCGATGTCGTTCTGAGCACCGTGCTGGCGTTCGGCGAGCGAGCGGCCGAACGGTATTTTCTACCGGGGCTGCACCAAACGCCGAACCGCATCGTCGACCCGGCCCGCATCGATGACCTTGCCACCCTGGCCGGCCACAGCATTGCCCTGATGATGTTGATCTGGATGTTTTTCCTGGGGCTCTACACCATCAGCATCTTCACCAAGCGGCCGATCAAGCCCCATGCCACAGCAATCGTGGGCGTCGGCTTGATGATCGTGGTCTTTGTCGGATCGGTGGCAGAGTGGTTTGCCTTGCCAGTGCCGCCGCCGAAATAGCATCGCGGTGACGGACACTGACCGCACTTTCATTTGCTCCACGCAATAGGTGAGCGGGTATGCAGCGACGACATTGCGTCGCGCATCGACAGACGCCTAAAGCCATGCTGGGATAGCGCCGCGGCATCCGATCAGCAATCGACGCGAGACCAACATGAAGAAACAAGTCATCAAGGCCGGCGTTCCGGAAACAGCCGGCCCGTTCAACCTCTGTGTCCGCTATGGCGACATGATCTATATTTCCGGGCTGCCACCGTTCGACGAAACCTATGCCTCGAAGTTGCGCGAGGCGCGCGCCAATGGGCAACCGATCCCGCCGTTTCCCGACATTCCATTCGAACGTCAGGTGCGCATCGTCATGGATCACATGAAGCTGCTAGTCGAGGCCGCCGGCTCCAATATGGATTGCTTGCTGAAAGTGATTGTCTGGTTGAAAGATCAGCGCCAGCAGGAAGAATTCGACCGCATCTACCGAAGCTATTTCTCAGGCGCTGAGACTTTGCCGGCGCGCACCCGCATGCAAGCCGGCCGCACGCCGATGGATTGCGGCCTTGAGGTCGAGGCGATCGGCTACGTCCCCTAGCCCACCACCAGTGGAGTGGATTTGACATTCGCTACCCACCTTGCAGCAAGCACGCGATGCGAATGTCAAATCCAAAACTCCACTGGCAGCCTATACTTGCTAGTGGTCCTTTGATTCTAACATTCGCAAAATCGCCCGCGGAAACGGGATGCGAATGTTAGAATCGGACCACTAGCGGATTCATGTGCAATTCTGTGGGTCCTGTGGCCGCCGCGTCATTGTGACGACTCACCCATGCGCCTATGATAACCGCCTCCGGGGAGGACCCACACAATGCCAAACATGCTTGCTATCGTCTTAGCCGCAGCAATTGCCGGATCGGCGACGATTGCACTGGCCCAATTCCCGCTGCCATTTCCCATCCCGCTACCCTTACCGCAAGGAACGCCGGAGGATCGCGCCGCCTGCGAGCCGGACGTACAACGTTATTGCAAATCTGAAATCCCCGACCAGCTGCGGGTGCTCGGCTGCCTGCAGGACAATCGCAAACGGATTAGCCAGGCATGCCAAGGGGTTCTGGTCCGCTACGGACAATAATCCGGCTGGCATCATGCTGACCGGTCGCCGAAGCTTTCTGGCACTGCTGGCCACGGTTGCGGCGCCAGCCTTTGCGTGCGCGCAATCACCGACCATGAGTACTCCGGCCATGAGCCGCGTTACTGCCTATGCCTTCACCTTTGCCAGTCTCAGGGGCGACCAGATCCGGCTGGCCGACCATGCCGGCAAACCGATCCTGGTGGTCAACACCGCTTCGCTTTGCGGATACACCCCGCAATTTTCAGGCCTGCAGCAGCTCTGGTCGCGTTTCCGCGAGCGCGGCCTCCTGATTGTCGGCGTCCCATCCAACGATTTTGGTGGTCAGGAGCCTGGCGGCGTCAGCGAGATTTCGCACACTGCCGAGACCGAATATGGGGTGAATTTTCCGATGGCGGCCAAAGTCGATGTCCGTGGCGTCAACCCACATCCGTTCTATCGCTGGGCGGCGACCGAACGTCCACTCGAAACGCCGCGCTGGAACTTCCACAAATATTTGATCGGTCGCGACGGCAAGATTGCCGCCGTATTCGCGACCAATATCGAACCGATGGACGCGCGCGTGGTCAATGCTATTAGCAAAGAGCTGCCGGGCGCGCCGTAAGGCGCTCGAGGAGTGGATTTGACATTCGCTACCCCCTGGCAGCCAGCGCGCGATGCGAATGTCAAATCCAAAACTCCACCAGCAGCCTATACTTGCTAATGGTCCTTTGATTCTAACATTCGCAAAATCGCGCGCGGAAATGGGATGCGAATGTTAGAATTGGACCACCAAAGCCGCTTTCGTTCAAGGATTGCTATCGATGAAGTTACTCCTCAGCGTTGTCATTGGCTTTCTGGTTGTCTTTCTTTGCCTTTATCTCCTCAATAAACTTCCCATCAAAGGGCGCGCGAAACAGATCGCACGTGTCGTCATCGTTGTCGTCGGCGTACTCTATCTGATGCGCGCGCTCGGAATGTTGACAGGCTTTTGAAGCCCGCATTTGGCACGCATGACCGACCCAACCAGCATCGAAGGCTTTGCCATCATTTCGGAAGACGGCATGCTCGCCGACGCCGACCGGCACATCCCACCGGCGCTGGTGGTCGAGGCCGACCAGAAATTCTTTCATGACAATCTCGAACGCGCCGCAGTGGTGGTGCAGGGCCGCCACTCCCACGAAGGTGGCCCACGCGCCGACAGCCGGCATCGGCTGGTGGTGACGCAGAGCGTGCCGGCGCTGGCGCCACACCCGACATTTCCAAAGGCGTTGCTGTGGAACCCGCGGGGCGCTTCGCTGGAACAGGCATGGGCAAGGCTTGGAGCGCCCGACGGCATGCTGGCCGTCATCGGCGGCGCCGACGTCAACCAGATATTCCTTAAGCGCGGCTACGACGCCTTCCATCTGTCGCGCGTTGCCGGCATCCGGCTGCCGGGCGGCCGCCCGGTATTCCCAGACGTGAGCCCCACGCGGACACCAGAGGATATCCTGGCCAAACACGGGCTAAAACCTGGACCGCGACGCACCCTCGACCGGACGGCCGGCGTTACATTGGTAACTTGGACCCGGTGATTTCGAGCTGGCGACTTGGCGCCGATGACAGCGGCGAGCCGATCCGGTCGTAGTGCCGGGCCATTTCGAATGGCTGCGTTCGCGGCTAGAGTTCCGGCAGCAAGACCAATCCCCCGGGGGATTTTCATGGCTCGCACAATGCGTATCACCTTATCAGCCGCGTGCTTGGCGATGCTGGTCGGCGGCGGCGATGTCAGCAGCCAACCAGCGGAGCAATTCTTCCGCGGCAAGCAGATCCGGGTGATCATCTCGGCGGCGCCCGCCACCGATTATGACATGTTCGCGCGCCTGATCTCGGCACAAATGACCAAGCTCCTGCCTGGCAATCCGACCTTCATTCACCAAAACATGCCTGGCGCCGGCGGCATCGTCGCCACCAATCATCTCTATAACGTCGCTCCGCAGGACGGCACCGTGATCGGCATGGTCAACCGCAACATGCCGCATGTCGCATTGACCAAGATGGCGAACGTGCAATTCGATCCGACCAAGTTCAATTGGCTCGGCAGCCCCGAGGTATCGCATTCGGTCTGCGCCGCGCTGACCGGCGTGCCGGTGCAGAAAGCGGAGGATCTGTTCGAGCACGAACTCCTGGTCGGCGGCGCCGGTTCCGGCTCCGCCCCCAGCATAACGTCGCATCTTCTGTCGAACCTGCTCGGCATGAAGCTCAAGCTGGTCGAGGGCTACAAGAGCGTCCCTGACGTTTCGCTGGCGATGATGCGCAAGGAGGTCCACGGCGTCTGCCAGTCGCTGAATGCCTTGCAAGGCGGCAACCTGCAGGGCTGGATCGCCGCCGGCAAGCTCAAGCTCCTGTTCAATCTCGAGCCCGAACCGCTCACTGGCTTTCCGGGCTTGCCGACGATCTTCCAATTCGCCAAGACCGACGAGCAGCGTGCAATCCTCGCGCTCAACAGTTCGACTTCGATCATGGGGCGCCCAATGCTCACGCCGCCCAATGTGCCCGCCGACCGGCTGGCGGCGCTGCGCAAGGCGTTCATCGAGGCGGTCGATCATCCGGACTTGAGGGCCGAAGTGGAAAAAGTCGGCGGCGAAGTCACCCTGGTCACCGGCGACACCATGCAGAAGGTGGTGGCGGAGATCATGGCGACACCAGCGGCGATCGCCGAAAAGACCCAAAAAATGATCCAGGCGCGCTAGCAGTCCGATTCCGACATTCGCCTCCCGCGCAAGCCGCAAAGGAGTGGCGAATGTCAAATCCGCTCCACTATCGGCCACGCGTTCGTGAGCCACCCGGGGTCGGCCCCATTCGCCAACAGCGTTAATCAAACCCTTACAGAGACGGCGCTGGCCGCGCCCGGCCGGCGCACTGGGATTGGCCGTGAACGGCCACCGGCCGGCGCGCATGGGGCCGGGATATATGATTGACGAATCAGCGGTTTGATGCGATCTGACAGTGGACTTCAGCACACGCGGGCCGGCGGCATTCGAGGCCGACCCGTTTCGGTTCCTCCCCGCGTGGCGTGATTAACTGGGCGGCCCAATTGGCTGCCCTTTCTTTTGTCAGAATTCCCCCGCCGTCGCTGAAATCGTTTGTTCACGACTAATCAGCCATTCTGGCGCTGTTGTTAAGCGCCGGCAGTCTCACCAAGACCGGACGAATTTCCCCAATAAAGGCAGGCCCGACGACCCCCATCGGGCGTGCCTGGACAAGGGGGACCGTACTGTTCTGGCTGGTTGCGCTGAAGAGAAGCGGCCGCAATCCATGGCGACTCAAAGCACCTTGATCGAAGAACTCGAGCGTGTGCTGGTTAGCGGCAGCGATCAGCAACGCGACGACATGTTGTCGCGCATCACCGATCTCTTCCTCACGGACGCCAGCCGCTATTCCGAAGCCCAGATCGGCCTATTCGACGAAGTCATCACCAAGCTTGCATCGGCAATCGAGACCAAAGCCCGCGCCAAGCTTTCGATCCGGCTCGCCGATGTGGCGACCGCCCCGGCCGGCGTGGTGCGGATGCTTGCCTTCGACGACGATATCGAAGTCGCGCGACCGATCCTCAAGAACTCCAGCCGCCTCAACGAATCCGACCTAATCGCCATTGCCAACGCCAAGGGCAAGAGCCAGCAGCATTTGGCGGCAATTTCCGAACGCAAGTCACTCAGCGAAGCCGTTACCGACGTGCTGGTGACGCGCGGCGACCGCCAAGTTGTTCATTCGGTGGCTCGAAACAAAGGGGCGCGCTTCTCCGACGCCGGCTTCCGCACCTTGGTGAATCGCTCATCAAATGACGGCGCGCTGGCCGTGCAGATCGGGACGCGCCGCGACCTGCCGCGGCAGCACTTCCTGCGGCTCCTAGAAGAGGCGTCGGCGACCGTCCGAAGCCGGCTAGCGGCGGAGAACCCAGACGCCGCAGCGACGGTCGAGGGCGTCCTCTCCGAAGTCGTCGGCGGAATCCGCACCGAGACACGAAGGATTTCGTCGCATTACGCCGACGCCACTGCCGCGATCGGCAAACTCAAGCAAGAGGGCCGACTAGGCGAGGCCGAAGTCTACCAATACGCCCGCGAGAACCGCTTTGAGGAAGCCACCATTGCGCTGTCGCTGCTGAGCGGGGTCGAGCTGGACGCCATCGAGCGCGCGTTGCACGATCGCGGCCACGAAATCACGCTGATCCTATCGAAGCTCGCCGGCTTCTCGTCGACCACCGCCAAAGCCCTCCTCCTGCTCAAGACCGCGGACCGCGGAATCTCCGCCCAGGACCTCGATGTCGCGCTGCGCACCTATGAGAAGCTCCAGGTCGAGACGGCGCGGCGCGTCCTGAGCTTCTACCGCACGCGCCTCAAAGGGCGCGGCAACCAAAATTTCGCCGCAGCCGGCTGACGCTGCAATCTTTGAAGCCAGGGAACGACGCGAAGCACCCTCACCGGCGCTTGGCGCGGTCAACCAATTCGGCGACGAAGCGCGGCAGCGCGAACGCCGCCTTGTGAACCTCTGGGGTCCAATACCGGGTCTTGAATGAACCCGCCTTGTTGTAGCGGGCGGCGATGGTTTTGAGCGGCGTTTGCCGCAGCGCCCGGTTGTCGGTCGCCCAGCCCATCGCCATGTGACCGCCGATATAGGTCGGGATCGCGGCGACATAACAATAGCCATCGGCAAACAGCCGCCGAAACTTGCCGATGCCGGTCGTCAGTTCGCCCGCCTGGAGGATCGGAACGCCGTTCTGCGTGACCATCAAGCCGCCGGGCGTCATGCAGCGCTTGCAGGCGGCATAGAATTTCGGGCTGAAGAGAACCGCCCCGGGCCCCACCGGATCGGTGGAATCGACAATGATTACGTCAAAGCGGCGATCGGTCTTCGCCACGTAATTCATGCCGTCATCGATGACCAGATGGAAACGTTTGTTGCCCAGCACCGGCTTGGTGAATTCCGGAAAGTGTTCCTTGGAAAACTCGACCACCGAGGCATCGATCTCAACCTGGGTTAACCGCGCGACCGACTTGTGCTTGAGCACCTCTTCGGCGATGCCGCAGTCCCCGCCGCCGACGATCAACACTTCCCTCGCTTTGCCATGCGCGAACAGCGGAACATGGCTCATCATCTCATGATAGACGAATTCGTCCTTGGTGGTGACCTGGGTTGCACCGTCCAGCATCAAGATCTTGCCGAAGAACTTGTGCTGGAACAGCACGAGATGCTGATGCTCGGTCCGAGTCTCATAGAGCACCCGCTCGACCTCATAGGTCATGCGGAAACCTTCGGGGTCGAACAGCGTTTCAGCGATCCAACGCTTGTCGGCCATCATCGAACGCTCAAAGCCGGAGGATGGGCAAATGTCCGCAAGGCCAGACCGGCGCCGTCCAACCGCCGGTCGCGTTCCGGTCAGACATCCTGCCCGCGCAGAATCTCGTCCACGTCAATCCGCTGCGCCTTGAAGGCCTCGCGCAGCACCGGAATGCAGGCATCGGGATCGGCCTGGCCGCACATGAAGACATCGAGCGCGGCATAACCTTGTTCCGGCCAAGTGTGGATCGAGATGTGACTCTCGGCCAGCACCGCCACGCCTGAAACGCCGCTGGGCTGGAAATGATGCAGATGAATATGCAGCAGCGTCGCGCCGGCGGCGGCGACGCAGCGGCGCAGCGTCGCTTCGATCAGGTCGATATCATTGAGGCCCTTGGCGCCGTGCAGATCGACGATCAAATGCACGCCGGCGCAGCGAACGCCTTTGCGAACCGCAAAGTGATCCGGCCGATCATCATCGACGACCGGTTTGACGACCGCGACCTTGGCAAGCTTTGGATTCTTCGTTCGGGTGGTGCTTGGAGCTTCCAAGCCCTTGTCCGATCGCAAGAGGGCGCTTTGGCGCATCGCCGTCCTCCCCAACCAGTTATACCAACCCGAGTGCCACAAGGGGCGCCACGGAAAGCGAATGCCGCCAGCACAGTCCGCGTAATGGACCGATGACAGCGGCAGGCCCCCCAATTAAGGCGTACCGACCCGGAGTCAAGAAGATTCTGCACTGCAGCAAGAGCCAACGCCGCCGCATGGACTGTGTGCCAGAAATTGGTGGCTTCAATGGACGCACTCCTGCATGCGTTACATGTGCCTGCGATTCCCTTAGACAGTCTTAACAATGACTTCACCCGCGCAATCGGCGGCGCGGGCGCGGCGGCATGTCGCTGCAATTCGGCAAATTGGTCAGCTTATGGGGCTTGACCGCACGCGGCGCTCCGCCGACCATTGCCGCACCAAAAAAACACGCCAGGGAGCCAGGGCAATGACCACGACATTCAAGCGCAAATCCCTTCTGTGCGGTTGCGTCGGCTGCGATCCAGCCGTTGGATTTGCAAGCACCGCCGTGAGTCGGCGAAGCTTCCTCGCGGGCAGCGCCGCCATCGGACTGGGCGCCGCCGGCCTCGCCACCGCCCAATTCGGCACGGCCAGCGCCCAACCTGCCGGCAAGCCGCATCGAATCGACGTTCACCACCACATCGTCCCGCCGATGCAGCGCAAGATGAATATCGAGCGTCACGGCGGCAAAGGCGGCCCGGCCTGGTCGCCCCAGATGTCGCTCGAAGACATGGACAAAGGCGGCGTCGCCTATTCAATCACGTCGATTCTTAATCCGGGACCTTGGTACGGCAAGATCGAAGAGTCTTCCCGCCAGCTCGCGCGCGAATGCAACGACTATGCCGCCAAGCTGCGTAGCGACCATCCCAACCGGTTCGGCATCTTTGCCGCGATCGCGCCGCTCGATGTCGAGGGCAGTCTCAAGGAGATCGAATATGCCTACGACACCCTCAAAGCCGAAGGCATTGCGCTGTGGACCACCTCCGACGGCAAATACCTGGGCGATCCGGCATTCGTGCCGGTTCTTGAGGAGCTCAACCGCCGCCGCGCGGCGGTCTATGTCCACCCAACCAACGCCGCCTGCTGCGTCAACGTCGTTCCGTCGGTCGGACCAAGCGTCATCGAATATGCCACCGACACCACCCGCACCGTCGCCAGCCTGCTGTTCGAGAAGCCCGGCTCGGCCTTCAAGTTTCCGAACATTCGTTGGATTTGGTCGCACTCGGGCGGAACCATTCCATTCCTGACCAGCCGCTTCGTCCGCCTCGCCTGGGAGCGGAAGATGCAGGAAGATGTGATCGCAGTTCTAAAATCGCACTACTACGAGGTTGCGCAGGGCAATACGCCAGGCCAATTGGCCGCACTGATGAAGCTGGTCTCGATCTCGCAGGTGATGTTCGGCTCCGACTATCCGTTCCGCGACGCTAAGGAGGCGGTCGACGGCGTTCTGGCCTATAAGTTCTCGGCCGCCGATACCTTGGCGATCGACAACGGCAACGCGCTCAAAATGTTCCCGAATATCAAAATCTAGCTTTGATAGGAACTCTCAGGTCTTGTCCGGCAGCGCCAAGCGGATGTGCAACTCGCGCAACTGCTTGGCCGTGACCTCCGACGGCGCGCCCATCATCAAATCCTCGGCGCGTTGATTCATCGGGAACAGCACCACCTCGCGCAAATTCTCTTCGCCGCAGATCAGCATCACGATGCGATCGATCCCCGGCGCAATGCCACCGTGCGGCGGCGCTCCGAGCGACAACGCCCGCAGCATGCCGCCAAATTTCTGCTCCAGCACCTCTTCGCCATAGCCGGCGATAGCGAACGCCTTTTTCATCACGTCGGGGCGATGGTTGCGGATCGCGCCCGAGGACAATTCGATGCCGTTACAAACGATGTCATATTGAAACGCCTTGATGGCGAGGAGCTTGTCCTTATCGTTCGGATCGAGCTTGAGGAATTCGTCGACCGCCATGTTCGGCATCGAGAACGGATTGTGCGAAAAGTCGATCTTCTTCTCCTCTTCGCTCCACTCGAACATCGGGAAATCGACGATCCAGCAGAATTCGAAGCGATCCTTGGCAATCAGCGACAGTTCCTCACCGACCTTGGTGCGCGCCGGCCCGGCGAATTTCACAAACTGCTCCGGCCGGCCGGCAATGAAAAACGCCGCGTCGCCGACGCCGAGACCAAGCCGGTCGGCGATCTGCTTGGTGCGCTCAGGGCCGATATTGCGCGCCAGCGGTCCGGCGCCGCTTTCTTCGCCTTCGCGCCAGAAGATGTAGCCCAAGCCCGGCTGGCCCTCGCCTTGCGCCCATGAATTCATCCGGTCGCAGAACGCGCGGTTGCCGCCCTTCGGCGCCGGGATCGCCCAGACCTCGACCTTGGGATCGGCCGCGATCATGCCGGCAAAGATCTTGAAGCCCGAGCCGCGGAACGCCTCAGTGACGTTCTGCATCTTGAGCGGATTGCGCAGGTCCGGCTTGTCCGTGCCATAAGCCCGCATTGCCTCCGCATAGGGGATGAGCGGAAATTTTGGCGTCACGTGCCTGCCGTCGGCGAACTCCTCGAACACGCCACGGATCACCGGCTCGACCGCCTCGAACACGTCTTCCTGCGTAACAAAGCTCATCTCAAGATCGAGCTGATAGAATTCGCCGGGCGAGCGATCGGCGCGCGCGTCCTCGTCGCGAAAGCAGGGCGCGATCTGGAAGTAGCGATCGAAGCCGGCGACCATCAACAACTGCTTGAACTGCTGCGGCGCCTGCGGCAGGGCGTAGAACTTTCCCGGATGCAGCCGCGACGGCACCAGGAAATCGCGCGCGCCTTCCGGCGAAGACGCCGTCAGGATCGGCGTCTGGAATTCGAAGAAGCCGGACTCCTTCATGCGCCGGCGGATCGAGTCGATCACCTGCCCGCGCATCATGATGTTGCGATGCAGCTTGTCCCGGCGCAGGTCGAGAAAGCGATACTTGAGCCTGATCTCTTCCGGATAGTCCTGATCGCCGAACACCGGCATCGGTAGTTCGCCGGCCGGGCCGAGCACCTCAATCTCGCGGATATAAACCTCGACCGCGCCAGTCGGCAGATCGGGATTTTCCGTGCCGGCGGGCCGGCGGCGGACCTTGCCGTCGATCCGCACCACCCATTCCGCGCGCAGCGTCTCGGCGACCTTGAACGCCGGTGAATCCGGGTCGGCGACCACCTGGGTAAGGCCATAGTGATCGCGCAAATCGATGAACAACACGCCGCCATGGTCGCGGATGCGATGGCACCATCCGGACAGCCGTGCGTCTTGGTCGATCTGGGTCTCGCGGAGCGAGCCGCAAGTGTGCGTGCGGTAGCGATGCATGCAAAAATTCCCGGGGAATCCTGGTCACGGCCTGGTCGCCGAGGTGGCCGGAAAAGCACACGCAGACCGTGCTTTGTCAAGGCGACCGGGGGTGGCGACGTTCCCAATCGGATCGGCTAGAAATACCAAAGCAAACGAATCTCGGGGACCGGGCAGAAACATGAAGCGGATGACCACGGCGGAGGCGACGGTCGAAGGCCTGATCGTGCATGGGCTCGACACCGTCTACGCCCTGCCCGGCGTCCACAACGACCCCTTGTTCGATGCCCTGTTCAAAGCCAAGGACCGCATCCGCACCGTCCATACCCGGCACGAGCAAGGCGCCGGCTATATGGCGCTGGGCGCCGCGCTCGCGACCGGCAAACCACAGGCCTATGCCGTGGTGCCGGGCCCTGGGCTGCTCAATTCCGCGACCGCCTTGCTGACCGCCCACGCCACCAACGCGCCGGTACTCGGGCTGATTGGCCAGATCGCGCAATCCCACATCGGCCGCGGCTACGGCCATCTGCACGAGGTTCGCGACCAGGCCGGCATCATCAACCGCATCGTCGACTTCTCGGCGCGCATCAAGACGCCAGCGGAAGCCCCGCGCCTGGTGGCCGACGCGTTCCGCGCCATGCGGTCCGGCCGTCCCGGACCCGCCGCGCTCGAATGCGCCATCGATGTGTGGGGGCGATTTGGCATGGTCGCTCCGCTGGCGGCCCCGCTGCCTTTGCCCGCCCCCCCAATCGACGAAGACGCCGTCGCGGCGGCCGCCATATGCCTCGCCACCGCGCAGCGCGTTTTGATCGTTACCGGTGGCGGCGCGCAGGATGCCGGCCCCGAGGTCACCGCGCTTTCGGAACTTCTACAAGCGCCGGTATTCGCGCATCGGCGTGGGCGCGGCGCGCTTGACGGCCGCAGTCCGTTCGCTGTGACACTTCCGCTGGCGCGCGAGCTATGGGGTGAAGCCGATGTCATCCTCGGCATCGGCACGCGGCTCTATAACGGATTCCAGCATTGGGGTGTGGATGAAAAGCTCGCTGTCATTCGCGTCGATGCCGATCCGGAGGAGCCGGATCGCTTCCGCAAAGCCGAGGTCGCGCTGGTTGGCGACGCGGCGCCGATTTTGCGTCGGCTGATCGCGGCGCTCGACGGCCACCACCGCGCTTCGCGCCACGACGAGATGGTTGAGCGTCAGGCCAAATGGCGCAAACGCGTGGAAAAGCTCAGCCCGCAGATCGAATTCCTGGACGCGATCCGCGATGCCTTGGGCGCGGACGGCGTGCTGGTGGACGAAGTGACCCAGATGGGTTTTGCCGCGCGCCTGCTATATCCGGTCTACAAACCGCGCACCTTCATCTCACCCGGATTCCAAGACAGTCTCGGCTGGGGTTATGCGACCGCGCTCGGCGTACAGGACGCGCTGCGCGACAAACCGGTGATTGCGATTTCCGGCGACGGCGGGTTCCTGTTCACCGCGACCGAAATGGCGACCGCCATGCATCATCGCATTCCGCTCACTGTGGTGGTGTTCCGGGACGACGCCTTCGGCAATGTGCGACGCATCCAGGAAGAACGCTACGGCAACCGGCTGATCGCCTGCGACCTCACCAATCCGGATTTCGTGCGCTTTGCCGAGAGCTTCGGCGCCGCCGCCGAGCGCGCGCGCAATCCGCAGGAATTGCGCTCCGCGCTCAACCGCGCGCTCAAGCGCCGCGATCACCCGACGCTGATCGAAGTGCCGGTCGGCCCGCTGCCCTCGCCCTGGGAATTCATCAACATGCCGCGGGTGCGGGGCTGAGCGGTCCATGTGTCCGGGTCCATGTGTCCGGTTTACGCCGGCGAATAATTGAATTGACAAATCGTATCGTATACGATACACTTTGATGTGCTTGAGATTTGGCAGACCGCGCTTTTTTCGGAGTGGCTGCGAAACCTGCGCGACCGTCGCGCCGTCCAACGCATTACGTCGCGACTGCGGCGACTTGCAGCCGGCAATTTTGGCGACGTTAAACCGGTCGGTGAAGGTGTGAGCGAGTTACGCGTCGATTACGGCCCCGGTTACCGCGTGTATTTTATACGTCGCGGCGAGGCGATTTACCTCCTGCTCTGCGGCGGCGATAAATCGACACAGGATCGTGACATCAAAACCGCGCACCAAATGGCAAAGGAACACTAACGTGCCGAAAGCCAAAAAGAAGATCGCGCTCAAACCAACTCGTTTTGATTCGTCCGAATACATCGAGACGCAAGAGGACGCCATTGAATATCTCGCGGCCGCACTCGAAACCGGCGACGCCTCCTTCATCGCCACGTCGATCCGCGATGTGGCTCGTGCGCATGGCATGACTGAGATTGCCCGCCAAACTGGATTGTCGCGCGAGAACCTCTACCGCTCGCTCAACGGAGACACCAAGACCGAATTTGACACCATCATGCGCGTGCTGACCGCACTCGGCGTGAAGCTAACGGCGAAGTCAAAGGTGGCCTAGTGCCCCGTTTCCAAAGATCCTGATCCAT
Organism: Xanthobacteraceae bacterium; assembly: GCA_022841625.1. Taxonomy (GTDB): domain Bacteria; phylum Pseudomonadota; class Alphaproteobacteria; order Rhizobiales; family Xanthobacteraceae; genus VAZQ01. The sequence goes on from JALHRD010000001.1 coordinate 133,923, forward strand.
CGCAGCGACCACCCACACGATCTTTGGAAACCAAGGGGCACCAGGACGTGGACTCATTAACGCGCAGTCAGGCTCAACATGCCTGCCACAGGAGGTTTCGGTCGCTACCCCCTCGAAAGCGGACCTAATATACTTACACTGAGTTTTGTCGGTTTTGACCCATATGCGACATCGGCCTCACCGAAATCGCGTGTCGGGAAATTATAGAATGTTGGCTCGGCGAAGGCGGGCCTTATTCCGCCTTGATGTTGGCTGCTCGGATCACCTTGGCCCACTTCTCGGTTTCTGCGGCAATGTGCTTCTCAAACTCGGCGGGCGAGCCGGCAAGCACCGTACCGCCCAGGTCGACGAGCCGCGCCTTGATCTTGGGATCAGCGAGAGCCGTGATGATCTCTTTGTTGAGCTTCTCGACGATCTCGTGCGGCGTATTCCTTGATACTCCAACGCCAACCCATCCACTTGATTCATAGGCGGGCACGAACTCGCCCACGGTTGGGATATCCCGCAGTGCTTCCGAGCGCGTCGCTGTGGTCACCGCCAGCGGACGTAGTTTACCGGCTCTGATGTACCCAATCGATTCAATCACCGGGCTGAATATCACCTGCACCTGTCCGCCGAGGAGGTCGGTCAGCGCGGGCGCTCCGCCGCGATACGGCACGTGGACCATGGGGACGCCGGTCATCATCTTGAATAGCTCGCCGGCGAGATGTTGTGGAGATCCAATACCCCCGGAGGCCATATTGATCTTGCCCGGATTGGACTTGGCATAAGCTATGAACTCGGGAGCGGTTTTGGCCGGGACCGATGGATTGACTACCATGACCAGGGGATTGCGCATGATGCCCGCAACGGGTGCGATATCGCGGATAAAGTTGAAATTGAGCTTCTCGTAGAGAGTCGCGTTAATCGCATTAAACGAGCCGACTAGCGCAAGCGTGTAGCCATCCGGCGGTGATCGCACAACCAACTCTGTGCCGATGTTGCCGCCGGCACCTGGCCGGTTCTCAATGATGAAAGGCTGACCGAGACGGTCCGACAGCCATTGCCCCATCAGGCGCGCGCTGATGTCAGCCGCGCCGCCCGGTGGCCATGGGACGATCCAGCGCACTGGCCTCGACGGATAGGTTTGCGCCCAAGCGAAGCGTGATAGTGCCGGGAGTGAGGCAGCGCTCGCTGCCAGATGCAGAAATCGACGACGTGAAAGTTTCATAGCGCCCACTCGGTCTAGGCGTGACACTAGGCGAGATGTGATATACGGGGAATTCCATAATTTTGGATAATGATATATATTGTTTTATATGGCTAGGCTCACGAACTGGGAAACACAGATCGGTCCGCGTCTTCGGCTGCGAGACTTGCATGTGTTCTACATGGTGGTCGAGCAGGGCAGCATGGCCAAAGCCGCGGTAGAGCTGGGAATCTTCCAACCCGCCGTATCGGACGTGATCGCCAATCTCGAACACGCGCTTGGCGTAAGGCTTTTCGATCGCGGCCCACAGGGGGTCGAGCCAACCATCTACGGACAAGCGCTCGTAAAGCGCAGCCTCGCAGCATTTGATGAGTTGAGGCAGGGAGTCAGGGACATCGAATTCCTATCCGATCCGACGAGCGGCGAGCTGCGGATTGGATGCGTGGAGACTCTATCGGCTACGTTGGTTCCTCAGATCATTCTACGGTTCTCCAAGCAATATCCGCGCGTGGTCGTGCACGCGGACGATTGGACTGCTCCCGCTGTCGAATTGCCTCAGCCAGGGCTGCGCGATCGAAAGTACGATCTGGTCTTAGTGCGGCTGGTGAAGCCGTTTTCTGAGGACCACTGGCCGGACGACTTGAATGTGGAATGCATTTTTAAAGATCAATTGGTCGTCGCGACGGGCAGCCACAATCGATGGGCCCGCCGTCGCAAGATCGATCTCGCTGAACTGATTAACGAGCCCTGGATACTCGCGCAGCCTGGTACCTGGAATTACAATGGCATAGCGGAAGCTTTCAAGGCGCGCGGTCTCGATGTCCCAAAGGCAAGTTTGGTGAGCGTTTCCGTGGGCCTTCGGACACGGCTGCTCGCCAACGGTCCGTTTATCGCAGCGTTGCCGAACTCGGTCCTGCAGCTCAACCGAGATCACTACGCGCTTAAGGCGCTGCCCGTCGACTTGCCGGATCGGCCGTGGCCAGTCGTGATCATGACACTTAAAAATCGCACTTTGAGCCCGGTCGTGCAGCGCTTCATAGATTGCGCTCGCGAGGTCGCAAAATCGCTTACAGGCTCACCACGAGATCGCAACAGGTGAGCGATGCGAAGGCGATATTTCTCATTCGTTGAAGTCACGTAACCAGGCGCCCGAAACGTGATCGTCAGCATTTTCCGATGTCGGCTCATGGCCCGAAGCGGCGGTGTTGGAATGTCCGCTCTTGCGCCGCTCTTGGGGGGTAAGCCGACATCGGCCGGATCGGATCGACCAAGCCGATGTCATGCGTAGCCGGCCCAACAACGCTACGATTCCAATGCCGCGTTTCGATTTGAAGTTCCTAACCGCGTTTGCCGCAAGCACCGTGTGACTTCAAATCGGCGGCATCGGCTCAGGCCACCTCGCCACCTCACACCAATTGCGTGCGCACCTCGACCACCGCGACCCGGCCCTTCTCCACTTCGGCGACGGCTTCCTGGAATACGCCGGCGAGTTCGGCCGGATCGAAGATCGGTCCCTTGGCCCAGGCGCCATAGCCGCGCGCGACGGTGGCGTGATCGATATCGGGATCGACCATGCGCTGGCCGATCCAAGCGTTCTCAAGCGGCCGATGCCGGTCTTCGGCAACATGCATCTGGTGCTTTTCGTCGTTGCCCCAGGTGGTGTTGTTATTGATCACCAGAAGCATCGGCGCGCGGTTATGGACCGCGCTCCAAATCGCGCCGGCCGACATGATGTAATCGCCGTCGCCCATCAAACCAACGCAGAACTTGCCCTGATCGCGGCAGCCGATTGCAGCGCCAGCCATGGCGCCGGGACCGTAACCGACGCCGCCGCCGCCATTGGTGCCGAGATAGTAACCGGCGCCGGGGAATTGCCAGATGCCTTCGGGGAAGCTCGCCGAATTGCGCATCGCCAGAAGCCAGTTCTTATCCTTCACGGCGTTCCATAATTCCGTCACCATGCGGCCCGGGCGGATCGGCCGGTCGTCCCAGCCCTTGCGGGCGTTCTCGGCCTGGCGGGCACGCAGCGCGGTATGACGCGCGCAAGCAAGCTTGCGGCGCTCCTCGACCTTGGCGCGCGCGCCGGAGTCTTTTTCCAGCCGTTGCCGGAGCAAGGCATTGAGTTGCTGCAAACCGAGCATCGGATCGCAATTGATCTGGACATCCACCAGCGGCGCAGGGCCACGCAGATACGACCAGGAGCTCGGCGACACATCGTTGAGCGACATGTCGATAACCTTGCGTCCCGGACGCAACCGGCCGGAGCCGACGTTCTCCTTGCGCTCGGTATAGCTGTCGAGCAGGCTCGACAAGTCGCGGCAATCGATCGCCATGACCGCGTCGGCCTCCTTGACGACCTCACGGTCGCCGCTGGCGCTTTGCGGGTGCGCGGTGGGAAATGCAATGATGCCGTTGTCGTCGCGATAGGCGGCGCCGGTCAGTTCGACCAGCTCCACCAGCGGCTTGGTAACCGCAGGATCGATACCGAATCGGCCGCCGACGATCAGCGGAAATTTCGCATCGAGCAGCGCATCCGCCGCGGCCGCGAGCGCATCGGGATTGGCCGCGATCGGCGGCGCCGGCTGGAAATATTTCGGGTCCGGCATGACCGGCGCACTGCCGATCTTTTGCTCCTGAATGCCGCAATCGAGCGTGACATAGACCGGACCGCGCGGCGCGGTCAGCGCAACCTTGTGCGCCTTGGCGATGGCATCAAGATGCCATTGCGGCGTGGTCGGCTCTTCGGTCCATTTCACATAGTTCTTGACGATATCAGCCTGGGTAGAGGCGCAATGCAACCAGTCGATCCAACGACGATCCGCCGGGTCGAGCGGTCCGGAACCGCCCAGGACCAGCACCGGCGCGTGGTCGCCGAACGCGTTGTAGACACCCATCGAACCGTTCATCAGCCCGACCAGATCGTGCAGGATGCACACCCCGATCCGGCCGGTCGCCTTGGCATAGCCATGCGCCATCGACACGGCGATCTGCTCATGGGTGGTGAGCACCATCTTCGGCTTGTGATTGCGGCCGTAATTGACCAGCGAGTCATGCAGGCCGCGGTAGCTCGACCCCGGCAATAGGAAGACATAGTCGATGTCGAGCCGGCCGAGCAGTTCGACCATGGCGTCCGACCAATATTCCGGCTCGCTGCGGTTGGCGGGGAGATTGACCGGCGCCTCGCTCAGGAACCGCTGGTTGACGTGCTCGTTCATCGACTGCTCCTTGGTGTCACACTCTGCTTTTGTCGGGCATGCTCGTCGTTGCCAATCATCGTCCGTTCGGCACGACCAGGACAACCTCTTTTTTCAACTTTATGGCCGACTTGCTCGCGCACGCGCGGAGTGGATTTGACATTCGCTACCCCTTTGCAGTTTGCGCGGGATGCGAATGTTGGAATCGGACCCTAGTCGCCGGAGATCTTGCGCGTCGCCTCGACCACATCCGCCGGCGTCCGGTAGATTTCCTTGAGAAACGCCTCGATCGCCGGCGCCGTCATCGGCGCGATCGTGAGCCGCTGCTTATCGACTTCGGCGACGAATTCCCGATCGGTCAGCGTCGCCTCGAATGCCGCGCGCAGCGCGGCGATGCGATCCGCCGGCACCGCCTTGGGGACGATGTAGGGCCGCCCGACCAGCGACGAGGCCGTGAGCAGATCGAGGACCTGGCGGCTGCGGCTGTCGGTCAGGACATCGCGCGCCACCAGCGCGGTCGCCGGCATATCGCCGACTAATTTTGGCGAAAACCGCAGATGCACCGTGATTTTCTTTTCGCGCACCCACGGCTCGGGCACGCTGGTCCAGCCGATACAGTCGCCGTCAATCTCGCCGCGTTCGATCGCGATGCGCTTCTCGGTCGATCCGGGATAGCCGGTCACTTGCCGCACATTGACCCCAAACAGGTCGCTCAACATCTTGCTGTCGATATAGGACGCGGTGCCAACGCCGGTAACGCCGAAATTCACCTGGCGGCGCCTGAGCAGATCTTGCCAATCCTTGATGCCGGTGCCGTTCCAGGTGTGGCAGACGCGGAAATCCTCGGTAATGCTCCCGAGCCATGCGAAATCGAGAAAATTCGCGCCAATCTTCTGCGGCACCGTGACCGACTGGGTAATCAAGCCCGGGTTAAAGGCGTTGATGACCGTGCCGTCGGTCGGCGCTGCCGTCGCGACATAGCGCACCGAATTCAAGCTGGCCGCACCTGGCATGTTCTGGACAATGACGTTCGGATTACCCGGAATATGGCGGCCGATATGGCGCGACAGCACCCGCGCATAGTGGTCGTAGCCGCCGCCAGCGGAGAAACCGACAACGATCCGAACGGTCTTGCCGCGGTAGAACCCGGCCACGTCCTGCGCCACAGCCGCCGTTGCGGACAGCCCCATGGCGGCAAGCAAACTCACAACCCTTATCATGCCGGCCCCCATTCGAGCGGTAAGGTCTTTTTCTTATGTTACCGCAATTAGGCCTATGACAAGCGGGCCGTCCTGCGGTATCTAGCGCGCCGAATGCAGCTAATTACAGAAACAAAGGCGCTGGCCGAGACCTGTGCCCGCCTGGCGCGGCATCCGTTCGTGACGGTCGACACCGAATTCCTGCGTGAGACCACATACTACCCCAAGCTTTGCATCTTGCAGATGGCGAGCGTCGACGAATCGGTCGTGGTCGACGCCCTGGCGCCGGGCCTCGAACTCGAGCCGCTGTTCGATCTCCTGGTCGACGAGCGCGTGCTCAAAGTGTTCCATGCCGCCCGCCAGGATGTCGAAATCTGCTGGCACGAGGCGCAGATAATTCCAGCCCCGCTGTTTGACACGCAGGTCGCAGCGATGGTGCTCGGCTATGGCGACTCGATCTCCTACGATCAACTGGTCAACCGCATCACCGGCGACACGCTCGACAAATCGAGCCGGTTCACCGACTGGACGCGCCGGCCGCTCAGCGCGGCGCAGCTCACTTATGCGGTGTCCGACGTCACCCATCTGCGCGACGTCTATCTGAGCCTGTCCGCCGACCTCGCCCGGCGCGGTCGAACCGAATGGCTGCGCGATGAAATGCGCGTGCTGACCTCGCCCGACACCTACCGCATGGAGCCTGAGCTGGCCTGGCAGCGTTTGAAGACGCGGGTGCGCAAGCCCAAGGAATTGGCGGTGCTGATCGAGGTCGCCGCTTGGCGCGAATACGAAGCGCAAACCCGCGACGTGCCGCGCAGCCGCGTGCTGAAGGATGACGTCCTCGGCGATATCGCGATTCAGGCGCCGACCACCATCGAGCGGCTTGCCGCGCTGCGTTCGCTGCCCAAGGGTTTTGAGCGCTCGAAGTGGGGCGAAGCCATCGTCGAGGCGGTCACGCGCGGTCTGGCGCGCGATCCTAAGACACTGCCGGGAATTGAGCGTCAGAAGCCGGCGGCGAACGGTCAGGCCACCGTCGAACTGCTCAAGGTTCTGCTGCGCATGACTTCGGAAAAGCACGGCGTCGCCGCCAAGGTGATCGCCACCATGGACGACCTCGACCGCATTGCTGCCGACGACCAGGCGGATGTGCCGGCGCTGACCGGCTGGCGGCGCGAATTGTTCGGCGAAAACGCCATCGCCCTTAAGCACGGCAAGCTCGCGCTTGCAGTCGAAAACGGACGCGTCGTCACCGTGGCCAAGAGTTCATCCTGAGGCGACCGGCTTCGGCGCGCTCTGAAAGCGTCAGCGTGCACCCGGACGGACCGGCTCGGCCTCGCCGGACGAGCGGCCGGAGTCGCTGGTCGGCACCGAACGCTCCGACGGCGGCAGCACTTCGCCGGGTGGCGGGGGCGGCACCGCCATAGGGGCGCCGCCGCTGGGCGCAAAGCGCGGCGGCATTGCGCGGTCCGGCATGGCGCCCGCTGGAGCTGGTGGACTAATCGACCGCAATCGCGGATCGGGTGACGGCGGCGCCGATTGCGCGGCCGCGGGCAGCGCCAGCGACAAACCGAACGCTGCGCTCAACACGATCGGCCAAAGCTTCATGGCTTGTTCTCCCGCGGCGTTGGATCGGCGGCACATATGTTAGCCGTTCCGATCACGGCGCTTCTATGACCTGCCGGCGGGTCTCGGTCGCCGTCGCAGCAACAACACAAGGACTACCCCGAGAATGACAAACAGAAGAATCCACAACAGCAATATCGGCTTCCAGGCTTCACCGAGCCCGAACAGATTGATGCCGGCAAGATAGATCGGAAAATTGAGCAGGAAATGCAGCGTCATGCCGACAATCCCGCCAACCAGGAACGACCCGCCGGACGCCAGGGCGTAAAGAGCTGGAACCAGCATCACGCCGTGGAGGAAGCAGACCGCAAGGCGCTCGACGATGAACCCGCCAAACATCCAGAATGGCAGGTCGGGGTAACTTGGCGACTTGGATAACGCCTGTGCCAGAAACCAGATTTCGCCGAAGCCGAAGCCGGCGCCGACGGCGAGCGCAAGAACGATCGGATCGTTGACGATCGCGCGCCGCAGCTTCGGCGCCACAGCGACCAGCCACTTGGCCGGCTCCTCGGTCAACGGCGCGTAGAACAGCGAAGCAATCGTCACCCAGCTGGCAATACCGAAACTCGTGCGCAGAAAACCGTCGATCGGCAACCGCACAACGTAAAACATCAGCGGCTGTAGCGGCAGCGCAATCACAAATGCGAGCGCCGTCGTCCGCCAAGCATCGGCCTGCCGAAGCAGGATCGCAAAGCCGCACAACACCAGCGCCGACGTAATCGATGCTGCAATGAAGAGGCCCACGTCCGCTGTCCCGCCGAATGCGCCCAACCGCGCAGGGCAATGGCGCCCCTACTCCGTCTCCATCACCGGCTCGCGGCCGATCAGCCGGGCCAATTGACGCAAGCGCACGAATACACGCTCGCCGGCAAGATCCTTAAAACCATTGCGGAACCGGAGCACCAGCCGGCCGCGCTCGACCACCATCGGCGTCTTTGGCAATACGCCGGTGGTCGACGCCGATACGAGATACGCGACCCGCAGCGCCGCCCCAAGCACCCGGGCGCGATCGAGCGCACGCGTCGACGCGAGTTCGCGGATACGCGGCGAAAGCTCCTCGTCGATCAATCCGACATGCCGGAAGAACACCGCGAGCGCGAGATAGACGCGCCCGGGGTGGTCGATCCCAACGAACGCCGCATTGGCGATGATGTTCAAAGACTGTTCGCCGCGATAATCCGGATGGGCCCGCCAGCCGATATCCGCCAACAGGCAGGCGGCATGGCGCAAGCGACGCTCCTCGGTGGTTTCGGCAAGCCCGCTCGAAGCCATGAAGCGATCGGTCCAGGCGATCAGTTCGTCGCCGTGGGCGGGCGCGCGTGAACGCAACAGATTGAGCTCTTGCGCCGCGGCCAGCAGCGAATCTTGGCGCCGAACCTCAGAGCTAAGCATCGCGTATAGCAGTCCCTCGCGCACACCGAGGGCGGAAAACACAATTTCCTTGGGGCGCGCAATGTCGATCAGCTGCTCCAGCACGACCGCGGCATAGGCCAATAGTGGTCGCCGCGCGTCGGCCACAACCTCGATCTGCGAAAGCGTTTCCGGATTCACCCGATGAACCAGGCCCGCGAATTCATAGGCCTCGCGCGCCGGAACAACATAGCCGTGCATCACATGCAGCGGATAACCGGTCTGCCACATGTGCAGGCGCGCAAGCGCGCGCCAGGTGCCGCCAATGGCATAGAATGTCCGCTTGGCGCCAGCCTTCAGCAGCTTGGCGTTGTCCAGCGACTTGCGCACCAATTTCTCAGCTTTTTTGATCGAATGGGCGGTCACGTCTTGCAGCGCCAATCCGCCAAGCGGGAGCGTGATGCCGGCGTGAACCTTATTGCCAGAGACCTCGGATAATTCTAGCGAACCGCCGCCGAGATCGCCTACCAAGCCATCGGGATGGTGGAACCCGCATACCACCCCAAACGCGCTCAATTCGGCCTCGCGCTTGCCGGAAACGATCTCAACTTTGGTGCGGCAGATTCGTTCGGCCGCCGCGACAAAGGCCTTGCCGTTCTTGGCCTCGCGGCAGGCCGCTGTCGCGACAACCCACAAGACGCCGACCTGCATGCGGTCGCACAGCATGCGAAAGCGCTTGAGCGCGGTCAGCGCCTTATCCACCGCGTCCGACGCGAGCAGTCCGGTGGAATGCACCTCACGACCGAGACCGGCCAGAACTTTCTCGTTGAAGATTGGCGTTGGGCTGCGGGTCAGACCCTCATAGGCGACCAGACGCACCGAATTCGAGCCGATGTCTATGACGGCAATCGGCTGACCGTAGTCGAGACGCCCCTGCGCGGCTTTCATAGCTGACGATCGTCGCTTATCGGCGACCGCGGCGGCGCACAAGGCGACGAGGCGGCGATTCTGTGAGCGATTTGCCACGGCCGGACAGACTCGGATTGGTCATAAAATATTTGTGGACGTTGAACGGTTCCTCGCCCTGCGCAACCTTTATGCGATTCGATGTCCCGTCGGCCAACAGATTCCAGCTCTGCTCATTGTCCCTGAAATTGGCCATCATGATTTGGTCTATCACCTGCGCATGCACGGTCGGATTGAGGATCGGGCACAAGACCTCAACCCGGCGGTCGAGATTGCGCGGCATCATGTCCGCCGAGGAGATATACACTGCCGCTTTCGCATGCGGCAGGCCATAGCCGGCGCCAAAACAATAGATGCGGCTATGCTCAAGAAAGCGCCCGACAATCGACTTCACCCGGATATTGTCCGAAAGTCCGGGAATGCCCGGCCGCAAGCAACAAATGCCACGCACCACCAAATTGATCTGCACGCCGGCCCGCGAGGCATCATAAAGCCGATCGATGATATCGGGATCGACCAGCGAGTTATCCTTCATCCAGATCGCCGCCGGCCGGCCAGCCTGGGCGTGTGCGATCTCCTGCGCAATATGTTCGACAATCCGGCGGCGCAGGGTCAGCGGCGACACCGCCAACTGTTCCAGCGCGGCAGGCTCGGCATAGCCGGTGATGTAGTTGAACACCCGCGCGACATCGCGTCCGATCACGGGATCGGAGGTGAAGTACGACAAATCGGTATAGCTGCGCGCGGTCACGGGATGATAATTACCGGTCCCAACATGAACATAGGTGACCAGCGCACTGCCTTCGCGGCGCACCACCAGCGACAGCTTGCCGTGGGTCTTAAGCTCGATGAAGCCGAACACGACCTGCGCGCCGGCGCGTTCGAGCGCCCGCGACCAACGAATATTGGCCTCTTCGTCGAACCGCGCCTTCAGCTCAACCAGCGCGGTCACCGACTTTCCGGCCTCGGCCGCTTCGGCCAACGCCTTCACGATCGGCGAGTCCGACGACGTCCGGTAAAGCGTCTGCTTGATCGCGACCACATCGGGATCGCGCGCGGCCTGCTGCAAGAACTGAACGACGACGTCGAAAGATTCGTAAGGATGATGGACCACCAGATCCTTCTGGCGGATCGCCGCGAAACAATCGCCGCCGTGGTCGCGGATCCGTTCGGGAAAGCGCGGATTATACGGCACGAATTCGAGATCGGGCCGGTCGAGGCTCGTCAATTGCGATAATTCGTTGAGCGCCAATACCCCATCGACCAGAAACACTTCATCGTCGCCGCAGCCGAGCGCGCGCTGCACAAAGCGTCGCAATTCCGACGGCATAGCGGCTTCCATTTCAAGGCGTATCACCGAACCGCGCCGCCGTCGCTTGAGCACCGTCTCGAACTCGCGGACCAGATCCTCGGCTTCTTCCTCGATTTCGATTTCGGAATCGCGAATGACGCGGAACGCGCCTTGACCCTTGAGCGTGTAGCCCGGAAACAATTGGCCGATGAACAGGCCGGTCACCTGTTCGATCGTAATAACGCGAGACCCTGCCTCAGCGTCCGTGGGCAAGCGGATGAAGCGCTCGATCTTGTTCGGCATGCGGATCAGCGCGTTCATTGCCTCGCCATCGCCGTCGTGAACAAGTTGCAGCGCGATGGTGAACCCGCGATTGGAAATGAACGGAAACGGGTGCGCTGGATCGATCGCCAGCGGCGTCAACAAGGGAAACACCTGACGCAAAAATTGATCCTGCAACCAAGCCCGCTCTTTCTTAGTCACGTCCGGCCCATCGACCAGAACAATGCCGGTGGCGGCGAGTTCATCGCGCAGGCCGCGCCATCGCGACTGCTGATCGCTAGCGAGCGCCGACACCGCCTCGGCGATGCGCACCAATTGCTCGGCCGGCGTCAGTCCATCGGGGCTTCGGGTGGTGATGCCGGCGCGAAGCTGGCCACGCAGGCCGGCAACCCGCACCATGAAGAACTCGTCGAGGTTATTGGCCGATATCGAAAGAAACCGCACACGTTCGAGTAACGGATGCGCCGGATTCTCGGCCTCCTCGAGCACGCGCCGGTTGAAATGTAACCAGGACAACTCACGGTTGATGAAGCGCTCTGGACTGGTCGCTAAAGCGGGAACGACCAGAACCTCGGCCGGCGCCGGTGGCAGTGGTTTTTCCTTTGTAATTGCAATCACTTGAGATCGATCCATGGCTACGGCTGGCCCGCATGATCGCCATCTTTCGTGACGGCTCGATGTCATAACGCGACGGTATTAAAGCCCGGTCAAGGCGCCTCCAACTTTAGGACCTCGGCGGCCAATGGCCTGGTAAGGGGACGCTGCCGGCGCATCGCCTCCTGGTCAAGCCTCGCCACCGCCGCCCGTGCATCCGCGAACGAACGCCCGATCCGCGTCGCCACATATCCGATCAATTGCTCGTCGACTGCGAGCTGACGGTCGGCGAATAATTTCACCAACACGGCACGCAGCAATGTGTCGTCGGGCGGCGCCAGCGCGATCGCCGGCAGAGCCTTGAGCCGCGACGCAAGGTCTGGGATGCGGACCGCCCAGGTCGCGGGTGCGGTGCGCGCGGTCAAAAGAACGAACGCGCCTTCCTCGCGCGCCAGATTGAGAAGATGAAACATCGCCGTCTCGTCAAATCCCGCCTCGGCGACGTCTTCAACCACCAGCCGGCCAGTCGCAAGCGCGCCGGGGATATTCATATCGCGCAGCGTGCGCGCGCCGATTGAACGGGCGCCGGTCTGCAGCGCCCAGATCGTCGCAAGATGGCTCTTGCCTGAACCTTCCGGCCCAACCAGAACGACGACCTGATACGGCCAGTCGGGCCAGCTATCGATCAATGTCAGCGCGGCAGCATTCGACGGCCCGCCGAGAAAATCATCACGGGCGTAGCTTTCGGCATGGTCAAGGTCCAGGGTCAATTGCCGAGGGCCTCGTCCGGCAATCATGGCGGACCGGCCTTGGCACCGTTCATGTGGCGCACCCATTCGCCGACATAAATCGCCACCGACGCCAATGTGAGAATGGCGACCAGTGCGGTCAAGGCTTGCACCGCCCACCATGCATCGAACGCGAACGCGAGCGATGCCAGAACCACAAGCGCAAGCACAATCTGTGCGACGGTGTTGAGCTTGGAGACGGCGAGCGGCTTGAGCGTCACTGGATTGCCCACAAGCCACGATAGCATCACCGCGCTCACGATCATGATGTCGCGCGACACCACCAGAATGACCAGCCAGCGCGGGAGCGCTCCGATAACCCCAAGCGTCACATAAATTGAAACGATTAGCGCTTTGTCGGCAAGCGGATCGAGATAGGCGCCAAGCTCGGTCGCCATGCCATAGCGCTTGGCCAGGAAGCCGTCGACCAGATCGCTCAAGCCCGCCAGCAGGAACAGGACAAACGCGAATTTTAGCTCACCGGCGGTGATCGCCCAGACCATCACGGGAACCGCCAGGATACGCGCCAGCGTAATTAAATTTGGAATGCTCAAGCTGCGCTCCGGCTCCTACGTTTCGCCTCCGATGCGCCGCGCTTTTGGCGTTTCGGTCCACCGTCTATCGCTTACAGTATAGCGACGTTCGAGCCATTGCACATGCGGCGATTCCGCCGTAACACCCGGGCGCACGACTGAGGAGAACTATGGCAGATAAGGGCCTCACCTACGCCGAGGCTGGCGTCGATATCGACGCTGGCAACCGGATGGTTGAGCTGATCAAGCCCTTGGTCCGCGCCACCGCCCGGCCCGGCGCCGACGCCGAAATCGGCGGGTTTGGCGGGCTTTTCGATCTCAAGCGCGCCGGGTTCACCGATCCCGTCCTGGTGGCCGCCACCGACGGGGTTGGGACCAAGCTCAAGATCGCCATCGAAACCGGGCGGCACGACAGCATCGGGATCGACCTGGTTGCAATGTCGGTCAATGACCTTGTGGTGCAAGGCGCCGAACCGCTGTTTTTCCTCGACTACTTCGCCTGTGGAAAGCTCGCGCCCGATACCGGCGCCATGATCGTCAAGGGCGTGGCGGCGGGCTGCCGAGAGGCCGGCTGTGCGCTGATCGGCGGCGAGACCGCGGAAATGCCCGGGCTGTACCGCGATGGCGACTACGACCTCGCCGGCTTTGCGGTTGGCGCCGCGGAGCGCAATGCGCTGCTGCCGCGCGCCGACATTGCCGCGGGCGACACTGTGCTCGGCCTCGCATCGTCGGGGATCCATTCCAACGGCTATTCGCTGGCGCGGCGGGTGGTCGAAATCGCGGGACTTGGCTGGAACGCGCCGGCGCCATTCGATACCAGCCGCACCCTCGGTGAAGCGCTGCTCACGCCGACGCGCATTTATGTGAAATCCTGCCTCGCGGCCTTGCGCCAAACCAAAGCGCTGAAGGGGCTCGCCCACATCACCGGCGGCGGCTTCCCCGACAATATTCCGCGCGTGCTGCCCGACGGACTTGGCATGACACTCGATCTGGCGCGCGTTCCCGTGCTGCCGGTGTTCAAATGGCTTGCCAAGACCAGCAACATTGCCGAACCGGAAATGCTGCGCACGTTCAATTGCGGCATCGGCATGGTTGCGATTGTCGACGCCGCCGGCGCCGACGCGGTGGCGGATGTGCTGACGCGCGCGGGCGAGACCGTCGTGCGGCTCGGCCGGGTCACGACCGCGGCCAAGGATGCGCCGCGCGTCGCTTACACCGGTCGCCTCGACCTCGCTGGGTGAGTTCGGATGCCGAGAAAACGCGTCGCCGTCCTGATATCCGGCCGCGGCTCCAACATGGCATCGCTGATTGCGGCGGCGAAACACGACGACTACCCCGCCGCGATCGCGCTGGTGGTATCGAACCGGCCGGATGCCGCCGGGCTTGAACACGCGCGCGGAGAGGGAATTGCAACCGCCGTCGTCGATCACACCCGCTTTGGCAAGGATCGCGAAGCCTTCGAGCGCGCCTTGCACGATGTACTCACGGCGAACCGCATCGATTTGGTTTGTCTGGCTGGCTTCATGCGCCTTCTGACCCCATGGTTGGTTGGCCAATGGCAGGGCCGCATGCTCAACATCCACCCTGCCCTGCTGCCGGCCTTTAAAGGCCTGCACACCCACGCGCGCGCCTTGGCGGCCGGCGTGACGACGCACGGGGCCACCGTGCATTTTGTGTCGTCCGAAATGGATTCCGGGCCGATCATCGCGCAGGCGGAAGTGCCGGTGCTCGCGGGCGACACGCCCGACACCTTGGCGGCGCGCGTGCTCGAAGCCGAACACCGGATTTATCCGCAGGCCTTGCGGCAGGTGGCGGGAAGCAAGTTGTAGCGATTATCCGAACTAGCCGACGATCTCATTACCTGCAAAGAACTGGGCGATTTCCTGCGCAGCGGTTTCCGGCGCGTCGGAACCATGCACCGAATTCTCGCCGATTGACTTGGCATATAGCTTGCGGATGGTCCCCGCCGCCGCCTTGGCGGGATCGGTTGCGCCCATAATGTCGCGATAACGAACGATGGCGCTCTCGCCTTCAAGCACCTGCACGACGACCGGCCCCGAAATCATGAACGCGACAAGCTCGCCAAAGAACGGCCGCGCGCGGTGAACCGCATAAAAAGTTTCGGCCTGCTCGCGGGTGATCCGCACGCGCTTTTGCGCAACAATCCGCAACCCCGCTTGCTCGATCACCGCATTGACCGCGCCGGTCAGATTTCGCGCCGTTGCGTCGGGCTTGATGATTGAAAATGTCCGTTCAATTGCCATTGGGGGATTCTACATTGGTTAATGGGGCGGTGACGATACGCGGCGGCTTATAGCCGCCGCTCCGGCATCCAGCAAGCACAAGCCTTTAGGGCGACCGGCCATCCGTCGATGAATAGCCGATGAACGAAACCGCCTGCTGCGTGAAGTTTCGTTGACCATGAGTCGGCGAAACCAAATTTTAGCATCGCGCGCCTGAACCGGGATGAGGACCGGCTGCGACTAACCGGCATGAGGATGCAATCACGCATCCAGCCCAATGGAGACGACCGATGATCCGCAAGACCCTGTTCGCCCTGACCGCCACCGTTACCGTCGCCGCCGCGACGCTGGCTCCGACCGCCGCGTCCGCGTGGCATCACCACCACCGTCATTTCCACGGCTTCGGTGGCTACGGCTTTGGCCTCGCCCTTACCGCTCCGATCGTTACTTCGTGCTACACCTACCAGTATGTCGAGACCCGCCGCGGTCTGCGCCGGGTGCTGGTGAACCTCTGCGGCTACTAATCGGCCGCGAATTTAACGACACCGATATAACTGCACCGAAAGAAGCCTCGGCCACGAAAGCGGCCGGGGCTTCTGGCTATCTCAGATGGCAGGAGCAAAGCCATTGCTACTCGCGCTCCGCTCCGCCACATAGCGGGCATGCTTGTCATCGACGAATTGTCGGTCCGCATTGCCGGTCGCCTATTGATCGACCGCGCCTCGGCCCATATCCCCACCGGTGCGCGGGTCGGTCTGGTGGGCCGCAACGGCTCCGGCAAGTCCACGCTGTTTCGCGCGATCGCCGGCGAGATCTCCGCCGAACACGGCGCGGTGCAGCTCTCGCCACGCTGCCGCATTGGCCGTCTTTCGCAAGAGGCGCCCGACGGTCCGGAGAGCCTGATCGAGATCGTGCTGCGCGCCGATGTGGAGCGCATTCGGCTGTTGGCCGAAGCCGAAACCGCGAGCGACCCCTGCGCATTGCCGAGATCCAGACCAGGCTGGCCGACATCGGCGCGCATGCGGCGCCCGCGCGCGCCGCCGAGATCCTGGCGGGGCTGGGATTTTCCGCCGACGACCAGGCCCGCCCTTGTTCGGAGTTCTCCGGCGGCTGGCGCATGCGCGTCGCGCTCGCGGCCACATTGTTCGCGGCGCCCGACCTGCTGTTACTCGATGAGCCCACCAATTTTCTCGATCTGGAAAGCACGCTCTGGCTGCAAAAGCAGATCGCATCTTATCCAAGCACAGTGGTGGTCATCAGCCATGACCGCGACCTGCTCGACAATGCGGTCGACTGGACGCTGCACCTGGAAGCCGGATCGCTCGCGCTTTACCGCGGCGGCTATACCGCATTCGAACGACAGCGGCGTGAACGCCAGACCCTCGACCTTAAGCTCGCACGCAAGCAGGAACTACAACGCGAACGCTTGACCGCCTTTGTGGAACGGTTTCGCGCCAAGGCAACCAAGGCGCGCCAAGCGCAGTCGCGATTGAAGCTTCTGGCCAAGCTCGAGCCGGTCGCGGCGGTGATCGCCGACCAAGTGCGTCCGTTCATATTTTCCACGCCGGCCAAACCGCTGTCGCCGCCGATTGTCGCGCTTGAGGGGGTTTCGGTCGGCTATGAACCCGGCGCGCCGGTGCTGCGCCGACTCAATCTGCGGATCGACCCCGACGATCGCATCGCCCTGGTCGGCGCCAATGGCAATGGCAAATCCACTTTGGTGAAACTCCTGTCGAACCGCCTCGCCGCCATGTCCGGCCGGGTAACGCGCGCAGACCGGCTCGACGTCGCTTATTTCGCGCAACATCAACTCGACGAGCTTAATCCCGACGGCAGCGCCTATGACCACCTGCGCCGGCTGATGCCCGACGCAGCGGAGGCAAAGGTTCGCGCTCACGCCGGCACGATCGGGTTTTCCGCGAGCGCCGCCGACACACCCTCCGCCAAACTCTCGGGCGGCGAGAAGGCGCGCCTATTGCTTGGTCTCGCCACCTATGCGGGGCCGCACCTCATCGTGCTCGACGAGCCGACCAACCACCTGGACATCGACAGCCGCGCCGCGCTGATCGACGCCATCAATGATTACGCCGGCGCGGTGATCCTGGTGTCGCACGACCGCTATTTGATCGAAGCCTGCGCCGACCGGCTTTGGCTGGTCGCCGATGGCCAAGTCGTGCCGTTCGACGGCGACCTCGACGATTATCGGCGCGTCGTGTTGGCCGACCGCCGCGACGACAAGGAGCGCGATCGCGGGCCAAAAACCGCCAGCCGTGGCGACGCCCGCCGCGCCGCCGCGCAATTGCGGATCGAACTTGCACCGCTGCGGCGGCGCATTTCCGAAGCGGAAGCAGCCGTTGCCAAGTTGAACGCCGAGATCGCGCGCATTGATACGGCGCTGGCCGATCTGTTTGCGCGCGAGCCCGCCAAAGCCGCAACACTCGCCAAGGACCGCGCCAATGCGGTCGGCGCGCTCGCGCGCGCCGAGGATGAATGGCTGATCGCCAGCGAAGCGCTTGAAGCCGCGATGCGCTGAAACTTAGGAGCGCTCGGCCTTTTTCGGCGATTTGGCTTTGGGCGCCGCGCGCGTGGCCGGCGCCTCGGGCGCGCGCTCGATCGACGCCAGCCGGCCGGCGGCGAAGCGATAGATACCCGGCCGCGAACCGCGGATGTAGGTGATGACCACCGACCGATCGCCTCGTTCGTCAGCTCCGACTTGAATCTGCTCGGGCGCGCCGGCACGGCGCACCACGTCGCACTCGGTCATTTGCAGCGCGATGCCACCGGCGGGAAGCGGCGCACCGTCGGGACCGGTGTCCGGGGCGGCATTTTCCGCAGCCGCGCATTGGCCATCCGCAGTCACCAGATCGGCCGCCGTCACTGGACGCAAGGTGAACTCGTTGCGACCGCCCGAATAGGTCAGCCAGTCCGGACGCGCCAATTGATCGACGCGCGGCAGCAAATTGACGCCGCCAAGCTCGGTCAACTGGCTCGGCGCGCAGCCCGAGACGACGAGCATGATCGCCAGCGCAACAGTCTTTGGACTCATTGGAAACCCACGCATCGCCATATCCCCAGCACTTCCGCCTTGCTGCCTGACGACGCCCTACTATCGCGCAGGCCGTCCACCGGAATCAACGGGATTGTTTTGTGGCGACTTAGCGGCAAACGCGGAATTGGTAAACGTCACGCCTTGCGTTGCCAGCGCCCATCTTCGTCGGACTGCCAATAGGTGACCGCAAGACCTTCCGCCTTGGCGGCCTGCCAGCGCGCGCGCGCCGCCTCCACCGCTTCGGGATCCTCGCCATCGAACAGCAGGACGATTCGCTCATAGGCTGTCGCGTCCGCCGGCATAGCGGCGCCGTCGAGCAAGAACCGCACGCTGGCGCGATTGGGATTGTCGTCATTCACGGTCAGCAAGATCGGCTGCTCACTTGCCTCTGAATCGCGCCAAACACCATGCGGCAGAAAGGCGTCGTCCCGAAACGTCCACAAATGGGCGTCGAGCGCATCGACGCGCTCGTCCGAGGCGACCTGCACCACCACACGCCAGCCGCGCTCGACCGATTTTTCAAGCAACGCCGGCAGCACACGCTCGATCGGCTGGCGTTGCAAATGGTAGAATAAGATTTCCGTCATGCTTGAGCCTTGCAAGACTTGACCGGCATGGCGTCCGATTACTTCTCGTAATTATCGCTCACCAGCCGGTCCAACAGCCTGACGCCGAAGCCCGACGCCCAGCCCTTGTTGATATCACTCTGCGGCGAGGCAAAGCCGGTGCCGGCGATATCGAGATGGGCCCACGGCGTCTTGTCGACAAAACGCGCCAGAAGCTGCGCGGCGGTAATCGCGCCACCGTCGCGCCCGCCGGTATTTTTCATGTCGGCGAATTTCGAATCGATCTTCTTGTCGTATTCTGGACCGAGCGGCATGCGCCACACCTTTTCGCCGGTCGCGAGCCCCGCCTTCAGCAGACGGTCCGACAGCGCGTCATCGTTTGAGAACAGACCGGCGTGTTCATGCCCGAGCGCCACGATGATGGCGCCGGTCAGCGTCGCTAGATTGATCATGAATTTCGGGCTGAAGCGTTTGTTGACGTAGTGCAGCACGTCGGCCAACACCAGGCGACCTTCGGCATCGGTGTTAATGATCTCGATGGTCTGCCCTGACATTGTGGTGACGATATCGCCGGGCCGCTGCGCGTTACCGTCGGGCATGTTCTCGACCAGACCGATTGCACCCACGGCATTCACTTTGGCCTTGCGTTGCGCGAGCGCCTGCATCAGCCCAACGACACAGGCGGCGCCCGCCATGTCGCCTTTCATGTCCTCCAAGCCGGACGCCGGCTTGATCGAAATGCCGCCGGTATCGAAGCAGACGCCCTTGCCGATGAATGCAAGCGGCGGCGCGTCTTTCTTGCCTCCATTCCAGCGCATCACCACCATCCGGCTCGGGAACTGCGAGCCTTGGCCAACGCCGAGCAGCGCATTCATTCCCAGTTTCTTCATGGCGGAGACGTCGAAGACTTCAACCGTCACGCCGAATTTTTTAAGCTTATTGGCGCGGCGCGCGAATTCCTCAGGAAACAGAACGTTTGGCGGCTCATTGACGAGGTCGCGCGCCAGCAGCACGCCGCCGGCGACCGCATCGCGCGACCCGTAGGATTTTTGCACCGCTGCAATATTGGCCGCCACAATACGGATTTTGGCTTGTATGGGCGCAGGCTCGTCGTCCTTGCGCTTGGTCTTATAGCGATCGAAGGCATAAGCGCGCAGCCGAATGCCGAGCGCCAAGTCGGCGACCCGCCCTGGCTTGGGTTCGCCGCCCGGAATATCCGCGATAATGGTCGCCTCGGCGGTCGCGGACCCGAGCTTGCCCATCGCCGCGCCGCCCAGCTTGACCCAGGACTCGGACTTGAGATCCTTCACCTTGCCGAGCCCGACCACCACCAGACGGGGGCACGCTAGCCCGGCAGGGGCGACGATCTCCAGGATCGAAGCGTTCTTGCCCTTAAACTGGGCCGCCGCCGCCGCCCGCTCCGTGAGATCGCCAGTTGGCTCCAGGATTGCGCGGGCGGCCGGGCCGAACTTAAGCTGGTCGTCACAGAACAAAATAAGAACTCCCGCCGGGGTGGCCGTCAACGGCAGAAATTCGATCTTTGGGGCAATGGACATTGTGGCCTCGCGGTATTTGCGTGCGGCAGCGACGTTCCGGCACGGCCGCCATTAGCGTCCGAGCCATGACCAGATATGACCCAGTTGGAGCCGTCATGCCTAGCCCCCGCTTGGCCGCCCGCTTGAAGTCGACATAACCCGATTTTCGGCCGGTTCATCACAGGCCTTCGACGCCATAATCGTCGATATTTTGCTGTGAACGCTCAAAGACTTTGCCTTGGCGGAGCCACTTTGTTGGACAATCCTTTCACCGTTCCAATGCGGACTGAGTCTCGCGTACCAGTGGCTTGCGGATGCTGGATCGAGGGAACGGGGGCGGCGGCGATCGGGGGACGACACGCGCGGATGGGGTCAATCGGGCGTTACATATTTCGGGCTGGTCTTGGTGCGTTCCTTGTGGTGCTCGTCAGCATAACGCTGCTGATGTGGATCACCCAAGCGTTGCGCAATTTTGACCTCATGACCAACCAGGGACAGAGCATCCTGGTTTTTGTCGGCATCACCGCACTGATCATCCCGATGCTGGTGATGATTATCGCGCCGATCGCATTGATGATCGCGGTCGCCTATGTGCTCAACAAACTCAGCAATGATTCCGAACTAATCGTGATGAGCGCGGCCGGAATGGCGCCGTGGCGCGTGTTCCGCCCGTTCCTTCTGCTCGGAATCCTTGTGACTGTGCTGGTCGCCTGGATCAGCTTCTATCTCTCGCCGATGAGCCTTCAGACCCTGCGTAGCTGGGCAACGCAAGTCCGCGCCGAAATCGTCACCAGCAATGTGCAACCCGGCCGCTTCGTCGTGGTCGATGGCAAGTTGACGCTACACATTCGCTCACGCCAGCCGAACGGCCAGTTGCTGGGGATCATGGTTGACGACCAACGCGACCCCAAGGAACGCAACACGATCATCGCCGAGCGTGGCGATTTGCTCAGCAGCAACCAAGGCATCTTCCTCTTGCTTTCGAACGGCGCCGTCCACCGCCATGAATCCGGCAAGCAGGATCCCACCATCGTACAATTCACGGATTACGCGTTCGATCTATCGCGCCTGTCGCCGAACACCGAGCCCGTGACTTTTGCCATTCATGAACGCTCGATCGGGGACCTTCTACGGCCGGCGCCCGACGACGCAGCGTTCAAGCGAAGCCCGGGAAGTTTTCGCGCAGAATTGCACAATCGCATTACCATGCCCTTGTACCCGCTCGCATTCCTGTTCGTGACCTTTGCATTTCTCGGCGCGCCGCGCACAACGCGACAAGGTCGCGTCCTCTCCCTGGTCGGCGCAATCGCAGTCGTCGCGGCGATCCGCGGTCTTGGCTTTGTTGGAACGGTTGCAGGCTCAAATTCGACCATGGCCTTGGCGACGCCCTATCTTGGATTGGCGGCGGCCATTGCCCTCGGTGCCTGGGCGATGACGCGCGGCGTTGCGATCGAACCGCCGGCGGCACTCACCCGTCTGCTCGATACGATGATTGCGGGCGTCCGACGCAGAACCACGACGGCAGCGGGGCAGCACTCATGATGCCCGGAACGCTCACCCGCTATTTCGGCATGCGGTTCTTCAACGTCGTGGCGGGGACGTTCCTGAGTCTGTTTGTGCTGATCTTGATGATCGATTACCTCGAACTGATGCGGCGACACAGCACTTCCAGCAGTGTCTCGGCGCTGGCCCTGGCGCAAATTTCGCTCTATCGCGTTCCGCATATCACCGAGCGAATCATCCCCTTTACGGTGCTGATCGGCACCATGGCCTGCTACCTGGACCTGTCGCGCCGCCTTGAATTGGTGGTCGCGCGATCGGCCGGCGTCTCAGCTTGGCAATTTGTAAAGCCCGCGATGGTGATCGCGCTGCTGCTCGGAATCGCCACAACGACAATCCTCAATCCCGTCGCGGCGGTGCTGCGGGAACGATCCGAGCGGTTAGAGGCCGAACTGAGCGGGGACCGGCGGAATCCGCTGCTCACGCATAGCGGACTTTGGCTGCGCCAGCGCAACCAGGACGGTCAATCGATCATCAATGCCGCCGGCAGCCGCCAGCAAGGCGCCGAGCTTTCCGGCGTCAGCATTTTTTCGCTTGATAACGCCGACGGTTATCTCGGCCGCATCGAAGCCAAGCGCGCCACGCTTCACGATGGCTATTGGATGCTTGAGGAAGCGCGGATTTATGCTGGCGACGCACCGCCGACCGACCACGCGTCATACCAGTTGAAAACCCCCCTTACCCGCGCCCAGGTCCAGGAATCGTTCGCAACGCCCGAAACCGTCCCATTTTGGCAGTTATCCTCCCTGATCCGCCTGGCTGAAGGGGCCGGGCTTCCGGCAATAGGGTACCGTTTGCAGTATTATCAGCTGCTGGTGCTACCCCTATACCTCGTGACGATGGTACTCCTGGCCGCCGCCGTCAGCCTTCGTTTGTTCCGATTTGGCGGCGTACAAAAGATGGTCTTGGGTGGCGTAACAGCGGGATTTCTGCTTTATGTCTTGTCCAAGATCGCGGGGGATCTGAGCAAAGCTAGCTTGCTGGCTCCCGCATTGGCAGCCCTACTGCCCCCGCTCTCCGGTGGGGTCATTGGGGTTGTTACGCTGTTGTATCAGGAGGACGGGTGAAAGCGCCCCCGGCCAATAGAGAGCGAGTCTCGATGCCTCGCCGCGGACTGGTTTGGCGCGCCCTGTGCATCGGCGGCGCGCTGACGATCTATGCCGCCGGCGCTCTCGACAGCCAGCCGTCAAACGCGCAGAACCTGATGACGTTCCCGAAGCGCCAAGGCAGCGACGGTCGCAGCGGAATCACGACGGCCCGGCCGACGCAATCGCCGTCGACATCCGAGCAGATGCTCGTGCGCGCCAATGAGGTCAATTACGATCACGCCAACGACCGGGTCGCGGCGGTCGGCAATGTCCAGATCTACTATTCCGGCGCGACGCTGGAAGCCAACAAAGTTATCTACGACCAAAAGACCAAACGGCTGCACGCGGAGGGCAGCGTCAAGCTCACCGAAGCCAACGGCCGCGTCACCTATGGCGACATCATCAATCTCAGCGATGATTTCCGCGACGGGTTTGTCGATTCGCTGCGGTTAGACGCGCCCGATCAGACCCGGATGGCCGCCAGCCGCGCCGACCGCAGCGGCGGCAATGTCACGGTGTTCCAAAACGGCGTCTATACCGCCTGCGAGGCTTGCGCCGACGACCCACGAAAGCCGCCCAAGTGGCAAGTGAAAGCCGCCCGGATCATCCATCACCAGGGCGAGCAGATGATCTATTTCGAGGACGCCCGCCTGGAGTTCTTCGGGGTTCCTCTCGCCTATATCCCGTACTTCGCGACGCCCGATCCGAGCGCCAAGCGCAAGACCGGCGTTCTGAACCCGGTATTCGGCACGAATTCCCGCTACGGCGCCTCGGTGACCATCCCGTATTATTGGGCGCTGGCGCCCAATTATGACTTTACGCTCACACCCAAGATCACCACCCGGCAAGGTCCGCTGGTTCAGGGGGAATGGCGGCACCGTCTACTGAACGGTTCGTACTCAATCCGCGCCTCGGGCATTTTCCAGCTCGACAAGGATGCCTTCGCGGGTACGCCGGGCCACCGCGAATGGCGCGGCGACATCAATTCGAAAGGTGATTTCCGCATCAACGAGCTTTGGACTTGGGGCTGGGACGGCACCGTCATCAGCGACAAGACCTTTTATCAGGATTACGGGTTCTACAAGGTTGCGACCGGCGACCTGCTGCGCTCGACACCCGACCATGTCATTTCGCAGGCCTACCTGCAGGGACGCGGCCAACGCAGCTTCTTCGACCTCCGCGCGCTCTATTTTTACGGTTTCACCAGCGCCGACAATCAGAAGCACATTCCGATCGTGCATCCGGCGCTCAATCATGAATACGTGTTCGGTAGCCCGATCCTGGGCGGCGAATTGGCGGTCCGCAACAATCTGACCAGCATCAGCCGGCAGGGGCCGAATTTTGATCCGATCACGGCCGCCGCCGCCGACCCCAGCAATCCGCTTTGCACCATCACCAGCGCCGATCCGAACGCGCGGACCGCCAACAACTGCATTTTGCGTGGTGTCCCCGGCAATTACACACGCGCATCGACGGAATGGAACTGGCGGCGTGCACTGATCGACCCGTTCGGTCAGGTCTTCACGCCGTTCGTGCAGATGCGCGGCGATCTCGCCAGCGTCAACATTACGGGCGCGCCGGGCGTATCGAATTTCACCAACCCCGGCCAAAACGAAGTCGCCCGCTTCATGCCGACCGCCGGGGTCGAATATCGCTACCCCCTCATCAACGTCCAGTCGTGGGGAACCCACACGATCGAGCCCATCGCTCAAATCATCGTGCGGCCGAACGAGTCCAGAATCGGCGCGCTGCCGAACGAGGACTCGCAAAGCTTCATGTTCGATGCCAGCAACTTATTCCGCACCAGCAAATTTTCGGGCTGGGACCGGGTTGAAGGCGGTGGACGGGCCAATGTCGGCGCGCAATACACCGCGCAGTTCAACCACGGCGGCTATCTCAATGTCATGGTCGGACAGTCCTATCATCTGTTCGGACTGAACTCGTTTGCGGTTGCGAGCCCGGGCAATACGGGACTCGACAGCGGACTCGACAAAGCCCGCTCCGATTACGTCGCCCGCATCGCCTACCAACCCAACTCGCAATTGGCGCTATCGTCGCGGTTCCGTTTTGACGAAGGAAACCATACGCTCCAGCGCTCCGAATACGAAGCCTCGTTCAACTTCGAACGCTGGTCGACCAGCATCATGTACGGCTATTATGCGCCGCAACCGGCGATCGGCTTCCTTGAAGCCCGCGAAGGCTTGACGTCGACAGCACGCTTCAAATTATCGCCAAACTGGCAGACATTCGGCGGTGTCCGGTACGATCTGCGCAACAACCAACTAAACGAGACCCAGATCGGCATGGGCTATGTCGATGACTGCCTTATCTTGGCCGTGAATTACATTACGGAATACCGGTACCATACGACCGATGGACATAATCACACCGTGATGCTCCAGTTTAGTCTGCGGACGATCGGTGGAACGTCGACCCGGCAAGGCTTGGCCAATCTGTCCAATCTTCCCGGCGCCTCGCGCTAATCCAAGCGCGACCGGCATGAGCCGCCCGCGACGGCGCAAGCGACAACGCCCCGAACCGGCCAATCGACGGAAATCGCAATGACGGCGGCAAACCAAACCAAGTCCCCCTCAGCGGCCAGGTGGGTCCGCATATTCGCCACGCTGCTGGTCGTCACCGTCGGCGGCAGCGCCGTGGCGCAGCAAGTCGTGGTTTTCGTCAATGGCGATCCAATCACCGCGATCGACGTTGAGCAGCGCAGCAAGTTCATCGCATTGACATCGCCAAAGCCAGCGACCCGCCAGGAAGTGATCGATCAGTTGATCGATGAGAAGTTGAAAATTCGCGAAGGCAAACGCTGGGGCATCGAGGCGTCCGACGCCGAGGTCAACGCCAATTTCGCGGCGATGGCCGGCCGGATGAACCAAACCAGCGACCAACTGACCCAGAACCTGGCCCAGAAAGGCGTGCATTCCAGCACACTCAAGGCAAGAATCCGGGCGGATTTCGTCTGGCAGCAATTGGTTCGCGGTCGCTACCAGTCGCGGATGCAGCTCTCGGACAAGGAAGTCGTCTCCCTGCTCGAGTCCAAGAAGCTCGAGGAGCGTGACGCGGTCGGCCATGATTATACATTGCGGCCGATCCTCTTCCTGGTCACGCCGGGCGCGCCTGCCGCAACTTATGACAATCGCAGGCGCGAAGCGGAGGCGCTGCGCAAGACCTTCAAAGGCTGCACCGAGAGCCTTCCCGCCGTCCGCACCTTGCGCGACGTCGCGGTCCGGGACCAAGTCATTCGCTCTTCGGCCGACCTTCCGGAGACGCTGCGCAAGCTCCTCGACAGCATTCCCCTGGGCCAATTGACCGCGCCGGAGGTCACCAAGCACGGGATCGAGATGTTTGCGGTCTGCGCCAAGAACGAGACCAAGACCGACACCCCCGGCCGTCGGGCGGCGCGCGAGACTCTCATGACTCAACGGTTCGAGACAGAGTCGAAGCAGTACTTGCGAAGATTGCGCCGCGATGCGCTGATCGAACCTGGCAAATAGCCTGATGGCGCCACGAATCCTTGCGCTGACGCTTGGCGAGCCCGCGGGGATCGGCCCCGACATTGCCATTGCAGCCTGGTTACGGCGCCGAGAGCTTGCGCTCCCGCCATTCTATCTGCTGGCCGATCCCGATTTCCTGGCGCGCCGCGCCAAACAGATCGGCAGCCATGTCGCGCTGGCGGCGGTCGAACCGTCGGCCGCGGCGGCGACCTTCGATCGCGCGCTGCCGGTGGTCGACATCGGCGTCAACATCACCGCCGAACCCGGCCGGCCCGACGATACCAGCGCGCCGGCCGCGCTGGCCGCGATCCAGCGCGCCGTCGACGACGTCTGTGCCGGCGCCGCGGCGGCCGTTGTCACCAATCCGGTCGCCAAATCGGTCTTGTACCGTTCAGGCTTTGCCGAGCCAGGGCATACGGAATATCTCGCAAAGCTCGCCCAAGATAAAACCGGTGTGCGCGCGCAGTCGGTCATGTTGCTCTGGTCGCCGGAGCTGGCCGTGGTCCCGGTCACCATCCACTTGCCGTTGCGCGACGCCCTCGGCCTGTTGACCGAGGATCTGATCGTACAGACCTGCCGGATCGTCGCGCACGATATGCGCAACCGGTTCGGGATCGCGCAGCCTCGGCTCGCGGTGGCCGGCCTCAATCCACATGCCGGCGAACACGGCGCGCTCGGTAGCGAAGACATCGCCATCGTTCGGCCGGCGGTCGAGCGGCTGGTCGCCGAGGGCATCGATGCGCGCGGGCCACTGCCGGCCGACAGCATGTTTCACCAAGCGGCGCGCGCGACCTATGATGTCGCCATCGCCATGTACCACGATCAAGCGCTGATCCCGATCAAGACCTTGGCGTTTGAACACGCCGTCAACGTCACCTTGGGATTGCCATTCGTGCGCACATCTCCCGACCATGGCACCGCGTTCGACATCGCCGGCACCGGCCGGGCCGATCCCACCAGCCTCATTGCGGCAATCAGGCTCGCGACACGCCTCACATCGCGCGAAACGCAGCCGGTTGCCGCGCGCCGATGAGCGACGACCTCCCGCCGCTGCGTGAGGTGATCCGACGCCACGATCTGCGCGCGCGAAAGTCGCTCGGCCAAAACTTCCTGCTCGATCTCAATCTCACCGGACGCATCGCGCGCGCTGGCGGCCCGCTCGACGGATCGACCGTGATCGAGATCGGCCCCGGCCCGGGCGGGCTGACCCGCGCATTGCTGACCAATGGCGCCCACCGGGTCATTGCCATCGAACGCGATGAGCGCGCGCTCGCGGCGCTGTCGGAGATCGCGTCGCATTATCCTGGCCGTCTGGACATCGTATCTGCCGATGCCATGACCTTCGACCCGCGACCGCTGTTGGACGGCAAGCCTGCGCGCATTATCGCAAACCTGCCCTACAACATCGCCACCGCCCTGCTGGTCGGCTGGCTGACGACCGAACCCTGGCCGCCCTGGTTCGACCGGCTGGTGCTGATGTTCCAGCGCGAGGTCGCCGAGCGCATCACAGCGGTGCCCGGTTCCAAGAAATACGGCCGCCTGTCGGTTTTGGCGGGCTGGCGCACCGAAGCGCGCATCCTGTTCGATGTGGCGGCATCGGCGTTTGTACCGCCGCCCAAAGTGACTTCCTCCCTGGTGGAACTGGTGCCGCGCGCGACGCCCTTGCCGTGCCCATCCGCCGCATTGCAGCGCGTGACCGAAGCCGCCTTCGGTCAACGGCGCAAGATGCTGCGGCAGAGCCTCAAATCGCTGGGCTGCGATCCCATGCCATTGCTGGCCGCCGCCGGCATTGCGCCGACGGCGCGCGCCGAGGAGATCCCTATCGCCGGCTTCGTCACGCTCGCGCGAGTCATGTCCGGCAACGCGCCCTGACGGACCTAACTTCCTATTTGCATCGATCGGCATGATGATAGTCTTGCTAAGAGGCTCGCCGAGAACCGCTGGAGGTTGCTATGAACGCCGGTCGTCGGGTTGCTCAAATTCGGCGGGTCGCCGCCACGCTCGGCGCGGCAATGTCACTCGCCTTATCCGTGCAAACCGCATCGGCGCAGCCGGCCGCCGAATTTTTCAAAGGTAAGACCGTCAAGATCGTCGTCGGCTTTGGCGTCGGCGGCGGCTACGATATCTATGCGCGGATGCTCGCTCCCTACCTGCGCGAGATCCTGCAAACCACCGTGATTGTCGAGAACCAACCCGGCGCGGGCGGCATGTCGGCGCTCAATCGGCTCTACCAAGCACCGCCCGACGGCTTGCAAATGATGCTGATCAGCGGCATCGCCGCCACCATGGCGCAACTCGTCGAGCAGCAGGGCGTCGCCTACGACCTGAGCAAGGTCGGTCATCTTGGCATCGTCAGCGCGTCGCCATGGATGTGGCTCGGACAGCCCAACAATCCTGCGATGATCCGTCCGACCGACGCCATGAAGCCTGGCGTGGCGCTGAACTGGGGGGCGTCGGGATTGATTGACGGCACTGCCGACGGCGGCGCCATCACCTGCACCGTGCTCAAGCTCAATTGCCGGATCGTGATGGGCTACAAAGGCACCGCCGAGATTGCACTCGCTATCGAACGCAAGGAAATGGACGCGATGTATGTGTCCGATACGTCGGCCAATCTCTATGTGCGATCCGGGCAGAACCATCCGCTTGCAACGATGGCGCGCAACAAATCGCAATTCTTCCCGGAAGTTCCAACCATTTTCGAACTGGTCAAGCTCACCGCCGAACAAGAATGGTGGTTCGACTTCCGCTCGACGCTCGATGCGCTCGGCCGTGTTTTGGTCACGCCGCCTGGTTTGCCGGCGGATCGGCTCGCCTTTCTGCAAGACGCCATCGGAAAGCTCGTGAAAGAGCCCAAACTATTGGCGGAAGCCGAAAAATCGCAGCGCTACATCGATTATCGCGATCCGAATGCAGCGCGCGCCGCGATCGAACGGGTCATCAACGCTCCGACCCCCGCGCAGCGCGCCGAAATCAAGCAGATCGTGCTGCACAAATACGCCGGACGATAGCGCACCTCACAGCTTGGCTTGCAGATCGCGCACGAAGCTGGACAATCCGGTCTGCCGCTCGCGCTTAAGCCGTTCCGCGGCCAGGATTTGCTTTACCGCGGCGAAAGCGCGCGCGACGTCGTCGTTGACAATGACATAATCATATTCGGCCCAGTGGCTGAGTTCGTCCACCGCCTTCGCCATCCGCCCGCGAATGACCCGTTCGGCATCCAGCGCCCGCGCGCGCAGCCGACGCTCCAACTCTGGAATTGAGGGCGGCAGCACGAAAATGCTGGCCATTTCGCCCCGCGCCTTCTCGCGCAACTGCTGGGTGCCTTGCCAGTCGATATCGAACAGGACGTCGCGCCCCGCCGCCAAGGCGCGCTCGACCGGCGCGCGCGGCGTGCCATAGAAATTCCCGAACACCTCCGCCCATTCCAACAGTTCGCCATTCTGCACCATCCTGTCGAACTGCGAGCGCTGGATGAAGCGATAGTCCCGGCCGTGCTTTTCATTGGCGCGGCGCGGTCGCGTCGTCACCGACACCGACAGCTCCACCGACGAATCCGCCTTCAGGAGCATGCGCGACAGCGTGGTTTTGCCCGCGCCAGACGGCGACGACAGCACCAGCATCAGCCCGCGCCGAGCGATCGTGCGCGTTTTGCGTTTCACCTTGCGCGTCGTCTTGCGTGCCATCCTTCACTATTCCAAATTTTGGATCTGTTCGCGGAACTGCTCCACGACGGTCTTGAGCTCCAAGCCAATATTGGTGAGTTCCACATCGTTGGACTTGGAACAGATGGTATTGACCTCGCGGTTGAACTCTTGTGCGAGAAAGTCGAGCCGCCGACCAACCGGACCACCGTCGGCAGTCAGCTTTTTCCCCTGCGCAATATGCGATGCCAGGCGATCGAGTTCCTCGCGGATGTCAGCCTTGCTGGCGATCAGCATCGCTTCCTGATGCAAGCGATCGGGGTCGAAACGATCGGAGGCGCCCAGCAGGGTTCCGATCTGCTCGGCCATGCGCGCCTTGATCGCTTCCGGGCCTCGACCCGGCGCCGCCTCAGCGCGTGCCGCCAAGACGGCTATTTCCGAAAGCCGTTGTGACAGAATTTCGCCCAGCGCCGCGCCCTCGCGACGGCGCATATCGACAAGCTCCGCGAGCGTTTCGTGAAATCCGGCGACCACCGCCGCTTCGGCGCGTCGCCGATCGTCCTCGCGCTCGTCCTCATCGACCACCTCGATGACGCCCTTGAGCGACAGAATGCCATCGAGCCGGGGCGGATCCGCCGCAATGCGACCGGCCAGGCTATTGACGGTCGCAAGCACCGCCGCGAGCACCGGTTCATTGACGCGCACCACCGGCGCGATGCCTTCGCGTTTGACGGTCAATGTGCCGTAGATCGTCCCGCGAATCAGGCATTCGGCGGCGCGGCTGCGGAGCGGAGTCTCAACCACATCCCAGCCCGGCGGCAGCCGCAGCCGCAGGTCGAGGCCTTTGGCATTGACCGATTTAAGTTCCCACGCCCAGACATAAGCGCCGCACACGCCCTGTCCGCGCGCAAACCCGGTCATGCTCGAAAGCGCCATTGGCTACCTGCAAAGGAACCCGATTGGAAGGATTCAGGCCGCGACCTTAAAGGCGGGAATCGCCGGTCACAAGACCAGCGCATCGGCGGCGGCTTGGCCGGCTATTGTTTCTGTTGTGCCGGATCGGATTTGCTGCGCGCCTTGGGAGCCGCCTTGGGCGCCGGCTCGGCCTGCGGCGCCGCACGTGGCGCTGCACGTGGCGTTTCCGGAGCACCACCCTGTTCAATCGCCCGCAACCGCGCGACATGGCGCAAATGCTGCTCGTAGGTTTCCGAGAAAGCGTGTCCGCCGCTTCCGTCGGCCACGAAAAACAATTCCTTGGTGCGCGCGGGATTGGCCGCGGCCTCGATCGAGGCGCGGCCCGGATTGGCGATCGGCCCAGGCGGCAACGCATCGATGACATAGGTGTTGTACGGCGTCGGCCGCTCGAGGTCGGCGCGCGACAGCGGCCGGCCGAGCGTACCCTTGCCGGGCGCCAGGCCGTAGATCACCGTCGGGTCGGTTTGCAGCCGCATCTTCTGCCGGAGACGGTTGACAAACACCGCCGCAACCCGCGTCCGCTCCTCCGGACGGCCGGTTTCCTTTTCAATGATCGACGCCAGGATAATCAACTGTTCGGGCGTCCGTAGCGGCAGATCGCGGCTGCGGCGCTCCCAAACTTCTTTCAGGAGCTGCTGCTGCGCCTGCTGCATGCGCTGAATGGCGAGCTCGCGGGTATCACCGCGCCGAAAATTATAACTGTTCGGCAGCATGCTGCCTTCGCGCGGCGTCTCTCGGATGGTGCCGCTCAGTATCGCATTATCCAGGAGCCGCACGGCGATCTGTTCCGAGGTCAGTCCCTCCGGAATCGATACGAGATGCTGCACCACCTTGCCTTCGACCATCGTTTCCACCACATCGCGCACGCTCGCGCGCTTGGGGAATAGATACTCGCCTGACTTCAGGTGAGCGCCCGCCTTCATCGCAAACACGCCACCGGCGAAGATAAGCTTGTGCTCGTCGATCACGCCTTCGCGTTGCAGAATCTCGGCAATATCGAGCACGCCGACGCCGGAACGGATATGGACCACCTTGTCCGCCTGCAACGGGCCGGGCGCCTCGAAGCGAAACTTCCCGAACACCATCACGCCGCCGCCGCCGATAACCAGCAAGATCAGCAAGGTGAAAATTGCATTGCCGATGACGACAATCGGATTGCGGGCGCGTTTCGAACGATCAGGTGGCACTGAGAAATGTTCCGGTTCGAGTGCAGCGCGCGGGCTGCGTGGTGTAATCCGCCGATCTTGATAAATGTTGCCTTCCGAGCGCTCTGGTGGCGGCGGAAACGGATCTTCGATTTCCCGGAAGGTTTGCCCGCCACCGGGTCTGCCGTTCGTGCCGATACTCTGGGCCGCCGACTGTCGCGCTCTGCTCGTGTCGGCCGCGGCCCGCGAATGGACTGGCGGAACACCGGTCTGCGCATTCGGCGGCGGCGACAGGTTCGGAGCCGGCCGACTGGGCCGCGCCGGCGGCGGCTCGTGTTTTTCGGCAATTTCGGGCGGCGGCGGTTCCACCGACGGTCGCGTTGGGGGTCGCTGCGCCGGCGAACGCAGTTCTGCACCGGCGCTGCGCGGCTGACCCGGCGTCCCCGCCGGTTGCCATGTTGCCGGCGTGCGGGCCTTGTCGCTCAGCGACGGATACGACATTGCGGCTGGAAATCGGCGGCTCGGCGGATTCGGCGCCGATGTCGAAGCCGGTATGCGGCCGGCCGGCGGCGCCGTTACACGCGGACGCTTGGGGCCGCCGCCATCGCCACCGCCCGGGGGATTGGTCGGCGAATTCATTGTCCGTCCTCACCAGGACGCACAATAATGCCATGCCCCGTCAAATCCGGGACGCGCAGACCATGGCGCACTTCGCTACGACCTGGTTTACGAACCATCAAGATTCCGCACCACGAATGCCACCCACGCATCAGCCTAAACGCAACTATGGCGAAAGCAGGACTCTCACCGCCCCCTGATCCGAACGACACGTAGGCGGTCGCTGCGCCGCATCGCGGACTTCGGAAACCCAGAGACACTACCCATTCAGGCGGCGGAACACCAACGATGCGTTGGTGCCGCCAAAGCCAAACGAATTCGAAAGCACGACATCGATTTTCCGCTTTTTCGCACGATGCGGCACCAAGTCGATGGCGGTCTCAACCGACGGATTGTCCAAATTGATGGTGGGCGGCGCAATACCGTCACGCATTGCAAGAATGGAGAAGATCGCTTCCACCGCGCCGGCCGCGCCCAACAGATGACCCACCGAGGATTTTGTCGACGACATGCTGATATGCGCGGCATCGTTGCCGACCAAACGCTGTACCGCGCCCAGTTCGATCTCGTCGCCAAGCGGCGTGGATGTCCCGTGGGCGTTGATGTAGTCGATTTCCGCCGGCGAGATGCCGGCGCGCGCAATGGCGGCTTTCATGCAGCGAAGCGCGCCGTCGCCGTCTTCCGCCGGTGCCGTAATGTGATGGGCATCGCCTGACAGTCCGTAACCGACGATCTCGGCATAAATCTTTGCCCCGCGGCGCTGGGCGTGTTCGAGCGACTCGAGGACCACAATGCCGGAGCCTTCACCCATGACAAATCCGTCGCGATCGCGATCATAGGGGCGCGACGCTCGTTCCGGTGTGTCATTAAAACCTGTGGATAACGCGCGGCAGGCGATAAATCCCGCCATCCCAATCCGGGAGATTGACGATTCCGCGCCCCCCGCCACCATTACCTCGGCGTCGCCCAGCGCGACCAGCCGCGATGCGTCGCCAATCGCGTGCGCGCCGCTCGAGCATGCCGTCACAACCGCATGATTTGGCCCGCGCAGTCCGTGGTTGATCGAAACATATCCGGACGCCAAGTTGATCAGACGTCCCGGAATGAAAAATGGCGATAAGCGGCGCGGGCCGCGTTCCTTCAAGAGAATCGCCGCTTCGGCAATTCCGGTCAGACCGCCAATGCCAGAGCCGATCAAAACGCCGGTTTGATTTTGATCGTCCCGGCTTTCAGGTTTCCAGCCTGCGTCAGCGAGCGCTTGGGTGGCGGCGCTCATCGCAAAAATGATGAAGTCGTCGACCTTGCGCTGCTCCTTCGGCTCCATCCACTGATCGGAATTGAAACTGCCGTTGGAACCGTCGCCGCGCGGAACCTGACAGGCGATCTTGGCGGCGAGGTCGGAGACGTCGAAGGTTTCGATTGGCCGCGCACCGCTCTTGCCATCAATCAAGCGCTGCCACGTTGCATCGACGCCGCATGCCAGCGGAGTCACCATTCCGAGCCCAGTGACGACCACACGCCTCATCGACAATACCTCGAACGACCCGCGACAATTATAACCCCCTGACGCCGTCCGACGCCAAGGCCCTAAACCCTAGGAGCTATGATTGCAGATGCCAGTCGGGGAGAATTAGCTTTTTGCGTTCTTTTCAAGGAATTTTACGGCATCGCCCACTGTCAGGATGGTTTCCGCAGCGTCATCCGGTATTTCGCAACCGAACTCTTCTTCAAACGCCATGACGAGTTCAACGGTGTCGAGGCTATCGGCACCGAGATCGTCGATGAAACTGGCATTCTCGACCACCTTCTCGGCTTCTACGCCCAGGTGCTCCACCACGATCTTTTTCACACGCTCGCCAATGTCACTCATCGCTGTAACCTTTCATCCCATTTTCGATTGGCTCGTCCGGTCGACGCCACCGAGCCATTGCGAACCGCCAACCGGGGCGACCGTGGAAGACCAGAATACGGTCGCGAGCGAACCGTGCAATGCCTTATACGGCCCCGTCGGCGTCCCCCGCCAACTGGGGTCCGGTTACCACACTTCCCGGGGCTTGGCCAGCATGGGCGCTCGGCCCGCCCGCGTCCCTTAAATCATTGCCATTCCGCCGTTTACATGCAGGGTCTGGCCGGTGACATAGGCAGCCTCATCGGACGCCAGATAGACCGCCGCCGCCGCCACATCGGCGCCCTCCCCCAGCCGGCCGGCCGGCACCCGCGACAAGATCGCCTCACGCTGCTTATTGGTCAGCTTTTCGGTCATCGCAGTTACGATAAATCCGGGCGCAATGCAGTTCGCGGTGACGCCGCGCTTGGCATATTCCTGGGCGATCGTTTTCATCATTCCGATCATGCCAGCCTTGGCGGCTGTGTAATTGCCCTGACCGGCATTGCCGGTAACGCCGACCACCGAGGTAATGCCGATGATCCGGCCGCTGCGGCGACGCATCATTCCTTTGAGCGCGGCACGCGCCAACCTGAAGGTCGCGGTGAGATTGACCGCAATGACATCGTCCCAGGCTTCATCGCTCAATTGCACAAGGAGATTGTCGCGGGTGATGCCAGCATTGGCGACCAGGATATCGAGTTGGCCCATGGCGGCCTCGGCCTGCGGCGCCAACCCATCGACCGCGTCACGATCGGCCAAGTTGCACGGCAAGACATGGACCCGATCCTGCATCGCGGCGGCGAGTGCATCGAGCGCATCCCGACGCGTGCCGGAGAGCGCGACTGTCGCACCCTGCCGATGCAATGCTTGTGCGATCGCGCCGCCAATGCCGCCGGTCGCGCCGGTCACAAGCGCGGTCTTGCCCGTTAGGTCGAACATCGACGTTCTCCTCGCTTATGACGCAAAGCGTTCAGCCGCGCGCCGCCTTGAATGCCGCAACTTCGTCAGGGCTACCGATCGGCATGCCGCTCGCACCCTCGGCGATACGCTTGATCAGTCCGGTGAGAACTTTGCCGGCGCCCACCTCATAGAAATGCGTTACGCCGGCCGCCGCCATATAGGAGACCGACTCGCGCCAGCGCACCGTGCCCGTGACCTGCTCGACAAGACCGCGCAGAATATCCGCCGGCGCCGTCACCGGCGCCGCGGTGACGTTGGCAATGAGCGGGATCGTCGGCGCCCTGATGGTCACCTTGGCGAGCGCCTGCGCCATCGCGTCGGCCGCCGGCTGCATCAGCGCGGAATGAAATGGCGCCGACACCGGCAACAGCATCGCGCGCCGGACGCCTTTGGCTTTAGCGATCTCGACCGCCCGTTCGACCGCGGCCTTGTGACCGGACACGACAACCTGCCCGCCGCCATTGTCGTTGGCGGCCTGCACCAGTTCGCCTTGCGCGGCCTCGGCGGCGATCGCCGCCGCTTGCTCGAAATCGACGCCCAACAATGCGGCCATCGCGCCCTGGCCGACCGGGACCGCCCGCTGCATGGCGCGCCCGCGAATCCGGACCAACCGCACCGCATCGTCGAACGACAGCGCCCCGGTGGCGGCCAGCGCTGAATATTCGCCCACCGAATGACCGGCGACGAATTTCGCGTCGCGCACCAGCTCGACCCCCGCTTCCGTCTCAAGCACCCGCATCGCGGCAAGCGACACCGCCACCAATGCCGGCTGGGTGTTTTCGGTCAGGGTCAGGGTTTCGGCGGGCCCCTCCCACATGATCGCGCTGAGCTTGTCGGCGAGCGCCTCATCGACACGCTCGAACACCTGCCGTGCGACCGGGAACGTCTCCGCTAGGGCCTTGCCCATGCCAACCGCCTGGCTACCCTGCCCTGGAAAAACGAACGCCGCCGCCATCGATGTCCCTCGGAAATTTGCGCCCTATTGCGGTTGCATGGCGCATGTCCTGAGCGCATGTCCTGATCGGCGAACCGGCGTTGGTTTCGCCAAGTTCGCCAAGCTTCGCCAAGCCCTGCGCTAAGACACCGGCAAGCCGCCCCTGTCAAGCGAGGCCGCCCCCGGTAACGGAGCCGCAACCATATTCGGTAACCTCCTGCAAACTCCGCTTCCTAACCCCCCGGCAACGCCGGCCGCGCTAGATTGGACGCGACGCAATAGCCGAGAAAAGGCCATGGCCGGACTCACGCTGGTATCCGATGACGATCTTGCGCGTTCGCGCAAAGATCCCGCTTTTCGGCATCAACTGGTCGCACATAATCTCGATATGCTGCTCAGCCAGCTTAAGCGCATGCGTAACAACAAAGCCGACGAGCAAAGCGAGGGGCATATTCGCGAAGGCGTCGATCTCGCGGTACGGCTCGCGGAATTGTTGCAGAGCCTCAGGCAGCCCAAATAGCCGTCTCGCTATTTGACCGGCACCATCACCGTCTTGCTCTTATCCTTGATGCGGATGACCAAGACCTTGAGCGGCTCGGTCGCGCTCGCATTGCGCCCGATATGCGGAACATTGGGCGGCACATGGACCACCTCCCCCGCTCGGTAATCGCGGGTCGCGCGACCGTCGATTTCCGCGGTGGTGACCCCTTCCAGCACATAGACGATCTCGTGGCCGTCCGGGTGGATGTGGCGGGGCGTTGCGCCACCTGGCGGGATCGTCAGAACCTCCAGGATCGTCTCCTGGCCGGGAATGCCCGCCAGATCCGTTTGCAGTAACGATTGAATGGCCGGCTTTTGCTGGGCCTTTGCCACATCGGCACGGCCCAGCCCAATCCCGGCAGCGAGCGCCAGCAGCCAGACGATCCTCGCCTTGGGGAACCCTCCTCGGTAGGTCAGATAAGCGCGTTTTTGGCCCACAGGCCCCTTCTATAGTCGATCCCCGCCCGGCTCCACGCCCAGCGGGGGGCTTTGCCGCCAAGCGCTTGCGTTTCGGTCCGAAAACCCTATAACCACGGCCTCCGCTCGATCCCGGCCGGGAGCTGAACGGACGGCTTGGCGGCAGCGCGCAATCGCTGGCGTCCGGCAGGGCCAGCTGGCCCGGCGTCCGGTGTTCCCGCCTTCGCAGCTTTCGAGCCTTTCCCGAAAGGGCTCGGAGGGCTTTGCGCCGGAATCGGCACGAACCAGAGGGAAGGCATTTCCATGCCGCTATACGAACACGTCTTCCTGTCGCGCCAAGATACCAGTGCGCAACAGGTCGAAGAACTGACCGCCCAATTCAAGGGCGTGATCGAGCAGCTGGGTGGCAAGGTCACCAAGGTCGAACAATGGGGCGTGAAATCCCTGTCCTACCGGCTGAGCAAAAACCGCAAGGCGCATTTTACATTGCTGAATGTCGACGCGCCGCCCGCCGCGCTCAACGAAGTCGAGCGACAGGAGCGATTGAGCGAAGACGTGGTGCGCTACCTGACCGTCCGTGTGGAAGAGCTGGAAGAAGGCCCGTCCGCAATGATGCGCAAGGTCGACCGCGACCGCGAGCGCGACGAACGCGGTGGCGGTTTCCGTGACCGTGGCGATCGCAGTGATCGTGGCGACCGTGGCGACCGTGGCGACCGCGGCGGCCGGCGGGATCGCGATGCGCGCCCGCCGCGCGATGATGCCGATATTGTGGAGGCTTGATCGTCATGAGCTTTGCACCGACCCAAGCACGCCGTCCGTTTTTCCGCCGCCGCAAGACCTGTCCGTTCACCGGAGCCAATGCGCCGAAGATCGACTACAAGGATGTGCGGCTGTTGCAGCGTTATGTTTCGGAGCGCGGCAAGATCGTACCGAGCCGGATCACGGCGGTTTCCGCCAAGAAGCAGCGCGAATTGGCTCGCGCCATCAAGCGCGCACGCTTCCTGGGACTGCTGCCTTACCTCATCCAATAGGTGGGCGCCGACAGCTTGGTGAATTAATCGTCGCCCGGATCGGGGGACGCGAGAGAGTACAAGGCCGCCGCGGACACCGCGACAGCCAATGGTTGGGGCGGCAACGCCTCTAACCGCTGAGAATGCGGGACAGCTTGCGATGATGCAGACCTTTCTTGTGGCACTGGGTGCGGCAGCAGCGGCGGCGCTGCTGCAAGCTTCTATTGTGTCGGGTGCTGCAATCGCCCTGGTTCTGATCCAGATTGCGCCGCTGCCGATTTTGATTGCCGCAATCGGATGGAACCATTTGGCCGGCCTGCTGGCCGCCATTCTGGCAGCGCTCGGTCTCGGGCTGACGCTTGGCCCGCCGCTTTTGTTCGCGTTCTTTTTTGGAGTCGGACTGCCGGCATGGTGGCTCGGCTATCTCGCGCTGCTCGGTCGCCCGATCGCAACCAATGGAGCCGGCGGCGAAACCGAGTGGTATCCAGTCGGACGCCTGGTGCAGTGGGCCGCAATCATAGCAACGCTTATCATCGCCGCTGCCATTCTCAATTTCGGCCTCAGCAAAGAAGCGGTCGAGGGCGAACTGCGCAAGGCGCTTGAGCGCATCGTGCGCTTGACCCAGGAACAGAAGAAAACCCCCGCAGAAGTGGATACGCGCGCCCTGGTCGATATGTTCGTCGCGGTCGTTCCGCTGGCAGCAGCGGTGTTTTTGACGATCTTCAACACATTCAATCTTTGGCTCGCGGCGCGGATCGTCAGCGTATCGGGCCGCCTGCGCCGGCCATGGCCCGACCTGTCAGCGACGGAATTGCCAAACTTCACACCTGGGCTGTTGGCCGCGGCGATCGCCGGTTCATTCATTCCCAATCTACCGGGCCTGTTCGCTGGCCTGTTGGCGGCGAGTCTTTTCACCGCCTATGCGATGATTGGGTTTGCCGTACTGCACACCATTACGCGCGGCGTCAGCGGCCGCAGTTTCGTGCTCGCCGCCGCTTATGCGGTCGCACTCATCATGATCTGGCCGATCCTCGCACTGTCGATGCTCGGGCTTGCCGATGCCGCCTTCAAAATTCGCGCCCGCTTTGCCGCCCCCACCGCGGGTCCGCCCGCCACCCGAATCTAATCACCGGCTTCAACCCGATAACAGGAGATCCACCATGGAAGTCATTCTGCTCGAACGCGTCGCCAAGCTCGGCCAAATGGGTGAAGTCGTCCGCGTCAAGGACGGGTTTGCC
The DNA here is from genome assembly GCA_022841625.1 of Xanthobacteraceae bacterium. GTDB lineage: Bacteria > Pseudomonadota > Alphaproteobacteria > Rhizobiales > Xanthobacteraceae > VAZQ01. The sequence goes on from JALHRD010000001.1 coordinate 173,845, forward strand.
CGTAACTTTCTGCTGCCGAAACGCAAGGCGCTGCGCGCCACCAAGGAGAACCGCGCGCGCTTCGAAACCATGAAGGCGGAGCTTGAGGCCCGTAACCTTGAACAACGCGGCGAGGCCGAGAAGATCGGCAAGACGCTCGACGGTCAAAGCTTCACGGTGCTGCGGCAAGCCTCCGAAACCGGACAGCTTTATGGCTCGGTGTCGCCGCGCGACATCGTCGCACTGGTGGTCGCCCAAGGCTTCCAGCTCGATCGCAGTCAGATCGCGCTCAGCGCCCCGATCAAAACCATCGGCATGCACAAGATTCCGATCGCATTGCATCCAGAGTTCGAGGTCGCAATTAAATTGGCGGTCGCGCGCAATGCCGACGAGGCGGCCCGTCTCGCACGCGGCGAAGACGTCACCGTCACCCGCAGCGACGAGCAGCAAGCCGCCGCCGAGGCGCTGGCCAATGCCGAGGCGTTCTTCGATCCGGAAGCCAAGGCAGCGCAACAAGCCCTGGCCGAGGCTCCCGACGCCGACAGCAAATAACGCTTACTCTTCGAACGGCTCAAGCCGAGGGACGGACGGAGACGATGCGGGACCTTCCCGTGGCGTCTCCGTCGACTCGACAATTGAGCCCCTGGCGAGCTGCTTGGCCTTCGCCGCCGGCGGCTGCACTTGTGGACGTTCTTGTGGACGTTCTTGTGGACGTTCTTGTGGACGTTCTTGCACCTGCTGCGGCGCCTTGGCCTTCTCTTTTTCCAGCGGTCCTTTGGATTCCAGCGGCCCTTTGGGGCGCTCTTTCGCGTCTTTCGCCGCTGCGCGCGGATCGACCGGGATATTTGCCAGAAACGCCGCCATTGCCGCCGCCTCTTGAGCGCCCGGCGTATAATGTTGGCGCAAGAAACCGGCGCTAGCGCGCTCGCGCTTGAGCTCCTGCGGCCGACGGTGGCAATTCGAGCAAGTATCGGCAAATATCTGCGCTGGCGACTTGCCAGCATCGATGCTGCCCTGCGGCGCGGCCGAGCCCAGCATCAGCATGCTGAGCATCCCCACCACCACAGGCATCGAGCCCTGCGACCGCGACAAAACGATCTCCTTAGCTGACGGCGGACACCGTAATGCTTGCCGCCCCCGATCCCGGGCTTATTCGCCAAACTGCCGCGCGACCGGCGCTAAAGCAACAGCACCACACATCACAATGCCGCCACCGGCGGATTTCGTACTTATATACTGGTCCCGGCCGAAGCCAGCTCCGGAAATACGGCTAATCTTCAGCGCGGCTAGTCCTCAATGCCGCCTGTCGTCCCGCCGTTGCCGGTGGACGGAAAATATGTCGCAGGCAAGGCGGAGCCAATATCCGCTATGCTGTGGATGACGTGCAAAACTGCCAATCAAGAGAATGCCGATGGAACGGCTTCTTCGGTGGGCATTGGGTCAGTTTATTCGCGCCGGTAATCTGCGGGTCACGACCGCGGGCGGAACGGCGTTTACCTTTGGCGACGGCGCCGGCACGCCGGTTGCAATTCGTTTCACCACCGGCGCCGCCCAATATGGCGTGCTGCTCGATCCCGAATTGCGGTTTGGCGAAGCCTATGTCGACGGCACGCTGATCGTCGAACAGGGCACGATCGCCGATGTGCTGTCGGTGGTGTTTGCCCAACGGCGCGACGGCTTGCCGCCCATTTGGGCGCGACCGCAATGGCTGTTGCGCTATCTTTATCGCCGCATGCTGCAATTCAATCGGCCGCGGCGCGCGCGCCGCAATGTCGCGCATCACTATGATCTCGATGGTCAGCTTTATGCGCTGTTCCTCGATGCCGATCGGCAATACAGCTGCGGCTATTTTGAAACCCCCGGCCAGACGCTCGACGACGCTCAACTCGCCAAAAAGCGGCATCTCGCGGCCAAACTCCTGGTCGATCGCCAACACCGCGTGCTCGACATCGGCTGTGGCTGGGGCGGGCTTGCGATTTATCTCGCCGAAAACTGCGATGCCCGCGTGACCGGCGTCACGCTCTCGGCCGAGCAGCATGCCTATGCCTGGGCGCGCGCCTCGGAACACCCGCGCGCCGAAGCCATCGAAGTCCGCCTGCAGGACTACCGCGATGTGCCGGAGCGTTTCGACCGCATCGTATCGGTCGGCATGTTTGAGCATGTTGGCGTCGGCTTTTACGACACGTTCTTCCGCAAATGCGCAGCAATGCTCGACGACAATGGCATCATGCTGCTGCACTCAATCGGCCGTTCCGAGGGACCGAATGTCACAAATCCCTGGATCGCCAAGTATATTTTCCCGGGCGGCTATATTCCGGCGTTGTCCGAAGTGCTGCCGGCTGTGGAAAAGGCCGGATTATTGGTGACCGACATCGAAATTCTACGCCTGCACTACGCGGAAACCATCAAGGCCTGGCGCGAGCGCTTTTTGGCGCATCGCGACACCGTCGAACGCATTTACGACGCGCGCTTTGCACGCATGTGGGAATTCTATCTGGCGGCGGCGGAGATGGCGTTCCGCGAACAGGCCCTGATGGTGTTTCAAGTCCAATTGACCAAGCGGCAGGGGGTTGTCCCCATGACCCGCGACTATATCCTGTGGGAGTCGCAGCGGCTGCGTGCGCGTGAAGGTCGTCAACGGCCGCCATTGCGTCTTGCGGGTGAGTGATTCCTCCATCCTCCACCAAATGCACTGCGTCAAGCATCCCGTGCCGGCACGCACTATCGCTCTTGATTGCGGGGACAGTTGCACATGGCGCTTCCTTTGTGAGACCACTCCTGCACTAATGAGAAATGAACTGTCGTTACCCCCCGTAGGCGTCGCCGGTGAGTCCCGTGCCTAGAAAATGTCAAAATACGAGCACACGCAAAGTCCATGGCTCTCGAATCAGTTGCACGCAAGCGGGTGGAGGAGCCTGCCGCGCCATACCGCGTTGCTCCGCACAATGTCGAAGCGGAACAATCGCTTTTGGGCGCCATTCTCGTTAATAACGAAGCGCTTTATCGCGTCTCCGATTTTCTTGAGCCGGAACATTTTTTCGAACCCGTCCATCAGCAGATCTTCGATATCGCACGCAGCCTGATCCGCACCGGCAAATTGGCTTCGCCGATTACGCTCAAGAGCTTCCTGCCCGCCGATGTCGACATTGCCGGCTTGCCGGTTCCACAATATCTCGCCCGCCTCGCGGCCGAAGCGACCACGGTCATCAACGCCGCCGACTATGGCCGCACGGTCTACGATCTCGCGGTACGGCGCGAATTGATCCGGATCGGCGAGGACATGGTGATCGGCGCGTTCGACGCGCCGGTCGATTTTGCGCCACGCGATCAGATCGAGGAAGCCGAGCGCCGGCTGTACGACCTGGCCGAGGTCGGCCGTTATGGCGGCGGCTTCCAGAAATTCGAATCCGCCCTGACCACCGCGATCGACATGGCGGCGCGCGCCTACCAGCGCGACGGCAAATTGTCCGGCCTGGCGTCGGGCTTGCGCGACCTCGACAGCAAAATGGGCGGGCTGCAATCGTCCGATCTGATCATTCTGGCCGGCCGTCCCGGCATGGGTAAGACCGCGCTTGCCACCAACATCGCCTACAATGTCGCACGTGCCTGGCGCGGCGAGGTTCATGCCGACGGCCACATCAATACCGTCAATGGCGGCATTGTCGCATTCTTCTCGTTGGAAATGTCGGCCGAGCAGCTCGCCACCCGTATCATCGCCGAGCAGAGCGGCATTTCGTCGAGCACGATCCGGCGTGGCGGCATCAACGAGCGCGATTTCGAGAAGATTAAGGACGTCGCGGTTGAGTTGCAGCACCTGCCGCTGTTCATCGACGAGACCGGCGGCTTGACGGTGGCGCAGTTGGCCGCGCGCGCGCGCCGCCTTAAACGCCAGAAGGGCATGGACCTGCTGGTCATCGACTATATCCAACTGCTGCAGGGGTCCTCACGCCGTTCTCAGGAGAACCGCGTGCAGGAGGTGACCGAAATCACCACCAATCTGAAGGCGCTGGCCAAAGAGCTCAATGTGCCGATTTTGGCGTTGTCGCAATTGTCGCGGCAAGTCGAGAACCGCGACGATAAACGCCCACAACTCTCCGACCTGCGTGAATCCGGCTCGATCGAGCAGGACGCCGACGTGGTGATGTTCGTGTTCCGCGAGGAATATTACCTCAGCAATAAGGAGCCGCGGCCCGGCAGCGACGAGCATCTCAAATGGCAGACCGAGATGGCGGCGGTGTTCGGCAAGGCCGAAATCATCATCGGCAAGCAGCGTCACGGCCCGACCGGCACCGTCAATGTGCACTTCGACGCCGCCGTCACGCGCTTCGACAACCTCGCGCACGAAGATCTGACGCAGACGCAGCCGCAATATTAAGAACCGCTACAGCTCCCGCCGCAGCAGCCGGTCGAGCGAATACGGCCCGCCGCCGCGCAGCGCGATGGCGAGGAAGATCGCGCCCCACATCAGCGGGAACTCCCAACCGCCGCGCGGGTTGCTCCAGCCATAGCCGTTGGCAAAATGCGCCACGAAGGTGATGATGAAAAACTGCACCGCGATCATTGGCGCAACCAAACGCGTGAACAGGCCGAGCATGATCATGATCGCGCCGCCGGTTTCGAGAAAAAATACCGTGTAAGCCAGCGGCAATGCCGGTTCCAGCCCGCGCCCTGCCAAGCTACCGGCGGCAAATTTGGTGATGTCCACATTCATATACTTGTTGGCGCCATGCACCAGCAGGGTTCCGCCAACCGCAATCCGGATCAACGGCCAGGACAGATCGCGCACCCAGGCATAGAACGGCTCAAGACTGCCGATGATGAGCGTCGGTTCGCCCGGCGGCGTTTCCGGATAGGGCGACGGGCTGGTGCTGCGATTGACCACAATCAGGCCGAGCAGCAGCACCGCCAGCGATCCCCACATCGCCAGCGGCATATAAGGGTAGAACGCCGTCAGCTTCGCCGCCGCCTGCGGCTGCAAGCAGATGTCGGCGGTCCACAACAAGCATTGCATCGCATGGGTTAGCGCGGGCTTCGGTCCCAGCAGGCGGATGAGTTCGTTGTAGTAGACCGCCCACCAACCCAGGCTCAGAATGACCGCTAAGATCGCAAGAAGAACCAGCGTCCGTCCAAGATTGCGTGCCATTGGCTTTGCCTCCCCTGACCTGCTCCGTTTTAATAATTAGGGTGTTCATGTGGTGTTTCGGTGTCAAGGTTGAAAAATTTGCGGCGCCTCGATGACGCCTTGGTTGCGTGCCATAATTGATCATTCGGCATGACGTAATCGGTTACCGGTACCGCGTGCTTTGTATGTAAGCGTAATTTCGACCATGACCCTGCAAGAGCCGACCCTGCAACCCGCTATGATATCCGCTGACGAGGCGGAGGCTGGCGGCGTGCTGACCATCGATCTTGCGGCCATCGCCGCCAATTGGAAGCGACTCAGTGGCATGACCGTACCGGTCGAATGCGCCGCGGTCGTCAAGGCGGACGCCTATGGTTGCGGAATCGAACGGGTCGTCGCGGCGCTCAAGAAAGCCGGCTGCCAGACCTTTTTTGTCGCCGATGTCCCGGAGGGCCGGCGCGTGCGCGCGGTGGCTCCGGATGCGGTCATTTATGTCCTCAATGGATTGATGCCGGGAACCGCCGGCGCCTTTGCCGACGCCAATCTCCGCCCGGTCATCAACAGCCCGACCGAGCTTGCGGAGTGGGATGCGTTTGTCGCCGCCAATAATTGGCGCGCCGGCGCGGCATTGCATATCGACACCGGCATGAACCGGCTTGGCCTCACGCCCGAAGAAGCGGTCGCGATTGCGCCGCGCGTACAGGCGGTGGGCCATGGCTTCAAATTGATCATGACGCACCTGGCTTGCGCCGATACGCCCGACCATCCGATGAACGACCGCCAGATGCGGCTGTTTCGCGAACTCAGGATTCTGTTTCGCGGCGTGCCGTCGTCGCTGGCCAATTCGGCCGGGATCTTTCTCGGCGGCACCGCGCATTGCGACCTGGTGCGGCCCGGCATTGCGCTATTCGGCGGCAATCCGGTCGCCGGCCAGAAAAATCCCATGCGTCCGGTGGTGGAGCTGCAAGGCCGGATCGCCCAAACCCGCGCGGTCAACAAAGGCGACAGCGTCGGCTACGGCGCCTGCTGGATTGCCGCGCGCCCGAGCCGGCTGGCCATCGTGACCGTCGGCTATGGCGACGGCTATCCGCGCGCCGCCGCCGCCAACAAGGCCAATGGGACCAAATCCGCAAAACCGTCTTCGAATGCGATTGTTGCCGGCAAGCTGTGCCCGGTGGTCGGGCGCATCTCAATGGATCTGCTGGCGGTCGATGTCACCGATCTGCCGCCTGGCGCGGCCCGGCGCGGCGACGTCGCCACCCTGATCGGCGGCGCGATCGGCATTGACGATCTCGCCACCGCCGCCGGCACCATCAGCTACGAAATCCTGACCAATCTCGGCCGGCGCTATCATCGCCTCTACCGCGATTGAGCATGCTAAGCTGGGATGATTCCCAGTTTTCAAGGGTGGGCAAAGGCGCGCAGCGCCGTGCCCACCGAGGATATCGCGATGCTCGCGCTCATGGTGGGCACGCTCCGCCCCGCTGACGCGGGGCTGCGCTTTGCCCACCCTACATGCCGCCAAGCGATGGTAGACTTGATTCAAACCCAACCGGCTCGAACTCTCGGAAAACACACATTGGCCCGCCGCACCGACGGTTTCATCTGCCAGAACTGCGGCGCCCATACTGGGCGCTGGCAGGGCAAGTGCGACGCCTGCGGCGAGTGGAACACCATTGTCGAGGAAGGCGCCGAACGTCCCGCCGCCCCCGGCCGCGCCCCACGCAAGGGGCGGCGCTTTCCGCTCGAACCCTTGTCGGGCGAGACCCAGGACTCGCCCCGTCTCGCATCCGGCATTGCCGAATTCGACCGCGTCACCGGCGGCGGTTTTGTGCGCGGATCGGTGCTGTTGCTGGGCGGCGACCCCGGCATCGGCAAGTCGACATTACTGATCCAGGTGGTGGCAGCGCTGGCGCGGGCGCGCCAACGTGCCGTCTATATTTCAGGCGAAGAAGCCGTGGCGCAGGTGCGGCTGCGCGCCGAACGCCTTGGCCTCGCCGGCGCGCCGGTCGAACTCGCAGCCGAAACCTCGGTTGAAGACATCGTCGCAACACTGTCGGAAGGTGCAACGCCGCGCCTGGTGATTATCGATTCAATCCAGACCATGTGGACCGACATGGTCGACTCCGCCCCCGGTACGGTCACGCAAGTGCGTGGCGCGGCGCAGAACCTAATCCGCTTTGCCAAGAAATCCGGCGCCGCCGTGATCCTGGTCGGGCATGTCACCAAGGACGGCCAGATCGCCGGCCCGCGCGTGGTCGAGCACATGGTCGACGCCGTGCTCTCATTCGAGGGCGAAGGTTCGCACCAGTTCCGCATCCTGCGCGCGATCAAAAACCGCTTCGGCCCGACCGACGAAATCGGCGTGTTCGAAATGACCGGCGCCGGCCTGCGCGAGGTCGCAAACCCCTCCGAACTGTTTTTGTCCGAGCGCGATCTCGGCTCGCCCGGTACCGCGGTATTCGCCGGCATTGAAGGCTCGCGGCCGCTTTTGGTCGAGATGCAGGCGCTGGTGGCGCCGACCTCGCTCGGCACGCCGCGCCGCGCGGTGGTCGGCTGGGACCAGAGCCGGCTGTCGATGGTGCTGGCGGTGCTCGAAGCCCATTGCGGCGTGAAGCTGTCCGGCCACGATGTCTATCTCAATGTCGCCGGCGGCCTGCGCATTCAGGAACCGGCCGCCGATCTCGCCGCCGCCGCCGCGCTGATCTCCTCGCTGGTCAATGCGCCATTGCCGCCCGACGCGGTCTATTTCGGCGAAGTATCACTATCGGGCGCCATCCGTCCGGTGGCGCAGACCGCCGCGCGGCTCAAGGAAGCCCAGAAGCTCGGCTTTACCCGCGCCATCATGCCGGAAGCATCGCGTTCCGAAGGCGAAGGCTCGCTCATGCTTGAAACCGTCAACGGGCTCGCAACCCTGGTCGCCGAAATCGCCGCCCGCGGCAAGCGCCCGGCCCGCCCAGAGCGCCCAGAGCGCCGCGCGGCCGGCGAGAGTTAGCACACGGGTTCGGCGCTCACGCCGCGCGCGGATTCACCTCGCGTTCGATCGACGATCCTCGCTCCCGTTGCGCCTTCGTGAGGTCGTACATCGCCTGCAGATTCATCCAGAATTCGGGACTGGTGTTGAAGAAGCGCGCAAGCCGCAAGGCGGTGTCCGCCGTTACCGAACGCTCCCCCTTGACGATTGCGCCGATGCGCGTGGCCGGCACGCGCAATGCCAGCGCCAGGGCATTCGCCGACAAGCCCAGCGGCTTTAGAAACTCCTCGCCGAGCACTTCGCCGGGATGCGTCGTTACGCGCTTCATTTCACCCCTCGGCGCCCGATCGGCCTTAATGATAGTCGACGATCTCGACATGAACCGGACCCTCCTTGGTCCAAACGAAGCAGATACGCCATTGATCGTTGATCCGTATCGCGTGTTGTCCGCGCCGGTCTCCCGACAGCGCCTCCAGCCGGTTTGCCGGCGGCGCGCGCAGGTCGTTTAGACTGCGAGCGGTATGCAGCATATCGAGCTTGCGCACGGCTTGCTTCGCAATGCCGCCGAACCGCTTCACGAACGCGCCGAGCCAAAGACGACGGGTATCGCGGTCGCGGAACGACAGGATCATGTCGCTAAATCATATAACGTTTTTCGTAATACGTCAAGCGTATAACACCGCGCGCCATTCTACCGGCGCGGCGCGGGGCGACCGAGAGCTAAGCGGCGCTCGCGCCGCTATCGCGGATCGATAATGCGACCCTGGAACAGCACCGCGCCAGTTGTGTCGTCGACCAGATAATAGAGAAACGGCCGGTCGACTCGGAACTGCATCGGCTCGATCGGTTTGGGCGTAGCGCGAACGATGATGCCGATCGCGGTGGCGGCGGCGGCTTCGGTCGCCTCCTCCGCCACTTCGATCACGGCGCGATGCACGATCTGATCGATGGCCGCCGGCGTCTGCTGCGGCGGCACGCCGGTTAAGCCGCTGAAGTCGGCGCGTTTGAGATCGAATGGCAGCGCCATGCCAAGCTTCTGGAACGTCGCCATGAGATCGGCGCGGTACTCGAACTTGAACCGCGGCAGCGTCAGGACCACTGGACGCGGCGGCGCGGTTCGCAAGGCCGCCAGCGTTTTGGTCAGTTCGTCCTGATCGAGCCGGCGCGCGAGTTCGCCCACGCCGTCGATCTCGTCCGGCAGCGCGATCACCATGGCCAGCGAGCGCACCGCATAAGGTAGCCGAATCGCGCGGTAGCCGTCGCCCGTCACCACCGCGTGGCTCGCCCGCTGCAGCATGGTCGGCACCATTTCCTGGCGGCTGCGCGACAGGCTGAAGAATTCGAGCTTGGTGAGCTTCTGGTCGAACACCAGCGCCCAGCGCGATTTGAAATACACCGCATTGACCAGCACCACGTTCGAGAGCTTGTCGAGGATCTTGTCGATCTTGCCTTCGGTGCGCTTGTTGACCCAATGGTTGACGGTATCGAGATTCGCGCCCCGAAACACTTCAGCGGTGTAGTGCTGCTTCAGCAAGGCTTCGTAATCCTTGGCGACGCCGCCATCGGCCAGGATCAGCACATTGGCGACCAGCAGCTTGGCCGACGGCGGGAGCATCGGCGTCGCGACGCAGAGCTCGCCGTCCCGGTTTGCCGGGAAAGGACAATTGCCGCCCGACCTTATTGGCGACTCGCAGCGCGCGCCCGCAAGCTTGAAGCCGGCCGGACAGTTTGGCGGCATCGCGCTCTTGTCGTAACCATTGAGGATCGCGATCGCCGCCGCATTGGCCGCGTCGATCTGCGACGGCTTCAGTTGTTGTCGCAGCACGGTGGCCATTTCGCGCGCGGTGTCCCCGCGCGTACCGGCCAGCGCCATCGCCATGGCGGTGCCGATTGAATAGGGCGAGAACACGATATTGCCGGGCGCGGCCGAGAACTCCCGGAACAGCATTTGGCCCGAGGCGTTATAAGCGCGGGTCAGTGCCTGCACCTCGGGTTGCACACTGCCCTGGGCGACAACACCGGTCGGGATAGCGTAAACAAGCCCCGCGGCCGCCATCGAAAGCACGCGGCGTCGTGCAAACGGCATGGTGTTCTCCTGGCGCCCCGTCGGCGCCGGCATTGACCGCAGGAATTGCATCAAAATCGTGGTAAGGCCGCGCGGCGCCTGCACAAATCCCCGAATCCCGAACAAGACGGGTGACGCCGACCCCGACCCCGGCTATACAGCAGCCGTCCCGCCGGCCGCCCGGCAAGCGCGCGCTTTCTGCCGATTGGCAAGGAAAATTAACGGGTTGGGACAACCTTAGCAGGGCCCTTGCCGCGCCGGCGCCGCCCGGGTCACCTAGCGGGTCCGGGAGCGCCGATTCGTCCCGCGGAGCGCCATCCGTGGGAAAGGAAAGGATCGAAAGTTCGACATGCCGATCACGCTCCTCGACTTCATCCTATTGGGCGTCATGCTGGTATCGGCGCTGCTCGCCATGATCCGGGGGTTCATGCGCGAAGTCCTGTCGATCGCGGCCTGGATTATCGCCGCGGTAGCGACGCTCTATGCCTATTCCCGCCTGCTGCCCTACGCCAAAAGCTACTTCAACAACGACATCATCGCGGCCGGCATTGTGATCGGCGGCACCTTTCTCGGCACTTTGCTGATCGTCTCGATCATCACCGTGCGGTTCTCCGACATGGTGCTCGACAGCCGGGTTGGCGCGCTTGACCGCACACTCGGCTTCCTGTTCGGGCTCGGGCGTGGGCTGGTCATCGTGGTGGTCGCGTTCCTGTTCTTTGCCTGGCTGGTGCCGGACCGCAGCCAACCAAGCTGGGTCGCCAATGCCAAGTCCCGGGTTGTGCTGCAATCGACCGGCGATTGGCTGATTTCGATGTTGCCGGACGACCCCGAGAGCACCATCTTAAAGCGGTTGAAACGGCCCAAATCCGACGATGGCGAGCCGCCGGACGCGCCGCCGGAACGACGTCGGTAGTCCATCAATCCATAAGGGCGACGAGCAACGCGATGACCCAATCCACCGAAACCGCCACCCCGCCGATCGATTTTGACGGCGATCGGCTCCGTGAAGAATGTGGCGTGTTCGGCCTGTTCGGCCATCCCGATGCGGCCGCCATCACCGCGCTCGGCTTGCACGCGCTCCAGCACCGGGGCCAAGAGGCCGCCGGCATCGTTTCCTTCGACAGCAAGCGCTTCCACTCCGAACGGCGGATGGGCCTGGTCGGCGACAATTTCTCCCGCCGCGAAGTGATCGACCGGCTGCCCGGCATGTCGGCTATGGGCCATGTGCGCTATTCGACCACCGGCGAGACCATCCTGCGCAACGTGCAGCCGCTATTCGCCGAACTCGATGGCGGCGGCTTCGCGGTCGGACACAACGGCAATCTCACCAACGGCCTGACGCTGCGACGCCAACTCATCCTCGACGGCGCCATCATGCAATCGACCTCCGACACCGAGGTCATTTTGCATCTGGTGGCGCGGGCGCGGAAGAACCGTTTCATCGATCGCTTTATCGACGGGCTGCGACAGCTCGAAGGCGCCTATTCGTTCGTGGCGCTCACCAACAAAAAACTGATCGGCGCCCGCGATCCGCTCGGCATCCGCCCCTTGGTGATCGGCAAGCTTGACGGCGCGCCGATCCTGGCGTCGGAAACCTGTGCGCTCGACATCATCGGCGCCAAATATATCCGCGACGTCGAAAACGGCGAGGTGGTGGTGTTCGACGACGACGGCATGCACTCGCACAAGCCGTTCCCGCGCATGGCGCCGCGTCCCTGTATCTTTGAATACATCTATTTCGCGCGACCGGACTCAATCGTCGGCGGTCATTCCGTCTATGCCGTGCGCAAGACCATGGGCGGCGAACTGGCGCGCGAGGCGCCGGCCAAGGCCGACGTCATCATTCCGGTGCCCGACTCCGGCGTTCCCGCCGCGCTCGGTTACTCGCAGGCCTCCGGGATTCCCTACGAGCTTGGCATCATCCGCAATCACTATGTCGGACGCACCTTCATCGAGCCGACCCAGCAGATCCGCCAGCTTGGCGTCCGCCTCAAGCACAGCGCCAATCGCGCGGTGGTGAATGGCAAGCGGATCGTCCTGGTCGACGATTCGATCGTGCGCGGCACCACCTCGACCAAGATCGTGCAGATGATGCGCGACGCCGGCGCCAAGGAAGTCCACTTCCGCATCTCGTCGCCGCCGATCACGCACCCCGACTATTACGGCATCGATACGCCGGAGCGCGAAAAGCTCCTGGCCGCCACCCACGACCTCGAAGGCATGCGCCAATTCATCGGCGCGGATTCGCTGGCCTTCCTGTCGGTCGACGGCATCTATCGCGCCATGGGCGTCGAAAAGCGCGACCCGGCGCGGCCGCAATTCACCGACCATTGCTTCACTGGCGAATATCCGACGGCCTTGACCGACCAAGCGGCGGCCGAGCACGCGCCGCGGCAATTGTCGCTGCTGGCGGAAGCGGGTTGATTCTCATCATACGCCGAGGTTATCGCCGGGCTTGTTCCGGCCATCCACGTCTTGCATACAGTTCCCTAAGACGTGGATGCCCGCGACCAGCGCGGGCATGACGACTGGACAGTCGGAATGCCTCCTCCCCTCGCCGATCGTATCGCCCTCATCACCGGCGCCTCCCGCGGCATCGGCTTTGCGACCGCGCTGGCGCTGGCCAAGGCTGGCGCGCATGTGGTCGCGGTGGCGCGCACCGTCGGCGGGCTGGAAGAGCTTGACGACGCCATCCGCGCGGCCGGCGGCACGGCGACGCTGGTGCCGCTCGACCTGCGCGACACCGATGGCATCGCGCGGCTGGCACTGGCGCTTCACGAGCGCTACCGGCGCCTCGATGTGCTGGTCGCCAATGGCGGCGTGCTTGGGCCGGTGTCGCCTTTGGGCCATGTCGAAGCCAAGGCCTGGGACGAGGTCATGGCGGTCAATGTCACTGCCAATTTTCACCTGATCCGCACGCTCGATCCGTTGCTGCGCGCCGCGCAAGCCGGCCGCGCGGTGTTTGTCACCTCGGGCGCCGCCACCCATCACCGGGCGTATCGCGGGCCCTACTCGGTGTCGAAGGCCGCGCTCAATGCGCTGGCGCGCACTTTTGCGGCCGAGACCGCGACCACCAATGTCCGCGTCAATCTCATCAACCCCGGGCCGACCCGCACCCGCATGCGCGCCGCCGTCATGCCGGGCGAGGATCCGATGACGGTCAAGCCGGTCGAGCCGGTCGCCGAACAAATCGTGGCGATGTGCCTGCCGGACTTCCAGGAAACCGGCAAGCTTTACGACTTCGACCAGGGCCGCTTTCTTGAGCTGTTGCAGCCGGCGTGACGCCGCTTTTGTGTCCCGCTACTTCCAATCCAAGAACTTCAAGATCGCCTCGCCCATGATCAGCTTGCGGTCGGACGCCGCCAGGAATGCGAGTTCGCCGTCGAAGTGATCGCGATACAGCCGGTAGGGATATTTGCCGCGCTGATGGGTGAGATCGGTGCCCCAGAAGCAGCGTTGCGGGCCATAGAGATCGATCAGTCGCCGCAGATGTGGCGTCATGTCCTTGAACGGATAAGGTTCCGACGAAAACCCCGGCACCGCCGAAAGCTTGACCGCGACATTGGGATATTTGGAAAATGGCGCAATGATATCGATGCGCGGCCCAACCCGTTTGAACTCCGGCCCGCGGGTCGCAAGCCCCATGTGATCGACAATCAGCCGAAGCCGCGGATGGTCGCACGCAATGCGGCCGATCTGCTCGGGCGCGTCGGGCGCAAAAATCATGATCGGAACGTCGGCGTCTTGCGCCGCCCGCCACAGCCAGTCGGCGGTGCCGTCGACAATCCACGAGGTCTTCTCATGATTGAACGCGACGCGAATTCCCAACATGCCCTTTTGACGTTTCCAATTCGGCAGCAATTGCTTCGCGTCTGGATTCTCGATCGCAAAACGCCCCATGATCGCGAAGCGGTCCGGATGACGGTCGGCCGCCTCCAGCGCATGATCGTTGAAATCGCCCGGCCAGGTCGGCGGCACGATGATCGCGCGGTCGATACCGGCTTCGTCCATCAGCGGCAGCGCCCTCTGCCAGGTCAATGCCTCCGGCAGATGCGCGCGCTGCTTGCCGCCGGCGATCCAGGGGCGCTCCGACGTTTCCTCCGCCCATAGGTGAAGCTGAGAATCGACAATCATTCGCTTTTGGCTCCCCGGCTTTCGCGTATCGCAGGAACGGCAACCACCATCGCCCCCAACAGCATGATCCCGGCCAGCAAGAACGGCGCGCCCGGCAGATAGATCAACGCATGGTTCGAAATCGAAACCGCGAATGACTGACTGAAAATGCCGGGACCGACCATACTTGCCACGCCCATCAGGCTGGCATTGGCACCCTGCAACTTGCCTTGCTCACTCGGGCCGACATGACGGCTCATCAGACCGAGCGTCGCCGCGCTGGCAAAGCCCCACAGCGCCAGCAATGGAATCCCGGCGATAAACCAGAATCCACTCGCCGCCAGCCCAAACGCCGCAAAGCCTGCGACGCCAAACGCCAGCCCCAGCAGCAGCGCCCGCGCCTCGCCGAGATGCTTCATCGCCACGCGGATCAATCCGCCCTGCACGATCATGGAGCAGACCCCGATGCCCGCCATCACAAAGCCGACCGCGCGTTCGCTCCAGCTGTAGCGATACATCATGTAAAGCACGCCGATATTCGGCAGGCTCGCATGCGCGAGGTGGCTGAGGAAAATGACGGCGGCGAGCCGCGTCAGGAGTGGATGCGAGCGCAACAGAATCGCCGCGCCGATCGGATTGGCGAAGCGCCATTTGAACGCCGCGCGCTTCTCCGGCGGCAGCGATTCCGGCAGGATCAGGAGGCCGTAGAGCGCGTTGAGCAGACTAAGCCCGGCCGCGATCCAGAACGGCAGACGCGGATCGTAACTGCCGGCAATCCCGCCCAATGCCGGCCCCAGCACAAAACCGATGCCGAAGGCGGCGCCGAGCATGCCGAACAGCCCCGCGCGCCGGTCCGGCTCGGTGACATCGGCGACATAAGCATAGGCGGTCGAGATGCTGGCCGCGCTGATACCGGAAATGATCCGGCCCACGAACAACCAGCCAAGCGTCGGCGCCAGCGCCATCAGGATGTAATCGAGACCGAGACCGAGGTTTGAAAGCAGGATCACCGGCCGCCGCCCGAAGCGATCCGACAGCGCGCCATGAATCGGCGAGAACAAAAACTGCATCAGCGCCCAGGCGGTGCCGAACAGGCCGAGATAATCCGCGCCACGTACCGCATCGCCATCCACAAAATCGAGGATCAGCCGCGGCAGCACCGGGATGATGATGCCAAGCGCCAGCATGTCGAGCAGCACCGTGACGAACACGAAGGCGAAAGCGGCGCGGCGCAGTGGCATGGCGGTCATCGGAATACGATCGCCCTACACGTTGCTGCCGAGGGAATCGCTGTACTCTCCGCTCGTCCCCGCGAAAGCGAGGGCCCAGAATTTTTCCCACCGAAACTACGGCACTGGATTCCCGCTTTCGCGGGAATGAGCGGTGGAGAGATCGAAATCGAGTGGGATAGGCGGTCGCTACCGCTTCTTCTTGCGTTTGGCATAAGGGTTGGCCTTTTCCCGCAGCGTCAAGCGAATGGGCGTTCCCGGCAGGTCGAAGGTCTCGCGCAGGCTGTTGACGAGGTAGCGCTTATAATCGTCCGGCACCTTTTCGGCGCGGCTCGCGAACATGATGAAAGTCGGCGGCCGGCCTTTCGGCTGCGTGACATAGTCCAGGCGAATGCGCCGACCCGAGACCGCCGGCGGCGGATGCGCCGAAGTGACGCCCTCAAGCCAGCGGTTAAGCGCGCTGGTGCTCGCGCGTCGGTTCCAGACCGCATGCGCCTCGATCACCGCCGCCATCAGCCGGTCGATCCCCGCGCCGGTCATGCCGGACATCGCGACCGCCGGCACGCCCCTGAGCTGCGGCAGCCAATGATCGGTTTCCTCGCGCAGCTTCTTGACCGCGCCGCCTTTGGCGAGATCCCATTTGTTCATGCCGATCACCACCGCGCGGCCTTCGCGCTCGACCAGGTCGGCAATCCGCAGGTCCTGCTCCTCGAACGGCGCCTGCGAATCCATCAGCACCACGACCACTTCCGCAAAGCGGATGGCATTGAGCGCGTCGGCAACCGAAAGCTTTTCGAGTTTCGCTTCGATGCGCGCGGGCCGCCGCAGGCCGGCGGTGTCGTGAATGCGGAAGGTCTGGCCGTGCCAGACCACGTCGACGGCGATCGAGTCGCGGGTGAGGCCGGCCTCCGGCCCGGTCAACAGCCGCTCTTCGCCCAGCAGGCGGTTGACCAGCGTGGACTTGCCGGTGTTGGGACGCCCGACAATGGCGACACGGATATTGGCCGGCGGCACTGGCCCTGCCGGCGCTTCCGACAATTCAGAGTCTTGCGGCGCTTCGGAGCGTCGGCGTCCGCGGGGCGCGGCCGGCTGCGCGGTCTGCGCTGGCAGCGCTTCGCGCAACGCATCGTAAAGATCGGCCAGCCCATCGCCGTGTTCGGCGGAAATCGGTATCGGGTCGCCAAGTCCCAGCGCATAGGCTTCGCCGATGCTGGCTTGCGCGGCGCGGCCCTCGCTTTTGTTAACGACCAGGATCGCGGGCTTGCCGGAACGACGCACCAGATCGGCAAAGGCGCGATCGATCGGCAGCGGACCGGTGCGCGCATCGATCAGGAACAGGATCGCATCGGCGGAAGCGATCGCGCTCTCGGTTTGCACCCGCATGCGGCCGATCAGGCTGTCGGCGGCCGCGACATCCTCAAGGCCCGCGGTGTCGATCACGGTGAACGCCAGATCGCCGAGCCGCGCATGGCCTTCGCGCCGGTCGCGGGTGACGCCGGGCAGATCGTCGGTCAAAGCCAGACGCCGGCCGACCAGGCGATTGAATAGCGTGGACTTGCCGACATTCGGCCGTCCAACAATGGCGACCGAGAAGGTCATGGGCATAACCGGCGCGTTAGTGCGGTGGATTTGACATTCGCATCCCAATCTCCGCGAGTCCGCATTGCGAATGTCAAATCCAAAACCGCACTAGCACTCAATGAGTTGCTAGTGTTCCTTTGGCTCTAACATTCGCAAATGAGCCAGCCGCGACGGGATGCGAATGTTAGAGCCGGAACACTAGGAGGAGGACGCTCTATGCCCGGCCTGGGCTACAAACGCAATCAGCGCGTGGTCGGGTCGGGCCACTGCACCGATTGCTGTTGCTGCGCGCGCGGCGCCGGCGGATCGGGCCATGGACTTGATGACTGGCTCGGTTGCCGGGCCGGTGGCGCCGGCGGATCGGGCCATTGCGATTGCTGCGGCTGGCCACTTTGCGGCTGGCCGCCTTGCGGGCGGACCGTCACCGCGGTCGGGCGCCGCTCGGTTTCGACCGGCTTGGCCGCGACCGGCTTGGGCTTCGGCTTAGCCTTCGGGACGGCCTTAGGCTCTTCAAGCCGGCTCGCCGGCGACACGTCCGGCTCGCTATCTTGCAACGCCGCGGTCTGGTCGCCCTTCATCAGTTCGGACGGAACGCCGCGCGCCACGCCCGGCACGCCGCCCGGAAACAGTTCCCGGCGCTCGCCCGGCAACGGCTTCTTGTTGCCAAACCAATCGCCCGCGAACATATCGGCCGGATCGAAATTGACGCAGCCGCCCAGCGGCAGCGCGAGGGCGGCGGCGACGACGACAGTTTGTGCAAAGTTTCTCATCTGCAAGCCCTCAACTCTTGCTTTCCGCGGCAGTGAGCGCGATCAGCATTTCGACCCGCGAGCGCGACGACGCGGGCGCCTCCGGATCGGTCAAGATGGTTGCGTACCATTTCAATGCGCCCGGCCGGTCGTTGGACTTCCAGGCATTCAGCGCGAGCAATTCGCGCGCCGCATGGCGGAAATCCCGTCCCGGCTGCGCCAGCGGCTCCAACAGCCGGCGTGCATCGATATATGCGCCGGCGTCGATCGACAGACTGGCGGCGCGCAGCGCTGCGACATCGCGCAACACCTGCTCGACGCCGCTATCGGCTGAAATTTTCTTATAGGCCTCGATTGCCGCCGCGGCATCGCTTTGGGCGATTGCCGCCGCCTGGCGGATGCGCGCCAAGGCGCGATAGATCGGCGTGCCCTGCGCCGCGATTTGGGCGAATGCGCGCTCGGCTTCGTCGTTCTTGCCGCCTTCCGCCAGCGCAATGGCGTCCTCGAATTGAGTCCCGGTCCGGGCCGCCAGATCGGTTTGCCACCATTCATAGACGCGCCAGCCGCCGACCCCCACCACGACCAGCAACACGGTCGCGACAATGAGGACCTGATACCGCTCCCACAGTTTCTTGAACTGTTCGCGGCGGACTTCCTCGTCGACTTCGCGAAAGACGTCGGACACTTAATGACGATCCCTGAATGACGATATTTGAATGACGATCCCTGGACGGTGTCTTCGGCCCCACCCAAACCGGCAGGCCCGCTCCCGATACCGGCGCGATAGCCTATCGATGTGGCGCGGACAAGGCAAAACCCCCGAAATTAATCGTAACCCCTTCAAAAATCAGATTCTATTGGTCTTTTTTACGCATGGGATAAGTGTGCTCCGGCGCCGGAAAAGCCCGCGAACGGACGTCGTCGGCATAGGCTGCGATTGCGGCCTCGATTCCGGGGCCCAATTGCCCATAACGGCGGACGAATTTCGGCACCCGTGGCGACAGGCCGAGCATATCTTCCAGCACGAGGATCTGGCCATCGCAGGCGGCACTGGCGCCAATGCCGATGGTCGGGATCGCGACCTGTTCGGTGATCCGCCGGCCCAACGGTTCGGCTACCGCCTCGATCACCAGTGCAAATGCGCCGGCCTCCGCCACCGCCTTGGCATCGGCCTCGATCGGCCCCCAATCGGCCTCGTCGCGCCCCTGTGCGCGGAACGAACCGATGGTGTTGATCGATTGCGGCGTCAGGCCGACATGGCCCATCACCGGCACGCCGCGCGCGGTGAGGAATGCGATGGTCTCCGCCATGTGGCGGCCGCCTTCGAGCTTGATCGCGCCGCAGCCGGTTTCCTTCAACACCCGCGCGCAAGATGCAAACGCCTGTTCCTTGGATTGCTCATAGGAACCGAACGGCATATCGATCACCACCAGCGCGCGCTGCGAGCCGCGCATCACCGCATGACCTTGCAGGATCATCATGTCGAGCGTGACCGGCACGGTGGTTTCAAAGCCGTGCATCACCATGCCGAGCGAATCCCCGACCAGGATGATGTCGCAATATTTATCGACCAGCCGCGCGGTATGCGCGTGATAGGCGGTGAGCGAGACAATCGGCGTGCCGCGCTTGCGGGCGCGAATGTCAGGCGCGGTCAGCCGTTTGATGTCGTCTTGCGCGGACATGACTACCTCACAAAGGCTGGAACGCCGATGACGGCGGGATGGAACCAGAACCCGATCGCCAGATAGGCGAGCGTCCCGACCACCACCGCCAAGATATCGCAATCGCGGCCGCCCGATCCGAAATCCGGCGCGCCGGGATCGCTGCGATATTTGAGCGTGATGCGGTCATACACCGCCCAGGCCAAAAACGAACCGAACAAGACGATCGACCCGAGATCGCCATTGGCCAGCAGATGGCCGAGCGCCCACAGCTTGATGCCGACCAGCATCGGATGCTTGAGCACGCGCTTGATGTCGCCCGGAATGTAAGCGGCGGCGATGCAGACCAGGGCCGGCCACAGCAGGAGATTGTTGACATGGCGCAGCCAGGGTGGCGGATCCCAGATCGCGATCATGCCCATGGCGCGATAGCCCGAAAACCCCCAGGCGATCAGTACCAGCCCCAGCAGCGACACCAGCGCATAAGCCGCCTTATAGGGCGCCTCCCCGACGCGCGCGATCAGCGCCGCGCGCTGCGGGCGCAGCGTGGTGAAGGTGTGCGCCGTGAAAAACAGCGCCAGCCCGGCGATCATGAGAGTGAGCCCCATGCCGCCTGTTTAGCACTTGCGGACGCCGGGCGGGAGGGCGGCGGGAAGATGGTAAACGGGGCGGCGGTGGCGATCACAACATACGCCGTTTGTTGCGCCATTGACCGGACTCCGGCGGTCGGGGCTATCGCTCCGCTTCGCAAAGCCAATTCTCCCTCGGTCCGATACGAACCAGCGAGACGGCGCAATGCGCTGCGCTTATAGCGCCCTACACAAGCTAGGGTCGAACGAATTCCATGGGGGTCCTGCACAGCCCGTAGGGCGCAATAAGCGCAGCGCATTGCGCCGCTTCGTCTCAACCACGCTCGCCGAATCTGCCATCTGCCGAGACGTCGCCCGCCCAATCCTCTGGAAACAATTCCGCCCGCACATCGCGGTGAAACGACGAATGTGGCCAATCGCGGACCCTGCTGACCAAGCCGTGCTTGACCGGATTGATATAACAATACTCGACATGACGGTGGAAGTCCTCATCGTCGCGGATCAGATGCTCCCAGAACCGGCGCTGCCAAATCGCGCGTTCGCCGCGCGCAATACGGACGGTACTGCGCCGCTCAGTCTTGGGAATGGCCTTGGTGAACGCGATCTTGATCAGCCGCCATCGCAACGAAAAATCGGCGTCGCCGGGCGGTAGCGTCCACACCGCATGGAGATGATCGGGCAGCACCACCATTGCGTTGATCGTAAACGGATGGCGTTCCCGCGTGCGCCGTATCGCCTGGCGCAACGCGTCGATATGGTCCGTCAGCAGGCGGCGGCGCCGGTCCAACAGATTGACGGTGAAGAACCAGCATCCGCCGGGCGCAATGGCGCGGCGATAATTCGGCATGACGCAACGATAGGCCGGCGATGGCGGAAGTCGCAAGGCGTAGCACGCGTGCGGCGCAATGCGCTACGCTTATTGCGCCCTACCAGCCACCGCACTACCCTGCCCCCCATCCGCTTGACCAACCGCGAGGACACCATGCTCACCAAACGCGCGCTGCTCTCCGGCATGATCGCTTCCGGCCTTGGCGTCGCCGCCGGCCCGGCCGTCGCGCAAGCCTATCCGACCCGGCCGGTGAAGATGATCGTGCCGCTGCCGCCGGGTTCGGCGCCCGATGTACGCCACCGGCTGATCGCGCAGGCGCTGTCGCAATTGTGGAAGCAGCAGGTGGTGGTCGAGAACCGCCCGGGCGGCGGCGGCATCATCGGCACCCGCGCCATGCTCGGCGAACCGGCCGACGGCTACACGCTGCTCGCCGCGCTGGCGTCGATCTACATGATCCTGCCGGCGCAGAACGATAAATTGCCGTTCGACGTTAACACCGACATGGTGCCGATCGGGCTGACCGCATTCGAAGGCCTGGTGATGGCGTGTTCGCCGAAGCTCGGCGTCAATTCGCTCGCCGCGTTTATCGCGCTCGCCAAGACCATGCCGGACAAGCTGGTAATCGGCACCAATCCGGCCGGCAGCCTGCCGCACATCACCGCGAAACTGTTTGTCGACCTGAGCAAGACCGCGATCACCGTGGTACCCTACTCGACCGGCGGCACCGCCGACGCGATCCGCGACATCATGGGCGGGCGCGTGCATGCGGTGATCGACGGCTGGGCGAGCTTGCGCGGCGCCATCGAATCGAAAGACCTCACGCCGCTGGCGATTCTGTCGCCGAAGCCGAGTGCGCTGCTGCCGACCCTGCCGGTGGGAAACGCGACCGTTCCGGGGTTTCTCTCCATCGGCTGGCAGGCGCTGACGGTGCGACGCGACACACCTCAGCCGATCGTGCAGGTTCTGGGCGACAGCCTGCGCAAAGTGCTTGAAGATCCGCAATTGCAGAAGCGGTTGCAGGAAACCGGTCCGGAATTCGCGCCGCTCTATGGCGCCGAGCTCACGCAGTTCATTCAGAGCGAGCAGAAGTTCTGGCTGCCGCTCGCCAAGAAATACGCGAATTGATCGGCCCTGCGCACTGGTAGGCGGCGATCGATCCGCTTAACCAGCGCGCAACCGCGATAACAAACGCCGCCAAGATGAGCGCCAAGAAAGACTCCAAGAGAAACTCCGAGACAAGCTCTCAGACGCGCTCGAAAGCCAGGGCATCCGCCTTCTGTCCAGGAAGGTGACGCCCAACAGATAGCCGCGACGCCAGGCCAAGACACAGGACTTCGCGGTCACGCCATGAAGGAACTCGAATTTCCGCGGCAGCTCGTGCTCGACCTCAAGCGCCAGTCGCGCCCCACCGGCGGACATGTCAATCACCCGGCAGCGGACCGGCGCACTCAAGCCGTCAATAAAAATCTTGCCTTTGGTCGAAACCAAGCCGCGCGGCTTGGATCGAAACCATCGGCGATTCT
This sequence comes from Xanthobacteraceae bacterium, assembly GCA_022841625.1. Classification (GTDB taxonomy): domain Bacteria; phylum Pseudomonadota; class Alphaproteobacteria; order Rhizobiales; family Xanthobacteraceae; genus VAZQ01. Next base: position 196,260 of record JALHRD010000001.1, read on the forward strand.
TGACTGCGCCCCGGTCGGGCTTGTGCATGATTTTGGACATATGTGACTCTAAACATCGCAAATTTGTATCAAACAAATATATAGAATTTAGATGTGAAACGAGGCTTACAACAAACCGTCAAATTTGAAGCATTGTCGTAACCGATCGTGCACGATGAATGCGCGCCGCCGTTCAAAGCAGCGTGATGTGCGGCGGCCCGGCGCGGTCATGCGCCTGCGGGCACAAAAAATGCGGGCCCGCAAATATCGGCACAGCCTATGTGGACTCATAATCCGCAACGACGCCCCGCCGCGACGGTCGCGACCGGCCGCTTAATTTAGTCCAGATCGCGCGGGCTACCGCCATCGCGCCGATGCGGCGCGGCCCTTCGCCATTGATTCAGATTGTCTGCGAGAATCCTGGAGGATTGCATCGTCTCCTGGCTCAAACTTGCATACCCGGCGATCTGGCGGGTCATGCGGTCGCTGTCGCGTTCCAGCCACCCGCGCAACACTTGCAATTCGCCAATCAGAGTATCGAGATCCCGCAACGATGCTTCCATGACCCGCTCCACAATCTCGCCAAGAACACTCGGCGTCGCTTCGCCGGGCGGCGCCAGCGCGCGCCCGACCACGTCGCGACTAACCACCGCGCGAAACTCTTCTTCCAGCGCGCCCTCTAGCTCGACCTCGGTCTTGGCGTCACCGCCACCTTTTCGTCGGAAGATACTCATACGCGCCCCCGCACCGCCGCACGCAACTCGCCGCACGCAATCTAGCGCGCCATTCAACCGATGCAATGTGACCGCTTCACGGCCGAATGAACCAGCGCCGCGCCTACGTCGATACCACCGCTCGATGGGCGCGCCTGTCGCGGTTCCGAAATTCGCATGGTCTTGCCGCGCGAATGCCGCGGACTATTACACTTCGCACGCGCCGTGCAGGTCCACGCTTGCCCGCCACGCCTTGCCCGCCACGCCTTGCCCGCCACGCCTTGCCCGCCACGTCTTGCCCGCCACGCTTGGCTCTTGCCGGTGCCGGCAAAACGCGCCACCGTGCGGCCCTCGTGGCGCGTCAGCAGGGAATTCGCTTGAGTCAGTCCTCACGTCTTAAAGCCTTGAAGACCCTGTTGGGCCATGCGCGCGCCTGTCTCGCAACCGAGATCGGCTTTGTGCTGTGGGATGGCTCGAGCGTGCCGGATTATCTGGCGCCGGACGCGCTGGCGATTGCGATCGCCGACGAAGGCACGGTCGCGGCGCTGCTGCGCCGACCGACGCTCGACACCCTGGCCAATCTCTGGGTGGCCGGCCGGCTCGACCTGCGCAACGGCAGCATTTTCGATCTGGTCGCGCGCCGGCCCGCAATCCGCACCCGCAACTTTCGCAAAAGCCTCAGCAAACGCTTGCTGCTGTGGACATTGCCGCGCTTTGCGTTTTTGCCGCGCGGCGGCCCTTGGCCGCTCGAACAAATCAGCGGCGGCCGCGCCAATGCCGAGAACATCCAATACCATTACGACGTCTCCAATGCGTTTTACGCGCTCTTGCTCGATCCCGAGATGGTCTATAGTTGCGGCTATTTCACCGACTGGAACAACGACATCGCCCGCGCGCAGCATGACAAGCTCGACATGATCTGCCGCAAGTTGCGGCTCAAGTCCGGCGAACGTCTGCTCGACATCGGCTGCGGCTGGGGGGCGCTGATCTGTCATGCCGCCCGCAATTACGGCGTCAAGGCGCATGGCGTCACGCTGTCGCAGCAGCAATTCGAATTCGCGCGCGACAAAATCGCCCAGCTCGGCTTGCAGGCGCAAGTGACGCTGGAGCTGCGCGATTACCGGCGGCTGGACGGCATTTTCGACAAGATCGCGTCGATCGGCATGTTCGAACATGTCGGCATCGCCAACCATGCGGACTATTTCGCGACCGTGCACCGCCTGCTCGCCCCCGGTGGGCTTTATTTGCATCATGCCATCAGCCGTCCCGCCAAGCGCGACGACCGGCGCTTCAAACGCAAGCCGGCGGAATATCAGGCGCTGGTGCGTTACATTTTTCCGGGCGGCGAACTCGACCATCTCGGCATGTCGGTTGCCAATCTGCAACGCCACGGTTTCGAAGTGCACGATGTCGAGGCCTGGCGCGAGCATTATGCCCGTACCTGCCGGTTGTGGCACGACCGGCTGTTTGCGCAACGCGAAGCGGCGGAGCGCGAGGTCGGTTCGGTCAAGACCCGGCTGTGGCTGATCTATCTCGCCGGCTGCGCGCTGGCCTTTGAACGCAACACCGTTGGCATCTACCAGACGCTGACCTCGAAACGCGTCAATGGGCCGTCCGGCCTGCCGCCGACGCGGGCCGATCTTTATCGGTGAGCGAAGCATGGCCGGTGCGGACCGGTAGCCGGGGCACAATAAGCACAGCGCCTTGCGCCCTACGCATAATCCGGCCTGATCTGCCGGGCTATGATCCCGGTGGAAAGCGATCGAACGTGGGCAGCTCGTGGGCGCGCTCCATCCAGCTGATCCGTTCCGCCACCTGAATATGCACCCGCGCCGGAATGGCATCGGGATCGTCGAGCGTCGCGCTCTGCACGTCGATGATGCCCGGCAGCACATGGTCGTTGGCGTAGAGCAGGCCGGTTCCGCAATCCGGGCAGAAATGGCGCCGGCCATGCTCGGACGATGCGTAGACCTTCGGCGCGCCCTGCACGATCTTGACCGCATCGGCCGGAAACATGGTCCAGCCGACCATCGGTGCGCCGGCGTGCCGCCGGCAGTCGCCGCAATGGCAGAGCGCGTGCGAAATCGGCTCGCCGCTCACCGTGTAGCGAATGGCGCCGCAGTGGCAGCCGCCGCTCATTGGCATGATGCTCTCCCTGTCCTCATTGAAGCCCGCCTTAGCACGTCGCGGACGCGGCAAGCCAGCGCAACCCGGTCACTGCGCCGGGTGTACGCCGATCATCCAAGAGACCCCGAACTTGTCGGCGACGGCGCCAAAGCAAGGCGAAAAGAACGTCTTGCCGATTGGCATCTGCACGGCGCCGTCCGCCCCATCACCGTAATTGCGTCCACCCCATCACCGTAATTGGTCAAACCAAGAAAACCTGAGGCCGTTGCCAATTGCGCCAACCTTGGGCCGAGGGCCAGGAGGGAGAACCCGCAGGGCTCACTGCTTGGGCTCGTGAATCCGGACACGGCCGGGCTCGACGATCCAAAGTTCGCGGTCGATGGGCCGTGTTCTGAGCAGTCCGGCAAACTCGGTCAGGCGTGCAAGGATCGTCGCGGGCGACACCCGACCCCTGCACTCCAGCACGACGATACCGGCGGTGGCCTCGGGCGGGAAACGAAGGGTATGGCCGAAATCACGATCGAGCGTGACGAGCACGCGGCCTTCGTCTCGGCAATGCTCATAGATACGCTCGTCCGCCGCGCCGTTCATCTGCTGCTAGGCGATGGTCATGACATCGTGACCGTCGGCATCCAGCAGCGACTTGCCGCGCAAGCTGAGATTCTCGTCGAGCTTGAATTTCATTCAGCCGCCGCGCTCGGCACCGGGACGATACGCTCGCGCGCGACCTCCGCCGCGTAGGCAAGCGCTGCGCGGATGTCCTCCGGCTGCAACTGCGGATAGGCGGCGAGAATCTGGGCCTCGGTCTCGCCGCTGGCGAGGAAATCGAGGATCAGCGACACCCAAATACGCGTGCCTTTGATGCACGGCTTGCCGAAGCAGACGTTGGGGTCGATCGAGATTCGGTCGAGCGGCGTTGTCATATAACCAGTCTATCAGCCCGTAGGGCGCAATAAGCGCAGCGCATTGCGCCATTTTTCGATCGGGCTCCGCGAGCGGTCGCGGCAATCGTGTTGTTACCGTGCGTCGCAAAGCTCAGTCTCCCTCGGTTCGGTGTCAACCAGCCAGACGGCGCAATGCGCTGCGCTTATCGCGGCCTAAAGGCTACAAAGGCAGGTTAGAAAGTAACGGCCGCCTTCAAAGTAAGGCAGCCGCGTCTTCTGGACATAGAATTTGCCCCGCTCCTAAAGCAAGTAGAGTTGGCTTCTTCGCCGCTGTATGGAAGTTTTTGTCAGTAGTGACGAACACTTCCCTTTTGTTGTGAATGTGGCACCACATGGCCTGGACGTCACACTTGCAATTTCGCCACTTGCCAGATGGAAAAATATTTGGGTCGAGGTTGTTGACTGCACAGTAGTCGCACCATTTGAATTCGATGTTCGGAAAAAGAATGTCATGAACCTTCTTTTCGAGTGCTTCCATTTCCGGACCCGTTAGGAGACACCAGTCCCAAAACGTGATGTCGAAATAGGCCATGGGCTTGAGAATATTTAAGTGTGCCAGACCGAGGGAGTTTTGCCGATCGAGAAACTCTTTAACGTTTTTGACATAGTGCCCGCCTTTTTGCTTCTCCGACGCCGAAATCCCAACTAACGCAACATGCGCAGTGCCGGCAGTATGCGCATCAGCCAGGGCACGAACATGTAACGCTTCTGGATCACCATTCTCGACTGCGATCCAACAGTTCGTATCTAGTGTGAACATGCGCATAATCCAATTTTGAAATTTTTCCGCCAACAAAACAACTACGCAAGCTGCTCTTCAAGAGACATTGCTCATTGGTGATTCGACCCAGCCAACTGTAGGGCGCAATGCGCAGCGCATTACGCCTTTTTCAATCGGCCCCCCAAAAGGCGATTGCGGCAATCGCTCTGTTATCGTGCGTCGCGAAGCCAAGTCTCCCGCGCCTCGATGTCAACCAGCCAGACGGCGCAATGCGCTACGCTTATTGCGCCCTACGCCCGCCGCGCTGGGCTCCCGCTTTCGCGGGAGCGAGCGGAGGATGTGGCCACGTCCTCCGTACGATTTATGTGCATAGTGCGCGACGCGCAAGTTAGGCCCACCACGGCTGCGCTTCTCATGGGTCAGCGGTCCGCATCGCGCAAAGTTATGCACCGCGTTGGGGTCCGCACGTCCACAGCGTTCGGTGTCGTTTCATTGACTTACCACATTGTCGTGCAAGGGTCGCTGCGTTCCGTTCGGCGCGCGTTCTACCGTTTCCGACGCGCGCGACCCGCCCGCGCCGACACGAACTGCGGAAACCAAGGGACACAAGCAACGCTATGAAGCGCGTGCCGCTTTTCGATTTGAACCTGCGATGGCTCGTGCCGCGCGAGAACAAGAACGCTTGATGTCGTTTTCCAGCGCGCGCGCGCGGCGATGGCCGCCGCCAAACACGATTGCCGAAGGAGTCTGACCGATGCCGATCGCCCAGTCTGAATCTTTTCTTGCGCCGCCGCAAATCGTCACGCCACAGGGCGCGACACAGCAAAGCGCCACGCAACAAGGCGCCACGCAGCAAGTCGGCGCCACCAGCGCCGCCGTGCTGCAAGACGCGCAATTCACACCGCTACGCACCATCATTCCAGGATTGATCACCGAAGGCGTGAGCCTCCTGGTCGGCCGGCCCAAATTCGGCAAGAGCTGGCTGGTGCTCGACCTCTGCCTCGCGATCGCCACCGGCCGGCCGGCGCTTGGCGGGTTGACGCCCGCGACCGGCGACGCGCTCTATCTCGCTTTGGAGGACGGCTATCGCCGCCTGCATCGCCGCATGGCGACGCTGCTGCCGGATGGCGAGCGCTGGCCGGCACGGCTCGGGCTGACGACGCAGTGGCGGCGCGCCAATGAAGGCGGCGTGGAGGCCATCCGCGCCTGGTGCCAATCGGTCACGCAACCGGTCGCGGTGGTGATCGACACGCTTGAGCGCTTCCGCGCCCGGCGCGGCAGCCGCGGCGGGCGGCACGACTATGACACCCTGGCGGCGCTGCAACAGCTCGCGATCGAACAGCGCATCGCCATTGTCGTGGTGCATCACGCCCGCAAGACCGATGCCCGCGATCCGTTCGACACCGTCGCCGGCACCCAGGGCCTCAGCGGCGTCGCCGACACCGTGATGGTGCTCAAGCAGCGGGACCGGGCCGCCGTACTCCATGTCCGCAGCCGCGACGTCGAAGACAGCCAATCGCTGATGACGTTCGACCCGGTGAACTGCCGCTGGGTTATGGGTGGAGCGGCGCCGGAACCCGGCAAAACGAAGGAACGCACTGCAATCATTGACGTTCTGGCGCAGGCCGCCGGCCCGATGAAGGTCAAGGACATCGCGGCGGCAACCGGCAGTGGGCGAGCCGCCATTGACACTCTGTTATCGCGGATGGTCGCGGATCGTGAGATCGTCCGGCTCGCGCAGGGGCACTACGGCAGTAAAATCGTCGAGGCAGTAAGATCGTCACAATAACATGCTGATCCGAAACACGAATTACGCATTTTTCGATCTTACAGCCGCCAGTAAGATCGATGCCCTGCGCCGGAAACTTTCCCACGCGAAGGCGCAGGCGCGACACGCTTCCACCGCACTTTCGCCCACGCCACACGAAACCTTGCCGGCAGGGGCGGATTCGACGGAGGAATGTCCGATGATCCGCGCGATCATAAGCTTGGCGTGCGTTATTGCGTTCGGCGTTTTGTCAAACCATGCGGCCCGCGCCGCGGAATCGATCAAGCTCGACGCGCAGTTTGCGCAAGCCGTGATGCTGGCCGATGCGACGCAACGCAATTATCTGCGCATTGGGCTCAATGGCTGCGAGCGCAAGCCGACCGCGCGCACGCCGGTCAACGTCTCGTTTGTGATCGACCGCTCCGGCTCGATGCGGGGCGAGCGGATGATGCAGGCGCGCGAGGCCGCCGCCGCCGCGATTCGCCGGCTCGACAAGAACGACATCGCCTCGGTGGTGATTTTTGACGACAAGATCGACCTGTTGATGCAGGCGCAGCCGGTCGACAACCACGCCGCCTTCATCGACCGCATCCGGCAGGTCGAGGCGCGCGGCACCACCGCGATCCACGGCGGCGTCTTGGAAGGCGCGCAGCAAGTGCGGCGCAATTTCGATCCGCGCCGGCTCAATCGCGTGGTGCTGTTGTCGGACGGACAAGCCAATGTCGGACCGCGCCGACCTGAGGACTTCGCCAAGCTCGGCCGCGACCTGCTGGCGCAAGGCATTTCGGTCAGCACCATCGGTCTTGGCCGGCAATACAACGAGGACCTGATGCTGCAATTGGCGCGCGCCAGCGACGGCAATCACAGCTTTGTCGGCGACGCCACCGATCTGGTCCAGGTGTTCAACAAGGAGTTCGACGACGTGCTTGCCTCCTGTGCCCAGACGGTCTCGATCGACATTGAACTTGCGCCCGGCGCGCGCGTGGTGCGCGCGCTCAGCCGCGATAGCAAAATCGACGGACAGACCGCGCAATTTCAGCTCAATCAGATTTACGCCGCGACCGAACACTATGTGCTCATGGAGGTTGAGTTCGATCGACAGGCGGCGGCGGGCGGCGACATCGATCTCGGCCGCGTGCGCGTCAGCTACACCACCGATGGCGCGCGCCAGACCGTCGAAAGCCCGGTGCGTGCGCGCTTCAGCAAGACCGAGAGCGAGATCGCGGCGAGCCGCAACAATACGGTGATTGAATCGGTGGTCGAGCAAAGCGTGCGCAGCCGCACCGCGACGGCGATCAAACTGCGCGATGACGGACGCTTCGGCGAAGCGCAGGCGCTGTTCCAGCAAAACGTTGCCGAAATCGAAGCGCAAGCCGGCCTTGCGCCGCTGTCGGAGCGGCTGAAATATCTCAAGCAGCAATATCACGGCCTCGCCGCCACCGCGCCGAGCGCGCCGGCTAGCGTCTTGGGCGATCAGCGCAGGTTCCTGAGGCAGTTGGATTCAAACCCGGCGTCGCCGGGCGCGCGCTATTGAGCTAAGCGGTAGAGCGACAAAGGCGTGTCGCCACACCAATTGCCGAAAAGATCGAGACTCTCTCTGCGTCATGGCCGGGCTTCGTCCCGGCCATCCACGTCTTTGTCTCGATTCGTGGATTCAGACGTGGATGCCCGCGACAAGCGCGGGCATGACGAGTCACACTTTTTACACCACCGGCGAGTGGCCGCCGTCGACATTGATGGCGGTGCCGGCGATATAGGAGGCGGCGTCGGAAGCGAGGAAGCAAGCGAGGTTTGCGAACTCCTCAGCCTTGCCGATCCGGCGCAACGGAATGTCCTTGGTGCGCCGGTCGATATAATCGGAGAGCGCAATGCCCTCTTTCTTGGCGCGCTGGACATGCTGGTCGGACTCAATAAAGCCGACCAGCATCGCATTGACCAGAATGCCGTGCGGCGCGCCTTCGTGCGACAGCACTTTGGTTAGCGCCATGCCGGCGGCGCGCGAGATCGTGGTCGGCGCAGAGCCCTGCCGCGGCGCCTTGGCGCCGATGTTGAGCACATTGATGACGCGGCCCCATCGGCGCTGTTTCATGCCGGGCCAGGCGAACCGGGTCAGCCGGATCGCGGCGAACAGTTTCTGGTCGAGGTCCTCGCGCCAGACCTCGTCGGGGATGGTCTCAAACGTTCCATTGCGGGATGTTCCGGCATTGTTGACCACAATGTCGATCTTGCCGAACGCGGCCAGCGCTTCGTCATGGATACGCTTGATGTCGGCCGGCAGCGCGACGTCACCGGCAACGCCGATGACACGGCCCTTGGCCTGCGCCGCGATCTCCTTCACCGCCCGATCGAGCGCTTCGCGGCCGCGCGCGGCGATCGCGACATCGGCGCCCGACTGCGCAAACCGCGTTGCGATGGCGTAGCCGAGCCCCTTGCTGCCGCCGGTGACGATGGCGGCGCGGCCGGAAAGCGAGATTTGCATTGTTCCTCCAACTCTACTGACAAGTATTCACGGGAGCGTCGGCATGCCTGGCGATTGCCATAACGGATGGAGGTCCCGCGCGCTATTCGGCGGCAACAGTGCTTGGACGATAACGCGGTTCGGGAATCGGACGTCCGTTCTCCTGCGCGACTTCAAGCCAAGCCTGCATGGCGACCTGCAACTCCGCAACCGCCTGTTCCCGGGTGCTGCCATGCGCGGCGCACGGCTCCAGGTCCGGCGCCTCGGCGATCCAGACATTGTCCGCTTCAGACCAATAAACAATGACGGCGTAATTCTTCATGTCATCCGATGCGGGCCAAGCACCAACCCGTGCCGGCGTATCATATCCCGAAGCTGGCGGACTTGGTACCGCTTTGCATCCCGCCCATCCGGCTGCACCGGGAACGGCCGGCCGACCGCCGGATGAAAGTAAATGCGGTGACTACCGCTCGTGCGCGCCAGCCGGAACCCAACGTTAACAATAGATGCTCGAAGTCGCGAAAATTGACGGTCCCACGCCCCGCCATGACGGCGTCGAACACTTCGTTGTCGCCGGCCATCGTGCGCTCCCGATTTGGCCACACATGGAGCCGTCAGGTTCGCGCTTTCGATTTGCCTGCGATAGTGGCCGCATACTGCTCCGGCTTGAAGCCCACCAGCAGCCGGCCGCGGCCAAGATCGAGCACCGGCCGCTTGATCATCGATGGCTGTTTGAGCATCAGCGCAATCGCCTGCTTGGCGTCGCGCACCTGCTTGTCCTTGTCCGGCAATTTGCGGAAGGTCATGCCGGCGCGGTTGAGCAGAACCTCCCAGCCAAGCTTCGCGCACCACTTCTCCAACTGCGCGCGCTCGATCCCGCCGGTCTTGTAGTCATGGAAGACATAGGCGACCGCATGCTTGTCCAGCCAAGCGCGCGCCTTCTTCATGGTGTCGCAATTCTTGATGCCGTAGATGGTGACGGGCATGCCGCCTCATTCCCACTCGATGGTGCCGGGCGGCTTGCTGGTCACGTCGTAAACCACCCGGTTGACGCCCTTTACCTCGTTGACGATGCGGGTCGCGACATGGCCGATGAACGCCATATCGAACGGGTAGAAGTCGGCGGTCATGCCGTCGGTCGAAGTCACCGCCCGCAACCCCAGCACATAATCGTAAGTACGGTGGTCGCCCATCACGCCGACCGAGCGCACCGGCAGCAGCACCGCGAACGCCTGCCAGATGTCGTCGTACAATCCGGCGCGGCGGATCTCCTCGATATAGATGTCGTCCGCAAGCCGCAGCACGTCGAGCTTCTCGCGGGTGATCTCGCCCGGACAACGGATCGCGAGCCCCGGCCCCGGGAACGGATGCCGCCCGACAAAAGCTTCCGGCAGGCCGAGTTCTCGGCCGAGCACGCGCACCTCGTCCTTGAAAAGCTCGCGCAATGGCTCAACGAGTTTCATGTGCATGCGCTCGGGCAGCCCGCCGACATTGTGATGCGATTTGATGGTCACCGAGGGGCCGCCGGTAAACGACACGCTTTCGATCACGTCGGGATAGAGTGTGCCCTGCGCCAAAAATTCGGCGCCGCCGACCTTCTTGGCTTCCGCCTCAAACACGTCGATGAACAATTTGCCGATGGTCTTGCGCTTCTGCTCGGGATCGCTGACGCCGTCCAGCGCGCCGAGGAACATCGCCTCGGCTTCGACATGCACCAACGGGATATTATAGCTGTCGCGAAACAGCGCCACGACTTTTGCCGCTTCGCCCAGCCGCAACAAGCCATGATCGACAAACACGCAAGTCAGCTGCTCGCCGATCGCTTCGTGAATCAACACCGCCGCCACCGCCGAATCGACGCCGCCGGACAGTCCGCAGATCACCCGACTTTTGCCGACCTGCTTGCGGATTTTTTCAATCGATTCGTCGCGGAATGCGCGCATGGTCCAGTCGCCGCGGCAACCGACGATGTTGCGGACGAAATTGCGCAGCAGCGCCGCGCCATGCGGCGTATGCACGACCTCAAGATGAAATTGCGCGGCATAGAATTTACGCGTCTCATCGGCGATCACCGCGATCGGCGCATTCGGCGAGGTCGCGACGGCGCGAAAGCCCGGCGGCAGCCGGGTTACGCGGTCGCCATGACTCATCCAGACCGGATATTTTTCGCCCCGCTTCCAGACGCCATCGAACAGCGCGGAATCCTCCGTGACCTCGACCTCGGCGCGGCCGAATTCGCGGTGGTGGCCGGCTTCAACCAGGCCGCCGAGTTGCTGCGCCATGGCCTGCTCGCCATAGCAAATGCCGAGCACCGGAACGCCGGCCGCAAAAATTGCCTGCGGCGCCAGCGGCGCATTCTTGTCGAGCACCGAGGCCGGCCCGCCGGACAAAATCACGCCACGCGGCTGCATCGCGGCGAAGGCCGCGGCTGCGTTTTGGAATGGCACGATCTCGCTATAGACCCCCTCCTCGCGCACCCGGCGCGCGATCAGCTGGGTCACCTGGGAGCCGAAATCGACAATCAGAATCTTATCGTGGGATGGGTCGGACATTCGCCTGCCGCGCGGAGGATCGGACGCTCTATTATGGTATGTGACGGTCGCGCCCGGCGCGGTCAAGCCTTCCGATTGCGGCCAGCCAAGCATGTGGGAAAAGGCCGCGTCCGATGGCGTCGCGCGCCATCCGGCCGGTGGCCAATAGCCTTGCCGGTACAGGCCATTGGCGCAGACCCAATGCGGCGCGCGTTACGATGAAGACTTCCGCAGCACCGCGACAAAAAATCCATCGGTGTCGGTGCGGCGCGGCGTCATCAACAGCCCTTCGTCGGACGCCAGCACCGCGCGCCGGAACAGGAAGGCGCGCTCGCCGAGCGGCGCTGTCAACTCAGTCGTCGGCAGCGCCGAAAAACCGGACTGCCGCGCCAGGAAGGCGCGCACCTGATCGCCGTTCTCGGCCGCCAGCACCGAACAGGTGACATAAGCAATGCGGCCGCCCGGCTTCACCAGCGTCGCCGCCCGATCGAGCAGCGCCGCCTGCTCCTTGCCTCGCTGTTCAAGCGCGCCAGGACGCACCCGCCATTTTGCATCGGGATTGCGCCGCCAAGAACCGGTACCGGTGCAGGGCGCATCGATCAGCACCAGGTCCGCTTCACCGGCAAGATCGAGCAAGGCGTCAGCCGTAGTCCGCGGCGTACGCACCTGTACATTGCGCACTTCGGCGCGTTCAAGCCGAGCATAGACCGGCGCCAGCCGCCGCTTGTCGCTGTCGGTGGCGTAGAGTTGCCCCTTATTGTCCATCGCCGCCGCCAACGCCAAGGTTTTTCCGCCTGCGCCGGCGCACAAATCGATCACCTGCTCGCCGGGCTTGGCGGCAGCGAGCAGCGCCGCGAGTTGCGAACCTTCATCCTGGATTTCAATCAGACCTTTGATGTAGGCCGGCTCAGAATGGATGGAAGGGCTTCGCGAGTCCGCCGCAAGCACGATGCGCAGTCCGTGCGGCGACCAGCGCGTCGCCGCGGGCGACAAATCGGCGAGCGCCGTCATTGCCTCCTCGCGCGTCGCCTTGAGCGTATTGACCCGCAGATCGAGCGGCGCGCGCAACGCCAGCGCTGCGCCCTCGGCGGCGCGTTCGTCGCCAAAGCTGCGCGCGAAATGCGGATCGAGCCATTCCGGATAATCGCCCGCGATCCATGGCGAAGCGCCATCGAGACTGGCAGCTTCGAGGCGCGCGCGCTCGACGTCGGTGAGCGGCGCGGGCGCGAAGCGGCTGCCATCGGCCAACCGCGCGATGGCGTCGGCGTCGAACTGGCGCTCGAGCCGCAACATTCCCAACAGCACCGCGCGTGGCGCATCCTCCCCCATGACGAACGCGGCCGACGCCCTGCGCCGCAATGTGTCATAGGCCAGTCCGGCAATCGCGGCCCGGTCGCCGGAACCGGCAAAGCGGTGCGCAAGGCCCCAATCCTTGAGCGCATCGGACGCCGGCCGCCGCCGTGTCTCGATATCGGCCAATACCTCAATGGCGGCCGACAGCCGCGCGGCGGGCGTCATCGCCCGCCCCCTTGCGGGAGCGTTGGGGTATGGCGAATATCCCTCAGCAAGTTAGGTACATTCATATGACGATCTCGCAGGCTGACCTGCCCGATGACTGGGAAGCCCTTGGCCCCAAGGGCGGGTTCGAGCACGAGCTCCAGCTCGAACTCGGGCCCGTTCATCGCTTGTATGGCGTCGCGGTGCAAGGCGCAGCCCGTCGTACCTCGAACGACGACGTCCTATTCCGCCACAGCGCCGAAGCCGACATGTGGTCGGTGGTCCACCTGACCTGGAGCAGCCAAGAGGAGCCGCCGGGCTGGCCGGCGATCGCGTTTACCGGCACCTTCGCGGAATTCCGCGCGGCCTACGAAATCCGGACGACAATTGACCGATCGCGACGTTCACATGGCGCAAAGTTCACATGGCGCGCTGCGGCGCGGTTCGCAAAAGATCGTCAAGCTGCTGTTTATAGAACCGGGCCATGCCGGTGGTGCCGTGGCCGCGGGTATCCTCACTGGCCGGGATCAGCAAAAGCCGCCCGTTCTTGATGCGCTTGATCGCCTTCTCGGTCAGCCCGGATTCCGGCGGGTTGCGCTCGTCATCGGCGGCATTGATCGCAAGCAATGCCGCGGTGATGCGCTCCATCCCAGCGGACGGATCGTAGTCGCGCGAGGACTCCCACGCATAGATGAAGTCATTGGCATCGGCATTGAACGGCGCTTTCAGACGGTCGTCGACCAGCTTGTCGGCTTGTGCGCTGGTCGGCGCGAGTTTCTGGTAGGCTAGCGTCCCGCCATTGGTGGCGGTGGCATAGAACACGCTGGCGAGCTTCATGGCGCGCGGCTGCGTGGTGTAATTGCCATTGTTGTAATCGGGGTCGTTACGGATGGTCTCGATCATCAACCGGCGCAGCATCCAATTGCGGCTTGCCATCGCGGTGGGCTGCGACGCCATCGGAACCAGCGCGTCCATGGCATCCGGATATTTCACGCCCCAGATCCAGACATGCATGCCGCCCATGGAATTGCCAATCACCAGACGCAGGCGGCGAATGCCCAATCCCTCCGTCACCAGCCGATGCTGCGCATCGACCATGTCCTCATAATTGTATCTGGGAAACTTCGTCCGCAATCCGTCGGACGGTTTCGACGAACGGCCATGGCCCACCGAGTCCGGGATGATGATGAAATACCGGCTGGCATCGAGCGGCTGCCCCGGACCGAACAACTCGCCGGCAAAGGCCGGCGTCAGCAAATTGTTGGCCGATCCGCCTGTGCCATGCAAAACCAGCACCGGCTGACCGGACGGTTCGCCGATGGTCAGATAGCCGACGCGAAGCTCCGGCATGGTTTCGCCGGTGTGGAACTTGAAGTCCTTCGCGATCCACACATTTTGCTTCGGCGCGGGATAGTTCTGCGCGCCGGCGGCGAAAGGAATAAGCGCGAAAGCCAGAGCGACGACAGTCTGCAGGAACCGCATGCGACCTCTCCCCGTGCAGTGAGCGCGATATCGGCAATCCTACCACAACCGGGTAGACCCCGTTAAGCGAGGCGGCCAGCGGGTCGTATCTCAGTTAGAATGCCGCGCTGGACCCGCTTTGCCTTTCAATCGCGGACTATCCCATGATGGAAGGTCGCACAAACCTTGCGCATCCGGCGAAAACCGTGGAAGCGACCAAGCATTATTCGACCAAGCCGCAGCATCGCTTGAATTTCTTACCGGAGCCGCAAGGACAGGGGTCGTTCCGTTTGAACTTGGCTGAGGGGTGAACCGGTCGCGCGGACATTGCAGCCTTGAGCGGCATCGAGGTCTGCTTTGGACCCTTGTTGCGCCAGTAGGCGGCGATTGCAATGACGCTTTCGGGGATGTGATCGGCCGCCTCCTCCATCAGGAGGTCTTCGTCCTCGGGCGGGATGCCGAGCAAGGACTCGCCGTTCTCGTCACCGCAGAGCACAAGGATCGGAAACAGCAGCGAACCATTGCGCTTGGACTTGAACAATGGTCCCCACGCGTCCACCCGCAGCATGATGGCCTGCAGGAATCCTTCGGCCCAATCCGCGGCAATCAGCATGCCGTCGCGATCGGCCCAGAACACGGGGTCGAGCATGTCATCGCCAATCCGGCGGAGGATCTCGTTATAACGCCCCATAATAGCGTCGAGGATCGCCTGGGCCTCATCGCGGTCCGCGAACTCCGGCAGTTCGCCACCAAAGATCAGCGGCAACCACTCGCTCGGCATCACCAGTTCCGGTCCGACAGCGATCCCGGTGAGGAAGCCGTCGAGATCGGACAGCAGCATGCTGTCCGGCGGCGCGCGATCGGACATCAGGAAGGTGTCGAGCGCCTTCAGATCGCCGCTGTCAACAGAGACTTCAGGGTCACGTGCCTGAGCGCGCATTGCAGCCTCGCGATTCGGTGGGTATCACCATGGCACATACCGACGGCGCGGTCAGGCCGCTTGCCGGCGCGATCCACACCGGTTCCACGACAGCAACTCATTGATCCGCCTGAGGCACCCCAATCGAACCGAGATACCTCCACCCTATCCGGCGCGCCTGACCAATTCCGCCTCGCGCTCGCCGGAACGGATCGCGCCATCGATGAAGGACGGCCAATCGGTCGCGGTCTCGGTGCCGGCCCAATGCAGCGGACCGACCGGATCGCGCACCGCGCTGCCGAACAGCGTGGTCGCGCCCGGCGTGAGAAATCCCGTAAAGCAGCCGCGCGTCCACTGTGCTTCGGTCCAGTTCGACTCGTGGTAGTTGATGGGGTCGAGCGCCTTCGGCCCGAATCGCTTGGCGACCTCTGCCAGCAGAATGCGTTTGCGCTCGGCCGCGGGCAGCCATGCAACTTTGCGCGCATTGTCGGAATAGACAAAGCCGGTGAGGATGCCGGTCTTGGAATATTCCGGCGGATTGCTTGAATCGGCGGTCTCGCCCATCACCGAGATATGGTCGAAGGACGTGCCGCTGAGACCGTCGTCGCGCCAGAACGGCGCGCCGTAGACCATCGAGACCTTGATCACCAGCCCCTGCGGCCAGCGCTGCGTCACCTGCATGCGGTTGGTCGGCAGCGCCGGCGCATATTCGATGGCGCCGGCGAGAACCGGCGGCACCGCGACGACAACCCGCCGCGCCGTTACCGCAATGCCGTCGGACTGCACCACCGCGCCCTTGGCGTTCCACTGGATCCGGCGCACCGGCTGGTTGAATTTGATCTCGTTCTTGAGCCGCTCGGCGATCCGCCGCGCAACCCGTTGGGTGCCGCCGATCAGCCGATCGGCTTGCGCATCGCCGAACAACTCACCGAGGCCGTGGCACGCCTTGATCAACCAGGCGAGATGCAACACCGAAATTTCTTCCGGGCTCGCGCTCGGCACCGACCCGACCTCGGTGGCGGCGAAATTACGGGCGCTGTCGTGCTCGACATTCTGCCGCAACCATTCGGCGAAGGTGATGGCGTCAAGCCGCGCGGCCTCCGGATGCGCCCACGGCGCGTTCACATCCACCGTGTCGGCAATGGCATCGAGCTTTTGGTAGACGGCCTTGACGATGTCGGAGCCCGGATAGGCTTCGTCCTTGTCCTCGTCGATCCGGTGATACTGGTTAGGATCGAGAATGCCGCGCTGAAGCGTCTTGCCGACATTCGGCGACGGATAGGTTTCGCAGGCCATCTCCTTGATCAGCGCATAAAAGCGCGTTTGCGACGAACCCACCCACTGGCCGCCCCAATCGACCCAACCGCCGTCCTTAGTGGCAACCGTCCAGGAGCGTCCGCCGGCCTGACTGCGCGCCTCCAGCACGACCACGCGGGCGCCCGCCTGCTTGAGCCGCAGCGCGGCGGCAAGCCCGGCGAAACCGGCGCCGACGATACAAACATCGGCGGTGAGATTGGACGTGGTATTGGGCGCGGCCTCAGCAGCGTTCGCGCCGACCAGCAAGCCGGCACCGCCGATGACGTGCCGGCGCGAGATTGTTGACATACGCACCTCTTCAGTAATCGACGATGAGCAACGACAATCTAAGCCAACGCTATTCGCACCATGTAAATCAGCCACATCGCGGCCAAGACGGTCGCGCCCGCTATGAACAATATCGCGCGGCGGCCAAGATGATTGCTGCCGACATGGACGACGGCATGCAACAGGCGAAGCCCGACAAACAGCCAGGCCATCACCACAAACACCAGATCGACCTGCTTGGTCAGCCAGGCCAGAATGGTGAGCAGATAAAACAACAACGGCAATTCGAGCTGGTTCTGGAATGCATATTGGACCTTGAGGACATGCGGCGGCCAATTGGGCTCGCGCAGCGCAACATCGCGCGCCTTGACCGCGCCGCCTCGGACGGCCTGTACGCGCAGATAGCCGCTCCAGGTGGCGAGCGTAAATGTGAGCAGCACCTGAACGAACAGCGGCAGCAGAACGGTTCGGATCGACATGATGTTCTCACCCTGATCGCCTGCGTTTTGAAAATCAAAGTCCCAAAGATCTACCGCGACAGCCCCTCAAATGCGAGCAGCGCGACGTGGCCGGCCAGCGCCACGACCGCAAGGAAGTTGATCATGAACACCCGCCCGCGCAGGGCCACGTTGTCGGTCAACGTCTGCACCAGCGTATGGATCACCCGGCCGGCAACGAACACCCAGGCCGCGATCACATCAAACATCGTGACCTTGCCGAGCGCGATCAAGAGCACCACCAGCGCGTAAAAGATCGCCGGCAGTTCGAACTGGTTGGCCAAATTGCGGGTGATGCGCGCGACATGCAGCGGCTCATCGCGTCCAAGCACGAAGCAGGCGGAATCGGTCTCACCGCGCTGCACCGCCCGCATACGCGCGTAAGTGAGCCAAGCATAGAGCATGCACACCCAGCCGATATGCGCGAGCATGGGCCAGAGGATCGCGAGCATCGTTTGCGACATGGCAGGGCTATCCCTCCCCGCCAGGGTAGGGTGGCCGCGAAGCGGCCGGGTGGGGTTCATTCTTAGCGAGAAGCTTTCGATGAATCGTTTCTACGACAGCATCAAGTTCTCGATCCACCTCGTGATTCCAGAATCGCAACACGTCATACCCCTCGGCTTCGAGTTCAGCATCGCGTCGCGTGTCGTGTTTTGATCCCTCGCCCATGGCATGCTGGCCGCCGTCGACTTCTATGATGAGCCGCGAACGCCGGCATTCGAAGTCGACAATATATGACATAATCGGCGACTGCCGCCGAAAATGAAATCCCAACGAACGCAATTCCCGAAGCCGAACCCAAAGATTGACCTCCTGCCGCGTCATCGTCTTACGAAGGCGACGGGCTTGTTCGTTGGCCATCGATCCCCACCCGCCGCCTTCGGCGGCACCTTCCCCTTCGGGGAGGGAGAAGACAAACCCCGGCGAAGACTAACCCCTGCTTGGATAGTTCGGGCTTTCCCGCGTGATGGTCACGTCGTGGACGTGGCTTTCGCGCAGGCCGGCGCCGGAGATGCGCACGAATTCCGCCTTCTTATGCAGTTCGGCGATATCGCGCGCGCCGACATAGCCCATCGCCGCGCGCAATCCACCGGCAAGTTGGTGCAACACGGTCGCCGCCGTGCCCTTATATGGCACCTGCCCTTCGACGCCTTCTGGCACCAGCTTGAGCGTGTCCTTGATGTCCTGCTGGAAGTAGCGGTCGGCGGAGCCGCGCGCCATCGCGCCCACCGAACCCATGCCGCGATAGGTTTTGTAGGAACGGCCTTGATAGAGGAACACCTCGCCGGGGGTCTCGTCGGTGCCGGCGAGCAGCGAACCGATCATTGCGCAACTGGCGCCGGCGGCGATCGCTTTGGCGAGGTCGCCGGAATATTTGATGCCGCCATCGGCGATCACCGGCGTTGCGGTCGCCGACGCGGCTTCGACCGCATCCATGATGGCGGTGAGTTGCGGCACGCCGACGCCGGCCACGATCCGCGTGGTGCAGATCGAGCCCGGCCCGATGCCGACCTTGATGGCGTCGGCGCCGGCTTCGATCAGCGCTTTGGCGCCTTCGCCGGTCGCGACATTGCCGGCAACGACTTGGACCGCGTTGGACAGCCGCTTGATGCGCGCGACAGCGTCAAGCACCAGCCTGGAATGACCATGCGCGGTATCGACCACCACCAGATCGACGCCGGCCTCGATCAACAACTCGGTGCGCTCATGGCCCTTGTCGCCAACCGTGGTGGCGGCGGCGACGCGCAGGCGGCCCTGCTCGTCTTTGCAGGCATTGGGATTGGCGACCGCTTTCTCGATGTCCTTGACGGTAATCAGGCCGACGCAGCGATACTGATCGTCGACCACCAGCAATTTTTCGATGCGGTGCTGGTGCAGCAGGCGCTTAGCCTCATCCTGACCGACGCCTTCGCGCACGGTGATCAGCTGGTCCTTGGTCATCAGTGCCGCCACGGTCTGGCGCAGATCGGTGGCAAAACGCACGTCGCGATTGGTGAGAATCCCCACGAGCTTGCCGGCCTTGCCATAGCCGCCGCCTTCCACCACCGGAACGCCGGAGATGCGATGCACCTTCATCAGCTCAAGCGCGTCAGCGAGCGTCGCGCCCGGCTGGATGGTGAGCGGGTTGACCACCATGCCGGATTCGAACTTCTTGACCTGCCGGACCTGCGCGGCCTGTACGTCGGGTTCGAGGTTGCGGTGGATCACGCCGATGCCGCCGGCCTGCGCCATGGCGATCGCCATTTCGGCCTCAGTCACCGTGTCCATGGCCGAAGCCACGATCGGAATATTGAGCGGGATCTCGCGGGTGATGCGGCTCTTGATATCGACATCCGCCGGCATCCGTTCCGACAGGCCGGGCCTGATCAGTACGTCGTCGAACGTCAGGGCTTCTAGCATGGGTCCGTTGTTGGACTTCGCGGCCATCACCAACTCCAGCCTGCCCGCATGGCGGGCGTCAATGGGGCTGTCGGTGGCCAGAATGAAGCACCAGCCTACGCAAAACCATCGGTTTTGCACGAATCGACGGCCCGATTTGGGTTGGCGTAGGTCGGTAGCATACCAGCCCCGCAGACGCAAAGCGGTTGCTGACATTGTGTAGAACAGGACAAGCGCCGGAATTCTGTTACCCTTAATCGACCACTCACATTGTCCATTCCTCCTGCCGAAGCCCGCTCATGCTCTCCAACAAAATCGTGCCGCTGATCGTGGCGGTCGCCTTGTTCATGGAGAACATGGATTCCACCGTGATTGCCACCTCGCTGCCGGCGATCGCGGCCGATATCGGCGCTGACCCGCTGGAGCTCAAGCTCGCGATCACGAGCTACCTGATTTCGCTTGCCGTATTCCTGCCGGTGAGCGGCTGGACCGCCGACCGGTTCGGCGTGCGCACCGTGTTCCGGGCCGCGATCCTGGTCTTCATCGCCGGTTCGATCGGCTGCGCACTGTCGCAAACCCTGACCCAATTCGTGATCGCGCGCATGATCGAGGGCATGGGTGGCGCAATGATGACGCCGGTCGCACGGCTGATTCTCGTACGTACCATCGACAAGCGCGAACTGGTGGTAGCGATGATCTGGGTCACCGTTCCTGCCCTGCTCGGACCGATGATCGGCCCAGTGCTGGGCGGCTTCCTGACCACTTACATTTCGTGGCACTGGATCTTCATCGTCAATGTGCCGATGGGCTTGCTCGGCATCACGCTTGCGACGATCTACATCGACGATATCAAGGCGGAGAATCCCGATCCGTTCGACGCCAAGGGCGCGGCGCTGGCCGGCGTCGGCATTGCCGGATTAACGTTCGGCGGCTCGACGCTCGGCCTGAATTTTCTACCGAGCAGCATCGTCTATGCCATGATCCTGATTGGAGCGGCATCGACCTGGGCCTATGTGATCCACGCGCGCCACACGCCAACGCCAATTCTCGACCTGTCACTGCTGCGCATCCCGACGCTGCGCGCCGGCGTGGTGAGCGGCTCGCTCTACCGCGCCGGCGTTGGCAGCCTGCCGTTCCTGTTGCCGCTGTGCCTCCAGCTTGGCTTCGGCCTGACCGCATTCCAATCCGGCCTGATCACCGTCGCCAATGTGTTCGGGGCGCTCGGCATGAAGACCATCATTCCGATCGTGCTGCGGACTTTCGGCTTCCGCTGGGCGCTGACGGTGAACGCCCTGGTCAGCGCCTTCATGGTTGGCCTATGCGCGACCTTCACGCCCGGCGCGCCGTTGGCCTGGATTGTCGGCGTGCTGGCGGTCGGCGGCTTCTTCCGCTCGCTGCAATATACCAGCCTCAACACCATCGCTTATGCCGATCTGGATTCCCGCGCGCTAAGCCGCGCGACCTCGCTGGTGGCGGTGGCGCAGCAGATCTCGCTGACGGTTGGCGTCGCGCTGTCGGCGTCGTTGGTCGAACTGACGTTCAAACTGCGCGGCGCCGAAAAAATTTCGGCTGCCGACTTCCAGCCCGCCTGGGTGATCATTGCGCTGATCTCGGCCGCGACGTCGTTGTTGTTCTGGCGACTGGCGCCCGATGCCGGCGCCGAGGTCTCGCGCCGCCGGATCGCATCGGCTTCGGGCCCGACCGACGCCGGCGACCAGAAACAGGGATAACCCCTATATGGCGCCGCGGCGCCATGCCAAAATAGCCCGACCATTGCAACAGGAGCCCGCCATGCGCACGGCCGTCATGCGTTCGATCTGCATCGCTGTCGCGATCTTGTCGTCGACCGCGGTGTCCGCGCAGGATTTCCCATCGAAGTCGATCCGGCTCATCGTGCCGTTCCCGCCCGGCGGGCCAAACGATTTGATCGCGCGCGTGGTTGGCCAGCGGATGTCGGAACTGCTCAAGCAGCAGGTGGTGATCGACAATCGCGGCGGCGCCGGCGGCGTCACCGGCACCGATGTCGTCGCAAAAGCGGCGCCCGACGGCTACACCATCGCAATCACCTCGGCCGGCGCGCTGGCGATCAGCATCGCGCTGCAAGAGAAACTGCCCTACGACACGCTCAAGCATCTCAAGCCGGTGACACTGGTGGCGAAGGTTCCCGAACTGCTGGTGGCAGCCACCAGCGTTCCCGCCAACAATCTCGGCGAACTGATCGCGTTGGCGCGCGCCAAGCCCGGCACGCTCAATTATGCGTCGTCCGGTCCCGGCAGCATGCCGCATCTGGCGGGCGAATTGTTGCGCGTGACCGCCAAGATCGACATCGTGCACGTGCCCTACAAGGGCGCGGCGCCGGCGGTGAACGACCTGCTAGGGCAGCAGGTGCAGATGGCGTTCTTCGATTTGCCGGTGCTGCTGTCGCAAGTTGAGGCCGGCAAGCTGAAAGCCATCGCGGTCGGCAGCCGCGAACGCGCACCGAGCCTGAAGAACGTGCCGACCACCGCCGAGCTCGGCTACCCGCAGATCGAGGCGGACAATTGGTACGGCATGGTGGCGCCGATTGCGACGCCGCCCGCGGTGATCGCACGGCTGCATCAGGCGACGGTCGAAGCGCTGCGCGATCCCGGCGTGCGGGAGAAGCTTGCAAGCCAGGGCCTCAACCTGGTCGGCGACACGCCCGAAGCGTTCACCGGCTATATCCGCAGCGAGATCGAAAAGTGGGGCAAAGTGGCGAAGGCCGCGGGATTGGTCGGGAATTAACCGCCCTCACACATCACGACCGCGCGGCAATCAAAGGCTGCCCCGCTACTGACTCAGATTAATTCACCGCAAGCGTAATCCGCGCCGGCCGGTGGCGCGGCTTGGCCTGGACCACGATCCTCACGTCACGGTCGAGGATCGTCATGAACTTCAACAACCGCTCCAGCGAATACTTGGTCAAGCGCCCGCGTAACAGCGCCGACAGGTCGGGCTGCTTGATGCCGAGCAATTCGGCTGCCGCGACTTGCGTCAGTTTTCGCCGCGCGATGATCTCGCGCATTTGCTGCACCAGATCGGCACGCAGCCGCATCTCCTCGGGATCGTCGAACCCGAGATCGGCGAAGACGTTGCCGCTACCCCGATGGACCGAAATAACCTTGCTCATGGTTTCGTTCTTTTCTCGTATAGAGCCAGATAGTGCGCCTCGGCGCGCCGCAAGCGCGCGCGGATCAATGCGATGTCATGTTTCGCAGTCTCGCGTCCCCTCCTCGATTTCTTCTGGAAGGCATGCAGCACATAGACCACGCCGGCGAGGCGAACGGTGTAGACCGCCCGGAAGGTGTCGCCATCGAAGTCATCCACGACCTCCAGCACGCCACGGCCACCAAAGCCCTTCAACGACTTGGCCGCCGGATGCTCGCCGCCCTGCTGCGCGCGGTAGAGCGCTTCGCCAAACACCGCGCGCACGTCCTTGGGAAACGAACGCAAGTCAGCACGCGACGAACCAATCCATTCCACCGGCTTGAGCGGCTTCATGGGAGGCAATATATAGATAATAGGCTATAATAATGCAAGTAAGCGAGTTTGCTGGCGATCACCCGAGAACCGGATGCCTTCGCGCTCAACATTGGCGCGGCTGTAGGGCGATACCGAAGCGTTCACCGGCTATATCCGCAGCGAGATCGAAAAGTGGGGCAAAGTGGCGAAGGCCGCGGGATTGGTCGGGAAGTAGCGCCGATCACGCCCTACGCGTGACCGGCGTTAAGCCCGGGCAGCGCCCACTGCTTCACCGGCATGCGATCAAGCACTGGCTGACCGAGCGCCGGCGAGGTCACCAGGTAAATGCCCGTGCCGGTGCCGACCCACATCAGCTTGCGGTCCCATTCGATGAAGACGTTGTCGGTATCGCGCGGATAGCTCAGATAGTCGTCGAGGCCGCCGGCCTGCGGCGGAATGAAATAGCCGATGTTGCGCGGGCGCGACGGATTCCTAAGGTCGTAAAACTGCACGCCGGCATTGAAGGAAGAAGGTGTAGGCCGTGAAGTTCGAATGCGGCTTGCCCGGTGCCTTCAGATGCGGCGGATTGTGCGGCCCAAAGCGCCCGCGCTTATCGCAGAACGTGCGGTAAGGCGCATCGCGTGGCGGCAGTGGCCGCGGCAATTGCGCAATCGGGCGCGGCCTGGTCGGATCGCGCACGTCGATGATCCACGACGGTTGATAAGGCTCGTTGCAATCGGGGTTGAGCGCTTCCGGGCTTGAGATCACGAAACCGCGATCGAGCCTCGCCACGTCGATGGTGTGGAACGGGATCGCGCCCGGCTCCACCTTCGGATAGAAGCGGCCGACGAGTTTCGGGTTCGCAATATCCGACAGGTCGTGCACCATCATGCCAAGCGCGCTGTAAGCGCTGAATCCGTAGCGGCCACCGTCCTCAATCTTTTGCGGAACGTATGTGGGACCGTGCAGCGTGGTGAACGACTTGCGGTCGCCATGTTCGCGCCACTTCTTATACGCCTCCTCCTCATCCTCGCGCTGACCGGGCACCCACCAGTTGGCGACGAATTTCGGCTGCGCCGGATCCGACACGTCTATGATCTGGATGCCGTTGGAATAATGCCGCACCGAACTTTCCATCCGGGTGAAGCTGTTGTCGGGCGCGGTGTCGAGATAGGCGTACCGCCCGCCGTCATAGTAGTTGCGGTGCGTTCCCGACCCGGTCTGCAGCTTGCGTTTGGGGTCGCCTTGATCGCAGCTCCATTCCGACAGCAGCGTAATCTTGGCGGGGTCGGTCGCATCGTAGAAGCGCACGCCGCGCAGGCCGGCCTGCTCGATGTTGCGCTTGATCAGATCGGGATTGTCGTATTTTCCGTTCGGCCATTTCGGCGTCGAGAACGTTCCGGCAACGCCGGAGCCCGTCATCAGGATCCACTTCTTGAGCTTGCCATTGTAGGCAAGCTGAAGCTGACCGCCGACAAAGCCCTGACGGTTGAACATGACCGGCTTGAGCGCATCGGTGACCTCGATCACGTCGCCGGCCTGGAACAGAAACCGCCGCGCGCCAATCGCCATCATCTGCATCTTGTTGCCGCGGTGACGCCCCATCTCGAAGATCGCCCGCACGTCAGCACTTCGCCGATACATGTTGCGGTCGAGATATCTCAGGCTGCTCGGGCGCGGCGCCGGATGGCGGTTGGCCCACGCGACATTCACCAAGCCCTGACTTGCCGCCATGGCGCCGCCGGTCGCCGCGCCGAATTTGAGAATCTCGCGCCGCGTAATACCTCGCTTGCTCCCCTTACCCATGGTTTCCCTCCCACCTGAGATCCGATCATGCGTGCCGCCCATGGTATTGGATGCCCCGTTCGGGCGGCTACCCAGTCTATCACCCACCGCGGAACCCCGTCGCCAGCAGATAAAGCTCCGCCGAATCCGCGCGGCTGGCCGCCGGTTTCACATGCTTGACGCTTTTGAAGGCGCGCTTGAGCTTGGCCAGCAGCGCTGCCTCGGTACCCCCCTGCAAGACCTTGCACAGAAATACCCCGCCCGGCGCCAGCACTTCAGCCGCAAAATCCACCGCCGCTTCGGCCAGCGCCATGATGCGGATATGGTCGGTCTTGCGATGGCCGGTCGCGTTCGCCGCCATGTCGGACAGCACCATGTCGGCTTCGCCACCCAGCATCGCTTTGAGTCGATCGGGAGCAGCGCGGTCGAGAAAATCGAGCTGTACAAAGTCGACGCCGGATATTCCCGGCATATCGAGCACATCGATCGCCACCACCTTGCCGCGACCGTCAGCGGCGCCGACCCGCTTGGCGGCAACCTGGCTCCAGCCGCCGGGCGCGGCGCCAAGATCGACGACCCGCAGGCCGGGCTTGAACAGACGATGCCGGCTGTCGATCTCCAGGAGCTTGTAGGCGGCGCGCGAGCGAAAGCCGTCACTCTTGGCGCGCGCCACATAGGGATCGTTGAGCTGGCGTTCGAGCCAGAGCTTCGACGACAGCGAGCGGGTCTTGCCGGTCTTCACCCGGGTCTTTAATTCGCGGCCGGTCACGACGGATACGCCCCGCTGGAGGAATGTCCCCACACGCCATCGGCGCGCATCATCTGCACCAGCATGCCCTCGCGCAGGCCGCGGTCGGCGACACGCAAGCGCTTGCAGGGGAACTCGCGGCGAATGGCTTCCAGGATCGCGCAGCCAGCGAGCACGAGGTCGGCGCGCTCGGAGCCGATGCAGGGGTTGGCAGCGCGCTGTTCGAAGCTCATCTCGATCAAGCGCTCGACCACCACCGTCGCCTCGGCGTCGGTGATCCAGCAACCGTCGACACGGCGGCGGTCGTAACGCGGCAGCGCAAGGTGAACGCCGGCAATGGTCGTGACCGTGCCCGAGGTGCCGAGCAGGTGCATGCGGTCGACCGCCGGAAACTCGTTCTCCGCGACGAACGGTGCGAGATATACGGCAACCTCATCCACCATCGCTTCGTAGACAGCGCGCGTCACATTATGGCCGCCATGGCGCTCCGCCAGCGTCACGACGCCGACCGGCATCGACGCCCAGGCCTTGATCTCCGGCGGTGGCGGCCCACGTCGTGTTGCCGCCGAACGGCCCAACCGCACCAATTCCGAAGAACCGCCGCCGATGTCAAACAGGATCACGCCTTCGGCGTCGGGATCGAGCAGCGGCGTGCAGCCGGTAGCGGCGAGTTCCGCCTCGGTGCCGCGACCGATGATTTCGAGATCGAGCCCGACTTCCTCGGCGATGCGGGTTTGGAACTCGCCGCCGTTCGCGGCGGTGCGGCAGGCTTCGGTGGCGATCAGCCGCGCCCGGGTGACGCCGCGATGGCTCATTTTGTCGCGGCAGATGGCGAGCGCCTCGACCGCGCGCGCAATCGCCGCCTCGCTGATCCGGCCGGACGCCGAAATGCCCTCGCCCAGCCGGATGATTCGGGAAAACGCATCGATCACCCGAAACGAATCGCCAGTCGGCCGCGCCACCAACAACCGGCAATTATTGGTGCCGAGATCGAGCGCGGCATAGGTCGCCCGGTCGTCGCCCGGAAAACCGTCGCGACTGCCAGAGCCCTGAGACGACCGCCGACCCCACGGCGTCCGCCGCGGCGGCCGCCGGTCATGCGCCGGGTCGAGGCGTCCGGTTTCCCGGACCTCGTCACCCATCGGAAACCTTCCTGCCGCTCCAGAGCCCCGCTCAATGGGGCGGCGCGTTCAATGCCAAATCGGGGCGAGTGTAACAGCGCATGGCTTTCGCGCAACTGATGCTCAACAGGTGCATAGCTTGGCCATAAGTCCTTGTCGGCGCGGGCTTTGTCATCTATTGCAAGGCCATTCCGCGCCCCGTTTTCCCCGCCATTTGGATTGCGTGCCGCCCGGCGGTGCCGGCGGGCGCGACGGACCACCAAGCCGCCGGCCGAGGTTGCCCGATGACCGCTGACACCGACACCGACCGCTGGTCGGTCACCAAATTCGCCATCGGCCAGCCGGTGTTGCGCAGCGAGGACCCCAAGCTGCTGCGCGGCGAAGGCCGCTTCACCGACGACATCAGCATCGCCGGCCAGGTCCATGCGGTGATGGTGCGCAGCCGGCATGCCCACGGCATCATCCGCAAGCTCGACATCCAGGCTGCGCGCAAGATGAAAGGCGTGCTTGCGATCTACACCGGCGCCGATCTAGCCGCGGCCGGTTACGGCACCCTGAAATGCATCGTGCCGTTCAAGAACCGCGACGGCAGCGAAATGAAAAAGCCGCCGCGGCCGGCGCTCGCCACCGACAGGGTCCGCTTCGTCGGCGATCCGGTCGCCTATGTGGTGGCCGAAACGCTGACCCAGGCCAAAGACGCCGCCGAGGCGATCGAACTTGAGATCGAAGCATTGCCGGCGGTGACCGACCCCGAATTGGCGGTGCGCCCGGGCGCGCCACAGCTCTACGACGGCGTGCCCGACAACATCGCGCTCGACTATCACTACGGCGACGCCGAAGCGGTTAAGGCGGCATTCGCCGGCGCCGCCCATGTCACGCGCCTCAAGATCGTCAACAACCGTGTCGTGGTGAACGCCATGGAACCGCGCGCCGCGGTCGGCGTCTACCAGAACGGCCGCTTCACCCTGCATAGCTGTTCGCAAGGCGTGTTCGGCATGAAAGGCAACATCGCCGGCTTGCTCAATGTCGAGCCCAAGCAGGTGCGTGTACTGACCGGCAATGTTGGCGGCTCGTTCGGCATGAAGGCGGCGCCCTATCCGGAATATCTCTGCGTGCTGCATGCGGCGCGCGCGCTCGGCCGGCCCGTGAAATGGACCGACGAGCGCTCCGGCAGCTTTGTCTCCGACAGCCACGGCCGCGATCACCGCGTCGTCGGCGAACTCGCACTCGATGCCGACGGGCATTTCCTGGCGGTGCGCCTGACCAGTTACGGCAATATGGGCGCGTTCCTCGCCAACGTCGCGCCGATACCCTCGACCCAGAACGCCGTCAAAAACGTGCAGAGCGTCTACCGCACGCCACTGATCGAAGTCTCGACCAAATGCGTGTTCACCAATTCGAGCCATGTGTCGGCCTATCGCGGCGCCGGCCGGCCGGAAGGCAACTACTATATGGAGCGGCTGATCGACGCCGCCGCCGCCGAAATGGAAATCGACCGGCTGGAATTGCGTCGCCGCAACCATATCCGCCCGCGCGATCTGCCGCACAAGACCGCCTCGGGCATGATCTACGACAGCGGCGAATTTGCCGTGGTAATGCGCAAGGCGGTGGACGCCGCCGACGTAAAAGGTTTCCGCCAGCGCAAGCGCGAGAGCCGCAAGCGCGGCCGGCTGCGTGGGCTGGGCATCGGCTCGTTCCTCGAAGTCACCGCGCCGCCATCAAAGGAAATGGGCGGCATCAGTTTCGAGGCCGACGGCACCGTGACCATCACCACCGGCACGCTCGATTTCGGCATGGGCCACGCCACCCCCTTTGCGCAGGTACTCAGCGCCAAGCTTGGCGTCCCCTTCGAGCAGATCCGCTTGGTGCAGGGCGACAGCGATCTGTTGGTCACCGGCGGCGGCTCCGGCGGCTCGAAATCAATCATGTCGACCGGCACCGCGCTGGTCGAAGCCGCCGCCAAAGTGGTCGATCAAGGCAAGCAGATCGCCGCGCATGTGTTGGAAGCGTCCGCCGCCGATCTTGAATTCAACAATGGCCGTTTCACCATTGCAGGCACCGATCGATCGATTGGCATCATGGAACTGGCGCAGAAAATCCGCTCCGGCATCAACCTGCCGGAAGGCGTACCGCCGACGCTCGACGTCAAGCATGTGAGCGAAGGCGCCGCCGCCACCTTCCCCAATGGCTGCCACGTCGCCGAGGTCGAACTCGATCCCGACACCGGCGCGATCCAGGTCGTCAAATACACCTGCGTCAACGACTTCGGCACCATCATCAATCCGATGATCGTGGACGGCCAATTGCATGGCGGCGTGGTGCAGGGCATCGGCCAGACCCTGATGGAAATGACCGCTTACGACAGCGAGGGCCAGTTGCTCACCGGCTCGTTCATGGACTACGCCATGCCGCGCGCGGTCGACGCACCGAATTTCGAATCATTGAGCCATCCGGTGCCGACCAAGACCAATCCGCTCGGCGTCAAAGGTTGCGGCGAGGCCGGCTGCGCCGGCTCCTTGACCTCGATCATGAATGCGGTGGCCGACGCGCTGTCGGAATACGGCATCCGCCACATCGACATGCCGGCGACGCCCTATCGGGTGTGGCAGGCGATCCAGGCATCCGGCGGAGCCCGACCGTCGTGACGTTGATTTCGAATCACGCAGGCGCAGCAAATAAATCAGACGACAGAAAAGTAACGCCGCAATGACCCAAGTTGCCGAATTGCCTTTGCCAGCAACACCGCGCTTTCCCGAAACGCGGCTCGTCGCCAGCGTGTGCTTTGCGCATTTCGTCAGCCATTATTACATTCTGCTGCTCGCGCCACTCTTGATTTTCGTGCGCGAAGATTATGGCGTGAGCTACACCGAGCTTGGCCTTGCGATCACCGCGTTCCATGTCGTCTCAACGGTATTGCAGACTCCGGTTGGATTCCTGGTCGATCGCTGGAATGCGCGCTACTTGCTGGTCGCCGGCCTTCTGGTTGGCGCCGGCGCGTTTGCGGTCGCTGGGCTGGTTAATTCGTTCTGGGTGTTTGTCGCGATGTTCGCGGTCGCGGGCCTCGGCAATACGGTCTACCACCCGGCCGACTATGCCTTGCTGGGACGACACGTTCCGGTCGAGCGCGCGGGCCGTATCTTCTCCTATCACACCTTCGCCGGCATGCTCGGCAACGCCGCGGCGCCGGCAACGCTGGTCTATCTTCATGTCGTCATGGGCTGGCGCAACGCTTTCCTGTGCGCGGCGGCGCTCGGGGTGGTGGCCGCCATTGTGGTCTTTCTCACCCCCGAACCGCCCGCGCCGGCCAGACCCGCTGTCAAAAAGAGCGACCAGCCGGCGCAAGCCTCGGCCCAGGGCTGGCAGCTGCTGCTATCGGCGCCGATCCTCGCCAATCTGCTGTTCTTCATTCTGCTCTCGATGTCGGCTGGCGGGCTCTACAACTTCCTGGTGGCGACGCTCGGCGCGCTGCATGGCACCTCGATCGCGGTCGCCAACACCGCGCTGACCGGGCTTCTGACCATGAGCGCGGTCGGCGTGCTGGTCGGCGGCATGCTGACCGGCTTCACCGCACGCTATGGCTTGATCACGTCCTGCGGCCTGCTGTGCACCGGAGCCGTCTGCGTGCTGGTCGGACTGATCGATTTTCCGGCACTGATCCTGATCGGGCTGATGTCGAGCGTGGGCTTTTTTGTCGGGATCACCATGCCGTCGCGCGACATGATCGTGCGCGCGGTGACGCCGCACGGCGCCTATGGCCAGGTGTTCGGCTTTGTCAGTACCGGCTTTCATCTCGCCGGCATCGTGTCGCCGATCATCTTTGGGCAATTGCTCGACCACGGCTATCCGCGCGCGATCTTCTTCTTCATGGCGTTCTGCACGCTGCTGTCGATCGCCACCGTGACCTATTCGACGACCCGCAAGCCGGCGAGTTGATCGGCGTTACCGCCGCTCCATTTGCTCGCCCGGCGCATCGGGCACCAGCGATGCCGGCCCGAGCGGCACATCCGCCGCCAGCCGCGTGATCGCAACGCGCAAATTGGGATTGTCCAACAATCGCCGGATCTGCCGCAGGCAGCGGGCCGGATTGCGAACCGGGTCGTGGTCGTCGATGACCGCGAGCGCTTCCTGCACCGCATGCACGACGATCTCGACAGCTTTCGTGTCGGCGCGGCGCTCGGCTTCATATCGCGCGTCGGTCATGGCCATCCGAATTAACCCGGCCGCGTTACTGAGCGCTTAAATTTCAGCGTCCCGATTGGCGCACATGCGCTTTGCCAGCAAGATTTTTCGATCGCGCAAGGTGCGCAACGGTACTCGAATACGATGATAGTATGATGCTACCGATTGGAAGTAATATGGTAGTGTTGGCGCAGCGTCTCAAACCAGATGGCCCAGAGGCCGAAGCGCCGGGCCGCGCTGTGTCCGCGGCGCTCGCGCCAGAATTGCCCGGAGGCGCAGCGCTTGGAAAAGCCGCGCAAATCGCCTAAATCAATCGCGCCGATCCGCCCATGGCTGCGGCACCTGCCCTGTCGGCGTCGGAGCAAGCCCGATCACCCGCTTTCGGGATCGGCCTAAGCCTTTGATGCAACGCGGTTTTGGGGAATAGTTCAACGGTAGAACAGCGGACTCTGACTCCGTTAATCTAGGTTCGAATCCTAGTTCCCCAGCCAGCATTTCTCGCGCGTGACAAAAGAACCGATCCCTGAGCGACGCGAGCCAATCGGTCGATAAACTCGCCAACGGGAGATTGACGATGCGACGCCCCGATCCGTACCAAGAGCGCGCCCGCGCCTTGTGCCTGGCCGCCGGCGTGGACCCCGACAGCCGGATTGAGCGGCCCGGCCAGCGCTCGATGCCGGCGTGGAGTGCCTATCGCGACGCCGCTCGCCAGGAACAACTTGTTGCGCAACAGGCGGCCGAATCCGCGGCCGGCATCGCGGCGTCGCGACCGCAGGCGCCGGAATACCAAGACGCTCAACTCCAGGTCTTTGGGCAGCATGAAGAAGCCACGATTGCGCAGATGCGCAATTGTATGGCGGTCGGCAATGTCGTTGCCGGCGTGATCTGCGCCGACGGACATTTAGGCTATGCCCAGCCGGTCGGTGGCGTCATCGCCTACGAAAAGCAAATCAGCATTTCCGGCGTCGGCTTCGATATCGGCTGCGGCAATATGGCGGTGCGCCTCGACACGCCGTTCAAAGCGATCGAAGATCGCGTCGGCCCTATCATCCGGGATACGGCACAAACGATCTCCTTTGGGATCGGGCGCACCAACCAAGAGCGGGTCGAACACGAACTGTTCGACGATGGCGATGCCTGGCGCGAATCCGACATGGAAGCCTATCGCCAAAAGGCGGTCGCCCAGCTCGGCACCGTCGGCTCCGGCAATCACTATGTCGATCTCATGCGCGACGAGGAAGGATTGGTGTGGATCGGCGTCCATTTCGGCTCGCGCGGTCTCGGACACACCAGCGCGACCCGCTATCTCAAGGCGGCCGGCGGCAAGGACGGCACGCATGTTCCGCCCGCGGTGATCGACGAGGATTCGGAACTGGGCCGCCGCTACATCGCCGCCATGCAGCTTGCCGGGCGCTACTCCTATGCCGGACGCGAATGGGTGGTCGAACGGGTCCGCAAAATCATCGGCGGCAATGTCACGGACATGGTGCACAATCACCACAACTATGCTTGGCGCGAGACCCACAACAGACGTGACCTGTGGGTCGTCCGCAAGGGTGCGACGCCGGCATTCCCCGGCCAACGCGGGTTTGTCGGCGGCTCCATGGGCGACGACGCGGTGATTATTGAGGGCGTTGACAGCCCCGCGGCGAAAGCTTCGCTCTACTCGACCATTCATGGCGCCGGTCGCCTGTTTGGACGAAACGAAGCCAAGCGCCGCTTCTCGCGCGCGGCAATGGATCGCTGGCTGACCGAACGCGGGGTCACGCTGATTGGCGCCGATTTGGACGAAAGCCCGATGGCCTATCGCCGCCTGCCGGAAGTCTTGGCGCATCACGCCGGCACCGTGAAAGTGCTCCATACTTTGAGGCCATTCGCGGTGGCGATGGCCGGCGCGGGCGAGTTCGATCCCTTTAAGGATTGATCCGCGCAGGAACGTTGCAAGGCTGGTCCGGCGGCCGTGTTCAGTCGCGGCGGAACCCTCGTTTCCCAGCCATTCTACGCGATCCGGCAACCGCGTCGTCCGGCCTGCGGCGATCCGGCCACCCTCGCTCACTCATTGCACCGGTTGCGGCGGCCCTACGACCAGCCCGTCAAACCGGACCGCAAAGCGATCACCGCGCCAAAGCGGCTCGGGCGGAATCTTGCCACTCGGATCGAAAGCATCGTTAGAGTTGGCGACACCGACCGACGCAAAGTGTCCGACAGTGCCGAGGCGAGCGCACAGCGCGGCAGTCTGTTGCCAGTCGGCGGGCCGATCGGCCTGCGCTTTTAGATATCGCACCGCCCGCACGACGACCCATTCCGGCCCGCTGTCTCCGATAAACCAGATTGAAGGATCGATCCGCGGACTTCCCTGCCACGCCGTCACTTGCTTCCCGTCCCGCTCCAGGCGCCCCACCACTGCCCGGACCGCGAAATCGTGCACCTCCCAGTCCGTCATCTCAATCCGCTCGTCACTTGCAAGCGCCGCCGGATCGATCGGCGCCCCGCTGCGGAGATCGATCAATCCCCAGCCGCCGGCCACCGGCATCCAGGCGCCGTCACGGAGCCGCATCGGCATAAGGCAAGGATGGCCCTCGCAACCTTCCGCGATCGACAGCAGTCCGTCTTTGCTTCCGGGGACCGCGAGCGCGCCGTCCACATCCTCGATCCGAACAAAGAACAGTTGATTTCGAATCCGGAACGACAGGTGCTCCAGAAACGGCGGATCGCAAGTGACCTTGAGCCAATACAGACGTTCCGCGTCGGCCTGTCCATCGGATGGGATCCGGGACTGGATATGCAGACCGGCCGCGTTCCAGCAGTGCGTGAATTCCTCCGAAACCTCATCCACCCCGATTTCACGGCGGCCGGTTGGACGTTCCAGACTTCCACCAGGAACCCAGTAGACGCGGACGCCGCCCTGCTCATTGGATTCCTCATGGCCGGTCGTAGCGATCGTGCCTTGCGCACGACCGCTGACCGCTGCCAGTCGCGCGCATTCGAGGACGACCTCATCGAGAAAGCGGTCCATCTCCAGACGCGCAAGCCAGGCGTTCCACGCCGCCAGGTCGGCCGCGTCCAATGCCGAGAAGCGCGGAAATCGATCGAGCCATTCACCGCGCCATCCAAATTGTCCGTCGCTGCGCTTTTCCATCACCCGAACAAATCGCTTGGCTTCGTCGCGGTCTTTTGGAGCAGCGGCATGCTCGGCGATCTGCATGATCTCTTCGCTATCGAGATCGAACGGAGCAGGTCCCGCCTCCGGCGCCGCGACCCAATACAAGAAATGCCCGTCCGGACACCCGGCCCAGTTGCCGCCGGGGTCAAACAAGGCGTGGCGCGAAACTGCAAACTCTCGACCGCTGGGCAATACCGGCATCGAATGAACTCCGTCTGGATGAAGTTCCGCACGCATCGAGCCGCCAGCCAGTCGCGGCGGCGGCGGCGGCGGCGGATATCAATGCCGATGTTCGCTCGCCCCGCAAGCCGCATTAGGTCAGAATAATTTGTGAAAATTCACATTCTCAATCAATGAATTAGCCACGCAGTGATTTGAGAAAATGGTTGATATCCGCTATACTTATTCGACGCAGATACGCCGCCGCCGTTTTGAAGTCTTTCAAGGCCACCCGATGCCCATGGCGTGAACGCGAGCGAGGTCCGTTTTTTTGGCGCACCACCGTAACGCCGCCTAACATCAGGCCATCATGACAGCGCAATCGCCCGAACGGATCATCCTCGATGGGCGGCCCCGGGCCCTCTATGCGGAGCCCCTCTATCGGCTGCTTGCTTCTCGCCGAATGGATTTCAGGAGTTTCGGCGATTGCCATAGTACGAGTTGCTATCGGAACTACGTCGGAACTTGGCAGATCACTGCTGGTTCGCTCTATTTGGTGCATCTTAATCTGATGGCAGCCGACGAACAGCCACTGCCTCTGGAGGCTCAGCAGCGGCTATTCCGTGCTGTGCCTTGCTCCGGCTTCCCCATTAAAGCCCATTGGTACAATGGCGCACTGCGCGTCGCGACCGGACGCCGGCTTGTGTACAGCCATCATGGCTGGTCCCATTGGTTCGAGCGCGAGCGGGTCTTCACCGTGATCGACGGCGTGGTCAAACGGGACCGTGAAGTGAACACAGCCGCTATCCTCAAGCGCCAACTCGAACGCAATCCGGAAATGCGCGACTGGATTGAAGGAGATAAGGATTCCAGCACGCTCGGCCCGCTGATCTGGTTCGATGACGATGATGAGGATTGGGTCGCCGACTGGTGGCCACTGGACTATCGCCCAGATGCGGCAACGGCGGGGCGTGGAAGCGTTACCGAACCATGAGAAGCGTCCAAGACAACTTCCTGCGCTTGCACACGCGCTTAGCCAACCGCGCCCGCCCCCTCACCCCGCCACCGCATTGCGCGGCAGCCCAACCGGCGGCGGCGCGGCAAGGCCGGTGGCTTCGCTCCAATAGCGCATGTCGTAGAACGCCTCGGTCGGTTTGTGCGGCGGCTTGTAATAGCCAAGCTCGATCCGCAGCTCGAGGTCCTTGCGGATCGATTCCGGCCGCAGCATGCATTTCGGCACGACGTAAGAGTAATTGCTTTCCGCCCAGGCGCGGGTGAGCTTCTCCTCCTTCATCAGGACCTGGATGGTCTCCTCGCGGTTTTCCGGCAGCAGCAGCCAGTCGGCGGCGCTCGCCATGGCGCGGGTGAAACCGACCACGACCGAGCGGTTGGCCTCGATCCATTTGCGCAAGCCCCAGCCGCAGCAGATCGGCCAGTTCTGGATGTAGTCGGAGCCTTTCGCCAACAGCACGCCGCCCTTGGCGATGGCGTGGTCGGAGAATGGCCGCTGCAGCATCGCGGCGTCGACCTTGCCGTCCAGGAATGCCGCCAGCCGCATGCTGGAATTGCCGATCACTTCATAGCGGTAATCGCTTTCGGGAACGCCGCTGTCGCGCATGATCTTATTGCGCACCAGATCGTAATTGGAATCGATCGGATCGGCCGCAAACAGCTTGCCGCGCAATTCCTGCAAAGACTTGTATTTCGGCTGCGCGATCAGCTGAACGTCGAGCCCCTCCTCCGCTTCCAGAAACAAAACAAAATCGACGCCATCCTGGGTGGTGCGCGCCAGCATGGTGTCGGCCGACGACATGGTCAGCGGCCAGCGGCCAGTCGCCAAGCCCTCATTATGATCGGGCGCAAGCCGCACCAGCAGGAACTCGACATCGAGGCCTTCTTTCGCAAAGAGGCCACGGCGCTGCGCAATATGGAACGCCGGCGTGCGGTAAAAGCCGGTGACGGTGATCTTGGTCTTGCCGACGATGGCCGGCGCAGCTTGCGCGAAGGCGCGCGACGCTCCGGCTGGGGCCAAGCCGGCGACGGCCAATCCCTGCAACGCGCTTCGGCGGCTGATGGCGTGCATAACAATCCTCCCGCAATTTGTTTGCCGGAAGGCTACGCCGAACTTTGCCGACGCGCCAGCGCCGCTATCAGACCTTCGACATGTCCGTGGTCGCCGGCACGAATAATTCATCGACCGACACTTTGCGATCGGTCAGACCTTGCTCGTGCAGATATTGGCAGAGCGCCTCGATCTCGTGACGGCTCTCGTCAACGCCATAGCGCCAGAAATCCTTGCCCATCACCTCTTGGGTCGCGCCGGCTTCGGCGACCAGCCAAGGCAAGGTCACCATCAGCGCGTTGACGTCGAGCAGGTCGATCATCGCCAGCGCCTTGGCCTCCTGGAATGCCTTGTAAATGCTGGTGGCGAGCCAGGGATGCTGCTTGACCAAGGATTTCCGGATGCCCACCAGATGCATGACCGGGAACAGCTTGGTCTTTTTGTAATAGGCCATCTCGGTCGCGCGGATGTCGGGGAACAGCCGCTTGATGTGCGGCTCGCCGCGCAGGAACGACGACGGCCCGCGCGCGGTGAACAGCGCGTCGAGTTCGCCCTCGCGCAGCATGTTGACCAGGGTCTGGTGCGGCTCCAGCGGCTTGAGGTCAAGCCCGGGGATCGGCTTGAGCGGCGTGCGCTCATGGCGGCCGGCTTCCTCCTGACCGCCATTGCGCCAATGGATCTCGGAGGGCTTAACGCCGTATTCGTGTTGCAGCATGCCGCGCATCCAGACCACCGCGGTGATCTGATATTCCGGCACGCCGATCCGCTTGCCGCGCAAATCCTCGGGCTTCGCGATCCCGGCGCCTTCGCGCACATAAATGCCGGAATGCCGGAACAACCGCGACACAAAGGCCGGAATGCCGATATAGTCCGAGGTGCCCGCGGCGACGGTGCGGATATAGCTTGAGAACGACATCTCCGCGACGTCGAATTCCTGAAACTTGAACAGCCGGTGGAAGATCTCCTCCGGATAAAGCGGCAGGTAATTGACGTCGCAACCCTCGACCTTCACACGGCCGTCGATGATCGCCTTGGTGCGATCGTAATTGCCGCAAGCGATTGTTATCGGCACGTTGGCCATCGGGGCTCCTGAACGATCTGTGATGCGATGCTGCCGGGGCAGCGGCCTGGCGGGGATCTCGGCCCAACCTAAAGGCTTCCCTTCAACCTGTGAAGCTCTGCGCCGGTTTGGTGCGCTGGCCGGTTCGCTTGTCGGTCCGGCGATAGGGCGGTACCTTTCCGCCGACCAAGGGAGCCCCTCCATGCAATCGACCGTAATCGGCGGCGCCATGCTGCCGCATGCGCCCCAGTTCTTCACCATGCCGGAGAGCGAGGATAAGGCCGTGGTGGCCAAGGTCCGCGCGGTGGCGGCCGATATCGGCACCAGGCTGCGCGCGCTTAAGCCCGACCTCTGGATCATTTTCTCCAACGACCATGTCGAGCAGTTCTTCCACAATGCCGCCCCGCCCTTCACCATCCATGTCGGCGGCGAGGCCACCGGCGAATTCGCCGGCCGGAAATTCCATTGGCAGGTCCCGAGCGAAATCGCCTTTGAACTGGTCCGCCAGCTGTACCGGCAGAATTTCGACCCCGCCTATTCCTCGACTGCCAAGATCGACTACGCCATCGGCATCCCGCTGACCCATATCGGCCATACCGCGCCGGTGCTGCCGATCTACGTCAACGCCTATCTGCCGCCGCAGCCGACCATGGAACGCTGCTACTCGTTCGGCCAGGCGGTGGCGCGCACCGTCACCGCCATGGGCCTGCGCACGGTCATTCTTGCGAGCGGTGGCATGTCGCATTTCCCCGGCACCGACCGCTATTCCAATCCGGAGGTGAATTGGGACAAGAGCCTGCTGGCAAAGCTCGCCGAAGGGCGGTTGAAATCGCTGATCGGCTATGACGAGGCCGAACTCGACGATACCGGCAACATCGAGCTGCGCTGCTGGGCCTGCGCCGCCGGCGCGCTCGGCGAGCGCAAGCCCGACGTGGTGTCGTTCGACCCCAGCTGGCACCATAACTACGCCTCGCTCGGCTGGATCGATGCGCGGCCGGGCGAGCATGCCGCGCACTATCCCTCGATCAAGCCCGAACTGGTGGAGCTGACCGCCGCGCTGCACGCTTTGGCACACGACGCCGACCGGCGCGCCCAGTATATTGCCGATGCGCCGGGCTTCGCCGACCAGTACAAACTGCCGGCCGACCAGCGCGCCGCGCTGATCACATTCGATATGCCGGCGATCGTAAAAATGGGCGCGCACCCGCTGGTGCCGTTCCTCGCGCAGATGCAAATACAGCGGCTGCGCGCGCCGAAATAATACTCCCCTGTCATGGAAGGACTGCTTGATGAAGCCTGCCAAAAAATCAAAAATTAAACTGCCGACCGCGCCGAAGGACTTGCTCGCCGACCTGGTGCTGGCGAATAAGATTCTGTTCGGCCTCAACGTGGTCGACGCTTTCGGGCATATCAGCGTCCGGCATCCGAACGACCCCAGCAAATATCTGATGTCGCGGCATCTGCCGCCGGGCATGGTGACGCCCAAGGATATTGCGCTGTTCGATCTTGAATCGACGCCGCTGACCCATTCCGACAAGCCGCAATACAGCGAGCGCTTCATCCACGGCGAGATCTACAAGCTGCGGCCGGAGGTGATGTCGGTCATCCACTGCCACGCCCGGCCGCTGATCCCGTTCGCCAATGCCAAGGGCGCCAAGCTGCGGCCGATGTTCCACATGTGCGGCTTTCTCGGCTGCGGCGTGCCGGTATTCGAAATTCGCAAGGCCGGCGGCAACACCGATATGCTGATCCGCACCCCGCAGCTCGGCAAGGCGCTGGCCGACACGCTCGGCGATAAGAACGTCGTGCTGATGCGCGGCCATGGCGCCACCATGATCGGAATATCGATCCCCGAAGTGGTGTTCCGCGCGGTCTATTCCATGGAGAACGCCGCCATCCAGATGCAGGCGCATCTGTTGGGCGACCGCGGCGAGGTCGAATTCCTCAACGCCGAGGAATCCGAGCTGTCGGCCCGTGGCCGCAATGTGCCGCGCGCCTGGTCGCTGTGGAAACACCAATTCGGCAAGGCCTAGGCGCCATGCGCAGCTCCGTTCTTGCCGCCCTGATCGCATTCGGCATCGGCGCATGCGGCGTCGCTTGCGCCCAGGCCGACGTGGTTGAGGATTTCTACAAGGGCAAGACCATTACGGTGGTGACCTCAACCGGGGTTGGCGGACCGTTCGACCTCACGGCCCGGGCGCTGGCGCGGCATATGCCGCGCTTCATGCCGGGCCGGCCGACCATGATCGTGCGCAACATGCCGGGCGGCGGGCACGTGCTCGCCACCAATTTCATGTACACGCAGGCCGACAAGGACGGCACCACCATCGCCACCGTCAATAACAGCGTCCCGCTGCATCAAGTGCTGGACGGCCGCGGCGTCCGTTACGACGCCCGCAAGTTCAACTGGCTCGGTTCGACCGGCACCAGCAATCTGATGACGGTGGCTTGGCACACCTCCGGCTTCAAGACCATGGATGACGTAATGGCGCGCGAGCTGGTGATCGGCGCGACCGGGGTCGGCTCCGGCACCTTCATCTATCCGAACGCCATGAACGTCGTGCTCGGCAGCAAGTTCAAGATCGTGATGGGCTACAAGAGCACGGCCGAGCTTGATCTCGCGCTTGAACGCGGCGAAGTCGCCGCGCGCAGCGGCGCGAGCCTTGCCGGCATCCTGCAAGAGCGGCCGGCATGGATCAAAGGCAACCGGGTCATCGTGCTCAACCAGATCGGCGACGTGCGCGATCCGGCGTTTCCACAAGTGCCGCTAATGCATGAACTGGCCAAGACCCCGGAACAGCGGGCGATCCTCAACCTGATTTCGCTGCCGCCCGCGCTCGGGCGGCCGTTCTTCACCACGCCCGACACGCCGGCCGATCGGGTCGCTGCGCTGCGCCGCGCCTTCGAGGCCACCATGAAGGACGAAGCCTTTCTCAATGAGGCTAAACAGCTCAATTTGGAAATGAACCCGTTCGGCGGCGCACGCGCGGCAGCGATTGTCAACGAGACCGTCAATGTCTCACCCGAATTGATCGCCAAGGCCAAAGCGGTTCTGGATTCGCCAAAATAGCATGACCAGTATTGAAACGCCGATCCTGATCGTCGGCGCGGGCCCGGTCGGGCTTGCGCTCGCCGCCGACCTCGGCACCCGTGGCGTGCCTTGCCTGGTGGTCGAACAGGGCGACGGCACGCCCGACCATCCGCGCGCCTCGGTGCTCAATGCCCGCTCGATGGAATTCATGCGCCGCCTGGGGCTTGCCGACGCTATCCGCCGCGATGGCACACCCGAGGATTTTCCCCACACCGCGCTTTATTGCACGACCCTGACCGGCTTTGAGATCGCCCGCATCGAACGGCCGCACCATGGCGGCCGTGGCGCGAGCGCCGACAGCCCGGAGCGTCCGCAACGCTGCAACCAGATCTGGCTCGACCCGATCCTGCGCGCGCGCGCCGCGAACGAGGATGGCGTCAGCCTGCGCTACCGGTGCCGGTTCGAGACCGCCGCCGAGCACGCTGATCATGTGCTTGCGACCGTCCACGACCTCGCCAGCGATCAGCGCATCGCGATCGTCGCGCGCTATCTGGTGGATTGCAGCGGCGGCCACTCGCCGATCCGCCGCGCGCTTAACATCGACATGAACGGATCGAACTATCTGGGCTATTTCCTGAGCGTGTTTGTGCGCGCGCCCGAACTGTGGACCCATCACGACATGGGCAAGGCGGCGCTGATCAATTTCGTCGAGCCGAAGGGCCTGTGGCGCAATCTCATCAGCCTCAATGGCCGCGAACTCTATCGCTTCGGCATCCGCGGCAAGGCCTATTACGATGCACCGGAAAAGGTCGACACCGAGCGGCTGTTCAACGAAGTCGTCGGCAAGCGTGTGCCGCATGAGATCATTTCGGTGCGGCGCTGGACCGCGCGCAATGTCGTGGCCGACAAATACCACGCCGGTCGGATTTTTCTGGCCGGCGACGCCGCCCATCTCAATCATCCGGCCGCCGGGCTTGGCATGAACACCGGCCTCGGCGATGCATTCGATCTCGGCTGGAAACTGGCGGCCGTGCATGATGGCTGGGCGAGCGCTTCGCTGCTCGGCAGCTACGAGATCGAGCGCCGCCCGGTC
This sequence comes from Xanthobacteraceae bacterium, assembly GCA_022841625.1. Taxonomy (GTDB): domain Bacteria; phylum Pseudomonadota; class Alphaproteobacteria; order Rhizobiales; family Xanthobacteraceae; genus VAZQ01. The sequence continues at coordinate 237,719 of JALHRD010000001.1, forward strand.
GGCCGGCGCAATGTCGGACACGCCGACGAAAGCCATGCTAATGATCGCGAGCAGCAGCCGGGCCCGGCGATCGCCGACGCGACGCCGGACGGCGCGCGCGCCCGCCAGGCGCTGGCCGCCGCCATTGTGCCGGCGCAAACCCGCAAGGTGATCACCGACGGCCTCGCGCTCGGCTATCGTTACGATCCATCACCGATCGTCTGGCCCGACGGCACGCCAGCGCCGGCGGACACCGTCACCGACTATCGCCCGACCGCACGGCCCGGTAGTCGCGCGCCCCATATCTTTCTGGCGCCCGATCGCTCAACTCTCGACTTGTTCGGCCAGAGCTTTGTGCTGCTGCGGCTTGGAACCCAAGCGCCCGATCCATCGCCGCTGGCGGGCGCGTTTGCCCAGCGCGGCGTGCCGCTGACCATCGAGACCATCGACAATCCGGCCGTCGCTGCGCTTTACGAACGCGCGCTGGTCCTCGTGCGCCCCGACGGCCATGTTGCTTGGCGCGCCGACGCAGTACCAAGCGATCCGCCGGCGCTCGCCGACCGCTTGCGCGGGGCAAGCGCTTAGGCGTCACGGTAGCGCCTCGCGGCTGCGATCGGAACATTCCGGATATGCGCCGCCTGCTTAACTCCTATCGTCAGGCCGCGCCAACCGGCGCTAACTCAATTTGTGCCACCGCTGCCAGGAACGAGCATTCGGATGGTGCCATCCTGTCTCGACGTGAGGAGCAGTTCGCCGTCGCGGGTCTGGCTGATGAAGAGATCGGCGCGGGCGATCTTGGCGCCCATTTTCCGCTCGATGAGCTCCGGCATCGACACGTTCACCCGGTTACCACCGGCGTCCCGATCGTAGAGCTGGACTTCCTCGATCGGCGCCACGGTGCGGGGAATCCCGTCGTCGGCTTTCTTCATCGCGGCAAGGTCCGCCACAAAGATGCGGCCGTTGTGAATGTCGCCAAAGACAAACTTGCCGCGCAGCGCGGCGATCCGGCCGTGATACGCAAAGCCGGCGCTTATCGCCCGCCCTTCGTCGTGGTCGTACATGGCGACGGGATAGATGAAGCCGTCCTTGACGCGTCCGTCCAGGATTTCCGTGGGCAGCGGGTAGAGCTCGGCCAGTGCGCCGAGCTCGCCCATCGCGCCGCCGCGCCAGCGGCCGTTTTCCCAGTGTCCTTCGCGCTTCATAAAGCCATAGTTTCCACCATTGCGGACGATATTGATCTCTTCGATGTGGTTCATCCCGATGTCCATGGCGAACATGGTCCCGTCGGTGTCCCATGAAATCCGGTGGGCGTTGCGGAATCCGTAGGCGTAGATCTCGCCCAATGTGGTCGGATCGCCGTCCGCGGCGAATTTGTTGGCCATTGGGATCGTGTAGTCACCGAGGCCTTTCACGCCACCTGTGACCTTCGGACTACGCGGATCGATGCGCAGGATGGCGGTTATGATCGAATCGAGCCGCAGCGTCTGAGCCGGATTGCTCTGGTTGGGCCCACCGCCATTGCTGAATCCATGATCGCTGCCGCTGATGTAGAGCAGGCCGTAGTCCTCGCTCCCGGGCTTTGCCGCCGGGTTGAACTCGACCGCGCTCAGGGGATGGGTCAGGTTGGCGACCACATGGGCCGTACGCAGGAGTTCACGTCGGGTGCCCGCAAACACGTTGGCGGCCGGATCCGTCGCGCGCCATTCCGTGACGATATTGTGGTGGGTCACATCCTTCAATCCATACCCGGGCGGGATAAAGTCAGGCTTCGCCGGATTGCCCGGTCCACGCTCCGCATGAATGGTATAGAATAGGCCGTTCTTCGCGAACTCCGGATGAAAGGTAAACGCGATGAATCCGCTCGACAGGCGGTTGTAGACGGTCAATGGAAACGTCTCCGCCAGATTCGCGTATATGTGTGGCTGATTGCTCGTATCGATCCGATACAGGAACCCGCGCGAGTCGTTGGCAAAACGACGGCCGTCGGGAAGGTCCCGTACGTAGTTGATCCGCGCCCAGCCGGCCGGCTTCACGTCCTGGTCGGCGGGGCGAATGCCGCGGGTGTCAGGCAGGCGCGCCAGTTCCACGACCTCGACCGCAATTCCCCGCTTCACAATGGGTTCGGGAATCGGGTTGCTCGTGATCGGCGCGTCGGCGGCGGCGTAAACAGTTTGAACGATAAGAAGCGAGATGACGCCGATCCCCATTCTGGTTCGCATGAGTAACCTCCCTCGATTTTTTGATGGAAAAGCTAGTTCAAACCGCCTTTCAACTACTGCGATAGTATCGGCGGGCCGAAAAGGGGTCAATCGCGCGGGAGTTCTTAGTTGTCGCGTTGGCAAAGCGGCACCACCGAACGGCCGTCATCCTCGATATGAACGGAGCGTCTGAAGGCCGCCTAATGATCCTCCGCCACGTCGATCAGCGTGCCGTCCGGATCGGCGAGGTGGAAGCTGCCATGCGGACATTTGGCGAGCAGCTTGAGCCGCGCGACGCCCTCAGAGTCGAAATCGAGCGGCTTCGGCCGCAGTTGCAAATTTTGTCGCTCAACCTCGGCGAGATTCTTCTTGAAGCCCTCGACGCTCGGCACGCGGAAGCCGATATGGTCCATCGCCGGCTGCTCGATGCCGGAGCCGTTGAACGCCGAAATCGTCCACGGCAGGATCGTGAGCGTCACGCGGCCATCGGTGAGATGGTAGCTGTCAGGCTCCCCTGACACATTGCGCGCTTCCAAATCGAACATGTCCGAATAGAACTCCGCCATCTTGCCGGCATGGCGGGCCCGCAGCGCAAAATGGCTGATCGAATTGTCCTGCTTCCATTCACCCTTGGCATAGACCTCGGCGCGGTTCTCATGCCCGGGCTGCGACAGGTCGAAATAATTGCCGGCGGGATCGTGCGCCGAATAGCTTGCAAACGGCCGGTTGCCGGGCCGCTTGACGATCTCGATGTCAGGATATTTCCGCGCCATCTTGTCGCGCACTTTGTCGAGATCCTCGACCTCGATGCCGAAATGATCGAGACCGGCCTTGCGACCGCCGCGGCGCGGGATGATGGTCATGCCGACATAACCGTCGCCGACCGAAATTGCCGACATTTCGCGCGATGTATCGCCCGACACCTTCATGCCGAACACCGCGCGATAGAACATGCCGATGGTCGCGTAGTGGTCGGTCGTGATGGCAAGGTGATTGAGCTTACTGGGCATGATCTTCTCCTGGGGAACGGTACAGTCAATTGTAGTAGCGATTGAGCGCAATTTCCTTCATTTCGGCGAGGCCCTTGGCATCGAGCGTGGTCATGGCCTTTTCAATTAGCGCCTGCACATCGGCGGCGCCGAGATAGCCGGCCGAGAGATTGACCTTCTTCATCTCGGCGATGAAGGCGGGATCGCGCAGAATGTCCGCCAATACCGCACGCAGATAGTCGACGCGCTCCTTGGGAGTCCCCGGCGTCGTCAGGATCACCCGCCCGAGACTGGCAATATCGGCGCGCCAGTCGAGCAGCCGTTCGGCGGTCTGCTCTAGCTTTGCCGCCTCGAAAATCGTCGGCGCGTCGGGGAATTTCTCCGACCGTTTGCGCGCAAGCACCGTCAGGATTCGCATGCCCGCGCTCGGACCATAGAGCGCCGCCGCCTCATCGGAGATCACGCGGCCGTCCACTTCGGCGCGCTGGATCGCAATATTCATATCGCCGGTGCCCTTATAGCCGACGATGATCTTGCACTTGATTCCGAGTGCGTAGCACATGATCGCGGAGAAATCGGAATTGTTGTCGGCCTTGCCGGACCCGGCCCACAAAGCCTGCCGATCGAGCTTCTGCATGTCGGTGACGTTTTTGTAAGGCGACTGCGGACCGACGACAGCAACCTTGTCCTCGCCCGAGACCCGCGCCAGGACGACCTGCTTGCGCACATCGTAGTGGACGCCAGACAAGCCATAGAGCTGCGCGGTTACCAGCCCCTCGCCGCCAGTCAGCAGCAGCGTGAGCCCATCGGGGGTGGCGTTCAGAGTGCGGTTCATGGCGATCATGCCGCCGGCCGCCACTTCATTGGTCGGAATCAGCTTCGCGCCGATCCGCTTCTCCAGGAACGCGCTGACCGTGCGGGTATAGGTGTCGTAACCGCCGCCGGGGCTGCCCATGGTGAACAGGCGGCCCTGCTTGCCTTGATAGAATGCGGCGTCGGCATAGACGGGCGGCGCGGCCAATATGCCGGCGAACGCAAGTGCGACGGTGAGCTGGCGTAACGCTTTGCGACGCACGGCTACCACGGGCCGGTCAAGCCGGCGTTTCTTCCGCGCTGGCGCGGTTGCGGATTTTTGGCCCGCCGGTCTTGCGGATGTCCTGCCGCGTCACATAGTCAATGATCATGACATTGTCCTGATTGCCGGAGCGGTGACCCATCATGATCATGTGGCCGGTGCCGGTGTTCACCAGCTGATAGAACGAGCCGCCGGTGATCAGCGCCGCCATACCGGGCTTGAGGACCGACGAGGTGCCGTCGGGAAAGCGCATGGTGCACTCGCCTTCGAAACAGGTGAAAACCTGATCCTCATTGTGGCAATGCAATTCGTCATGGTCGCCAGGGTTTGGGTAGTAATGCACCCAGGCATGCAGTTTGCGGGTGTTCATCACCACCGTGCGCTTCTTTTCCCTGAGCGCGATTTCTTTCGGATCGATGACTTGGATTCCCATAGCGAGTCTCTCCCGTTTCGCAGCAGTGTAGCGGAGCGGCCCGCGATCCGAAAGTGGCGCCTGGCCGTTAATGCTTGCCGGAAGCGCGCCGAAGTGTTGCGACGGCGCGCTCCACCAGAGGCCGCGGGCTGCCATAGGTCTTGGCATAGAGCCCGGCAACCGCGTCGCCGCTGCCAAGGTCGATGTCGGCGCGCATCTTGGCGGCATCCTTGAGGAACGCCTCATCCTTGGCCATGGCTGCGAATGCCTGCCGGAAGGTTGCCACAATGTCGGGCGGCGTGCCCGGCGGCAGCGCGAACGGCCGCCCATATTCCTGGCGCGCCAGCAGCAATTCGAACACCTTGCGCCCTTCTGCGTCCTTGACGAGATCGAGGCCGGACGGCACGTCAAGGAGGTCGTCGGACTTCGAAAGATTGATCTGCACCACGATCCGCACTTTCTTGTCGCGGATCCAATCGGGCCGGGTGGCGCGCAAGCTGCTCAATTCGGTGCCGACGATGCCATGCACCTCGTTGCGCTCCATGGCCAGCATGGACTCGCCGTTGCCCTTATAGCCGGCGACCACCTTGAAGCGGGTTCCCGCCAGGAGATTGAGCAGATTTGGATAGACCTCGGTTGAGGAATCGCCGCCACCGGACGATCCAACGAGAACCTCCTGCTTGAAGAAATCCTGCATCGTGCGAACCGGCGCCTCGTGCCAGAAGATGCCGATATTGACCAGCCGGTTGAGGCTCATGATCCAGTTGAATTGCAGGGGATCATATTTCGCCTGCACATTGCCGAACAGCGGCTCGAACGGCGCTCCCGCCATGAACAACGCAATCGCGCTGCCATCTTTTGGGGCCACGGTATAAAGATAATTCGCAACGATAACGCCGCCCGCCCCCGGCATGTTGCGCGGCACGATCGCCGGATTGCCCGGTAGAAATCGTCCGAGATGTCGTGACGCGAGCCGCGCATAGGCGTCATAGCCGCCGCCGATCCCGGCCGGAATATAGACCGCGACGCTTGACGCCTTGAATTGGGCGGCGGCCGTCGTCACCGAAAGACACAGCGCTGCGACCGCAAACACCGTCTTGCGCATCATGGCCCGACCTTGATTTTCATGCCCATACCGAAAGCTTATCCGGGATTTTGCCACGCGAAATCCGGGCTTCTACCATAGGATTGAATTTAGACCTTGCGGTCGGCAACAAATTTAGCACCGGCGATCAATATGTCGGCCGCCTGGCCGAACGGCGCAAGCGCGGCTTCGGCGTCATCGACAATGGCGCGCAGACGCGCCTTCGCGCCATCGATTCCGAGAATGCCGACGATTGTCGCCTTGCCGGCCTCGGCATCCTTGCCGGTCTGCTTGCCGACCAGGGCGGGATCGCCTTCAACGTCGAGCAGATCGTCGGCGATCTGAAACGCTTGGCCGACCGCCGCGCCGTAACGATCGAGCGCATCGCGTTGCGCGGCCGACGCTTGCCCAAGAATTCCGCCGGCGCGGCAGGCAAACTTCAGCAGCGCGCCAGTTTTCATCGCCTGAAGCGTCAGGACGTCCTTTTCCTGCAACCGTTGCACCGCGCCGCCGTCAAACCGCCCCTCGGCGGCAAGATCGAGCAACTGCCCGCCGACCATGCCGCCAAGGCCGGAGGCACGCGCCAGCGCCAGCACCAATTCGATGCGCACGGTCGGATCGGGATGCGTTTCGGTCCGCGCCAAGATGTCGAAGGCAAAGGTCAGCAGCCCATCGCCGGCCAGGATTGCGGTGGCCTCGTCAAACGCCTTGTGCGCCGTGGGCTGGCCGCGCCGCAGATCGTCATCGTCCATCGCTGGCAGGTCGTCATGCACCAGCGAATAGCAATGAATGCATTCGAGCGCCGCGCCGGCCATGAGCGCATAACTGCGGTCGACCCCGAACAGCGACGCGCATTCCACCACCAGGAACGGGCGGAAACGTTTGCCGGCGCCCAGGCTGGCATAGCGCATGGCTTCGAGCAGTCGCGCCGGCCGGCCGATCTCGCCAGCCAGCAGCGCGGGCCCGAGCAATTGGGCCAGCAGCGCCTCGGTATCCTTGGCGGTCTGGTTCAAACGATCTTGAAATTGCGCCGTCGCGTTCACGCTTTCCTCTATCGCTGCGGGGCCCAGAGCCTCGGAAGACCCAGTCCTTGGGTTGCTTGTCTATTCGAGGCCCGGGGCGATAACCAGCCCCAAACCTGCTCACGCCTTGATTCCAGAGCCACTTTTCGATTTGAAGTTCCTGATCGAATTTGCCGCAGGTGGTGTAGGAACTTCAGATCGGCGGCACTAGTATTTTACTATCGTTGCACCCGCTAGCGCCGGCCGGGAGGGCCTACCGGGCAGGTTCGTTACTCCAACAGAAGCGGCCGATCGGAATGCTATTGCAAGTCGTCGCGGCACTGGCGCTCGCCATCTGGTGTTATCTGGTATTCGCGCGTGGCGGTTTCTGGCTGTGCTCGGAGCATAGCGCTGGCGATCCTGCCAGCTTGCAATCCTGGCCCGCGGTCACGGTCGTCATTCCGGCGCGCAACGAGGCCGACGGCATCGCGCTGACTGTCACCTCACTCCTGCAACAGCATTATGCCGGCCGGCTCAGCATCATTCTGGTGGATGACGACAGCAACGATAGCACCGCGGCGGTCGCGCGCCAGGCTGCCGCAAGCACCGGGGACGAAGCAAGCCGGCGTCTGCGGATCATCGATGGCGAAACGCTGCCATCGGGCTGGACCGGCAAATTATGGGCGGTCAAACAGGGCGTCGCAGCGGCGCAGGCCGCGCCCGAGACCTCCGATTATCTGCTGCTGTCGGACGCCGATATTGCCTATGAGCCGGACGTGGTGGCCCGACTGGTGGCACGGGCCGAGACCAACAAACTGGTTCTCACATCGCTGATGGTGCGGCTGCGTTGTGAGAGCCTGGCCGAGCGTTGTCTTATTCCCGCATTCATTTTCTTCTTCCAGATGCTCTATCCGTTCCCATGGGTGAACAAGCCTTCGTCAAAGACCGCGGCGGCGGCCGGCGGCTGCATGCTGGTGCGCAGCGATGCGCTCAAGGCCGCCGGCGGCATCGACGCCATCCGCAACGCCCTGATCGACGATTGCTCGCTGGCCAAGCTGCTCAAGGCGCGCGGCCCGATCTGGCTTGGCCTGACCGGACGGGTCCACAGCACCCGCCCCTACCCATATTTTGGGGACATCCGCCGCATGGTGTCCCGATCGGCCTATGCGCAATTGCGCTACTCGCCGCTGTTGTTGGCCGGCACGACCCTGGGGATGGCGCTGACCTACCTGGCGCCGCCGCTATTGGCGCTATTCGCCACCGGCACTGCCCGCTGGCTTGGACTTCTGGCCTGGGGATTGATGGCGGTCGCGTTCCTGCCGACGCTGCGGCTCTATGGCCGCTCCGCCCTGTGGGGACTGGCCCTGCCCGCCATCGCATTGTGCTACATGCTGTTCACCATCGATTCAGCCCTGCAGTTTGCCCGCGGACAGGGCGGGCTGTGGAAAGGGCGCGTACAGGCATTGGAACCATGACCAACGATCCTGCCGCATTTCGCTCGGGCAAGGGGCACCGGGACGAGAATTTCCCGGTCGCCTCGCGGCTGATCCATCCGCGGCATCGCGGCGCCATTTTCGCGTTTTATGAATTCGTCCGGGTCGCCGACGACATTGCCGACCACGCTTCGCTGGCGGAGCACGACAAGCTGCGCTTTCTCGACCGCATGGAGGCCGGCCTGCTCGGCGAAAGCGACCATCTGCACGAAGCCGTCGCGCTGCGCACGGTGCTGCGCGAATGCAACCTATCGCCGCGCCACGCCCAGGACATCTTGACCGCCTTCCGGATGGATGTGACCAAATCGCGCTATCGCGACTGGGACGATCTCATGGACTACTGCCGCTATTCCGCCATGCCGGTCGGGCGCTATGTGCTCGATGTGCATGGCGAAGACCCGGCGATCTGGCCAGTCAACGACGCGCTGTGCGCCGCGTTGCAGGTGATCAACCATCTGCAGGATTGCAAGAAGGATTACCACGCGCTCAACCGTGTCTATGTGCCGCAAGATGCGCTGGCGGCAGCGGCGGCCGAAATCGAAGATCTGGGCCGCGACGCCGCGACGCCAGCGTTGCGGCGCTGCCTGACGACGCTGACCGAACGGGCCGGAAAATTACTCGACGACAGCGCGACGTTCTCCTCCAACATCAAGAATTTCCGCCTGGCCATGGAAGTCGCCGTGATCCACACCCTCGCCCGCCGCCTGGTCGCGCTGCTGTTGCAGCGCGACCCGCTCAGCGAGCGCGTGCATCTCGGGGCCGGCGCGGCTGCCGGCATCGGCATTCTTGGCATCGTCGCGGGGACCGTCGGCCGCTTCAACCGCGCCTTCAGCGGCGCCCCTGCAACCGGCAACGCGTGAGCGCAACCGTGGACGCCACCAGCCCGCCACCGACCGCATCGCATAGCGCTTCCGGCAGTTCGTTCTACATGGCCATGCGGATTCTTCCGGCAGCGCAGCGCGACGCCATGTTTGAGATCTACCGCTTTTGCCGGTTCGTCGATGACATCGCCGACTCCAGCGGCCCACGACCTATCCGGATCGGACAGCTCAACGCCTGGCGCGACGAAATCAACGATCTCTATCAAGGCAAGATCGGCGGCAAGGTCGTCGGCCTCGCTGGCCCCATACGCCAATTCAACATTCAGCGCGAAGATTTTCTCGCCGTCATCGACGGAATGGAGATGGACGCTCGCGAGGACATCCGCGCGCCGAGCTTCGCCACCCTTGATCTCTATTGCGACCGGGTGGCGAGCGCAGTCGGACGACTTTCGGTCCGCATTTTTGGCGTCGCAGAGGACGACGGCAAGCTCCTGTCGCATCATCTGGGGCGGGCGCTGCAACTCACCAATATCCTGCGCGACCTCGATGAGGACGCCGGCATAGGGCGGCTCTATTTGCCGCGCGAGGCGCTTGACCAAGCCGGCATTACCACCAGCGATCCGGTGACCGCGCTGCGCAGCCCCAATCTGAGCCAGGCCTGCGCGCCACTGGTCGAGCGTGCGCGCAGCCATTTTGTCGAAGCCGCCCGCGTCATGGATCGATGCCCGCGCCGCACGGTAAAGGCCCCCCGCATCATGGGTGAGGTCTATCGCGCGATGCTGGAAGGCATGATCGCACGCGGCTGGAGCCCACCGCGCGAGCGCATCAGCCTATCGCGCGCGAAACTGGTTTGGATCATCTTACGATACGCATTCATTTGATGGCGCGCACCATTCATATCATTGGCGCCGGCCTCTCCGGCCTGTCCGCCGCAGTCGAACTAACGCTGCGCGGCGAAACCGTCGTCGTCCATGAGGCAACCACATTCGCCGGCGGCCGCTGTCGCTCCTACCACGATTCAGTGCTCGGTATGACCATCGACAATGGCAACCATCTGGTGTTGTCGGGCAACCATGCCGTGCTGGCCTATTTGCGCCTGTTAGGCGCCGAGCATCGCTTGATCGGCCCGCCAAGAGCGGAGTTTCCCTTCATCGATCTGGCCAATCACGAGCAATGGACGTTGCGCATCAATGACGGCCGACTGCCGTGGTGGATTCTCAAGTCCGATATGCGGGTGCCTGGCACGCGCGCGCTCGACTATCTTCCGCTTAGCCGCCTGATGTGGGCCGGGCGTGATCGCGCCGTCGGGGAAGTGGTGCGATTTACCGGGCCGCTGTACGAACGGCTGGTGCGGCCGCTGTTGCTGGCGGCGCTCAACATCGAGCCCTCGGCCGGCTCCGCGTCGCTGGCCGGCGCCGTGGTCCGCGAAACCCTCACCGCCGGCGGACAGGCTTGCCGCCCCTTGATCGCACGCGAGGGGCTCGGCAGTGCATTGATCGAACCCGCACTCGCGTTTCTGAACGCACATAACAGCCCGGTGCGCCTTGGCCATCAATTGCATCGCCTGCGCGCCACCGACACGCGGGTCGAGGCGCTTGACTTTGGCAGTGATCGCCTCGATTTGGGCAGCGACGACATCGCGATCCTGGCGGTGCCGCCTTACGCCGCGGCAGCGCTGATCCCCGGCCTCAAGACGCCGACCGAATACCGTGCCATCGTCAACGCGCATTTCCGGATCGAGCCGGCGCCGTACCAGCCGCCGATCCTCGGCATGGTCAACAGCACCACCGAATGGGTGTTCGCCTTCCCCGGCCGGGTCGCAACAACCATCAGCGCCGGCGACCGTCTGCTGGATACCCCGCGTGACGCCTTGGCACGAACCATCTGGAGCGAAGTTGCGAGCGCCACCGGCTTGCCGCCGGAATTGCCGCCCTGGCAGATTGTGCGCGAACGGCGCGCGACCTTTGCCGCAACACCCGAGCAGGATGCGCTGCGGCCCGACCCGAGCACGCGCTATCGCAATCTTTTCCTTGCCGGCGACTGGACCAATACCGGCTTGCCCGCCACCATCGAAAGTGCGATTCGATCCGGGCGCCGCGCCGCCGATCTCGTCGCGCGGCAATGATTCCGGGAACAAACGCCGTGCCGCCATCTGACCGACCCGATTCCGCTTTGGAAGAACGTATTACGCACGCCACGCGCGCGCTGCTCGATCGCCAGCAGGCCGACGGCCATTGGGTGTTTGAGCTCGAAGCCGACGCAACCATTCCGGCCGAATATGTGCTGATGCGGCACTTCCGCGGCGAGCCGGTCGACGCCGAACTCGAACGCAAGATTGCACTCTATCTGCGCCGCATCCAGGGCGCGCATGGCGGCTGGCCGCTGTTCCACCAGGGCGCCTTCGACATGAGCGCCAGCGTGAAGGCCTATTTCGCGCTCAAGATGATCGGCGACCCGATCGATGCCGCACACATGCGCCGCGCCCGCGAGGCGATCCACGCGCATGGCGGCGCCGCCCGCGCCAATGTCTTCACCCGCACGCTGCTGGCCCTTTACGGCCAGATCTCGTGGCGCGCCGTACCGACCATGCCCGTCGAAGTCATGCTGCTGCCGAAATGGTTTCCATTCCATCTCGACAAGATTTCGTATTGGAGTCGCACCGTCATCGTCCCGCTCTTGGTGCTGCTGGCACTCAAGCCGCGGGCCAACAACGCCAAGGGCGTGCGGATCGATGAGCTGTTCCTCGCGCCGCCCGATCAAGCCAGGCTGACGCCGCGCGCGCCGCACCAGAACCGATTCTGGTTCGGCTTTTTCCGGGTGGTCGACCATGTCCTTCGGTTGATCGAGCCCGCCATTCTCAAGCAGCTGCCGACGCGCCCGCGCGCCATCAAGGCCGCCGAAGCGTTCACCATCGAGCATCTGAACGGCGAGGATGGCATCGGTGCGATCTTTCCAGCCATGGTCAACAGCGTCTTGATGTTCGACTTGCTCGGTTATCCGCGCGACCACCCGCATGTAACGATCGCGCGGCAATCGGTCGAAAAGCTCCTGGTGATCAACGAGCCCGAGGCCTATTGCCAGCCCTGCGTGTCGCCGGTGTGGGACACCGGGCTTGCCTGCCACGCGCTGCTCGAAGTCGGCGGCGATGCGGTGGTGGCGCGGGTCAACCAAGGCCTCGACTGGCTCAAGACCAAACAAATCCTCGATGTCAAAGGCGACTGGGCGGCGGCGCGGCCCGACCTGCGGCCGGGCGGCTGGGCGTTCCAATACAACAACCCGCATTATCCCGACGTCGACGACACCGCGGTGGTGGCAATGGCCATGGATCGCGCGCAAAATCTGCCAGGGCGCGCCGACTATCGCGAGCCGATCGCACGCGCCCGCGAATGGATCTTCGGCATGCAGAGCCAAAACGGCGGCTGGGGCGCGTTCGATGCCGACAACGACCATCATTACCTCAACCACATTCCATTTGCCGATCATGGCGCATTGCTCGATCCGCCGACCGAAGACGTCAGCGCGCGCTGCGTGTCGATGCTGGCGCAACTGGGCGACATGCCGAACAGCGACTCGCGCGTGGCGCAGGCGGTGGAGTACCTGCTGAAGTCGCAACACCCGGAAGGCAGCTGGTATGGCCGCTGGGGCATGAACTACATCTACGGCACTTGGTCGGTCTTGTGCGCGCTCAACACCGCCGGCGTCGATCACGGTACCCGCGAAATTCGCAGCGCGGTCGATTGGCTGGTCAAGATCCAGAACAGCGACGGCGGCTGGGGCGAGGATGGCGCAAGCTACAAGCTCGACTACAAAGGCTACGAGCCGGCGCCCTCGACCCCCGCACAAACCGCCTGGGCGCTGCTAGGGTTGATGGCCGCGGGCGAGATCGATCATCCCGCCGTCGCGCGCGGCATCGACTATCTGTCGCGCACGCAGGGCGCCGACGGGCTGTGGCTGGAGGAACGCTTCACCGCCGTCGGATTCCCACGCATCTTCTATTTGCGCTACCACGGCTATGCGAAATATTTCCCGGTCTGGGCGCTGGCGCGTTATCGCAATCTCAAGCGCGCCAACTGCCCGACGGTGACCTATGGGATGTAGGCGCTATAGCGCGACCCCGGATTCGATCCTGCGGGTAACTTTGCGCTTGAGTTTCTTGGACGAAAGCTTCGCCCGGATCTGGGAGCCTGCAATCGAAGGATGGCTCACATGCGCAAGATCGAGACTGGCGCGCAGCGTCATCTCGCGTAGCTGGAATCGCAGTTGCCGGTCCGCCATCGATCGATTGTTCGCGGCCAGGTCGGCGCCAACCTTGGCAATCACATCATCGTGGCCGGGATCGCAACGGTCTGCGAGATGCACGGACCATGCGTAGTTCTCAAGTTCACTTCCGCTCAGACCCATACGACGCCCCGCCCACAAACCGAACAGCACGTTGCGACGAGCGATTTCGCCGTCGCGGGTGTCGTAGTCGATCTCGATCGGGCTGATTTCCGTATCCACACTGAACAACATGGCTTGCTCTCCATTGTCCTCTTGCCGGCCCAGGGGCCGTCTTTTGTCACGGCTGTGATCCGACATCGCAGCACCTGCTGCCAGAGGGTCCGGATCCGGTGACATCCTAGGAGTGGAGTTTACCGCATAGTCGCGCCGACGGTGATTGATCTTTCAAATGCCCGCAATGAGAAACGACGATGCCCGCGACCAGCGCGGGCATCGAAGAATACCACGGCGTTCGAATATGGCGCTTCTGTCAGGCCGGCTGCGCTTGCGCGCCTGACGGACGATTGACCTTCTTCGACACCGCTTGCTGCGCCTCGGACGCGCGAATATCCGAGAGCTTTTGCTGTACCTGCTCCGAGAACACGAATTGCGCGGGCCGCTGATCGTCGAGCGGAATTTCCGCGGCAAACGCACCTTCGACACGCGGGCCGCTTAAGGCGACCTGCATCGCGCGGATCGGATTGCGCAGCATCGATTCGGCGGCGGTCGGCTCATAGCCGCAATGCGCCATGCAATTCGCGCATTTCTCGTACCGGCCGGTGCCGTAGGAATCCCAGTCGGTGGTTTCCATCAATTCCTTAAAGCTCGTGGCGTAACCTTCGCCGAGCAGATAGCAGGGCTTCTGCCAGCCGAAGATGTTGCGCGTCGGCATGCCCCATGGCGTGCAGTGGTAGGTCTGGTTGCCGGCGAGAAAATCCAGAAACATCGGCGAGTGAATGAACTTCCAGCCTTTGCCCTTACCGCGCGCAAACACGTCGCGGAACAATTCCTTGGTCTTGCGGCGATTGAGGAAGTGCTCCTGGTCAGGCGCGCGCTCATAGGCATAGCCGGGCGAAATCGAAACGCCGACATCCAGGTCGCGGCACAGATCGAGAAATGCTGCGATGTCTTCGGCCGGGTGTCCTTCGAACACCGTGCAATTGACGTTGACGATGAAACCCCTGGCCTTGGCAGCCTTGATGCCTTCGATCGCCTTTTCGAAGCCGCCCTCCATGCAGACCGACTTGTCGTGATGCTTCTTGATGCCGTCGAGATGAACCGAAAAGAACAGATAAGGCGACGGCTCGAACAGATGCAGCTTCTTTTCCAGAAGCAGCGCATTGGTGCACAGCGAGACAAACTTCTTGCGAGCGACAATGCCTTTAACAATCTCGCCGATCTCCTTATGGATCAGCGGCTCGCCGCCCGGGATCGCGACCATTGGCGCGCCACACTCGTCGACCGCGTCGAGGCACTCCTTGAGCGACAACCGCCGGTTCAGGATCGCATCCGGATAATCGATCTTGCCGCAACCAAAGCAAGCGAGGTTGCACCGGAACAACGGCTCAAGCATCAGAACCAGCGGGTAGCGCTTGCGACCCATCAGCTTCTGCTTCATCAGATATGCGCCGATGCGCATTTCCTTCAGGAACGGAACGTCCATTCGTTTGCTTTCTTGCAATGACGACCCGTAAACGGGCCGCAGATGTTAAGATGCCACCGCGAGTTCAGCGGGTAGCCGGAATTCGATCTTCTCCTGACGGCCATCCATGATGGAAACCTCGACCGGCCCCAGCCGGCGCAATCGCTCGATTACGTCATCGACCAGCACTTCTGGCGCAGAGGCACCGGCGGTGAGACCGATGGCCTTCGCCCCCTCCAACCACTTCGGGTCAAGTTCGCTGCCGTCGGCGATCAAATAGCTTGGCAGGCCGGACTCCTCGCCGATCTCGCGCAGTCGATTCGAATTCGAACTGTTGGTTGCGCCGACCACCAGAATGACATCGACCAGCTTGCTGAGGTCGCGCACCGCCGATTGCCGGTTCTGCGTCGCATAGCAAATGTCGCGGGTCTCGGGCCCAACGATGTTGACAAACTTCCGCTGCAACGCCTGGATGATGCCTTGGGTGTCGTCAACGCTGAGGGTGGTCTGTGTGACATAGGCCACCGGCGTATCGATCGGCAGATCGAGCTTTTCGACATCGGCTTCGCTCTGCACCAGGATCACCGGGCTTGGTATCTGCCCCATGGTACCCTCAACCTCGGGGTGGCCGGCATGACCGATCAGGATGAGCTGGCGTCCCTGGCCGACATAGCGCTTGCCCTGATTGTGAACCTTGGTCACCAGCGGACAGGTCGCATCGAGCACCGGCAGGTTGCGCGCGGATGCTTCGTTCTCGACGCTTTTGGCCACGCCATGGGCGCTGAAAATCGTGACGGCGTTGTCAGGGATCTCCGACACGTCCTCCACAAACACCGCACCCTTGGCCTTGAGACTTTCGACCACATGCTTGTTGTGAACGATCTCGTGGCGGACGTAGACCGGCGGCCCATATTTACGCAGCGCGCGCTCGACAATTTCGATGGCGCGCACGACGCCTGCGCAGAATCCTCGCGGCTGAGCCAAGATCACTTTCATGTCGTTCCAACCTGCATCTTTAGGGTCGCAATACTGGGCCTTCGCAACAAAGCGGGCGGCAGCGAGCACCCCAGCATCCGCGCCCGACAAACAACCGTCAGGCGTGCCGGCCGCCCTCAAGCCGTTGAAGCGCGTCGCGCCGGACATCCCTCCGCAGCGCTTCGAATACCTTGGCCACAATGCCTTTGGCATCGAGGCCGGCCTGCGCATACATCGCCGTGGGATTGTCCTGATCGATGAACACATCCGGCAGCACCATGCAGCGGACTTTCGTACCGCCCTCGAGCATCCCGCGCTCGGCGAGCAATTGAACGACAAAAGAGCCGAAACCGCCGATCGAGCCCTCTTCCACCGTGATCAGAACCTCGTGCTCGCGCGCCAGCCGAAGCACCAGGTCGGTATCCAGCGGCTTGGCGAAGCGCGCATCGGCAACCGTGGTGGTCAGCCCATGCGAGCCGAGCGTCTCGGCGGCAAGCAGACATTCCTGTAGCCGCGTACCGAATGACAACAAGGCGACCGAGCTGCCCTCTTTGACGATCCGGCCCTTGCCGATCTCCAGCGGCACACCGATCTCCGGCATATCGACACCGACGCCGTCGCCGCGCGGGTAACGCAGCGCCGAAGGCTGGTCGTCGATCGCAACCGCGGTCGCCACCATATGGACCAACTCGGCCTCATCGGCCGCCGCCATCAGCACAAAGCCCGGCAGACACCCGAGATAGGCGACATCGAACGAACCGGCATGGGTCGGGCCGTCGGCGCCGACCAAGCCTGCGCGATCAAGCGCAAACCGCACCGGCAGCCGCTGGATCGCCACGTCATGAACGATCTGGTCATAGGCGCGCTGCAGGAAGGTCGAATAGATCGCCGCAAACGGCTTGTAGCCTTCGGTCGCAAGCCCGGCCGCAAAGGTAATCGCATGCTGCTCGGCGATGCCGACATCGAACGTCCGATTTGGAAACGCCTTGCCGAAGATATCGATGCCCGTTCCGGACGGCATTGCCGCGGTGATCGCAACAATCTTGTCATCCTTGCGTGCTTCCTTCACCAGGCTTTCGCCGAATACTTTAGTGTAGGACGGCGCGTTCGCCTTGGCCTTGACCTGGTTGCCGGTGGCGACATCGAACTTCACGACACCGTGGTATTTGTCTGCGGAGGCCTCTGCCGGCCCGTAGCCCTTGCCCTTCTGGGTTACCACATGAACTAGAATCGGACCTTCCTTAGCGTCGCGAACGTTCTTAAGGACCGGCAGGAGGTGATCGAGATTGTGGCCGTCGATCGGACCGACATAAAAGAATCCCATCTCCTCGAACAGCGTGCCGCCGGTGACCAGACCGCGCGCATATTCCTCCATCGCGCGGGCGCGCTGCTCCAGAAACTTTGGCAGCTTCTTGGCCAGTTGATGCACGATATGGCGCAGCGAGCGGTACGGCCGGCCCGACACCAGCCTTGCGAGATAGGCCGACAGCGCTCCGACCGGCGGCGCAATCGACATGTTGTTGTCGTTGAGAATTACGATCAGGCGCGAGTCCATCGCGCCGGCGTTATTCATCGCCTCATAGGCCATGCCCGCCGACATTGCACCGTCGCCGATGACGGCGACGACGTTATGCGACTGGCCGGCGAGATCGCGGGCCACCGCCATGCCGAGCCCCGCGGAAATTGAAGTCGACGAGTGCGCTGCCCCAAAGCAGTCATATTCGCTTTCGGCGCGCTTGGTGAACCCCGACAATCCGCCGACTTGCCGCAATGTGCGAATCTTGTCACGTCGCGAAGTCAATATCTTGTGCGGGTAGGCCTGATGCCCTACATCCCAGACCAACCGGTCACGCGGCGTGTCGAACACGTAGTGCAGTGCGACAGTCAATTCGACCACGCCAAGGCCCGCACCAAGGTGACCACCCGTCACCGCGACGGCGCTGATCGTTTCGGCCCGCAATTCGTCGGCCACCTGTCTGAGTTGGCGTTCACCCAAGTGCCGAAGGTCGGCTGGGGATTTGATGGTGTCGAGCAGTGGAGTCGTCATGGTCATGGTCACCACATGATTATCCCTGGCAGTCATCGAAGGGCGGAGCGGAAGACGCGTATTTGGCTAGGACAACAGAACCATGCAAGTCGGCTCGCACAATTCATCGGATCAATCGGCTAAGCGCTCTGCCCAGGCGGGACTGCAGATTCTTAACGCCCTGAATAGCCGGATGATCGGCCCTATTCAATAGTTAATGTCACGATTTGACCGGGCCCCACGCCGAAAGAACTCACATGCTCAGATCAAAAATTGTGTCGATAGTCGATATTTGCACACGCTTCCCCACTACTATTATTGTTATTTCTGCGATTTTAACTTTGGCGAGCGCCATCTATTCTGCGCGCAATTTTGTGATTAACACAAATGTCAATCGGCTAATCTCGCAAGATCTTGACTGGCGCCAACGAGAACTTGCGGTCGACCGCTCCTTCGCTCATCGCCACGACATCATCTTGGCGGTCGTCGAAGCCCCAACCTCCGAGCAAGCGACCGAGGCCAATGCCGCGCTCCTGCGACGGCTGCGGGAACAACCGGCGCTGTTTCAGTCCACGCAGGCGCTCAACGAGAATGAATTCCTGCTGCGCCACGCGCTTCTGTTCGCGCCAACCGAAGTGGTGCAGGGTTTCTCGGCCCAATTCTCCCAGGCCACGCTGCTGTTTCAGGTGTTGCACACCGATGCGACCCTGCGTGGCTTGGTGCAGGCGCTGACTTTCGGCCTCGCCGGGGCCCAGCGCAAAATCTATACGCTTGACGACATGACGGGGCCGCTATCGGCCTTTGCGGCGACGCTGGAGGATACGGCAGCAGGCAGGCGGCCGAATTTCTCGTGGCGAGAGCTGCTGAATCGCAAGCCGGCAACCGCAAGCGAGTTGCGGCGATTCATCCTGATTCAACCGGCGCTTGATTTCACCCAGCTTGAGCCGGGCGGCGCCGCGACCAAGGCGCTGCGCCAGGCGGTGACCGATCTCAAGCTGGAGACGGAATATCGCGCGCGCGTGCGGCTGACCGGTTCGATCCCAATCCAGGACGAAGAGTTTGGCACGTTGAAAGAACACTGGGAGATCAACGCGCTGGTTTCGCTCACCTTCCTGATCGGCATTCTTTGGCTTGCGCTGGGCTCGGCGCGGCTGATCGGCGCCGTGCTAATTGCAATTTTTGTCGGCCTGGCGATCACCGCCGCCGTCGGCCTTTTGCTGGTCGGATCACTTAACCCGATCTCGGTGGCGTTCGCCGTGCTGTTTGTCGGCATCGGCATCGATTTTGGCATTCAATTTGGCGTTCGTTACCGCGCCGAGCGTTACGAGGTGAATAATCTGCAACGCGCGCTCTCAAACGGTGCGCGCCATGTCGGCGTTCCGCTGACGCTCGCGGCGGCCGCCACCGCCGCCGGATTCATGTCGTTCATGCCGACCGCCTATCGCGGACTTTCCGAACTCGGCCTGATCGCCGGCCTCGGCATGATCATTGCGTTCATGGTCAGCATCACGCTGCTGCCCGCGCTGCTGAAGCTGTTCAGCCCACCCGGCGAAAAGGAACCGCTTGGCTATGCATCGCTTGCGCCGGTCGATGCGTTCATGGAGCGGCATCGAATTCCAATCATCGTCGGCACGGCGCTGGTGTCTTTGGGTGGGTTGCCACTGCTCTATTTTTTGCAGTTCGACTTCAACCCGATGAACCTGAGAAGCGCCAAGGTCGAGTCGGTCGCTACGTTCCTGGAGCTTCGGAGCGATCCCAATGCGGGCGCGAACGCCGTCGACGTGCTGACCGCCAACCTTGACGATGCGCGCCGGACCGCCGAACGGCTGCGGAAAGTGCCCGAGGTCAACAGCGTCATGTCGCTCGACACATTCATTCCGAGCGATCAGGAGCAAAAATTAGTTGCCATTCGCGCGCTGGCGAAAGCGCTGGAACCAGCTTTCACGGCGCAGGCCCGTCCGGCTCCCTCCGATGAGGACAACATCGCGGCGCTCCAACGCGGCGCGGGTGCGCTGCGAAAGGCCGCCGGCGACCAGACTGGCCCGGGCGCCGAATCCGCCAAGCGCCTCGCCGCGGTGATGACACAGATTGCCGAAGGCGACCAAGCCCTGCGCGACCGCGCCGCGGCGGCATTCGTGACGCCGCTCAAGACCGCGCTCAACGGCCTGCGGCTGTCGCTTGAAGCGCGGCCGGTCACCGTCGAGAACCTGCCGCTGGAGGTCAAGGCAAACTGGCTTGCTGCGGACGGCCGCGCCCGCGTCGAGGCGCATCCCAGAGGCGATCCAAACGACAACGAGGTGTTGCGTCAATTTGCCCGCGCCGTGCTCGCCGTCGAGCCGCGCGCCAGCGGCGGCCCAATCTCAATTCTCGAGTCCGGACACACGGTCGTGCGCGCGTTCATCGAGGCCGGCATCTGGGCCTTTGTTTCGATTGCGATCCTGCTTTGGATCGTATTGCGGCGCTTGACTGACGTCTGGCTGACCTTGATCCCGCTGGTGTTGGCCGGCGTCGTCACGCTTGAGATCTGCGTATTGATCGGGCTCCAGCTCAACTTCGCAAATATCATTGCCCTGCCGCTGCTGCTTGGCGTCGGCGTCGCATTCAAGATCTATTACATCATGGCGTGGCGGGCCGGGCAGACGCAGTTGCTGCAGTCGCCGCTGACACGGGCCGTAATGTATAGCGCGCTGGCTACCGCGACCGCGTTCGGCAGCCTATGGCTCTCTAGCCACCCCGGCACCTCAAGCATGGGCCAGCTGCTCGCGCTGTCATTGGTGACGACGCTGGCAGCCGCCGTGCTGTTTCAGCCGGTGCTGATGGGGCCGCCCCGCGAAATCAGCAACCAATGAGGTTACCAATGAGGTTAATGGCTGGCGCTGGACGTAAAACCGGGCCGAACCGGCTAAATTTTTGCAGCGCGGCATTTACCGCATTCTTCGATCACGCGCCGAAACCGCTTGGGCTGTCGTCATTCCTCCGGTAAATTTCGCATAAATACAAAGTAAAAGTATCAGAGGGATTCGTCAGTGACCATAACGCCGTCGGAAACGCCAAGCCGCGCTGAGAATTGGGTCAAGGATAGCAACACTTCGCAGCACGGCTGGATCGACCAGGATCGCGGTGCCGTCAGCCGTAGATATGACCGCGTAGCGCGGATCATTCCGCTGTTCGACTGGCTGTTTTTCATGCCGCCGGGGTTCCGGCGCAAAGCCGCCGAGCGATTGCAACTTGGCCCCGGCAGCAGCGTCTTGGAAATCGGCTGCGGCACCGGGCTCAATCTGCCGCATTTGCGTGCCGCCGTCGGCCCGATCGGAACCGTTTACGGCGTCGATATTTCGACCGGGATGCTCGCCAAGGCGCGCGCGCTGTGCGCGCACAACGATTGGTCCAATGTCAATCTGCTGCAACAAGATGCCGCCGAATTCACCGTACCCAAACCGCTCGATGGCGTAATGTTCGGCCTGTCCTATAACACCATCCCGCATCATCTCGCGGTGTTGCACCACGCCTGGACGCTGCTCCGCCCGGGTGGTCGACTGGTGGTAATGGACGCCAAGCTGCCGCCCGGCCTCGGCGGCAAAATGATCCTGCCATTCAGTCTGTGGCTGATGAAGCGCACGATGCTCGGTAATCCGCTGATCAAGCCGTGGGAAGACGTCGAACGGCTGGCCGGCGTGATCAAGATGGAGCAGTTCATGTTCGGTTCCTGGTACATCTGCACGGCGGTCAAGCCGGCGAACCCGCAAGCCTCCTGACTTTTCAATTGGCCTGCTGACCTTTCAAGCGGCGCTCCGGCGCTCTATCCTTGTTTCTTGTCGCCTGCCCTCCCGCCTGCGCGGAAGGGCAACGCCGAGAATTACCGGGAGCGAAACATCATGAGCGAGCGCCAGCGCGAACAATGCTGGGTCATCAACAACGAAGTCGTCGAACCGCGGCCGGCCGACGCGCCACCCCAGGAGCAACTGGTCGAGCAGCATCATGCCTTCATTCACGACCTTGAAGAAAAAGGCGTGTTGGTCGGCGCCGGTCCGTTCCTGGACGACAGCGGAAGCCGCTTCGGCACCGGCATGATCATCTTCCGTTGCGCGACCCGCGCGGAAGCCGAAAAAATCGCCAACAGCGAACCCTATATCGCGAATGGCGTGCGCCGGCTGAAGCTGATGCCCTGGCAACGGATCGCCGGGCATTGACCCCACGAATTTTCAAGGAGCCTGACATCATGAACGTTGCAGTGCGGAGCACTGACCGGTTTGTCACGGTCGACGGACTAAACATCCGCTATCTCGAAGAAGGCAGTGGTGTGCCCGCGATCCTGCTGCACGGCGCTTCGCTCGGCTCGTCCGCCGATGTATTCCGACGCAACTTGCGCGCGCTTGGCAGTAACGGCATCCGCGCGATCGCCTTCGACCTGCCCGGCTTTGGCAGGAGCGATGCCACCCCCGATCTCAGCGCCGGCTATCGCAAGAAGATCATTGTCAAATTCATGGACGCGCTCAAACTCGAAAAAGCCGCGCTGATCGCCCATTCGGCCTCCGGCAATGCCGCCGTGGGCATTGCGCTGGAGCAGCCCGTGCGCGTCTCACATCTCATGATCCTCGGCACCGGCAGCCTGCTGCCGCCGCTGGAGACCGGCGGCGCCAAGGTCGGCGGCCGCGAAGGCGCCGCGCAGGCGCGGCTGGAAGAGCGGATGGTGCGGCAGGAGCCGTCGCTCGACGACACCCGCGCACTGCTGCAAGCCAATCTGTTCCATCACGAACTGATTACCGACGACGAGCTGCACCTCCGGCACCAGAACAGCATCGGCCCGAGCTTTGTCGAATTCGTCCGGCGGCACGGAGCGACCAACGAGGGCGGCGGCGGCAAGCAGCCGCTCTGGCAGCGTTACGACGAACTCAAAATGCCGCTGTTGCTGATCTATGGCCGCGAGGACCGCGGTCGCGCCGCCGAGCGGGTGGAGCTTCTTCGGCAGCGCTACCCGAAGCTCGACCTGCACATCGCGGATGGCTGCAAGCACCTCGTCCCGTGGGACGCCGCGGACCTGTTTCACAAATTAACGGTGCCGTTCCTGACGCGGTGAACCACGAGCGCGTCAGAACAGCTCGAAATACTCGCGCTGCTCCCAGTCGGTGACTTCGGTCTGGTAGCGCGCCAACTCGCCCTGCTTGATGCGGAGAAAATAGTCGACAAAATCCTGGCCAAACCCTACCGTCAGACAAGCGTCCTCGCGCAACGCAGCCAATGCCTCTTCGAGACTCTTCGGCAACAACGGCGCGTTCGCTTCATAAGGCGTATCGGCGGACGGTCCGGGGTCGCGCTTGTGTTCGATTCCGTCAAGCCCGCAGACAATCTGTGACGCCATATAGAGATAGGGATTGGCCGACGGCTCGCCGACCCGGTTCTCGATCCGCGTCGCCGGATCGCCAGCGCCACCGATCACCCGCAGCATCGCGCCGCGGTTGTCGCGTCCCCAGATCACCCGATCGGGCGCCAAGGTGTATTGCCGATAGCGCTTGTAACCGTTGATCGTCGGCGTGGTGAAAGCAGCCGCGCCGCGCGCATGCGCCAAGAGACCCGCAAGGAAATGCCGCCCGAGCGTCGACAATGGCGCAGCATCGTCCGGCATGAATGCATTGGCGCCGCTGCGCTTGTCGCGCAATGACTGATGCAGGTGCCAGCCGCTCGACATCACATTGGGAAGTTTGGGACGGCACATGAAGGTCGCGTGATAGCCCTGCCGGCGGCAGATCTGCTTCACCGCGCTGCGGAACAGCATCATGCTGTCGGCCGGCGCAAGCCCGGTCTGGGTCTGAAAGGTGAACTCGCACTGACTCGGGCCGAGTTCGATCTCGACCGAACGCAGCGGCAGATCGAGCGCGACTACGTCACGGCGGATGGTTTCTAAGATTGGCTCCAACTGATCGAAGCGCGTCTCTGTGAGATACTGATAGCCCGACGCCAGAACGCTGACCTCCGGCGGCTCGCTCGGCCAGCCCGCATCGGCCGGCGCCAGCCGTGGGTTCTCGATCTTGAACACATGGAATTCGACTTCGAGGCCGGCCACATAATCGAAGCCAAGCGCACCGAGCCGACTCAACGCCTGCCGGTAAAGCTGGCGGGTCGAAAACGGCACCGGCTTGCCATTTTGAAAATAGATGTCACACAGCAGCCAGCCGGTTCGCGGCGCCCATGGCAGCACGCGGAAGGTGGTTGGATCGGCGATCATCAGGAAGTCGCCGCCGCCTTCCATCTCCGGCATGCGGAAGCCGCCGCCGGCGGTGAACACAGGAAACACGGTCTTGTGCGATGTGTCCTTGGCCAGCAGCGTGGTGGTGATCGAACAGCCGTTGCGCATCGTCTTGGCGGCATCGCCTGCCATGATCGTCTTGCCGCGTAGGATGCCATGCTGGTCGGGAAACGACAGGCGCACGACCTCGAGACCGTTTTCCTCGATCAGCCGCTCGGCGCGCGCGGCCGCCGCAACCTGCGCCTCACTCCATAAGCCATGACGCTCGACAAAAGATCGTTCCGGCGGTGACATCAAATCCTCCGCCACCGAGACTATTCGATCCCCGCAAGCGAGACCACCGTCGGACCTTGCCACGGTAAATCCGGCCTCAACGCCTTGCGTTGCGTCGCCGGCGCCGCCAAGCTTGTTGCCAAACCAGGAGAAAAAACGATGGCGAGGATCGCGTTAAGGAACATTCTGGCAATAGCAACGGCGCTCGTGCTGCCGCCTGAGGCCGCAACAGCCCAGAGCCGGCCCGAACTGATCCCGGTGCCCGGACGCATCAAGATGGTTCTGTACCGGCCTGATGGCGGACCGGCGCCGACTGTCGGTATTGCCGTGATGCATCGGACCTCGAACTACCTCAGCCACCGCGCCTGCACCGAGCTTTCGCGACGCGGCTTTCTCATGCTGTGCATGAATTCCCGCTTCGAGAACAACGAGCCGGCGGTCGATTTCGAACAACTGCCGCTCGACGTCAAACAGGGCGTCGAGTTCCTGCGCAAGCAGCCCGGCATTTCCAAGGTCGTGCTGTTTGGACACAGTGGCGGCGGACCGATCATGGCGCTCTATCAGGCGGTGGCCGAGAAAGGCGTCGGCTATTGCAAGAGCGCCGACAAGCTCACGCAATGCACCGACGATCTGGCCGGACTGCCGCCAGTCGACGGCATCGTCTTCACCGACACACATCCTGGAAACGCCATCAATCTGCTGCGCGGCATTAATCCATCGGTGGCGAACGAGAACAACCCACCCGATACGCCGCCAATCGCCGCGCTCGACCCTTTCAATCCCGCGAACGGCTTCAATCCCAAGGGCCCCTCCAATTATTCCACGGAGTTCCAAAACCGCTATTTTCGAGCGCAAGCCACCCGCATGAACCGGCTGATCGACAGCGCCCGCGACAAGCTCGACCGCATCGCGCGCAATGCCTATCCCTACCCCGACGACGACGTGATCGTGATCCCGCGCGGCGGCAATCCCGGCTCCGGGCCGGGCGCATCGGCAGCACTGTTTGTCGCGCAGCCAAGCATCGCCGCGGTCAACACCACCGCCAAGCCGGCGCGGCTAATGCGCAATGACGGCAGCATCGTCGCGCAGGTCGTCAAGAGCGTCTATGTCGCCGATCCAAAGCTCGCGCAGGACAATCTCCGGTTCGGCACCGGCACCAAGATCTATACTCTGCGTTCGTTCCTGAGCGCCAATGCGATCCGCGCCAAGCACGCCATCGACGACATTGACTTCTGCTCGACCAATAATTCGACGGTCTGCGCCGTACAGTCGATCACCGCGCCGGTATTGTTTGCGGCCATGGGCGCGCATTACTTCATCCGCGACAACGAGCAGATGTATGAGCTATCCACCTCAAAGGACAAAGACTTCATCACCATCGAAGGCGCGGTGCATGGCTTTACACCCTGCACACGCTGCGAAACCACGCCCGGGCAGTATTCCAACACGGTCAAGAACCTGTTCGACTACATTGCGAAATGGCTCAACGACCGCTACCGATAATCCAAAAGGCCATTCAGGAGAGAGCGCACGTGATCGATCTTTACACCTGGACCACCGGCAACGGCCGCAAGATTCCGATCTTTCTCGAAGAGACCGGCACGCCCTACCGGATGCACATGGTCGATATCCACTCAGGCGAACAGCGCCAGCCGGAGTTCATCAAGATCAATCCCAACCGCAAAATTCCGGCAATTACCGATCAGGACGGCCCCGGCGGAAAGCCGATCACACTGTTTGAGTCAGGCGCGATCCTGATCTATCTCGCCGACAAGGTCGACCAATTCATCCCGAAGGATCCCGCCGGCCGCTATCACACCATCGAATGGCTGATGTTCCAGATGGCCAATATCGGGCCGATGCTCGGCCAAGCGCATCATTTCCGCAGCAAGGCGCCAGAGATTGCCTATGGCGTGAAGCGCTACACCGATGAGGCCACGCGGCTGTGGAAGGTGATGGACGGTCGGCTTGGCGAGAGCGCCCATCTAGCCGGCAGTGACTACTCCATCGCCGACATGGCGACCTATGTCTGGCTGCGCAATCCGAAGAACCAGGGCCAGAACCTCGACGACTATCCGAATGTGAAGCGCTGGTTCTCTGCGATCGACGCCCGCCCGGCGGTGCAGCGCGCCCACAAGGCGGTCGAGAGTGCGGCCGAGAAGTACAAGGCGATGAAAAAGGCGAGCTGATCGCCGCCGCCTAGTGCAGCGCCGCCGCCTGCGCCTGCAGGCTCGCCAACAGATCGGTCGAGCCTTGCACCGCCAGGCGCTGGTGATAGAAGCGCAGGCCGTAAAGACCACCGAGTTCCTCGCCCGCGCCGGCGCGGCCGGGACCGCCATGATTGCATTGCGGCATGACAATGCCATGGCCGCTATGGGCCGAGGCAATCGCTGGCTCGACCAGCAATAGCCGGCCGTGGCTTGGACCGATGCCCTCCACCATCCGGGCGAGGAAGCCCTGATCCTCGCCATAGATCGACGCCACCAGCGAGCCGCCGCCGCGCGCGACCAGCGCGCAAGCGTCCTTTTCGTCCCGGTATGGCACAATGGTCGCCGCCGGCCCGAACACCTCGACTTCGTGCACGGCGTCCGCGTGTTTTACGTCCTTCACCCGCAAAAGCGTCGGCGCCACGAAAGCCGCCTTGCCGGCGTCAATGCCGTCGAGCGCCGGCGGCTCGGCGCCGCCGATGACAAAATCGGCCTCGCGCGCGAGCTTACGAATGCCGTCAAACGCCGCGGCCTGTTGCGCCCGCGTCACCAGCGGACCCATGCGCGTGTCCTCGTTGCGCGGGTCGCCGACCTTGGTATTTTTCAGTTTGGCAAACAGCGCCTCGGCAACATCGCCGGCTTTGCCTTCGGGCACGATGATGCGGCGGATCGCCGTGCATTTCTGTCCGGCCTTGACTGTCATCTCGCGCACGACCTCGCGCACGAAGGCGTCGAACGCCGCGCCGCCGCCCGCCGCATCGGGCGCAAGCAATGCGGCGTTGATGCTGTCGGCCTCGATATTCACGGGTACATTGCGCGCCACCACATGACGGTGGCCCCGCACCCGTGCCGCCGTATCGGCGGAGCCGGTAAATGCGATCACATCATCTGACGTAAGATGATCGAGCAAATCGCCCGCGCTTCCAACCAGCAGACTAAGCGCGCCGTCGGGGAGCACTTGCGCGGCAATCACGTCGCGCACCATCTCATGCGCCAGCAACGCGGTCGACGAGGCGGGCTTGGCGAATACCGGCATGCCCGCAAGCAACGCCACGGCCGCTTTCTCCCACAAGCCCCAACTCGGGAAATTGAAGGCGTTGATGTGAATGGCAACGCCACGGCGCGGCACCATCAGATGGATCGCCTGGTAGTTTTCCGCTTTGGCGAGCCGAACCGGCTTTTCGTCAAGCAACATGCGGGCCTCGCCGAGGCTGGCCCCGAGCCGGGCGTAATATTTCAGCGTGCCGATGCCGCCGTCGATATCGATTGCCGCATCCGCCTTGGTATTTCCGGAATTGGCGATCGCGATGCTTTCATATTTGGCGCGATTGGCGGCCAGCGTATCGGCAACGGCGCCAAGAAGTTTCGCGCGGTCGGCATAGCTGAGCGCTCGTAGCGCGCCCTGCCCGTGCTTGCGCGCAAAGCCGAGCGCCCGCTTGAGGTCGACACCCCTGGCCGACGCGGTGGCGATCATTTCGCCGGCGACGGGATCGACCAGCGAGCTCTCGACACCCTCCCCGCGCGTCCAGCGCCCCGAAGCATAGCTCTCGAGCGTCTGCGGATTCATGGCTGGCGGTCTCCCGGATTCGCGGACAGAATGGAACCCGCTATAGGAAGGCACAGACGCCGGAAATTCAATCGGCGGCATTAGAGGAAATGTGGGAGATGGCGACCCGCTGGCGATTGATACCCTGGCTTGCCTTGGCGCTGGGATTGCTCAATGCGCCAGTAGCGGCGCAGACTTATCGCCCGGACCCGACATTGCTGGCGGCGGCAAAGAAAGAGGGCCAGCTGCTGATCTACACGACGCTGATCGTCGAGCAGATCGTGCGGCCGCTGATCAAGACCTTCCAGTCCCAGGTCCCCGGCATCGACGTCAAATTCGTGCGCGCCGACAGCACCGCGCTGGTGGTACGGATGACCAACGAGGCGCGCGCCAACCGGACTCAGGCCGATCTCTGGCAATTGGTCGACGGGGTCGGCGCGCTGATCGAGGCCGGCATCGCCGCGGAATTCGATCTGCCCAACGCCAAAGGATTGCCCGCGGTCTATGTCGACCCGCGCCGACGCTGGGTTGCAACCAATCTTGCCATTCGCTCGCTTGCCTACAACACCAGGCTCATTCCACCCGCGCAGGCGCCACGCAATTATGGCGACCTGATCGATCCGCGGTTCAAGGGCAAGTTCGCCTGGAACCCCAACTCCGTCACTGGCGCCTATGGCTTCATCGGCACCGTGCTCAAGCATATGGGCGAAGACAAAGGCCTGGCCTATTTGCGCGAACTCGCCAAGCAGGACATCACGCCGGTACCGATGGCGATCCGCGCGGTGCTCGATCGCGTCATCGCCGGGGAATACGCCATGGGATTAGAGATGAATGGCAGTCATGCGCATATCAGCGCCAGCATGGGCGCGCCGGTCGCCTGGGTTCCGCTCGATCCCGTCACCTTGACTTTGCAGGCCGCCGGCATCACCGCCAAGGCGCCGCATCCCAACGCGGCGCGGCTGTTTCTCGACTTCATGATTTCGCGCGCCGGGCAGGATGTGTTCCGCGACCGCGATTACATTCCAATGCATCCCGACGTGCCCGCCAAGGTTCCGGAACTCAAGCCCGAAACCGGCGGCTACAAGGCCATTGTCTACAGCCCCGAGGAAGTCGACGCCAACACCAAGCATTGGGCCACAATCTTCCAGAACATATTCCGATAATCTGAGCCAGCGACCGCCCCAGGAGCAATGTCGTCCATGCGTATTCTATTTCTCAATCAAGCACCCAGAAAATCCACCCATTACGACCCAGTGGCGATCGAGGCGCAGCTCAATTCCTACGCTTCGCCCGGCACCAAGGTCGAAATCGGATTTCCCGACGATTATGAGGGCGCGCAGCTGTTTGAAT
Organism: Xanthobacteraceae bacterium; assembly: GCA_022841625.1. Lineage (GTDB taxonomy): Bacteria > Pseudomonadota > Alphaproteobacteria > Rhizobiales > Xanthobacteraceae > VAZQ01. Next base: position 267,294 of record JALHRD010000001.1, read on the forward strand.
CGATTGGCGCGCAGGCCCATCTCAACGGCCTGCACCACATGATGGAAACGCCCTCGATCGTACGGAAGATCTTCTGGGCGGAGCAGAACGGCTATAACGCGGTGATTTCCTCCAACACCTTCGACCCCGGCGTCGATGGCGGACGGCTGGCGGTCGAGATCCCGGTCATCGGGCTGTTGCGTACATCGATGCATGCGGCCTGCATGCTGGCGGACCGGGTCGGCATCACCGTGCCGCTGGCGCCGCACGTTCCCTATACGTGGCGGATTCTGCGGACCTACGGTCTCGATCGCTTCGTCAGCGATATCCGACCGATCGGTGTTTATGGCAAAGATGTTGCCGAACGTCGCGATGAGATTTTTGGCATCACCGAACGGCTGATCCGCGGCTTGATTGACGACACCCGAGCCGAGATCATCCTGCCGCTCGGCGGCGCGCTCATTCCCTATGTGGTCGACCCGAACGATCTTGCCAAAGCAACCGGCGTGCAGGTGCTCAACACCAAAGCCATCGGCATCCGCTTCGCCGAAATGTGCGTTGCCTTTGGCATGACGCAGAGCAACATCACCTATCCCCGCGCTAAGTTGAACTACGACGATTTCATCAAACAGGCATGACCATGAGCCCCGCGACACGTTGCGACGTCATCGTAATTGGCGGCGGCAGCGCCGCCTTGGAAGCTGGCATTGCCGCCCGCCAGGCTGGCGCCGGCTCGGTCGTGCTTCTGGAAAAGGCGCCCCAACACGAGTCCGGCGGCAATGCGCAGTTCTCCCACGTCGGCTTCCGTTTCGTTCATTCCGGCGCGCAGGAATTGCGGCAGTTCTTTCCCGCGCTCGACGAAACGATCTTCCGGCGCATGCAAATTCCCGTCTACACGCGACAGGATTTTATCGACGATCTCAACCGCGTGACCCAAAGCCGAATCGATCCGGTGCTGGCGGAATGCCTGGTTGACAACTCCAATGCCGCGGTCACCTGGATGCGAGATATCGGCATCGTCTGGGAGCCGGAGAAGATGACCGAAGTTGACGGCAAGCTCTATCTGCCAGGTGGACATCACATCCATCCAATTGGCGGTGGTCCGGGCATGTTGCAGCAATTGCGCGACATCGCTTTCAACAAGAGCGGCGTCGAAATCCGCTACGAGTCGCGCGTGCGCATGATGCATGGCAATGAGCGCAAAGTTGACGGCGTGCGGGTTTCCACCCCCGACGGCGAATATGACCTCGCGGCGCGCGCCATCATCGTTTGCAGCGGCGGCTTCCAGGCCAACACCGCAATGCGTGCCCGCTATCTCGGCGCCAATGCCGATCTGATGAAAGTTCGCGGCAGCAAGCACAACACCGGCGAGGTGCTGCACATGCTGCTGGACCTCGGCGTCAGGCCGGCCGGACATTGGCAAGGCGCGCACATGTCGCCGATTGACCTCAAGGCCCCCGACGTCGAAACGCCGGCCATGTCGGACGGCCGCGGCAACTCCATGAACCGCTATGACTATCAGTTTGGCATTACCGTGAATGCGCTTGGCGAGCGTTTCTTTGACGAGGGCGAGGCCAAGCACGCCTACACCTATGCCAAGACCGGTCGCGCGGTGCTGCAACAGCCCGGTGGCATCGCCTACCAGCTCTACGATCAAACCGGCATCGATCTGTTTCGCCATGGCCGCGACTATCCCGCGACCATGGTGGAAGCGCCGACGCTGGCGGAACTGGCGGTCAAGATTGGCGTCGAACCGGAACCGCTACTGCGCACCGTGGAAAATTTCAACGCCGCTTGCCGAACCGATGTGGCATTCATGCCCGGTGAACTCGACGGCAAGGGCACGCGCGGGATTGGGCCGCGGAAATCGAATTGGGCGATGCCGCTGACCAGGGGTCCGTTCCGGGCTTATCCGATCACCGCCGGCATCACATTCTCATTCGGCGGCGTGCAGGTCGATCCCCAAGCGCGTGTCATCAATACCAACCTGCAACCGGTTGAGGGGCTGTTCGCCTCCGGCGATATCATCGGCCTGTTTTTCCACAACTACCCATCCTGCACCGGCCAGACCCGCAACGCCGTCTTCAGCTTGCTGGCCGGCCGCAATGCGAGCGCGCTGCTGAAGCGCAATTGAGAGATAAAGCCATGGCAAGCGCCGGCATCGCCACGACGGAACCTGGCAACGTCGAACGGCTCGCCGATTGGGCGCTTGCAGTGCGTGCGCAGGATCTTCCCGATGCCACCCTGCACCAGGCCAAACTCCTGCTGCTCGATACCATTGGCTGCGGCTATGCCGCGCTCGGCGAAGCAACTGCCCATGCCGTAATTGCAACCATGGCCGAAGCCGGCGGCACGCCGCAATGCACGGTCATTGGCAGCAAGACCAAGACAAACGCAGCCGCCGCCGTTCTGCTCAACGGCGCGCTGGTGCGCATCCTCGACCTCAACGACTACGTCAACACCAAGAGCGGCCAGATCGGCGGTCACCCGAGCGACAACATTCCAGTCGCCCTTGCCGCCGGCGAACTTGCCGGCGCCGCCGGCCGCGATGTGCTCGCCGCGATTGTGGTCGGCTACGAGATCTACGGTCGATTCAAGGAAGCGATGGCGCGCGACGGCGACTGGGACGGCATCGTGGTGTCCGGCTTCGCCAGCCCCGCCATGGCGGCGCGCCTGATGGGGCTCGATCGACTGACATTGGCCAACGCGCTGGCGCTTAGCGGAGCGCGCGCGCCGACGCCGCTGGTGGTGCGCCATGGCGCGATCTCGGCGGCGAAATCGGTCGCCAATGCGCTGGTCGCGCAGAACGGCATGCAATCAACCATCCTTGCCAAGCACGGCGTTACCGGTCCGCTCGACCTGTTCGAAAACCCGCACGGACTGCGCGCGATGTTCCCGGGCCTCGGTGGCGCGGTGACCGCACCGCTCGTGGCCGCCGACTGCTATCTGATGGGATGCCATGTCAAAGCCTATCCCTGCCTCGCGACCGGCCAATCGATCGTCCATGCCGGACTGGACATGCATCGGCAGGTCGGTGGCGACGCCGGTCGCCTCGCCCGGATCACAGTGGCAATCGCCGACACACCCTCCTTGGCGCGGCAGAAGGACGATCCCGGCCGTATCGATCCAACCTCGCGCGAGGCAGCCGATCACAGCTTCAATTTTCTCGCCGCCGCGGCCATTGTCGACGGTGCGTTCGGACTTGCGCAATTCGACAACGAACGCTGGAACGACGCCGCAATCCGCGCTGTCATGGGACGGCTCGAGATCGTCTGCGACAATACACTCAACCCGCGCTCGCCCGGCGGCTTCCCCTGCCGCATGACCGCCAAGGGCGCCGATGGCAAGGACTATGTCGCTGAAGTGCTCGACCCGCCGGGTTTTTCGCGGCACGGGCTCGATGCCAATGCGGTGACGGACAAGTTCCACGCCATCACCACGCCCCGCCTGCCGCAGGTCGCGCGCGACCGCATCGTCGACAGCGTGATGGCGCTCGACCGCAGCCCCGATCTCACCGGCGTCAGCGCGGCATTGGCGGCGGCAAACATCGCCTGCGGCTGAGGGCGTAGATGGAGTACCGGCGGGCGCTCCTCTCCCGGACACAGTAAGCGCAGCGCATTGCACCCCGCGGGGCTATTCCGACACCGCCAGGACCGTCGCCACCGCATGCGCGAGGGTCTTTTTCCGGTAGGGCTTGGACAGCAACGGAGCTTCCATGTCCGGAGCTCCGTCCTCGCCCGAGCCATCACCGGGAAAACCCGATGTAAAGAGCACTTTAAGATCCGGCCGCTTTGCCAGCGCGGCCTGAGCCAATTGCCGGCCGTCCATGCCACCCGACATAATGACGTCGGTGAATAGCAGATCGATTTCCGGCACGGTCTCCAATTCCTGCAAGGCAGACTTGCCGTCGGCGGCCTCGATCACCTTATAGCCAAGGGCCCGCAAGTGCCTGACCGCGGTGTCGCGCACCTCGGCATTGTCGTCGACCGCCAAGATCACCTTATCGCCCGCAAGCCGCGGCACCAAAGTTGGCTCCGACTCGTCGTACACCTGTGGCGCTTCAAAAGCGCAATCCTGCGGCAACAGCAATTGGATGGTCGTGCCGTTCCCGACCGTACTGCTCGCCGTGACGGCGCCGGCCGACTGTTTCATGAAACCATAGACCATGCTCAGGCCAAGGCCGGTGCCCTTACCCTGCGCCTTGGTCGTGAAGAACGGTTCAAAAATGCGGGCGACGACATCGGGCGCCATTCCGGAGCCTGTGTCGGATAGTTGCACCGCTGCGTACTCGCCGGGCGTGAGACCAAGGCGCGCAGCGCCAGCGGCATCGATGCAACGGCTACCGGTATCAATGGTCAACGCCCCGCCACTCGGCATGGCATCGCGGGCATTAATCGCAATGTTCACCACAGCGGCCTCGAACTGCGCGGGATCGACCAGCACGGCGCCAACATTGTCGCCCAGCCGCAGATCAATTTTAACCTGCTCTCCGAGGGTTCGGCGCAGCAGTTGCGTGGTCTGGCGCAGTTGCTCATTGATGTCGATCCGCCGGGGTTGCAGCGATTGACGGCGTGAAAATGCCAGCAATTGCCCGGTCAGGTCGGCGCCGCGCATTACAGCGCGCAGAATGCTGCTGATCAACTCTTGCTGCTCAGGATCGCCGTTGATCTCCATCAGAACTTCCAGATTGCCGACCATGACCATCAGTAAATTATTGAAGTCATGCGCCAGGCCTCCGGTCAGTTTACCGACAGCCTCCATCTTCTGCGATTGTTGAAGCTGCTCGGAAATCTGTTTGTGCTCGGTGATGTCGTTGACGACGATTAGAACATAGCGCGGCTGCCCCTGTTCGTCGACGATGCAGCGACGCGTCGTCATGTGCGTTCGTTGCCCCTTGCTGGGCATATCCATCGTATATTCATCGACGATGGCACTCTTACGCGCCTCGATGCTTCGTCGGTCCCTCGCGACGAGGATGTCGGCAAGCTGCGCCGGAAAGAGATCATGCGCGTTCTTCCCGATGAACGATTGGGGGCCGCTTCCCAAATATTCCGCCGCGGCCCGATTGACCAGAACGTAGCGTAGGTCGCGGGCGTCCTTGAGAATGATTGGACTCGGGACGTGATGGATCGCTAAGTCCAACAATTCCTGGTTCCGATCGCGTTCCTGCTCCAACCGCTTGCGCGCCGTGATATCCTCGTGTGTCACAACCCGTCCGCCATCCGGCATCGGCTGAATCATCACGTGGATGGTGCGCCCATCGGGCTTCTCCACGATTCTCGTGGTCGCTTTCTCTGAATCGAACGCCGCCTTGACCTTCGCGACATTCTGTTCCACATCGCCGACCAAGCTTCCGGACACGACCCGTCGCGCCATCAATTCCCGCAAGGTCGTTCCAGGCTTCACGTCCTCAGGCGACAGACCGTAAAGTTCTGTGTAGCGACGATTGCAGACCAGAATCCGGTCCGACGAATCGAACATCAGCAGACCCTGCACCATGTTATCGAGCGCGGCATCGAGCAGCATCTTCTGTTTGCGAATATCCTCCTTGGTGGCCATCGCCAAATTCCAGCGGCGGCGGCGTTCCGATTCGCGATACAGGAACCAGCCACCGGCACCAATGACGAGAATGATGCTGAGCGCCGCCCCGCCGAGAAAATAAACTATGGCCTGACGATTCACCGCTTCGAGCGCTTCCTGCGTCGAAAGACCGACCGAGACGACCATGGGATATTCGTCAAGCCTTCGGTAGCCAGTGATGCGTTCGATTCCATCGAGCTCACTTACTCCCCGATAGTTGCCGGTAGCGCTAGCGAGCAACCGCTTTAAGAGCTCGGTATTATTTAAGTCCTGGCCGAACGCGCTGCTTGTCCCGCTGCGACGGGCGCGCACAATGCCGTCAAGGCCGATCAACGCCACCGATCCTTGACTGCCCAATTCGATTTGGCCGAAGAATTTCAAGAAATACTGCGGATCGACCGAGACAATGACGACGCCGCGATAACGACCGTCGGCATCTTCCATCCGGCGGGTGATTTGCATCGACCACCGGCCGCTGGCGCGGCCCACCAATGGCGCGCTGATAAACGGCTGCGGCGCCGACGGATCGCGATGATGGCGAATATGCGCCCGATCGGAAACATCGATCTGCCCGATCAACTCAACCGTGGAGGCCTTGAGTATGTCGTCCGGCCCCGCAATTGCGACCTGCAATGCCAGGCCCTGCAACAGCGGGGAGCTTCTGATCCATGTCGGGATTGATTCCCAATTTCCGGTCTCCCGTTGCGCTGCGATCATGGTTACGACCAACTGGTCGACCGCGCTGATGGTTCTGCTGACATGTTCTTGGAACGCCGTCGCCAAATTGGCCACGTCGCGGCCGGCCTGCGCGATTTCCGCGTCTTTTAATTTTCGTGATTCGAAAATAAGCCCGCCCCACAGGACCGCCAAACAGGCGGCGCATACGACAATCGTCGCCCAGGGCGAAGTCCGATCGGGCTGTTCTTGCTGATTCACGACCGCTCTCCCACGAATGCCGCCGATTTATGGATTCTATATTGCCTGCGACACATACGGTTAGACACGTCAAATCGAACGGCACCACGCGATGCTTGCTTTGCTAGCGCCAGGCAACGGCACGACGTTAAGCTCCGCCATTCGCTTGCACGGTTCCGTTAGCGCCGCTCCCGGTACGCGCGGCGTCCGAGCGGAGCATTTTCTGTTTAAACGCATCCACCGGCATCGCCTCGTTCAACTGGATCGTGTCGCAACCCATCTCGCGCAGCGCCTGGAACACGTTGCTGTTCGGCGCTGCGACAGCCGACACACTGGCGCCGACACGATGTACAATCTCAATGGCGCTTCGACACACCGTCCGATTCGCTTCGTCCAACAATGCCGGGGTTAGTCGCACTTCCACGAACGGAAAATCACGCGCGCTGGCGATCGATGAATAGACCGCGCCAATATCGTCAATGGAAAAGCCCACACGATAGAGCGACAACCGAGCCTGAGCTTCCCGTACCGTCGTCTCGTCCTTGAACTGCCACCAATCGGCGATCTCCAGCACCAGACCCGCGAAGCCAGGGTCTTTCGGCAGCAATTCGCGCAGGAATTTCACGAAGCCGCGCGCCGCCACAACCGAGAGAGGCAGTTTAATCGACAGCTTAAGCGGCGACTTTGAAGCGGCGAAATGCCGGCTCCAATCCATCGTCATCTGCCGGATGGCAAATCGCGCAAGCGGATGATGGATCGAATGGTCGTGCGGTGGAAGCGAACCGGCCACGGTCGTCCAGCCGAGCGCCGGATGGCGCGCATAGAGCAACGCTTCCGCCCCGCACGCATCGCCGGACTTCGCGTCAATTTTCATTTCATACCGGACCGCCAACCTTTCGTTGATGAACTCTCGCTCAACGAAACCGGCGGCTAGCTTTCCTTTTTCTATCGCCGCGGCCGATTGCGTTGGCGCCGCCGCCAGCTTTGCGGTGCGCAAGCTCACTTTCAAATCCTCGAGTCGGAATGGCTTCTTCAGCGGCGGCAACATCGCAAGCCCGCGCGCTGACCCAACCGCCTGAATTTCTGCCAGCGTGGCTTGGTCGCTACCGCTGATCAGCAGCACCTTGCCTCTATAGGATGAGCTCTGCAGCTTATCGAAGACATCGACCGCATCGGATTTCCCGAGCGCAAGATCGACAATAATGACCAGGGGCTTTTCGCGCGCGGGCGCCGCAGCAACCGACCGCACGCATTCGTCCGGGTCGGTGAACGCGATCGCGGCGAAGTCCAACGCGCTGAGCATGCGGTGGACGACGACACCGATCTCATGGTCGTCGTCCAGCACATAAACAATATGCTTCGTTGCCGCATCCTGGTTGACCGACGTCGGCCCCAGTCCCACAGCCCGCGCTCCTAATCCACTGGTTGAAGGTAGTGGCAAATTACATTATCCGCTTGTTTATTCAGCGTTATTTCAGCCCACCCTATGGGCTACCCATTACCAATTTATTAGACAGCCGCGCCCGGCTCTTTCGTCGTCAACAAGCCGTCAAACGCGATCCCGCGCCCATATTCAACGCGAACCGCCACAAGGCTCCCAACTTTTGCGATGAAGAAAGCCTTAAAGGCGCGGCCGTCGACAGCCACCGCAGGAGTTGCTAACATTTTTGCTTAGCTTATTAAGCATTGCACAAGCACAACTGCGCACACCGAGGCCAACGATGAACAAGCCATTGTCCGAACATCCCAAGCTGCTGCTCGATCCCTATATGGCGTGGACCGCCAACGAAGGCGTGCCGGTCACCGAGGATTTCGGGGTCGATCTGCTGAAATGCCCAACCGCGCATTGGCCGCGCTTCGGGGTCGAAGGTGGCATCGTCAATCTCAAAGGCCGCGGCGACTTTGTTTCGATCTTCGTGCTCGATCTCAAGCCCGGTGCGCACACTTCGCCTCAGAAGCATTTGTTCGAGGAGGTCGTCTATGTGCTCGAAGGTCACGGCAGTACCACCGTGGAATCGAGCGACGGCCGCAAACATTCGTTCGAATGGGGGCCGAAGAGCCTGTTCGCGCTGCCGCTCAATGCCCGCTATCAGCATTTCAATGCCAGCGGCCAGGAGTGTGCGCGGCTCGCCGCGACCAATAATCTCTGCATCATGCTCAATCTCTTCCACAACGACAGCTTCGTGTTCGACAACCCCTATGAATTCCCGGAACGGCAGGGCTCGCAGAAGGCGTTCAGTGGCGAAGGCGAATTTATTCCGGTTCGTCCCGGCCGCAACATGTGGGAAACCAATTTCGTTCCAGACTTGGCGGCATTCGAACTCAAGGAATGGAAGGCGCGCGGCGCCGGCGGCTCCAACATGATGTTCGTCCTGGCCGACGGCACCATGCATGCTCACATCTCGCAGATGCCGGTCGGCACCTACAAGAAGGGCCACCGCCATGGCGCGGACTTCCACGTCTTCGCGGTCACCGGTCAGGGCTATTCGCTGCTGTGGTACGACATCGCCAAGGAGATGGTGCGGGTCGACTGGCAGCACGGCGTGGTGTTTGCGCCGCCCGACCAGATGTTCCACCAGCACTTCAACACCTCGCCCGATCCGGCGCGCTATCTCGCGGTCGCATTCGGCGGGCTGCGTTATCCGTTCACTGCCTCGAAGAAGCACGTCTTTATGGGCATGGACGTCAACGTGCAGGACGGCGGCTGCCAGATCGAATACGAAGATCAGGATCGGCGCGTCCACGAAATCTTCCTCAAGGAACTGGCCAAGACCGGCGCCAAGTCGAAGATGAGCCAGTTCATCGACGAGTCAACTTACGTCAAGACACCGGCCTGAGCACCGAAGGAGCGCGATGCACGACCTCGAATTCGACCACCTGCACTACATTCCGGATGACGAGGTCAACGAGGTTGCCTGGGCCACCGACAATGTCGAACTCCGAACAGTCGGCATCGACATCGGTTCTTCGACATCCCACCTGATGTTCTCGCTGGTGCATCTGCAACGGCTCGGCACTGCGCTGTCGAGCCGCTTTGTCGTGATCAAGCGCCAGATCATGTGGCAGTCGCCGATCAAACTGACGCCATACCTGGCGGACTACACCATCGACACCGACGACCTCGCGGAGTTCTTCGGCGGTTGCTATCACCTCGCGCAAGTCGATCCCGACGATGTCGATTCCGGCGCCGTGATTCTGACCGGCGAAGCCATCAAGCGGCACAATGCGCGCGCCATCGCCGAACTATTTTCGGAGGTATCGGGGAAATTCGTCTGCGCGTCGGCCGGCCATCACATGGAATGCCAAATGGCCGCGCATGGCTCGGGCGCCGTCGCCATGTCGCGCGGCAATGGCAACACCGTGCTCAATGTCGACATCGGCGGCGGCACCACCAAATTCGCACTGACCGAAAACGGCGAGATCCTCGCGACCGCCGCCATCGCGGTTGGCGGCCGGCTGATCGTCGAGGACAAGGCCAAGGGCATGACGCGGATCGAGGAACCCGTGCTGGAGATTGCTCGCGGCCTCGACCTTGAGCTTGCGCTTGGCGCGCCGCTCGCTCCGCAGGATCGCGCGCGCATTGTCGAGCGCATGGTCCGCCAGGTCATGCGCATGATCGACCGGCGGCCGCCCGACGCATTATCGCTGCGCCTGTTGGTCACCGACCCATGGCCGGCCGAATTCGCCAACAGGACCCTCGACGCCATCACGTTCTCCGGCGGCGTCGCCGAGTTTTTGTACAAACGCGAGCAGCGCAATTTTGGCGATCTCGGTTCCGACCTATCGGAGGGCCTGCGGCATATGCTGGCCCGCCGCAGGGACTTGCCGCCGGTTTGGGACCCGGGCCAGGGCATTCGCGCAACTGTAATTGGGGCCGCTCAGTTTTCGGTGCAGGTCTCCGGCAATACGATTCTGATTTCCAGACCCGACGACTTGCCGATCCAGAACTTGCCGGTGGTCGCCTGCGCGCTCGATCTCGCCGCCTTGGTCGATCCCGCCTCCGTCACCGATGCGGTGCGCAAGGGGCTCGCCCGGTCCGATATCGCGGACGGGGCCGCTCCCCTCGCCCTCGCCTTTTCCTGGCAGGGCGACCCATCGCACCCGCGATTGCACGCGGTTGCAACCGGTATCGCCACCGCTCTGCCGAATACCATCGCCGCCGGCATCCCGATTGTGCTGCTGATCGATGGCGACGTCGGCAAGAGCCTCGGCCGCATCATCCGCAACGAGGTCGCGCCCGGCGCGCATGTGATCGCGCTTGACGGCGTGCAGCTCAAACAATTCGACTATGTCGACATCGGCGAGATGATTGAACTGACCAATGCCGTGCCGGTGATCATCAAGTCGCTGCTGTTCAAGTAGGCCGGCACCCTATTCCGAGCCGGCCAGCCCGGCCTGCTCGATCACCTTGCCCCAACGCACGATCTCGCTATCGACAAAGCGGCGCAATTCGTCAACCGGCGGCGACACCACCGGGATCGCGCCTTCGCGCGCGAGCACCTCGATCACCGCCGGATCGGCCATACCCTCGCGAATCCCCGCCGCAAGTTTTTCGATAATGTCGCGCGGCACGCCCGCATGCATGGCAATGGTGTGCCAGGATGTGGCGTCAAAGCCAGACATCCCGACTTCGGTCAGCGGCGGAACCTCGTTCAGCGCCGCCACACGTTGCGCGGTGGTGACGCCCAGCGCGCGCAGCTTGCCCGCGCGAATAAGCGCCAGCGCCGGCGGGATATCGGCGAACATGAATGCGATGTGGCCGCCAACGACATCATTCAGCGCCGGAGCTGTGCCCTTATAGGGCACATGGATGAAATCGAGACTGAACATATTCTTGAGGATCTCGGCGCTCAGCCGGTGAAAGGTTGCCGGCCCCGGCGTGCCGAACGACAGCGGCCCCTTTTCGCGCGCCAGTTTGACGAGATCGGCGACCGAATGCACCGGCAGTGCCGGATTGACCACCAGCACAAACGGCGTGCGAACCGTCATGGCGATCGGAATGAGATCCTTGCGCGGGTCGTACGGCATCTGCTTCCGGATGGTGACATTGAGCGCCATCATGGTGCTCGATGCCGTAATCATAGTGTAGCCGTCGGCGGCGCCGCGCACCACGCCAAGCGCGGCCGTGATGCCGCCAGCGCCCGGACGGTTCTCGATGATGACGGGCTTGCCGAATTTACGTTCAAGCTTCTGGCCGACCAGCCGCGCCAAGATGTCGTTGGAGCCGCCCGGCGCCAACGGCACCACCAGGGTGATCGGCCGGCTGGGATAGTCCGCATTTTGCGCGGCGGCGCCGGACCACATCAATGCGGTCAGCACAGCCGCCAAAAGGCCCAAGCGGGCGAACGCCATCATTCGAAACCTCCCCGGGCCCGCGTGCGCCTTTGCGCAAGCTTGCGCGCAAGATTAGCGGCTTTCCTGCTCCACGTCAGCGGCTTCCTCGCCGCCTGACCGGCCCGCATAGCGCTATCGCCGTCCGCCGATTCTGCCTATCGTCGCGACGTGACGACACTGCCATCCCTCCGGGAGGACAAACCTATGTCATGCGTATCAAGCTTGCTGAACACCATCGCTCTGAGCGCCACTGTCGCGATCACCGCGTCGGCGGCCCAGGCGCAAGGCGTCATCACCCAGCAGCGCCTGTCGGCGCAACTTGCCAATCAGGTGGTCGGTGACACGGTCGCGATCTGCGCGGAGCGCAAATACAATGTGGTGGCGGCGATTGTCGATCTTGAAGGCGTGCGGCAAGCGGTGCTGCGCGGCAACGGCGCGCCGATCCATTCGATGGATAACGCTTATTACAAGGCCTACGCGTCGGTGTCGCTGACGCTGGGGCGCAACGAAAATTCGACCCACGAGGTCGCGGAACGGATTGCGAAGAATCCGCCGTCCAACGTACCCAATACCCAGCTTCCCAATATTACCTATGCGCGCGGCGGCATTGCCATCAAGGCTGGTGGAAAAATCATCGCCGGGCTCGGCGTCAGTGGCGCGCCCGGCGGCTAGCTCGACGAGCAATGCGGCCAAGCCGCACTCGACAAGATCAAGGACCAGCTGAAATAAGCTCGCCCGTTTGGCGCGACTTACAGTCCCTTCCCCGCAAGCCCCGTGCGTTGGATCAGCGGCGTCCAGCGCGCGCTTTCGGCCGCGACGAATTTGGTGAAGGCCTCCGCGCTCATTGTCTCGGTCAACAGTCCGTCGCGGCGCATCCGCTCCTGCACCTCCGGTTTCGCCATGGCTACGCCGATTTCGCGGTTGAGCTTGTCGACGATCTCCTTTGGCAGTTTGGCCGGCCCCGAAATCGAAAACCATGTCGACGAGACAAGATCGGGATAACCCAGTTCCTTGAACGTCGCCAATTCCGGATAGTCCGGCATCCGTCCCGCCGATGTGACGGCAACACCGGTCAGCGTGCCAGCGCGAATAAACGCCGCCGACGACGACAAGGTGAAAGTCGCAAAATCGATATGGCCGCCAACCACATCGGCCAGCGCCTGGGTCGTGCTCTTGTAGGGCACATGCTCGACCTTAATCTTGGTCGAGATCGCAATCGCCTCGCCAATCAAATGGCCATCGGAACCCAGCCCGGACGACGCAAATGTCAAAGGCTTATCGCGCTTATTGGCATAGGCGATGAATTCCGGCAACGTTTTGACGCCAAGCTTGGGAAACACCGCCAGCGCCACCGGCGCGCCGGCGACCAAAGCGACATGGCTGAAATCATTGAGCGGATGATAGGCGTTCTTCGGATTGATCACCGGAATGAGCGACAGCGTCGAGACATTGGTGATCCCGACGGTGTAGCCATCGGGTGCCGACGACGCCAGCGCCTGCACACCGATCATGCCGCCCGCGCCGGTGCGGTTCTCAACAATGAATTGCTGCTTGAGCGAGGCCGACAGCTGGTCGGCGACCACGCGGGCCAGCGCGTCGCCGGTCCCGCCAGCGCCGAACGGCACAATGATGCGGACTGGACGCGTCGGCCAATCCTGCGCCTGTGCCGGCGCCAGCATCAAAATAATGCCGGCCAATATGCCGAGCAATCGCGGCATCACTGCCGTGCGCTTGCCATGATCCATGTCGCCCTGCTGCATCGTAGTCCAAACCTCCGCATTTCGCCGTTTCGCCAGCTTGGCCATCGCATCGGCGAATGCGAGAGTGTATGAGTTTGCCGTTCAACAAGACAAGTCGCCCGAGGGGACGCATGCCTGCCAAATCGAAGCCAACCAAGAAATCCCGTGACAATAAGGTCGCAAAGATCGGCCCGATGCGGCTCAGCGCCGTCGCCGGGGACAAATTGACGCCGGCGCAACGCGCGCTGATGGACGCCATCGCCTCCGGCCCGCGCGGCACCTTCAAGATGAGCGGCCCGTTTCTTTGCTATCTGCATTCGCCGGCGTTCGGCGAACTGGCGCAGAAGCTCGGCGCCTATTGCCGCTATGGCACTTCGATCACCCCGCGTTTGACCGAATTCGCGATCCTCACCACCGCGCATTTTTGGAAGGCGCAGTATGAATGGGTGGCGCACGAGCCGCAGGCGCTCAAGGCCGGCGTGAAACCCGCCACCATCCAGGCCCTGCGCACCGGCCGCCCGCCCAAGACGGCGCCCAAGGACGAGCGGGCGATTTATGCCTTCATCAAGGAACTCTATGCGACCCGACGCGCCAGCGACCGCACCTACAAGGCCGCGCACGCCATTGTCGGCGATGCCGGCATGGTCGAACTGATCGGCCTGCTCGGCTACTACGCCATGGTGTCGATGACGCTCAACGTGTTTCGGATGCCGGTGTCGGAGGGAACGCCACTGCCGTTCAAGGAACCGGCGGTGACGTAATCCTTGGCCTAATGCCCCTTGTGGCCGTCACCACCCGCCGGTGCACCGACGCCTTGAACAACGAATTCAACCGCGACGGCGCCGGCTTTCTCAAAGACCAAGGTTCCTTTCACCCGCTGGCCCTGCGCGAGCGGCTGCTTGAGCCCCATGAACATGACATGCATGCCGCCGGGCTTGAGCTCCACGGTCTCGCCGGGCTTGATCTCAAGGCCGGTGACCTGCCGCATCTTTGCGACGCCATCTTCCATGACCGTGACATGCACCTCGAACCGTGACGCGGGCTCGGCGGAGCCGCCGATCAGCCGATCAAGCTCGCGACCTTTATTGGTGATGGACAGATAGCCGGCGCCCACGGTCGCACCCTTCGGCGTCGCCCGCGCCCAAGGATTGCTGACCTGAAGGCTGCCCGCGGTCATGGTTTCGGCGGCTACGGACCCGGCGAGCATCAGGAGCGCCCCGGCGCAAACACCAATCCGCGTCAATCTTGCAAAATTTATTATGATGCCGTTCATGACCGGCAATTTACGGAGCCGCATTCTAGGCGTCCAGCCGTTGCAACGAACGAGGCCGCCGCAATGAACGGGGCATAACGCGCACCAGATCGGCAACCGGCAACACGCGACCGGGCTTCGCCTCAGCGTATCGGTGGCGCCAGAGAGATCGCGATTCCGATGACGCCACAACGCCGTTCGCAGGCTCCCGGAACGTGAACACGCGATAGCGCATGAACGCCAGCACAATAATCAGACCAAGCAGTAACGGCCAGGTCCACAGGCCGGCCCGATCATCGAGCGCGTCACCGAACACAATCACTAGATAGAGCATCAGCGGCAGATAGAGCGCCGAGGAGAACAGACTGGCCAACACCACCCGGGTCCACCGTATTTGCGTCCAGCCGCAAGCGACCATGATCACAAACAGCGCGCCGGGCACCAAGCGGCCGAGCGCTGCAAGGCCGAAGAGATTGCGCTGCAGGGTGCCGCCGATTTTGGAGACGCGCTCGTTCACGGCCAGATGGCCCAGCCACGGCACATGCCGCGCCCCGACGCCGATGCCATACAAAGCCAAGTCACCCGCAACCATGCCGAAATAGATCGCCGCAACGACAATGCCGACCGGCATCAACTGGTTCACCACCAGATAGCCGCCGAGGACGATCGCGAGATCCTCATGCGCGGCCGGCAATACCAGCAACGACAGGAACTTCGCCACCCACGAAATGTCGATGTCGGCAACATAGAACAATTCAGGTAGCTGACGGCTCACGCGCCAACCTCGGTCGATCAACTCCGCACCGGAACCACCTTCCGGCCCGACACCCGGCTAACGATCTCGACCGGGCTCTGAATTTTGACCTATTTTAGCCCCCGCGACAATGCGACTATACGCGAAGTTTACGACCTTCGGTGAGCCCCTGGCGGGCACCCACCCTCGACCGATTGCGACGCTCGGATGCAAATTTGCCGATACGAACCAACCAAATGATTGGTAAGCTGCGCCGCCCTGTGGCTCGGCTAACGAGATGCCTGACAGAACGACACCATCTAACAATTCCGAGCGCGTCATCCGCTTTCGCCCCCGCGGCGCCGCGCCGAGCGGCTGGCGTTGGCCATTGCAGCGCTCACGGCCCAGCGTTCCACCGGCCGTTGCTGACCTCAGTAGATTCGAAAGCACCGAAGGCCAAGACGACTACCGTCACCGCATGACGATGAATATCGTCGCCCTGGCGGTCACGAGTGTCCTGATCGCGATTGGCATTTGGCTGGCCATCACCATCGCCGACATGCGCAAGAAGCAAGACTGCTATCTGCAGGGCGGGCGAAACTGCAATCAATTGGCAATACCGCAGGCGGAGCGCTAACTCCGCCTGCGATTATTCGATATTTCGTCAGAGACCCTCGACCGTAACCGGTGCGAGTCCAAAGCCCATGCCGATCGCATTGGCGCCGGTAATCGTCAGGTCAATGATCCGCCCCTTAATGAACGGGCCGCGATCGTTGATGGTCACGATAACCGATTTACCGTTTCGCTTGTTGGTGACACGCACCTTGGTACCGAACGGCAACGAGCGGTGCGCCGCGGTCAATGCCCCATCGTTGAGCCGCTGACCGCTTGCGGTCTTGGCTCCGGTCTTTGTGGAATAGACCGACGCGATCCCGGATTGCACTTGCGCTTGCGCCCCCGATTGCACGGTCATGTTGAGAACGAACGCCGTCGCAAATGTGACGGCAAAAGTTGCACTGAAGTTCACTAAACGTCTCCGTATTTTTCATTTTCAATCGTGAGATTTTCTTGGTTTTGGACCGACAGCGATTCGCCCCCTCGATAACGGTCGGGTGCGGATTGCTTGCGTAATGCGACCTCAATGAGGCAGCAATGCTGTCATTTTGGGTTAATGTGGCGGCGCCAATCGTGAACCTTAACTTTTGCGCTTACACCGCATGCAAACGGTGGCGGTAGCGCAATTTTTCGTCGCGAAAGGGGTGTGGACACTGCAAAATCCAATCATTAACGCCGGTTGCCCGGCCCGGCATCAGCGCGTATCGTTAAAGGTAATATTTGCACCGGAAGGAAAGCGTCATGCGAATTGGAGTTCGCCCGCTGTTATGCGCGAGCGCGGCCGCGTTGATTGGACTCGCAAATTCTACTGCGTCGACGCAAGCACAGGACTGCAAGAACCGCGGGCAACTCGACACGCTGTATTGCGACGACAACAACGATCTCGTCGCCGATGCGCCAACCGATGCCCGCCGCTGGAAAGATCCTGCGACGCTGATCTTCGCTTATACGCCAGTCGAGGATCCGGCGGTCTACCTCAATGTGTTCCGGCCATTCACCGATCACTTGGCAAAGTGCACGGCCAAGCGCGTGGTCTATTATCCGGTGCAGTCAAACTCCGCACAGATCGAAGCGATGCGGTCCGGACGTTTGCATATTGCGGGATTCTCAACCGGCCCGACCGGATTTGCTGTCAACCTCGCGGGCGCGGTCCCCTTCGCCATCAAGGGCACCGAGAAGGAACTACAAGGCTACAACTTGATCGCGCTGGTGCGCGCGTCAAGTCCCTACCAGAAGCTCCCCGATCTCAAGGGCAAGCGCGTTGCCCATACCTCACCGTCGTCGAACTCCGGCAATCTCGCGCCGCGCGTGCTGTTTCCGCCCGAAGGGCTCACGCCCGACACCGACTATCGTCCGCTGATGTCGGGCGGGCACGACAAATCCGCGCTCGGCGTTGCATCCGGCGACTACGACATGGCTCCGGTCGCGTCCGATGTCTACAACCGCATGGTCACACGCGGCACCATCAAAAGCGCCGATATCCGAATCATCTATCGCAGCCCGCTGTTTCCGACCTCGTCATTCACATACGCCCACGATCTCAAGCCCGAACTCGCCGCCAAGATCAGAGAGTGCTTTTTCAGTTTCCGGTTCACGCCTGAAATGGTCAAGGAATTCGACGGCAATGACCGTTTCTTTCCGATCAACTACCGGGAACATTGGAAAGTGGTCCGCGATATCGCCGAGCAGACCGGCACTCCATTTAACAAGGCCGCCTACGAAGCCGAAGCCAAGCGCGAGGCCGAGGCCCGCGCAAAAGCACAAAAATCCAAGCAATAGCCCAATGGCGACGCGTGACGCATGAGCGTAACGGCATCGGCCTCCACGCAACCGCCTGACGCGCCAAAGCATGCGACGTCGCTCGTCATCAACAAACTCCGCAAGGAGTATCGGGCCGGGCAGCCGGTGCTGCACGATGTCTCTCTGACAATCGAAGGCCGCGGACTAACAGCGATCATCGGCCCCTCCGGCACCGGAAAATCGACGCTGATCCGCTGCATCAATCGGCTGGTCGAGCCGACCTCCGGAGAAATTCTATTCCGCGGCCAAGATATCGTCAGGCTCAACCGGCCGGAATTGCGCGCCGCGCGGCGACACATGGGCATGATCTTCCAGGAATATAACCTGGTCGAGCGCCTCTCGGTGATCGAGAACGTGCTGTGTGGCCGGCTCGGCTATGTGCCGGCATGGCGCGCATGGCTGCGCTGGTTTCCGCCATCCGACATCGAACGCGCCTTCCAATTGCTTGAGGCCGTCGGCCTTGCCGATTTCGCCACTCAGCGCGCCGATCAGCTGTCCGGCGGACAACGGCAACGCGTCGGCATTGCGCGCGCGCTGATGCAGGAGCCGCAATTGGTGTTGGCCGATGAGCCGACCTCCTCGCTCGATCCCAAAACCTCGGTCGAGATCATGGAATTGATCGCCAGCCGAGCCGCCGAGCGCAATATTCCTGCAATCGTCAATATGCACAATGTCGAACTGGCCCGCCGCTTCGCGGACCGCATTGTCGGCATGGCCAAAGGCGCGATCGTGTTCGACGGCCCGCCTCACACGCTGAAAGATTCTCATTTGCTTGAGATATACGGCGGCGAAGGGTGGCTGGAATGAGCGCCCTGCCGCATGGCCAGCCGCCGCGCGTTGCCTTTCCGCCGAACTGGCCGGCACGCCTCGGCATGGTGGTTCTGGTGCTCTATGTCGCCTATGCCAGCACCATTCTCGACCTCACCTGGAACCGCTTCGTCGTCGGGCTTCAGCAGGGTGGAAAATTCCTGGCGCGGATGTTTCCGCCCGACTTCGCGCATGACAAGGTGTCGCTCCTCCTTATCGGCATGACTGAGAGCCTGCAGATCGCCATCGTCGCCACGGTTATCGGCATATTCCTGTCGCTACCACTTGGACTGGCGGCGGCGCGCAATCTGGCGCCGCGGCCGCTGGCCTGGACCGCGCGCGCGCTGATCGCCGTGTTCCGAAGCTTGCATCCGATCATCGTGGCAATCCTGTTCGTTAAGGCGGTGGGCTTTGGCGCGCTCGCGGGAATTCTGGCGTTGATTGTCGCTTCGCTCGGGTTTCTGTCCAAACTGGTCGCCGAATCGGTCGAGGAAATGTCGATGAAGCCGGTCGAGGCGGTGCGCGCCACCGGCTCGCGATTGCTATCGGTCATCACCATGAGCGTTCTGCCCCAGGTGATCCCGCGCTTTATCGGGTTTGCCGCCTATCAGCTCGACTCCAATCTGCGCAACTCGGCACTGGTCGGCATTGTCGGCGGCGGCGGCATCGGCGCGACGCTGTTTACCGCGTTTCAACGCTTCGACTACGATTTCGTGCTCACCATCGTGCTGGCAATCATCGCCATCGTCATGGTCGGCGAAATCGTGTCGGGATGGATGCGCAGGATGTTCCAATGACACCGGCCGGCACCGTCGCGCGTCCGCGCCAATGGCAACGGTTTTCGTTGCCGGAGCGCATCATGCGCTCCGCGTTCTACCTGCTTGTCATTATTGCCGTGGTGTGGTCGCTACGCACCATCGAGATCATTCCTGAATTTCTGTACGATGCGCCGCAGCAGACCGGCGACCTGTTCGCGCGGATGTGGCCGATTGATTGGAGTTGGTATCCAAAAGTCGTGCATCGGGCACTGATGGAAACCCTGCACACGGCCACGCTTGGAACCATTCTGGCGGTCATCCTGGCGGGCCTGGTGTCGCTGATGGTGGCGCGCAACATCACGCGCTCGGTAGTGCTCAACGCCGTCGGACGCTTCATCTTGGTTGCCACCCGCTCGGTCCACACCATGGTGTGGGCGCTGTTCTTCGTCGCGCTGTTCGGCCCGGGCGCGCTCGCCGGCTTGCTTGCAATTGCCGTGCATTCAATCGGCTTCACCGGAAAATTCCTGGCGGAAGCGATCGAAGAGGCCAAGCCTGGCCCGATTGAAGCGCTGGTGGCCGCCGGCGCTTCGCCCCTGGCAATTCTGATCAAGGGCTATTGGCCGCAGGTGAAACCCGCCTTCCTCGCCATTGCGACATTCCGTTGGGACATCAATGTGCGCGAGTCGGCCGTGCTCGGCCTGGTGGGAGGCGGCGGTCTCGGCATGGCGCTCGATACCGCCCTTAACAATCTTTATTGGGACCAGGTCGGGCTGGTGCTGGTGGTCATTTTTGCAGTCGTGATCGTCACCGAGATCGTCACCGCCTGGATCAGAAACCGCATTATCTGATGGTTTTTCACTTGAGATCGACGGCGACCTTCGCAATGCCCGCATTGGCGCAGGCCTCTTCCTTCTCCTGTCCGCCCGGTGCGCCGCTGAGGCCGATCGCGCCGATGGTCTCCTCCCCCACCATGATCGGGACGCCGCCGCCCAGCGGAATTACATCGGTCAGCATCCGCTGTCCTTGATTGACGGTTTCGGTGCGCTTGGCCCAGGCGGCGGAGGTCTGCCGGAATGTCCGCGCGGTGTAGGCCTTGCGGCGCGCCAATTCGAGATTATGCGGCGAGCCACCGTCGCCCTGCAGGAGGACCTTAATCCGGCCAGCCCGGTCGACAACGGCGATTGAAGCGATGGCGCCGCACGCAGCCGAAGCTGTCTCGGCGATCGTCAGCGCCATCCGCAGCGACGCATCACGCTGCATCAACACCTGCGCATCGGCGTCACCGGAAAACGTGCAGGCCGCGACCAGCAAAAGCCCAAACCGAGTCCCCATGATCTACCCTCCCAAAGCCACGGCACTTGCCGGCCGCCTGGCACGTCCCGGCACCAGGGTAATGCGCTTGGCAATCATTGCCCATGTGGCGCAGGTGTGGCCCAGGTTTGGCCCAGGCGGCCCACGTCCGGCCATGATGGCGCCGGTAGCGGCATTGAACTCACAGCCCCCGTTCGCTATACGGGCTCGACGGCTGGGGGCGCGGACGGCTGGCCTCCCCACAACGCCAAAACGCGCGTAGACGACAAAAATACGTATTATAAATCATAGGCTTAAAGATGCCAGAAACGTTTGAAACGGTCGCCAATATCATTTCCGAAACGTGCGACATCGCGCGCGACAAGATCAAGCCGGAGAGTCACGCGATCAACGACCTCGGAATCGACAGTTTGGACTTTCTCGACATCGCCTTCGCGATCGATAAGACCTTTGGCATCAAGATGCCGCTCGAGCAGTGGACCCAGGAGGTCAACGAGGGCCGCGCAACCTCGGAGCAATATTTCGTGCTGCAGAACTTGAGTTCCCGTATCGACGAACTTGTCGCTGCGAAGAAGGCCTGAGCCTCGTGTGGCGGTTCAGAAGTCCGCATCATTTTCGCGGCGAGTCCGGAATGCGGACTTCTGAACCAAAGCCACACGAGACTCAATGAGTTGCTAGCGTCCTTCGATTCCGAAGTTCGTAAACGAGGCCGCCGCGAAATGATACGAACTTCGGAATCGGGACACTAGCGCCGCATGCAGATCGAGTGTTTTAGGCTTATCGACCGGATCATCGCGCTCGATCTTGCAGCCAAGACAATCCGGGTCGAAGCCAATGTCCCGACCGAATCCACAATCTTCGAAGGGCATTTTCCCGGCCATCCCTTGATGCCCGGAGTCCTGCTGCTGGAGACGATGGCGCAGGCGTCCGGTTGGTTGGTGATCGGCGCCACCAAATTTACCTGCATGCCGTTTTTCGCCGCGGTCAAAGAGGGAAAATTCCGCTCCTTCGTAACGCCCGGCATGGCGCTGATCGCCAATGCCGCGCTCGAACACGAAGGCTCAGGCTTCGCCGTCACCCGCGCCGAGATCCACTGCGACGATAAACTCATCTGCGACGCGACCCTCACCTTCCGCCTGGTGCCGTTCCCAAGCCCGGACTTCCGCGACAGCATGGAAAAATTTGCGTCGTCGATTGCGTTCCCGATGGAGCTGGCCCGTCATGACTGAGCCGCTCCGCGAAACCTGGATCACCGGTATCGGCATCGTGTCCTGCCTCGGCGAAGGCGCGGACGCGCACTGGCTGGGGCTCAACCGGCCGCCGCCCGCGCCCGACACCGAGGCGTTCGCGCCTTATCCGGTGCATCGGCTGGCGCCGATCGAACTCGACAAGCAAATCCCCAAAAAGGGCGATCAGCGCCAGATGGAGCCGTGGCAGCGGATCGGAACCTATGCGGCGGGGCTGGCGCTCGAAAGCGCGGGCGTCAAAGGCAATACCGAACTCCTGCAGCGGATGGACATGATCGTCGCCGCCGGCGGCGGCGAACGCGACGAAGCCGTCGACGCGGCAATCCTCACTGGCCTTAACAAAGCCGGGCACAGCGAAAATTTTCTCAACGAACGATTGATGAGCGACCTGCGCCCGACGCTGTTCCTGGCACAACTGTCAAACCTTTTGGCCGGCAATATTTCGATCGTGCATGGCGTCACCGGCATGTCGCGCACGTTTATGGGCGAGGAATCCGCCGGCATCGATGCCGTGAAAATCGAGCTGTCGCGCATTCAGGCGGGACAAAGCGATATCGGTCTGGTCGGCGGCTCGTTTAATGCCGAGCGCAAGGACCTGCTCTTGCTTTTCGAGACCGGCGGTTGCGCCCTGAAGAACCCGTTCGCGCCGGTTTGGGAACGCAAAGCGCGGGGTGGCGGCGTGGTGCTTGGCTCAATGGGTGCATTCATCGTGCTCGAATCGCGCGCGCACGCGACCGCACGCGGCGCGAAGCCTCTGGCGCGCTTGGCCAGTGTACAGTCCGATTGCGTCCGGCGTCAGCCCGGCGCCGTTACCGCCTCGCTATCGCGCATGTGGACAACCCTGAAATCGCAAGTCGCGCCCGAAGGAATGGCGCTGATCACCGGCCTGTCCGGAGCCGAGCCCGCGACCGACGAGGAGCGCAGCTGGCTCACGGCCCTGCCCGCCATTCCAATCCGCGCCACCGGCAGCCATCTCGGGCACGGCGTCGAGCCTCAATTCGTCATGAACATTGCGCTTGCCACGGTGGCGCTGGGACACGAAAAACTGTTCGCTCCGGCGATGTCTTCCGGTATCGAGGTGGCCATGAACGCGCCGCTTGCCCAGGTCATAGTGACAGGGGTCGGCCATTGGCGCGGTGAAGGTATGGCGCTGGTTGAAGCGGCGCGGTGAAGGAGGGACCATGGCTGCCACATCTCGCACGCCCGTCGTCGCGGTCACCGGCCTTGGCGTCCTCACATCCTTGGGCGCCGGCAAGGCTGACAACTGGCGCCGCCTGACCGCCGGTCATTCGGGCATCCATGCCATCCGCCGGTTTCCAACCGATGGGCTCAAGACCACGATTGCCGGAACGGTCGACTTTATTTCGGTTGAACCGTTTTGCTCGAGCGAGCTCGGCGAACGTATGGCCGACCTGGTCTCAGAGGAAGCGATCGCCCAGTCTGGCATTGGCGCCAAAGGCGACTTCCCAGGCCCGCTGTTTGTCGCGGTCGCCCCCGTGGAGATCGAGTGGCCGCACCGCCAAGTCATCAGCGCGGCGTCCGGCGCCAACGATTCCGTGACCTATGACGATCTTCTGCGCGCGGCGTCCGGCGGACAATTTCGTGGAATTCACGATCGTTGCATGATGCTCTCGGTCGCCGATCATCTGTCGGAACGCTTCGGCACCAAAGGCTCGCCGATTTCATTGTCGACGGCCTGCGCCTCCGGCGCGAGCGCCATTCAATTAGGTGTCGAGGCAATCCGACGCGGCGAAACCGAGGCCGCGCTCTGCGTCGCCACCGACGGCTCGATCAATCCCGAGGCCTTGATCCGATTTTCGCTGTTATCCGCCTTGTCCACGGCCAACGATCCGCCGGAACGCGCCGCCAAGCCGTTTTCAAAAAACCGCGATGGCTTTGTCATGGCGGAAGGCGCCGGCGCGCTGGTGCTGGAAAGCCTGCAACATGCCAAGGCGCGCGGCGCCAAAATCCTCGGCATTATCGAAGGCTGCGGCGAGATGGCGGATTCGTTCCACCGCACCCGGTCGAGCCCTGACGGCAAACCGATCGTCGGCTGCATCCGCAACGCCCTGGCCGACGCCGGCCTGACGCCCGACGACATCGATTACATCAACCCGCACGGCACCGGAACGCCTGAAAATGACAAGATGGAATCGCTGGGCGTTCTGGCGGTGTTTGGCGAGCGCGCAAAGACAATCCCGATCTCGTCCAATAAATCGATGATCGGGCACACCCTCTCGGCGGCCGGCGCGGTCGAAGCGGTGATTACGCTCATGGCGCTCGAACACCAGCGCATCCCTCCAACAATCAATTACGACATTCCGGACCCGGCCATTCCGCTCGACGTCGTGCCCAACACGGCGCGCGACGCCAAGCTGCGTCACGCGATTTCGAATTCATTCGGATTCGGCGGCCAGAACGTCTCGCTGGTCTTGGCACGCGAGCCGGTTTAGGCGACCGGCCAGACAGAAACCCTCCGATGCGCGCACTCACCCTTGTTTCCGACCGGAAACTCGAATTGCGAGACACCCCGCCGCCGCCGCCGCCGGGCGCCGGCGAGGTGCAAATTCGGGTCAAGGCGGTTGCGCTCAACCACATCGACGTTTGGGGCTGGCGCGGCATGGCCTTCGCCAAGCGCCAGCTTCCGCTCGTGGTCGGCGCGGAGGCCGCCGGTGAAATCGCCGCGGTTGGACCGGGCGAAACCGCGTTCAAGCCCGGCGACGCGGTGGTGATGTATGGCGCGCTCACCTGTGGCCACTGCAAGGCCTGCCGCGCCGGCCGCGACAATCTTTGCGAGAATGTCGGCGGCATCATGGGATTTCACATCGACGGCTTTGCGCGCGACCTGGTCACCATGCCGGCTCGCCTGGTCATCCCGGTTCCCCGCGGCGTCAGCTTTCGCGACGCCGCCTGCGCGCCGATCGCCTTCGCGACCGTACAGCACATGCTGTTTGACAATGCCCGCCTGGAACCGGGCGAAACCGTGCTGGTCCACGCCGGCGGCTCCGGCATCGGCACCGTCGCGATCAAGATGGCCAAGGCCATCGGATGCACCGTGATCACAACCGTCGGCGACGACGCCAAAGCCGAGAAGGCGCGCGCCTTGGGCGCCGACCATGTCGTCAATTATCGCACCGATCGGTTCGAGGGCGCAGTTCGTAAACTCACCGCAAAAAAAGGCGTCGATGTCGTGTTCGAGCATGTCGGCGCCGATACCTTCAACGGCTCGCTGCTAAGCCTCAAACGCGGTGGACGGCTGGTGACTTGCGGCGCCACCTCGGGCCCCACCACCAGCTTCAATCTGATGCAGCTGTTTCAGCAGCAATACCGGATCTTCGGTTCGTTCGGCGCAACCATGCGCAATATCCGCGAAAGCCTCGACAAAATGGCTGCCGGCATGCTCCCGGTCATCGACACCGAGGTACCGGTCGAAAATTTCGAACACGGCTTGTCGCGCCTTGAAAGCCGTCAAGTGTTCGGAAAAATCGTGGTCACGCTTTGACCAAGGCAAACATCACGCGGTACTGGCGCCAGGCACGCGGGTCCATGCGCAAGCTCTTAAACGCGACAGTCGGCCGGTGCGCGGCTCTGCTGATGCGCCTCATGCGTCGCGCCAACCGCCGACGGACGGCGAATCTCGCCGGCGCCTTCATGCGCAAGATCGGCCCGTGGTTGCCGGAACACCGAGTCGGCCGTGACAATCTGGCCGCCGCCTTTCCGGAAAAATCGGACCGGGAAATCGAAACGATCCTGTCCGACGCCTGGGATAATCTTGGCCGGGTTGCCGTGGAGTTCCTGCATCTCGATCGGATCACGATCCTCGATATGGAAAACCCCGGCGCGGCCGATGTCACATACGATCCTACTGCGGTGGAGCGTATGCGCCCGATCCGCCAAGCCGGACCACGGCTGATATTCGGCACACATCTTGGAAATTGGGAATTGCCGGCGCGATTTGCGCGCTATTATGGCATCGAAAGTACCGTCCTGTTTCGGCCGCCCAATATCCGCGCGATCGCTGATGCGGTGATTGAACTGCGCGCAGGCTGCATGGGCACGCTGGTGGCATCCGGGTTTGACGCGCCGATCCGAATGGCGCGGGCGCTTGAGCGCGGCGAAACAGTCGGGATGCTGGTCGATCAATACGATACCCGCGGGGTGGAGGTCACATTCTTCGGTCGCGTGTGCCGCGCATCGCCGCTGCTGGCGCAACTGGCGCGCCATTTCGACTGCCCTATCCACGGTGTGCGTGTCATCCGCCTGGCCGATCGCAACACTTTCTGGGCGGACGTGACCGACCCGATCGAACCGGCACGCGACGCCGAGGGCAAAATCGACGTGGCCGGCACCACGCAGGTCATCGCCAATGTGATCGAATCCTGGGTGCGCGAGCAACCCGGCCAATGGCTGTGGCAGCACCGCCGCTGGCGCTAGTGCCCCGTTTCCGAAGTTCGTGATACATCGCAGCAGCCGCTGACACGAACTTCGGAAACCAAGGGGCACTAGCAACGTTATGATTCTAGTGCCGCTTTTCGATTTGAAGTTCCTAACTGAATTTGCAGCAAGCGCTGTAGGAACTTCAAATCGGCGGCGCTAGTGCCCTATCGACCGGTCTTGATCCGGGTCCATGTTCGATTGAGGATTCGCACCGTCGCGGCGCTATGCGCGTTGACGGTGTAAAGCTTGCTCATCATTGCCGCGTCCGGATAGATCGTGCGGTCTTCGAGAATCTCGCGATTGATAAATTTCTGACTCGCAAGATTTCCATTCGCATAGGAGATGAAATTCGAATTGCGGGCGGCGACCTCGGGGGCCTGTAGAAAATTGATGAACGCGTGCGCTTCAGCCACGTTTTTTGCGTCGCGAGGAATCGCGAGATTGTCGAACCAAAGTTGCGCGCCCTCGTTCGGAATCGAATAGGCGATCTGCACGCCGCTTTTCGCCTCGGCCGCGCGCTTCTGGGCCTGCTTGACGTCGCCGGAAAAACCCACCGCGAAGCAGATCTCGCCGGTGGCCAGCGCGTTGAGATATTCGGACGAGTGGAACTTGCGGACCGAAGGCCTGATCGCAATCAACAGATCGGCAGCCTTCTGGAAATCGGCCTCCCGGGTCGAATTGGGATCGAGTCCCAAATAGCGTAGCGCCGCCGGCAGGATGTCGTCGGCCGAATCGAGCATGTGGACACCGCAGCCCTTAAAGCGCGCAAGAATTTCGCTTTTGAACACGACATCCCAGCTGTCGATCGCCGCATTTGCGCCAAGCGCTTCGCGGACCTTGGCGACATTGTATCCAATGCCGGTCGTGCCCCACATGTAATTTACCGCATGCAGATTGCCGGGATCGTATTTGGCAAGGCGCTGCGACACCTCCGGCCAGAGGTGCACGAGATTTGGCAGCCGCGACTTGTCGAGCCGTTGAAAGATGCCGGCTTTGATCTGGCGTTCGAGGAAATATCCGGTTGGCGCCACAACGTCGTAACCGGAGCGCCCCGCCAACAGCTTGGCCTCCAGCATGTCATTGGTGTCGAAGGTATCGTAGCGAACCTTGATGCCGGTTTGCTTGGTAAATTCCTCAAGCACGGCCGGATCGACATAATCGGACCAGTTGTAGACATTGAGTATCCGCTGGCCCTTCTGCTGCGCGGCAAGTGGGCTCGCCCCGAGCGCCGCCGCAACGATGCATATGAGAGCAATGAGAACGCGGTGCATGGAAACTCCCCTTTCAAAGTAGCGCGGCCAAGGAATTTACACGGTAGCGATCCGATCGGCAGGCCGTGGTTTATGTCTCGGTCGGCAGGCCGGCGGCCTTCCATGCCAGGATTCCACCAGCCAAATGCGACGTGTAAGGATAGCCGCGCTCCTGCGCGGCGAGCGAGGCGGTAACCGAACGCCGGCCGGAGCGGCAGGCAAACACCACCTGCTTACCTTGCGGATCCGGAATTGCCGCCGGGTCGAAATTCGACAGCGGGACCACCACGGCATCGGGATAGCGCTCGACCGCAATCTCGTTCGGTTCGCGGACATCGACCAGCAGCATGCGCCCCTCGGTCAGGCCGCGCGCCACCTCCTCCACAGTCAGATTGGCGACCCGAGGATCGCCGCCCGACGGATCGGACATCTCTCAAACTCCTGCATCACGGCGCCCGGGGGCTACCAGTATGACTTCATCGTAGACCGGCGTAGCGCCGCCTAACAGCGGCTTGCTGGTGCGCCGGCGCCAACCCAGTCATATATCGAGCAGCCTACACCGTCACCTGGGTCCCGACTTCCATTACCCGGCCGGTTGGAATTTGGAAGAAGTCGGTCGCATCCGTCGCCGATTTGGCAAGGCCGATAAACAGCTTGTCTTGCCAGCGCGGCATTCCGGAATGAATCGACGCCTTGATGGCGCGCCGCGACAGGAAAAACGACGTCGACATAATATCGAAAGTCCAGCCGTGTCGGCGGGCGATCGCGAGCGCCTTGGGCACATTTGGCTGATCCATATATCCGTATTTCAGCGCCACGCGGCTGAACAGATTGGAGACCGGCGTGATCGTCACGCGCTCGCTCTCCGGAACGCGCGGGGTATCGGCGAAGATAATGGTCAGAATGACATTATGTTCGTGCAGAACCTTATTGTGCTTCAAATTATGCAACAGCGCGGTCGGAGCGAAGTCGGGATCGCTGGTCAGGAACACCGCCGTCCCGGGCACGACATGGGGGGACTTCTTTTCAAGGCTATGAACGAGCGACTCAAGCGGGACCTCGGTGCGGCGAGTCTTTTGCATCAAGATGCCGGTCCCGCGCCGCCATGTAATCATCGCCAACACGATGACGCCGCCGAACAGCACCGGCAGCCAGGCACCTTCGGTCAGCTTCATCGACGCCGCGAACAGAAACGCTCCGTCGGTGATCGCGAACGGACTGATCAGCAATGCCGCCGACCAGGCCTTCCATTTCCACATTTTCCAGACCACGACGAATGCCAGCAGCGTCGCCACCAGACTGGTCGCGGCCACCGCGAGGACATAGGCCCCCGCCAGATCGCTCGATGTTCTAAACAATCCCACCAGCAAGAGCACGCCGATCAACAGCAGGATGTTGACGCGCGGCATGTAAATCTGCCCGTAGAGCGCCGCCGAAGTATGGCGGATCTCCAGCCGGGGCAGCAACCCAAGCTGAATCGCTTGATGGGTGATAGAATAGGCTCCGGTAATCACCGCCTGGCTCGCGATCACCGTGGCGGCGGTCGCAAGCCCAACCATCGGCAACAGCAACACGTCGGGAACCAGACGATAGAATGGATTCTCGATCGCTTCCGGATGTGCCAGCACCAGCGCACCCTGACCGAAATAATTGATCAAGAGCGCCGGCAAAACCAGGACGAACCAAGCAGCCTGCACCGGCTTACGCCCAAAATGGCCGAGGTCCGCGTATAGCGCCTCACTGCCAGTCACAACCAGGAAGACCGCTCCCATCGTGATCAGACCGATCAATTTGTGACTGACGATAAAGCTGATGGCGTAATATGGATTGATTGCCGCGAGTACGCTGGGGTCGTCGGCAATGTGGAGCCCGCCGACCAACGCAATCGCGACAAACCAAGCAATGGTAATCGGCCCGAACAGAACCGAGACCTTCCCGGTTCCGCGCGACTGCACCGCAAACAGCGCCACCAGCAATGCGATGGTGATCGGCAATATATAGGGCTCGAACGCCGGCGTGACGACCTTGAGGCCCTCGACCGCCGACAACACCGACAAGGCCGGCGTGATCAGCGACGAGCCATAGAACATTGCGGCGCCGACGATCCCGAGCAGCAGCACCGCGGTGGAACGTCGCCCGACGGCGCGGAAAGCCAGGGCGGTCAGCGACAGCGTGCCGCCCTCGCCGTTATTGTCCATCCGGAGCAACAAAACGACGTATTTCACGGTGACGACGACAATCAGCGACCAGACAATGAGCGACAGGACCCCGAGCACGATCGCGCGCGTCACTGGCCCGCCACCGCCCTGGGCGGCAACAAGCGCCTCCCGAAAGGCATAGAGCGGGCTGGTCCCGATATCCCCGTAAACCACCCCAACGCTGCCCAACGCCAACGCCCAAAAGCTTAGTTGCTCGCGCGAGCCCTGATCGGCAGGCGTCTGGGCCCCCGAGGAGGCCGGCGTACCGTTGGTGGGATTGTTCATGGGGCTTGTGGCTGTTCCGCCAAACGCAGAGACGGCGGATTACATCACCATCGCGGGAGAAGCAATACGACCCCGACATCAATAAATAACAGACCACTCCGGCCCGACTTAACGGCCGCGGGACCGCCCCTGCGATGGCCCTAGGGCTGTACGCTTTGCGGAACCGGCGGCTCCTCCCGCATCAAAGTGATGGTCACCCGGCGATTGGAGGCAATAGAGGGGTCGTCCGGGAATAGCGGCTGGGTATCGGCGCGCCCCGCCACCATGTAGAAATTGGCCGCCGGAACGCCTTCCAACTCAAGCTGCTTGCGAATTGCATTGGCGCGATCCGCCGAAAGCTCCCAGGGTCCATAGTTCTGCCGCACTGGCAGCTTGGTGGCCGAGGTATGGCCGGTGATCGATATCCGGAACGGCATCGCCCGCAGCGGTCCTGAGAGGCTGCGGATCACGGCCCGGGTCCTTTCATAGGGCTCTCGGGAGCCCTCCGGGAACATCGAGCGCCCGTTCTGGTCAACAATTTCAATATTCAACCCCTGTTTGGTTTCCTCGATCAGGATATTCTTGGACACCTCGCTGACTTCAGGCAGGTCCTGTAACGCCTGGCGCAAGGACGCCGCAGCCAGCGCAAAATTTCGATCGGCATCGAACTTTCCTCCGTGGGACTGCTGGCTGCCCTTATGATCCTCACTCGGGGTGCCGGATGCCTCGTCGGGATTGATCTGCGCGGCATTCTTGAGCTTGGGCCTGGTCGGGAGCCCGGGCACCTCGATCACACCGGAGTAGCGGATGCGGTCCTGGACGCCGAATGCCTCGCGCATCGATCCGGCGACAACCTGAAGCTTGGCAGCGTCCTGCGTCGAGAATGCCACCAGCATCACGAAGAAGCTGACCAGCAGCGCCATCAAATCGGCAAACGTGACGAACCAACCGTGTCCGCCGTGATTTCCGTCCTTGCGCCGCGCCATGAAGATTACCCGTTACCGCCACCCAAAAGCTTTAGGCCGGCACGGCTCCCACTTCGTCTGCGTCGTGGCGATGTTTCTCAGGAAGATAAGCCAGCAGCATTTCCCGAACGAGCGTCGGGCTCTTTGACTCGCGGATCATCATGACCCCGTCGATAATCAGCGTGCGGTTGATTTCTTCGTCGACCAGCTTGAGATGTAGCTTGTCGGCAATCGGCAGACATATCAGATTGGCAACTGCCGCGCCGTAGAACGTCGCCAACAGCGCAACCGCCATCAGCGGACCGAGCTTCGACGGATCGGTCATGTTGGCGAACATCTGAACCATGCCGATCAGCGTTCCAATCATTCCGAACGCCGGGGCGCAATCGCCAACCGCGCGATAGATCTTTTGTCCTTCGTCAAGATGCGTCAAAAAATTATCGCGATCGCGCTCAAGATTGTCGCGAATGAAGCTGTTGTCGTAGCCGTCCGCGACAAAGCGGATGCCTTTGGCGAGAAACGGGTCCTCGATCTCGACCTTCTCAAGTCCGACCGGGCCTTGCTTGCGGGCGATCTCGGCCAAGCCGGCAATTTCATCGACCAGCTCGCGCTGCGACATGCGCCGCAGCGTAAACGCAAACCGGGCGCCGAGCGGTACCCCGTGAAAAATCGCCGACAGCGGAAACCGGATGAGCGTGGCGGCGAACGAACCGCCGAAGATCACGATGGCGGCATGGTAGTCGACAAACATCCTGAGGTCGCCACCCATCAAGATCAGGGAGACCATCACAAACATGCCGGCCAGCAGGCCGAGACTCGTTGCAATATCCATTCGCTTGGTCCACCTGCACGCAATCGCGTGCTTTGCCGTCCCCAAAGGCGCTTTGGGCCAAGCTAGCGCCCAGGCCATTAAGGGATAGTTACCGAATACTGACTCGGCCGGAATGGCCGGTGGTTTTCAGGCCCAACCGCGGGCGGCGCGCGTGTTCCGTCTCCACCGTTTGCGATTCGCCGCCGCAGCCGCAAACCAAGGGGCGCCCGCAACCCCATGAATCCGGGGACGCTTTTCGATTTGACGCTCCAACCCGCATTGGCCGCCGGCGCTGTCGGACGTTCAAATCGGCGGCCCTGGGCCGAGCGCGCGGAATTGCCATCCCGCCCCGAGCGTGCTCAAAAATGGGCCAGCGCCTGGTTTCCGAAGGACGTGATCGATCCGCCGGGGCACGCGCGATCAGGGGAGAATGCGGATGCGCGAAATCGGCCACTTCATCGGCGGCAAGGAGGTTAAGGGCGCCTCCGGGCGATCCGGGGAGGTGTTCGACCCCAATACCGGAGAGGTTCAGGCCAGGGTAGCCTTCGCCGCCAAGACCGAGATGGCACAAGCGATCGCGAATGCTGCAACCGCCCAGCGCGGCTGGGCGGACACCAACCCGCAGCGGCGCGCCCGGGTGATGTTCAAGTTCCTGGAACTGATCCAGAAGGACCTTGAAAACCTCGCCAAGCTGCTGTCGTCCGAACATGGCAAGACGCTGGCCGACTCCAAGGGCGACATTCAGCGCGGCGTCGAAGTGGTCGAGTTCGCCTGCGGCATCCCGCACCTCATGAAGGGCGAATATACCGAGGGCGCCGGCCCCGGGATCGATCTCTATTCGATGCGGCAACCACTTGGCGTGGTCGCCGGCATCACGCCGTTCAATTTCCCGGCGATGATCCCGATGTGGAAATTCGCGCCGGCGCTCGCCTGCGGCAACGCCTTCATCTTGAAACCCTCGGAGCGCGATCCCTCGGTTCCAATGCGGCTGGCCGAACTCTTGATTGAAGCCGGGCTGCCGGCCGGCGTGCTCAATGTCGTCAACGGCGACAAGGAGGCGGTCGATACGCTTTTGACCGACCCGCGCGTGCAAGCGATCGGCTTCGTCGGCTCCTCGGCAATTGCGGAATATATTTTCGCGACCGGTTCGGCGCACGGCAAGCGCGTGCAATGTTTTGGCGGCGCCAAGAACCACATGATCGTGATGCCCGACGCTGACATGGATCAGGCGGTCGACGCCTTGATCGGTGCCGGCTACGGCTCGGCCGGTGAGCGTTGCATGGCGATTTCGGTCGCCGTCCCGGTCGGCCAGAAAACCGCCGATGCCTTGTTTGAGAAGCTCATCCCACGCGTCGAAAGCCTCAAGATCGGCCCCTCGACCGACAGCGCCGCCGATTACGGTCCGATGGTCACGCGCGCCCATCTCGACAAAGTGAGAAGCTATGTCGAACTCGGCATCAAGGAAGGCGCCAAGCTTCGGGTCGACGGGCGAAACTTCAAGCTGCAGGGCTACGAGAACGGCTT
This sequence comes from Xanthobacteraceae bacterium, assembly GCA_022841625.1. Classification (GTDB taxonomy): domain Bacteria; phylum Pseudomonadota; class Alphaproteobacteria; order Rhizobiales; family Xanthobacteraceae; genus VAZQ01. The sequence goes on from JALHRD010000001.1 coordinate 300,813, forward strand.
CTTCATGGGCGGCTGCCTGTTCGACGAAGTCACGCCCGACATGCGCATCTACAAGGAAGAAATTTTCGGGCCGGTGCTGTCGGTGGTGCGCGCGCGCGACTATGAAGAGGCGCTGCGGCTGCCGTCCGAACACGACTATGGCAATGGCGTCGCGATCTTCACCCGTGACGGCGACGCTGCGCGCGATTTCACCAGCCGCGTCAATGTCGGCATGGTGGGCGTGAATTTCGCAATTCCGGTGCCGCTATCCTATTACACATTCGGCGGCTGGAAGCGTTCCGGCTTCGGCGACCTCAACCAGCACGGTCCGGACTCGATCCGCTTCTATACCCGGACCAAGACCGTAACGGCGCGCTGGCCGTCCGGCACCAAAGGCGGCGCCGAATTCGTCATCCCGACAATGAAGTGACGCCTGCTCAACGCGCAAAAGGCGCGGCTGAAATTAGTTGAGCCGCACCGGACGGTCGCCCTCGCCGGACGGCGCAGGCGGCGGCGAAGCGGCGGCCTCACCTCCTGCGGCCGGCGCGGCGGCGACGGCTTGCGCGGCTTTCACAGCCTCATCCGCGCGCTGGTAGTTGCGGTAGGCGATCAGGCCGAACGGTAGACTCGCGAGATAGAGCAGCGTGCCGGTGGTCAGCACCAGCCATGGATAGGCGATCAGTAGGGCGAAGAACGCCACCACCAGCACGAACACCGGCAGCACCATTTCCGGAGGCACCCGCTTGCCGACCCGCTTGCCCGAGAACACCGGCAAGCGCGACACCATCAGGGCTGCGATCGCCAAGGTGTAAACAAACACCAATGGCACAAACAGGCTAAACCGCGGCATCCCCAATAGCGCGATATAGATTGGCAGCAGGGCGGCGATCGCGCCGCCGGGCGCCGGCATGCCGACAAAGAAATTCGCCGCCCAAGCCGGTCGATCGGGATCGTCAATCATCACATTGAAGCGGGCGAGCCGCAGCCCCGCGCAGATCGCAAACACCATGGCGGCGATCCAGCCGGCATTGCCGAGTTCCTGGAGCCCCCAGAAATACAAGATCAGTGCCGGCGCGACGCCAAAGTTGAAGAAATCGGCGAGACTGTCGAGTTCGGCGCCAAACCGCGAGGTACCTTTCAGCATGCGCGCGACGCGGCCATCGACACCATCGAGCATCGCCGCGAACACGATCGCTGCCACCGCCCATTCGAGCTTGCCTTCGATGGCAAGCCGAACACCGGTGAGGCCCGCGCACAGCGCGAGCAGCGTAATCAGATTGGGCAATAGCGTGCGCAACGGAATCGCTCGGAAGCGGCGACGCCGCTCGCCGGAACGATCAGGCTCAAAACGCGAAAAATCCATATGGGCACCATAGCACTTTGCGCGCGGCACCGCCACGGCGGCTTTCGCCTTGCCTTGCCGCATTAACGATTTTTAAGCCGCGTCAGCCGACCCGGAATGTCAGCTCGCGCGTACCTGGGCGAAGCTCGGCAATGACGGTTTCCCCGGCGATGGCGGTCTGGCCCTCCGCCACCAGCGGGCGGGTGCCTTCCGGCAGATAGACGTCGACGCGCGACCCGAACCGGATCATGCCAATGCGCTCGCCGGCCGCTACGCTGGCTCCCTGCCGCGTGAAGCAGACGATCCGACGCGCCACCAGGCCGGCAATCTGGACCACGCCGATGCGCACTGTTCCCGAGGCGATGGCGAAGCAATTGCGCTCATTGTCCTCGCTCGCCTTGTCGAGATCGGCGCTGATGAAGGCGCCTTTCTTATAAGCGATCTTCTCGATGCGCCCGCTGACCGGACTACGATTGACGTGGCAATCGAACACGCTCATGAAAATCGACACCCGCGGCAGCGGACGATCGCCGAGCGCGAGTTCAGCCGGCGGCACCGCATGGATCACCTTGTTGACGCGGCCATCGGCGGGCGCGATCACCAGGCCGTCGCGCATCGGCGTAACGCGCTGTGGATCGCGGAAGAAATAGGCGCACCAGACCGTCAGCACAGTGCCGATCCAGCCGAGCGGCGTCCAAAACCAAAACAGCAGCAGGCTCACCAACGCAAATCCGCCGACGAATGGCAGGCCTTCGCGGTTGATCGGGGCAAGCTGGGAGCGGATCGAGGCGAGTACGGACATTGCGTTTCCTTAGCGCGTTTCCTTGGATGACCGTGTGCTGAAAGCTATTCCGCGGCGGCCGGACGCATCGCCGGCGCACCATTGCCCGGCTCCTCGACCGACGGCGGGTTACGATTGGGCGCACTCAACGCATCTTCGACCATGGCAAGTTTCTCGCGCGCCGCCTCCGCCTCGCGCTGCCGGTTCCATAGACTGGCGTAGAGCCCGCCTTTGGCCAGCAGCACCTGATGGGTGCCGCGTTCGGCAATCATGCCCTCATTGAGCACAATAATCTCGTCGGCGCCAACAATGGTCGACAGCCGGTGCGCGATCACCAGCGTGGTGCGATTCTTCGACACCCGCTCAAGTGCGTCCTGGATTTCCCTTTCGGTGTGGCTGTCGAGCGCGGAGGTGGCTTCGTCGAGCAGTAGAATTGGCGGCGCCTTCAGGATCGTGCGCGCAATGGCGACACGCTGCTTTTCACCGCCGGACAGTTTAAGCCCGCGCTCGCCCACTTCGGTTTCATAGCCTTTGGGCGACATCCGGATAAAACCGTCGATCTGCGCCAGGCAGGCGGCCTCCTCAACCTCCGCATCGGTCGCATCCCAGCGGCCGTAGCGGATGTTGTAGCGGATGGTGTCGTTGAACAGCACGGTGTCCTGCGGCACCATCCCGATCGCGGCGCGCAGCGAGGTCTGCGTCACGTCACGAATGTCCTGGCCGTCGATGAGGATCCGGCCGCTGCGGACCTCATAGAAGCGATAGAGCAGCCGCGACACCGTCGACTTGCCGGCGCCCGAGGGACCAACGATCGCAACCGTCTTGCCGGCCGGCACGCTGAAGCTCAGGCCCTTGAGGATCGGACGTTCGGCATCATAGGCGAAATGAACATTCTCGAACTGGATCGCACCATCCGGCACCTTGAGCGGCGGCGCGCCTGGCCGATCCTCAATCTCGGGCTTGCGCGCCAGGATCCCAAACATGGTTTCAATGTCGATCACCGCCTGCTTGATCTCGCGATAGACCATGCCCATGAAATTCAAGGGTTGGTAAAGCTGGATCATCATGGCGTTGATCATGACGAAATCGCCGACGGTATTGCGGCCTTCCTGGATTCCCATGACGCACATCACCATGCAGACCGCGAGGCCGATGGTGAAGATCGTCGCCTGCCCTGCATTGAGCACCGCGAGCGACACATAGGATTGAACGCTCGCCTGCTCGTAGCGCTCCATCGAGCGGTCGTAACGTTTCGCTTCGCGCTCCTCGGCGCTGAAGTATTTCACGGTCTCGTAATTGAGCAGCGAGTCGACCGCCTTCACATTGGCGTCGGTGTCGCTGTCGTTCATGCGCCGGCGGATGCCGATGCGCCACTCGGTGGCAAAATAGGTGAAGCCGGTGTAACCGATGACGGTGACCACGACCACCACCACATAGCGCCAGTCGAATTGGTAAAGCAGCACGCCGACGATCAAGGCGAGCTCGATGACGGTCGGCACCGCCTGCAGGATGACCATGCGAACGATGGTCTCGATCGCATTGCGGCCGCGCTCCAGTATGCGGGTGAGGCCACCGGTCTTGCGCTCCAGATGATACCGCAGCGACAGCTGGTGCATATGCTCGAACACCATAAAGGCGAGCCGGCGCACTGCATGCATCGACACCTTGGCGAAGATGCCGTCGCGTACCTGGGTGAGCACCGCCATCAGGATACGCGAGCCGCCATAGGCGATCGTCATCAGGATCGGCGCCGCCAGCGCCCACACCAGCCATGCCGACGCATCGGCCGGCGTAGCGTTCTGCCCGGTCAGCGCGTCGACCGCCCATTTGAAGGTGAACGGCACCGCGATGGTGGCAAGCTTCGCCACCAGCAGCAGGACCATCGCGATCATCACCCGGACTTTCAGGTCGCGGCGATCGGACGGCCAGATATAGGGCCACAGTCCCACAATGGTCTTGAGCAGCGAGCCGCTCTTGCCGGCGGAAATCTCGCGCTTCATAGAACTCACAGATCGGAAAGTACCATCGCTCATGGGGGGCCCGGTCGCGACGGGCCACGGAAGGTGCGCCGTCAGGCCCCATTCATATAGAATTTTCCCCGGTTGCAACCAGCCCTTGGACCAACATTACCCACCACGGTCTTCGCGGTGGCAGCGGCCGTGGCTTGACGGCCCCCGCCACTCGGGCCACATGGCATAAATGAGCACGATCAAAGCGGTTTGCGTCTATTGCGGCTCCGGCCCCGGCAATAACCCGAAATTCATTGAAACGGCGCAGGAATTCGGCCGGGTTCTGGCGCGGAACGATATTCGGCTGGTTTACGGCGGAGGCTCGATCGGCCTGATGGGTGCGATTGCCGAATCGGTCGTTGATCACGGCGGCGCGGTCACCGGCATTATCCCGGAATTTCTCAAGGCGCGGGAACTGATGTTTCGGCGCGCCCAGGAGATGGTCGTCACCCGCGACATGCACGAGCGCAAGCGGCTGATGTTCGAGCGGGCCGACGCGTTCGTCGCCCTGCCCGGCGGAATCGGCACGCTTGAGGAACTGGTCGAGCAATTGACCTGGGCCCAGCTCGGTCGCCACAAGAAGCCGATCCTGATCGCCAATATCGATGGCTTCTGGGACCCGCTCTGCATGCTGCTCGACCGCATGCGCGACAGACAGTTCATTCGTGCCGGCCTAACCGTCACGCCACTGGTGGTCGATGCCGCCGAGAAAATCCTGCCGGCACTGCGCGAGGCCACCCGCCTCATCGCCGAAAGCGAAACGGCCATGGCGATGGTCGCGCCGGAGAAGTTTTGAGCGTCAATGCCACGCTGGCAAGCGCGCCAGCGCGAGGCGTGCGTTCAGTCGCAATACAGCCGACCTTGGTACATGAGACAGTGACGAGCGTCGTTGTACGGCACCACGGCCGGCGGCCGCGGCACGAATTCCGCAGCATGGGGTGACGCATAAACCCGCGGCCTTGCCGAATAGACCGGCGCCGGCCGGTACGCTGGGACATGGGCCGGCGCATAGCCGGCGCCCGGCGCGTGATGCTGCGGTGCATAGCCCAGAGAATAGGTCGGCACATGAGCCGGTGGCGCATAGTGCGGCCCGTAGGCCGGCCCCGGCACCACATAAGCCTGCTCGCCGTTACCGGCGTTCGGTGCGACATAGACTCGCGCCGAACCGATATAGATGCCGCCCGGCGCAACATAGACGGACCGTGGCAGGTCGCCGGCGAACGCCGGCGCCGACCACAGCGCCGCAATTATCAATGCGATCGATCGTTGTTTCATTGTGATCATGTTGACGCTCCCTGTTGGCCCCCGCGACCAATCTCGCGCAGCCCAGCGCGGCGCGCAAACGCGGCCCGCGGCGTCTTTGTGTCAATTCGAAACAAAATCTTTGCGTTTACGGCATGATGACACCGCAAACGATTATGCCCGCAAAAAACATTTTTGCTGTGGCCCACGCGCTACATGAGCGCATGACCCCGAAAAGTGGCAACCGGCTTTCGAAAAAAATCGACGAATGACCGATGCAGCCTGGTCGGGAAATGCGCTACGCCGGTGCGTCGGCCTTGACCAATTTGTAGATAATCGAATCCATCAAGGCTTGGAACGATGCATCGATAATATTGGGCGACACGCCGATGGTGGACCAGCGCTCGCCCTTCTCGTCCTCGCTCTCGATCAGAACCCGCGTCACCGCCTCGGTGCCGGCATTGAGGATCCGCACGCGGTAATCGGTGAGCTTGAGACCCTTGATATATTTTTGATACTTGCCGAGATCCTTGCGCAGCGCGACATCGAGCGCATTGACCGGACCGTTGCCCTCGGCAGCCGAAATCATGGTCTGCTCGCCGACCTTGACCTTCACCACCGCGAGCGACACCGTAATCCGCTGGCCGAGCGCATTGATGCGCTGCTCGACATTGACGTCGAATTGCAGCACGTCGAAGAAATTCGGCACCTTGCCGAGCACGCGGCGCGCCAACAGTTCAAACGAGGCATTCGCCGATTCATAGGCATAGCCTATCGCTTCGCGCCGCTTCACTTCGTCGAGCAGCGCCATGATCCGCTGGTCGTCTTTCTTGACCCTGAGGCCGATGCGATCGAGCTCCGCCGACACATTGGCGCGACCGGATTGGTCCGACACCATTACCTTGCGCCGGTTGCCGATCTTGTCCGGTGCGACATGCTCGTAGGTCGCGGGATCCTTCAGGATCGCCGAGGCATGAATGCCGGTCTTGGTCGCGAAGGCATTGTCACCGACATAGGGCGCGTAGCGGTTCGGCGCGCGGTTGAGCATTTCGTCAAGCGCGTGCGAAACTCTGACCAGCCCCTTGAGCTTTTCGTCGGACACGCCGATCTCGAATTTCTTGGCGTATTCCGGCTTGAGCTTCAAAGTCGGAATGATCGAGACCAGATTGGCATTGCCGCAGCGTTCGCCGAGGCCGTTCAGCGTGCCCTGAATCTGGCGCGCGCCCGCGCGCACCGCGGCCAGCGAATTCGCCACCGCCTGCTCGGTGTCGTTGTGCGCGTGGATGCCGACATGATCTCCCGGGATGTGCTTGACCACCGCGCCGACGACGGCCTCGACCTCATGCGGCAGCGCGCCGCCATTGGTGTCGCACAGCACGACCCAGCGCGCGCCGGCGTCATAGGCGGTCTTGGCGCAGGCCAATGCATAATCGGGATTGGCCTTATAGCCGTCGAAGAAGTGCTCGCAATCGAGCAGCACTTCCCGGCCCTTGGCCTTGGCCGCGCGCACGCTGTCGCGGATCGACGCCAGATTTTCCTGGTCCGTCGTCTCCAGCGCGACCCGCACGTGATAGTCCCAGGATTTGGCGACAAAGCAGATCGCGTCGGCCTTGGCATCGAGCAGCGCCGCCAGGCCGGGATCGTTGGAGGTCGAACGGCCGGGCCGGCGCGTCATACCGAAGGCGGTAAATGTGGTGTCGAGCTTGCGTTTGACCGAGAACAGCTCGGTATCCAGCGGATTGGCGCCGGGATAGCCGCCTTCGACGTAATCGATGCCGAGTTCGTCGAGCATCCCCGCCAGCGCCAGCTTGTCGTGCAACGTGAAGTCGACGCCATTGGTCTGCGCGCCGTCGCGCAGCGTGGTGTCGAAGAGATAGAGACGTTCGCGGGCCATGGCGGTATCACCAATGATCGGGTTGCAGGCTTAGACCAACCTGTAAAGCGTATAGAGCGTGACAATCACGGCCACGGCAATGACGCCGTATTTGAGCGCAATGTAATAAAGCCAATGCTTCGGGAACGGCGTTTCGGGTTTGCTCATGGTGCCTACTCCTTTGCGACCAGTTTCTTTTCCATCGTGGTGTTGGCAAGCCATTCGCCGCCGACCGTCCTGGTGTTACGGGTTTGTGGCATATATCCGCGCTTGCGGAAAAACTCCGTTGCGCTGTCGCTGACATCGACGGTGAGTTTCGCCGCGCCGCGCGCGACGGCAAGTTTCTCAAGCGCGGCGACCAGCGTGGTCGCGACGCCGTTCTCGGCCGCCGCCGGATGGATATAGAGCATGTCGATGAAGTCGGGCGCCTTGAGCGACGCAAAGCCGACCGGCGAACCTTGCATGGTCCCAACCAAGGTCAGGAGCTTGGCCAACCGCGCACCGAACGCCGCCTCGTCATCGGCCGCCGACGCCCAGGCCTCGCGCTGGGCCTCGGAATAGTCTTCGGCGGTCAGTTCCATGATGCTGGCGCGGAAGATTTCCGCCAGCAGTGGCGCATCGGCCGGCAACATTGGCCGCAGCGCAATGGTTGGATGCGCGGTGGCGTTCATCGCCGTGCCCTCCGCCGCGCCTGCAAGACAACCAACAGCGACTCGATCCATTGCGCATCAGCAGGCGATTCCGCGCGCGCTTTTCGTACGGCCACGGGACGCGCAGCAAACTCCGTACCCTCTCCCCTTGCGGGGGGTGACGAGCGCCGCAGGCGTGAAGCGGGTGAGGGGGTCTTGTCGAACACCCCCTCACCCGGACGCTCGCTGCGCTCGCGTCCACCCTCTCCCGCAGGGGGAGAGGGTTTCTGAGTGCGCGGCGTTTTCATCGCTGCACCTCTTTTGTTCGGTCTTGCAAACTCGCCAGCAACGCTATCAGAACCCCTTCAAGGTTCCGCAACACATCGTTGTTCCAGAAGCGCAGCACCACGAAATCGTTCGCCGCCAACCATTGATCACGGCGAATATCCGATCTGGATTCGGCATGCTGTCCGCCATCGACTTCGACGATCACGCGCGCTCGGTAGCAAACAAAGTCGGCAATGAATGGACCGACAGGAACCTGCCGGCGAAACTTGAATGCCGCAAATCGCCGGTCGCGCAGCGCAAACCAGAGCTTGCATTCGGCATCGGTCATCCGCGCGCGCAACGACCGCGCATGCGACACCGATCTGGAGATATTCCGCGCGCGAGCCGCGGGCTCGATACCCTCTCCCGCAAGGGGAGAGGGTTTCTGAGTGCGTGGCGCCATCATCGCTTCACCTTCCAGGTGGTGGTGCCATCCTTGTTATCTTCGAGTTCGATGTCCATGGCATGAAGTTCGTCTCGGATACGATCGGCTTCGTTGAAATTCTTGGCCTTGCGCGCCGCATTGCGAGCGTCAACTAACTGCTCAATTTTTTGCTTGCTGTCTTTGTCAATCTCGACAACCGAGCCATCATCTCTGATTACCTTCAACAATACCGGTTGGCCCGTGATAGTGTATTGTCCTGGCTCAACGTATAACCTCTTGTGCTTTCGTCCTTGAATCGATTCAACACCTATTGAAATGCCAAAAAAACGCATTCCAGCCGACAGAGCCGCGAAATCCCGATTCCTGTAGAAGCCACGAAGACGCGTTATCGCTTCAGGGGTGTTGAGATCGTCGGCCAATGCCTCGACAATGGCATCTCGACCGCTTTCATCAACTTCCAAATCGTGCTGAATCGCCTCAGCCCAGCGCGAAATCTCTCGGCCTGACTCCTTAAGTCCGGCCTGCGTCCAATCAATCGGCTGTCGATAGTGCGTCTTGAGCATATTGAAGCGAAGAACCGAGCCTCCCCAACTATCAAGCTCTTCATTAATCGTCACGAAATTCCCCAGGCTCTTGCTCATCTTCTCGCCTTCGACCTGCAAGAAGCCGTTGTGCATCCAGTAATTCGCCATCACCGGCGTTTTGAAACTGCAACGCGATTGCGCGATTTCGTTCTCGTGATGCGGAAACACCAGGTCGACGCCGCCACCATGAATATCGAAGGTCTCGCCGAGATGTTTCCATGACATCGCCGAGCATTCGATGTGCCAACCGGGGCGGCCCGGCGCGGCGATCCCCGACGGCGACGGCCAGGACGGCTCACCTAGCTTTGATGGTTTCCACAACACGAAGTCCATCGGATCGCGCTTGTAGGGCGCGACCTCGACCCGCGCGCCGGCTGTCATTTCGTCAAGCGAGCGTTTCGCCAGCCGGCCGTAATCCGGCATCGAGGCAACGGCGAACAGCACGTGGTCCTCGGCGACATAGGCATGTCCAGCCGCGACCAGGCGCTCGATCAGCGTTTTCATTTCCGCGATGTGCTCCGTCGCACGCGGCTCGACCGTCGGGCGCAGACAACCCAGCGCATCCACGTCCTCGTGGAACTGCCGCTCGGTTTTTTCGGTGACAATCCGGATTGCCTCGTTGAGCGGGAGGTTCGGATGCTCCTCCGCGGCGCGCGCGTTGATCTTGTCGTCGACGTCGGTGATGTTGCGTACATAAGCGACGTTGGCGGCACCGTAGAGATGCCGCAACAGCCGGAACAGCACGTCAAACACGATCACCGGTCTTGCATTGCCGATATGGGCGAAATCGTAGACCGTCGGCCCGCAGACATACATGCGCACGCGCGCCGGATCGAGCGGCGTAAACGGCCGCTTCTCGCGCCTGAGCGTATCGTAGAGCCTGAGTTCCATGGGACATCCCTGCCCCGCTGGCCGGCGTCCCTGTGTCTCGATCGGAGAAAAGACGGCCGCAGCCAGCGAGTTGCGCTAGCGAATAATCTCGCGGCAAATGCCGCAGATTTGGTTAAGGCCGATCATGCCCCTGACAATGGGGAAGGCCATGCACAAGGTCAAGTCCGTTCCGGCGGCGCGGTGAACGAACCGCAAGCCGGCCCGGATGGGGCAGCGGTCAGTGCGACAGCAGCGGCCCCCGCCCCACATCCAGCCCCACCTCGACACGGTTGGTCGAGCCGTCATAGCGCGCCACTCCCGACGTACCGGTATTGAAGACATTGGCGTGCTGGGTCACGACATTGCCATTGAACAGGTTGTACTGCACGCCGCCGTCGCCAAAACTCCAATTGGCGGCGCCGGTCGATGGGTTATAGCTGCCCTGGCCACCGATGAACGCCTGGAACCCCGCCACCGGCGGCGTCTGAAAGTTCGCCCGCCAGTCGATCCGGCCATTACCCTGCATGACCACGTCGATCGAGCCCCAAGGCGTTGCGATCGAGAAGCCGGGATCGAGGCCCGGTATCGAAATCCCGAAGCGCGGCACCTGGGCCTCGCAATTATAGCCGGTGGGATAGGGCTTGCCGTCCCGGCAAGCGCTGACCGCGTCGGCATTGGCCATCTCGCAAGTGACCATCATCACCCGGCCGGTAATGCCTTGCGGACACGCTTTCTTGCAGTTGAATTCGACCTTGCAGGCCGCCGGGTCGCCCTGCACCGGAATGTTGGCCAGCGACGAACGGCGCGCCATCAGCAGGACGGGATCGGTGGCGTTGATCGCATAGGCCTGCCGCAGCGCCGCCTCCGCGCCCGTGCGATCGCCGAGCGCGTTCAGCGCCTCGGCGAGGCGCACATGGAAATGCGGCGCGCGACGACCGCCGAGTTGCACCGCCATGCGCAACGACTTCGCCGCTTCCTCAAGCAAGGCGCGATCGTTGCCGCGCGCCTGCGCAAGCCGCAACAGCGCGGTGCCAAGATTGTGATGCGCGACGCCCGCCTTCGGCATCAGGCGCGCGGCTTCGCGCTGCAATTCGACCGCCGCCAACAGCTCGGCTTCGGTCGCCCGCGATTTGCCGGCGCTGGTCGCGCCCTCGGCCAGCACAACGCCAAGCGCGGTGATTGCGCTGGCCCGCGCCGGTTCGCGATCGACCGCCGCGGCATACATCCACGCCGCCGGCGCAAGATGCCGCCGCATCAGCAGGGCATGACCATAGCCTTCGGCGGCGGCGGCCGACGGTGACGCGGCTGCGGTCTTGGTCAGCGCCGCGCGATGCGGCTCGCTCAAAACGGCTTCGATCGCGGCTTGCTGTTTGCGCGCAATCGCCGCCACATCGGCAGCCGCCGACGAAACGGTGACAACCACGCAGCCGATCGGCAGCAACAGACGCGCAATCCTGCTGACGACGTGCCTCATGCGGCAGCTCCTCTGAGCAAACGCAAGATTGTTACCAGAAAACGTCGCGGCGCGCTTGACGATCTGTTAACGGATCGCATGCATATTCGGCAGTCGCTCCGTTCCGGGGCGCCATCAAGCGCAATCGTAGTCAATCATAATAAAGAGCCCCGCCATGCGCTACTTGCTTGCTGCACTCGTCTTTGCCGCCGCGTTGTATTTCAATATCTCCGCCCAGGCCGAGCGGCGCATTTTCATCGTCGCCAATAACGCCGACGGTTACGGCATCGACCGCTGCCTCGCGACCGGCGCCGCCTGCGGAGCCGCCGCGGCAACCGTCTATTGCCGCTCGCGCGATTTCAACCAGGCGACGTCGTATCGCCGGATCGATCCGAGCGAATTCACCGCCGCGACCCCGGCGCACGGTTCCGCCTGTCGCGGCTGCGATGAATTCGTCGGCATCGAGTGTGCCCGCTAATCGTTCCTGGCAAGCGTGCCCCGATCTCGAACCTCGCGATCCGTCGCGGCGACCCCTGCCACGACCTTCGAAAGCCGAGGGGCTCCGCCAACGCCATGATTCCAGTGCCGCTTTTCGATTTGACGGTCGAAACCGCGGTTGCCGCAGGCGCTGCAGGGACTTCCCATCGGCACCGGTGCCGTTGCAGATCGCCCTGACTTCCTTCATGTTTCCGTTCCGCGCACCGCCATGAGCAGGCACCGCGCCCGGAGCGGTAGACAATGACCAATATGGTCAATTCCGACGTGGCCCCCATGGCGGCTCAAGAGGCCAAATCCGGGGCCAAGGACGCCAATGCCGCCCAAGCGGCCGGCGCCGATTCCTCTGCCGCGCCGCCGATCGCGCTGGAAGCCTTTCTGCCGCACCGCCTCAATGTCCTGTCGAGCCTGGTGTCCCAGGCGCTGAGTCAGGTCTATTCCAAATATGGCATCGGCATACCCGAATGGCGGGTGCTGGTGAGCCTCGGCCAATTCGGGGTGATGACCGGCAAGGCCATCGGCGCGCGCACCCATATGCACAAGACCAAGGTCTCGCGCGCGGTGGCCCAGCTTGAGGCGCGCCGCTATGTCGCGCGCAAATCCAATCGCGACGATCTGCGCGAGGCGTTCCTGTCGCTGACGCCGACCGGTCGCGCAGTCTATGAGGAACTGGCGCCGCGCGCGCGCGACTTCACCGAGAAATTGTCCGAAGTGGTCCCCACCGCCGATCGCGCTGCCTTCGATCGCGCGGTGGCGCTGTTGACCCAGCGCTCGGCCGAACTCATCGCCAAGGACCAAGGTTAAGGAGACGCTGTGAAACTCTATTCGTTTTTCCGCTCGTCGGCGGCGTATCGCGTGCGCATTGCGCTCGCGCTCAAGGGGCTCGCGTTCGAAACCATCGCGATCCATCTGCAAAAGGACGGCGGCCAGAATCTCAAGCCCGACTACCGGGCGGTCAATCCGCAGATGCGGGTGCCGACGCTCATGCTCGATTCCGGAGCGCTGCTCACGCAATCCCTGGCGATTGTCGAATATCTCGACGAGATCCATCCGCAGCCGCCATTGTTGCCGCGCGATGCCCTCGAGCGCGCCAAGGTGCGGGCGCTGGCGCAGCTCATCGCCTGCGATATTCATCCGCTGAACAACGTGGCGCCGCTGCGCTATCTCAAAAACCAGCTGGGCCAGGACCAGGCCAAGATCGACGCTTGGTATCACCACTGGGTGATCGCCGGCTTCGACGCGCTCGAAACCATGCTCGGATCGGGCCGCTATTGCTTTGGCGATACCGTGACGCTGGCCGATATCTGCCTGGTGCCACAGGTCGCCAATGCTCGGCGGTTGAAGGTGCCGCTCGACAAATATCCGAGAATCGTCGCCATTGATGCGGCCTGCGCCAAGCTGCCGGCATTCGACCAAGCGCGGCCTGAGAATCAACCCGATGCGGAGTAAAGCAGTTCCTCTGTGACATCGCCCCGCCAACTCCTGGTCGTCGTCGCGTGGATGACCGGCACGCTGTTGTCGTTCTCGGTCATGGCGGTCGCGATCCGCGGGCTGTCGGGCGTTTTGAGCATTCTTGAGATTCTCACGCTGCGCGCCGCGGTCGGGCTCGCGATCATCGGCGCGGCGATGGCGTTGCGCCCGGAGCTGCGTCTCACCGTCAATACCCGGCGGCTGGGATTGCACCTACTGCGCAACGGCGTGCATTTCGGTTCGCAATATTTGTGGGCCTGGAGCCTGCTACTGCTGCCGCTCGCCACGGTCTTCGCGCTTGAATTCACCATGCCGGCCTGGACGATCCTGCTGGCGCCGTTCTTTCTCGGCGAACGCATGACGCCGAGCCGCATGGGCGCGGTGGTTCTGGGTATTGCCGGCGTCTTGGTGATCGTACGACCCGGCATGGATACTTTCCAACCGGCCGCCTTGATGGTGCTGGTGGCGGCGCTTGGTTATGCCATCAACATCATCACCACCAAAAAGCTCACCGCCACCGAAAGCACCTTCGCGATTGTATTCTGGATGAATGCGCTGCAACTCGCCGTCGGCATCGCCGGCGCCGGCGTAAGCTTCGTTGCCGCGATCGAATGGCATCTGGTGCCGCTCATTGTGGGGTTTGGCGCGGCCGGTTTGTTCGCGCATTTTTGCATGACCAATGCGTTCCGCGCCGGCGATGCCAGTCTTGTGGTCCCGCTCGATTTCATGCGCATCCCGCTGATTGCGGTGGTCGGCTGGTGGTTTTATGCCGAGCCGCTTGATATCTATGTGTTCGCAGGCGCGGGATTGATTATCACGGGGATCTTGTGGAATCTGCGCAGCGAAACCCGCCGTTAAAGCGTTAACACGGTGCCGGACGCCCGCAGTCAGGGGCGGATGCACACCAAACATAGTATACCTTCACAGTTTGGACACCATTACGCCGCTTCCTCGTGCTTCCAAATAGCCCAATGCTTCCAAGTAACCTTTGCGTCGCGCGAAACCGCCCGAACCACGAAACCGGAATTGACACGGTGATGCGAAATTTCCTGCGCAAGCTTGTTCTGGCCGCTGTCGCCGTGACCGCTTGGGCGAGCGCCGCAAACGCGCAGCTGCCACCGCCGCCAGGCGGCGCGCAGCGCAATCCGGTCTGCCTGCGGCTTGAGAGCCAACTCTCCATGCTCGATCGCGGTCAGGCGACGGACCCCAAACGCGCCGAGCAAATCAAACGCTTCGAGGAAGCCGCGCAGCGTCAGCAGGTCGAACTCGACCGCCTGTCGGCGCAAGCGCGCCGCGCCGGCTGCGAGGGCCGCGGCTTCTTCGCGCTGTTCGGCAGCCAGCCGCAACAATGCGGCCCGATCAACAACCAGATCCAACAGATGCGCGCCAATCTCGACCGCGTGCTGGCCGACCTGCAACGCCTGCAAGGCAATACGGCCGAGCGCGAGGGCGAACGCCGCGCGATCCTGGCTTCGCTCGGCCAGAACGATTGCGGGCCGCAATATCGCCAATTCGCCAATCGCGGCCTTGGCGGCTTCCTTGAGAATCTGTTCGGCGGCGGCACCATTATCACGCCGGGGCAGCCACAGACCGGCAGCGGCGATACCTATCGCACGATCTGCGTGCGAACCTGCGACGGATTCTACTTCCCGATTTCCTACTCGACCACGCCGGCGAGTTTCCCGCAGGACGAGCAGGTCTGCCAGCGCATGTGCCCGGCCGCCGAAGTGGCGCTCTACAGCCACCGCAATCCGGGCGAGGACGTTGCCCAGGCGCTCTCGACCGGCGGCCGCAGCTATTCGGAACTGCCGTCGGCCTTCGCCTTCCGCAAGGCGTTCAATCCGTCGTGCAGTTGCCGCGCACCGGGGCAGACCTGGGCCGATGCGCTCAAACATCTCGACGATAACACCGTCGAACGCGGCGACATTGTCGTGACCGAGGAACAAGCCAAACTGCTGTCGCTGCCGCTCGATGCGCGCGCCAAGGGCGCCAAGGGCAAAGGTGCGCAGCCAAAGGGCGCCGCGCCGGAGACCCCGTCCGCGACGCCGACCGCCGCCAAGCCGCAAAACGGCGACAAGCGCCCGGTGCGTAGCGTCGGCCCGCAATTCCTGCCGGCCAATTGACGCGTTCATTGCTGCGACGATCGGACTTTTGCTGCGCGCCCTGCCCGCACGCGCTATAGTAGTGGCTGCATTGACGCACGGAATATGATGGGGGCAACCCGCGTTCCGCCAAAGGGAGGATTTCCGATGCCGCTTCGGGCGCACTACGCCGCAGCATTCGCCCTTGCCACCATGATCGCCGTTGCCGGCCACGATGGTTTCACGCAAGCCGTTACGCCGACCAATGTGCTGCCCAATCCCTATCGCGCGGTTGAGAACTGGGCGCAGTTGCCCGCCGGCCGCAGCTGGGGATCGACCAGCGCGGTCGATATCGATCCCGACGGCGTCAGCGTCTGGGTCGCCGAACGCTGCGGCGCGCAAGGTTTCATTCCATTGGCGCGATGGAAAGAAGGGCAACCGTTCAATTGCGCCACATCGACGCTCGACCCGATTCTCAAATTCGATGCCTCCGGCCGGCTGGTAAAGAGCTTCGGCGCGGGCCTCAGCATTTTTCCCCACGGCTTGCACGTCGATCGCGACGGCAATGTGTGGCTGACCGACGGCATCGGCAAAGACGGCAAGGGCCAGCAGGTGCTCAAGTTCAGCCCGGACGGCAAGCTCCTGATGACGCTCGGCAAGGCCGGCATTGCCGGCGCCGGCCCTGACACATTCAACGCGCCCTCCGCGGTGCTGGTCGCGCCCAATGGCGACATCTTTGTCGGCGACGGGCACGGCGGCGACACCAATGCCCGCATCGTGAAATTTTCCAAGGACGGAAAATTCATCAAGACCTGGGGCAAGCCCGGCGCGGCGCCCGGCGAACTCGACATTCCGCATGCACTGGCGATGGATTCGCAGGGCCGCCTGTTTGTCGGCGATCGCAACAACAATCGCATCCAGATTTTCGATCAGGACGGCAAGTTCATTGTCGAATGGAAGCAGTTCAGCCGGCCAAGCGGACTCTTTATCGACAAAAACGACATTCTCTATGTCGCGGACTCCGAGTCGGAATCGGTACGCAACAGCAATCCGGGCTGGAAGCGTGGCATCCGCATCGGCAGTGCGCGCAGCGGCGAAGTGACCGCGTTCATTCCCGATCCGGTGGAGAAAATCGTCGGCACCAGCGCCGCCGAAGGCGTCGCCGCCGACGCCATGGGCAATATTTTCGGCGCCGAGGTCGGCCCCAAGCGGCTGATGAAATATGTGAAGAAGTGACATCGTCTGTGAAGCAGAACCTTGGGCGCCGGGGCCTCGATCTACGCTAACGGCGAATCGCGACGGTCGTTGTTGCGCCCTCCCCCTCGCGGGGCACAATAACAACCGCTGCCGCTCGCGGCTAAGTTTCGGGTATTCACGCTTCCGACGCAGTCAGATTAAAAATCGAACGCCTCGGCTTTGCCGCTGGCACTGTTATCCTTGAGCAGCGCGCGGTCGGGCGCCGTCAATGGCGCGCCGGAATCCTTGAAACGATTGACGATCGGGTAGCGCCGATCGCGGCCGAAATTCTTCAACGTCACTTTCACGCCCGGCGCCGACTGCCGACGCTTGTACTCGGCGAGATCGAGCATGCGCGCGACCCGCGTCACCGTATCCTTGTCAAAGCCGGCCGCGACAATCGCCGCAATCGGCTCCTCGCGCTCGACCAGCCGCTCAAGGATCGCGTCGAGCGTGTCGTAAGGTGGCAGCGAATCCTGGTCGGTCTGATTCTCGCGCAGTTCCGCGGTCGGCGCGCGGGCGATGATGTTTTCCGGGATCACTTGGCCGCCGGGCCCGAGCGCACCGTCGGGCTTCCATTGGTTACGCAGCCGCGCCAGCCGATAGACTTCGGTCTTGTAGAGATCCTTGACCGGATTGAAGCCGCCGTTCATGTCGCCATACAGCGTGGCATAGCCGACCGACATTTCCGACTTGTTGCCGGTGGTCACCACCATCAGGCCGAATTTGTTCGACACCGCCATCAAGATGGTGCCGCGCGCGCGCGCCTGCAGATTTTCCTCGGTGACGTCGCGCGGCAACCCTTTGAACAAAGGCGCAAGCGTCTGTTCGAGCCCCTGCACCGTCGCCTCGATCGGCACAGTGTCGTGCTGAACGCCCAGCGCCTTGGCAAGCGCCGTCGCGTCGTCGCGTGACGCCTGCGAGGTAAAGCGATAGGGCAGCATCACGCAGCGCACGCGTTCCGCGCCAATGGCGTCCACTGCCATCGCCGCCACCAGCGCGGAATCGATGCCGCCGGACAGCCCCAGCACCACGCCCTTGAAGCCGTTCTTGGCGACGTAATCGCGCAGCCCCAACACACAGGCGATGTAGTCCTCGCGATCGCCATCGCCGATCAGCGTCGCGACCGGACCGCCGACGCAACGCCAGCGGTTGCCGCTGCGCTGCCAGCGCACGGTGGTGACCTGCTCGGTGAAGGCCGGCAATTGGAACGCCAGCGAGCGATCGGCATTGAGGCCGAACGACGCGCCATCGAACACCAATTCATCCTGGCCGCCGACCTGATTGACATAGAGCATCGGCAAATCGCTTTCGGTGACGCGCGCCACCGCGATGTTGAGCCGGACGTCGTCCTTGTTGCGCCAATAGGGCGAGCCGTTGGGCACGATCATCAATTCGGTGCCGGTCTCGGCCAGCGTCTCGACCACCTCGGAACCCCAGATGTCCTCGCAGATCGGAACGCCGAGCCGCACGCCGCGAAAGTTCACCGGTCCCGGCAGCGGGCCAGGCGCGAACACGCGTTTCTCGTCGAACACACCGTAATTCGGCAGATCGACCTTGCGCCGCACCGCTGCGATCGCGCCGCCATCCAGCAAGCAATAGGCGTTGGTGAGTTTGCCGTCCTCCAGCCAGGGCGTGCCGATCAGCAGAGCCGGACCACCATCGGCGGTGTCGCGCGCCAGCGCCTCGATTGCTTGCCGGCAGGCGACCTGCAAGGCCGGCTTGAGCACCAGATCCTCCGGCGGATAGCCGCAGATGAACAATTCGGAGAACGCCACCAGATCGGCGCCGTCGCGCGCGGCCTGGGCGCGCGCGGCGCGCGCCTTGGCGGTATTGCCGTCGATGTCGCCGACGGTCGGATTGAGCTGCGCGACCGCGATGGCGAGGGTGTCGATGGGACGATCATTCATGAGCGAGGTGTAGCGCGCCAGGCGCCCTCCGCGATTGCGGTCATTGGCCAATTCCTCGTGCGACGCAAGCCGCGGCCACGATCTTGCTGTCTTGCAGCCTTGCAGCAAAATCGCAAAATACGAATTTCATCTGCTTCTCCAGATAGTTGAAGAAGTTATCTTTCACATCTTACAGCCGGCTGTAAGATGTGAAAATCCAGAATTCATTTGTTTCTCCAAATACTTGGATGGTCGATCTTACAGCCTTGCGATTTTTTTGTGCGCATGGGCAATCTTACCCCGCGCCAGCCGCCACTGTAAGATCGCAGAAAATAAGAATTCATTAGTTTTTCCATGGACTTGGATGCTCAGTCTTACACTCTTACAGCAATAACGGCATTCTGTTCAGAACGCGTCCCGGGCGCAGTCGCGCGCGCAAAGTCCGGTAGCGCGGACCGGCCAAGCGTGATCCCGCCGAGCGTCATCCACCAGGTCTCGATGCGAGCCACAATTCGCGGGTTACGCCTGCGGCGAACCCGCCCCGCAGGCGACAAGCTTGCACAGCAAAGTGGTGAGTCAATGGACCATCACGCAACGCTGTGGACGTACGGACCCCAGCGCGGTGCATAACATCGCCCCGCGCGCATCGCCAACGCATAACAAGCGCCGATGCCACGCGGGCAAAGCGCCGGTCGCGTTGTATGCACATAAATCGTAAAGGCTGAGCGTGCCGCAGACGCTCTTCCGCTCGCCGTCGTGAAAACCGGTACCCACGCCCGCTCGCCGCCAATGGCAAACCCGGCGGTCCCCCGCTAAGATATCGCTGAATAACCGCGCGGGGGAAAATCATGATCCGCAGAATGCTATTTTGCGTCGCATCCATTGCCGCCCTGCTGGTAGCCGCGCAGGCGGAGCAGGCTGCGCAGTCACCGACTTGGCAACGCTGCGTCAACCGAGGCAACGCATTTTCTGCGGATGTTGCCATCAACGCCTGCTCCACGATTCTTAAGTCAAAAGAGGAGACCCAAAATAACCGCGCCGTCGCGTTTAACAACCGCGGCAATGCCTGGCTTGATAAAGGCGAGCACGACCTCGCGATCGCCGACGCCAACGAGGCGACAAGGCTCAACCCGAAATTGGCATCGGCCTACCGCATCCGCGGGGGCGCTTACCGCGCCAAGGGCAGTCGCGATCGCGCCATCACCGAATACAGCGAAGCGATCAAGCTCGACCCCAAATACGGCCCCGGCTACAACAATCGCGGCCTTGTCTATGAGGATATGAACGATTACGACCGGGCGCTCGCAGATTACGAGCGGTCGATCAAGCTCGATCCCAAATATGGCTACGCTTATTCAAATCGCGCAGATATCTATCGCTATCGCGGCGACCTCGATCGCGCCATGGCGGATTATGAACGGGCGATCAAACTCAAGTTTGGATTTATGCATTTCGCCTATCACGGGCGCGGCCTCGTCTGGTACCGAAAGAACGATTACGACAATGCAATCGCCGACTTTACCGACGCGATCCGGGCTAATCCGCAATACGCCTTGTCCTATTACGAGCGCGGCAATGCCCGGCGCGCCAAGCGCGATAACGTACTCGCTATCAACGACTACAGCGAGGCGCTACGGATCAATCCGAAACATGCCCTGTCCTATTACAATCGCGGCCTCGCCCGGCGCGACACGCGCGATCTCGACCTCGCCGCCGCCGACTTTACCGACGCGATCAAACTAAATCCCAGACACGACGAAGCTCACCGCTTTAGAGCCCAGGTATACAACGACCAGGGCAGATACGATCTCGCGCTGGCCGATTGGAACAGAGCCATCGAGATCGATCCAAAGGATGCGAATTATTACAACGGCCGTTGTTGGACGCGGGCGATCGCTGGCCGCGACTTGCCGCTGGCACTTGCTGACTGCACGGAGGCGCTGCGGATCAGGCCCAACGACGAAAACACCCTCGACAGCCGCGGCTTGGTGCATCTCCGACTAGACCGCCTGGACGACGCCATCGCCGATTACGAGGCCGCGCTGACGATCAACCCGAAAAAGGCGCACTCGCTCTATGGCCGCGGCATCGCCAGGCTGCGGCGCGGCGACACCGCGGGCGGCCAAGCTGACATCGCAGCCGGAATCGCGATCAGCGCCAATCTCGGCCAAACATTCGCAGGCTGGGGCATAACGCCGCCGGCAGCCGGCGGCCCGCCAAAGCCTTCAACGCCGCCGGCGGCGGCACCGACGGCGACGGATTGCGCGGCGGCCGAGACCCACTGGAAGAGCGTCATGGTGCTCGACCTGCTGGCCGGTTACGAGGATCACCTGAAGCGCTTCCCGAATTGCGCCTTCGCCACGCTGGCCAAGGCGAGACTTCAGTCGATGAAGAAGTGAGCGACGCGCTTGCGCCCTCATGGTGAGGGCGCGCGGATCGCAGGTGTCACCCATGCACCGCGTCGTCGCATGCGCGCCGTCTCGAACCATGAGGGCCACAGCCGAGCCACCGCCGGGCCTCATCCTTCGAGACGCGCACTTCGTGCGCCCTCAGGACGAGGGTTAAGAGCATGGCGTAGGTGCGCCCTCAGGAAGGTTGCGAGCATGGCGCTCGCACGAACATCGGCGGCGGAGAGAACAAGTCACCGCACCGCCTACAACCACCCTAACCGCTCGACCAGCGCGAGGAGCCACACCGCGCCGGCCAACAGCAATGCCAGTCCGACCGCGGCGGAGCCGATGTCCTTGACGGTGCCGATCTGCATGTCGTTGTCGCGCGTAATCCGGTCGGCGAGCTTCTCGATCGCGGTGTTGAGCAGTTCGACCACCATCACGAAGATGACGACGCCGATCAGCGCCAGGCGCGTCCAGCCGGTTTCCCCGACCATGAAGGCGAGCGGGATCGCGACCAGGAGAACGGCGATCTCCTGCCGAAAGGCGGCTTCGGTCCGAACCGCGGATTTGAGCCCGTTCCAGGTATTGATGGTCGCGCGATAAAGCCGGTCCATGGCGGATCCCGTTTCAATCGCCCTTCTTCACCCACCCGCTGCGCGCAGGCAAGTGGAACGCGATGTCAGCGACCGCCCACGCGGATGGGGCCGAATTTGATATTGGCCTGGACGAAGCCGCCAAAATGGTCCGCCCGCCAATGCACCGCCTGCGGCTGGGCCGCGACACCGACCACGCGTCCCTCGAAATGGGTATGGCCCTTGGAATTGACATGCCAATAGCGGCCGCCGGCGCCGACGCTGACCCAGTCGTTGAACCGATAGGCAACAATGGCGTCGAGCTGGTAGCCCGAGCCCTTGCCGTCCTCGGGGATCGGGCCGGTGAAATCGCCGGGATTGCCGCCGATGCGCAACAGGTGCGAGTCTGCGCCGAACAATCTGACATAAGGCAGCCATGCGGCATCCAGCGTCAGTTTCCAACGCTGGTCGAAGGTCACCGAAGCGTCGAGGCCGAGCCGCAGCGAATGCCAATTGTTGGTCTGCGAGATCGCCGAAATGGTGTTTGGGATGCCGCCGGCACAAATCCCCGGATGCGCGGCGATCTGCGTGCAGCCCGCGGCGTCGACATATTCGCGCAGGAAATGATAGCCGACGAAGGCACCGAGATGGAAATCCGGCCCGCGCACCAGCTTAAGACCGGCATCGACATTGCCGTAGATCATCGAACCGCTCTTATTGTCGCTCAGCGTCGCGGAATAAGGCGTCGTCACCGGCGGAAAATCCTCGTCCTTAAGCCGGCCCTTGAACAGACCGCCGCCGCCGAACGCGCCCTTGAGGAACCAGCCATTGTTGAAATCGAGCCGCGAGAACGCCTCGCCGGTAAAGATGCCGAGATTGTTGTAATCGAGCCGCGATACCAGCATGCTCCCGCTGGTGTCGAACAGGTCTTTCTTGGTCTGCGCGCGGCCGAACCAGAAACGCGTCCCGAACTCCCCGACATAGCTCGACGGCGCCGCCACAGCCGCGCCGTTCCATTCGCTGGATACAGCCGGCGCGACGATCGACAGGCTGAGCGCAAGCGCCGCCAACGCCCGCGTCAGCCCTGCCGCCATCGCTCCCTTGCGTCGCACCCTTGGCCCCCGCCTTGTCGTCGGGGCCGATGGTCGCGCAATCGGTTTTCGCAATTCTTACAATTGGAGCAAACGCGTCAACAAAGCATTCATAGCGTTAACGAGCGCTGAGCGCGGCTTTGCTTACCTTCACAAAATATGAAGGTGCCGGCCTCAGCCGAACGCGTAGGTGTCCATCGAGATCACGCCGTTGCGGGTCGACGAATGGATGCGACGCCCCTTGGCCTGGCCGGCGCCCATCGCAATGAACAGCGGCATCAGATGCTCATCGGTCGGATGATTGTCGAGCGCATGCGGTGCGAGCGCGCGGTAATTCAACAGATCGTCATCGGCGCCGGACTCGATCTTGTCATGCATCCATTCGGCGAATTGTGCGACCCAGGGCAGCGCCGGCGCGTCCGGCGCAAGATCGCCGGAATAAAACGCGCGCAGATTGTGGGTCATCGAGCCCGAGCCGATCACCAGGAAGTTTTCCTCGCGCATTGAGGCGAGCGCCTGGCCGAGTGCGAAATGATGGGCCGGACCAAGTTCCGGCTGCACCGCTATCTGCACCACCGGCACATCGGCCTCGGGATACATCAGCATCAGCGGCACCCAAGTTCCATGGTCGTAACCATAGCCGCTCGCCACCGCCGGCGCGAAACCGGCCGCCTGCCACAGGCCCGCGACCTTGATCGCAACCTGCGGATCGCCGGGCGCGGGATAAACCAGCTGGCGCAATTCCGGCATGCCGCCGAAATCATAGATCATGCCGGGATTGGCGTCACCGATCACCGCCGGCCGGCCGGTGCCGAAGTGCGCGGTCGCGATCACAATGGCGCGCGGCCGGGGCAGCGTTTGAGCCAAGCCCGCGAGAAAATCCCGCGCGGCCGAGGGTTCGACAATCAACCGTGGCGAACCGTGCGAGATGTAAAGCGCGGGCAGAGCCATGTTAGGTCTCATTGACATCGTTGACGTTGTGGCGTGTCCCGGATGCGGTGCAGCGTGAGCGCGCTTGCGCGAACGATGCACTGCTGGTCCGGGACCCCGGTTACGCATGATCCGAGATACCGGGCTCCCGGGTCTGCAGCGCACCACTGCGTGCTGCGCTGCGCCCGGGACACGGAATTGACTACAAGCCCGCCGCCACCGATAGCGGCTGCGCCTTGGCGGCGCGCTCCTGCTTAAGCAGATCGGCGAGCAGGAAGGCCAGGTCGATCGCCTGTTCGGCATTGAGCCGCGGATCGCAGACCGTGTGGTAGCGGTCATTGAGGTCCACGTCGGAAATTTCGCGCACGCCGCCGGTGCATTCGGTGACGTTCTGCCCGGTCATTTCCAGATGCACGCCGCCAGCATGCACGCCCTCGGCGGCGCAGACCTGGAAGAACGTGCGGGTCTCTTTCAGGATCAGATCGAACGGCCGTGTCTTGTAGCCGGTGGTCGACGTGATGGTGTTGCCGTGCATCGGGTCGCTCGACCAGACCACGAAGCGACCTTCTTTCTTTACCGCGCGAATGAGCGGCGGCAAGAGGTCGGCCGCCTTATCGGCGCCGACGCGGCAGATCAGGGTCAAGCGGCCGGGCTCGTTCTCCGGATTGAGAATGTCGATCAGCCGCAGCAATTCGTCGGGCTTCTGCGACGGGCCGGTCTTGAGCCCGAGTGGATTTTTGATGCCGCGGCAGAATTCGACATGGGCATGGTCCAATTGACGCGTGCGGTCGCCGATCCAAACCATGTGGCCGGAGGTCGCGTACCAATTGCCGGGCTGGGTCGAGTCCTCGCGCGTAAGCGCCTGCTCGTAGCCGAGCAGCAACGCCTCATGGCTGGTGTAGAATTCGGTGGTGCGCAGTTCCGGATGGCTCTCAAGATCGAGCCCGCAGGCCTGCATGAAATTCAGCGCCTCGGAAATTCGTTCGGCGAGTTCCTGATAACGCCGCGCCTGCGGACTGTCCTTGATCGCCGTCAGCATCCATTGCTGGACGCTGGCGAGATTGGCGTAGCCGCCATAGGCAAAGGCGCGCAGCAAATTCAAGGTCGCGGCCGATTGCCGATAGGCCTGCAACTGGCGGCGCGGATCGGGCGTGCGCGCCTCAACCGTGAACTCGGTGCCATTGACGATGTCGCCGCGATAGATCGGCAGCTCGACGCCGTTCTTCTTTTCGGTCGGCGCGGTACGCGGCTTGGCGAATTGCCCGGCGATGCGGCCGACCTTCACCACCGGCGACGCCGCGGCATAGGTCAGCACCACCGCCATTTGTAGAAACACGCGGAAGAAATCGCGGATGTTGTTGGCGCCGTGTTCGGCAAAACTTTCGGCGCAGTCGCCGCCTTGCAGCAGGAACGCCTCGCCCTTGGCAACGCGGCCGAGCGCCTTCTTCAAATTGCGCGCCTCGCCGGCAAATACCAGCGGCGGAAATGTCGCGAGCTGCCGCTCGACCTCGGCAAGCGCCTGCTTGTCGGGATAGTCGGGCATCTGCAAAGCGGGCTTCTTGCGCCAGCTCTCGGGCGTCCAACGCTCGGCCATTACGCGGCTCCAGTGACGTTACGGCGCATGATCTTATCCCAAAACCACGTTTCGGGATCATGCCTTAACCCGCGGCGCGGGCTTCGATTTCGAGCGTTTTATATACGAGCCGAGGCGCCGAATGCCAGAAATAATCCCGTTTCGGCCCTATTCGGCCGCCGGCCGCTCGACCGAATAGGCCTTGCTGCGCAGGGTTACCAATTCCTCGGCGGCGGTGGGATGCACCGCCATCACGGCATCGAAATCGGCCTTGGTGGCATTCATTTTTACGGCGATGCCGACCAATTGGATCATCTCGCCCGCGTCCGGCCCCACGATGTGGCAGCCCAACACCCGGTCGGAGGCGCTGTCGACAATTAACTTAAAAAACGAACGGGTGTCGCGCCCGGCGAGCGTCGCCTTCATCGGCCTAAACGAAGACTTGTAAACGTCGACGCGCGCAAATCGCGCGCCGGCTTGCGTCTCGGTCAGGCCGATGGTGCCGACTTCCGGCTCGGAGAACACCGCCGTCGGCACATCGGCATGGTCGACCTTGGTCGGCTGGCCGCCAAACACCGTATCGGCAAAGGCGTGACCTTCGCGGATGGCGACCGGGGTGAGATTGATGCGATCGGTCACGTCGCCGACCGCATAGATATTCGGCACCGAGGTGCGCGAGAACGCGTCGACTTGGATCGCGCCTTTCGCCAGCGTCACGCCGGCCTTGTCCAATCCGAGCCCGACAATGTTCGGCTTGCGGCCGGTGGCGAACATGACGCAATCGACCACGCATGACTGCCGGCCCGACAGCACGACATCGAGCCCGTGATCGACCTTCTCAACCGCGTCGACCGTCTGCCCGCAGACAATCTTAATGCCGCGCTTGGTCATCTCGGCGGCAAGGTGTTCGCGCACATCATTGTCGAAGCCGCGCAGGATCTGCTCGCCGCGATAAACCAGCGTCACTTCCGAGCCGAGGCCGTTGAAGATGCCGGCGAACTCGACCGCAATATAGCCGCCGCCCTGAATGACAATCCGCTTGGGGAGTGCGCGCAGATGGAATGCTTCGTTCGACGAGATCACGTGTTCGAGGCCGGCGATCTTGGCGCCGAAATGCGGCGCGGCGCCGGTGGCGACCAGGATATTGCCGGCGCGCACGGTCTTGCCCGACGCCACCAGTCGCACCGTATGCCGATCCTCGATGACCGCCCGGCTCTTGACCGTCGTGACATTGGCACGCTCCAGATTGGCGGAATAGGCCGCTTCCAGCCGCGCTATCTCGCGGTCCTTGTTGGCAATCAAAGTCGCCCAGTCGAACTTGGGCTCCCCCAATGTCCAGCCATAGCCGGCGGCATCTTCGAACTCATCGGCAAAGCGTGATGCATAGACCAGAAGCTTTTTCGGCACGCAGCCGCGGATCACGCAAGTGCCGCCGACGCGATATTCCTCGGCCACCATAACGCGCGCGCCATGGCCGGACGCAATCCGCGCCGCACGGACGCCGCCGGAACCGGCGCCAATGACAAACAGATCGACGTCGAAGTCAGCCATGCCGGCGTCCGGCTTTCATGGTGTGCGGGCGCGGTGGATTAGAGATCATGCCCGCGCTTTTTCATTTCGGCGCGGAACCGCTTAATCATCTCTTCGGCAAAGGCATCTTGCCAGTCCTTCAATGCACTCATCGCATTGTCGAAGATCTTCGGCTCGAGATCGATGACTTTCTTGCCGACCGCGCTCCGGTAGAACGCCGCGATCTCCTTAAGCTCGGCCTCCGTGAAACTCGACGCATAGAGCCATGTGAGGTCTTTCATCATTTCCTCGGCACGCGGAAAAGCGTCCTTGCGCAGCACTGCGGCCACCGCATCCAAGTCTTTGCGCAGCGCCGGATTGGTCTGCAGGAACATGCCACGGACGCGCTCGATCACCCCGGGGATGACCGGCACGAACAGCGCTGCGGTTCCCTTCAGGTCGAGGATTTCCCGGGCGATCTTCGCGGCGGCCGGCGACGGCTCTTTCGTCTCGGCGAGCGCCGCTCCGGAAAAAACAATCACCGCCGCCGCCAGCACCAGCGCGCGGGCCGCACCGGCCATGACCTGGGTAAACTTGATAGTGGCAATCATGACCATACTCCTGTTGCGGTCGATAATTCTGTTAGCGGATTTCAAGACCGTTCGATCACCCGCACACCCCCGCTGCCCGCGAGAATGGCTACCGTCGCGAGCCCGATAAACAAACCATGCTCGATGACGCCGGGAATCGCCGACAGACGCGCTGCCAATGCCTTCGGATCCGCGATCCGTTGCAGCGCCCCGTCCAAAATCCAGTGCCCGCCATCCGTGACGAAAGCGTGGCCATTACTTGTCTGCCGCAGGGTCGCTTCTGCCGGCGAGCCGGTGGCGGCAAACGCGGCTTCAACCGCCCGGCGGGTCGCTTGCAGCCCAAATGGCTCGACCTCGACCGGCAATGGGAAGCGACCGAGCACCGACACCCATTTCGATTCATCGGCGATGACAATCATGCGCGCGGACGCCGCCGCGACAATCTTTTCGCGCAGCAGCGCGCCGCCGCCGCCCTTGATCAGGCTCAGATCGGGCGCGATTTCGTCGGCGCCATCCACGGTCAAATCCAGTTCGGGCGTCCGGTCCAGGGTCGACAAGGGCACGCCATATTGCTCGGCATCGCGCCGCGTGGCGTCCGAGGTCGGAACGCCGACAACCTTAAGGCCGTCGCGCACGCGCTGCCCCAGGAGTTCGACAAAAAGCTTTGCCGTGGAGCCGCTGCCGAGCCCCAGCCGCATCCCGGCGGTAACGAATCCAAGGGCGCGCGCGGCCGCGGCTCGTTTCTGGTCTTCGATCGCCATCGCCAAACCGGCCGTCCTCGCGTCTACCATTCCACTTTCTAGCTTAGTATCTAGCTTATCCAGCCTGTCCAGCGGCGATTGACCACCCCACATAGTGAATCGGCCCCGCGGCCCGCCGCGACCCTTGCCATCGCCAGCGCCGCCCGATAGCGATCCGCGGTCATGGCCACCTCCCTCATTGTCTTCGACCTCGATGGTACGCTGGTCGATACCGCGCCCGATTTGGTCGCGACGCTCAACACCATTCTTGGGCGCGAAGATCTGCCGCCGGTCGCCTATGACGCGGCGCGCAACATGGTTGGCGGCGGCGCCCGGATGATGCTTGACCTCGGATTTCGGGCGGCCGGCCGAACCCTGTTGCCGGCCGCGCTCGACCAGATGACGCGCGACTTCATCGATCACTATGCCGCGCATATTGCCGATAACTCGCTGCCATTTGAGGGCGTTGCGCCGACGCTCGATAACTTGGCCGCGGCTGGATTTCGGCTCGCAGTCTGCACCAATAAGCTCGAATGGCTGTCGCTGCGCCTACTCGATGCGCTCAGCCTCGCCAAGCACTTTAGCGCAATCTGTGGCGCCGATACTTTCGGCATCGCCAAGCCGAACCCGGAAATCCTGCATCGCACCATCGCGCGCGCCGATGCGCGGGGCGGCGGCACCGTCATGGTCGGCGATTCGCGGACCGATATCGCGACCGCCCGTGCCGCCCAAATACCGATTATTGCAGTCGATTTCGGATATACCGATGTCCCGGTCAGCAGCCTCGCGCCGGACCGCATCATCAGCCGTTTTGCCGATCTGCCGGCGGCGATCTCTGGCCTGATCGACGCCCGATGACCTGTTCCGGTCGTGTGCCGGACGCAAAATAATCCACAGCCGACCACATCATCGCCACACTTGTGGGCGGTTGGTGGCGAATGCGGTGTAATAGGTGGGCGGTGGCAGTGTTGCTGTTGTGCATCTATCGCCTCGCTCATATGTTTGTTGGGGGCGCGAGACGGACTTTGCCGTCTCAACGGTAGGGTAACAGCATGCGCCGAGTTATTGCCGTTTCGGCATGTGGCTTCATTCTTGCTGCGTGTTCGATGTCGATGCCGGGGATGGATTTCCTCCGATCGGGTCCGACCACCGAGGTTCTGCGCATTGAATCGGAACCGCCCGGCGCGGATGCGCGCACCGCGGAAGGCCAGTCTTGCCGGACCCCCTGCGAATTGACCATACCCGCCACGGGCGAAGTGGCGATTTCATTTGCGCTTGCCGGCTACAATCCACAGGTCGTGAGCGTTCGCGCCGAAGCGCCACCGGCCGCAAGCTATGCCGAGGGGGCGCCGCCGACCCGGATGCAGCCAAACCCGGTCTATGCCGAATTAATGCCGGCGGTCGCGCCGCGTCCGAAGCAGAAAGCGCCCCAGAAAAAGCGGGTCTCCGCGACGACCGCGACGCCGGACGCCCCACCAATGCGCGAAGCCCTGCCAGCGCGCGAAACGCCGCCGCCGCGGGTGGCGCAGCCCCAGGCGGCACCAGCGCCGGCGGCTGGCGGCAGCCTATCGGACTACCCCTGGCCGCCACCCCCGCCCCCACGTTAGTCGGTTAAGGACGCTCGCAAGCGGGGCACGGGGCTATGGACGCTTTGGCCGATATCCGTCAGACTTCTTAGATGACTAAGGCCACAAGAGCCGCAACAGGCATTTCCCGCCGCTGACCGGCGGAAAGGTTGCAATGACGCAGATTGTCCCGAACCACGGCATTCGTCGGCCGCTGATCGATCCGTTCGCGCGCGCCATCACCTATCTGCGCGTCTCGGTGACCGACCGTTGCGATTTCCGCTGCGTCTATTGCATGTCGGAAAACATGAACTTCCTGCCCAAGGCGGACCTGCTCACGCTCGAGGAACTCGACCGGCTGTGCAGCGCCTTTGTCGCGCGCGGCGTGCGCAAGCTGCGCTTGACCGGTGGCGAACCTTTGGTACGACGCGGCATCATGACCTTGTTCGCCTCGTTGTCGCGCCATCTGGCATCGGGCGACCTCGAAGAACTGACACTGACCACCAACGGTTCGCAGCTTGCGAAATACGCGCCCATGCTCGCCGATCATGGCGTCCGGCGCGTCAATGTCTCGCTCGACACGCTCGATCCCGTGAAGTTCCGCGCCGTCACCCGCTGGGGCGAACTCGACAAAGTGCTGGCCGGCATCGACGCCGCGCAACAGGCGGGCCTGCGCATCAAGATCAATGCGGTGGCGCTCAAGGGCGTCAACGAGGACGAGATCCCATCGCTGATTACATGGGCGCATGGCCGCGGCATGGAACTGACCTTGATCGAAGTGATGCCGCTTGGCGACGTCGGCGAAGGCCGGCTCGATCAATACCTGCCCTTGTCGATGGTGCGCGCCCGCCTGGCGGAGCGGTTCACCATCGAGGACATCCCCTACCGCACCGGCGGCCCTGCCCGCTATGTACGCCTGGCGGAAACCGGCGGCACGCTTGGCTTCATTACGCCGCTCACCCACAATTTCTGCGAGTCCTGCAATCGGGTGCGGATCACCTGCACCGGCACACTTTATATGTGCCTGGGCCAGGAAGACGCCGCCGACCTGCGCGCACCGCTGCGCGCCTCCGAATCCGACAACCTGCTGGACGCCGCCATCGAAGATGCGATCGCGCGCAAACCCAAAGGTCACGATTTCATCATCGACCGCCGTCACCAGCGGCCCGCCGTCGGCCGCCACATGAGCGTGACCGGGGGATAATTCGAAGCGCGACGGCACCATTGCTTCGCACCTTTGCTTCGTGCCTTGTTGCTTCCCACCTTGGCCCCCACCGGCAAATAAGCGATATAAGACCCGCCCGAGCCGATGCGAAGCGCACGGCGGGTCAAGGGGTGCGCACGTGGGCGGGCTGTTGCAGGCAAGCCGCATCATCGACGCGGTCAACGACCGGTTCGGTACGCTCGCCACTTGGCTTGTGCTATTGGCCTGCCTGGTTTCGACCGGCAACGCCATCAGCCGTTATGCCTTCGGCCTCAGCTCGAACGCCTGGCTGGAATTGCAGTGGTACATGTTCGCCGCCATGGTGTTTTTCGGCGCGCCGCATACGCTGCGACGCAACGAACATGTCCGCGTCGATGTATTCTATAGCTCCCTTACCGAGCGCACGCGGATCTGGATCGACCTTGTCGGCATCGTCCTGTTCCTGCTGCCATTCTGCGCCGTGCTCATTTATTTCACCTGGCCGTGGTTTCTGGAATCGTGGCGCATCGATGAAATGTCGTCCAATGCGGGCGGCCTGATCCGCTGGCCGGTGAAATTGATCCTGCCGCTCGGACTGACCTTGCTCGCCTTGCAAGGCGCGTCCGAACTGATCAAGCGCATTGCCGCACTCACCGGCCGTTCTCAGCTTGAACACCGCTACGAGACGCCGCTGCAATGATCGAATTCGTCCGCAGCAACATGGCGCCCTTGATGTTTGCGGGCCTGATCGCATTCATGCTGCTCGGCTATCCGGCGGCGTTCTCGGTCGCAGCCGTCGGCCTGTTGTTCGGCGTCATCGGGGTGCAGCTCGGGCTGATCGAACCGAACTTCCTGGGCAATCTGGTCTATCAGGTGTTTTCGATCGTTTCGGACGAGCAAGGCGCGTTGCTGCTCGCAATCCCGTTCTTCACCTTCATGGGCGCGATCCTGGAACGCAGCGGCCTGGCCGAGGACCTCCTGGAGTCGATCGGACAATTGTTCGCCGGCGTGCGCGGCGGACTGTCCTATGCGGTGATTCTTGTCGGCGCGATCCTCGGTGCCATCACCGGCACGGTCGCAGCCTCGGTGATTGCCATCGCGGTGATCGCGCTGCCCTTGATGTTGCGCTACGGCTATTCCACCCGCCACGCCACCGGTGTGATCGCGGCGTCGGGAACCATCACACAACTCATTCCGCCGTCGTTGGTGCTGATCGTTCTCGCCAGCCAACTCGGCCAGCCGGTCGGCGCGATGTATGCCGGCGCCATCGGCCCGAGCCTCATTCAGATCGGGCTGTTCTGCGGCTGGGTGCTGATCGTCAGCCTGATCTGGCCCAAGGACGTGCCGGCGCTGCCGCCCGAAGCGCGCACGCTGCAAGGCTGGGCGCTCTGGATCAAGTGCCTGCGCGGAATCGTTCCTTCGCTCGGACTGATGTTTCTGGTGCTCGGCACGATCTATCTTGGGCTTGCCACGCCGACCGAAGCCGGCGCGATGGGCGCGACCGGCGCGTTGCTGCTCGCCGCCGCCAACCGGCGCCTGACCTGGCCGCTCACCTATCAGGCCATGCAGTCAACCATGCGCCTCACCGCCATGGTGGTGTTCATCCTGATTGGCGCGCGCGTGTTCAGCCTGGTGTTCCAGGGCGTCGGCGGCAAGACCTGGATCGAGGACTGGTTGACCGCGCTGCCCGGCGGGGTGATCGGCTTTCTGATCTTCGTCAACATCTTCATCTTCGTGCTGGCGTTCTTTCTCGATTTCTTCGAGATCGCCTTCATTGTCATTCCGTTGCTGGCGCCGGTCGCCGCCAAGCTCGGGATCGACCTGGTTTGGTTTGGCGTGATGATTGGCGCCAATATCCAGACCAGCTTCATGCATCCGCCATTCGGCTTTGCATTGTTCTATTTGCGCGGGGTGGCGCCGCCCTCGGTGCGAACCAGCGACATCTATTGGGGCGCCGTGCCATGGGTCATGCTGCAGTTGGTGCTGGTGGCGATCCTGATCTTCTGGCCGCAGTCGGTGACCTATTGGGTCGACCGCGGCCCCAAGGTCGATCCGTCAAAGGTCAGGATCGAACTGCCGATGCCGGACTTGCCGCCGCTGCCGCCGATCCAGCTTGATCCGGCGCGGTGATGGAATTCGCAAGATCCCGCCCAATAAAACAGCCCCGGACTTGTACTCCGGGGCCACAGTCTATGAAATCGCAATTGAAACGATCGTCAGGCCGTCACCACTTCCAGTTCAAACCGCCGCGAACCGTGGTCACGGTATGCGCGAAGCGGCTCCGGTAGGTGCTGGCAAAGGTGCCCGGCGCCCCATTGATGGTCCAGTCGCCAAAATCGGCATAAAGTCCCTCGATCTTGGCGGTCCAATTGCGCGTCAGCATGTGCTCAATGCCGCCGCCCACGGTCCAGCCGGTGCGCGTCTCGCTGCTATTGAATCTGCGCGGCACCGCCGCCGCAACATCCCAGGAATTCCTGAAGTGGCCAACGGCCAAACCGCCGGTCACATAGAAGAGCGACGATGCAGTGGCCACACCAATTCGGCCACGGACAGTTGCGGACCAATTGAGCTCAGTCGTCGCTGCACCGGTACCAAAGAGGCCTGGCAAAGTAGCGCCTGCCTTGCCGTCGACCCAGTTCAAGTCAGCTTCGAGGCCATAGACAATATTGCCCGACTGCCAATTATAGCCAAACTGACCGCCGAATGTGAAACCAGCCTTGTTCGGCGACCAGAACGGCGCCCCGGCTGCAAATAGCCATTGGCAACATGTCGGATCGCCAAGATCGGAAAACTTAGCCCGGTTCCAAGCGACGCCGCCATTAACGCCGATATATGCCCCGGCCCAACTGGTTGCCGCCACCACACGTGCCGGCGGCGCCTTCATTCGCATGTCGGCGGCCGATGCGCCGGCAGTCAGTGCGACGCTCGACACAGTCACAAGCATCGCTCTATGTATGGCTTTCACGACGACCCCCGGACAGCGTAACGATTCCACTTTATTATCATACCGCAGGGACGATTGCTGTTGCGGGCCAGCAACATGTGGAAAATTTCGCGGTCGAACGAAGCCTCCTTCGCGTAGTGCCTTCAAATCAAAAGTTCAATTTTTTCAATGTGACCGCACGATCTCCAGCAACCGTTTCCGATCGATCTTGCCAGACGCGCCGCGTGGCATTTCGGGTACCGGGATGACCCGCACCGGCACCTGCTCAGCTGGCAGCTTGCGCGCGCAATGGGCGCGCACCGCCTCCACTGCGACACCAGGCGACACCGAAACCGCCGCCCAAACCTCCTCGATACCCAGCGCGTTTGGATATCCGAACGCCGCCGCCTGTACGACCCCTGGACAAGACATCAGCACTGCCTCGATCGGTTCCGGACTGATCTTGTCGCCGCCGAGATCGATAATCGTCTTTTCGCGCCCTGAAATGATCAGCATGCGATCCTCGCTCACCGCGCCAATATCGCCCGGATAGAACCAGCCGTCGCGAAACACCGCCTCCGATCCCGGCGGGTTGCCGAGATAGCCGTCAACACAGGTGTGTCCTCGGATGCGAATGAACCCTTCCTGAGCCGGTCCGAGCGCGTTGCCCGACGGATCGGCGGCCTCGACCACCATGCCGGGACAGACCCAACCGACGGCGCCGGCGATGCCGGCGATCCGGTGTGAAGCGGCGGCCGCCACCGGGCTGGCTTCGGTCGCACCATAAGCGGCAACAACATGTGAGCACATCCGCGACCGCACGCGTTCCGCTAGTGACGGCGCCAACTTGCTGCCGACCGACAGCATGACCTCGAATGGGCAGCTAAAGGCCGGCGACTGCTCGTAATAGTTCAGGAACTCAGCCATGCCGCCGGGAGCCGCGACCATGCACTGCACCTTGTAGAGCGAGAAGGCCTGCATGGTCTCAGCCGGATCGCTGCCACGCAGAAACAGAACGCCACCGCGCACAAATGTGTATATGCCCCAGAGATAGCCAATATTGGCTGAGATCCCGACATCGACGAATGTCCGCGTGCAGGATTGCACTGCATTTCCGAACGCGACGTCATATGCCTGAAGACGCCGGATGATCATGTCGTGACTGAGCGCCACCGCTTTTGATCGCCCGGTCGTGCCGGAAGTGAGGATGATCCGTGCAACGGCTTTCCAGTCCTGGTCGAGGCCGACGTCCGGCGGCATGCCGTCACCCGCGATCCAAGACTGGTCGACATGAATGATGCGGCCGCAGTTGCTATACGCCGCCGCAACGTCGGTCACGACGGCATCGATGCGGCAATCGCCGGGCAGCGCCGGGTCCAAACCGGACAGCGTAACCAGGCCAATCCGCCCCAATCCCAGAACCAGCGCCCAGTGAAAAATTGGGTCTTTTGCAAAAATCGCCACCACCTCGCCACGCTTCATTCCGGTCGCGACCGCCCGCCGGCCGATATTGTTGGCAAACGCCGCCAAGCGCCCGTAGCTCACGAGATTGAACGTCGTACCGGGAGCGCAGATGGCGGGCGCGGTCGGCTGCTGTCGCGCCTGGAAAAAGAAGGCATCAAAAACATTCACGATGGCAGAGCTCCAGACTCAACCGCACCTATTCGGGCTTGATCCCGGCGTCGCGGATCACCTTCGCCCATTTCGGAACCTCCGTTTTGATGCGCGCCGCAAATTCATCGGGCGAATTGGCCACCGTGTCGAAGCCCGAGGCGTCGAGCCGCTGTCTTACGTCAGATTGGGTCATCACCTTAACGATTTCCCGATGCAACAAGTCGACGGTCGAGCGCGGCGTGCCACCGGCAACCAGAACGCCCAGCATCAC
This sequence comes from Xanthobacteraceae bacterium, assembly GCA_022841625.1. Lineage (GTDB taxonomy): Bacteria > Pseudomonadota > Alphaproteobacteria > Rhizobiales > Xanthobacteraceae > VAZQ01. The sequence continues at coordinate 336,412 of JALHRD010000001.1, forward strand.
ATCGGAAACCTGGTCGCCGGGCACACCGGCTTCGGCCATGGTCGGAATTTCGGGCAAGTTGGCGGATCGCTTTTCGCTCGTCACCGCGAGCCCTCGCAACTTGCCTTGCCGGATATGCGGCGCAACGGAGGGTGATGCGACCATTGCAAGGGGCACATGACCGGCCAACACCGCATTGAGAGTTGGTGCAGCGCCGTTGAACGGCACATGAACGAGATCGAGACCGAGCGCGCGCTTGAACGTCTCGGCTGCGAGATGTCCGGTGGTTCCGGTCCCGGGCGAACCGATGCTGTCTTTGTTGCCCTTGAGTTGGACAACCAATTCCTTGATGGACGTCACCGGCAGGGCCGCAGGCGCAACAAGCGCGAGCGAACTGACTGCCGCCAATGTTACCGGCGCCAGATCCTTATACACGTCATAAGGAACCTTGGCATAGAGACTTGGATTGACAACCAGGCTCGATGTTACAATTAGGATTGTGTGTCCGTCTGGTGGCGAATGGGCGACCATACCGATACCGATATTGCCACCCGCGCCCGGATGGTTTTCGACGTAAAATGGTCTGCCGAAATGCTCGTTGAGCTTTTGCGCCAGTAACCGCGCCATGAGGTCGGCGGGACCTCCAGCCGCGAACGGCACGATCAACTTAACCGGTCGGCTGGGATAACTGCTTCCATCTTGCGCGAGGCTCGCTCCAGCAGCGCAAAGCGAAACCATCAACACAATGATACGAAATGTCGAGGCCATGACACCGCTTTCGGCCAACTTGCGATCCGGCGACGAGGATGCTCCGCTGCGCGTGCATCGGTCAAGGATTTCGTCGGCCGTTCAGGCGGAGAACGCTTCAGCGCACGGGGACGGTGAAATACCAAGCTCGAATTTTTCCGTTCACTCCGGCTTGATGTTGGCGAACCGTACCACCTTGGCCCAGCGTTCGGTCTCGACCGCGATCAGTTTTCGAAACTCCGCGGGCGACATCAACAGCAGCGGGCTGCCCATGTTCTCGATCCGCTCCTTGATCTTGGGTTCCGTGAGAATGGCGTTGATCTCCCGGTTGAGCAGATCGATGATTTCGGTCGGCGTGTCGCGCGGCGCGCCGATGCCGGACCAGCCGCCGCCGACATAGCCCGGCACCGTTTCGCCAACGGTCGGGACATCCGGCAAGGCCGGCGCCCGCGTCGCCGGCGTCACCGCCAGCGCACGGACCCTGCCGGCCCGGATGTGCTCGATCGACGACGGCAGATTGTCGAACATGATCTGCACCTGCCCGCTCATGAGGTCGGTCAGCGCCGGCACCGAACCGCGATACGGCACGTGCAGCATGTCGACGCCGGCCATCATCTTGAACATCTCGCCGGAGACGTGGCCGGCGCTGCCGATTCCCGGCGAGGCCATGTTGAGTTTGCCGGGGTGGGCCTTGGCATAGGCAATCAGCTCCGCGACGGACTTCACCGGCAACGCCAGATTGACCTGCACGACCTGGTAGCCGCGGCCGAAGGTTGCGATCGGCGCGATGTCGCGCGCGAAATCCACATTGGCCGTGCCGTAGAGCGCGGTATTGACCACATTGTTCGACGACACGATCAGCAGCGTGTAGCCGTCCGCCGGCGAACGCGCGACCGCTTCGGTGGCAACGTTGGCGGCGGCGCCTGGTCGGTTCTCAACGATGAATGCCTGACCGAGCCGCTCCTGCAGACGTTGTCCGATGATGCGCGCGAACAGATCGATCGCCTGTCCGGCCGGAAAGCCGACCATAATGCGCACGGTCCGCGACGGATAGGCTTGCGCAGCGGCGAAGCGTGGCAATACCGGCAGCGCGGCAGCGCCCATTGCCAAGTGCAACAATTTACGGCGGTGCAGTTTCATGGTTCCACCCATCGTTATTCTAAGGAAAACGATATCACGCCGCATACGGCCGGTCTGCAACCGGCGGCTTCGGTTCACCCGGGAATGGGGCTACGTGGCGCGTGAGATCGACATCAGATGGAGCGCGTTTGACAGCGCAGCCCTAACCTTACTGCGTCAGAAATCTTTCGACCCGAAAGGTGCGGCCGTCGTTGCTGTGCCCTCGCCCCGCTTGCGGGGAGAGGGCGACGCCAAAGTATCCCGGCAAAAAAAGGGGGGGGGTGAGGGGAGTTTTCCCAGGCGGAGCATCGGACAGCCCCCCTCACCTGGTCACGACTTGCTGCACGTCCTCGCAGTCCTCTCCCCGCAAGCGGGGAGAGGACGCAATAACGATCACCATATTTTTCTGACGCAGTAAAACTAACGACGGGCTTCTGAACTGCGACAGCAGGGCCCTCCCCCACCAAACGCCTTTCCACTATCGTCACACGCGCGATTGCGAGGAAGGTTAATCCAAGAGGACAGGCCATGACATTTCGACGCCGCCAATTTCTGCGTCTTCTTGGCGCCGCGGCCGCTGCACCCTTCGCGCCAAGCTTCGCTCGTGCGCAAGCCTGGCCGGCCCGTACCATCCGCCTCGTTGCGCCATTTTCCGCCGGCAGCACTGTCGATGTTGTTGCACGCCTTCTGATCGAGCCGCTGTCGCAGCAGCTCGGCCAGACCTTGGTGCTGGAAAACCGGGTGGGCGCCGGCGGCATGACCGGCGCCAACGTCGTCGCGCGCGCCGAGCCCGACGGCTACACCTTCCTGGTCAATTCCTCGGCCCATTCCGCGATCCCGGCGATTTTTCCGAATGTCCCCTATGACGCGGCGCGCGATTTCGCGGCGGTGGCCTCGCTCGGCAGTTCACCGAACGTCACGGTGGTTTCGGCTGCGAAGGGGATTAAGACTCTGCAACAGCTCGTGGCCGCCGCCAAATCCACCGCCGGCGGCCTCACTTATGCGACCGCCGGCGTGGGCTCGGCGACCCATCTGAGCACCGAGCGATTCCGCGTCAGCGCCGGCTTCGAGGCGGTCCATGTTCCATTCAAAGGCATGCCCGAAGCGCTCACCGAGGTGATGACCGGACGCGTGGATTTCTCCTGCTCCAGTATCGCTCCGGCGATGCCGCTCATCCGCGGCGGCCAGCTCATCGCACTCGCGGTCACCACCCCGCAACGAAGCTCCGCACTGCCGGACGTGCCGACATCGCTCGAGGCCGGCTACGTCAATTCCGACTACACATTCTGGACCGGCCTGTTTGCGCCGGCCAAAACTCCGCGCGAAATCGTCGAACGAATGAACCGGGAAGTGCAGAAGGTCCTGAGCGCGCCGGCTATACAGGAGCGGTTGGTGCAGCACGGCGTCGATCCGATGCCGATTGCGCCAACGGCGTTCGATGCGCTCATCAAGGGCGAGATCGACAGCAACACCGCACTGGTGAAGGCCGCCGGCATCAAGCTCAATTGAACGTCGCATGCCATGGACCGGCCGTGCGCGGCTTTGAAGCCCCCGCATAGCGGGCTAGTCTAGGTCCGCGTGCGGTTGCGGATCATGAAATCGTCATAGGTGTATTCGGCGACGCGCCACCACAGATATTGGTCGTTGCGGAACGCCAGCAGCGCGTCCCAGACCTTCTTGAAGTCGGCATTCTTGGCCGACACTTCACTGTAGACCTCCAGCGCCGCCTTCAAGCTGGCATCCATGACCGACGGCGGGAACGCCAGCAGCCGCGCCTGCCCGCCGCCCAGTAGCGTTTTCAACGCAACGGGGTTGAGGGCATCGTATTTCGCAAGCATCCAATGGTTGGACCAGGCCGACGCCATGGTCAGGATCGCTTTGTAATTTGCCGGCAGCGCGTTCCAGCGGTCGAGGTTGAAGAAGTGGTGCAGCATGGCGCCGCCTTCCCACCAGCCTGGATAATAATAATACGGCGCAATTTTCGCGAAGCCGAGCTTCTCGTCGTCATAAGGCCCAACCCATTCGGCGGCATCGATCGTGCCCTTCTCCAATGCCGAATACACTTCACCGCCGGGGATCTGTTGCGGCGACACCCCAAGCTTCTGCATCACAGTGCCGGCGAAACCGCCGATCCGCATTTTAAGACCGCGCAAATCGGCGGGCGATTTGATCTCGCGCCGGAACCAGCCGCCCATCTGGCAGCCGGTGTTGCCGCACGGCAGCGCATGGATGTTGAACTTCTTGTAGAAGTCATTCATCAGTTCCATGCCGCCGCCATGATACATCCAGGCGTTCTGCATGCGCGCATTGAGGCCGAACGGCACCGCGGTGCCGAAAGCGAAGGTCGGATCCTTGCCGAAATAATAATAGGACGCGGTCTGCGCCATCTCGACGGTGCCTTTCTGCACCGCGTCGGCGGCGGCGAGCGGCGGCACGATTTCGTTGGCGGCAAATACCTGGATCTGGAAGCGCTTGTCGGTCATTTCGGAAACCAGCTTGGCGAATTCCTCGGCCGCGCCGTAGATGGTGTCGAGGTTCTTGGGAAAACTCGAGGTCAGTCGCCACTTCAGCTCCGGCATCGACTGTGCGATGGCCGGGCTCGCCACCGCGGCGCTCGCGGCGGCAAGGCCCGCTCCACGAATGAATTGACGGCGTTTCATGTCGACCTCCTTTGATCCGGAATTCAAGGCTGCTTGAGATTGACATTAATCCGGATCGGCTTCCACTCGCCATCGGACATGATGTATTCAAGCTCGTAGTGAACGCGGCTCGGCACGGTGTCGAAATAGCCGTAGAGCATCAGCACGCCATTGTCGTTGACCCGCGCCGGCTCGCTTGCAACCGGCGGCTTGGCAACCAAGAGATCGAAATCGATCCGACTATCGCGAAAGATCTTGAACGCCTCCGCCAATTGTTCCGGCGAGAATTGGTCGCGGAACGGTTTTGACAGCTTGGCATGCAGCACCGCGTAATTGCCGGTGACATTGGCGTCGTTGAAGGTCAGGAGCGTGGTCTTGACCAGGACCTCTTGCATAAATGCATCCGGCACTTTCTGCGCCAGCGCCGCCGATTCCGTCAAAATCATGCCGGCGAGCAGGGCCACAGCACTGACGGCACGCATAGTCATTGGAATTCGCAAGCCGCGCCTCATCCTTCGATAACAATCTTCGGCGCCACGCGCGCCGGCTGACCGATAAGCTGGTCGCGCACCCGCGCGGCGATATCGCGGTAGATCGCCGCGTGTGGCCCGTCCGGCTCGGTTGCCACCACCGGCAGCCCGGCGTCGGATTTCTCGCGAATGGTCGCGTGCAGCGGGACTTCGCCAAGAAACGGCACGCCAAGCCGCTCGGCTTCCGCCCGCGCACCGCCATGGCCGAAGATTTCCGAGCGCTCGCCGCATTTCGGGCACAAGAAATAGCTCATGTTTTCGACGATCCCGAGCACCGGCACATTAACGCGCTGAAACATGGCGATGCCGCGGCGCGCGTCGATCAAGGCCAAATCCTGCGGTGTCGAGACAATCACCGCACCCTTGAGCGGCACCTGTTGCGCCATGGTGAGCTGCGCATCGCCGGTGCCGGGCGGCATGTCGACCACCATCACATCGAGCGTGCCCCATTCGACTTCGCGCAGCATCTGCGTGAGCGCCGAGATCACCATCGGCCCGCGCCAGATCATCGGCGTTTCCTCATCGATCAGGAAGCCGATCGACATGACGGTGAGGCCGTAGCGCGAAATTGGCTTGAGCCTGGTGCCGCCGAGCGTCTGCGGGCGTTCTTTGATCGCCAGCAATTTCGGCAATGATGGCCCATAGATATCGGCATCGAGAATGCCGACTTTGAGCCCATGCGCGGCGAGCCCAAGCGCCAGATTGACCGCGGTGGTCGATTTGCCGACGCCGCCCTTGCCGGACGCAACCGCAATGATCGCCGCAACGCCGGGGACCCCGGCTTGCGTTCCGCCACCCTGCCCGGCACGCGGGGCGCCGGCGGCCGGACGGGCTGCGGTCGTTCCCGCCTTGCGTTCGGCGGTCAGCGCGACCAGCGCCGAGATGACGCCCGGCACCGCGCGCACCGCTTTTTCGGCACGCTCGCGCACCGATTCCCAGGCCTTGACCGCGTCGGCATCGACGGAGAGCGAGAAGAACACCTTGCCGTCGGTCACCACCACGTCCGACAGCGCATCGGTTTGGGTTAGCGGCGTTCCATCGGGCGCCGGCACCGCGGCAAGGCTGTCGAGGATTTGTTGCTTGGTTGGCGCCATTTTGCTCCGCCGCATGTTTCGTCAATAATCGTCACCATACGTGCAGCGCGAAACCGGTCAACGCCCAGTTGACGGGCGCTGCACATCGTCGCAATCACGGTTCGGGCCAAATATGGCGCGATCGATGAACCGCCGCATGAGCCGGCAGGAGGGCGATAATGGCAAAAGTAGCGTTTATTGGGCTTGGCGTCATGGGCTACCCCATGGCCGGACACTTGAAATCCAAGGGCGGCCACGAGCTCACGGTCTATAACCGCACCGCCGCCAAGGCCGACGCATGGGTCGCCAAGTTCGGCGGCCGCCGCGCAAATACGCCCAAAGAGGCCGCGCAGGGCCAGGATTTCGTCATGGCCTGCGTCGGCAATGACAACGATTTGCACGCGGTCACCTTAGGCGAAAACGGCGCTTTCGCCGGCATGGCGAAGGGCGCGGTGTTTGTCGACCACACCACCGCGTCCGCCGACATCGCACGCACATTGCACGAACAGGCAAAGCAGCGCGGCTTCGACGCCATCGACGCGCCGGTCTCGGGCGGCCAAGCCGGCGCCGAGAACGGCATTCTGACGGTGATGTGCGGCGGCGACGCCGCGCCTTATGGACGCGCCGAGCCGGTGATCGCCGCTTATGCGCGCATGTGTAAATTGCTGGGACCGGCGGGCGCCGGCCAGCTCACCAAGATGGTCAATCAAATTTGCATCGCCGGCCTGGTGCAGGGCTTGGCGGAAGGCATTCACTTTGCAAAAAAGGCCGGCCTCGATGTCGAGGCGGTGATCCAGACCATCTCCAAGGGCGCCGCCCAATCCTGGCAGATGGAGAACCGCTATAGGACCATGAACGAAGGCAAGTTCGACTTCGGATTCGCGGTCGACTGGATGCGCAAGGACATGTCGATTTGTCTTGGCGAAGCGCGCAAGAACGGCGCCAACCTGCCGGTGACGGCACTGGTCGATCAGTTTTACGCGGAAGTGCAGAAGATGGGCGGCAAGCGCTGGGATACGTCGAGCCTGATTGCCAGGCTGGAGCGGTGAACGTCACGCGGCGGCGACGTCCCTCAAGAATACGTTGATCCGGTCACCCAGCTCCTTGGAGCGGGCAGCAACCTCGCTGCTCGTTTTCGTCACATGGTCGACCGAGCGCGATGTCTCGGCAGCCGAGCTGCTAATCTGATTGAGATTCGTCGAAGCATGGCGCGTTCCGCCCGCCGCGCGCTGCACGCTATCACGGATATTGTCGGCATCCGCGCTCTGCTGCCGGACCGCAGCGGCAATCGAGACCGCATAGCGGTCCGCATCCGACATGATGCCGGCGATTTGCTCGATCGCAGCGACGACCTCCGCGGTCGACTGCTGCACGGCTTTGATCTGGTTTGCGATCGAGTTGGTCGCGGCCTCGGTCTGGCCGGCAAGCGCCTTGACTTCCGCCGCGACCACCGCGAAACCTTTGCCGGCGTCGCCGGCGCGTGCGGCTTCGATGGTGGCGTTGAGCGCAAGCAAGTTGGTTTGCTCCGCCACGTCGCGAATGACGGTCGCGACATGGCCAATCTCACGCGCCGATTCGGAAAGAGTCGCCACCCTCTTGTTGGTCGCCGCGGCGACCGCCAAAAACAAGAGCAAAGCCCGCCACCGGGACGATCACAATCTCGTCACGGGTGACTTTCGCAGTCACCCGTTGGGCAAGTTCATCCTCGGATTTGACCGCGCTGTTCTTGATTTCGGCGGCCCAACGGCTGATGGCTTCGCCCTGACCGGCGAGTATCGTCGTGCGCAGTTGATTGAATTCCTCGACAATTCGGCGCAAGTCAAAAAATGCTTGGCGGTACTGGGCAGGTACCACTTTGGCCGGTTCAAAGTTTGCGTTTGAATTCCCTCGGTTATTTTGATCGAGTCGCAGCGACAATCGGTCGAGCTTCTTGTCGAGTTCGGCAAACTCGGTGACTACCCGGTTCGCCTCATCATCCTTGCCATTGAGGAGGTATTTGGCGACATAGAGCCGGGCCGTTAGAAAATCCTCCTGGAGAATGCCGGCAAGCGCAGCAGTCTCGTAATCCCGGTTCGCTGCGCCGAGATTAATGATTTCGGTCAGATTTTTTCGAACCTGCGGACCGATCGAATCGAGCACGTCGCTGACGATGCCGTCACGCTGCACCAGCAAAGCGATCAGACGCTCAAAACCCCGCTCAAATTCGACGAACGCGTCCCCGACCCGACCAATCAGCGCGACGCGGTCGGGCGCGTGCAATTCTTTCCGCGCCTTGGCAATGCCATCCCGCGTCTCGGCAACGAATTGCCGCGCCGCCGCGAGATGGTCATCGCTGCGTGTTGCGATATAGGCGCGCGTGTTCGACAAGACCTTGGCCATGTCGGCATTGAGTTCAGAGGCCAGCAGGGCGTCGCCGGCCATGTCCTCATAGGCGCGGAACTGAGAGCCCAGCGACCAGATCGACAAGGCGCCGGTTAGGCCACCCAAGGAGGCGACGACGACCACCAGGACGATGACGCCAACGAGCTTACGCGCAATCGAGTAGTTCCGCATTTCCAAATCTGGCCCGTGATTTACCTTGGCGAAAATTGCACGGAAATCGTTAACAATAATGAACGATAAAGCGCGACTATGGCCCCGAACGCCATGAAAACGGTCTTGGTAGCAGCGCCAAATCGCCCATAAGTTGTTGCTTGGCCGCTTTACCACCCAATGCCCGCGGGAATTTCAGACTGCCAGAGTCAGGCCGTCCTCGGCGATCAGCAGGCCCGCGGCCCTCGCCTCGTCGGCCTTCGCAAGCATCGACGGGTTCATGTGGGTGAGCATGGTCCGCTTCGCCCGCAACTTGGGCAGTTTCGGCTTGAGGACTTCCCAGCTCAGATGGCCCTTCAGCGCGCCGGCATAGCCAAAACATTCCACCACAAAGAGGTCGGCGCCATCGGCGACGCCAAGCAGCGCATCGGTCCATTCGGTGTCGCCGGAATAGGCGAACAGCCGCTCGCCATCGGAAATTCGCAGCGCAGTCGAGGGTGCGCCGGATTGATGCACGACTTCGGCCGCCAACACCGTGTGCCCGAGAATCTCGGCCGGACGGCCCGGCTCAATCTCCACGATCTCGAACGGAAACCGCCATGTATTGGTCAGCGCACGCGGGAAGAATATCTCAATCGCCGCCTCGATCCGCCCACGCGAGCCCGGCGGCCCGGCGACGATCAGCGGGCGCGTGCGCCGCATCACCAATTGCGCATCGAGCAATAGAAACGGCAGTCCGCCAAAATGATCGCCATGCAGATGCGAAAGGACAATGCCGTCGACCTGGCCATGATCGAGCCCGCGCGCCTTGAGCGCCACCAACGATGACGCCCCGCAGTCGACCAGCAAATTCGCCTTCGCGGTTTCGAGCCAGAAGCAAGTGTTGAACCGGCCGCCCGAGCCGAAAGCATCGCCCGAGCCTATGATCGTCAGCCGCATGCTCAGGCGCCCGCACTTGGCCGCGCCGACACCGCGGCGTGCCAGCGCCGAACATGCGCGCACGCCTCCGGCACCGCGAGCTTGGCCGGTTTCATGAAATCGACGGCGATCATGCCGGTGATATCGGCGACGCTGTAGCGATCGCCGGCCGCGAACGGCCGGCTCGCCAGCGCGCGGTCGAAAATCCCGAGAAAGTCTTCAATGCGCGGTTTGTTGGCTTCAGCCCAGGCCGGAACTTGTGGAATCTCCCGTGTCGCCATGGCCGGGTGCGAATGGCGAAACACGTGAGAGATCGGAAGCAACAGTTGTAGTTCGAGCCATCGGTTCCACATCTCGATCTGCCCCACCTCAAGGGCGCCGCGGCCGAATAACACCGGCTCCGGCTGGAGCGCCTCAAAATAGCGGCAAATGGCCATCGATTCCGCGATCACCGCGCCATCGTCCAGGACCAGGACCGGCACCCGCTGGATCGGGTTGATCGCGGTGAAGGCCTCCGTCTTGTGCGCCAGCGCCACCAGGTCAACCTGCTCCAGCGGCACCGTAATGCCCTTTTCCGCCAGAAACACCCGCACCCTGCGGGGATTGGGCGCCCGCGCGCTGTCGTAGAGCTTCATTGTGTCCGTCTCCGAGACAATCGGTAAGATTTCGCCCGCAACCGATGCCGTCAATTGAAACCTTTTGTTAATCGCCCCTTCTTAAGCCCGCTCTTAAGGAATTTGCGAGACTTTTGTACGGTTGTGGGGGATGCACAGCTTCAAACAGCCATGAAAGCGAGTACCGACCAGCACGAGGTTGCGCCAACCTCGGACGGCGGCGCGCGCCGGCGCTCGGCCGCGCAGCAGGTGCGCGAGGCCCGCGACCGCCTGACGTCAAGCACCGGAACGCGCCCGGCGTTCGATCATGAATTGTTGCGGCAGTTCGCCCAGACCCGGCTCTCGGCGTCGCTGGTCATTGTGATCCTGGTTGGAGCGGCCGGCGTTCTGTCAAGCTTCTGGCTCGGCGCGGTGACGGCTGGAGCCTGGTCTAGCGCGGTCATGGTCATTCACGCCATCACCGTCACCAAATGTCGCGAGTTTCTTGCCGGTCCCGCCAACCCGGTCAACGATCGCGCCTGGTGGCGGCGCTTCATTACCCTCGACCTGATTTTCGGCTTGGCTTGGATGTTCGTCTTGATGCATCCGGTGCGGCATGACGACGACACTGGCATTTTCATGCTGTTCATCATGCTGCTGGTGGTGGCGCTGTCGAGCATGCTCTCCGCCTGCGTTCCAATGGCGATGATCGCCGCAACCATGCCGGTCACTACCGCGCTGACGCTCAATTTCGCGATGCGCGCGACGATCCATGACTATGTGCTCGCCGCCCTCACGGTCACCGCGCAATGCTACTTCACGCTTCTCACCTACCGGCTTCACACGACGCAACTTGCGACGCTCGAAGCGCGCGCCGAAAAGGATATCCTGATCGGCGAACTCGAGACCGCCAAGGCGATCTCCGACGAGGCGCGCCGCCGCGCGGAGACTGCCAACATCGCCAAGTCGCACTTTCTCGCCCAGATGAGCCACGAACTGCGCACGCCACTCAACGCCATCCTCGGATTTTCCGAGGTCATGAAGGCGGAGATCTTCGGCGCCCACAGCGTGTCCTCCTATAAGGACTACGCCAACGACATTCACAATTCCGGCGTTCACCTGCTCGGCTTGATCAACGAGATCCTCGATCTGTCCCGCATCGAGGCCGGACGTTACGAACTCAATGAGGAATCGGTCGCGCTGGTCGGCATCGCCGGCGAGTGTTGTCACCTTCTGGAAATGCGCGCGCGCAATCGCGGCCTGACTTTGCACAAGGTATTTGAATCCGACATGCCCAAGCTGTGGGCCGACGAGCGTGCGATCCGGCAAATCTGCCTGAACTTCCTATCGAACGCGATCAAGTTCACGCCACAAGGCGGGGAAATCTGGGTCAAGGTCGGTTGGACCGCATCGGGCGGGCAATATCTCAGTGTCAAGGACACCGGCTCCGGCATTCCCGAAGACGAAATCCCGATCGTGCTCGCGTCGTTCGGTCAGGGTTCCAATGCGATCAAGTCAGCCGAACAGGGCGCCGGCCTCGGGCTGCCAATCGCCAAGAGCCTGGTCGACTTGCACGGCGGCACATTTGTATTGAAATCGAAGCTCCGCATCGGCACCGAAGTCATTGCAACGTTCCCACCGATACGGGTGATGGAGGCGCTCGCGCCTTTGAGCGAAGCGGCGCCGCCGATTCAGCCGCAATCGCCCGGCTCTACCGCGGCGCCGAAGTCCGCCCCCGCTTCGCGCGGGCCTAAACCCCCGCTTTTTCGAGTTTAATTGCGATGACACCAAAACGATTGCGTTTCCTTCGGCGATGTCTATCTACGCAGTTCTTCGCGGGTCACCCGTAGCCATGAACACCATCGCCCACACCCCGGTCATTGCCAGTCCGTGCAACAAGGTTTGCACCGTCGCCCCACGCTCGGGTATGTGCATCGGCTGCGGCCGCACCGTTGCGGAAATCGCGGCCTGGCTCGGATACAACGACAACCAACGATCTCGCATCATGGCGGAGCTGCCAAACCGCCTGGCCACGTTGCGCGACAACAGCGCCAATGCCAACGAGCAGACCTGAGGGAGCCCGCCGTGCGTAGCTTGCTCTCGTTTCTGTTCGTGGTTGGGCTGGTTGTGCTGCTCTTTATCTATCTCGAACAAAACGGCATGACCTTTACCGGTCTCGGCGCCATCGACATGTCGTCGTTGGGCGTATTGGTCATAATGGCGGCGGTGCTGGGCGTGCTCATGCTCGGTCTGTTGCGCGACCGCTTCAAGCGCGCGATCAAATCGATCACAATCTGGATCGCGGTCGTATTGGCGCTGGCGCTTGGATACACTTTTCGCTTTGAAGTGCGCGACGTCGGCGACCGCATGATGGCGGAATTCGTGCCCGGCCACGCCGCCTCGCGCGGCCATATCGCGGAAATCGCGCGCGGCAACAACGGCAACTTCGTCGTGACCACCCAGGTCAACGGCGCGCGCCTGCCGATGATCTTCGACACCGGCGCAAGTTCAGTGGTGCTCACCCAAGATGCCGCCAAGGCCGCCGGACTGCCGTTGGAAGTGCTGACCTATTCGGTAACGGTCGACACCGCCAATGGACGCACCCGCGCCGCGCCAGTAACGCTGCAGTCGATCGCAGTTGGCGGCCTGGTGGAGCGGGATATCGCGGCGTTGGTTGCGCAGCCGGGGCAATTGCGTCAAAGCCTGCTCGGCATGAGTTTCCTCAACCGCCTGCAAAGCTGGGAGGTGCGCGGCGACCGCCTGGTGCTGCGGGCCTATCCCTAATCACACTATCAGGCTGGCCAGAAACCGCAGCGCCGCCGCCAACAGAAACAGCCCAAACGCCACCTCAAGCACCCGCTTTGGCAAAGCGTGCGCAAGCCTGGCGCCATAGGGGGACGCCAGCGACGACACCGGCGCCATCAAGGCAAAGCCGATCAGCGACACAAAGCCGACCGACAATGGCGGCAGCAGCGCCTGGTGCGGCAGGCCGGCGATTGCATAGCCAAGCGTGCCGGCGAGCGTAATCGGCACCACGATGCCGGCCGAGGTTGCCACTGCCTGGTGGATCGGCCGGCCGTAGAGGGTCAGCACCATGGTACAGAGCGAGCCGCCGCTAACGCCGGTCAGCGAGGCCATCAACCCCACCGCCAAGCCATAGAGACGCGCGAGCGGATGTTTGGGCAAATCGTCGCCCAGCCGCCAGTGCGCGCGCGCGAACAAGAGTTTTCCGGCAATGATCGCGGCAATGACGATAAACGCGATCTTGAACACCGCGCCCGGCGCCACGGTGGCGACCAGCGAACCGATGGCGATGCCAAGAATGACCGCGGGCGTCCATTGCCGCACGACTTCGGTCAACACCGCGCCCGTGGCGCGGTGCGCGAGATAAGACCGGATGTTGGTCGGCGCCATAATCGCCAGCGAAGTACCAATGCAGAGCTGCATATGCACGGCATCCGGCACGCCGAGGATACGAAACACTTCATAGAGCACTGGAACCGCAACGACGCCGCCGCCGACCCCGAATAGTCCCGCGAGCACCCCCGCAACAATGCCGCCCGCCAGGATGGCTGTGGCGAGCAGCAGCAATTGGTCGACCGGCACACCGAGCATGCCGCTACCATATCAGGGTTACGAGAAACCGCAGCGATACCGCCAAAAGAAATGCCGCGAATGCAATCTCCAACCGGCGTTTCGGCATGGCGTGCGAAAGGCGCGCACCATAGGACGCCACGAATGTCGCCACCGGCGCCATCAAGGCAAAGCCGATCAGCGACACAAAGCCGATCGAGAACGGCGGCATCGATGCCTGTTGCGGCAGGCCGGCGAGCATATAGCCAATGACCCCGGCGACGGTTATCGGCACGCCGACCGCGGCCGAGGTCGCCACCGCATGGTGGATCGGCCGTCGATAGAGCGTGAGGATCATGTTGGAGATCGAGCCGCCGCTGATTCCGATCATCGACGCGGCAAGCCCCACGCCAAAGCCGTAACCGGTCATCGCCGTCCGGCCCGGCAGTTGCTCGGCGATGCGCCAGTCATCGCGCCCGATCAGCAGCCTCGCCCCGATGATCGCAGTGATAATGACAAAGGCGCCGGTCAGGACCTTACCCGACGCCAGACCCGCAATCGCGGCACCCAGCGCGACGCCGATGACGGCCGGCACCGACCACGCGCGCACCACATCCATCAGCACCGCGCCATAGCGACGATGCACCAGATAGGACCGCACATTGGTCGGCACGATGATCGCAAGCGAGGTGCCGACGCAAAGCTGCATGCGAACCTCCTCGGGCACGCCGAGCACGCGGAATATCTCGTAAAGCACCGGCACGATGATGCCGCCACCGCCAATGCCGAACAGGCCCGCCAGCAGGCCGGTGACGATGCCACCTGCGACAATCAGCGCGGCGACAAATACAAGATCGTTGATGGCAATGCCGGCGATCATCGATGCCCCAAGGTCGCCGGCACAAACGCGGCGAGCAAGCGCTTAGGCGGCGATGTGCGCCAAATCGGCGTCCGTGTCCAGCAATTGCGCCAGCGCATCGACCAGCACTTGCACGCCGGCACCGGGCTTCACCGCCTCGGTCGCCAGATGGCGGCGGAACGCACGCGCGCCTGGCACGCCGCGGAACAGGCCGAGCATGTGCCGCGTGATGCTCGACAGCCGTGTGCCGCGCGCAAGCTCCCGCTCGACATAGGGAACCAGCGCCGCCACCACGGCCTTGGCCTGTGCGAATGGCGCCGCTTCGCCGAACATCAGCGGATCGACCGCCAAAAGCCGCCACGGCTCCTGATAGGCGGCACGTCCCATCATCACGCCGTCGACGCGATCGAGCAGCGCCACCGCCTGCTCAACGCTCGCAACGCCACCATTGAGCACGACCGCAAGTCGCGGATGCGCGGCTTTGAGGCGGAACACGCGGTTATAATCGAGCGGCGGCACTTCACGATTTTCCCGCGGCGAGAGTCCCTTCAACCAGGCCTTGCGCGCATGCACGATCAAAGCATCGACGCCAGCCGCCTCAACCGCGCAGGCAAACGTCTCAAGCGATGACTCCGGGTCTTGCTCATCGATGCCGATGCGGCATTTCACCGTGACCGGCACCGCGACGGCAGCCTTCATGGCGGCAACGCAATCGCCGACCAGCGCCGGCTCGGCCATCAGGCAGGCGCCGAAGCGGCCCTCCTGCACCCGGTCGGACGGACAGCCGACATTCAGATTGATCTCGTCATAGCCAAGCGCGGCGCCGATGCGCGCGCATTGCCCGAGTGCATGCGGATCGCTGCCGCCAAGCTGCAACGCGACCGGATGCTCGGCCGCGTCATAGCCCAACAGCCGCGCACGATCGCCATGGATGATGGCGGCGGTGGTAATCATTTCGGTATAGACCAGCGCCCGCCGGGTCATCAGCCGGTGGAAAAACCGGCAGTGACGGTCGGTCCAATCCATCATCGGCGCGATGGCGAAACGGCGGGCGGCGGACAATTCCTTGCGGGTCATCGGCGCTCTCATGGCCCATAATATGGGCGCAGACAAGACCGGCCGCCACGACGGCGACCAACCTGAGAGCCTGCGATGCAACGACGACGTTTCCTATGGCTTGGATTCGCGAGCGCGGGCGCGCTCCTCGCCGGCGGGTTGACGTGGCGCGGCTTCGCCGCGGCGATGGCCCACGCGCATGCGCGCATCCGCGGCCGGAGCATGGTGGCCGAGACGCGCTTCGGCGCCATGGAATACGCGATCGCCGGTGTGGGGCCGCCGGTGTTGATGATCCACGGCACCGGCGGCGGGTTCGACCAGGGGCTCGACTTCGCACAGCCGTTGAGCGCGAAGTGGCGCGTCATCGCGCCGTCGCGTTTCGGCTATCTGCGCTCGGCCTTTCCCCACGATCCGTCGTCGGAAAACCAAGCCGATGCATTCGCCGATCTGTTGGACGCGCTCGGTATTGCGCGCGCGCCCATCATCGGCGGATCGGCCGGCGCGTTGTCCGCGATGCAGTTCGCCATCCGCCACCCGGATCGTTGCAGTGCGCTGGTGGCGATGGTGCCCGCCGCCTACGCGCCCGGCCGTCCGCCGGTGCGACCGCCCAATGCGATCGCGCAGGCGATTATCGCCTACGGCCTGCGGTCGGATTTTCTGTTCTGGCTGGGGACGGCCGCCCGCGAAGATTCGATGATTGCCGCGCTGCTCGCAACCGATCCCGCGCTGGTGCGGAGCGCCGCCCCCGATGAGCGGGCGCGCGTGCGGGCAATCCTCCATAATATTCTGCCGGTCAGCGAGCGCGCCCGAGGCCTCTTGAACGATGGCCGCCTGGCCTACGACCCCGCGCCGATGCCGATCGAGACCATTCGTGCGCCGACCCTGGCGCTGTCGCTTGTGGACGACCGCTTTGAAACCCTGGCGGCCGCCCGCCACATCGCCACAACCGTCCCCGGCGCCAGGCTTGTGGAATATCCGACCGGCGGGCACGTCTGGGTCGGCCGCAATCGCGAGGTTTTCGCCGAAGTGGATCGGTTTTTATCGCAGGCGGCGGTGTGAAACCCTGCACGGTCGAGCGCCACGCATTGACGGCGGTTGGCCCTAGTGTCCCGATTCCGAAGTTCGTATCATTTCGCGGCGGCCTCGTTTACGAACTTCGGAATCGAAGGACACTAGCAACTCATTGAGTCTAGTGTGGCTTTGGTTCAGAAGTCCGCTATTCAGACTCGCCGCGAGAATACAGCGGACTTCTGAACCGCCACACTAGTGGAGTGGATTTGACATTCGCTACCCACCTGGCAGCAAGCACGCGATGCGAATGTCAAATCCAAAACTCCACTAGCAGCATATACTTGCTAGTGGTCCTTTGATTCTAACATTCGCAAAATCGCCCGCGGAAACGGGATGCGAATGTTAGAATCGGACCACTAGCGTTACGGCTCGACGACCAGAGAGCACCGATGCAATCGAAACAGGCCCTCAAACAGCGCGTTGCCCTCACCTCGATTCTGGCATCCGGTGGATTGACCATCGCCAAAGGCGTGGTCGGGTTCAGCACCGGCTCGCTCGCTGTCCTGTCGGAAGCCGCCCATTCGCTGCTCGACCTTGCCGCGACGGTGATGACCTATTTCGCGGTGCGTGTTTCCGGCAAGCCCGCCGACGAAGAGCATCACTATGGCCACGGCAAGGTCGAAAGCCTCACCGCGCTGGCCGAGACGGCGCTGCTGTTCCTGCTGTCCGGGATAGTGATCTGGGAGGCCGCCGACCGCCTGATCGGCACGAGCCATCATGCGGTGGAAGCCACCGTCTGGGCGTTTGCAGTCATCGCCGTTTCGATCGTGGTCGATTATTTCCGGGCGCGCCTGCTTTACCGGGTCGCCGCCGAAACCTCGAGCGAGGCGCTCGAAGCCGATGCGCTGCATTTCGGCTCCGACATGTGGTCGTCAATCGCGGTGCTGATCGGCCTCGGCGCCGTCGCGCTCGGTTACCCATGGGCCGATTCGGCGGCCGCGATGATTGTGGCGGTCTTTATCTGCATCGCCGGTTGGCGGCTCGGCCGCAGCACCATTGACACGCTGACCGATACCGCGCCGACCGGCGTCGCCGACCAGGTCCGCGCCATCGCCGAGCGAATTTCCGGCGTGGTCGCGATCGATCGCGTGCGGGTGCGCCCCGCCGGCGACGTCTTGTTTGTCGATCTCGATATCGCGGTGAGCCGCACTGTCCCGCTCGGACGCGTCACCGCCATCAAGGAGCGCGTCGAAGCCGCCGTTAGCGGCGAGATCCGCAATGCCGACACCACGGTCAATATCGTACCGCGCGCGCTGGATGACGAAACCATCCAAGAGCGCGTGATGGTGATCGCGCGCAACCGCGCGCTCGCGGTGCATCACGTCATCGTGCATGCGATCGGCGGACAGCTCTCGGTGTCGCTCGATCTCGAAGTCGACGGCGGCCTCTCGCTGGCCCGCGCGCATGAGATCGCCGACGGATTGGAAGCCGCGCTACGCGACGAACTCGGGCCGGATGTCGAGGTCGAGACCCATATCGAACCGCTCCAGACAAGCGGACTGGCCGGCCGCGACGCACTGGCCGAACGGACCGCGAAGATCCAGGCCGCGCTGGTGGAGATCGCCGCCGGCACCGACGCCATCCGCAATGTGCACGATGTGCGGGTGCGCGACACCCGCGACGGCGAGATCGTCAATTTCCACTGCGACGCCGATCCGAGACTGACGGTCGCTGTGGTTCATGACAAGGTCGATGGCATCGAGCGCGCCTTGCGCGCGCGCTTTTCGTCGATCAAACGCGTCATCGGCCACGCCGAGCCGCGTCACGCGGGCGCATAGATTTCTAATTGCCGCCGACGCCGGCGGCGCGCAGGATCTTGCCGTAACGCTCCGCTTCCGAGCGGATCAGCTTATCGAATTCGGCCGGCGATTGGGTCGCCACCAGGAGCCCCTGATTGTCGACTGCCTTGGTGACGTCTGGCAGGCGCAGCACGCTTGCGATATCGGCGCTGACCTTATTGAGGATCGCCGGCGGCGTGCCAGCCGGCGCCATCACCCCAAACCAGGAATCATAGACGTATTCGGCGAGGCCGGCCTCGACGGCGGTCGGAACATCCGGCAGGCGCGGCGCCCGCTTGGCGCTGCTGACCGCCAGCACTTTGACTTTCTTGGATGTGATCAGATCGGGCGAGAAAGTGGTGCTGGCAAAATAGATCTGCGCGTCGTTGCGCAAGATGCTGTTCATCGCTTCGGGCGCGCCCTTGTAGGGAATATGCACGAGATCGAGCTTGGCCACCTGCTTGAAGACCTCGCCCGCGAGATAAGACGTGCTGGCGGTTCCGGCCGAGGCGAAGTTGAGCTTGCCGGGCGATTGCCGCGCCAGCGCGATGAATTCTCGGAGATTGTTCGCCGGCAGATCGGGCGGCACCATAAACGATGCCGACACCACCGACACTTGCGTCACCCCGGCGAAATCCTTGACCGGATCGAACGGCGCGGTCGGGCTGATCACATTGGCGACCGGATGACCGCTCGACGTCAGCATCAATGTATAGCCGTCGGCGGCGGACTTGGCGACGCTGGCGGTGCCGGCAATGCCGGGGCGATTTTCAACAATCACCTGCTGCTTCCACAGCTGAGTCAGCTTGTCGGCAATGATCCGCGCCTGCGCATCGGTGTTGCTGCCGGCCGAAAACGGCACGACGATCCGAACCGGCTGGCTTGGATATTGCTGCGCCGGCACCGGCTGCACCATGACAGACAAGAGCGCCACCGCATAGGCGAAGCGGAGATTCATGACGTATCCTCTTTCGATATCAGGTCAGCCGGACCGGGCCCGACAGATTCCTTCACAACGCCGTTATTGCGGAGTGATGCCGGCGGTCTCCATCACCTTGGTGTAGCGCGCGGTATCTCTGCTGATGATGGCGTCGAATTGCGCCGGCGTCGTCGGCGCTGGGATGTTGCCGACCTTGGCCATCTGATCGATCACTTCCTGCATCTTCAACACCGCGGCGATGTCCTGACTGATCTTGTTGAGGATCGCAGCCGGCGTGCCGGCGGGCGCCATCACGCCAAACCATGACTCATAGGAAAAATTGGGCAGCGCCGCCTCGGCGACCGTCGGAACGTCCGGGAGCTGGGGCACGCGCTTGGAGTAATTGACCGCCAGCACTCTCACTTTGCCAGCATCGCCCAGCGATTGCGAGCTTGGGATCGGCGCAAAATAGAACTGCACGTCGCCGCGCACCACCGCCGTCATTGCCTCGGGCGCGCCCTTGAACGGCACATGCACCATGTCGAGCTTGGCTTCCTGTCTGAAGATCTCGCCCGACAGGAACGTCGTGCTGGCAACGCCGGCCGAGGAGAAATTGAACTTGCCCGGATTCTTGCGCACGAGATCGATGAATTCCCTGAGCGTCTTGGCGGGCGAGTCCGGTGGCACCACCGCTGCCAGCGGCGCCGATGCAACCACACTAATGCCAGCGAAGTCCTTTATCGGATCGAACGGAACCGTCTTGTTGATGGCGCGGGCGATGGTGTGCCCGTTCGACGTCAGCATCAGCGTATAGCCATCCGGCTTGCTGGTCGCGACACTGGCGGTGCCAGGCAAGCCGGGTCGGTTCTCCACGATCACCTGCTGCTTCCACAGGGTCGCCAGCTTGTCCGACAAGGTCCGCGCCAACCCGTCGGTAATGCTGCCGGCGGAGAACGGAACCACGATTCGCACCGTCTGGCTCGGATAGCTCTGCGCGAGAGCGCCGCTACCGGTGGTCAGCAGGGCGGCAAGGCCCAATCCAATTGCGCGCATTCCAATCATGGCGATCCTCCGCTTGGCGACTGATATTGGCGTAACACTAACGCATGGCGCATTGGGATGGAACACTCCTAAACGCCGCATAACCGGGCGACATGCGGGCATTTCAGGAGAAAGCGACTTCCGCGCAGGCCCGATGTGTTAGAAGGAACCGCCTTCCCGCTCCAGCCGAGGCCGCCGCCATTATGCGCACCGAACTGTCCGTCCCGATTCGTCTTGAGGATTATCGCCCGCCCGACTGGCTGGTGGAGACAGTCGATCTCGACGTCTCGCTCGATCCGACCGCGACGCGGGTCAGGGCGGCGTTGCGGCTAAAGCCCAACCCGAAGGCGGCCGCGCCGGCGCCGCTGGTCCTCGACGGCGACGGCCTCAAATTGGTTGCGCTGAAACTCGACGGTGAAGCACTCGCCGCCGATCGTTTTGTCGCCACCGCTGAAAACCTCACCATCGCGCAGCCGCCGCAGCGAGCGTTCACGCTCGAAATCGAGACCGTCATCAATCCATCCGCCAATACCCAATTGATGGGGCTCTACCGTTCCGGCACTACCTACTGCACGCAATGCGAGGCCGACGGCTTCCGCCGTATCACCTATTACCCCGACCGCCCCGATGTGATGGCGGTGTTCACCACCCGCATCGAAGCAGACAAAGCCGCCTGCCCGGTGCTGCTTGGCAATGGCAATCCGGCGGCGTCCGGCGAGATAACGGGCAGCGGGCGGCATTTTGCGGTCTGGCACGATCCGTTTCCGAAGCCCGCCTACCTGTTCGCGCTGGTGGGCGGCGATCTCGCCCGCGTCGAGGACAGCTTCCGCACTATGTCGGGACGCGACGTGACGCTGCGAATCTTTGTCGAGCCCGGCAATGAGGGCCGCAGCGCCTATGCTATGGACGCGCTCAAGCGTTCGATGCGCTGGGACGAGGAACGTTTCGGCCGCGAATACGATCTCGACATCTTCATGATTGTCGCGGTCTCGGCATTCAACATGGGCGCGATGGAGAACAAGGGGCTCAACGTATTCAACGACAAATACGTCCTCGCCAGCACCGACACCGCAACCGATGCCGACTTCATGGGGATCGAGGCCGTCATCGCCCATGAATATTTCCACAACTGGACCGGCAATCGCATCACCTGCCGTGACTGGTTCCAGCTTTGTCTCAAAGAAGGACTCACCGTTTTCCGCGATCAGGAATTCCGCGCCGACCAGAATTCGCGCCCGGTCGAACGGATTCGCAGCGTGCGCGGCTTGCGTGCGATGCAATTCGTGGAGGATGCCGGCCCCCTCGCCCACCCGGTACGGCCCAGCGTCTATCGCGAGATCAATAATTTCTACACGGCGACGGTGTACGAGAAGGGCGCCGAAGTCGTGCGCATGCTGCAAACGCTCCTGGGCGCGCAGAATTTTCGCAAAGGTATGGACCTGTATTTTGCCCGCCATGACGGCGAGGCGGCGACCGTCGAGCAATTTGTGCAGTGCTTTGCAGATGCGAGCGGCGCCGACCTCACGCAGATCATGCTGTGGTATTCGCAGGCCGGCACGCCGGAAGTCGTGGTGTCCGGTAGCCACGACCCCGCCAGCAAGACCTTTTCGATGCAGATCGCACAGACGGTGCCGCCGACACCCGGTCAACCCACCAAAGAGCCGACGCTGATCCCGCTGGCCATCGGTCTGGTCGGACGCGACGGGCGCGAACATCCGCTCAAGCTGGCGGGCGGCAAAGCGGTGGCGCGCGGCATTCTGGCGCTGCGCAAGTCTTCGGAGGTCTTCGCCTTTGAAAACATCGCGGAACCGCCCGTGATGTCGCTCAACCGCGACTTCTCGGCGCCGGTGCGTGTGAGCGCCAATCTGTCGAACAACGACCTGCGCTTTTTGGCGGCGCACGATTCCGACCCGTTCAATCGCTGGCAGGCCATGCAATCGCTGGCAACGCGCGTGCTGACCGATGGCGTGGCGGCGATCCGGTCCGGCGGCCGCGCAGGCCCCGACGAAGGTCTGCTCGAAGCGCTGGGCGCAATCCTTAACGATCCCGCGCTTGAACCGGCATTCGTATCGCTGGCCCTGACGCTGCCGAGCGAGGCGGACATCGCCCGCGAGATCGCCCGCGATGTCGACCCCGACGCGATCTTTGCCGCGCGCGACAAGCTGCGCACCGCGGCCGGTCAGCGCCTCGCCGCACCACTGCACGAGCGTTATCGGGCACTCGCCGCCACCGACGCCTATCGGCCCGACGCCGCCGGCGCCGGGCGACGCGCGCTGCGCAATACCTGCCTCGACCTCCTGGTCGCCGCGCAAGCGCCAGGCGCCATCGCACTGGCTGCGCAACAATATCGCGATGCCGACAACATGACCGACCGCATGGCCGCGCTGGCGACCCTGTCATGGTGCGATGTCCGCGAACGCGCCGAAGCGCTCGACGACTTCTACGCGCGCTACAAGGACAACGCGCTGGTCATCGATAAATGGCTATCGCTGCAAGCCTCGATTCCGGAGCCCGCGACACTGGAGCGGGTCAAGGCGCTGACCAAGCATCCGGCGTTTTCAATGGGCAATCCCAACCGGGTGCGCGCGCTGTTCATGTCATTCGCGACAGCGAACCAAACCCAGCTTAATCGCTCCGATGGCGCCGGTTACGCGCTCCTGGTCGACACCGTGATTGCGCTGGATTCGAAAAATCCACAGGTCGCCGCCCGCCTGCTCACCGCCCTTAAGAGCTGGCGGGTGCTTGAATCCGGACGGCGCGGACACGCGGAAAGGGCGCTGCGCAAGGTGGCGGCGCAGCCCGCGCTGTCGCGCGACGTCAACGACATCGTGTCGCGCGCGCTGGCCGAAAACTGATCGCCGATTCGGCCCCGGCGGAGCCCAAAACCGCGCCTTGACGGGCCCACGACTCCCGGAATTGCTTTTGAGTCACAGTGGCCTACAAAAAAGCGGTGGATCGCTAAAAGTTCATTAATGACTCTCGACAAGCGCCGTTATCTCGACTCAAATGCGTTGGTGATTCGGGGAGATGCGGCACATCCTTCCGATCAAATTTTGGGGCTGGATGATCCGAACGGGGGCCACACATGGCGCGCGTCGAGACGGCGAGCGCGTCTGTCAGTAGTGATTCCATCAAAGGCTTGGCGCAATCGATCGCCAAACCGGCATACCGCCGTTTGCTCACGGCGGAACCGGCACTCAGACGAGCGGTGCCCGCGCTGATCATCGCCTTTTTGGTGACGATCTGCATCGGCGCCTTTGTGCAAGTCTTCGACCACCGCCGTCAGGCGATTGCCGAAGTCGTGCGCGGCATGATGGGAAGCGCGGAGTTTCTCGCGGAACGACTGGGGCGTTCGTCCGCGGTCGACGATCGTCGCAAGCAGTTCGAGCTCGAACACGCCGTCCCGGGCTGGGCGCTCGTGCCCGGCCGGCAAATTATCCAGACCAACACCAATGGCGTGATCGTCGCGGCGGTCCGGGTCGGCATTCTGACCGGCGACGGCACGACGACCGCGGTGCCGCGGCCAGATAACGTATTGGTCGGCCGCCGTCTCACCGACGTTATCGGATCGGCGCATCCATTGGATACGCTCGGGGCGACCGCCGGCGTGATGGAGATCGCGCTTGCCGATGGCGCCGCGGCCTTTGCCACGGTGCACTGGCTGAACGCCGGGCAGGGCCAAATCGCCATCGTCCACCGGCGCGCGGATGCGCTCGCGGCCTGGCGCTCGGATACCGCGCTGACCGTCACGCTGTCGGCCACCACCGGCTTTGTCCTGCTGATTCTGGGCTTTGCCTTTCATTGGCAAGCGACCCGCGCCCGCGAGGCCGACGCCATCTATGAAACCGTCCGCACCCGCATCGATACCGCGCTCAATCGCGGTCGCTGCGGGCTGTGGGACTGGGACCTCGCTCGCGGCAAGATCTTCTGGTCGCATTCGATGTTTGCGATCCTTGGCATCAAGCCCAAGGACGACCTCATGCGCTTCGGCGAGGTCAATGCCCTGATCCATCCCGACGACGTGCAGCTCTACCACCTGGCCGCGCAGCTTGCGGATGCCAAAACCTCGACCATCGACCACGCCTTCCGCATGCGCCATGCCGACGGCCATTGGGTGTGGCTGCGGGCGCGTTGCGAATTGGTCCATCAATCTGGCGGCGGCGCGCCGCACTTGATTGGCATCGCCGTCGACATCACCGAGCAAAAGCGGCTGGCGGAGCAAACCGCCGAAGCCGACCTGCGTCTGCGCGATGCGATCGAAACCATTCCGGAAGCGTTCGTCTTGTGGGACGCCGATAACCGCATCGTCCTGTGCAACTCCAATTTCCTGGCGCTGCACAACCTGCCCGATGAAGCGGTCACGGCTGGAACGCCTTATGACGAAGTCATTGCGGCCGGACGCCGACCGGTGGTGCGCACCAGGATTACCAGCGAAAGCCAGGTCCCCGGCGCGCGCACCTTCGAGGCGCAGCTCGACGACGACCGCTGGCTGCACATCAGCGAGCGCCGCACCAAGGACGGCGGCTACGTCTCGGTCGGCACCGACATCACCACCATCAAGCGGCACGAAGAAAAGCTGATCGACTCCGAGCGGCGCCTGATGCGGACGGTTGCCGATCTTCGCGCCTCGCAGCGCACACTCGAGCGCCAGGCCGAAGAGCTTGCCGACCTGGCGGAAAAATATTCCGAGGAAAAGACCCGCGCCGAAGAGGCCAACCAGGCCAAGTCGAGCTTCCTCGCCAATATGAGCCACGAACTACGCACGCCGCTGAACGCCATTATCGGGTTCTCCGAAATCATGGAATCGGAGATGTTTGGGCCGATCGGCGGCGAGAAGTATCGCGACTACTGCAAGGACATCCACCAGAGCGGCCAATACCTGCTCGACGTCATCAACGACGTCCTCGACATGTCCAAGATCGAGGCCGGCCGCATCCGCCTCGATCTGGAGCAGATCGGGCTCAGCCGCTTCCTCAACGAAGCGATGCGCGTGGTCGCCACCCGCGCCGACGACAAAGGGGTCGCGTTGGACGTCGATATCCCCGAGGGAATCCGGGTCCGCGCCGATCAACGGCTGTTTAAGCAGATCGCGCTCAACTTGCTGTCCAATGCCGTCAAATTCACGCCCGAGGGTGGCCGGATCACGGTCCGGGCGCGCGCATCGGCAAACATGGTGCGCATTGCCATTGTCGACACCGGCATCGGCATTCCACCAGCCGCGCTGGCCAAGCTTGGACGTCCGTTCGAACAGGTCGAAAGCCAGTTCACCAAAACCCACCAGGGCTCGGGACTTGGCCTTGCGATCGCGCGATCGCTGGCGGAATTGCACGGCGGCACGCTGCGCATCCGCTCGACGCTTGGCAGGGGCACGCTGGTGCTCTTGCGCCTGCCAACCGAGAGAGCGCGCGCGCGGGATGCAGCGGCTTAGTTCGGTAACGCCGCAGGCAATCAAACCCGCCTATGGCAGCTTGATATTGGCGGCGCCGATCACCTTAGCCCATTTGGCGACTTCGGCCTTGATCCAGCCGGCGAACTGGTCCGGGGAGTTTCCAATCGGGGCGAAGCCAAGCGTCGCGAGTTTTTCTTTCACATCCGCCAGCGCCAGCGCCTTGACGATTTCGCGGTTGAGCAGATCGACCACCGGCCGCGGCACACCCGCCGGCAGCAGGATCCCGACGAACACATCGGCTTCCTGATCGCCCAGCCCGGATTCCACCATTGTCGGCACATTCGGCAATGTCGACGAACGTTTGGAACTCATCACCGCAAGCCCGCGCACTTTGCCTCCGGCAATGCTGGGCGCAGCGGTGGACAGCGCCGGAAAGCTGATCGGCGTATGGCCGCCCATAGTCGCGTTCAGCGCCGGCCCGCCGCCGGCAAACGGCACATGGATGATGTCCACGCCATAGACCGCCTTGAACAATTCGCCGGCCAGATGCGCCGGCGTGCCGGTGCCGGCGGAGGAATAGCTGAACTTACCCGGATTGGCCTTAAGCAGCGCGATCAGTTCCTTGATCGAACCCGCCCCAAGCGAGTCATGGGCGACGATTACGGTCGGCGTCGCGCACATCAGCGTCACCGGCGCGAAGTCGCGCACCGGATCGAACGGCGTATTCGGATTAAGCGTTGGATTGATTACAAAGCTAGGCGCCACCGAAACCATGGTATGGCCATCAGGCGCCGCCTTCATTGCCTGTGCCATGCCAAGATTGCCGCCGGCGCCGGGCACATTCTCAACATAGAATTGCTGCTTGAGGCTCTCTGCGAGCTTCTGCGCGATCAGCCGCGTCGCGGTGTCGTTAGCGCCCCCTGCGCCGACCGGCACGATCACCCGCACCGGACGACTGGGATAAGTCTGCGCCATGGCTGCGCCGGCAAATGGCATCGCCAAGGCCGCACCTGCGGCGGTTCGCAAGAACTGACGGCGGATCAGCGTCATGACACCCCTTCGACTTCAAACGCCACACATACATTATGACGCCTTGCCGAGGATTTGCACGACCCATCGCCGCTGCCGCCCGCCCTTGCGCGCCGCCTGGGCGAAGCGCAGTCTTGCCGCCGAGCTGACCGCCACAAGGCGGCCCAACGTGGCTCTGCCAGAGGGAGGGATTGCATGCGACATTTGCTCAAGGGCGCGCGGATGGCGGCTGCAATTGGAGCCGGGACAGACCGCCGGTCCGATCACGCAAGCCGCGCCAGGCCTGCGCGTGATTATCGACGGCGGCGTGATCGAGGAAATCGTCAAGGACGAAGCCGATCGCAGTCTGGCGCTCAATCCCGGCGACCTCTATTGGCAGGAGCCCGGCGCCACCCGCGCGATCCGCAATATCGGGACGACCAGCATCAATCTGGTCGAGTTCGAGCTCAAGTAACCGGCTGCGCGAAGCACGCAATATTTGACTTGCTTTGGCCGAACTTGTCCCGGCCATCCAAAGCGCGCTAACGCGCCTCGCTCAGGATGCGCTCGAAACTGCGGCGTACCTTGGCTTCGATCTCAGCGATGAAGGCATTGAGCGTCTCGAAATCGGGAACGTCGGCGGCCCGCGCCAGCAGGCCGCGGATTTCCGGCGAGGCGGTCTTTGGATCGAAATCGCCCGGCAGACATAGCCGCAGAATTTGCGTGAGGTTGTGATAGAGCCGCACCGCCGGCCGCAGCACCTCGGCGTGTTCGGTCGGCAACAAACCGAGCCGCCAGGCCTTGTCCAGAACACGGACGGTCGAGGTATCGAGGATCTCGGGCGTCGTGGCACCGTGCACCAGTTGCAGGTATTGCGCGATGAACTCAATGTCGACCAGCCCGCCGGCAACATATTTGAGATTCCAACGGTCCTTGTCGCCCTTTTCCGCCGCAATCGCGTGCCGCATTTCAACGACATCGCCGGCGATCAGCTCGGCATGGCGCGCGTTGCCCAAAACGGCACCAATTGCCGTTTCGACCCGCTTCCGGAAAGCCGGCGATGCCGACACAACGCGGGCGCGCGTCAGCGCCAAATGCTCCCATGTCCAAGCCTCGGTCTCCTGGTAGTCCACAAAACTATCGATCCGCGTGGCGACCGGCCCGGAACGACCCGACGGCCGCAACCGCATGTCGACTTGATAGAGCACACCGTGATTGGTCTGCGCGGTCAGCGCGCTGATCAGCCGTTGCACCAGGCGCGTAAAGTATTGCGCCCCGTAGAGCGGACGTTGGCCGTCCGACTCCGGATGATCGGCGTCAAAATCGTAGATCACAATCAAATCGAGATCCGAGGTCGCGGTCATTTCGCGGCCGCCAAGTTTGCCGAACGCGAGGATCGCCACCTCCTGCCCGGCAATACGCCCATGCAGTTTTGTGAACTCTTCATCGACCGCCCGATGCAGCGCGCGGATCAGCATATCGGCAAGACGCGCGAACGCCTCGCCGGCCTGCTCCGCCGAGACCGTTCCCGACAGGATCCGCGTGCCGATCAGGAACATCTGTTCCTGCGCAAAAATTCGGATGCGATCGAGGAAATCCTCGTAGCCCCCGGACTGCTGGAGCGATCGTTCAAGCACAGCATTGAGTTCGCCCTCCTCCGGCAGCGCGCCGAAGAAACTCGGGTCGATCAGTGCATCCATGACGTCGGGGAATTGCGCCAGACTGTCGGCCAGCCGAGGCGCCATCCCGAGCACCATCGTGATCAGAGCGACCAGGTCTGGATTTTGCCGCAGCAGGGAGAACAGACGGCCGGCGCCGTGCAGCGCCGACAGGAACCGGTCAAACGCGAGCAGCGTCGCATCGGGGTTTGCGGAACGCGCAAAATGCGTGAGCAATAGCGGCACCAGATCGACGAGTTGAGCCGCGGCCTGCTCGCTCCGCAACGAACGCTGGCCGCCCGACAACCAATGCCGTACCCGCGCCGACGCCTCAAGCGGCTGTTTGAAGCCCATGATCGTGAGGTTATCGAGCGTTTCGCGATCGTCGCTCTCGGCTGGGAACGACAGCACGCGCGCTCCCGCTTCGGCGGCCGGCGCACTCTCAAACAAGGTGGCGTAGTGGCGCTGCACATTATGCAAATGAACCAGCAGCGCTTCGGCAAAGCGGTCGCGATCCGCAAAGCCCATAAATCGCGCAAAACGCTCAAGTCCAGCCTGGTCGCCCGGCAAAGTATGGGTCTGCTCATCGGCCACCATTTGCAGCCGGTGCTCGACCATACGCAGGAATTGATAGGCGGCGCCAAGCTCATCACGGGCCTGCCCGCCGATCCATTCACGCGTGGCCAACACCTCAAGCGTCGCCAATGTCTCGCGCCCACGCAGTTCCGGATGACGGCCGCCGGCAATCAGCTGCTGGGTCTGCACAAAAAATTCGATCTCGCGAATGCCGCCACGGCCAAGCTTGACGTTGTGGCCCTCCACCGCGATCTCGCCATGGCCGCGATAGGCGTGAATTTGGCGCTTCATGCTGTGGATGTCGGCGACGGCGGCAAAATCGAGATATTTTCGCCAGATGAACGGCGCGAGTTCCCGCAGCAATTTTTCGCCGGCGGCAATGTCGCCAGCGCAGACGCGCGCCTTGATCATCGCGGCGCGCTCCCAATTGCGCCCGACGCTTTCGTAGTAATCGAGCGCAGCTGCCGTCGACACCGCGATCTGCGTCGATCCCGGATCCGGCCGCAGCCGCAGGTCCGTGCGGAACACATAGCCGTCAGGCGTGCGCTCCTGCAGCAGTTTGACCAAACCGCGCGTGACGCGGACGAAAAACGGCGCCGGCTCGGTGCCCTCCGCCAGTGCAGCAGCGCCGGCGTCGTAGAACACAATGAGATCGATGTCGCTGGAGTAATTGAGTTCGCCCGCGCCCATTTTTCCCATCGCCATGACGATGTAGCCGCTGCCGGCCTCCAGCCCCGAAGCCAGCTTGCCGTCGCGCGCGGCCTGGCCGAGTAGATGCCGCACCGCCGCACCCACCGCGGCGTCGGCGAGTTGCGTCAGCGCCGCCGTTACGCGCATGACCGGCCAGACGCCGCCAATGTCAGCCAGCGCAATCAGCAGCGACGCTTCCGCCTTCATGCGCCGCAGCAGCCGCATGGCTTCGACGTCATCGTCGGTGGCCGCAATCGCCGCGACCGCCTGGGCCAGGATCGCCTCGAACCGCGCATCCGGATCCGATGCCAGCAGCGCGGCAAACCGTTCCGGATCGGCCGACGCCAGTTCCCAGAGGTGCGGCGAACCGTCCGCCAGACCCAGCGTCAACGCGCGCGCCATCGGCTGGGCGGCGAACAGGCCACGCAGCGGGCCGGAACTTTCGCCGCAGGCGTGAAGCCAGTCATCCAGACGCTTCTGCGCCACTTCGGCCGCGCCGAGTTCCGGCGCACAACCGATACGCCGCGCAAGCGCCCGCGCGCTCACATCGTCCATCGCAGTTGCAACGACCACCATTCGATCCTTCGCTCAACAGCGCATGCCGACGCTCCGGTTGACAGGAGTTAGTCACCGCCCGGCCAACGCCGCAAGCTGAGAGATTATGGAATCACGACCCCTTCGCGGGGGCCAGTCGGGGAGACCGCAATGCCGGACAGGCCGCGCGGCAGCGCCAGCACAGAGCGCAAACCGGGTTGATTATCCTCCAGCCGCAACTCACCGCCATGCAGACGGGCGACCGCATTGGCGAGGCTCAGCCCCAATCCAGACCCGGGCCGTGACCGGCTCAGTTCCAGCCGCACAAACCGTTCGACAGCGCGCGAACGATCGCCCTCCGGAATGCCCGGCCCGGAATCGGCGACCGACAACAGGATGCGCCCGCCCTCGCTCATGGCCCGGACCACGATCGCGGGCTGGTTGCCATTGAGCGGCCGCCCATCGGGAACCAGGGTCGCGCAGTCGGGTGCGGCATATTTGATGGCATTATCGACCAGATTGGCGAGCGCCTGACTGATCAATTCGCGATGGCCACGCATCGGCATGGCGACCGATGCCTCGACCCGCAATGCTAGGCCCTTGTCGTCGGCCAATGGCTCGTACAATTCGCCGATTCCCTGCGCGATCTCGGCGGCATCGAACTCGCTCATGCCGTCGCGCGCTTGACCGGATTCCGCGCGCGCGATCATCAGTAGCGCATTGAAGGTCCGGATCAGGCCATCGGATTCCTCGATGGTCCGCTCCAGCGCGGCGCGGTATTGCGACTCGTCTTCCCCCATACGCAGCGCTTCTTCGGCGCGATTGCGCAGCCGCGTCAGCGGCGTCTTGAGGTCATGCGCGATATTGTCGGTGACTTCTTTGAGGCCGTGCATCAGCGCCTCGATCCGCTCCAACATGGCATTGAGATTGCTGGCCAGGCGATCGAGCTCGTCATTGCTGCCGCCGACCGGCAGCCGGCCTGAAAGATCGCCAGCCATGATTCGTTGGGTGGTGCCGGTCATCGCATCGATACGCCTGAGCACCCGGCGTGTGACGAAGAAACCGCCGGCCATGCCAAGCACCACCACCAGCGCAATCGACCAGCGGCCCGCGCTCAGCACCACGTCATAGAGCCGCTCGCGCTCGTCAAGATCGCGGCCGACCAGCAGACGGAAGCCACCCGGAAGCAGCAACACCCGCACCAGCGCCCGGTGCGCAACGCTATCGTCAATGCGTTGGTAGGTCGTCTCGGTCCAGCCGGACTTGTCGAGTACGCCAGTGGCGAGCGAGCCGATATTGCCGGTCACGCCCTCGCCGGCCGCGGTGGTGAGGAGATACAGGCTCGAGCCCGGCCGGCTGCCACGGTCATCGATCGCAAAGATCAATTGCCGGATGCCGCCTTGCTGGAAAAGGTCGGACAAGCCCCTGATCTCGGCATCGACCGTCGCAGTGATTTGCTGGGTCACCAAGCGCCGCGCGTTCCAAGCGAGATAACCCAGCAGGAACGCGGCAAACAGCGCGAACACCGTCAAGTAGACCAGGGTCAACTTGAAGGTGGTCGTTCGGAATAATTTACCGAGCGCCGTCATGCGTCACCTTGGAGCATGATCCCGAGAAGTGGAAACCGCTTTCCGGATAAGATCGCGCTCAACATAAAATATTTGACCATAATCCGATTCAATTGAATCGAATTATGGTTTAGGCGGCGACAACATGCCAGAGATTCGCGAGCCCGTCCGCCTCACCGACCGTCCCGGAGCATATAGCCCGCGCCGCGCACGGTATGCAGCAATTGCTGGGAAAATCCCTTGTCAATCTTCGAACGCAGCCGCGAGATATGCACGTCGATAACATTGGTCTGCGGATCGAAATGATAATCCCATACATTCTCAAGCAGCATGGTGCGGGTCACCACCTGTCCGGCATGCTTCATCAGGTATTCGAGCAGACGGAATTCGCGCGGCTGTAGGAGGATCTCTTCGTCCTTGCGCTTGACCTGGTGCGACAGGCGGTCGAGTTCGAGGTCGGCGACGCGATAGACCATCTCTTCGCGGCCGCCGCGACGGCGCGCCAACACTTCGATGCGGGCCAACAATTCCGAAAATGAATAGGGCTTCGGCAAGTAATCGTCGCCGCCGGCGCGCAGACCCTTGACTCGATCGTCGACTTGCGCGAGCGCCGACAAGATCAAGGCTGGTGTGTCGATTCCTTTGCTCCGTAAAGTGCCGATCACGGTCAGGCCATCGAGCTTCGGCAACATGCGATCGACGATCAGCACGTCGTATTGTCCATCGAGCGCCTGCGCCAGGCCCACCTCGCCGTCGGTCGCCAATTCGGCAACATGGCCGACTTCGCGAAATGCCTTGACCAGATAATCGGCCGCGTCGCGGTCGTCTTCGATAATCAGGAGACGCATGACGCGCTCCACTTCCTTGTTGAGGGCCCTCGGCGGTGAAACGACGGCGACTACCATGGCGACCGTATCCAAATCGCGCCCGGTTGCAAGTTCTCGCGCTCGACGCTGCTGCTGCTCTGCCGCAGCGATGAGACGCGAGGGGCGGCGGGGGAGGCCCACCGCCCCTCGACCAATCCCGATCCGGTTGGGGGCGAAGGAAACCGGAACAGAACTGGTTGCAGGTTGGGGACGGGCAACTTACGCGCCCGTCCCCCTGGTTCGCGCCACCGGCGGGGGCGACGGATGCCGGCGGAACGCCCCATTCGGCTTAGGCGCGGCCTAATCGCACGGCGACAAAACGAATGCTGTCGCCGCTCTTTACCCGCACCAAGACATTGCGCGCACCGCCCTTCTGCGCATCGGCAAACATGTCACGCACCTCCGCCGGACTTTTGACCGGCTTGTCGGCGATGTTCAGGATCACGTCGCCGGGGCGGAAGCCGTGCTCGGCGGCAATGCTGCCGGCCTCGACATTGGTAATGACCACGCCCTGATCGCCACTCCCGGCAACATCGGGCGCGGGCGCAAGCGTAAGGCCAAGCCGCGGCACCTCAGTTGCGCGCGGCGTCTCTGGCCGCGCGGGGGCGGCCCGCGCCTCGCGTTGATTGGGCAGTTCGCCGAGCGTCAGCGTAATGGCTTGCTCGGCGCCGTTGCGCAGCACCGTCAGCCGCACACTGGCCTTGGGCGGCATTGCGCCGATGGTGCGGGCGAGTTCCCGGGCGTCCCGGACCAACGCGCCATTGACATGAGTGATGATGTCACCGGCGCGAATGCCCGCCGTCACCGCCGGGCTGCCGGCCTGCGGCTCAGCCACCAGCGCGCCTTGCGTGGACTTCAAATTGAGGCTGTCAGCAATCTCAGCGGTGACCGGCTGGATCTGCACGCCGATCCAGCCGCGGGTCACCGCGCCGCGATCGCGCAATTGCGCGACCACCGAACGAACCGTGCTGGCCGGAATGGCAAAGGCGATGCCGACATTGCCGCCGGACGGCGAGAAGATCGCGGTATTGACCCCGATCACCTGGCCATTGACGTCAAAAGTCGGGCCGCCGGAATTGCCGCGATTGACCGGCGCATCGATCTGGATGAAGTCGTCATAGGGGCCGGCGCCGATGTCGCGGCCGTTGGCCGAGACGATTCCGGCAGTCACCGTTCCGCCAAGGCCGAACGGATTGCCTACCGCCAAAACCCAGTCGCCGATTCGTGGCGCAGTCTCGCTCAGCACGACAAAGGGAAAATCGCTGCGGCCGTCGACCTTGACCAACGCCAGATCGGTGCGCGGATCGGTGCCGATCACACGCGCCGTATAAGATCTGCCGTCGTCGGCGATCACTTGGACACTGCTGGCGCCGTCGACCACATGATTGTTGGTCACGGCATAGCCATCGGCCGAGATGAAGAAACCTGAACCCTGGCCGGTGACATTGCGCCCCGGTGGCGGCACGGGGACAGCGCGCTGGCCGCGCTGGCTGTCCGGCGGAAGCTCTTCGCCCTCAGGCACGCCCCAGCGGCGGAAAAACCGGTCCATCGGCGAATTCTGCGGGAACGGCGAATCTTGCATGCTGACGCGCGGCGCATCGACGCGCACCCGGACCGAAATCACCGCCGGCTTCACGCGCTCCACAATGTCAGCAAAGCCGACCGGGCGCGGCGCATTCTGCGCCTGCTGTGACACGTTTTGGGCACGCGCCATTGGGACCTGCAGCGACACACCAGGCGCAAGCATGACGGCGCCAGCGCCGAGCGCCGCGACCGCGGTTGCGAGCAAGGCCAGACGGCGCAGCGCCAACGGACCGCGCGGCTTGGAATTCAATTGAGACTGTTCTGTCATGAGGTGATCTCCCGCTTGTTCGGATGTCGCGTCCCGCCCGGGCCGGACAAAGCATGATGTCGCCGTTCGACGCCGACCATGCGGTGCACCGCCTTACCGGGGCCTGTCGGTGGGATTAAAACTTGGTAACGTCAGAGATTCAGATATTATGATTGAAAATCAATATCTTATGGATGGCATTGCGAGGCACGCCGATGCGGTAAGCGTCTACAAAAGTCGTAAGGCAATTTGGGCGCCGTTCGGGATGTAGCCGATATAGTCAATCCGCTTTCCAGTTTCCGCGGCGAATTCGCTCAGGGCCCTGAACTCGCCCTGCTCCCACCCTGGATAATTAAAGAAATTGTCAAACACAATGACGGTTCCTGCTCCCAGCAGCGGCCGCGCCTCAGTCAAAATAGTCTTGGCGGAGCTGAAGAGGTCACTGTCGACATGCATGAAACTAATCTTCGAACTCGGCCGCGCAATAAAAAACGGACCCGCAGTATCGGCGAAAAAGCCCTTGATCAGCGCCACATTCGCGCGAACCGGCGGCAACGCTCCGCCCAGACTGAAGGCGCCCTTCTTGCTGCCGGCCGTCCATGCCTCCGGCAGCCCAATAAATGAATCAAAACCGTAGAAGGTGACGTTGGGCTTGAGCTTCGCAAGACGATTGATCGATGCGCCCTTGTAAACGCCAAACTCCAGGAAGAGCCCGTCGTCGGAGGTCACATGACCGAGCGCCAGCCGGAATAATTCATCACGGGTCTTGCAGCGCGGAACATCCCGCAGCTTTTCGTTCTCGAATGCCACCGAGGTATCGCCGGGCTTCAATAGTGCGACCATATCGAGATCGCTCATTACCAATTCGATGAGTTTGCGAATGCGACGGCGGACGATCTTGCGGATCGCTTCCCGGGCATCCTCGGCAAACTGCCGCTGCCAGATTCGAATGGAATCGATTGGTGATACAGGCATTGGACGTCACATGTTTTGTTGAAGCAGGATAACATGGACAAATGCATCGCCAGCATGCGCAATGCGCTGCGCCCATTGCACCTTACGACCGATCCTGCGATTTCATCAGCCGCGCCAGCCGGCGTTCTTCGTCGGCAGTGAGCGCACCGCCCTGCGGTGTGACAGCATCGTTCGTCGGAGCGCCGCCCGCGCGCCGCCGGGCCAGCATGAACAGCGCCAGCCCGCCGCCGATCAGCAGCAGCGGCGGCGCGAACCACAGCAGCGCGGTCTGCCAACGCAGCCGCGGATTCAACAATACGAACTCGCCGTAGCGCTGCACCAGAAAATCGAGCACCTGCTGATTGCTGTCGCCGGCCTGCAAGCGTTCGCGCACGAGAATGCGCAGATCGCGCGCCAATGGTGCATCGGAATCGTCAATCGATTGATTCTGACACACCATGCAGCGCAACTGCCGCGACAATTCGCGGGCGCGCGTTTCCTTGGCAGGATCGGTGACAATCTCGTCGGGCTGCACCGCGAGCGCAGGCGCCGCCGCAAGCAACGCCAAAATGATGAGCAGGCGTCGCAGCCAAGCCATAGCCTTACTCCGCCGGCTGCATGACGGGTTTGCTCCGCGCGGGCTTCGGCGCGCCGACGCGCAGTCGTCGGTCGCTCAGCGACAACAGGCCGCCGAGCACCATGACAATGGTGCCGAGCCAGATCAGCAACACCAATGGCTTATGATAAGCGCGCACGGCAATCGTACCGCCGGGCGAAGGATCGCCGAGCGACACATAGATCTGGCTGAAGCCGCGGCTCATCAGCGCCGCTTCGGTGCGGGTGGTCGAGCGCGCCGGGAAGGTTCGCTTGGACGGCTCGATCTCGCCGATCACGGCGCCGCCACGCTGAACGGTAAAGCGTGCGATCTGATCGCTATAATTCGGGCCGGGCCGCGTGGCCATTCCGTCGAAGCGGATGTCGTAGCCGCCAATCTCGATGCTCTGCCCCGGCTTCATTTCGGCGATCCGCTCGGTGCCGAACTGGGTCTCGCCGACGATGCCGATCAGAGTAATGCCAAGCGCCAGATGCGCGATCATCGTACCCCAGGCCGAACGCGGCAATCCGGCGGCACGCGCCAGCGCTGCCTTGGGCGACATACGGAACAAGCCGGTGCGCTCCGCCAAATCGGTGAACGCGCCGATAATGACATAGACCGCGATCCCAACCACCAGCGGCGCCAGCACCGGACCGCCCTGCACCACCGCATAGCAGCCCACCATGACGGCGAGCGCGACGCCGGCCGCCGCCATCAGCCGCTGCGCCACGCCCGGAAGGTCGCCGCGCTTCCAGGCCAGCAGCGGCCCAAACGGCACCGCCAGCAACAGCACCAGAAACAGCGGACCGAAAGTCGCGTTAAAGAATGGGGCGCCGACCGAGATCTTTTCGCCGGTCAGCGCCTCCAGCGCGAGCGGATAAAGCGTGCCGACAAACACCGACATGCAGGCGGTAACCAGGAACAGATTGTTGAGCACCAGCGCGCCCTCGCGCGACACCGGCGCGAACAACCCACCTTGCTTGAGCAACGGCGCCCGCCAAGCAAACAGCACGAACGCGCCGCCGATAAACAGCACCAAAAGCGCAAGGATGAACACGCCGCGCGACGGATCGGTGGCGAAGGCATGCACCGACGTCAGCACGCCCGAGCGCACCAGGAAGGTCCCGACCAGCGACAGTGAAAACGCCATGATGGCGAGCAGGATGGTCCAGATCTTCAGTGCGTTGCGCTTTTCCATCACCACCGCGGAATGCAATAGCGCGGTGGTGATCAGCCACGGCATGAAGGAAGCATTCTCGACCGGGTCCCAGAACCACCAGCCGCCCCAGCCCAGCGTGTAATAGGCCCAATACGAACCCATCGAAATGCCGAGGGTGAGAAAGATCCAAGCCAACAGCGTCCACGGCCGCACCCAGCGCGCCCATGCGGCATCGATGCGGCCCTCGATCAGCGCGGCGATCGCAAACGAGAACGAGATCGAGAGCCCGACATAGCCGACATAAAGCAGTGGCGGATGGATCGCGAGGCCGGGGTCCTGCAGCAGCGGATTGAGGTCGCGGCCTTCGCCCGGCGCGGGCGCGAGCCGCATGAACGGGTTCGAGGTCGCAAGAATGAATACCATGAACGCCACCGCGATCCACGACTGCACCGCCAATACATTGGCCCTGAGCGTGATCGGCAGATTGCCGCCAAACAAAGCCACCAGCGCGCCAAACAGCGCAAGGATCAGCACCCATAAGAGCATCGAGCCTTCATGGTTGCCCCACACGCCGCTGATTTTGTAAATCAACGGCTTCAGCGAATGCGAATTCTCAAACACATTGACGACGGAAAAATCCGATCCGACATAGCACATGGTTAGCGCGGCGAAGGATATTGCGATGAACACGAATTGCGCCACCGCCGTCGGCACCGCCGTCGCCATCAGCAGCGAATCGTTGCGCAGCGCGCCATAAAACGGCACGCTGCCCTGCATGATGCCAAGCGCCAAAGCCAGCACCAGCGCAAAATGACCAATTTCCGGAATCACCGCGTGCTCCCCTTCGCTTTCTTGCTCTCCTCGTCGCGCCAGTGGCCCTGCTGCTTGAGACGCTCGGCGACCTCGCGCGGCATGTAATTCTCATCGTGCTTGGCAAGCACGCTGTCAGCGCGAAAGGTGCCGCCCGGCTCAAGCATGCCTTCCGTCACCACGCCCTGCCCTTCGCGAAACAAATCCGGCAATAATCCTTGATACGCAACCGTGATGGTGTGCTGGCCGTCGGTCACCGCAAAGCGCACCTGCAAATTGTCGCCGCGCACGATGCTACCCTGCTGCACCAGGCCGCCAAGCCGAATGCGCGCACCGGGCGCGATCTGCTTTTCAACCACGTCGGTCGGTGAATTGAAAAAAACGATCGAATCCTTGAGCGCGCTGAGCACCAAGCCGACGGCAAGCACCAGCACGGCGAGCGCGGAACCGATCAGGATCAGGCGGCGTTGCTTGCGAGTCATCGACGTTCCGAACCAGGCCCTTCTTGCATCAGCTTTGTATCGGTCGATCAGCCATCCAGGCCAAAGCCTTTGACCAATTCGTCAATGCGCCGCAGCTTGTCCGGTTCGGCGGCCAGCGCCCGGCGCGCTTCGCCGACGGCAGCGCGCGCCCGCTCGCGCTCGCCCAGCACCATATAGGAGCGCACCAGCCGGAGCCATCCTTCGATATCGGAGCCGTCCTTACCGAGTCGCTCCGCCAATTGTGCGACCATACCCTTAATCATGGCGATGCGCTGTTCCGGCGGCAGATTTGCGGCGGCGGCGACCTGATCCTCGCTCGGCCCCTTGCCGCCGGCCACACGCATCAATTCACCGCGGATGAAGTCCGCCCATGGCGCATCCGCTGGCGCGCCATCGAGCAGCGCACGCCACATTGCCACGGCTTCGTTCAGGCGGCCTTCCTGCTCGGCGGCCAGGCCGAGAAAGAACCGCGCCTGGACATGCGCGGGATCGAGCGCCAGCGCGGCCTTGAACGAACCGAGCGCTTCCGCGGTCACGACGCCGTTCGCCGCCGCAACCAACGCTTCGCCAAGACCGGCATGGCGTTCGGCAGTCGCACCGCTGAGTTCGAGCGCATTGCGGCGCGCCCTGACGGCATCCTCGAAGCGGCCCATGCGCAGATAAATCGGCGCAACCACTTCCCAACCGCGACCCTCGTTCGGATTTTTGGCAAGATGCGCTTCGACCTGCGCCACCATATGCGCAATCGATTGCCGATCCGGCGCGCGCGACGCCAAGGGCTGGCCCGGCAGCATCGGCGAACCGACCGCAAGGTAAAGCCCAACCGCGACCACCGGCAGCAGAACCAGAGCGGCCACGGCGACGGTCCGGTGTCGCCATGTCATCGTGGCAGGCTGGGCCGCCCGCGGCACTGCCGCCTCGGCGTCGGCCGCGGCAATCAGCCGGCGCGATACTTCGACTTGCGCCGCCGTGGCCTCATTTTCGCCGATCAAGCCCGCCGCCCGATCGCGCCTGATCTCGTCGAGCTGGTCGCGGTAGACCGCTAGGTCGCTACCCGAACGCACCGCCGACCCGCGCCGGGAAAGCGGCCACAGCACGGCAAAAATCGCCGCCGCAGTCATGAGCGCGAACACAAACCAAAGCGTCATGGGATCATTTCATCGCGCCGAATAGGGCATTCCCGGGGCGGCGTTTCGCTTGTCATGCCGGGAGTTACACCATGACAGGCGTACCGCCGCAACCGGGTCGCGCAGGCGCCGGTCAGGCCTTCGCCACCAGCTTGCGCTCGGTATTTTCAGCCTGCTCAGCCGCTTTGGCGAGCAAGGCGGCGTAGTCCTTGCCAAATATCGTGGCGCAGAACCGGATTGCCGCGGCCATCTGCGATTTCCGGTATGCCCGATCATGGTCGCCTGCGGCCCGTAACGATTCCAGCAGTGCGCGCGTGCCACCATCGAGATATTGCTGGATTTCCTGAAAGGTCCGCAAGGTTACTTCGCTGGCGGCGAGCTCGCCGGCATAGTGGCGGCAAGCCGCGATGACTCCGATCATGGCCTCGGTATCCGCCACTTCGTCGGCGTCCAACATAGCGCCGCGCCCGATGTCTTTCGCCGCACGCGGCCGTATCAGGCGCCGCATCCGACCCGACGCCGATTCGATCTCCGAGGTGAGGACATCCGACAAATCGCCACGGATCGCCGCGAGCTGGCGCGCCCACGGCGAACTCTTCGGGAGATCGAGCTCGGTGCGCACACCGCGCAGCGCATCGTGAACGCATTTCAGCAACGACGTCACAGCAACCGCCGAACCCCGCCTGAGATCGGTCTTCAGTTCGCCCGCCATGCGTTCGATGTCAGCGAGCGTAATGTTGACCGCCGGCGCATAAGGCGAGGCCGCAATGCGCGTCGCATCGTCGCTGTCGGCGCCTTTCACCGCCACCCGGATCAACTGCCAGGGCGCCGCCAATCGGTTGGCCACCAAGGTCAGGGCGTAGGTCGGCAGGCTGCCCTGCGTACGCACCAACAAATCGAGCGGCCCCATTAGACTATCGAGCGTGCTGGCGTTGAGATTGTGGATATGACCGGGCAACTGCTTCGCAATCGAATCGAGCGCCTTGCGGGAGGCCACGATCGTCTGCACGTCCCGGATAGCGTCCAACGCATTCGGGGTCGCAATCAGGGTCGACATCTTTCGCCGCGCGCGTTCGTCCGTCCGTGCGGTCTCAAGCTCGGTCCGAATGCGCTCGGTAATGACCTCCTGGAACGACTGCACCACCGCTGGCGGCGGCTCCGCTTCGCCGGCCGCAAGTGCGCGGCGCACATTGTCGCAATAGGCTTTCGCCTCCACCGGCGCGAGATCGCGCGCGATCCAGGTCCAGATCGGCTCAAGCGTCGCACGCGCGATGCGGCCGGGGGATTTGTTCTCGTTTTGCGTCTCGACCAGGAATGGTTCGAGCGGCCCGAAAAATGCACTGGCCGGCGCATCGATGCGCGGCGCGGGCGCACTGTCGACGCGCATAGTAGTGCGCAAGGTGGCGCGCACCTCCCGCAGCAGCATGTCGCCGCCGGGTATCTCCTCACCGTGCAGCACCGCCCGTTCGAGCTCAGCAGCCAACATGGCCCGAGCCCCGGGGGAAAGCTCCCGAAGAAATGTCCGCAGCCGATCAAGAGGCAAGGCGCCGGCGGCCATGCCGCACACCACAGGTTCGTAAAACCCTACTGATACTTGGCTGTGCCTAAGAACGGGTTAAGCATCGGCCACCGTAGCGGCCGTCAAAACGCCAACGCGTTCAATCCGTTACCACCGACGCCAGTGACGCCGGGGGCCGTAATAATAATGGCTCGGCCCATAATAAAGGCTCGGCCCATAATAAAGGGGCCGGTAGCCGTAATAGATCGGCGACGGCTCAACCACCACCACCCGTGGCGCCGGGCGCACCACGGTGATAGGCGCGGCACCCATGGCAAGGTTCCGGGCGACCATGTATCCCGGGGTGCCGCCCGCCATCACATTGCACCATTCAGGACCACAGCGAATGACGTCCACAACACTGCCGCCCGGCAAAGTGGTGATGATGCCAAATCCGACGCCAGGCCCCTGGCGCAGATTGGTGTTGATCGACACGCGCGCAGCGCTCGCACTGGCGAGCTCAACCGATACGGCCAGCAGAGCCGCGGCGCAGGCTACGCCACGCGAAAGGTTCCAGATCAGTCTTGTCATCGCTTCCTCCATGAATGGTCAGCTTACCGCCACCCAACGGCCGTCAGAAGCGCGACAAGCCGTGCCGCGCGCCGATTCTGGCCGTCCGTTTATGAAGATCGTATGGGTATAGCCGCGGCAACGGCGCCCGGCACTCTCATAATACGGACCTGGAACAATACTGCCATAATAGGCGGTACGTTCGCTGCGCCAACCGACTGCCACCCCGGGGGCGCCGGCTTCCAGCGCCTGCATCTCGGCAGCATAGGCCATCTGGCGATCTTCCTCGTC
Source organism: Xanthobacteraceae bacterium (assembly GCA_022841625.1). Taxonomy (GTDB): domain Bacteria; phylum Pseudomonadota; class Alphaproteobacteria; order Rhizobiales; family Xanthobacteraceae; genus VAZQ01. The sequence continues at coordinate 378,445 of JALHRD010000001.1, forward strand.
GAGCGAGGCGCCGATCGCGCTGCCGATCAAGCCGCCGGCAATGGCGCCGACCGCCGCTCCGGCAATGCGATTGCCGGCGCCACGGCCACCCACCGCAGCACCCAAAATTCCGCCCATCAGCGCGCCCGTCATGGCCCCGGAATCCTGCTTCGGCGATGACGAATAGGGGTCGCTCGCGCAGGCCGCCAGCATGGCGGACAGGAGGACGACGGATATTGGCCTAAACAGACGCATTAAGTCTCCTGGGGATCGGTAACGGCGCAAACGATAGATAAGCACATTGGGGCAAAACTCTGTTCCTGGCCAGGCACATAAGGCGCAATCGCGCGGCCTGCCGGTGCCCGGGCTCAAAAGGCGCCACAACGCTATGATTCCAATGCCGCTTTTCGATCTGAAGTTCCTAACCGAATGCGTCGCAGATCGGCGCCGCTAGCCCGCATATCTCACAGAATCCGCGCTTGATCGAGCGGTTTTGTTTGCCGGCTTGTTGAACTTTTGCGGGGCGCAGTGTCCCGTGGCGTGGTGGGACGCGAGGGTTTTTGGGAGT
>JALHRD010000002.1 GCA_022841625.1 Xanthobacteraceae bacterium
AAACTCCCAAAAACCCTCGCGTCCCACCACGCCACGGGACACTGCGCCCCGCAAAAGTTCAACAAGCCGGCAAACAAAACCGCTCGATCAAGCGCGGATTCTGTGAGATATGCGGGCTAACGGGTGCCGACGCGCGCTCTGATATTGGTTGAATTGGTGATCTGCTCGTTGCGTTCATCCATCACATGGATGCCGTAGGTGAGGGCATCTTCGCTGCTGAGGAAAGTCATTTCCGCGCTTGGCGATATCAGCATCAGGTGCAGGAACGACATGCGCTCGCCGATATCCGTCAGATATTCGATGATGGAATATGCCATGCGGCGCGTGTTGAACAGCTCACGCTCCATGTCGGCCACGGTGTATTTCTTGGCGGAATCCTCAGCGGTTCGGACGCGGCGGGCCTGATGGAATCCCAAATTGCCGCCAACCATCTTGATCCGGCTTGGGTTCCCGTCCTGCCCGCGGCCGCCGAGAAAGGCGAGGGCGCAAGCGCTGGCGCAGCTTCCGCCATATCCAAGCACGAATGTTGCGATCCGGGCGCGATGAAAGAAGCGGCCAAGGCTCAATCCCTCGGCGAGGTTGCCCCCGGGAGAGTTCAGAATGATTGCGGCGGCTTTGCCGGGCGGCAATTTGCTGACCAGGCCCCCGAGCGCCAGCGTTTCTCCACCCACAATGGACCCTTCGAGCAGAAATACGGCCAGATCGGAGCGGCCGGTACCCACCTCGGTCACATTCGCCGCGCTCGCCCGCTCGGGCGTTACCGCAGCCGCAGCGATCGCCAACGCGACACCGAAGAAAAGTTTGGGTACGGCCATGATCGATGTCCTCGACGCTTCAAGCCCGGTCGTTTTTCCGGCGGTCCCAGAGCAGGTGTGCGGCGTTCGTCTTCATTTCTTCTCCGACAAGGCATCGAGCGCTTTGCCGACGTGCAGCCCTTGCATCCCGACGGCTGCAACGAAATTGTTGCGGTTCAATGACATTGCCCGGCCGTAATCCGCGCGCGCTCCGGCCACGTCATCCAGGCCGATGCGAGCCTTGCCCCGCTGCGCGAAGGAGTCGTCATGCTTGGGATTGATGTCAATCGACGACGAGAGGCTCGCAATCGCATCCTTGAACTGGTTCTGGAGAATGTAAGCGATGCCCTTGTTGTAATGCGCCAACGCAAACTTGGCATCTCTGCGCAACGCTTCATCGAAGTCGGCAATGGCCTGGGAAAATTCACGCAAGCCGCGATTGGCGATGCCCCGGCAATTATGTCCCAGCGGACTGGCGGGCTGCAGCTTTATGACGGCGCCACAGTCGTCGAGTGCGGCCTTGGCCAGCCCGGCGTTGATGCGCACCGACGCCCGGTACAGGCGGGTTGGGGGATATTCCGGATCGGATGCGACCGCGCGGTCGGCATCCTCTAGGCACAGTTTCAGGTTTCCTGCGCGACAATGAACGGTCGCACGCAGGCGATAGAGTTCGGCATTGCGGTTGTCGGTCTTCAGCGCCTCGTCGATGGCAGCGATCGCCTTGGCAAATTCTCGCTTGGCAGCCAAAGCGTCCACCTGTTGGGCGAGTTCCTTGGAAACGCTGTGCCTCGGTTCGGTTCGCGTCGGCGGCGCTGGCTTCGGGTCCGAGGTCGTGGGCGAGGACACGCCCGGTGCCGAGGTCGGCGGCGGCGAGCGAACGGCCGGCGGCAGGTCTGGAGACTGTTGCCCTTGCGGCAGGGGCTCGCCCGCTTGCCCGACCGCGCGTGGCATCTGCGATTCGATGTCCGAAAAGTTCTGCGCGCTCGCTGCGGTTGCAACGTATAAGCAGGCCAGTAGAGCGACGGCGCGCACGGCTTCAGCGTCCACGATATGGCGATATCTGCCGCCTCGGCGCCACGCAGGGCATTTCGGAGTGAGCATGGCAGGCTCCACGATGACGCCCAAACAACGTCGAATAGTGATGCCTTTACAGGGGGCCCGCAAGGTGTTTGCGCCCGGGCCATGCGCTGCCTTACACCCTGCGGGTGTCGCGCGTCGGTGCGCCGCGGTGCGATTCATGTGGATGGCGCTCGGCATGCGCGTGCACGGCGCGGTACCGGCATTTCTCGCGCTTACGCGTCACCCATTTTGCAAAGTTATGCACCACGCTGGGGTCGATACGTCCACAATGCGCGCGCGGGTTCATTGCATCACCGCATTGCTATGCAAGGGTTCCCCGCGCCCTCGCGAAGGTGCAGGTCGGGCGCGAGCGACCGAAAGCGACAATGCATGTCCGACGGTCACCGCCGTCATTGTGGGGAATGTCGAGCAAACGACGACGTTGCACAAAAAAATTCGAAAGACTGTAAGATCGACGATGCAACCATCTGGCAACACTTAAGAATTCTACTTTTTTCGATCTTACAGCACGCTGTAAGATGTGAAAGACCGATGGCGCAAGCATATGGCAACACGAACAAAATCAGCCTTTTGCGGTTTTGCTGAAAGACTGAAAGATCGTGGCCGTGTGTCAAACACCCGCGCGGCGCGCCGGCAGCTCGACCCCCGCTCGCTGCATCGTTATGGATGTGCTTGGAAACGCAACTCATTTGCCGGATAGATTGTAACGCCATGGCTGCCACCCACACCCCCGTCCTGATTATCGGCGCCGGCCCGATCGGCCTGGCCTTGGCCGGCGATCTCGGCTGGCGCGGCGTGGCCTGTACGCTGATCGAAAAATCCGACGGGCGGGTCGAGCACCCGAAAATGGACCTGATCGGCGTGCGCACCATGGAGTTCTGCCGCCGCTGGGGGGTCGCCGACCGGGTGCGCGACGCGCCTTATCCGGGCGATTACCCGCAGGATTATGTCTGGCTCACCGCGCTGAACGGCTATGAACTCGGCCGCGAAAAATTTCCCGGCCGCGCTCTCGAAGCATTGCCGAAGGAAAGCCCGCAAAAGCGCGAGCGCGTGCCGCAGGACATGTTCGATCCCATCATCAAACAATGGGCCACCGAATTTCCTTCGGTAACGCTTCAGCACAATACCGAACTGGTCGGCTTTGAGGACCGCGGTAGCCATGTCGCCGCCACCGTGCGCGACACCGGCTCCGGCGCCACGCGCGAGATCACGGCCGATTATATGATCGGCACCGACGGCGGCGCGTCATTCGTGCGCGAGACGCTCGGCATCGGCATGAGCGGCCATCCGGCGCTGACCTACACCACCAATGTGATTTTCCGCTGTCCGAATTTCGCCAAGCTCCATGACAAGGGACTCGGCTATCGCTTCATCTTTATCGGGCCGGAAGGCACCTGGCTGACGATTGTGGCGATCAACGGCGGCGATCGCTTTCGCATGTCGATTGTCGGCTCACCGGAAAAGGTGACGCATAGCGATGACGACATCCACGCCGCGTTGACGCGCGCGATGGGCAAGCCATTCGATTACGAGATTTTATCGGTGCTGCGCTGGGTGCGGCGCGAACTGGTCGCCGACAGCTACGGCCGTGGACGCATCTATCTTGCGGGTGACAGCGTTCACCTGACCTCGCCGACCGGCGCGCTCGGCATGAACACCGGCATGCAGGATGCGGTCGATCTCGGCTGGAAGCTCGATGCGGTGCTCAAGGGCTGGGGCGGCGCTAACCTGCTCGCAACCTACGAGATCGAGCGCAAGCCGGTGGCGGTGCGCAATATCAAGGCGTCGACCGACAATCTCGAACGCATGCTGGCGCCCCGCACCACCCACAAGCCGCCTCCGGAGGTATTTCAGCCGGGCGCAGCCGGCGACGCCGCGCGCAAGCAATACGGCGACTGGTACACCGAACTGATGCGGCACGAGTGGTTCATGAACGGCTACCACCTCGGCTATCGCTACGATGCTTCGCCGATTGTGTGGCCGGACGGCACGCCGGCGCCGCCGCTTGAAGGTCAGGTCTACCGCCAGATCGCGCGGCCGGGGGCGCGCGCGCCGCATGTCTGGATCGGTGAGGGGCGCTCGACGCTCGATCTTTTTGGCAAGGGATTTGTGCTGCTGCGGCTTGGCGTCGCCACGCCGGCCGGCGATCGCATTGTGCGCGCCTTCGCCGCCGCCGGCGTCCCGTTGCGGGTCGAGGCGTTGCAAATGCCGGCGGTTCGCGCGCTCTATGAACGGGCGCTGGTGCTGGTGCGGCCGGACGGTCATGTTGCTTGGCGGGCCGACCGCGAGCCCGACGATGGCGCCGCGCTGGCCGATTGCGTGCGTGGGGCGGGGCGGCTAAGTCAAACGCAAGCGATCGAGCGTGCGTCATGAACCAAATTGATAGGCGAGGGCGGCCATGCTTTTGACAATGAAACCGGACGGGTCTCCCTATTACGCCAATCTCTCGGCGCTGAATCTCTCGCCCGGCTGGGCGCGGCCGGAGCCGTCGATGTGGGCGGCGCCGCAGCCGAAATTCAAGCCGGCGGTGTGGCGCTTTGCGGATGCCAGGAAGGCGCTCGACGCCTCCCACAATATGGTGCCGGCGGATCAGACCGAGCGCCGCAATCTGATCATGGTCAATCCGATCGAAGGCAACACCTACGCTACCACGCGACATCTGGTGGCGGCCTATCAATGCGTCATGCCGGGCGATAAGGCGCGTACCCACCGCCATTCGGCCGCGGCCTTGCGGTTGGTGCTGCACGGGAAGACCGGCGTTTACACCGTCGTGAATGGAACCCGCATCGACATGCTGCCGGGCGAGGTGTTGTTGACGCCGGCCTGGTGCTGGCACGGTCATGCCAATGAAACCGGCGAAACCGGCTATTGGATCGACTTCCTCGACATTCCGTTCGTTCAGCTCACCGAGGCGATGTTCTTCGAGCCGCATCCGCAGGGCGGGCTTGAGGCAATCACCGGCACCGGCCCAACGCCGATGCGGATTCCTTCGCGCGAAGCGCTCGGTCCTGGCGGCGACGCCAAGAGCGTCGAGATCGCCAAGGGTGTGATGCCGACCATCGCGCTCCATTTGATTCGACAGCCGAAGGGTGGCCGCGTCGCGCTGCCGAAGGTGACGGCGAACGCGATCTATGCGGTGGTGTCCGGCAAGGCGCGGTTTCTCGCCGAAGGCTTCGACGAGACGGCGGGCGTGGGCGACGTTGTGGCGATGCCGTGCTGGCACGCCCACGCCATCGAGGCGCCGGAGGATGCCGTGGTGTTCAAGGTGTCCGACGATCCAATCTTCGAAAAGCTCGGGCTGGCAAGGTCAGTATGATTCTATCCGTGTCCCGGGCGCTGCGCGGCACGTAGTTCGTAGGATGGGTTGAGCGCAGCGAAACCCATCGTTCGCGTGCGACGGTCAATGATGGGTTTCGCTGCGCTCAACCCATCCTACGGCAGCTGATAACAGGGAGAGCATTCTGTGCGCTATATCGACGCCTTCAATCATTTTTTTCCGAAACGCTATTACGAGGCGCTGCTTGAAACACCGGCCGGTCAGAGGGATCTCGGCAAGCGCGTGCGCGGCATTCCGGCGCTGTCCGACATCGACCTGCGGCTGAAGGTGGTCGAGCAGTTCGAGAACTACACGCAGCTTTTGTCGCACGGTCTGCCGCCGCTGGAGCGGCTGTTCGGTCCCGAGCGCGCGCCCGAAATGGCCAAAATCGCCAATGACGGACTTGCCGAAGTGGCGGCGAAACATCCTAAGCATTTCGTCGGCTGGTCGGCGATGCTGCCGATGAACGTGCCCGATGCGGCGATCAAGGAGGCCGAGCGCGTGCTCAAGAACGGCGCCAACGCCATTCAAATCGGCACCAATGCCAATGGCGAGCCGCTCGACGAGCAGAAGTTCTGGCCGATCTATGAGATCATCGCCAAATCCGGCCGGCCGATCCTGTTGCATCCCGCGCGCACCCGCGAAATGCCGGATTATCCGAGCGAGAAAGTGTCGAAATACGAAATCTGCAGCGTGCTCGGCTGGCCATATGAAACCGGCGTGACGCTGGCGCGGTTCGTGTTCTCCGGCATCATCGACCGCAATCCGGGCCTCACGATTGTCGCGCATCATCTCGGCGGCGTGATCCCCTATCTCGAAGGCCGTGTCGGCCACAGCTTCGATCAGCTCGGCGTGCGCACCTCGGATGAGGATTATGGCGCGGTGCTTCGGGGCCTCAAGAAACGGCCTTACGACTATTTCAAAGACTTCTATGGCGACACCGCGGTCGAAGGCGCGCGCGCCGCGACCGTTTGCGGCGTCGATTTCTTCACGCCCGAGCGGGTGGTGTTTGCCTCCGACTGTCCGTTCGACAAGGAGAAAGGTCCCGGCTACATCCGCGACACCATCAAGGTGCTCAATTCGATGAACCTTGCGTCCGCCGATATGGAGAAGATCTGCTTTCGCAACGCGCAGAAGATTTTTGGTCTGGCGTAGGCCGGGCCGGTACCGTCGAGGCTTTATTCGCCGAAAATGCCGGCGGCCTTGATCGGGCCGGCCCATTTGACGATTTCGTTCTCGACGAATTTCTGCAGATAGCCCGGCGAGCGGCGCTCCGGCGCGACCACACTGGCGCCGGCTTCGGCGAGCTTGGCCTGCACCGCGGGCGTGTTCATGGCCTCGACCGCGGCGGCGTTGAGCTTTTGCACGATCGCGGTGGGCGTGCCGCGCGGCAGGAACAGCGCGAACCAGATATAGGCTTCGAAATCCTTGAGGCCTTGCTCATGGGCGGTCGGCAGCGTCGGCGCGCGCGACCAACGCTCGCGCGTCAGCGTCGCAATCATCTTGGCTTGGTTGCCCACGATCAACGGCACTGCGACCGCGCCGGTCGGACACTGATAGTCGATCCGGCCGGCAATCAGATCCAAGGTCACATTGCCGCGATAGGGAATGTGCGTGATCTTGACGCCGATCGCGGAAGTGAGCAGCGCGCAGGCAAGGTGGCTCGACGATCCCGATCCGGGCGAACCATATTGCATCTTGTCCTGGTTCGCTTTGGCGTAGGCGATGAACTCGGCCAGATCGTTGACCGGCAAGCCGTTGCGGGCGGCGAGCACGATCGGCGAATCGGCGACCAGCGCGACCGGCGCGAAATCGGTCGTGGTGTTGTAGAGCGGGTTCTTATAGAGCGTCTGGTTCTGCGCATGGGTGCCGACGCTGCCCAACACGAATTGATAGCCGTCGGGCGTGGCCTTGGCGACGCGCGAGGAGCCGATCATGCCGCCGGCGCCGCCGATGTTCTCGATCACCACCGGCCGGCCCAGGATCTCGGCCATTCGCGCGCCCATGATGCGGCCGACCACATCGACGCCGCCGGCGGCCGCGAACGGGATCACCATGGTCATCGGCCGGGTCGGCCAGTCCTGGCTCCAGGCGGGTGCAGACAGCACCATCAGGCCAGTGAGGGCGAGCGCCCGAGAAAGCCGTGGCAGCGTTGCGATGCGAGGCATGGCCGGTTCTCCATGGTCGGGACGCAAGCTTCGCGCGCGGCGGCTGCCGGATCAAGGTCGCTTTGGCGGTTCGGCCCCATTGCCATCGCGCAACGTGTCGGTAGGCTCCGCTCGCAAATTTCCGGGAGCCATTAATGCCCATGCCCTCACCGCGTCGGATCGACTTTCACGTCCATCTCATTCCGCCATTCTATCGGGAGGCCGTCTATGCCGCCGGCGCGGGGCCGGCGATCGGGCGCTATCCGGATTGGACGCCGGAATTGGCACTCGGTTTGATGGACAAGTCGGGCACCGAGGTCGCGCTGCTGTCGCTGGCGCAGCCCGGCGTGCAGTTCGGCGATCCGAACAGCGCCGCGGCGCTAGCGCGGCGCTGCAACGATTACGCCGCCGAACTCAATGTGCGCTGGCCGAAGCGGTTCGGCTCGTTCGCGGTGGTGCCGATGTGGGATCGCGATGAAGCGATTGCCGAGATCAATCGCTGTCTCGGTCAGCGCGCGCATCAAGGCGTCTGCCTGTTCGCGAGCTATGGCGAGAAATTCCTCGGCGATCCGTGGTTCGATCCGGTGCTTGCCTCGCTCAACGATCGCGATGCGGCGGTGCTGGTGCATCCGGCGCTGCATCCGTCGAGCCGCACGCTCGATCTGCCCTGGCCAGGATTCATGATGGAATATGTGTTCGACACCACGCGCGCGGCGGTCAATCTGGTGTTCACCGGTGCGATCGAGCGTTTTCCTCGCATTCGCTTTGTGCTGGTGCATGCCGGCGGCTTGATGCCGTATTTCGCCTGGCGGTTGTCGGTGGCGCCGATCATCGACAAACGATTGGAGCAACTATCGCAGGCGCAAGTCTACCAACGGCTGCGGCGGTTCTGGTACGACAATGCGCTGGCGCCGACCGCCGAGACCTTCGCCTGTCTAAAGGCGGTGGCGCGGCCCGATCGATTGGTGTTCGGCAGCGATTGGCCGTTCGCCAATGCCGCGGTCACCACCGAGGCGGTACGCACCTATGAAGGCGTCGCCATGCCGCAGCAGCAACGGGATGCGATCGACCGGGGCAATGCCTTGTCGCTTTTCCCGGAGTTCGCCTGACGCTATGATGTGTTCGAAACCCCACGGAGCCATCCCATGACACAAATCCGTTCGCTCGCGCAGCCGATCAGCCGCCGTCCCGGCGAACTCGGCGTGCACTCACTCGACCGTTTTAATTTTTCCGTGCCGGACGTCGAGCAGGCGCGCACGTTCTATGCCAATTTCGGGCTCGACGTCCGCGCCGAAGGCAATGCCTTGCACATCCACACCCACGGCCACGCCCATCGCTGGGGTTCGGTGGTCGAAGGGCCGAAAAAGAAGCTGCAATTCATTTCCTTTGCCGCGTTCGAGGACGATCTGCCGCGCTTCCGCGAACGGCTTGACGCATTGCGCATCGCGCGGATCGATCCGCCGCCCGGCGTCGAGTCCAATGGCATCTGGTTCCACGATCCGAACGGCACCCCGATTGAAATCCGGGTTGGCGAAAAGTCCTCGCCCAACGAAAAGTCGTCGACAGCGAACATATCCTGCCCGCCCGGAATCGCCGGCGCGCCGAGCTGCAGCACCAAGCCGTCGGTGCAGCCACGGAGGATGGCGCACATGTTGGTGTTCACGCGCGACATCCCAAAGACCATCAAGTTTTACAGCGAAGCGCTGGGACTGCGGCTGTCGGACCGCTCCGGCGACATGGTCGCCTTCATGCACGGCATTCACGGCAGCGACCATCACATGATCGCGTTTGTGAAGGCCGATGGGCCGGGTCTTCATCATCTGAGTTGGGACGTGTCGTCAATTAACGAAATCGGCCTCGGCGCGATGCATATGGCGGGCAAGGGCTTTGTCGCGGGTTGGGGATTGGGCCGCCACGTGCTCGGCTCGAATTACTTCCATTATGTGCGCGACCCCTGGGGCAGCTACGCTGAATACTCCTCCGATATCGACTACATTCCGGTCGATCACGATTGGAAGAGCGGCGATCACCCGCCGGAAGACTCGTTCTATGTCTGGGGGCCGCTGCCGCCGTCGGACTTTGCGTTCAACCACGAGATCGCGACGTAACGCCGACGGCGCGTCACGGGTGCACGTCCTCGGTGAACCAGTCGGTCGGCAATTCGTGGCCGAGGCCGGCGTCTTTCGCCTTGCGAATGACCGCGGCGCCGACCGCTGCGAATTGATAGCCCAGGCCGATATTGTTTAGAAAGCAGGTGATCTCGTTGTCCGATTGGCGGCCTTGCGCGCGGCCGACAATCAGTTCCGGCAAGGTCGGCAGTTTCGTAAAGTCGAGATCGCCGACCGAATTCCAGCCCTGGTCCTTGGCCTTTTCGGCATTCGCGAGATCGCGGGTCATCACATGGATCGGCTTTTCATCGTTGTTGTGAATGACGATGCGGTCGGCGCGGCGCAGCGCCGCCATCTCGATCTCCGGGCGTTTGATCGAGGTCATGTGCATGCCGGTCTTGATCCAGGGCGCGAAGAAGATGTTGTCGAGGCTCGACGACGCGCACATCGCGATGTCGGAGCCATTGATGGCATCCTCCGGCTGCTCGACCGGCTTAACTGCGATGCCAAGCATCTCGGTCATCTGCGCCGCGAATGCCTCGCGGTTCTGGCGGGTCGGGCTGAAGCAGCGGATCTCTTTGATGTCGCGCACAGCGCAGACGGCCATCAATTGCGATCCGGCTTGCCAGCCGGAGCCGAGGATGCCGACCACCTCGGCATTTTTGCGGGCGAGATATTTGACACCGAGTCCATTGGTGGCGCCGACCCGCATGCGCTGCATCACGCCATCGGGCATGATCGCCAAGGGCTCGCCGGTGTCGACCGAGAACAGCAGCACCAGCCCGCACCAGCGGTTGCCGGGCGCGGCGGGGATTTTTTCACGCACCACCGTGTTGCCCTTTTTCGGGAAGGTCACGATGTCGGAATTGATGCGGACCGCGCCGACCCCGAGCTTGGGACAGACGCCGTCCATGGATTTGAGGCCGTAGACCGCATCCGGCCGTTGGGTCGGCGTGATGCAATCGGAACGGGTGCGGGTGACGCCACGGCCCTCGGCCAGTTCGACATAGGCGTCTTCCAGCGCGGCGATACATTCCGGCATGGTCAGGAGCTTGTCGACGTCTTCGTTCGATAGGATCATGGTCATGGGTGAGGTCCGGTGGTGAGGTAATCGCGGTATCTGAGATCTGGCAGACCCGACAATAGGAAGCAAGTTTGATGACCACGACACAAATGGCTGCACCGCAGGCGCAACAGACCTTGCGGATGGCGCTCGGCGACTATCCGCACACCGCCGCGCTCAAGAATAAAGCGATTAGCTCGGATCGCGTCGCGCTCGACTTCGCCGATATCAAGCCGGTCTACAAGGCGTTTGCCGAGATGGTGCGAAAGGCCGCCTATGACATCAGCGAAATGGCGATCGTCACCTATTTGCAGGCGAAGTCCCTTGGCAAGCCGCTGGTGTTGTTGCCTTGCGTGATGCTGGGCCGTTTCCAGCACGGCACGCTGCTGTACAATTCCGCGCGCGGCAAGCTGTCCTTGTCCGACCTGCCTGGCCGGCGGGTCGGCGTGCGCTCCTACACCCAGACCACCGGCGCCTGGCTGCGCGGCCATCTTCAGAACGATTACGGCGTCGACGTCGCCCGCGTGAACTGGGTCAATTTCGAAGACGCCCATGTGCTTGAATACCGCGATCCGCCGTTTGTCGAGCGCGCCGGCGAAGGCAAGACCTTGCTCAAAATGGTGCAGGACGGCGAACTCGACGCCGGCATTTTCGGCGCCGAATTGCCGAGCGACCCGCGGCTCAAGAGCGTCATTGACGATCCCGAGGCCGAGACGCGGCGCTGGCACGCCAAGCACGACGTGGTTCCGCTCAATCACATGGTGGTGGTCACCGAAAGCCTGTCCCGGTCGCGGCCCGATCTGGTCCGGGAGGTCTATGCCATGCTCAAGCGCTCTAAAGCGGCGGCGGGGCTGCCGCAACCGGGCGCGATCGACTTCCATGCATTCGGTGTCGAGGCCTGTCGCCCGGCGCTGGAAATGATCGTCAGCTATGCGGTTCAGCAAAAGCTGATCCCGCGGCCATTCACGGTTGATGAGTTGTTCGACGACACCACCCGGGCGCTGGGCTGACCGCAGCGGCACGCCATTGGTCGGGAAATATCCCTGTTGTTGCGGTCAGTTGACGATGGATGGTAGTCGCCTATTGTAGCGACAACTGAATCGACATTATTTGCTCGCGATAGCGATCATTTGCGATTCGTTGTTGCGGTGCGATACAAGCGAATCACCTTGGCTGGCGTTTTTTGGTAAAATTTGGGAGGTCGACATTGTCGGAGTCCAAGGCAGTGCATTCTCAAACTGATTGCGATGTGACCGGCGCTTGGCGCGTGGCCATGCTCGCCGGCGTTGCCGTATTGTTCGTGGCCGCTCAACTCGGCCCGGCCGACGCCCAGTTCTTCCGCCAAGACCCGCCGGCCCGTAAGGCCAACAAAGCGGCGAGTGCGCCGGCCAAACGGGATGCGCCGATCCGGCATCCGTTCGGCGAGGATATGCCGAAGGGGCCTCTGCAATTGATGGTGTCGATTAACGATCAGCGCGCCGTGCTCTATAGCAATGGGGTCCGTGTCGCCGACACCAAGATTTCGACCGGAACGCCCAGCCATCCGACGCCCACGGGCGTCTTCAGCATCATTCAAAAGAACCGTTGGCACCGTTCGAATCTCTACGGCAATGCGCCGATGTTCTTTATGCACCGCCTGACCTGGTCGGGCATTGCTCTGCATGAGGGGCATCTGCCGGGCTTCGCGGCTTCGCATGGCTGCATCCGGATGCCGACCGATTTTGTGTCGCGGCTATGGAATGTGAGCAGGCTCGGCATGCGGGTTGTGGTGGCGCGCGTTGAACTGACGCCACAGGATTTCGCGCATGCCAAGCTTTTTAATCCGGCGCCGAAGCCGGTCGAAAATGCCCAGCGGTTGAGCGAGACGCCGGCATTGGTGCGGGTTGCGGCGGCGCCGCCCCTCGCGGACGAGGCTCGCTCCGACGCACCGGATACGGTCGTTGGTGCGCCGTCGGCCACAAACGCTGCCGCCGCTGAACCGTCGCCTGCGACCACGCAAGCCGTGCCCACGGCGCCAGCATTTGCAACCGACGAGGCGGCAAGGCCCGCCGATGCGACTTCGCCCGCCCAGGAGCCGCCCACGACTGCGACGGTCGCCACCGAAGAGCCTGCCGGGCCTGCGATCGACCCCAGAGAATTGCGATTGCCAAGGCCCGCGCCAGCCCGCGCGCGCGCGGCCGCGCCGAACAAATTAAACGGGCAGGTGGCGGTGTTCATCAGCGGCAAGGAGAAACGGATATTTGTCCGGCATGCCTTCCTGCCGCTGTTCGACATGCCGATCGAAATCCAGAATCCGGACAAGCCGCTCGGGACGCATACCTTCACCGCGCTTGAGGTTTTGGACGACGGTGCGCGGATGCGGTGGAATCTGATCTCGATGCCGGTCACCACCGCGCCGCCAGCGACAGTGGCGAGCAAGAGGGCTGTCGCCCCGCCGCCGCAGCGCAGGCCCAAGGCCGTTCGCGGCACCGTGGTAACTGCCGATGCTTCCAATGCCACCGAGGCGCTCGATCGCGTTTCGATCCCGCAGGAAGCGATCGACCGCATCGCGGAACTGTTGAGCCCGGGTTCGTCTCTGATCATCACCGACGATGGGCTCGGCCGCGAAACCGGGCGCTACACCGAATTCATTGTTGAGACCCGTTGACGCGTTTCGCGAGATAGCGTCTCCACAATCTTATTCGCGCGGTATAGGCTTGGACCTCCGACCGCCTTGCTCCGCAGCCGGCGCGCCGGATCGTGGAGGAAGCCTATGATCAGCAGCGCGAACATGATTGTCGGTGCGTGGATGCGCCGCGGCTACTGCGCCGCGATGGCGATTGCCGGATCGGCTTTGGCGATTGTTTCTGCCGAGCCGGCCGCCGGCCAGACTTGGCCGTCCAAAACGGTGCGGATCATTGTTCCGTTTGCCGCCGGCAGCGCGACCGATCTGGTGCCGCGTGCGGTGTTCGAACAGGTGCAACTCCAGACCGGCCAGACCTTCATTGTCGAGAACCGCGCCGGCGGCGGCACCACCACCGGCACCGCTGCGGTCGCCAAGGCCGATCCCGACGGTTACACCATCCTGGTGCACTCCAATGGACTTGTGACAACGCCGGCGATCCAGGCCAATGTGCCTTACGACCCGGTGAAAGATTTTGCCGCCATCATACCGCTGGGCAGCGTGCCGATGGTGCTGGTGATCTCGCCCGATAAGAACATCAAGACTCTGAAGGAACTCGTCGATTACGCAAAGGCCAAGCCCGGATCATTGAATTATGCCGCCGCCGGCATCGGCACGCCGCCGCATCTGGCCATGGAGCGGTTTCGCGTGGCGGCCGGATTCACCGGACAGGTGGTTCCGTTCAAGGGCGCCCCCGAAGCCTTGACCGAGGTGATCGCCGGCCGGGTCGATGTTTATTTCTCGCCGCTGCCGCCGGCGATGGCCCTGATTGAGAGCGGCAAGCTGTTGCCTCTGGCAATCGGCAACAGTGCCCGAACGGCGGCCCTGCCGAAGGTGCCGACCACGGTCGAGGCGGGATTTCCGGATTCCGCTTTCGATTTCTGGATCGGAATGTTTGTGCCGAAACAGACACCGCGCCTGGTCGTCGCGCAAATCCATGGGCAGGTCGTCAAGGCCATGCAGTCCGAGACCAACAAATCGCGCTATGCCAAGCTTGGCGTCGAGACCATGATCATGGCGCCCGAGGCGTTCGACGCGCGGGTTGCGCAAGAGGTCAAGATCGCGGTGGAACTCGCCAAGGCCGTCGGTCTTAACAAGTGACGTCACGCCCGAGAACGCCCGTGTTGGACGGATTCCGCCGCAGCGACATCAAGACCTCCGGCGCCCGCATCGTCGCCGCGGTTGGTGGCAAGGGGCCGCCTTTGCTGCTGATGCACGGCAATCCGTTCAACCATTTGTCGTGGTTGAAGGTGGCGCCGCGGCTGGCGACCGAATTCACGGTGGTTGCGACCGATCTGCGCGGCTATGGCGATTCCGAAAAGCCGCCGGGCGGTCTCAACCATGTCAATTACTCGTTCCGCGCCATGGCGCAGGATCAGGTCGAGGTGATGGCCGCGCTCGGCTTTGAGCGGTTCTATGCCGCCGGGCACGACCGCGGGGCGCGCGTGTTGCACCGCATGTGTCTCGATCATCCGGCCAAGGTCGCCCGCGCCGCGATCATCGACATCGTGCCGCAGCATTATCTTTACGGCAATGTGACCAAGGCCTGGGCGACGTTTTCCTGGCACTGGTTTTTCAATATTCAGCCCTATGACATGCCTGAGCGCATGATGGGTGCCGATCCCGATTGGTTCATCAAGAAGAAGCTCGCTAAAACCGAGCAGGGCTTGAGCTTTTTCGAGCCCGCCGCGCTTGCCGATTTCATGCGCTGCTTCCGCAATCCCGAGACCATCCACGCGATTTGCGAGGACTATCGCGCCGGCGCCGGAATCGACCTCGAAATGGATGAGGCCGATTTCAAAGCCGGGCGCAAGATCGAATGCCCGCTGCTGCTGTTGTGGGGGGCAACCGGCGGGGTCGGGCGCAACCAGAATTCGATGGCGGTCTGGCCGCGCTATGCCGCCGATATCCGCGCCGGAAAGGCGCTGCCCAGCGGGCATTACGTTAACGAGGAAGCGCCGGACGAGACTTATGCAGAGTTGCGGGCTTTTTTCCGGGATGGTGACTTGAAATAATCCGGGCGACGCTCGCTTACGGCAAGGGGATTTGGTAGGCCTTGTTCCGTTGCGACCAAGACCCAGCCAGAGCGTAATGGATCAGCCAACTGAGCCGAAGTTGACCAAGCGCCTGCACGGTGCGCTTAAGGCCGCGCGGGCGCTCCATCGGCTGTGCGATCAAAAGATCGGCTGGGGCCGCATCGGCTTCGCGGTCAGCTTCACGATTATCGCGATCGCGGCCTATGTGCTCTTCAATATCCTACGCGGCATCGAGTTCAGGGAGGTCGGGCAAGCGCTGATTTCCGCCAGCAAGCGTGACATCATGCTCGCGGCGCTGTTTGTCGCGGGCGGCTATTTCACCTTGACCTTCTACGATCTGTTCGCCTTGCGCTCGATCGGGCGGTCGGAAGTGCCTTACCGGATCGCGGCGCTTGGCGGGTTCACCAGCTATTCGGTTGGGCACAATGTCGGCGCGAGCGTATTCAGCGGCGGTGCGGTGCGGTATCGCGTCTATTCCGCCTGGGGACTCAATGCCGTCGAGGTCGCTAAGCTGTGTTTCATTGCCGGCCTGACATTCTGGCTCGGTAATGCCACGGTGCTCGGGCTTGGTATCGCCTATGCGCCCGAAGGCGCCAGCGCGATCAATCAACTGCCGGCCTGGGTCAATCGCATCCTTGCAATCGTTACGCTGGCGGTCCTCGCGCTCTATGTGCTTTGGGTATGGTCCGGCCGGCGCGTCATTGGCCGCGACGGTTGGCAGGTCGCGCTGCCCGGCGGGCCGCTGACGCTGCTGCAAATCGGGATTGGGATTGTTGATCTCACTTTCTGCGCGTTCGCCATGTACATGCTTCTGCCGGACGAACCGCATATCGGCTTCGTCATGCTCGCGGTTATCTTCGTGTCGGCGACGTTGCTCGGCTTTGCCAGCCACGCGCCTGGCGGCATCGGCGTATTCGACGCCGCCATGCTGGTCGCGCTCTGGCAATACGACAAGGAAGATCTGTTGGCCGGGCTGCTGTTGTTCCGGCTCTTATATTACATCGTTCCGTTCGCGCTTTCGCTTCTGATCCTGGGGCTGCGCGAGGCGGCGCTGGGCGTGCGCGTCGCCCGTTCGCGCTCGTCGCTTGATCCGCCACCGTGAGGTCAGGGGTCTATTGTTGCGGTTAGGGCGGGGTTGCGTTATCGCAGGACCAACATGGCGCTCGCCAACAGCGAATGGCTCAAGGGTCACCGCATCTACCAGCGGATCGGCATCGCGCGATTCCCCTTGGGCGCGACCCTTGCCGTATTCGGGGCATTGTGGCTGTTCGGCGCACTGGCGGCCGTGCCGTCGATTGTCGGAAGTGGGTTGATTGCCGCTGCGATCTTATTTTATCGCGGCGATGTCAGCGTTGCGCCCGCCGACCACGCGATTGTCGATCGCGAACCTGCCGCGGTGCCGTTCCCGCTTCTTGAAGCGATTCTGCGCGGAATGCCGCAGCCGGCGATGGCGCTCGATGTCCACAGCGAAGTCATCGCGGCTAACGCGCCGGCGATGCTGCTTGCGCCGGCGATTCGTCTGCGCGCGCCGATCTCGCTTGCGCTGCGGGTGCCCGAAGTCCTGGATGCGGTTCGGCGTGCGATCGCGGAGGATCTTCCGCAGCGTGTCGAATTTGTCGAACGCGTGCCGATCGAGCGTTGGTATCGGGCGACGGCGGTGCCCATTGCCTTGCCGACGCGATCCTTGCAACCGCCAATACGTCTGATCCTCGTCAGTTTCGACGACTTGACGCCCTTGCGGCGGGTCGAAGAAATGCGCGCCGACTTCATCGCCAATGCCAGCCACGAATTGCGCACGCCGCTCGCGTCGCTGTCTGGCTTTATCGAGACCCTGCAAGGTCCGGCGCGCGACGATCCCGCGGCACGGACAAAATTCTTGGCGATTATGCAAGCGCAGGCCAACCGCATGGCGCGCCTGATCGACGATCTGTTGTCGCTGTCGCGCATCGAGCTTAACGCCCATCTGCGGCCGAACGTGCGGGTCGCGCTACAGAACATCATTCGTCAGGTGGTCGATGGCTTGCAGACGCTGGCGCGCGATCGGCAAGTCGAGATTCGTGTCGCTGCGCCGGCCGAGCCAATCGACGTGCTCGGCGATCGCGACGAACTGCTGCGGGTGTTTGAAAATCTGATTGAGAACGCGGTCAAATATGCGGCGTCCGGCAAGCGCATCGATGTCATGCTGTCGCTTGATCTTGCACAAGATGAGGCGAAGGTGGCGGTGCGCGACTACGGCCCGGGCATCGCGCCCGAGCATCTGCCGCGGCTGACCGAGCGCTTCTACCGCGTCGATGTTGTCGACAGCCGGGCGCAGGGCGGCACCGGGCTGGGCCTTGCTTTGGCCAAGCACATCCTTAACCGCCATGGCGGGCGGCTGACGATCGCGAGCGTGCCCGGCGCGGGCGCGACGTTCTCGGCGCATCTGCCGTTGGTAACCGGGCGCGATCCGTAAAAATATTTAATAAAATCAATATGTTATTCTGTCATCGGGCCGTCACCTGGGAGTCATAGAAGGGTGATGGGTGCCGGATACGGGTCGAGCGCCAACAAGGGTGGCCTCAACAGAAGTCTGACGAGGCGTCGGCCCCCGAACACAGGAGAGAACCCGTGAAAATTACATCGATAGCTAGCGCCATTGTGCTTGCGGCGACCGGAGCCTTGGTCGCCGGTCAAGCCGAAGCGCGAGACCAGATCCGCATTGTCGGATCGTCGACCGTTTATCCGTTTACCACGACCGTTGCGGAGCAGTTCGGCAGAACGTCAGGCATGAAGACGCCTGTCGTGGAGTCGACCGGTACCGGCGGCGGTTTCAAGCTGTTCTGCGGCGGCGTTGGCATTTCGCATCCAGACGCGAGCAATGCCTCTCGCTCAATGCGTAAGAGTGAGTACCAGGACTGCCAGAAGAATGGCGTCACCGATATCGTTGAAATCAAAGTTGGTTTTGACGGCTTGACTTTGGCTCAATCGAAGCAAGGGCCGGCCCTTAAGCTCACCTTGGCCCAGCTCTTTCTTGCCATCGCCAAGCAGGTGCCCGGCAAAGACGGCGTATTGATTGCCAATCCCTATCGCAACTGGTCGGACATCGATCCTTCGCTCCCCAATATCAGGATCGAGGTGTTGGGGCCACCGCCGACCTCGGGCACGCGTGATTCCATGCACGAGCTGTTCATGGAGGCGGGCGCGCTACAGATTCCGGCAATTGCCGCCCTGCGGAAGTCCGACCCTAAGGCTTTCGAAGCGGCCTGGAAGACGCTTCGTGAAGACGGTGCCTATGTTGAAGCAGGCGAGAACGACAACGTGATCGTCCAGAAGCTGGAAGCCAATCGCAACGCATTCGGTGTCTTTGGCTTCTCCTTCCTTGATGCGAATACCGCCAAACTGCGCGGGGTTGCGCTCGACGGCGTCCAGCCGAGCTACGACAATATTGCTGGCGGCAAGTATAAGGGCTCCCGTCCGCTGTTTGTCTACATCAAGAAGCAGCACGTTGGCGTGGTGCCCGGACTGGACAAGTTCGCAGCCGAGTATGTGTCGGTGCGGGCGCTCGGCGAGGACGGCTATCTCGCCAAAAAGGGTCTAGTGACCCTGCCCAAGACAGAGTTGGATGCAGTGCGGAAGGCGGTTACCGGCATGATCCCGATGCCGGTGCCCAGCATCTGAGGTGTGAACAATAGGGCGGTCGCGCCGAGCGCGGCCGCCGCTTACTTCGGAAATAAGTCGTTCCAGTCGTGCGACGAAATTTGAATTTGAGCTATTTTAAGGTTCGGTGATGGCGCTCCTCTACTTTTCCGGCCTGACTTTTCTGGTCATCGTCAGCTACCTGTTTGGGCGCTCTCGTGCAGCTTTACTCGATCGAACCCAGTCATTGCATTCGCGCCCGAGTTATCACGGAACCCTGGTTGCCCTCTTTGTTCTCATCCCGATGGTTCTGGTATTCGCGTTTGGGAAGCCGATCGCGAACTACGTTACCGAAATGCAGGCGCTGCATGCTTACGATCCGCAGATCGCGGACGACGCGCTCAGGCGGGGCGCGGTGCTGCGCGATATTATTTTGGTCGCGAATGGAGGCTATTCCAGCCAGCCAACCGAAGATCTGCGCCGTGCCGCGGATACCTACGCGCGTTTCCACACATGGTCGAACTTTCTGATCGTTTGCGTCGGCATCATTTTTGGTTTGCTCGGGGCCGCGTTCGGTTTGCGGAGCCTTTCGGCGAGGCTTCGGGCGCGCAATCGGGTTGAGGGACTTGTTAAATGGACGCTGTTCGCCGCGGCTTGTGTCGCGGTGTTGACGACAATCGGGATTGTCGCGTCGGTCGTGTTTGAAACAATGCGGTTTTTTGAACGGGTCTCGCCGACCGAATTCTTGTTTGGGCTGCATTGGAGTCCGCAGACCGCCATTCGCGCCGAACAAGGCGGCTCCGCTGGATCCTTTGGCATCGTGCCGCTTGTCACCGGCACGCTGCTGATTACAGTCATTGCGATGTTTATCGCCGGACCGATCGGTCTGTTTGCGGCCATCTACATGGCAGAATACGCCTCTCCAAGATTTCGCAACCTAGCCAAGCCGGTCTTGGAAATTCTGGCCGGAATTCCGACGGTCGTTCTCGGATTTTTCGCAGCATTGACGGTCGCGCCCCTCATTCGTGCCTCGGGAGAGGCGGTGGGGTTGGAAGTTGCCTCGGAAAGCGCGCTGGCGGCAGGCATCGTCATGGGAATGATGATCATTCCATTCGTGTCTTCGCTGTCCGACGACATCATCAATGCCGTGCCACAGTCGCTGCGAGACGGCTCCTACGCGATGGGCGCGACAAAGTCCGAGACGATCAAGAAAGTCGTGCTGCCGGCGGCATTCGGCGGCATCGTCTCGGCCTTCATGCTGGCCGTCAGCCGCGCAGTCGGGGAAACAATGATTGTGGTTATGGCCGCTGGTTTGGCAGGCAACTTGACGTTCAATCCACTTGAGGCCGTGACAACATTCACCGTTCAGATCAAGACGATTCTGGTCGGCGACCAGGAGTTCGACAGTGCCAAGACGCTATCGGCGTTTGCGCTCGGGTTCGTGTTGTTTTTCTTCACACTGACACTCAACGTCATCGCCCTCCAGGTCGTCAAACGATATCGGGAACAGTATGACTGACGCGATTCAGCCCGGCATTCGCGCGATTGATCTCGCTTCCGACCTTGCGAAGGCGCGCATCCGCGCGCGCTACCGGGCGGAATCGCGGTTTCGGTTCTATGGCCGGTTCGCCGTCGGCTTGACGGCGCTTTTTCTGGTTGTCGTGCTGGCGGATATCGTGATCCGCGGCATTCCGGCCTTCACGCAACATTGGCTGCTGATGAACGTGGCGGTCGATGCCGCTGAAATCGACCCAAACGGAACCAGGGACCCAGCGATAATTCGCGGCGGCGATTTCCAACTGCTTGTCCGTGATGTGCTCCGCGCGCAATTCCCGGAGGTCGTCGACCGCGCCGGTCGCCGATCGTTGGATGGCATCCTTTCTTCGGCGGCTGCCGATCAGCTTCGCAGTCGCGTGGTCGCCAATCCGGCGCTGGTCGGCCAAACGGTCAATGCACAGGTGCTGCTGTCGGCTGACGCCGATCTTTATTTCAAAGGGCTCAGTACGCGAATCGAGCGTCGCGCTGGGCGTGGCGTTCTGACGCCGAATGAAGTCACGGGCGACGTCGTGCTGAACAGTTCGATGAACGATTTCGCGCCCCTCTTGGCCGCGGTCAAGCAGGCGCTTTCGGAGCAGGCGGCGGTTGTCCGCCGCGAGGCCGATCGCTTTCGCGCCGTTGTCAGCCGGCTGGAGGCGCGTCAGGCTGAAGTCCAGCGGACACTAAAGGCCGCTGCCTCGCCATCGGCCGAGGCTGAGAACGCGAAACTCGCGAGCGATATCGTGAGCCTCGGGCAGCGGATCAAGGATCTTGATTCCGACGCTGCCGCGCTGCGGTCTCGGAGCGACGCGGTCGGTTCGGAAGAGTCGCTGGATGACAAGCTTCCGAGCCAGCTCATTGCGATTAATGGTGGGCTGGTGAAGCTTACGAGGATCGGCGCTGCGACCGCAATCGGAACCGTTTTGCTGCCGCTCCAATCGACAGCGGTGGCGCCCGCCGGGAGCTGGCAACTCGTGACCTATGTCACGCCGGAAGCAAGCCGCCGCATCAATGACCGCGTCGTGGCCTGGCTTGAGCGGCTGAGAGAAAAGGGCCTGGTCGAGAGCGCCTTCAATTGGAGCTTCTTCACCTCCGGCGACAGCCGCGAACCGGAACTGGCGGGAATTCGGGGTGCCCTGGTCGGATCGGCGCTGACGCTCCTGGTGACCCTCGCTCTGTGCCTGCCGATCGGGGTCGCCGCCGCCATCTATCTTGAGGAGTTTGCGCCCAAGAATCGTCTGACCGAAATGATCGAGGTCAATATCAACAACCTGGCGGCAGTGCCGTCGATCGTCTTCGGCTTACTCGGACTGTCCGTGTTCCTCAGCTTCATGGGATTGCCGCGCTCGTCGCCATTGGTCGGTGGCTTGGTACTCGCATTGCTCGTTCTTCCAACCATCATCATCGCGTCGCGCGCGGCCTTGAAGGCCGTTCCGCCTTCGATCAAGGAGGCGGCGTTAGGGGTCGGCGCATCGCATCAGCAGGCGATCTTTCACCACGTATTGCCACTCGCAATGCCGGGCGTCTTGACCGGTGCGATCATCGGCATGGCGCACGCGCTCGGCGAGACGGCGCCGCTATTGATGATCGGCATGGTGGCCTTCATCGTCGAGCCGGCGCGTAGCATCACTGACGCAGCAGCGGTCTTGCCCGTCCAGATCTTTCTTTGGGCGGACCTGCCGGAGATCGCGTTCCAGGCGAAGACGGCGGCTGCGATCATGGTGTTGTTGGTTTTTCTGTTTGTGATGAACGGTACTGCGATCTACTTGCGAAAACGATTTGAGCGCCGGTGGTAGATGTACAGAGGGCTCGCTAACATGAACACGATGGTCAAAATGGATGCTCCGGCCAAGGAGATCACGCTCCAACACGGCGTCAAGGTGGTCGCGCGCGACGTGAGCGTCTACTACGGGGAAAAGCGCGCTTTATTCGATATCAATCTCGACATTCGGGAACGTTCGATCACTGCGCTAATCGGCCCATCGGGTTGCGGGAAATCGACATTCTTGCGCTGCCTTAACCGGATGAACGATACAATCCCGATCGCACGCGTTACCGGGCGGATCGAGATCGACGGCCGCGATATTTACGATCCGGAGTTGGACGTGGTTCAGCTGCGGGCCAATGTCGGCATGGTGTTCCAGAAGCCGAATCCGTTTCCGAAGTCGATCTATGAGAATGTTGCCTACGGCCCTCGCATCCATGGCATGGCCCAATCAAAGGCAGACCTGGATTCCGTCGTCGAGTTGAGTCTGCGCCGTGCCGGTCTATTCGAGGAAGTGAAAGATCGGCTTGCCGATTCTGGAACCAGTCTATCCGGCGGCCAGCAACAGCGCTTGTGCATCGCCCGTGCAATCGCCGTCAATCCAGAGATTATCCTGATGGACGAGCCATGCTCGGCGCTCGACCCAATAGCAACCGCCAAGATCGAAGAACTAATGGATGAGTTGCGGCAGAATTACACGATTGTCATCGTGACCCATTCAATGCAGCAGGCCGCCCGCGTTTCTCAGCAGACCGCTTTCTTTCATCTGGGAATTCTCGTTGAGTGCGGCACGACCGTGAACATGTTTACCACACCCACTGACAAACGCACACAGGACTACATCACCGGCCGCTTTGGATGATCGCGCAGGCGATGCAAGGCAAGGGAAATTACAATGACAATGATGAGCGAACACACAGCTAAGGCCTTCGACGTTGATCTGCAGGAGCTGTCGCGCATGGTCGCGGAGATGGGCGGCCGGGCCGAGAAGCTGATCGCGGATTCCGTCGATGCGCTTGCCAAGCGCGATGGCGAACGCGCCAAGCGCGTGATCGCTGCTGATGTGGCAATCGACCAACTCCAGCGCGAGATCGAGGACCGTGCGGTCCTGACCATTGCTCGGCGCCAACCGATGGCGGTGGATCTGCGCGCGATCGTGAGCGCGTTGCGGATCGCCAGCGATCTTGAGCGCATCGGCGATCTCGCCAAGAACATCGCCAAGCGCGTGGTTCCAATCACCGGCGATTTTCATCCCCAAAGGCTCCTCCGCGGTGTCGAGCACATGGCCACGCTGGTGCTTGCCCAGCTCAAGCTGGTGCTGGACAGTTATGCCCGTCGCGATGTCGCGAAGGCGCTTGCGGTGTGGCGGGGGGACGAGGAGATCGACGCGATCTGTACGTCGTTGTTCCGCGAGCTGCTCACCTATATGATGGAAGATCCGCGCAATATTACATTCTGCATCCATCTGATGTTCTGCGCCAAGAACATCGAGCGCATGGGCGACCACGCCACCAACGTCGCCGAAACCGTTTATTTCATGGTCGAAGGTCATTCGATAGTTGACGAGCGGCCGAAGGGCGATACCCTGGCGGCGCTTGCGACTGAGCGTTGAGTAAACGCCCATGAATGGCACCCCTCCCCGCATTCTGATCGTCGAAGACGAAGAAGCCCTGACGCTGCTGTTGCGCTACAATCTTGAGGCGGCGGGCTACGAAGTCGATACCGTCGCGCGCGGCGACGATGCCGATATACGGTTCCGGGAACAGACCCCCGATCTGGCCATCCTCGATTGGATGCTCCCAGGGCTCTCCGGTATCGAGCTCTGCCGGCGGTTGCGGGCGCGCGCGGAGACGCGTCAAATCCCAATCATCATGCTGACGGCGCGCGGCGAGGAAAGCGAGCGAGTTCGCGGGCTCTCGACCGGCGCCGACGATTACGTCGTGAAGCCGTTCTCCGTGCCCGAACTGTTGGCGCGGGTCAGTGCGCTCTTGCGGCGTTCGCTCCCGGAGCGCGTGGCCGATGTGCTGGCATTTGGGGCGCTGGCGCTTGATCGCGAAAAAAAGCGGGTGACCCGCAACGGTCGCGCGATCGATCTTGGTCCAACCGAATTTCGGCTGCTCGAATTCCTGATGGAGCGCCCCGGTCGCGTGTTCTCGCGCGCGCAATTGCTCGACGGAGTGTGGGGGCGGGATGTCTATGTCGACGAGCGCACGGTCGACGTTCATGTCGGTCGCCTGCGCAAGGCGCTCAATCGCGGCTACACCGACGATCCCATTCGGACCGTGCGCGGCTCCGGTTATGCGTTGAACGACAAGTTCGGTAAGGCGCCCGTCCCGTCCTAGGCTTGGCTAGCCGCGGTATGGCGGTCGGCGATCGCGCCGGGCGTTTGCCGGTTGATAGGCAACGCGCGAGTGATAGGTGCAATAGGGTAGCCCAGATAGCGACTGACCGCCGCAGAAGAAGAATTCCGAACTACCAGGATCGCCAATCGGCCAGCGGCAGGTGTCTTCGTTCAGTTCCAGGATGGTGCGCCGTTGTCCGATCGGGATGACATTGTCGAGTAGCGCAGGCTCTTCCGCGAGGTCGTATTCGAAGGCATGCGCCAGCGCGGTATTGCCGCGGACCGACGGTCGCGACACCCGCAGCATGTGGGTGTGGCTGCGCGGTTTGCGCGGTCGCGGCGCCGCCGAAGATGGCGACTTGGCGCGACCCGACAAACCGAGCCGATGCACTTTTCCGATGACCGCGTTGCGCGTGATGCCACCAAGCTCTGCTGCAATCTGACTGGCCGACAGCCCATCAGACCACAGCTTCTTCAGTAACTCGACGCGTTCGTCGGTCCAGCTCATGCCCGTCATTTTCTTCTCATTCCCCAGCAATCGCCGCGACGGAGAAAACAGAATCGATCAACCGGCCTGGCCAGCCCCTTCGGCCAACCTGACGCAACTTCGACCACCGATTGACACAGATACCCAGTCCGCCGCACGAAATGTCGTATCTAACAATTGAAAGCTACAATATGGCTTGAGTCAGGTGCAAGAGTCCGCACCCCCAAGTCCACATTTAACGTTCTCAGACCGCTGCTACATCCACACATTTCGCATCGATGTGTCCTAGGCGCGACACTCGATCGCCTGGAGCGCCCGGTTTTGACCTTGTTGACAGGGGGGCGCGCCGCAATACAATACCACATGTGCCGCCCGGTGAGGCGGCACATTTCATTTCCCGTCCGTTTGTTGCAGGCCCGATGAACGAGCAGAGCACATCCCATTTGTTGCCGACCTATGCGCGGGTCGATCTCGCTTTCGAGCGAGGCGAGGGCGTTTGGTTGTTTACGGCCAGTGGCGAGCGCTATCTCGACTTTACATCGGGGGTGGCGGTCAATGCGCTGGGTCACGCCCATCCGCAGCTGGTCGCCGCGATCAGCGAACAGGTGCGGAAACTCTCGCATGTCTCTAATCTCTATCGCATTCCGGAGGCCGAGCGGTTGGCGGCGCGGCTGTGCGCGGCGAGCTTTGCCGATTTTGTGTTCTTCGCCAATTCCGGCGCCGAAGCGATGGAATGCGCGATCAAGACCGCCCGCAAGTATCATGCGGCGAACGGCGCGCCGGAGCGCTATCGCATCGTCACCTTCGAGGGCGCCTTTCACGGCCGCACGCTGGCGACATTGGCGGCGGGCGGGCAAAAGAAATATCTCGATGGTTTCGGCCCGGTGGTCGACGGCTTCGACCAAGTCCCATTCGGAGATATTGAAGCGGCGAAAAACGCCATAGGGCCCGCGACCGCCGCGATCCTGATCGAGCCGATCATGGGTGAGGGCGGGGTGCGGGTGGTGGCGCCCGAATTCCTGCGGGCGCTGCGTGAGCTGTGCGATCGGCACGGGCTGCTTTTGGTGTTCGACGAGGTGCAAACCGGCATGGGCCGCACCGGTGAACTGTTTGCCTATCAGCACAGTGGCGTCGCCCCCGATATCATGGCGCTCGCCAAGGCGCTGGGCGGCGGATTTCCGGTGGGCGCCTGCCTCGCCACCGCGGCGGCGGCGAAGGGCATGACCGCCGGCACCCATGGTTCGACCTTTGGCGGCAATCCGTTAGCGATGGCGGCGGGCAATGCGGTTCTCGACGTCATGCTGGCCGACGGGTTCTTCGAGCGCGTCAAGCGGGTCGCGCTGCTGCTCAAGCAGAAGCTCGCCAGCATCAAGGATCGCTATCCATCGGTGATCGCCGAGGTGCGGGGCGAGGGCCTACTGCTCGGGTTGCGCGCGGTGGTGCCGAGTGGCGAACTGGTCGATGCGTTGCGCGCGCAGAAATTGATAACGGCTGCGGCCGGCGACAACGTTGTCCGCTTGCTGCCGCCATTGATTGTAGCCGAAGCGGAGATTTCCGACGCGGTGCGGTGCATTGAGCGCGCCTGTGAAGAACTGGCAAAACACCATCGGCCGGTCGCGCAAGGAGGCGCCTGATGA
This sequence comes from Xanthobacteraceae bacterium, assembly GCA_022841625.1. Taxonomy (GTDB): domain Bacteria; phylum Pseudomonadota; class Alphaproteobacteria; order Rhizobiales; family Xanthobacteraceae; genus VAZQ01. The sequence goes on from JALHRD010000002.1 coordinate 26,588, forward strand.
GCGCCAACGGCGTGCGCCATTTCCTCGACCTGATCGACATCCCCCGCGATGTGTTGCAGGGCATGATCACGGCGAGCCGCGCCATGAAGGCAAGGCGCAAGGGCGGTGGCGCGGCCGAACATCCGCTCGCCGGCAAGACGCTGGCCATGATCTTCCAGCGCCCTTCGACGCGCACCCGGGTTTCGTTCGAGGTTGCGATGCGTCAGCTTGGCGGCGATGCGATTATGTTGACCGCGGACGAGATGCAACTCGGGCGCGGCGAAACCGTCGCCGATACCGCGCGCGTGTTGTCGCGCTATGTCGATGCCATCATGATCCGGACGCTCGACCACGATGCCGTCGCTGAACTCGCGCAGCACGCCACCATACCGGTTATCAACGGACTGACGCGGCACTCGCATCCGTGTCAGGTGCTGGCCGACGTCATGACTTTCGAGGAGCATCGCGGCCCGATACGGGGCAAAACCATCGCCTGGTCGGGCGACGCCAATAACGTGCTGACGTCATGGATGCACGCCGCCGAGCGGTTTGAATTCCAGTTGCGAGTGGCAAGCCCGCGGGAGCTAAAGCCGAAAAAGGGGTTGCTCGACTGGGCCAAATCGGCCGGCGTCGACTTCGTTGTCGGCTCGGATCCGGCGGCGGCGGTCAAGGGCGCCGACTGCGTCGTAACCGATACCTGGGTCTCGATGGGCGACAAGAACGACCGGCGCCGCCATAACCTGCTCAAGCGCTATCAGGTCAATGCCCGACTGATGGCCAAGGCTAAGCCCGACGCGATCTTTATGCATTGTCTGCCGGCCCATCGGGGTGAGGAAGTCACCAATGAGGTGATCGACGGGCGGCAGTCGGTGGTATTCGATGAAGCCGAGAACCGCCTCCACGCCCAGAAGGGCATTTTGGCGTGGTGCCTTCAGGCCCGTCGGTAATGGGCATCGCGCGCCCGCAGGGGTCGCATTTTCCGCGCGTTATGCCATATAAATTGCGATGTCCAAGCCGTACACTGCCATACCCAGCCGCCAGCCGTCCGCGACTTCGGCCGACGACACGGTGCTGCCATTTGAAGTCAAGGCGCTCGACGTGCGTGGCCGTGTGGTGCGGCTCGGTCCGGCGCTCGACCGGATTCTGCGCAGCCACGACTATCCCGCGCCGGTGGCCAAGCTTTTGGGTGAGGCCGTCGTGCTGGCGGTGCTGCTTGGCACATCGCTGAAATTCGCAGGTCGCTTCATCCTGCAAACCCAGAGCGATGGACCGGTGCGCATGCTGGTGGTCGACTACGCCACGCCCGGCCGGGTTCGTGCCTGCGCACGTTTTGATGCCGAGCGCGTTGCTGAAGCGATCGCAGCGGGAAAAGCCGATACCAGCGATTTGCTTGGCGCCGGGCATCTTGCGATGACCATCGATCAAGGTCCGGACATGAGTCGTTACCAGGGCTTAGTCGCACTCGATGGCAAGTCATTCGAAGATGCGGCACATGAATACTTCCTGCGGTCGGAACAAATTCCGACCCGGGTTCGGCTCGCGGTCGGGGAAGAGATGATCGCCGCGTCGGGCGGTGCGTTGCAGCGCTGGCGCGCGGGCGGACTTCTGGTGCAGTTTTTGCCCAAGGCGCAGGAACGGGCGCGTCAGCCCGATCTCGATCCGGGCGATGCGCCCGCCGGCCATGCCATTTCCGCCGTGTCGGCGGACGATGCCTGGGTTGAAAGTCAATCGCTGGTGGCGACCGTCGAGGATGTCGAGTTGATCGATCCCACGCTGTCGACCGAGCGGCTGGTCTACCGGCTGTTCCATGAACGCGGCGTGCGCGTGTTTCGCGATACTGAGGTTTCCGCGGGGTGCTCGTGCTCGCGTGACACTGTCGCCAATATGCTGCGGAGCTTTTCGCAGGACGACCGCGATCACATGGTCGAGAATGGCAAGATCACCGTGAAGTGCGAGTTCTGCAGTTCGAGTTATGAGTTTGAGCCGGATGCGCTGGCTGGCGAGCCGCTTAATTAATGGTGCGGGTGCCCTGCGGGATGTCGAGTGAGAACGTCGGGATCTCGATGTCGAACGGTTCGCCGGCTTCGGTCACCATGCCATAGCTGCCGGTCATGAAACCGGAAGGCGTCGGCAGCGGCACGCCGCTAGTGTATTCGAAATTGGCGCCGGGCTTGAGGATCGGCTGCTCGCCAACGACGCCCGCGCCGCGCACTTCCTGCAGGCGGCCATTGGCATCGGTGATCTTCCAATGGCGCGTCCTGAGCTGAACGGTTTCGCCGCTCCGGTTCGTGAGCGTAATCTTATAGGCCCAGAAAAAATAGCCGTTTTCCGGTGACGATCGGTCGGGCAAATATTGCGGAGCGACCTGCACTTCGATCCGGCGAGTTTCAGCGCGGTACATGATGGTCGTAGGTCCTCTTCCAGCGATAGGGTTGCCGACCGGATTGGCGGCCGAAACTTGTCGTCGAACGCGGCTGCCGCCAAGTCGACTGTTAATGCATTCGATCCAATCAGAAGGTTATATTTTTGGGGGCGTATGCGCTATGAACAAAAATTAATCATCTTGGGGCGGGTTTGCGCCGGTTCCATAAGGATGTGGGGTTAGTGTTATGAACACACAATGAACCTTCGGGTCGCTGGCGCGCTTGCTGTCTGGCTCGCTTTCGATACGATGTCAGGGTTCAAGTGGGCTACGTCATAAGATACCGGCCCAGGGATTGCGCAACATCATGGATCGTGTTGCTTGGATTTCTCGCGCGGCGTGGAGCTGTGCATTCGCGGTCGTGGTCGCAGCTCAGTCGGCCGCGGCGCAGGACGCCGCGTTCGAGACGCCGGCGGCTTCGCCCGCCTGCGTGGTCCCGCCGGGTTTGGCTCGTTTTGAGCATCGGTTGTATCGGACGGCCCGCCGGCTCGCGGCGGGGCAGCCCATCAAGATAGTGGCGATCGGTTCTTCCTCGACTTTCGGGGCCGGCGCGAGCCGGCCCCACAATTCCTATCCGAGCCGGCTTGCGGCCGAATTGGCGCGTGAGTTTGTCGACCATGAATTTGTCGTGCTCAATCGCGGCGTCAATGGTGATACCGCAGTCGATATGCTCGCGCGCTTCGAGCGCAGCGTCATTGCCGAGGAGCCCGACCTCGTATTGTGGCAAGTGGGCACCAATTCGTTGTTACGCAACGAATTGGTTCATCCGCATTGGTCGCTGCTGCACGGCGGGATCGCGCGGCTGAAGGCGGCCGGGGCGGATGTTGTCCTGATCGACCCGCAATACGCGCCGCGGGTGCTCGCGCGGCCCCAGGTCGAGGGCATGATTGCGCTGATGGCCAATACCGCGCGGGTCAAATCGGTCAATCTGTTTCGCCGTTTTGCGCTGATGCGCCATTGGCACCAGGTCGCGGGCATGCCGTTTTCGGCGTTCTTGTCGCCGGATGAGTTGCATCTAAACGATTTCAGTTATGCCTGCATCGCGCAGGCGCTCGCCGGCGCCATCGCTGAGGCCGCCACCCGTCCAGTGACGAACGCGCAGGCGCCCGCGCGCTAGACCATGATCCGATTCGATTGATTGGGATCATGGTCTGACTTCATTGTTAGAGCATGATCTTTTCCGAAAACCGGTTCCTACTTTTCGGGATCATGCGCTAGCGTTCCAGCACTGACGTGGCGGTTACGCCGTCGCCAGCGCCGTCAGCAAATCGTCAATCAAATCGTCGGGATGTTCGAGCCCGCATGACAGCCGCACCATGCCATCGGTTATGCCGAGTTCCGCGCGCGCGGCCGGCGTCAGGCGTTGGTGCGTGGTCGTCGCCGGATGCGTGATCAGGCTTTTGGCGTCGCCGAGATTGTTGCTGATTTTGACGAGCTTAAGCGCGTCCTGGAAGCGGAACGCGGCGGCCTTGCCGCCTTTGATCTCAAAGGCGACCAGGTTCGAACCGCCTTTCATCTGCCTACTAATAATGTCGGCCTGCGGATGATCGGGGCGGCCTGGATAGATCGACCGCGTCACCTTGGGGTGTTCGGCGAGCGCAACAGCGACCAGCGCGGCATTATCAGTCTGCCGCTGCACGCGCACAAACAGCGTTTCGAGGCCCTTGAGCAGCACCCAGGCGTTGAACGGCGAGAGTGACGGCCCGGTCTGTCGGATCAACTGGTGCACGTTGTTAGTGATGAACTCCTGCGAGCCCAGGACAACGCCGCCAAGACAGCGGCCCTGTCCGTCGATGTGCTTGGTTGCCGAATACACCACACAGTCCGCGCCAAGTTCCAGCGGCCGCTGGTAAAGCGGCGTCGAGAACACATTGTCGACCACCAGCGTTGCGCCCGCATCATGGGCGATCTTGGCGATCGCGGCGATGTCGAGCACTTCGAGATTGGGATTGGTCGGACTCTCCAGGAAGAACGTCTTGGTGTTCTTGCGCACCGCATTCTTCCACTCGTCGAGATTGGTGCCGTTGACCAGCGTCGAGGCAACGCCATAGCGCGGCAAGTGATCCTCGACGATGTAGCGGCAGGAGCCGAACAATTGCTTTGATGCCACGACATGATCGCCGGCGCGGACCTGGCCCATCAGTGCGGTGTTAACCGCCGCCATGCCGGTCGCGGTGGCGCGCGCGGCCTCGGCGCCTTCAAGCGCACACATGCGCTCTTCGAACATCGTCACCGTCGGATTGGAGAAGCGCGAATACTGATAGCCCGGCTCCTCATTGGTGAAGCGACGCTCGGCGGTGAGCGCCGAGTCGTAGACATAACCTTGGGTCAGGAAGATCGCCTCCGAGGTTTCGCCGAACTGCGAACGCAGCGTGCCGGTATGCACGAGATGGGTCTCGGGGCGGTAGCTCTTGGCCTTGATTCCAGCTTTGGACGCCGACATGACGGTCTCCTTCAGACAACAAAAATCCCGGCCGGAATAGTCTCCGCCGGGTCCAAGTGTCCCCGGCCTTTTAGCGACTTATTTTACGTGGCTGCAAGCCGGCCGGCTCAAATTGACCACGGGATAAATTTGCTCATACGCTGGACCTATCTTTCCGTCAAGGTGCCCATCGGCTAAGGACCGCAGGTATTAATGAATGGCCGCGCCCTGGGGCGTCCGCGAAGCGGGCCGCTCGAAGGGGGAGGTGCTCACCCCGCGGGACGGCAGCGCGCCGCCCATCCCCCGGGGCAGGTGGGTGAGTTAACGTGCCGCTCGCATTGGCCGGTGACCAAAAGGGCATCCTGCCCGATGAAATGATCGGGACGCTGATCCGCGACCGCGCGATCATCGCGGAATATGAATTCGTCCCGGATCAGATCCAGCCCGCGAGCCTCGACCTGCGCCTCGGCGAGGTCGCTTACCGCGTTCGCGCGAGTTTCTTGCCCGGCCCGCGGACCACCGTTGCCAAGCGCATCGACGAATTGAAGCTGCACGAGATTTCGCTGTCGGATGGCGCGGTCCTGGAGACCGGCTGTGTCTATATCGTGCCGCTGCTCGAGAGCCTGGCTTTACCGGAAGGCATCGCGGCGTCCGCCAATCCGAAAAGCTCGACCGGGCGGCTCGATGTCTTTACCCGTGTGATTGCCGACGAGACCCGCGGCTTCGACCGGATCAGCGCGGGTTATCACGGCCCGCTTTATGCCGAGATCAGTCCGAAGACATTTCCGGTGCTGGTGCGTGAGGGTTCGCGGCTGTCGCAGATCCGATTCCGCAGGGGCAATGCGCAACTCTCCGCCGACGCATTGCGCGCGCTGCATACGCTTGAACGCTTGGTCGATAGTGCGGACGCCAGCGTCGCGGAGGGCGTCGCGGTGAGCGTCGATCTGGCGGGGCTTGGTCCCGACGGGTTCGTTGGCTACCGCGCCAAGCGCCACACCGGACTGATCGATGTCGATCGCCGCGCCAGCTATGACGTCGCCGAATTCTGGGAGCCGATCAAGGCGCGCAAGGATCAGAGCTTGGTGCTCGATCCCGACGAGTTCTACATCCTTGCCTCCAAGGAAGCGGTGCAGGTGCCGCCCGACTATGCCGCCGAGATGGTGGCGTTCGATCCCTTGGTCGGCGAGTTCCGCGTGCACTATGCCGGCTTCTTCGACCCCGGCTTCGGCTATGCCGGTGCCGGTGGCCGCGGGTCGCGGGCGGTGCTTGAGGTGCGTTCGCGCGAAGTGCCGTTTATTCTTGAACACGGCCAGACTGTCGGCAGTCTCGTCTACGAGCGCATGCTCAAGCGCCCGAAGACGCTCTACGGCCAGGGCATCGGCTCCAACTACCAGGCGCAGGGGCTCAAGCTCTCCAAGCATTTCCGGGTATGAGCCGCTCACGGCCGATCACGATAGCGTGTGCGCCCGCATTGCGCTCTCTCGCTCACCGCGCTGCCAGTGGTAATGAACCCGGACAACCGGGATCACGTGCATGACACTGGCAGGCGATTATCTCGAAACCACGCGCGACGTCTATCGGCGGGCGGCGCTCGAACCGCAGCAGGGATTGTGCTGCACTACCAATCCGGTTTGGCAGCTTCCGGGACTGACGATCCCGGCCAAGATGCTGGCGATGAATTACGGTTGCGGCAGCACGGTGCATCCGCGCGATCTCGCCGGCAGCCCGTCGATCCTCTATGTCGGCGTCGGCGGCGGCATGGAAGTGCTGCAGTTTGCCTATTTCAGCCGGCGCAGCGGTGCGGTCATCGGGCTCGACGTGGTCGATGAGATGTTGACCGCCTGCCGGGACAATCTGGCTGAGGCCGAGACCGTCAATCCGTGGTTCCGCCGCGACTTTGTCGATCTGCGCAAAGGCGACGCGCTGAACTTGCCGCTAGCCGACGGCTCGGTCGATATCGCCGCGCAGAACTGCTTGTTCAACATCTTCCATGACGACGAGCTCAAGCGCGCGCTTGCCGAGATGTACCGCGTGCTGAAGCCGCGCGGAAAGCTGCTGCTCAGCGATCCGGTCTGCGACGCAACCATTCCGGCCAAGCTGCGCAGCGACGAGCGGCTGCGTGCCTTGTGCCTCACCGGCGCGCTGCCGCTTGCGGATTATGTCCGGCGGCTGACCGACATCGGCTTCGGTACCATCGAGGTGCGTGCACGCCGTCCGTATCGCGTGCTGTCGCCGCAGCACTACGGCACCGACCGGCTGATTGTGGTCGAGAGCGTCGAAATTTGCGGCATCAAGGATCCGATGCCAAATGACGGGCCTTGCGTGTTTACCGGCCGCACCGCGATCTATCACGGTGCGGGGGAATCGTTTGACGATCGCCGCGGGCATGTCCTGATGCAGAACCAGCCCGTCGCCGTCTGCGACAAGACCGCCAACGCGCTCGCCGCGCTCGGCCGCCGCGACATCTATATCTCGGCGTCGACCTGGCATTATGACGGCGGCGGTTGCTGCTGAGCGGTGGGTGGCTCGCTCCTCCGCTCGTGCCCGCGCAAGCGGGCATCCAGTGCCTTTTTGAAGCCTGGATCCCCACTTTCGCGGGGACGAGCGGAGGGCTTGGTCGCGAGCGCTCACCGGCGTTTTCTCTCACAGTCGCCTCAGCTGCCCGGCTTGCCAGTGCTTGCGGCAAACTCCTTGCGCAGCTCAGCCATGTCATTGCGCAGCCGCCGGACCTCGGCGAGGATCGGCGCGGTCTCCTCATGCACGATTTCGCGCTCGGCCGCGCGTTCGGCGGCCATGCCTTTCTCGGCTTCCGCCTGCATGGCGTTCACCACCACGCCGATGAACAGGTTGAGCACCATGAAGGTGGTGACGATGATGAAGATGATAAAGAACAGCCAGGCCCAGGGGTGTTTTTCCATCACCGGTCGGGTGACGCCGTCGACCCAGCCCTCCAGCGTCATCACCGTGAACAGTGTGAACAGCGAATCGCCGAGCGTGCCGAACAGCTCCGGCTTGTCGTCGCCGAACAGCTTGGTCGCCATCACCGCGAAAACGTAATAGATCAGACCGATCAGCATTACGATCGAGCCCATGCCCGGCAGCGCGGCGAGCAGCCCCGCGACCACGCGTTTGAGCGATGGCAGCGCGGTGATCAGGCGCAGCACCCGCAGCACCCGTAGCGCGCGCACCACACTGAAGTTTTCTGTGGTCGGCACCAGCGCGACCGCCACCACCATGAAGTCGAACAGGCTCCAGGGATCGCGAAAGAACGCGAGCCGGTGTACGGCGATGCGGGCGGCGATCTCGACCACGAAAATGCCGAGCATGATGTGATCGAGAATTTCAAGAACACGTCCGAAGGACGCCGTCACGGTCTTTGAGGTCTCAAGCCCCAAGACGATGGCGTTGAGGATAATGACCACCATGATGAAACGATCGGTCCGTGGATCGAGGACCAGTTTGCGCAGCCATTCCATTGTGTCGCTCCTTCATCGAAATTCATGGGCAGTTGTGGCGCGATTGCGCCTGCATCCCCGTTGCGCGGGGACGGGCGAACGCTTGAGTGGTTTCGCGCTAGGTCTTCCCGGCGATTGCCTTGCGCAGTTCCGCAACCTCGATCTTGAGGCTGCGAATTTCCGCCAGGATCGGCGCGGTTTCCTCGTGCACGATCTCGCGCTCGGCTTCTCGTTCGAGCTTCTCGAGCTTCTCGTGCTCTTCCTGCATGGCGTTGACCACGACGCCGATGAACAGGTTCAGCACCATGAAAGTGGTCACGATGATGAAGGTTACGAAGAATATCCAGGCGCGCGGGAATTTCTCCATGATCGGCTTGACCACGCCGTCGACCCAACCTTCGAGCGTCATCACGGTGAATAGCGTGAAAAACGATTTACCGAGCGTGCCGAACAATTCCGGAAAGTCCGGGCCGAACAGTTTCACAGCCATCACCGCGAACACGTAATAGAGCAGCATGATCAGCAAAACGATCGAGCCCATGCCGGGCAGCGCCGCCAGCAAACCGGCCACCACCGCTTTGAGCGAAGGCACCGCGGTAATCAGCCGCAGCGCCCGCAGGATGCGTAGCGCACGCAACACGCTGAGGGTCTGACTCGCGGGAACCAGTGCAATTGCGACCACGACGAAATCGAACACGCTCCAGGGATCGCGGAAGAAGGCCAAGCGGTGGACGATGATCCGCGCCGCGACCTCGACGACGAAAATGCCGACCATGATGTCGTCGAACACCTCCAGGACTGGCCCAATGGCGGACATCGCGGTCTTTGAGGTCTGCAACCCGAGCGTGATGGCGTTGATGATGATCAGCGTCAGGATCACGCGCTCGGTGCGCGGATGGTCGACAATGGCGCGGAGCTTGGCGAGCACTTCTCGGTCCCCCTGTGTGACAGTCCGCCGCATGGTAGCAGTGCCCTGCGACGGAGTCGCGGCAGGGAATTGTCGTGATGCAGCAGGCTGTTGATGGCTGCGCCGGGCATTCTAGCGGCGGCTCGGCAGGGGTGGCGCCCGTTCGCTTCGGATTGGCAGCGCTATGATCGCGGAGCGCGCGGGGCCCTGACAGCGCGCCTTTGCCGGGGGCCGCCATGGCGCCCGGGCGCAGACAATTTCCCCAACTGGCCGGCGGCGCCGTTGCGCTGCCCGCGGTGCCACGCCGTGCGTGACCGCGGATCGAACGCGTTGCGCTTGGACGCGCCTGATCGTAATCTGGCGCTAGCGCTCCGGTTCGGAGCCGCAAAAGCAACCCGACGGCGGCGTTGGCGGGCGTAGTTCAATGGTAGAACGGCAGCTTCCCAAGCTGCATACGAGGGTTCGATTCCCTTCGCCCGCTCCAATCTGCTTCGCGCCAAGGTGCCTCGCGGGACTTTGATTTGTCATTTGCGCGAAGCAGGTTGCCCCTCGAAGCTTGAGTGAAGAAGGGCGAGCGATGTTCTGCGTTTACCGGATCGAGAGCTTGTCGGTGTCCGGCCAGCATTGCGTCGACTTCACGACCGATCTCAAATAACGGTTTGATGACCGCGATGCTGGGAAGTCATCCCGCACCGCCAAGTTCAAGCCCCGGCGGCTTGTGACATGCATTGCTTTCTCGGATCGAGCCAATGCTGAGCAGTTTGAACGCGATCTCACATTTGGGTCCGGATATGCATGCGCTAACAGGCGACGATGGTAAGGTCATCTAATTTCAGTGTTCTCACCGCACCGTTGCGCGCGTTCAAATCCGCGGTTCAATGAGAGCCATTAGCTGGGCCGTTCAAGTGTGGCCGTCGTGACGAGCGCGGCCACGGTCGAGCGAAGGGTTCGCAAAAATATCTGTGGAAAACTTTTCAGTCCAGTGGACAAAACGCCAGTCATGATCTTCGAATCATCTCACGATAGTTAATTGTGCTTTGGGCACGTGCGTGCGTTGGACGGGGATCGTTATGAGCTTGTCAGCATTGGAATTTCGCAGCTTGGCGCGCGATTGCATGCGGGAGGCTGAGTTTAGCGGAGACGATGAGCGCAAGCAGGCGCTGCGCGACATCGCCAGACTGTATAATCAAACCGCTTTGCAAATCGAGGCGCGTGCGCTGTGTTCGCCAATCCAAATGCCTGCGCGATCAATTAATTAATCGGCGCACTTCGGTACCTCCGACGGTCACTGCCCGCCGCCAGAGGCGCGACCGGAATCGGTCCGGTTGCGATTATGCGGCGTCCTCACCACCGCAGGATCTTCGCGGTTTCCGCCAGCACGTCTTTCGGGTAGGCCGCGACCGCGTTAACCGCCGCCTGTACTGCAACGCCGGTGCGCGGCACGAGGTCGAGCCGTACCTGCTTGGCGCTTGCCAGGAATGCCGGGTCGACGACGGTCGCTTCGAACGCCTTGCGCATTGCCGCGATTCGCTCCTCCGGCACGTCGGGTGCCATCCAATAGCCAGGGCCGACGGTCGCGGGCAGGCCGAGGATTTCGGCGATTTGCTTGGCGCGCGCGCTGGTCACCAGGTCTTGCAGCAGCGGGACGTCGGGCAGCCGCGGTGAGCGCTGCGGGCCGAACTGGATCAGCACGTTGAGTTTGTGGTCGCGGATTGCGTTGCCGTATTGCGCGAACAGGCTGCCCAAGGTCGCGCCGGAACGGGCGTCGACCTCGCCGCGCTGCATTGCGAGGTCGCCGGCGGCGCTGCCGGTGTAGCCGTCGATGATGCGGAAGCGGGTGCCGACCAGCGCATTGGTCGCGGTCGGGTAGAGGCTCATCGACGAGGTCGGACCGTCGCCGGGCACCGGCACTTCGCGTTGCTTGGCGTCGTCGATGCTGCGCAGCCCCGAACTGGCGAGCGCGATGATCGCGTTGTTGGGTTCGTCGAGCGAGCCGATCCATTGCAGCCGGCCAGTTTCATAGCGCGCCTGCTGTCCGCCCATCAGCTGGTACATCAACAGGATCGGATTGGTGCAGGCGATCACGCTGCCATCCTTGGCGAGCGTGGTGTAGACCGCATTGGCGGCACGCATGCCGCCGGCGCCGGTCATGTTTTGCACCACCACCGCTGGCCGGCCCGGAATGTGGTCGCCGAGATGGCGCGCCAGCGTGCGTGCATAGAGATCGTAGCCGCCGCCGACACCATAGCCGCAGACAATATTGACGGTCTTGCCCTTGTAGAAATCGGCAGGCGTCTGCGCCGCGTCGGTCGTGACGCTGGCGATCAACGTGATGAGTGCAAGCGTCGCGGCGCGTCGCATGCCTGGCCCTTTCTTTGCCCTTTCACGCGATGGTTACATGGGCGGCGCCGTTGGCGTGCAGCATCGCGCCGGTCATGAAGCGGCATTCGTCGGTGCACAGGAAGCGGACCAGATTGGCGATTTCCTGCGAAGAGGCGGAGCGTCCGGTGGGCGAGCCGTGCATCTGGTTCTTGGGCTCGTGTGCGACGGTGGCCGGGCGCGGTGTGTCGATGCGGCCCGGCACGATGCAATTGACCGTGATGTTGTCGGCGGCGAGTTCGGAGGCGAGCGCGCCGGTGAGTCCGGCCAGCCCCGCCTTTGCCGCCGCTACATGGGCGCGATGCGGGCGGCCGAAATGCGCCGACGAGCCGCCGATATTGACAATGGTGCCGCGGCCGCGCTGGCGCATGTAAGGCACGCAGGCCTGAACGCAAAAGAATGAACCATCGAGCGTGGGCGCGAGGGTCTGACGCCAGAGCTCCGGCGTGATTTCCATCAGCGGAGCGTAGCTGCGCACATTGGCATTGTTGACGAGGATGCTGACGCTGCCGAATGCCGCAACAGTGCGTTCGATCAGGCGCTGCACGTCGCCGTGTTTGGTTACGTCGCCGGCCACCGCCAACGCCCTGCCGCCAGCGGCTTCGATCGCGGCCACGCCGGCGCGTGCGCCGGCTTCGGCGTTCCGGTAATTGATGACCACGATCGCGCCGGCGCGCGCCAGGGTCTGGGCGATCACGGCGCCGGTATTGATGCCGGCCCCCGTCACAATCGCAATTTCGCCCGCCAGGGCCGCGTCATTCGTCAAGGTCGTCTTCCCCTGTGCGCGATCCTAACCTATTTATTTTGGCCATCATCGCCAAAATTGGCGCGGCTGGCGATTGAATGCCATTTCAAACCCGCGCCGTCTTGGTCTCAAAATCACGCATTTCGCCGCCGACGGCCGACCGGTGGGATTGCAGTCCGGCCGGATGCGCGATGGTTACGATCGGTTAAGCAAGATAGGCTACACGGACCCCCCTGGCGTTGGAGTTTCTGCAATGGTGGCTCGGGTCTGTCGGAAGGGTTATTGCCAACAGTCGCCAGCCTCGCACCGAACCCGAATCAACTCCCGCTCGCTGCGCCGCCGCGGATTTCATTCCACCAGATCCACAAAACCATCGACCATCGGCTGCGCCCGCGGCGCGGTGACGCTGTCAGCCATGCGCCGGCCGCGAGCAACGGCCACGGTCGTGCGGGTGACAGGCGCCGTTGTGGCAGCTCGCAGCCGATTTTTCCGGGCCGATTTCTCCGGCGGGGTTTTTCGTCGATTTTCGAGCCGATTTTCGCCGCCGCGCGGCCTGCGCCAACGGCGCATTTTCTCCTACCTAATGCGTCAATGACGTAGATACGCCACTGACGCCAAGGCCGCTGCGTCGTTGGCGCAGACCTCTATCTACGTCATTGGCTTACATGCGCCATTAGCGTAATAAGATTATGCGTCAATGGCGTATTTTGACTATACGTCAATGGCGCCGCTGTTTCAGTCCGCCAATGACGCTGCTAGGCAATACGCCATTGGCGTATTTAAATCGCCGGCGCGGTGGCGCAAGATTGCTCCAATGGAAGCGGGTCCGCCCGGGATCGCGACCGGCATTTCTTGGCCTTGGCCCGTGGTGGGGATCTCACGAAAGAAGGCGGGCATTTGGTGGGAGGTCATGGTTGCGGATCGATTATTCTATTTGAGAGCATTGCCTTTTATCATATTGATAATTCGTAATTTAAAAAAAGGGGGCTCGCGCCCCGGAGTCTACGACGATGCGCTACCCACGCTTGGCCGCAGCTTCCGCCTTGAGCACGCGATCGACCATCTCGCCAGCAAGTCCGAGATAGCTCGCGGGATCGCACATTTTTTCAAGCTCCGCGCGCGGCACGTGCTTGGCGATGTCCTTGTCCTGCGCCAGCAAATCGACCAGCGGCCGGTTCTCCTTCGCCGCCACCCGGCAGATGTCATAGACAAGGTCGTGCGCGCGTTGGCGGCCGAGATAGGGACCAAGCCCCATCATCACGGCTTCCGAAACGATCGCGCCATTGGTGAGATCGAGGTTCGCGCGCATGCGCGCAACATCGACCTCAAGCCCGGTCAGCATGTCGCGGGTCTGCCGCAGGCAGCCTGAAGCGAGCAGGAAGATCTCGGGCAGCGCGATCCATTCGATTTCCCAGGGCCCGGTCGAGCGCTCGTGGTCGGCGACCGCGGCTTCGTAAAGCGAGGCGGCGTGCTGGCGCACCACCGCGGCATTGGCGTGGATGTAGAGCGAGGCGATCGGGTTGCGTTTCTGCGGCATGGTCGAGGACGAGCCGCGGCCTTCGTGGAATGGTTCATAAACTTCCGCTACCTCGGTCTGCATCAAGAGTTTTACGTCCATCGAGACCTTGCCGCAGGTGCCGGTCAGGCCGGCGAGAAATCCGCCGACTTCGCCGATACGGTCGCGCACGGTGTGCCAGGCGATTTCGGGCTGTGCGAGCTTGAGTTCCTGCATCAGCCCTTCCTGCACCTTCAAGCCGTCCTTACCGATCGAGGCGAGGGTGCCGACCGCGCCGCCGAATTCGCCGGCCAATACGCGTGGGCGCAGCTGTCTCAGGCGCTCGCGGTGGCGCTGCATGGCGGCCAACAGGCAGGCGCATTTGAAGCCGAAGGTGAGCGGCACGGCCTGCTGGAGATTGCTGCGCCCCGCCATCGGCGTATCGCGATAACGCCGTGACAAGTCAGCGAGCGCAGCCGCAATCTTCTCCATGTCGGCTTCGATCAAATCGAGGCCGGCGCGAATCTGCATGATCGTGGCGGTGTCGGTGATGTCCTGGGTGGTGGCGCCCCAGTGGCACCACTCGCCGAGCCCCTTGTCGCAGAGCGCGACGATCTGCTGGACCACGCCAAGGATCGGGTAGCCGATGCGTTCGGTGGTGGCCTTGAGCTTGGCGAAATCGATATGCTCGACCTTGCACTTGTTGGCGATTTCCTCGGTTGCGTCCTGCGGAATCATGCCGAGCCGGCCCTGCACCCGCGCCAGCGCGGCCTCGACTTCGAGATAACAGGCGGTGCGGAATTCATCGGAGAACACATGGCGCATCTCCGCGGTGGTGAAGATGTCCTTGAAGACGTTCGAGTCGAGCAGCGTGGCGGGCATTCGGTACTCCATTAAATCAATACGCGCTGGTAGTTAGCTGGTTTTGTGAATGTGCAACAGGCACCGCAGCGGTGAAATGTGTAGCAGGCGGCGCCCGAGTCGCTGCTTTAATCCGCGATGACGGCCCGTCGTTTGCGCACGGCGGGCACGATCATCACCACCAGGATCAGGACGGTCACGATGATGAAGCCGGCGCTGATCGGGCGGGTGACGAACACCAATGGGTCGCCGCCCGACATCAGCATGGCGCGGCGCAGATACTCCTCCATCAGCGGACCGAGCACAAAGCCCAGCAGCATCGGCGCGAGCGGAAAACCAAGCCGCATCCACATGAAGCCGAGCACGCCGAACAGCGCGGTGAGGTGAATCTCGAAGCCTGAATTATTGACGCTGAAAATGCCGATCGCCGAAAACGCCATGATCGCGGGAAATAGCAGGCGATAGGGCACTTGCAGGAGTTTCACCCAAAGGCCGATCAGTGGCAGGTTGAGCACCACCAGCATCAGGTTGCCGATCCACATCGAGGCAATCAGGCCCCAGAACAGTTCCGGCCGTTGTGTCATCACCTGCGGGCCCGGCTGGATGCCCTGGATGGTGAGTGCGCCGAGCATCAGCGCCATCACGCCCGAGGCCGGTAAGCCGAGCGTCAGCATCGGGATGAACTTGCATTGCGCATCGGCGTTGTTGGCGGCCTCCGGGCCGGCGACGCCTTCGATTGCGCCTTTGCCGAAACGGTCGGGGTCTTTGGCGAGCTTCTTCTCCAGCATGTAGGACGAGAACGAGGCGATCGCCGGCCCGGTGCCGGGCAGCACGCCGAAAAAGCAGCCGAGCCCGGTGCCGCGCAAAATCGGTCCCCACGATTGTCTCAGATCCTGCCGGGACGGGAACAGGCTTGAGAGTTTGGTTGAGAGAACGCGGCGTTCTTGTTTGTCGCCCAGGTTGTTGATGATTTCGCCGACCGCGAACACCCCGACTGCCACCACGATAAAGCCGATGCCGTCGGTCAGCTCGAAAATTCCGAAGCTGAAGCGCTGGGCGCCGGTGTTGACGTCGGTGCCGACAATCCCAAGCAGCAGCCCCATCACCACCATGGCGATCGATTTTGCCATGTCGCCTTCCGCCAATACCGCGGCGGCCACCAGCCCCATCAGCATCAGCGCGAAATATTCCGGCGCGCCGAATTTCAGCGCGATGTCGGCCAGCGGCGGGCCGAACAGCGCGATCAACAAGGTGCCGACCGTTCCGGCAAAGAACGAACCGATGGCGGCAATCGCCAGCGCAGGGCCGGCGCGGCCCTGCTGCGCCATCTGATAGCCGTCGATGCAGGTCACGACCGCCGAGGTTTCACCCGGCAGGTTCACCAAGATCGCCGAGGTCGAGCCGCCATATTGGGCGCCATAATAGATGCCGGCGAGCATGATCATCGCCGCAACCGGCGAGACGCTATAGGTGATCGGCAACAGGATTGCGATGGTGCCGAGCGGTCCGATGCCGGGCAAGACGCCGATCAGCGTGCCGACCAAGACGCCGACAAAGCAGTAGAACAGGTTTTGCAGCGAGAGCGCGACGCTGAAGCCGAAAATCAGATTGTTGAACAGGTCCATGACGATCGTTTCACCAGATGCCCGTGATTAATTCGTAGGGCAGGCCCAGCATCCAGATGAACACGACCACGCAGAATGCGGTCAGCAGCACGGAAAACAGCGCCACTTCGACAACCTTGAACTGCGCGCTTGCCGCCGCCGAGCCGACGATCAGCGCCAGCATGGCCGGCACAAAGCCGGCGCGGTCGATCAACAGGCCGAACAGGACCAACGACAACGGTAGAATGATCAAAGCGCGCAGCGACCAAGTGCTTTTCAGCGGCTCGGCGCCGCTGCGCAGACCTGCAATCGCAAAATAGACCCCGAACATCACCAGGATACCGCCCAGGACGGTCGGAAAATAGCCCGGTCCCATCCGCAGCGAGGAGCCGAATTGATAGTTGCGCGCGATGAACAGCGCACCACCACCGATCGCGATCAGCATCAGACCGGACCAGAAGTCCTTGCTCTCCAGAAAGTTCCGATTCATCCCCGAGTCCTGGCCGCCCCTTCGCGCCGGGCGCAGCATAGCGAAAGGTGCGGTCGCGCCGCCAGCCCGGTTCTAGTGCCACTTTTCGATCTGAAGTTCCTAACCGAATTTGCCGCAGGTGGTTTAGGAACTTCAGATCGGCGGCACTAGCCGCCGCGAACGGCGCGTGCTGTCACGATGGCCGCCCTATTCAGCCTTCATGCCGCTGGCTTTCACGACCTTCTCCCACTTGGCCATTTCCGACGCCATATAGGCGGCGAAGTCGGCCTGACTCATTTGCAGCACATCGGCGCCTTCTTTGGCGAATTGTTCAAGCACCACCGGCGCGGTTTGTACGACTGCGATTTCCTTGCGCAGCCGGTCGACCACCGCCTGCGGCACGCCGGCCGGCGCAACGATGCCCCACCAATTAGTCGCTTCGTAGCCCGGCACGCCCGCTTCCGCGATGGTCGGCACCTTGGGCAGGATCGGGCTGCGCTTGAGGCCGCCGACGCCAAGCGCGCGCAACTTGCCGGACTGGATCTGTGGCGTGGTCTGCACCAGCGAGGAGAACATCACCTGATTATGGCCGGCGACCACGTCGATCATCGCCGGCCCGCCGCCCTTGAACGGCACATGCAGGAAGTTCACGCCGGCTTGCAATTCGAACAGGGCGCCGCCGAGATGCTGGAAGCTGCCGACGCCGGCTGAGGCCCAGCCGACCTTGCCCGGCGATTTCTTCGCGAGCGCGATCAATTCTTGCACATTGTTTGCGGCAAAGCCGGGGTTGACCACCAAGACGTTCGGACCGGAGGCAAGCGCCGCGATCGGCGTGAACGATTTGAGCGGGTCATAACGGCCCTTGAGGTCGTACAGCCATGGATTGACCGCATGCGCGATCGAAATCACCAACAGCGTGTAGCCGTCCTTTGGCGCTTGCGATGCGAGTTCGGTGCCGACC
This sequence comes from Xanthobacteraceae bacterium, assembly GCA_022841625.1. Lineage (GTDB taxonomy): Bacteria > Pseudomonadota > Alphaproteobacteria > Rhizobiales > Xanthobacteraceae > VAZQ01. Next base: position 44,287 of record JALHRD010000002.1, read on the forward strand.
ACGCCACCCGCGCCGGAGCGGTTGTCGACAATGATCTGCCGGCCGAGCCGTTCGCTAAGCTGGCTCGCGATCAACCGTCCGACCACATCGTTGCTGCCGCCGGGCGGGAACGGAATGATCAGCCGGACCGGCTTGGTCGGATATTGCTGGGCGGCGGCGACCGTTGTCAGCGCGAGCAGCGCCGCAACAGTCTTGAGCAACAGCGATCGGATGGTCATGTCCTTAACGTCTCCCTGAGCGTCGGCCCGTCTTTGCCCTATACTATGGCCCGGCGTCGCATGCGCGGCCAGGGGTTGTTTAAAGGGGTGGTCTAAATTGTCGCGATGACGCGAAGGTCGACTGTATCATTCGGCCTTGATGCCAGCCTCCTTCACGACGCGTCCCCATTTGGCGGTTTCCGACGCGATGAATTTGCCGAAATCGGCGGAGCTCATCTGCAAGACGCTGGCGCCTTCATTGGCGAGTTGCTTCAGCGTCTCGGGCGATTCCTGCATCGCCGAAATTTCCTTATGCAACCGCGCGACAATCTCGGGCGGTGTGCCGGCCGGGGCGACGATTCCGATCCAGTTCGCGGCCTCATAGCCGGGCAACCCGGACTCCGAGACGGTTGGCACGTCAGGGAGGTGGGCGCTGCGTTCGGTCGCACCGACGCCAAGCGCCCGGAGCTTGCCCGAGCGCAGATGCACAATCGCCGACGGGATCGAGGCGAACGCCATTTGGGTGCGGCCACCGATCACATCGATCATTGCCGGCGCTGCACCCCGATAGGGCACATGCAGGATGTCGACCCCGGCCATGATCTTGAACAATTCGGGGCCGAGATGCAGGAAGGTGCCGACGCCGGACGAACCGTATTGCAGCTTGCCGGGTCGCTCCTTGGCGAGCGCGATCAACTCGCGAACCGATTGGGCCGGCAAATCCGGATGGACCGCGATAACGTTGGGAGCAGTGGCCACGACCGCGACCGGCGCCCAGGCCTTGGCGTGATCGTAGGGCAGTGCATAGAGCCAGGGATTGACAGTGATCGCGAGCGAAACCACCAGCAGCGTGTGACCATCCTTGGGCGCGTTGGCGACCAGTTCCGCGCCGACCACGCCGCCCGCGCCGGCGCGGTTTTCAACGATGAATTGTTTGTTGAGACGGGCGCTGAGATGGTTCGCAACCATGCGCCCGACCGAATCATTGATGGCGCCGGGCGGGAACGGCACGATGACGCGCACCGGCTTGGACGGGTAATCCTGCGCGGCAGCAAGCGCGGTCATTGCCAGCAGCAGACCGAGGGTTTGAAACCACAACGAACGGTGTTTCAGCATGCTGCGCCTCTCCCCAAGAAATCCCTTTTCCGCGCGTGTGGGCGGGCACCATGCAGCCGCCAGCCGGACTTTGTCGTATTGGGCAGGATGCAAGTGGTCCAATTCTAACATTCGCATCCCATTTCCGCGAGCGATTTTGCGAATGTTAGAATCAAAGGACCACTAGCAAGTATAGGCTGTTAGTGGAGTTTTGGATTTGACATTCGCATCGCGTGCTCGCTGCCAGGTGGGTAGCGAATGTCAAATCCACTCCACTAGCACAGGCGGCATTCGACTGAACCAGTGGCACTTTGGCGCTGCGCCAAGGCGCCGGCTTCCGGCACGACGCGTTCATAGCGCTGAGCCCGGCATTTCTCAGTCGTTTCGGTTATTCGCCGATTGACGGTGTGGGCTCAGGCCTTCAGCTCAAACGACGTCATCGTTTCGAGATCGCTGCCGAACCAGGCGGTGACGGTAGCATTGCGCGCGGCGAGATAATCAATCCGGCCGTCGGTCTGGGTCATTGGGATGTCGTGTCCGGGCACCAGGATGCCGCCGGGGCGGCGGCGCCACAAATTCCAGATCATCGCGATCGAGGCCATGCTGACCGATTGGTCGTAGGTGGCGTCGGCCTTGCCGCCCAGCAATTCCACCCGGTTTTTGGCGGCGTCACCCGTAAAAAGGACGTCGCGTTCGCCGCCTTTGAGCACATAGATCAGGTGGCCCGGTGTATGTCCCGGCGCCATGTGCGCGGTGATACCGGGCAAGACTTCCTCGCCGTCGTTGGCGAGATGGGCCGTCGGCCATTGCCGTAGTTCGCGCACATAGAGTTCTGGCACCGGCGTTTCGCCCCAAGGCTCCTTCACCGCCCAGTCAAGCTCCTGCGCGCCGATCACGATGCGCGCCTTGGGAAACAGCGTCCAGTTGACGCAATGATCCCAATGCGCATGGGTCAATAGCAGGTCGGTGAGGTCGGCGGGCTTGAGCCCATGCTTCTTGAGGCCACCGATCAGTAGGCTTCGGACATTGAAATTGCCGGTGTCGATCATCGCGACTTTGCCGTGGCCGCGGATCAGCACCACCGTGCTCCAGCCGAGCCCGCCATGGCACACGGTCTTGCCGGGAAAGCCTTGGACGACGATGTCGATGTCGTAGCCTTCGATCTGCATCGGGTATTTCCTCAACCGAGTGGGCGATCTGATGTCGGCAGCCGTTGCACGCCGGCCTTCGCGGCTTCGGCATGCAGCGGCGCGAGGTCGTGCGGACTATAGGGGATGCCGGAGCGGCGGTGCTGCGCTTCGAGCCGCGCCTCAGGCTCACCGGGAATCAGGATTTCGTCGCAGCCTGCGGCCTTGGGCACCGCGCGCACGCACTCGATCAGCGTGTCCATGCGCGCGCGATAGTCGTCCTCGGAAACGAACAGGTTCGGTTTCATGGCCAGGAAGAAGTGGCCGACATCCTGCGGCCGATCATAGACCTTGTATTGGTCCGCGACATTGCCGGCAAAGGCTGCGCCTGAAATCACGCCGCCGAAAATATCCATCATCATCGACAGACCCGAGCCTTTGTAGCCGCCGATCGGCAATACGACGCCGCCGAGTGCGGCGGTCGGGTCGGTGGTCGGGCGGCCCTCGGCGTCGAGGGCGTAGCCGAGCGGGATGGTCTCGCCGCGGCGCTGCGCGCGCCGCACTTTGCCGCGCGCTGCGACGGCGGGCGACATGTCGAGTAGAAACGGCGCCAGCTTGCCGCCCGGTGCGCCGACACAAAACGGATTGGTGCCAAGCAACCCGTCCTTGCCGCCCCATGGCGGCATCGCCGGCGAGGCGTTGGAGAACACCATCGCCATGAAGCCGGCCTCGATTGCCGGCAATGCGTAGGACGCCGCCATGCCGAAATGGGTGCTACGCCGCGCCGCGACGATGCCGATGCCAAATTCGCGCGCCATCGCCATCGCTTCGTTGATGGCGCACATGCCGACCACAAAGCCGAAGCCATCTTGGCCGTCGAGCGCGGCGGCAACCGGCGTCACCCGCGCGGGTTTGAGGTTTGGCTTGGCATTGATCAGCCCGCGCCGGAGGCGGTCGAGATAGCCGGGCAGGCGGGCGATGCCATGGGTGTCGACCCCGCGCAGGTCGGCGCTGACCAGACAGGCCGCGACAATCGCTGCGTCGGGCTCGGGCAGCCCATGCGCCACGAGCAATTGCCGGGTGAAGGTCTCGGCGACATCGGCTGCGACAAAGACACGTTCGGCGGTTTCACTCGTTGCGTTCATTGCGTATGATCCCCCGCACGGCAATTAGAGCATATTCCGTCCGGGTGGAGTCTTTCCCGTCCGCTCGTCCCCGCGCAAGCGGGGACCCAGCTTTCGAAGATTCTGGATTCCCGCTTTCGCGGGAATGAGCGGAGGAAACGCATCGACATGGGCGACAGATCGAGAGTTGGAAGCGCCCATGAACTATACGACCGATTTTCCGACGATCCGGGACCAGGTCTCGCCTGAGGAATGGCAGGCGCGGCTCGATCTTGCCGCCTGCTACCGCCTGGTCGACGCCTATGAGATGACCGACCTGATCTACAACCATATCACGGCGCGGATCCCCGGCTCGGACGACCATCTGCTGATCAATCTCTATGGTCTCCTGTACAAGGAGATCACGGCCTCGAGCCTGGTGAAGATCGACGTCGAGGGCAATGTCGTCTGGAAGCCCGACACCGACTACGGCATCAACAAGTCCGGCTATGTCATCCATGGCGCGATTCACAAGGCGCGGCCGGAAGTCAAATGCGTCCTGCACACCCACACCCGCGCCGGCATGGCGGTGGCGGCGATGAAGTGCGGCCTGCTGCCGTTGTCCCAGACCTCGATCCGCTTTGTCGGGCACATCGGCTATCACGATTACGAGGGTCCGGCAGTCGATCTCGACGAGCGCGAGCGAATCGTGCGCGATCTCGGGCCGCATGATGCGCTGATTATGCGCAACCATGGGCTCCTGACCTGCGGCGTGACCGTGCAGCAGGCGTTCAACACCATGTACCAGCTTGAAATGTCATGCCGCTCGCAGGTTGACGCCATGGCGGCGCGCACCGAACTGACCATGCCGGGCGAGAACGTCTTGGCGCACACCGCGCATCTTTATCAACCCGGCACGCGCCGGCCCTATGGCGTGCTCGAATGGCCGGCGATGCTGCGAAGGCTTGAGGCCGAACAGAAGACTTCGGGTTATCCGCCATATTGGCATTGATGGAATTCACCGACTGCGCTGTTGCCCTCCACCTCCAGAGGGGGGCGGGCGCCGAGTCCGCAGCAATGTCCAAATGCTGCTGTCAGGTTCTGAGGTTCGCTCATGACAACAATAGACAATGCAGATATCAAAAACCCCGCCAAGGAGCGCATGCGCGCGGGCGGAGTGTCGCTGGGCATGATCGTGCGCCTGGCGCGCTCCGCCGACATCGCACGCATCGCCAAGGCGACCGGGCACGATTTCATTTTCATCGACGGCCAGCATTCGCTGTTTTCACTGGAGACCATAGGCCATATTGCCCAGACGGCGCTGGCGATTGACGTTGCGCCGCTGGTGCGGGTGCGCAGCTGTGACGACCCGTCGATATCCGTCGTTCTCGACAACGGCGCCACCGGCATCATTTTTCCCGATGTGAATTCCGCCGACGATGCGCGGCGCGCGGTCAATGCCTGCAAGTTCCCGCCGGTCGGCAAGCGATCGGTTTCCGGCGGCTATCCGAATTTCGATTTTCGCGCCGTGCCGCTGACCCAGGCGGTGCCAGCGCTCAACGACTCGACGCTGGTGGTCTGCATGATCGAGACCGTGGACGGCCTCGCCAATGTCGAAGCGATCGCGGCGGTCGATGGCGTCGATGTGATCCATGTCGGCTGCAACGATCTGCTGACGGCCATGGGTTTGTCGGGACAGTTCGGTTGTCCGCGGATTGTCGCAGCGATCGAGCGCGTCATTGCGGCAGCCCAGAAGCACGGCAAGTTTCCGGGCCTGGGCGGCGAGCGCGACATGGCGCGGCAACTCGCTTTTATCAAGAGCGGCGTGCGCTTCGTCACAACGCAGACCGATATCGGTTTCCTGATGGCGGCCGCGAACCAGCGGACGGCGGAAATCAGGAAGGGGCTTGGCGCATGATTAATCTTGTTGTCATGGAAGGCGATGGCATCGGGCCGGAAATCACCGCCGCGACACTTGAGGTCTTGCGCGCCGCCGATGCCGCATTCGGCCTCGGCCTTCAGTTTACGCCGGTGATGATTGGGCATGCTTCGCTGCGCACCCACGGCACCACGCTGACCGATGCGGCCTTTGAGGCGGCGTGCGATGCCGACGGCGTCATCCTTGGGCCGGTGTCGCATCACGAATATCCGCCGGTCGAGAAGGGCGGGATCAATCCGTCGGGCGCGCTGCGCAAGCGGCTCGATCTCTACGCCAATATCCGGCCGGCCAGGAGCCGTCCCGGCATCCCGCCGCGCTGCGGCGTGCCAGTCGATCTCGTTATCGTGCGCGAAAATACCGAAGGGTTCTATGCCGACCGCAACATGTTCATTGGCTCGGGCGAGTTCATGCCGACGCCGGATGTTGCGCTGTCGGTGCGCAAGATCACGCGGCAGGGTTCGACCCGGATCGCTGAGGCCGCGTTTGAATTGGCCAAGCGCCGGCGCAAGAAGCTAACCGTGGTTCACAAAGCCAATGTGCTGCGCGTGTCGGAGAATTTCTTCCTGGATTGCGTGCGCGCGGTCGGTAAGGCCTATCCCGAGGTCGCCTGTGAGGAGGTGATCGTCGACGCCATGGCGGCGCTGCTGGTGCGCGACGCCAGCCGCTACGACGTGATCGTCACCACCAATATGTTCGGCGACATTCTGTCCGACCAAGCGTCGGAAATTGCCGGTGGTCTTGGGCTGGCGGCCTCGATCAACCACGGCGCGATTTACGGCGTCGCCCAGGCGCAGCACGGGTCGGCGCCCGATATCGCCGGGCAGGATCGCGCCAACCCGACCTCGTTGATCGGCTCCGCGGCGATGCTGTTGGCCTGGCTTGGCGACCGCCGCAAGGACAACCGGCTGCTTGCTGCCGCGGCAGCCATCGAAGCGGCGCTCGACCGTGCCCTTGCCGACCCGCAAGGGCGCACCCGCGACATCGGCGGTTCGCTCGGCACCAAGGCATTCGGCGCGCGTGTGGCGGCCACGCTGGAGCCGAGCGCGGCAAGTCGCTGACAAGTTCGCAATCCTTTGACAGCCTATACCTTTTGACGCCAACTGGCGGATGCGCGAGTATCCGCCCGCTTGAGAGTGAGGACCCCCGTTTGAACGCTGATCTTCGCCGCGCCACCGACGGCAGCGCCCGTACCCGCGACGGCATCCAGATTTCCTATCGCCTGCATGGCAATGCTGCGTCGCCGCGCCGCGCTACGCTGGTGCATTCGGTCGCGATGGATCGCCAATTCTGGCAGCTGGTCGCGGAACGGCTCGCCAAGGATACCGCGGTCATGACCTTGGATTGCCGCGGCCACGGCGCCTCCGACAAGCCGGCCGGGCCCTATACGGTCGAGCAGTTTGCCGACGACATTGCCGATTTGCTCAGCCATCTCGGCTGGGACCAGACTCTGATTGCCGGCGCGTCGATGGGCGGCATGGTGGCTTTGGCGTTCGCGGCGCGGCATCCCGCGCGCACGTCCGCGCTCGGCTTGATCGACACGACGGCCTGGTATGGTGCCGAGGCGCCGAAGAACTGGGCGGCGCGCGCTGACCAGGCCATGAAGCAGGGGTTGCAATCCCTGATCGAATTCCAGACCACGCGCTGGTTCGGCGACGACTTCCGCGCCAAGAACCCAAATGTGGTGCAGCACTGCATCGACATTTTCCTCAAGAACGACCTGCCGGCTTATGTTGAAGCCTGTCATATGCTCGGCCGCGCCGATCTGCGGGCGGCGCTGCCGGGTTTGAAAATGCCGACGGCGGTCGTGGTCGGCGAAGAGGATTATGCCGCGCCGGTGGCGATGGCGCAGGCGCTGCACGACGGTATTGCCGGCTCGACCCTCACCGTGTTGCCCAAGGCGCGGCATCTCACGCCGCTGGAAGTGCCCGACATCATTGCCGCCGAGCTCGATCGGCTGCTCACGCGTGCCGGGCAATGAAGTTCACCGGCGCGTTGTCTGTGCCGGCGCCGCGCGCGGCGGTCTATGAGAAGGTCCGCGATGCGCGGTTTTTTGCGTCCTGCATCGACGGCGTGCGCGACCTGGCCCAGATCGGCCCTGACCAATATGCCGCGGTGTTCGAAACCAAAGTCGCCTATATGAAATTCTCATTTAAGGTGACGGTCGCGGTGACGCGGGCCGATCCGCCCAGCCAGATCGAGGCTGCGGTCGAGGGTGCGCCGCTTGGCATTGTCGGGCGCATGACCGCGACCTCGATCACCACCCTGACCGAGGTTGGCGACGGCACCAAAATTGACTATGCGGTCGATGCGACATTGACTGGCAAGCTCGGCAGCCTCGGCCAGCCGGTGCTGCGTTCGAAGGCGAGAGAGATGGAAAAGCAGTTTGCCGCGCGCTTGCGCGCCGCGTTTGAGCCAAGCGAGGCCGCGCCATGACCCCGTTTGAGCTGGCCGAACCAAAGACCCTGAAGGAGGCGGTCGGGCTGTTGGATGCCGACGACCCGACGGTGCGGCCGATTGCCGGCGGCACGGCGCTGATGTTGATGATGAAGGCCGGTGTGTTCCGGCCGTCGAAGCTCGTCAGTTTGCGTGCCATCAAGGAATTGACGTCGATCGAAATCGTCAAGGGTGAACTGACCGTCGGCGCTACCACGCCGCTGGCGGTGCTCGAGCATTCCGAGGCGGTGCGTATGCATGCCCCGGTGATCACCCGGGCGCTGCGGACGCTATCCAATATCCGCGTGCGTAATGTTGCGACCGTCGGCGGCGCGCTGGCGCATGCCGATCCCCACATGGACCTGCCGCCGGTTCTGATCGCGCTTGGCGCGCGGGTTGTGGTGCAGGGCAGGTCGGGCGCGCGCACCATTCCGGTCGCGGACCTGTTCGCTGGCTATTTCGAGACGGTGTTGGCCAAGGACGAATTGATCGCATCGTTGATCGTGCCGGCGCAGGATGGCCGCCGCGCGGCTTATCTCAAATGCACCACGCGCGCGGTACACGACTGGCCGGCGCTCGGGGTCGCGGTTTCGGTCGCCGCCGACGGCAAGGCAATCAAGAATGCGTCGATCGTGATTAGCGCTGCGACCGAAACGCCGATGCGGATGTCGGCGGCGGAAAAGGCGGCAAGCGGCGCCACCGACGATGCCGCGCTGCGTCGCGCCGGCGACGCGGCGGCGGCGGAGGCCGAGTTGATCAGCGATGGGCAGGGTTCGGCCGCCTATAAGAAGGAACTGGTGCGCGTCTATGTGGCGCGCGCGCTGCGAGCGGCGTTGGGAGCGGCGTGATGGCGACGCGAACAATCGGAAGCGGGCAGGTTGGGCGATCGGTGCCGCGGCTCGAAGGCGCGGCCAAGGTGACCGGCCGGGCCGAGTATGTGCACAATATCCGTCTGCCCAAGATGTTGATCGGAAAAATTTTCCGCAGCACGGTCGCGCAGGGCCGGATTAAGTCGCTTGACGTTTCGGCGGCGCGCGCGCTGCCCGGTGTCTATCGTGTGGTGACCATCGACGACGTCAAGACGGTCATTCCCAATCCGCTCTATGGTCCGGCGTTCCACGATCAGCCGATCCTGGCAGACGGCAAGGTGCATTACATCGGTGAGCCGGTAGCGGTGGTGCTCGCCACCGATCCGTACATCGCGGAAGCGGCCGCGTCGCTAATCGAGGCGGAATATGAGGAATTGCCGGCGGTGTTCGACGAAATCGAGGCGATGACCTCGGCGGCGGTCGTGCATGACGAGCTCAGGCCCGCGGGCACGTTCCCCGACCTCAAGCACCTCAAGGGCAAGAAGAACACCAATATCGCGCTCGACTTCCATTTGCGCCGCGGCGACCCGGGGAAGGCGTTCGCCGAGGCCGATCATGTATTCGAGCATACCTTCCGCAGCCAGCAAGTCCTGCATCTGCCGCTGGAGCCGTTTGTGTCGGCCGCGGAATTGACCGAGACCGGCCTTACCATCCACACCGCTTCGCAGTCGCCGTCGTTCGTGCGCATCGAGATCGCGCGTTTGCTCGGCTGGCCAGAGAACAAGGTGCGGGTCAAAGTGCCGTATCTTGGCGGTGGCTTTGGCGCGAAGCTCTACATCAAGCTCGAAGCGATGGTGGCGGCGCTCACGCTCTTGACACGGCGGCCGGTGAAGATATCGCTCACCATGGAAGAGCAGTTCTATACGCTCACCAAGCACGCGGCGACGTTCCGCATCAAAAGCGCGATCAAGAACGGTCGCATCACCGGCCGCGACTGCGAGGTCTGGTGGAACGGCGGCGCCTATGCCGATATCGGGCCGCGCATCACCCAGAAATCGGGCTTCACCGCGCCCGGGCCCTACGACATCGACAACGTGTCGATCGACTCCTATTCGCTCTACACCAATCTAACGCCGGCCGGCGCGTTGCGCGGCTTCGGTATTCCGCAATTGGTGTGGGCCTATGAGAGCCACACGGATATGATGGCGCGGGCGCTCAAGCTTGATCCGGTCGAGTTTCGCCGCAACAATATCTTGCGCGATGGTCGCGCGCAGGCGACTGGCACCGCCATGAAAGACGCCGCGATCGAGGCGGTGCTCGACCGCTTGGCACTGCGCATGAACATGAAGGCGCCGTTCGATCATGGCGGTGGTACGGTCAAGCGCGGCCGCGGCATCGCCATAGGCTTCAAGGCCTCGATCTCGCCAACGACATCGATCGCCATCGTCAATGTTGCGGCCGACGGCAGCGTCACGCTTTATTGCAGCACCGTTGACATGGGGCAGGGCTCCGACACCGCCAATGCGCAATTGGTCGCAGAGGTGCTCAATATTCCGGCCGAGTCGATCAAAGTCGTGCATCCCGATACCGACGTGACGCCCTACGATATGGCGACGCTCGGTTCGCGTTCGCTCTATCACATGGGCCATGCGGTGCGGCTCGCGGCCGAGGACGCCAAGGCCAAGCTTGCAGCGCTGGCGCGCGAGGTCGGCGTGCCGGAAGGCGCCAATGTGCCGGTCGCCGAGCTGTTCCAGAAGAAATACAAGATGCAGGCCGGCAATATCATCGGCACCGGCAGCTATATCCCGAGTTATGTTCCGCCGGACGCCAATGGGCTCACCCCCGAAGCGACGCCGTTTTGGATGGTCGGCGGCACCGGTGCGGAGGTCGAGGTCGACACCGAGACCGGTCATGTACGGGTGACCAAGCTGATCAATGTCGCCGATGTCGGGCGGCCGGTGAACCCGCGCATTGTCGAGACGCAGTTGTCGGGTGCGGCGGTCATGCAGTTCGGCTTCACCATGCAGGAAAAGATCGAGCTCGACGGCGGCCAGATCACCAACGCTTCGTTTGCCGATTACAAGATCCCGAGCATTGTCGATATTCCGCCGGTCATGCAGAACGAGGCGGTGGAGTCGGAGCAGGGCAGCGGTCCGTTCGGCGCCAAGGGGGTTGGTGAGAGCGGCACTTTCGGCGTGTCGCCGGCAATCGCAAATGCGATCGAGGATGCTTGCGGCGTGCGGCTGACCGAGCTGCCGCTGACCGCCGAGAAGGTCTATCGGGCGTTGCGCGCCGCGCAAGGCAAGCCGCTGGAGGAGTGATGCGCACCATTCATTTCACCCTCAATGACGAAGCGGTGTCGGCGCAGGCGGCCGAGCACCACTCGATTGTGGACGTTCTGCGCGATCGCTTCGATCTGTTCGGTGCGCGCGAGAGCTGCGCGCAGGGTCTGTGCGGTTGCTGCACCGTGCTGGTCGATGGCACCGCGGTTTCCGGCTGCCTCTATCTGGCGGCCTTTGTCGACGGCAAGACGGTCACCACTATCGAAGGCTTGGCTCAGAACGGCAAGCTCACGCCCATTCAAGAAGCGTTTCTCGAAACCGGCGCGACGCAATGCGGGTTCTGCACCCCGGGCTTTGTGCTCATGGCAGGTCAACTCCTTGCAGCGCATCCCGACCCGGACGACGAGGAGATCAGGCACTATCTCTCCGGAAATCTCTGCCGCTGTGCGGCGTATCCCGAAATCATCGCCGCCGTGAAGCTCGCGGCTGGCAAACTGCGAGCAGGCCGACTATGACGCCCAATCGAAAGCCGGTCGCCTTCGGCGATCTTCGTGGCTGGATCGACGCGCTGCGCAAAGGCGGCGAGCTGCACGAGGTCAATGCCGAGGTCGATATCGATTTCGAGATCGGCACCATCATGCGGCTGGCGCAGGGGCCGGGTACCGGCCCCGCGATGCTGTTCAACAATCTCAAGAACTACAACACACCGAAAAGCCGTTGCCGTCGGATCTTCGGCTCCTCGCTCAATAATAACCGCCGCATCGCCACGATGCTGGGGCTGCCGCCGGAAACGCATCCGCGCGACCTAGTGCGCCTCGGCCGGACGATCTTGCAGGAAAGCGTCGCGCCGCGCATCGTCAAGACCGGCGCCTGCAAGGAAAACGTCATCACCGGCAAGAATGTTGATCTTTCGGAATTGCCTGCGCCGCATTGGAACCGGCTCGATGGCGGCCGCTATCTCATCACTTATGCCGGTGTCGTGACCAAGGACCCGACCACCAATGTGATGAATGTCGGCATTTATCGCGGCATGGTCTCCGGCCGCGACACCATTCCGATCCTGATGTGGCGCGCCCAGCACATTGGTCATCATGTCACCGAGTGGCGCGCGCGCGGCGCCAAGGAAATGCCGATCGCGGTCGCAATCGGCTGGGAGCCGTCGATGGGCTTCTGCGCGGGATCGCCGGTGCCCAAGGGCATCTGTGAGTACGACGTGATGGGCGCAATCCGCGGTGAGCCGGTCGATCTGATCAAATGCGAAACCAGCGATCTCTATGTGCCGGCATCCGCCGAGATTGTGATCGAAGGCATGCTGGGGCTCGAAGAGGACACCTACCAGATGGAGGGGCCTTATGCGGAGTTCACCGGCTATTTTGCCGGCGACCGTTCGCCCAAGCCGACCATTCGGGTCACTGCCATCACCCATCGCAACGATCCGATCATGCGCGGCACCATCGAAGGCTGCATGCCGGGCAGCTATTCCGAGAACGCAATGATCTCGTCGATCTTCCGGTCCTCGACCGCCTGGAACGTACTCGATCGTGCTGGCGTGCCCGGGGTCGTCGATGTCTGGGGGCCGCCGGTCCAGGCCGGCATGAATCTCAACGTCGCGATCAAGCAAAGCTATCGCGGCCAGGCCAAGCAAGTGGCGAACGCGCTGTGGGGCTCGTCGGCCGCGCATGTGCGCTACAAACATGTAACGGTGGTAGATGACGACATCGACATCCACGATTATGCGGCGGTCGACTGGGCGATCGCTTACCGGGTCAATGCCGGCGAGAACGATATCGTGATCATGCCGGCGACCTTCGGGCTTGGCCTCGATCCCTCGACCCGCAAGCGCGACCGCGATCCGACATTATTCGGCACCGGCAAATGGAACCGCGTGCTGATCGACGCTACCATCAATCTCGACTACGACCCCGATCCGGATTACGGCGGCTCGCGCTACCCGCCGACGGTGTGGCCCAGCAAGGAAGACGAGGCGGCGGCGCGGGCGCGCTGGCAGGAATTGGGCCTCGACAAGTTGAAGCGGTGATCCGCCGTAATGGCCGGCGCCTGCGAAAGGCGCGGGCGTGGCGCATGAGCGAATTGCGCAAGCGAGATACAGAAGGGTAACCCCATGCTGGAAGCAACAGTCACCATTCCCTCGGCTGGGCTGAAGCTGGCCGGCACCGTGCGCGTGCCCGACGGTGTGCAGGCCGGCGAGAAGCGCGCGGCCTTTCTGGTGTTGCATGGCTTTGGCAGCAATCGGAATTCCGGCAACGTCAAGGGTCCGAGCAAGGTGCTCAACGACCTTGGCTATGTCACCCTTGGCTTCGATATGCGCGGTTGCGGCGACAGCGAGGGCGAGTTCGGTCGCGTGATCTGCCTGGAACAGGTCGAGGATACCAGCAATGCGCTGAGCTTCCTTCAGAAGCACCCCGCCGTGCACCCTGACCGCATCGCGGTGGTCGGATCGAGTTTCGGCGGCGCGGTTGCGGTCTACGCGGGCGGGGTTGATGCGCGGGTCGCGGCGGTGATCTCCAATGGCGGCTGGGGCGATGGCGAGCGAAAATTCCGCGGCCAGCACAAATCGCCGGAAGAATGGGCGCGCTTCACCAAGATGTTGGCGGACGGCCGTGAGCACCGCGCCAGGACCGGAAAATCGCTGATGGTGCCGCGCTATGACATTGTGCCGATCCCGCCGCACCTGCGAACCAATCTTGCGCAGAATTCAATCCATGAGTTTCCGGCCGAAACCGCGCAGAGCATGTTCGACTTCCGGGCCGATGACGTCGTCGGCAAAATCGCGCCGCGGCCGCTCTTGCTGATCCATGCATCGAATGACTCGGTGACGCCGACCGAGCAGTCGGTCGCGTTGTTCAAGCGTGCCGGCCAACCGGCGGAACTGCACCTGTTCAGCGACGCCAATCATTTCCTGTTCGCGGAGGACAATGCGCGGGTGTGGGGCGTGATGCGTGACTGGCTGAGCAAGTACTTTCCCGCGCGTTAACCGCTCTACGGGTGTCGCGGGGCCCCCGTATTGCAGTGCCGTTAATCCGGCTTATGTGATAGGGTGTCGTCCAAGGGCGGCTTGAGACTCTGTGCCGGGCAACCGATGACTGAAGTAACGACCATATTCACGGGCGGAAATTGGCGCCCCCTGGCAGCCGTGGCTGGCGTGGTTGGAGCGCTGCTCGCCGGCGCGCTGGTGCTCTGGGCGCATTACGGTACGGCGGTATTTTTCGAGATGATCGCCGCCGGCATCGCGATGTGTTTCTGATTATGTCTTCGCCAGCCCTTAGCGTTTAGCGATGACCCTGCGCACCGCCCGCATCCTGGTTGCCACTGGAGCCTTCGCCGTCGGGCTGATCCTGTGTACCGCTGTCATTCTCTTGGTGACGGGGCGCGGTGAGGGGCCGAGCCTGCCGCAGGTCGCCGCCATTGGCGGTCCGTTCAGCCTGACCGACCAAAACGGCCGTACCGTCACCGATCAGGATCTCAAAGGTCGTCCGTTCCTGGTGTTCTTTGGTTTCACCCATTGTCCGGACATCTGTCCGACGACAATGTTCGAAATCTCCGAGATCCTGCGCAAGCTCGGTCCAGACGGCGATCGTATGCGCGCCGTTTTTATCACCGTCGATCCCGAGCGCGATACGCCGGCGGCGCTGAAAGACTATGTGTCGAGTTTCGATCCGCGCGTCGTCGCGTTGACTGGCGATGAAGCGGCGATTGCGGCGGTCGCAAAGTCTTATCGCGCATTCTATCGGCGGGTGCCGCTCAAAGAGGGCGGCTATACCATGGATCATCTGGCGATCGTTTACTTGATGGGCAAGGACGGGCGCTTTGTAACGCGCTTTCATCTCAACCGTCCCATTGACGTGGCCATGGCGGAACTGCGCAAGCATTTTTGACGCTCAAGCGAGATATGAAGGACGTTGATTGTGTTGCGACAGTTTTTGCGATGGCCTTCGGTATGTGGCGTCACCCTAGTAGTGGCGGGATTTGCGCTCGTTTGCCTATCCGCTCCGATCCCGGCCGCCGCCGAGGGGGCGACCGCCCAACCGCCGGTCAATGTGCCGGGATTTTGGGATCCGCGCCGGCGTCCGGAACGGCCCGACGTGTCACGGATTAAGGTCATTCGCTTTTTGACCGAGACCAACTATCCGCCGTTCAATTTCGCGGCCCCCGATGGCAGTCCGCAGGGTTTCAATGTCGATCTGGCGCGCCTCATGTGCGAGGAACTCAAGACCGGCTGCACCGTGCAGATGCGTCGCTTCGAAACGTTGATCCAGGCGCTTAACGAAAACCGCGGCGAGGCTGTCATCGCCTCGATTGCGCCGTCGGCCGATATGCGCGCACGGGTCGATTTCTCCGATCCCTATTATCGCAGCCCGGCGCGCTTTGTGGCGCTACGGGATTCTTCCATCATCGACGTGATTCCAGAAAAGCTTGAAGGCCGCAAGGTTGCGGTGGTCGCCGGCACCGCCCACGAGGCTTATCTCAAGACGCAGTTTCCGGAGCCCGAACTGCGTCCCTATCCGAATTCCGATCTGGCGCGGCTCGCCCTGCGCCGTGGCGACGTCGACCTATTGTTTGGCGATGCGGTTGCGTTGGCGTTCTGGCTCAACGGAACAAGTTCGGAAAACTGCTGCGTGTTTCGCGGCGGGCCCTATCTCGACAGCCGCTTTTTCGGCGAGGGCATCGGCATCGCGGTCCGTAAAGGCAACGATCCGGTCCGCCTGACGCTCAACTGGGCGCTGTTCCGGCTGTGGGAGCAGGGCCGGTTTACCGATCTCTGGCTGCGCTATTTTCCGATCAGCCCGTTTTAGGGCTGTTGCCGGCCCCGTCACGCGTCGATAAGAGTGGGCCGATGACGATCGCCGATGTCCAATCGCCCGCCGTACTGAGCGAGCTTGCCCAGTCCTCGAACGCCTGGCCGTTCGAGGAGGCGCGCAAGATCGTTGCGCGCTTGAAGCGCAAGCCCAAGGACGAGGTGATCTTCGAAACCGGCTATGGCCCTTCCGGCCTGCCGCACATCGGCACCTTCGGCGAGGTCGCGCGCACCACCATGGTGCGGCATGCCTTCCGCGTGTTGACCGGCGACACAATCAAGACCCGGCTGATCGCCTTCTCCGACGATATGGACGGTCTGCGCAAGGTGCCGGACAATGTGCCGAACCATGAGCTGTTGCAGAGGCATCTCGGCAAGCCACTCACCCAGGTGCCGGATCCGTTCGGCACCCATCCGAGCTTTGGCGAGCATAACAATGCACGGCTGCGCGGCTTCCTCGATCGGTTTGCTTTTGACTACGAGTTCTTGTCTTCGACCGAATGCTACAAATCTGGCCGGTTCGACAAGGCGCTTTTGACGGTGCTGGAGCGCTTTGCGGCGGTCATGGACATCATGCTGCCCTCGCTACGCGAAGAACGCGCGCAGACCTATTCGCCGTTCCTGCCGATCTGTCCGCGCACCGGCGTGGTGTTGCAGGTGCCGGTGGTCGCCCACGACGCCAAGGCCGGCACCATCAGTTATGATGATCCCGCAACCGGCGAACGCATGACCACGCCGGTCACCGGCGGTCGCTGCAAGCTGCAATGGAAGCCGGATTGGGCGATGCGCTGGTTTGCCCTCGGCGTCGATTACGAGATGGCCGGCAAAGACCTGATCGATTCGGTCAAGCTGTCGGGCGAAATCTGTAAAGCGCTCGGCGGCGCGCCACCCGAGGGCTTTAATTACGAGCTGTTTCTTGACGAGAAGGGCCAGAAGATCTCCAAGTCCAAGGGCAACGGCCTGACCATCGAGGAGTGGCTGCGCTACGCCAGCCCCGAGAGCCTGTCGCTGTTCATGTATCGCGAACCCAAGGCGGCGAAGCGGATGTATTTCGACGTCATCCCGCGCCATGTCGACGAGTATCAGCAGTTTCTCGAAGGCTATCAGCGCCAGGACGATAAGCAGCGGCTGTCCAATCCCGTCTGGCACATCCATGCCGGCAACCCGCCTAAGCCGGACATGCCGATCGCGTTCTCGATGCTGCTGACGCTGGTGTCGTCGTCGAACGCGGAGAATGCTGAAACGCTGTGGGGCTTTATCGGCCGTTACCGGCCGGGCGTCACGCCGCTAACCCATCCGAAGCTCGACGCCATGGTTGGCTACGCCATCCACTATTTCCGCGACTTCGTGCTGCCGGAAAAGAAATTTCGGCAACCGACCGCGGCCGAGCGCGCGGCGCTGTCCGATCTGCGGGACGCGCTGTCGCAGCTTCCCGCCGATGCGACCGCCGAGCAGATCCAGGACGTGGTCTATGAGATCGGCCGACGCGAGCCGTTTCTCGACCACAAGAAGGCGGCCAAAGACGGCAAGCCTGGCGTCTCGCTCGATTGGTTCAACATGCTCTATCAGGTGCTGCTCGGGCAGGAGAAAGGCCCGCGGTTCGGCTCATTCGTTGCGGTCTATGGCGTACAGAACGCCGTCGACATGATCGACGGGGCGCTGGCGCGCTCGGCGTAACGCGGGAGGCTCCGCGCTTTCACCGAGGCGCCGTCGCAAAATGTGCGGAGGGAAGTAATGGCGAGTTTCGAGGCGCTGAGACGGTGCGGCGTTGTATGGAGCGTCGCGTTTGCGCTGGCGGTGCCGGCGGCCTTGGCCGTGGCGCAGGAATCCGAGCAAGCCTATTTTGCCGGCAAAACCGTGCGATTTGTGGTGGGGTTTGGCGCCGGCGGTGGCTACGATTCCTATGCCCGGATGCTGGCGCCGTACCTCTCAAAAACACTGGGCGCGAAGGTCATTGTCGAGAACCGGCCGGGCGCCGGCGGGCTGGTTGCGCTCAATGGCGTGTATATCGCGCCGCCCGACGGCCTGACGATAATGATCGTCAACGGCACGGCTGCGGTGTTCTCGCAACTCACCGATCTGCAAGGCGCGCGCTACGATCTCGCCAAGATCGGCTACATCGCGACACTGAGCGCGCCACCGTCACTGTGGACCGCCGGTCCGCAAGCGCAAGTCAAGACGATTGCCCAGGCGCTTACGGGCGGACGAAAATGGCGATGGGCCGCGAGCGGTCCGGTCGACAGCTTGTCCGACGGCGCGGCCTTTACCTGCGCGGGGCTGAAGCTCGATTGTCAGATCGTGCTTGGATACAAGGGCAGCAATGATGCCGCGCTTGCCGTTTCACGCGGCGAAATGGATGCGCTGTTCGTCACCGACACGTCGGCCAATACCTATGTTCAGTCAAACGGGCTGGTCCCGCTTGCAACAATCGGTCGCAATCGGTCGCGCTTCTTTCCCGAACTCCCGACCATCTTCGAGGCGGCAAAGCTCGATGCCGAGCAGCAATGGATTTTTGACTTCCGGCATGTGGCGCAAAGCCTTGGCCGGATCCTGGTGGTTCCGCCGGGGCTGACCGAGGACCGCTTGGCCTTCCTTGAGGCGACCGTCAAGAAAGCCCTCAGCGATCCGAGCTTCCTCGCCGAAGGCGAGAAGCGACAACTCTACACCGATTATGTCGACGCCGCCGGAACCCGCAAGAACGCCACCAGCATTGTAACGACCGTCACGCCCGAGCAGAGAAAGCTCGTGCAGGACATCCTCGCCAGAGCGCGGTGAGGGCTCGCGGCGCAAACGCTTCCATTCAGGATTTCGCCTTGCGCAGGTGACGTGGCTCCGCGTTCGCGTGATGCAGGAAACTCGCGATCAGCGGCCGGGTCCGGCGTTCCGCCAGGCAGGCGACATGGGCCTCGGTGAACATGGCGAGGTCGCTGACCGGGATAACTTTGAGGTTCTGATGGGCCATCATGCCGGCGATGCCTGAATCCGAGATTGCGCCGACCCCGATACCCTGCATGACCGCGGCGACCACGCCTTCGAGGCTGGTGGTTTCGAGGATCGGCTGGATTTTCACACCGGCTTCCTTCAGCGCGCGATCGAAGGCGCCGCCGGTGCGCTGTATGACGCGATGATCCTCGAGCTCCTTGATGCGGATGTTGCGCCGTTGCGCCAGCGGATGATCGATCTGGACGATGATATTGATGCGATAGCGTTTGTAGAACGCGGAGAAGAACCGCGGATCGTCGGTTGGGTCGCCGATGATGCCGGCGTCGAAATCGAAGTTGAGCAGGCCGTGCAGCACGTCGGCGGCCGAAACCAGCCGCACGTTGAGTCGCAGATTAGGAAATTCCTTGAGCATTCGGGCGCAAATTTCCATCGCGTCGAGCGGCCGGATCGCGCCGATGCGGAGCGCGCCGGTCTCGCGCGCTTGCGCGGCACGCAACAACTCGATCGCTTCCTGTTCGCGGCCGAACAGGCCTTCGGTGATCGCCAGCAACTCCCGGCCGATCGCAGTCAGTTCGACACGCCGCCCGCGCCGATGAAACAACTCCACGCCGTACTGATCCTCCAGCGCCGAAACGTGCATGGAGACCGTGGGCTGACCGATGTTCAGAACCTTGGATGCGGCTGTGAAGCCGCCCGAGCGGGCAACGGCGTGGAAGGCGGCGAGCCAGCGTTGATTCATCGATTTTCTCGATGGAAACCTCAAAAAACACAATTTCCCAATAGTGCGTCGATGCGCTAGGGTTTGGCAAGCGAGGTGGCGCGGCGGCGGTCGCCATGCCCGCCCTGGGGCCGGAAGATCCCGCAAAATCAATCGCTTCGAGAAAACGTTATCAACCGGAAATAAGGAGCTCGCACGATGTCCACCACTGCCGTCAGGCTCGTCTCCGAATCCGCCATGCCGGCCGGGGTGCGTGTGTCCCAGCTCCAGCCTGCGCTTGGCTCGACAATTTCCGGCTTCCGTTTCGACGGCCGTCCCCTCGACGAAGCGTTTCGCGCCGGCCTGCGCGATCTGCTGCACAATCGCGGCTTGGTGATCTTCGAACCCGGCACTGTGACGGCTGAGAACTTCACGGCTTTCGCGGGCTTCCTGGGAGAGTTCTTCCACTACGCGGGCCCCCATACGCCGCGCGCACCTGAAAATCCTGACGCGACCATGATCGACTCGCTCAAGGACAAGAACCTGCGCAATCACATCTGGCACGCCGATGGCGGATTCCGTCCGGATGCGCCGGCCTTTACTGCGCTGTTTGCGCAGCAATTGCCGGAGTCTGGCGGCGATACCATCTTCAGCAATACGGCGTGGGTCTATGAGCATCTCGACCCGTTGTTTGCCGCCTATCTTGAATCGCTGACGGTTATTCAGTCAGCCGATGCGACCGGGCACATCACCGACCGTTACCTCGACCCGGAGGAAGCAACCAAAGCGCGGGTGCGTATGCCGCCCTTCGAAATGCCGCTGGTTCGCGTTCATCCTGAGACGGGTCGGAAGTGGATTGCGGTCAACGAGTCTTATGTCGCCTATATCAAGGGCGCCAGCCGGATCGTGAGCCAGAACATTCTTGGAATTTTGTTTGATATGATCAAGTCGCCGGAAGCGACTGCGCGCTACTCTTGGACTCGCGGGGCGCTCGCGATCTGGGACAACCGCGTCGTGCAGCACAAAGGCATCAAGGATTACGGCGGCGGCCGCCGGATCTTGTACCGCGCGACCATGACGGCCTAAGTCCGCGTTTCGGACGCGCCGCGAGAATGATGCGGACTTCCGAACCGCCACACTAGGCGAACATTGCGCCACCGACGCTATCGGCTCCGCCCTGCGCGCAAGGCATGCGCGCGCATTCACGGGGTGCGCACTGCCCGCTTGATCTGCTACGGGTGAGTGCCACGGGCCTCGCCACATGACTCTCGCCGCCTGGGCGCTGATCGGCGCCACCATCATTGTCAGCTCGTTTCTCTCCGGCGTGTTCGGGATGGCCGGCGGCATGGTGCTGATCGGCGTGCTGTTGATCTATTTCGATGTCGCGACCGCGATGATCTTCTTTTCGATCATCCAGCTCACCGCCAATGGCTGGCGTGCGCTGCAATGGTGGCGCTACGTGCGATGGGACATTTTCTGGCTGTATTGCCTGGGTGGAGCGGTTGCATTCGCCGTCTTGCGGCTGATTGAATTCATCCCCGAGAAGGCGCTGGTTTATCTCCTGCTTGGGGCGACGCCGTTTGCGATCGAGCTTTTGCCGAAATCCTGGCGCCCCAATATCGAATGGCGCGGCGTGCCGTTCTTTACCGGGCTATGCACCACGGTCATCCAGTTCCTGTCTGGCGTGGGTGGGACATTCCTCGACATATTCTTCCAAAAGAGCGCGCTCGATCGCAAAACCACGCTCGCGACCAAGGCGGTGGCGCAGTCCGCGAGCCACATCCTGCGCCTGGTCTATTTCGTTTCGCTGAGCGGGTTCGGTACTGGACTGGAGCCAACCCCGGTCGTAGCGGCGGTTGTGCTCGCGATTGGCGGAACGATGCTGGCGCCCTATGTCATCGAGCGCATGACCGATGTCAGTTTCCGGCAGTGGACGCGTTTTGTCATTTTCAGCATCAGCATCGTCTATCTGGCGTGGGCGGCGCGGCTGTATTGGCTGGGTTGATGCCGGGTGCTTTCGCTGGTCACCTCGTCGGTGAGCTATTCGGTGATTGCGCCTCCGCGCGTACCGGACCCGATTATCGATGCGCTGGGCCGCGCCAGGATTGCGTCCCATTGCGGGGAATGTTGGCCGCCGCGGTGGCCGACGCCCAGCTTCCTCAGAATGGTGGATCGGCAACGACCCACTCGATCTTGGGGCGCCACGGCAATCGCTTTGCGATTGAATTCCGGTAACGGCTAAGCCGCCGCCAGCGAAAGGACTTGTAGAACGCCTGCCGCTCCATTCCATGCTTGATGTTTTTCGGATGCAACAGCGCGTAGCGCAGCGATTGTGGAAAACGATAGCAACGGCGCATACCGGTCAGATACTCGTTGAGTGGCATCGTCCAGTATAGGTCCGAGACGTTGCGGAGGATCCTGAATTGATCCTCCCAGAGTGGCTTATGCTTCAGATCATTAAGATCGAAGCTTCTTGGATGCCGCAACTGATCGTCTTCGTACAGGAAGTTGAAACGCGGAAAAGTGCAGGCGTCGATGTTTGCCCGTGCCATCATCTCGGTAATGCGCGGTAATCCGAGGACAATCTCGTCGGAGGGTAGCTCGTCGGGGTCGAGGTAGAAGATGAATTCGCCCCGGCAGAGCGATTTCATGTGGTTGCGTTGTTGCGCGAAATTCTTGCCCAATGAGCGCTGGAAAAATCTGAGAGGGGTCTTTCCTTCGTAGCTGCGAATGGCGGCGACGCAGGCCGCCTCGGAGAAATCGTCTAACACCACGATTTCGTGGATCAACGGTAGCGCCGGGGTGAGCACCTGCATGAGCCACTGGAATTGCGGCATTTCATTGTGGGTCAGGAGCGCAACACTGACGCTTCCACGCGCGGACATAACAGCCTCGTTTCCGGTCGATGGTGTGATATCTGATTTTTTAGGGGCGTGATGCAGTTTTCTTGAGCGTCGAGCCGCCCTCTACAAGTCGAGGTCTGAGAGGTTGATCCGGCTCCGGGATGCCCGGAGAAACCGTTACTGGCTCGCCCACATCACGCGCGCAATCCACGCGATGTCGCGCACCGGCAGGCTGCGTTCGTCATGGGGGGTGTCGATGGCGCGCAGTTCGATGGTCTTGGCCGTGCGGCGCCTGAGCTCCCTAATCATCATTTCGCCCGCGCGTGTTTTCACCACCACCCGGTCGCCGCGGCGAATTGAGGCGGCTGGCGAAACCACGACAATCGCGCCGTCGCGATAGATCGGCTCCATGGCACTGCCGGCAATTTCAAGCGCATAGGTCCGGTCGTCATTGGTGGCTGGGAACGGGATTTCGTCCCAACCTTTTCCAGTCGGGAAGCCGTTGTCGTCGAAATAGCCGTCGCCGCCAGCCTCGTCAAAGCCAAGCAAGGGCACCGCTCGTGATGGCGGCAGGGCGTCCTCGTCGATGAGTTGCACGAATGCCTCGACGCTGCAGCCGGTGGCGGCCAGCGACTTCGATACCGACTCGGTCGACGGCCAGCGCGGGCGGCCGTCGGGCGTAATGCGTTTCGACTTGTTGAAGGTGGTGGGATCGAGGCCGGCTTTCTTGGCAAGGCCGGAGACCGACAGGCCCGCGCGTTCGGCGAGGCGGTCGAGAGCGCTCCAAATCTGCGCGTGGGACAGCATCGCGGGATATCCTCGGACCGGTTGCACGCACGACCATGCGGAATTTTGTCCAATCTATAGGAATTGTAACCGGTAGTTCAATGATCTGAAGCCGCCGCCCGGTCCGTGGCCGCAAAACCCACAGCCGGCGTGGTCGCGACCCTTGAGCAATCGCTTCGGCTCGGGTCTTACTGGTGCCTCGCCAATCGGCGGAGACAATCAGGGTTGGGGGCGCGTGGTCATTTACAAGATTTGCCGGGCTGCCGAGTGGCGCGACGCCGAGCGGGCGGGGGCGTTTCGCGGCGCTGCTATCGACCTTAAGGATGGCTATATCCATTTCTCTGACAGCGAGCAGGTCGCCGAGACAGCGGCGCGGCATTTCGCTGGCCTTGACGATCTTGTGTTGATTGCGGTGGCGAGCGCTGCGCTCGGGCCGGCATTGAAGTGGGAGCCGTCGCGTGGCGGGGCGCTGTTCCCGCACCTCTACGGCGTGCTGGCGTTTGATGCCGTTCTGTGGGTCAAGCCATTGCCGCTGGGCGGCGACGGTCGTCACATATTCCCGGAGTTGGCAACGTGATCTCACTGTTCGAAGCGCTGTCGCGGCCACTGTTGCGGCGGATTGACGCCGAGGACGCGCATGGTCTCGCGATCCTCGGCTTGCGGTTTGCGCCAATCTTGCCGGCTGCGCGCGATGACGCGCGCCTCACGGTGCGCGCCTTCGGGCTCGATTTCCCCAATCCAATCGGTATGGCGGCGGGGTTCGACAAGCACGGCGAGGTGCCGGATGCGCTGTTGCGGCTCGGCTTCGGATTCGTCGAGGTCGGCACCGTGACGCCGCTTCCGCAGCCGGGAAACCCACGGCCGCGCTTGTTCCGGCTGCCGCAAGATGAGGGCGTTATCAATCGTCTGGGCTTCAACAGCGAGGGCGCCGAAGCGGTGCTGCGCCGGCTTGCCGCGCGCGCCGGTCGCGGCGGCATCGTTGGCGTCAATGTCGGCGCCAACAAGGACTCGGCCGATCGGATCGACGATTATGTCCGTCAGATCGATATGTTCGCGCCGGTAGCGAGCTATTTTACCTGCAACATCTCTTCGCCCAACACGCCGGGTCTGCGCGATCTCCAGCAGGGCAGCGTGTTCGACGAACTGACCGCACGGGTGGTCGAGGCGCGCGCGCGTGTGAGTGTGAAAGCGGGTGCGACACCGGTGCTGATCAAAATCGCGCCCGACCTCACCTTGAGTCAACTCGATGAGGTGGTCGCAATTGCGCGTCGCCGCAAGGTTGACGGCATTATCATCGGCAACACTACGATCTTGCGTCCGGACTGGCTGAAGGACCGTGAGATCGCACGCGAGGCGGGGGGGCTATCGGGACGGCCGCTGTTCGCGTTGGCGACCAGAATGCTGGCGGAAACCTATGTTCGCGTCGAGGGTGCGTTCCCGTTAATTGGTGCCGGTGGCATCGATTCCGGCGCGACTGCGCTGGCCAAAATCAGGGCGGGGGCTTTGCTTGTGCAGGTCTACTCGTCGCTGGTGTTTCGTGGGCTGGCCTTGGTAGGTGAAATCAAGACCGCGCTGGTGGAGGCGCTGCGCACGGGCGGACACACCAGCATTGCTGAAATGGTGGGTATCGATGCCGCCAGGATGACAGCCGAACCTTGGCCCGAATAGCTTAACCGGCGGCAGCCGCTGCGGTGTTCAACGCCCCCTGGGCGCCCGCACCAGTCGCACGATCAGCCAGATCGGGACCACGATCACGGCGCCGAGCAGGAAGTAGCGCCACAGCCAGATCACGGCGTCGAACCCCATATCCCAGACGAAGCGGAAAAGGTCCTCGACGCTGCGCAGGATATTGAATGGGTCGAGGCCGAGCACGCGCAGGACAACGCCCACCAGGACGCACAGCAGCACCAGCCGGAACAGCACCATCAGCGGTGGCCCGCCGAAGAAACGGGTTACAGCGTTACCGGCCATCGGCCTCTCCGTTGGTAGCGTCATGGGGCGCCTCTTGGTCCAGTCTAGCATGTTCTCCAGCATGCGCGCGTGCGCGCGACCCATGCAACGTTTATATGGTGGCGGTCCACCCGCGTAGGGGCCCCGATGCAGTTCTTTTCCTCGTCCGGCGACTTGATTGCCGACCGGCGCTTCGAATTCGCCAAGGATCTTGAAAAGCGCGGCGACTTTGCCGGCGCGGCCGATCTCTATGCGCAAGCAGCCGAAGCTGCGCCTGATTTTGCCTCTGCCTGGTTTGCGCTTGGTGAAGTCAAAGTGAGACTGGGCGATACCATTGCGGCGATCGCGGCCTTTCGGCGGGCCTGTGCCGCCGATCCGGAGGACCGCCATGGTGCTAGCGTGCAACTGGCGCGGTTGACCGGCGCAACGGCGCCGATGCCGGCCGGCTATGTACGTGCCCTGTTCGATCAATATGCCAAGCACTATGACCTCTCGTTGCTGGAGGGACTCGACTATCGCGGGCCGCAGCTGTTGTTCGATGCCGTGTCGGCTGCTTGCGCGGCGCTCGGGCGGGAGTTTTGGTTTGACCGGGCGCTCGACCTTGGCTGCGGCACCGGGCTCGCCGGCGTGGTGTTTGCGCCGCGCGTTGATTCGCTCAATGGTGTCGATCTTTCCGTGGCCATGATCGACAGGGCGTGCAGTACCGGCCGCTACAGTCACTTGCATTTAGGCGACACGCTTGAGTTCCTCGCCAGTCAGTACGACGCCTGCGCTGACCTGATCATTGCCGCGGACTCTCTGCCGTATTGCTCCGATCTGGGGCCTTTGGCCAGCGCTGTGGCGCGCCTGCTCGAAGGCGCCGGCTTGTTCGCCTTCACGGTCGAGACCCACGACTCCGGCGGCGTGATCCTGCGCGAGACGCTGCGCTACGCACACGGCGAGGATCATGTGCGCACCGCGCTGGCCGACGCTGGACTTGATTGCGTTAGCCTGACTTCGGCTTCGTCGCGTCGCGAGAAAAGCATCCCCGTGCCAGGACTGGTGGTTGTGGCGGCGAAACTGGCCTCGACCCTGCCGCCGCGGGAGGTTACCTCTTAGCGGGTGACCAACCTTGAACGTATGACAGCGGCGGCCTTGCCTGAGCCGTTTGCACGCTGGTTCGCGCAGCGCGGCTGGCAACCGCGCGCGCACCAGCTCGAGTTACTTGCGAAAGCGTGCGCCGGCCGCTCGGCCCTGCTGATTGCGCCAACAGGTGCGGGCAAAACACTGGCCGGTTTCCTGCCGACGCTGGTGGAGTTGAGCGAGAATCCTCGCAGCCTGCTCCGTCCACCCTCGCCCGCAAGGGGAGAGGGTACCGGAGCGCGCGGCTCGGGGCGCGAGCTTATCTCCACCGGCTATGCGGCGCGCCGCGCGGGCTGGCTGCACACGCTCTACATCTCGCCCTTGAAAGCGCTCGCGGTCGACATCGCGCGCAATCTCGAAACGCCGCTCGCCGAAATGAATTTGCCAATCCGGGTTGAGACCCGCACCGGCGATACGCCGGCTTCGAAACGCCAGCGACAGCGCCGCGACCCGCCGCATGTTCTGCTGACAACGCCGGAGCAATTGGCGCTGATCCTGGCGTCCGCCGACGCACCTTTCCTGTTCGGCTCGCTGCGCCGGGTAGTGCTCGATGAATTGCACGCGCTGGTGACATCCAAGCGCGGCGACCTGTTGTCGCTCGGACTGGCGCGGCTGTTCGCGCTGGCGCCGGACCTGACCGCGGTTGGGCTCTCGGCCACGGTCGCGGAGCCTGACGATCTGCGCCGCTATCTGATGCCGCAACGACAGGGTGTGCCCGTGCTCGCCGACCTGGTGATCGCCGCGGACGGTGCGCCGCCGCAGGTCTCCATGCTTGACACCGCCGAGCGCCTGCCGTGGGCCGGGCACTCCGCGCGGCACGCCATCGCCGAGGTCTACGACCTTATCAAGTGCAACAAGACCACGCTGGTATTCGTCAATACCCGCAGCCAGGCCGAGACGATTTTCCAGGTGCTTTGGGGCATCAATGACGACAATCTCGCAATTGCACTGCATCACGGCTCGCTCGATGTCGCGCAGCGCCGCAAGGTCGAGGACGCAATGGCATCGGGCCGGCTGCGCGCGGTGGTATGCACATCGTCGCTCGATCTTGGAGTCGATTGGGGCGCCGTCGATCTGGTGATCAATGTCGGCGCGCCCAAGGGCGCCTCGCGGCTCCTGCAGCGCATTGGTCGCGCCAACCACCGCATGGATGAGCCGTCGCGTGGCGTGTTGATCCCGGCAAATCGCTTCGAGGTGTTGGAATGCAGCGCCGCGCTCGATGCGATCGCCGCCAAGGCGCAGGATACCCCGCCGGCGCGGGTTGGTGCGCTTGACGTGCTGGCGCAGCACATTCTCGGCTGCGCTTGCGGCGGACCGTTCTTCGCCGATGAGCTTTACGCCGAGGTGCTGACCGCGGCGCCTTATGCCGAACTGGCCCGCGCCGATTTTGACGCAGCGCTCGATTTCGTGGCGACTGGCGGCTATGTGCTCAAGGCCTATGAACGATTCGCCAAGATTCGGCAGGGCAAGGACGGCGGCTGGCGGGTCGCGCATCCGAGCGTCGCGCAGCGTTATCGCATGAATGTCGGCACCATCGTTGAAGCCGACATGCTGAAGGTGCGGCTGGTGCGCTCGCGCGCTTCGAAGCTGATTCCGCGCGGCGGCCGGCTGCTGGGAGAGGTTGAGGAATATTTCATCGAAACGCTCAGCCCCGGCGACGCTTTCGTGTTCGCGGGCGAGGTGCTGCGCTATGAGGCGCTGGTCGAGAACGAGGTTTACGTCTCACGCGCCAGCGCCGAAGATCCGATTGTGCCGTCTTATGAGGGCGGCAAGTTTCCGCTCTCGACCTATCTGGCCGATCGGGTGCGACAGATCGTGGCCGACAAGAACCAGTGGCAGGCCTTACCTGCTCAAGTCCGTGAGTGGCTCGAGATCCAGAGCTGGCGCTCGCTGTTGCCCGGCCGGCGCGATCTCCTGGTCGAAACCTTTCCGCGCGCCAACAAATACTACCTGGTCTGCTATCCGTTTGAAGGACGATTGGCGCATCAAACGCTCGGCATGCTGCTCACGCGGCGGTTCGAGCGCGCGCGGTTGCGTCCGATGGGTTTCGTCGCCAACGAATACGCGCTGGCGATATGGGGGCTCGGCGATGCCGCTGCGCAAATCGCCGGTGGTGCGTTATCGCTGGCAGCGCTATTCGACCAGGACATGTTAGGCGACGACCTGGAAGCTTGGCTCGCCGAATCCATGTTGATGAAACGAACGTTTCGGAATTGCGCGATTATCGCTGGCCTGATTGAACGGCGCTTTCCCGGTCAGGAGAAATCGCGCCGTGCGGTGACGATTTCGACCGACCTGGTTTACGACGTTCTGCGCAAGCACCAGGGCGACCATATTTTATTGCGCGCGGCGCGCGCCGACGCCGCCAGCGGATTGCTCGACATCCGCCGTTTGGGCGAGATGCTCTCGCGCATCAAAGGCCGAATCGTGCATAAAGCGCTCGATCACATTTCGCCGTTGGCCGTGCCGGTGATGCTGGAGATCGGCCGTGAGATGGTCTACGGCGAGGCGTCCGAGGAACTGCTGCGTGAGGCTGAGGCGGAACTCGTGAAGGAGGCAATGCAATGACCGGTCTGGCGGCACGTCTGCTTGCAGCGAGTGGCGGCGATGTCGCGGTCGCCGGCGTTGCGCTGGTCGCCGACTGCGCCGGCGCGCTCTACTGGCCCGACCGGGCGCTGCTGGCGGTGGCCGACCTGCACCTTGAAAAGGGTTCGAGTTACGCCACCCGTGGCGTGCTGCTGCCACCCTATGACACCGCGGCAACGCTGGCGCGACTTGGCAGCTTGATCGCGCGTTACGCACCGCGCATGGTGATCGCGCTTGGTGACAGTTTTCACGACGACGGCGGCACCGCACGCGTGTCGATCGACGATCGGGCGATGCTCGGCGCGCTGCAGCGCGGCCGTGACTGGGTCTGGATTGCCGGCAATCACGATCCCACGCCGGTCCATGGGCTGGGAGGCTCCTCGGCGGCCATGGTCAAGGTCGGCCCGATCGTCTTCCGTCATGCGCCGGAGCGTGGGGCGGCTGCCGGCGAGATTGCCGGTCATCTGCATCCGCTGGCGCGGGTCAGCGGACGCGGACGTACGGTATCGCGCCGCTGCTTTGCCGCCGACGGCAAGCGCATGGTGATGCCGGCATTTGGTGCCTATGCCGGCGGGCTCAATATTCGCGACCGCGCCTTTATGGATGTATTCGGCGGCGTCAAATTCACCGCCCATATGCTGGGTGAGGGGCGAATCTATGCGATTGCGGCGCAACGCTGCCTGCGCGGTGTCTGATCGCGCGGCGCCTTAATCCCGCCGGAAGATCACCGAGCCAAGCCAGCCGGTGGCAAGCGTCATCATCGCAGTGACCAACCCAAATAACAGGCCATGGTTGCGCGCGGCTGCGGTTACGAATTGTTCGATGCCGGCCTTGTAAACTTCGAACGCCGACGGCGTGCGCGCCACCAGGGCGCCGTCGGCGAATAGCCGAACGTCCACCTCGTAATTGCCGGTCGCGACGCCGGCCGGCAATGGAATATTGGCGCGGAACAAGAGCGGCGCCAGGAAGGTCACGCCGTTGGTAGCTTCGCGATAGAGCCCGCGCCGCGTATTGATGCGCAGAAAGGCCTGGCGGAACGGATCGGTTGCAGCGGCGTCGGCAATGGTTACGGCGGCGCGTTGCGTGAGCGGAATGTTGTCGATACCGATTTGCTGCCGCCGCCGGGTGTCGGCCGTCGCGATAGCATCGAAATCGCGGTTGGTAAGCACTGCGAGATACGATGGGACGCTATCGAATTCGCGCGAGTCGGCATTGATCCAGATGCCCAGAATCCGATCCTTGCGATAAGTCACGGCATTCTGACGCGGTCCGGTAATTGTGGCGACGATATCGTATCCGCCGCGGCGCGGGCTTGCAGCTTCGATCGCACCGAACAGCACGAGTTCCGCGCCCGTGAAGCTCGATGTCACCATGACGCGGTGGTTCGAGAGCGAGGCAATCAGCCGCTGCGCCGCCGCAGGCGCGCTGGCGGCGCACAGCGCCAGGGCTGCGAGCAGGATCGCCAGCGTGGTGCGTTTCATCGCCCGCCCTCCAAGGGTCGAACGGTGTAGAGGTCGTCCGGTTGCAGCACGAGACTGATTGCAAAGCGGATGCCGACCGCGACCACCGTCAAGCCGAGCAGCAGGCGCAAGTGCTCACCGCGCGTTCGCTGTCCGGTACGAGCGCCGAATTGAGCGCCGATGACGCCTCCGACAATGAGGATCAGGGCCAGCACTGCGTCGACTTGGTGATTGGTTGCCGCATGCAGCACGATGGCAAACACCATCGTTACCAGTGTGAGGATCAACGAGGTTCCGATTACAACCGAGGTCGGCACCCGCATGATGTAAATCAGCGCCGGAACCACCAGAAAGCCGCCGCCGATGCCGATGAAGGTTGAAATGAATTCGACCACAAATCCGATCACCAGCACCGGAATGATCGAGCCGTAGATCTTCGAGCGTTTGAAGCGGAACTTCAGCGGCAGGCCGTGGAACCAGGCATGGCTGCCGGGACGGCGCAGTTCGGTCGGGTGGCCAAGGCGCGCGCGGCTGATCGCGCGCGCGCTTTCGATCACCATCATCGTCCCGACGACGCCGAGCAAGATCACATAAGACAGTCCGATGGCGATTTCGAGCTGCCCGATGGCGCGCAGCCGGTTGAACATCCATACGCCGCAGGCCGCGCCGACAAGGCCGCCGCATATCAAAAGAATCGCCAATGCCGGGTCAAGTGCGCGCCGTCGCCAATAGGCAAACGCCGCCGAAAACGTGGTGCCGGCGATGTGGCAGGTGACGGTAGCAGCCGCTACCGCTGGCGGAACGCCGATAAAGATTAGTAGCGGCGTGGTGAGAAAGCCGCCACCGACGCCGAACATGCCGGAAATGAATCCGACCGCGAGCCCGATCGCCAAGATGACGATAATGTTGACCGGCAGGTCTGCGATCGGAAGATAGATCTGCACGGGGCGGGGTCCGTCGGTTCGAGGCTGTTTGCACTGCGGTGGCACGCCACCAAATCAGGTCCGCTATCTTCGTTCCAGTGAAAGCGAGAATCCAGAAATCTTTGGCGGTGATTCACGTTTGTGCTGGGTGAAGACGCCCGGGGCAGACAACCGGCTCAATGCACCTTAGCGGCGTTCGCCGCGCGGCACACCTCCCGGCTGATTTTTATTGCGCGGGCCGGGGCGGTTGCGGCTCGGACGCTGAATTGCGCTTGGTGTTCGATGCGGACGGGGCGTCACCCCAGCCGCCGGCCGGCGGGCTGACCTCGACGACCGCGGCCGGCTGCGCCTGTGGCTGCCAAGCCTGTACGGCGGCCATCGCTGCGGCAAGCGACGGTTTGTCCAGCCGCATCGCCAGGTCATCGCGCCTCTTGGCGGAGTCACGGTCGCCTTCGCGGGCTGCGAGCGCGAACCATTTATAGGCTTCCGCCAGATTGGTCTCGACGCCAATGCCGCGGGCGTAAAGGACTGCGAGATTGTATTGGCTGTCGGTGACCCCGTGTTCGGCCGCCCTGCGGAACCAGCGGGCCGCAATGGTGTAGTTCGGCTTGCCCTCAATGCCTTCGGCATAAAGGACCGCGAGATTGTGCATGGCCTTGGCATGGCCGGCTTCGGCGGCGGCGTGATAGTGCCGGCGCGCGGTGTCGAGGTTTTTTGGCACGCCCGCGCCTTTTTCATAAAGCCCGCCGAGGCGGAATTGCGCTGGCACGAGGCCACGCCCGGCGGCACGCTCGAACCACATTACGGCTTCCGGAAGGTTTTGCGGAACGCCGCGGCCATCGGCGAACCGTGTTGCAACCTCGAATTCGGCAGCGGGATCGCCATTGTTTGCCGCAGTGCGCAGGCCGGTGCTGCCGATGCTGGGCGGCAGGCGGTCGGGGCTGGTATTCGAGGCCGGCACCGGCGCGCTCGGTAACGAGTGGGGCCGTGTGGGTGGGGGCAGCGCGGCGGTGCGGGTGCCTTGTTCCAGGACCGACCCAGTGGACTCATGTTCAGGACTTGTGGGCGTCGTCGACGGCGCCCCGCTATTGGTGGTATGCGGATTGTCGGCCGGCGTCGTTGCAAACCAAAATTGGGATGCCGCGAAATGCAAACCAGCGAGCGCGAGCACAACAACGGCTGCGCCAAGCAGCAGTTTGCGAAGCCGTTCGCCGAATCGGCCTTTTGCCGAAGGGCCTGACTCGCGTTCGAGCGCGCGTGGCTGTCTTGGCGGCGCCTCCGCTGTGGCGGCCTGTGCGGCGCGGCGTGCTGCGGCGATGAAATTCGATGAGCCGCCGGGGTCCGAAGTTGCCCCCGGCCGGACGTTTTCGAGCGCCGCCTCTGAGGCGGCGATACGGTCGGCCGGCGAGGCCCCGCCGCGCGCCCGGCCGGCGCCGGGCTCAAGCGGATGATTGGGTGGCAGGCTGGGGTCGATTGGCCGCCGCTCAGGCGGCGCTGGATGGGGATTGGCCCGCGCCGCGGACGCGGCGCTTGGTGACGGCTGGTATCCGGATTGAGTCGATGATGCGCTGACAGGAATGCTCGGATGGTTTGGTGCGGGTTCGGCCGCGCGTGGCGAAGCATTGCTGCGAATGCCAGTCTCGATGGTCGCCAGCCGGTCGACCACCTGGCCCAGCGTATTGTGCATCTTTTCGAGCGTGTCTTGCGTGCGCTGGAAGTCGCGCTTGAGCGCTTCGGTTTCGGTGCGCCCGGCGTCGGCGCGTTCTGCCGATAGGCGCTGCTGCTTGATTTGGGACTGGAGGTCGGAAATGCTGCGCTCGATCGTTCCGAGCTGATTGAGGCGCTCCTCCGAGGAATCGAGCCGTTCCAGCGCCGTCATGATGCGTTGTTCCAGCCCGCCGAGCGCGGTCTGGTCGGTATGGGACGCGTGCAGTTGATCGACTTTGTCGGCGATGCCTTTGACCACCGTTTCGAGTCCGGCCGCATCGATCGGCGCAGCGCCCGTGGCACGCGACTGCTGCAATGCATCGGCAATGGTTGCGATCTGCCGCTCAATCGCGGAAAAACCATCGGGGGCGGTCGAGATCTGCTCGATCTTTTTGGAAAGTGCCAGCACCTCCTCAGACAGCCGTTGCACGGCGTCGTTCGACGCTACTTTGGAAACCGCGTCGCGCAACACGACGATGGCTTTCTCGATCTGCGTGAACGTCGCGGGATCTTGGCTCGCACCCGCGATTTGATCGATCTTCTGTGACAGGCTCTGCACGATCCGATTGAAACCGGCGAGATTTTCGGAGCGGGGTAGCGTGCGCAATGTATCGCGGACTTCTGCAAGGCCACGCTCAGTGCCGGCGATGGCCGTATTGTCGACGCCGGCGCGGCGTTCGCTGTCGATGCGCGCGGTAAGCGCGCGAACTTCGGATTCCAGCGCCTCGATAGATTCGCGCGGCAATGCATCTCTAATCATCGCGCCGATTTCGGCGAGTTCCGCCCGCAACGTCGCGATTGCGCTCTCGAAACTGTTGGAACGCGCGTTCTCAAGCCGGGCGTTAATCTGCCGAAGCTGTTGCTCCAGATCGGGCAGGCGCTGGGTTGGCGCGCGCGGCATGTCCTCGAGGGCGCGTCGGCGCGCCTCGATCTCGGCGATCGTCGAATCGGATGATTCAGCCGCCGGCGCACGCTCTGCCGCTCCTCGATCCAGTTGGGTGACGGCGCGATCGATTGCGCTAACGCGCCGCTCGATTTCGGAATTGGCCGATCGCCCATCTTCAATCAGGCGGTCGATCTTGCGATCAAGTCGCGAAATGACATCGGCAATCAGGCGTGGCGTATCATCGAAACCAGCCGTTCGCTGGCGCGCAGGCGGTTCGACGGTTTGGAGGAAGTCGTTGAGTCGATAGGAGAGCGCATCGATGCGCGCACCGACGTCGGACATGCGCGCGGTTGGGCGCGGTGCTTCGTCCGCCTCATTGCGGCGCCGTGTTTGCACATTGGCCGAATCATCCCGGGTGGCGCGGCGATCCAAGTCCGAAGGTTGGGACGGTTCGATGCCTGCCTTCCGCGCTGATTCGACAATGGCGGCGTCCAGCCACTCCTCAACCGACACGCCTGCGCGGCGCGCGGCCTCGCGCGCGGAATCGACCACGTCGCGCCGCACTTCCTTCGCCTGCCCTGAAAAGCCAGAGGTCATGCCGCATCCACGGTTCAACAAGGTGCGACTGTCAGGCGGCTCGTCAGCCGCAGCTGATTGTTGGTGATTGGACGCACGACGCAGCCCTGTAGACCTTAAACCGCAGTTTCTCCGCGTTACGGTAAACGAACGGTTAAGAATCGTTACTTTGGTTGGCTGTATGATGCGGTTTCGGTAGGGCTTTGAGGTCGTTCCGGGCGGTTGCCGCGCGGAACCGCTCCTGGTGTTGGATCGGCCGCGGTTCCGGCCGCCGGCCTTGGATGCACGCTCGATTCACACGGTTGTGCGACCATCAGTCTCAATGCCGCCGAGGGACGGGTCCAGAGAACGGGCCCAAGGGGCGGATCCAAGGGACCCGATCCACAGGACGCCGAAGGAGGGAAGTTGTGCCAATCTATAAGGCGCCCGTTGAGGATGCATTGTTCTTGCTGAACGATGTGTTCCAGATCAACCGCTACAATAATTTGCCTGGCTTCGCCGATGCCACGCCCGACCTCATCGAAGCAGTGCTGGGCGAGGCGGCGAAGCTTTCGGAAGAGGTCATGCAGCCGCTCAATCGCTCCGGCGATGCGGAGGGCTGCACCCGCCACGATGATGGCCGCGTGACCACGCCAAAGGGCTTCAAGGACGCCTATCGGCAATATGCCGATGGCGGCTGGATGGGCATTTCCGCGCCGGCCGAATTTGGCGGCCAAGGTCTGCCGGAGACAATGACGATTGTCGTCAATGAGATCATGGCAGCGGCGAACATGGCGCTCACCATGTATCCCGGCCTGACGCAGGGGGCGATCGCTGCCATCCTGATACACGGCACACCAGAACAGAAAGCGGCCTATTTGCCGAAAATGATCGAGGGCCGCTGGACCGGCACCATGAATTTGACCGAGCCGCATTGCGGCACCGATCTCGGTCTGTTGCGGACCAAGGCGGTCAAGCTAGCCGACGGCGCTTACAAGATCACCGGCACCAAGATTTTCATTTCGGCGGGCGAGCATGACCTATCGGATAACATCGTGCATCTGGTGTTGGCGCGAATCGAAGGCGCGCCGGCCGGCATTCGCGGCACGACGCTGTTCATTGTCCCGAAATTCCTGCTGAATGCCGACGGTACGTTGGGCGCGCGCAATGCCGTGAGTTGCGGCTCAATTGAAGAAAAGATGGGCATTCACGGCAATGCCACCTGCGTCATGAATTATGACGGGGCGACCGGCTTTCTGATCGGTCAAGAGAATCGCGGCATCAATGCCATGTTCACGATGATGAACGAGGCGCGGCTCGCGGTCGGCATGCAGGGGTTGGCGATATCGGAAGTCGCGTATCAGAACGCCGTGGCCTATGCGAAGGAACGGCTGCAAGGGCGCGCGCTGGCCGCGCCGCAATTTCCCGACAAACCGGCCGATCCGATCATCGTTCATCCCGACGTGCGGCGCATGCTGATGGAGATGCGGGCGTTCAACGAAGGCGCGCGCGCGCTGGTGGTGTGGACCGCCTTGCAGGGCGATGTGGAGCATCGTTCGCCCGACGAAAAGGCGCGGCAAGCGGCGGCCGACCACATGGGGCTGCTCACACCGGTGATCAAGGGCGTCTTGACCGATCAGGGCTTCGCCAATGCAGTGATGGCACAGCAGGTCTATGGCGGCCACGGTTACATCAGCGAGCATGGCATGGAGCAGTTTGTGCGCGATGCCCGCATTGCCATGATCTATGAGGGCGCCAACGGCGTGCAGGCGATGGATCTGGTTGGCCGCAAGCTGCCGCGTGATGGCGGCCGTGCATTGCAGGCGTTTTTCGGCGAGGTGCAGGGCTTCATCAAGGACAACGGCAGCGATGCCATGAAGCCCTTTGTCGGGCCGCTCGGCGCGGCGCTCGGCCTCTTGCAGCAGGCGACCATGTGGCTGATGCAAAATGCGATGACCAAGCCGGACAATGCCGGCGCGGCGGCGACCGACTATATGCATCTGCTTGGGCGCGTCGCCATCGGCTATATGTGGTGCCGCATGGCCGCGGTGGCGCAGGCCAAACTCGCCAACGGCGCCGATCAGCGCATGAGCGCAAAGCTTGTGACCGCGCGGTTCTACATGGATCGCATGCTGCCGGATACCGCGGTGCATCTGGCACGCATCCAGTCGGGTGCGGCCAGCACGATGGAACTGCCGGTAGAGGCATTCTAGCACCATGAGCTCACCCTGACAGGCGAGGCTCAGTGGCGGCTGCCAATGCGGTGCCGTGCGCTACACGCTGTCTCAGCCACCGGTGCGCGCTTGCATCTGCCATTGTCGGATGTGTCAAAAGGCGTCCGGCCAGCCCTTCGTGGCGTTCGCCATCGTCAAGGAGAACGCTCTGTAGTGGACGCGCGGCGCGCCCACCGTCTACCGGAGTTCGACGTTGGCGTCGCGCGGTTTTTGCAATGCTTGCGGGACGCCGCTGACCTACAAATTCGAGGGCGATGAAATCGCCGTTACCATCGGGAGCTTGGACAACCCATTGATTGCCGCGCCAACGGTGCAATACGGTGTCGAAAGCGCGGTCGCTTGGTGCGCTACGCTCGGCACTCTGCCGCGCATCAAAACCGACGACGATATGAGTCGCGAACTCATGGCGCGGTTTGCAAGCCACCAGCATCCAGATTGAGATACCTGATAGGCGGACGCGCTTACCGCGCGAGGATCAATCCCGCAGTCGTGATTGCCAGGATCACGGCGGTCGTGCCGGTCACGGTCGCGATATGGCGCCAGCCGAGCGCGGCAATGGCCGGCAGCGACGTGCTAAGCCCGAGCGCGCCAATGGCGATCAGCAGCCCCCAGGTCGAGGCCTCAACCAGCGGCGCTTTGAACAGGAGATAAACCGGCGCAATCGCGGGGATTGCGGAGGCGATGCTGTTGGCGGCGCACAACAGCACGAATACCAGCGCAAACATCGGAAACGGAATCTGCGCGGCATCGGTCGCCACCGTGCGTCGCGCGAAGAACCAACCGATGGCGAGCACCACTGGGAGCAGCAGGAGCACGCGAAACAGTTTCACGATTACGGCCGTATTGCCGACCGGCTCCGATACGGCATAGCCGGCACCGACGACTTGTGCGACATCGTGGATCGTGGCGCCGAGCATGATGCCGGTGGCTTGCTCGTCAAATCCGAGCACCGCGCAGATCAGCGGATAGAGCACCATCGCGGCGGTGGACAAAGCGTTGACCGCGATCACCACGAAAGCGACATCGGCGGCCTTGCCTTTATAGTCGGGCACCACAATCGACGTGGCGAGCGTCGCGGATGCGCCGCACACCGCGGTTCCGGCGCCGGCCAGGGCGCCGTAACCGGCCTCCTGCCGAAACCAGCGCGCGAACATAAAACCGGCGGCAACGGTTGCCACCATCGCGACGATCACCAGCGCGGCGGTGGCAAAGCCAAGTGCCGCGATCTCGCCCAATGCGACCCGCAGCCCCAACAGCGCGACCGCCCAACGCAGCAGGGTCTTCAGACAGAATACGATGCCGGTTTGGAGCAGGGGGCGGCAGGCGATCGGGTTGAGCGCGATGCCGATAACCAGCGCAATCACCATCGCGGGGATGGGCACGAGCCGCGCCAGCGGTGGCGCCATGGCGACTGCGGCAACTGCGACCAAAGTTGCAAGCGCGAGGCCAGGCAATACGTCGCGAATTACCTGTCTGTCGTCCAAGCAGCGCCTCATTGGGCGTGCGCTCATCGGATTGTCAGCGCTCGACAATCTGGGCGGGTGGCGCCTCTTGCCCCTAGCGACGCGGATTTGCGAGCAGCAGCCGGCGAATGTCAATACCTCGCTCGCATGGCTCGTACCCGAAGGGTAAGGTGGCTGTGATTGATTCGCGGCAGAACGCGCATCTGGACTGTGTTGCTGCGGGCTGCCGCACGTGGTCGTGAGTTGACGCTGTGCTTTTGATGGCGGCTAATCCGCCATGGGGACAGGCAGGAGACTTCCATGCCCGATGCCTTCATCTATGACCATGTGCGCACGCCGCGCGGCCGCGGCAAGGCCGACGGCGCATTGCATGAAGTGACGGCGCTCAATCTGGCGGCGCAGGTGCTGGCCGCCATCAAGCAGCGCAATGGGCTCGACACCGGATTGGTGGATGACGTCGTGCTCGGTTGCGTCGATCCGGTCGGTGAGGCCGGCGGCGACATTGCGCGTGCCGCCGCGCTGGTCGCGGATTACGGCAATGAAGTGCCGGGCGTGCAGATCAACCGGTTCTGCGCTTCGGGTCTTGATGCGGTCAATTTCGCCGCTGCTCAGATCATGGCTGGTCAGCATGACCTGACGGTCGGCGGCGGCGTCGAATCGATGAGCCGCATTGGAATAGGTGCTTCGGGCGGGGCTTGGCCGGTCGATCCGTCGATCGCGCTGAAGTCATACTTCATGCCGCAAGGCGTCTCGGCCGACCTGATCGCCACCAAATACGGCTTCGCGCGCGCGCAATGCGACGAATATGCGGTCGAGAGCCAGAAGCGCGCGGCCGCCGCCTGGCAGGCCGGCCGTTTCAAGGGCTCGGTTATTCCGGTGCGGGACCCGAGTGGATTGACGATCCTGGCCCGCGACGAGCACCTGCGGCCGGACACCAACATGCAATCTCTGGCCCAACTCAAGCCGTCATTCGTGCAAATGGGCGAACTCGGTGGCTTCGATGCGGTGGCGGTGCAGGCCCATCCGGAAGTCGAGTTTGTCGAGCATGTGCATCACGCCGGCAATTCTTCCGGCATTGTCGATGGCGCGGCCGCCGTGCTGATCGGCAGTCGCGATGCCGGCCGTGCCGCAAAGCTCAAGCCGCGGGCCAAGATCAAGGCCTTCGCCAATATCGGCTCCGATCCCGCATTGATGCTGACCGGGCCGATCGCCGTCACCGAAAAGGTGCTCAAACGCGCCAAGATGAAGCTCAAGGATATCGATCTGTTCGAGGTCAATGAGGCATTCGCCGCTGTCGTGCTGCGGTTTCTGCAGGCGTTCAAGCTCAGCCCCGAAAAGATCAACGTCAATGGCGGCGCCATCGCGATGGGTCACCCCTTGGGTGCGACCGGCGCAATGATCCTGGGCACGGTGATTGACGAACTCGAACGCCGCGATCTCGAAACCGCATTGGTGACGCTATGCATTGGCGCCGGTATGGGCACCGCGACCATCGTCGAGCGGGTGTGAGCAATGCCCAAGATCGATATTGCCCGGGCTGAAGTACGCACCAGGGGTGTGTATCCGCAGCCGCATCGGGCGGTAACCGATGGACGCGAGAAAGCCGCGCTCGGCAATGTCGCCGGGCTCACGCAGTTTGGCGTCAATCTGACGCGGCTGAAGCCCGGCGCGGCGTCGGCGCTCCGTCACTGGCACGAACAGGAAGATGAATTCATCTACGTGATCGAGGGCGAGCTTGTGCTGGTCGAGGACGGCGGCGAGACCCTGTTGTCGCCGGGCGATTGCGCCGGCTTCAAGGCGGGCGTGCCGAACGGCCATCAGCTCGTCAACAAATCGCGAAGCGACGCGCTCTATCTCGAGATCGGCACGCG
Source organism: Xanthobacteraceae bacterium (assembly GCA_022841625.1). Lineage (GTDB taxonomy): Bacteria > Pseudomonadota > Alphaproteobacteria > Rhizobiales > Xanthobacteraceae > VAZQ01. Next base: position 84,114 of record JALHRD010000002.1, read on the forward strand.
CGCCGTGACCGAGCGCGCCCATTATCCCGACGTCGATCTGGTGTTGGAGCGGGACGGGCGCGGCATGCGTTTTTTACACAAGTCCGGCGAGCCTTATCCGCAGGAGTCCTGAGCCATGAGCAACATCCATTTTAAGCTCGATATCGATGCCGACGGCATTGCGCTGGTGACCTGGGATTCGCCCGGCCGCTCAATGAACGTCATTGATCCCAAGGTCATGGAAGAACTGGCCGGCATCGTCGAGACGGTGGCGGCGGACGCGGCGATAAAGGGGGCCGTCATCACCTCGGGCAAGGATACGTTCTGCGCCGGCGCCGATCTCACCATGCTCGAAACGCTGAGCCGAGAGTTCACCGAAGTCGTTCGCCGGCAGGGCGAGGAGAAGGGCACGCAACTGCTCTACGATGAGAGCAGCCGGCTGTCGAAGCTTTATCGCCGGCTCGAGACCAGCGGCAAGCCCTGGGTTGCGGCGATCAATGGCATGACGCTCGGCGGCGGCTTTGAACTATGTCTTGCCTGCCATCACCGGGTTGCGGCCGACAATCCGAAATCGCGCATTGGCCTGCCCGAGATTAAGATCGGCCTGTTTCCCGGTGCCGGCGGCACACAGCGCATCGCGCGCATGATGATGCCCGGCGATGCGCTGCAATTCCTGCTCAAGGGCGACCAGATCAGGCTCTCGCAAGCCAAGGGCATGAAGATCATCGACGCGCTCGTGCCGGCGGATGGTCTGATCGAAGCAGCCAAAAAATGGATCAGGGACGGCGGCAAGCCGAGCAATCCATGGGACGTCGAGGGCTTCCGGCTGCCGGGCGGGCCAGTCTACTCCAAAGGCGGCATGATGACGTTCCCACCGGCAAACGCGATCTATCGCCGGGAGACCTACGACAACTATCCTGCGGCCCGCGCCATCATGCAGGTGGTCTATGAGGGGCTGCAACTGCCGATGGACCTTGCGCTGCGGGTTGAGTCGCGTTGGTTCACGAAAATCCTCCGCACGCCGGAAGCGGCGGCGATGATCCGCTCGCTGTTCGTCTCGATGCAGGAACTCAACAAGGGCGCGCGCCGGCCGCAGGGCGTGCCGCCGGCCAGTTTCAAGAAGGTCGGCATCATTGGCGCCGGCTTCATGGGCGCGAGCATCGGTTATGTTACCGCGCTGGCCGGCATCGACGTGGTGCTGATCGATCGCGACCAGGAAGCTGCCGATAAGGGCAAGGCGCATTCGCGCAAGCTGATAACCGAGCAGGTCAACCGCGGGCGCGCGACATCAGCCGAGCGCGAAGCGCTGATGGCACGCATTGCCGCGAGCTCCGATTACACGGCACTCGGGGACTGTGACCTAGTGATCGAGGCGGTGTTCGAGGATCGTAAAGTCAAATCCGAGACCATCAAGAAGGCGCAAGCTGTCCTCGGAAAGAATGCGATCTTCGCGTCCAATACCTCGACATTGCCGATCACGTCGCTGGCTGGCGAATTCAACGATCCCGCCCGCTTTGTCGGCATCCACTTTTTCTCGCCGGTCGAGCGGATGATGTTGGTCGAGATCATTCGCGGCAAACAAACCGGCGATAAGGCGCTCGCGACCGCGCTCGATTTCGTGCGTGCCATTCGTAAGACGCCGATCGTCGTTAACGATTCGCGTGGATTCTTCGCCAATCGCTGCGTGCTCAATTACATTCAGGAAGGGCACCTGATGTTCATGGAGGGGGTGCCGGCGGCGATGATCGAGAATGTAGCGCGCATGGCCGGGATGCCGGTCGGGCCGCTCTCGCTTAACGACGAGGTGGCGCTCGATCTCGGCTGGCGCATTCTCAAGGCGACCGAGGCCGATCTCGGCCCGAAGGCGGTCAATGCTCAGCAGAAGTGGCTGCTGCAAGAAATGGTCGAGAAGCGAGGTCGGAACGGCCGCAAGAACGGCAAAGGCTTCTACGACTATCCGCAGAGCGGACCGAAACGGCTATGGCCTGGTTTGGCGGAGTTGCAGAAGAAGCGACTCGATCCCGACAAGATCGACATCGCGGAACTCAAGCATCGCCTGTTGTCGGTGCAATCGCTGGAAGCCGCGCGCTGCGTCGCGGAAGGCGTCATTACCGATGTGCGTGAGGCCGATGTCGGCTCGATCCTCGGTTTCGGCTTTGCGCCATTCTCCGGCGGTACTTTGTCCTATATCGACATGATGGGGAGCAAGCGCTTCGTTAAGCTTTGCAAGCAGCTGGAGAAGGCGCATGGGCCGCGCTTCCGGGCCCCAAAGCTGCTGACCGAGATGGCCGAAAAGGGCGACACATTTTATGGCCGCTTTGCGCCTGGGCCGGCGCGCGCGGCGTAAAACCTGGGTTCGGCGCGATCGCCGCCGTCATTGCCCTGCCTTGTGGCGCCCGTGTAAGGTCGCCCGCCCTTGACCCCGCGGTGACTGCAGTCGGCTCAATTATTAATGGCTCGCGATCAAATCGATATGACGCCGATCGAATCGCGCGACGCTTTGGTCGCGTGGTTCGCCGAGGGTGTAAAGCCGAAGTCCGATTTCCGCATCGGCACCGAGCACGAAAAATTTCCGTTTACCGTCGAAGGGCATCGGCCGATCCCCTATGAGGGCCCGCGCAGCATCCGCGCGCTGCTTGAAGGCATGCAGCATCTGCTCGGGTGGGAGCCGATCCTCGAGAACGGCAACATCATCGGCATGTTCGATGTGACCGGGGGCGGGGCGATCTCGCTTGAACCGGGCGGACAGTTCGAGCTCTCCGGGGCGCCGGTTGAGACCGTGCATCACACCTGCTCGGAGCTGATGTCGCATCTGGCACAGTTGCGGGAGGTGGCGCGGCCGCTCGGCATCGGCTTTCTGGGGCTCGGCATGACGCCGAATTGGACCCGCGCCGACATTCCGACCATGCCCAAGGGCCGCTACCGGATCATGACGGCCTATATGCCGAAGGTCGGCTCGCTCGGTCTCGACATGATGTACCGGACCTGCACGGTGCAGACCAATCTCGATTTCTCGTCGGAGGCCGACATGGTGCGGAAGCTCCGGGTCTCGCTCGCGTTGCAGCCGGTTATCACCGCGATATTCGCCAATTCGCCCTTCACCGAAGGCAAGCCGAACGGCTTTCTGTCGTTTCGCTCGGAGATTTGGCGTGACACTGACAATGCGCGCGCCGGCATGCTGCCTTGGACATTCGAGCCGGGCATGGGGTTCGAGCGCTGGGTCGACTATGCGCTCGATGTGCCGATGTATTTCGTCAAGCGTGGCGACCGCTACATCGATGTCGCCGGCAAGTCGTTCCGCGATCTGTTAGCCGGCAAACTCGATGCGCTGCCCGGCGAGCGCGCCACCATCTCCGACTGGGCGAACCATATTTCGACGATTTTTCCTGAGGTCCGGCTCAAGCGTTATCTTGAAATGCGCGGCGCCGATTCCGGTCCCTGGCGGCGGCTGCCGGCATTCGCAGCTTATTGGGTGGGCCTGCTCTACGACGATGACTCGCTGGCCGCGGCCTGGGACCTGGTCAAGGACTGGACCGCGGAGGAACGACAAGCGCTGCGCGACGACGTGCCAAAGCTTGGCTTCAAGGCGGAGTTGCGTGGTCGCACCGTGCTCAGCCTGGCCAAGGAAACGCTGGCGATCGCCGAGCGCGGTCTTGCCCGGCGGCGCCGGGTCAATGACTGGGGCCATGACGAGGGCTGGTACTTGCGTTCGATTCAGGAATTCGTGGCGCGTGGCGTTACACCGGCGGAAGACCTGTTGGAAAAATACCACGGATCGTGGGGTGGCAGCGTCGATCCGGTGTTTAAGGACTATGCGTATTGATGGCCGCTGGTTTTGGTGGCGGTGTTACCACGAAGCTGGCTTAACTTTCGCGATGGTCGCAATGGGCCGCATTATTGTTGGATGGCTGTGCCTGATTGCCGCGATGCTGGCGGTGACGCCAGCCATGGCGCAAGTCGGGTTTGACCGTTGGGGTGGCGATTACCAGAGCTTTCCCCTGCGCTCGGGCGATCCGGCGCAATGTGCCGCTCGATGCGAGCGCGACGCGCGCTGTCGTGCTTGGGCTTTTTCGTATCCGGCGACCGAAAGTGCGCAAGCGATCTGCTGGCTCAAGTCACGGGTGACCGCGCGCACGCCGGCGCCGTGTTGCGTGTCGGGCGTGCGTGGCGCTGGTGTAATCGAGCCGCAGAGTGGTCCGATTGAATTCGCCATCGAGCGTGTCGGTGGCGACTACCGGCATTTCGAATTGCCGCCCGACCACACCGGCAAATCCTGCCAAATGGCTTGTGAGGCGGAGGAGGGATGCCGGGCCTGGACTTACCATCGGCCGGGCTATGCCAGTGCGGCGGCCTCGTGCCATCTCAAGGATCGCATCACGCGGCCGGTGCGCCGCCCATGCTGCATCTCGGGCGTCGTGCGGTAGGCTCAGAAACCGATAAAGACAAAATCGAGCGACGCGATGATGGCGTCGCGATCGTCGCTCAGCGAACTGACGGCGCCCCGAAGAAAGCGCTGGTCGACTGCGAACAGTTCATGCGTTGCAAGCCAGTATTCCTGGCCCTCGACCGTCACGATCGGGTTGAGGCGGTGCGCGCCCTTCATCTGCCCGCGGGGAACCAGCGGCGCAACCACCGTTGAGGTCAAACCGGCGACGAGGTCAGATTGCAACACGACCAAGAAGGGGCGATGCTCGGCATCGATGGCGTCGGGATTCGCGACAACGTCGAACTGCCGGTTCATGACTGATCCGGCCGATAGCGGAGCTTGCCCGCAAGCAGGCCGTGGCGATCGATGAATGAGTTGATCGACGCGATCGCCTCACGGTTGTCCTCAAGCCAGCGCTTTCCCTGCTCCGCGCGCACGATCGTGCGCAGGCGGCGCTCGAGAGTCTCTGACACGTTGATTTGCATACGCCGGGCTTCGTCGAGCAGTTCGGCGTCGACGAACAGGTTTACAGCGCGCTTTTTGACTGGGCGCTCGCTCATCATTTGCGCCTCCAATTTATGCGCAGTAATAATGCGCATAAGAGCTTATAGCATGGCTAAGCGCGTGGCTGGAAGCAGTATTTCGGCTTGGTCATCCCGTCTCGCCAACCGTGATCCTATCCGTGGGTGGTGTCGGCTGGCCGACGGCGCTTGCCGGCACGACCGTGATCTCGGGCTATCGCGACTTCCAGCTTGCGGCCTTTGCCTCGTAAATATCCGCTCGAAAATTGCTACAGAGGCTCGGTCGGACGACCATCTCGCTGATTTCGTTCAGCCCGTTGGGAGCACAGAGCTCGTAGTCGTAATTCACAGACCTGATACCGATCTGCGCAACGCGCGCAAGGAAGCGATCAATTCGGTCGGTGGCGCGCTCAAACTGAGGATAAGCCATTCCAAATTTTTCCGGATACCAGAGATGAACGCGTGCTTGGTTGCGCAGTTCGATATCGGCTGCGATGTCGGAGAAGATTGCCGCGGCGCGGCGGATCGTTGCGTCTTCAGCTTTCCAGCTTGACTCGGCATCGAAGTAGCAGACGTCGTAATCCTTGACGCCCCATTGCGGCGCGCGCCCCATCAGTCGGTTCCACACGGTTTGAAATACCGATCCGGAGGCGAGCCAGATATCGGACAGTCCGAGTTCGGGCAGCCGTGACAGAATGCTCCGGTTGACCGGATTGCTGAGCACGGCGTCGATGAAGGGGCCCTTATCCATGAATGGACCCCCCGGAGGGGTTATCCCGTTCCGCCGACCGTAATCCTGTCCATGCGCAGCGTCGGCTGGCCGACCCCGACCGGCACGCCCTGGCCGTCCTTACCGCAGGTGCCGACGCCGGTGTCGAGCTTGAGGTCGTTGCCGATCATGCTGACCCGGTTGAGGTCGGTGGGGCCATTGCCGATCAGCATCGCGCCCTTGAGCGGCGCGCCGACCTTGCCGTTCTCGATCCGGTAGGCCTCGGTGACGTTGAACACGTATTTGCCCGAGGTGATATCGACCTGGCCGCCGCCGAAATTAACCGCATAGATGCCGTTCTTGACCGATGCGAGGATTTCGGCGGGGTCGTGCGCGCCGGCAATCATATAGGTGTTGGTCATGCGCGGCATCACCACATGGGCGTAGCTCTCGCGCCGCCCATTGCCGGTTGGCGCCATGCCCATCAGCCGCGCGTTCTGGCGATCCTGCATATAGCCGGTGAGGATGCCGTCCTCGATCAGCACGGTGCGGCCGGTCGGCGTGCCTTCGTCGTCGATCGAGAGCGAGCCGCGGCGTTTCGATAGCGTGCCATCGTCGACCACGGTGACGCCTTTTGACGCCACGCGTTGGCCCATCAGGCCGGCGAAGGCGGAGGTCTTTTTGCGGTTGAAGTCGCCCTCGAGGCCATGGCCGACTGCTTCATGCAGCATCACGCCCGGCCAGCCGGGGCCTAGGACGACATCCATTTCACCGGCTGGTGCCGGCACCGCTTCGAGATTGGTGAGCGCCTGGCGCACGGCTTCGTCGACCGCGAGCTTCCATCGGGTCTCGTCCAGGAACGGCTCGAAGCCCTCGCGCCCGCCATAGCCGTAGCTACCGACCTCTTGCCGGTTACCGTCGCCGACGACCACCGAGACATTGACGCGCACCAGCGGCCGCACATCGCGATATTCGTCGCCATCGGCCCGCAGAATTTCGACCACCTGCCACGACGCGGCCAATGAGGCCGTCACCTGCCGCACCCGCGGGTCCTTGGCGCGCGCATAGGCGTCGATGGTCTCCAGCAGTTTCACCTTGGTTTCGAAGATCGGTGCACCGAGCGGGTTTTCATCGCCGTAAAGGTGCGCATTGGTGCGCGCCGGCGCGGCGGCATATTGCCCGCTATAGCCGCCTTTGACCGCGCGGACTGCGTCCGCTGCCCGCGCCACTGCGGCGTCCGAGAGATCGGAGGCGTGGGCATAGCCGACCGCCTCATCCTTGACCGCCCGGAGGCCGAAACCTTGGGCGGTGTCGTAGGTCGCCTGTTTCAGGCGCCCATTGTCGAAGGCCATCACCTCGGATTGACGGTATTCCAGGAAGAGTTCACCGTCGTCGGCACCCTCCAAGCCGTGGGACAAGTGCCGGCGGGCGGCGCTCCGGTCGAGGCCGGCGCGATCAAGCAGCGAAAGGGTGGCGGTCATGGCAGCTCCCGTTGCGGCAGTCATGCACAAATAACGCGTTGGCGGTTGGGTTACGAGGGGTACCCGCCACAATCGGCGTGAATATGAATAGCGGTGGCACGCTTACGGTAACTTGTCGAAACCTTCACCGAAGCCCCTGAGGCTCATCGGAAATCCGATGCCTTCTTCAGGGGTCTGGAAAATGATGAAGGTCGCGGTCTTGCGGCTGCGCATCTGCTTGATCAGGTTCTGATCCATGACCACTTCGGCCACACAGCCATTCGGCAGGCAGCGCACAAAGCCGGAGCGCCCGACATCCTCGTTGTCGATCTTGAGGCCCAGGCCGGACGGCAGCAGCACGCCCAATGGCGCGATGACCCGCATCAGCCGCGATTTATTGTCCGCGGTCTTCAGCACAATGACCGTGAGCCCAATATTGGCGCGGTCTTCCGCGGTTACGCTCTGAATCAAGGCGCATTGCTCGCCTTGAGCCCCCGGCGGCGTATCACACCGGATTTGCCAGTCGGCATGGACTGAACGGACCACACCCTGCGCTGAAGGCTGGCCGGTCACGGCGATGAGGCTGCAAGCCGTGCCGATTACGAGCTGTGCGACTCTGCTTGCAAACCGTTCGGGCTGAAACAAAACCATAATGCCTCAATCTTTCACGCGTCTTGCCCCTCGAATTGTCTTGGGGAACTGCTGGGGACCGCCCCAGGGCAGCGGGTCGGACCGAATCACCGCGGGTCGACCTGCGCGGCGACCGCAAGAAGGGGTCACCGGTTCTTAGGGCGGTAAAATAGCCCATTGTGGCGGACAATGGGAACCCCAGACGCACGGCTGCAAGGCATCGCCCGCCGCGCCATGCCCGGACGCCAAATATCGCATGGGAACTCGGCGCAAGATGCATTGCGACCGGGCCGGAATTGTGGTTTTGAGTGCCTGGGAATCCCCAAAGGTTCCTGTCTGCACCTGACGAGGAGCCGCCTATCGTGGGCGTCACACCCGGCGGCGTGTCGTATCCGGGGGTATTGGCCTCAGCGACTTGCACGCCCAGGCTTTGCAGGCATGACGGCTTCATCGAAGGAGCGATGACGACGATGCTGGTGTTCAAGCGGCTTGCCGCCCTGGCGGTTACGATCGGTGCCATTCTGGTGGGTGCAGGGGTGGCTATGGCAGGTGACGGGCAGCCGTCACCATGGCAGTTGGGCTTCCAACAGTCGGCCAGCCCGGTAATGGACCGGATCAACGAGTTCCACACACTCGTGCTCTACATCATCATCGCGATCTCGCTGTTCGTGCTCGCGCTGCTGCTGATCATCATGGTGCGGTTCAACGCGCGGGCCAATCCGACGCCGTCGCGCACGACCCACCACACCGGCTTGGAGGTCGCCTGGACCCTGATCCCGGTGGTCATTCTGGTGCTGATTGCGATCCCGTCGTTCCGGCTGTTGTTTTATCAGCTCAACATTCCCGCGATGAGCGCGGAGCAGGGCGACGTCACCATCAAGGCGGTGGGCAAGCAGTGGTTCTGGACCTACAGCTACCCTGACCATGGCAATTTTGAATTCGATTCGCTGATGGTTCGCGATCCCAAGCAATTGCGGCCCGACCAGCCGCGGCTGCTGGGCGTCGACAACGAGCTGGTGGTGCCGGTCAACAAGAATGTCCGCGTCATCACCACTGGTGCCGATGTGATCCACGCGTTCGCGGTGCCGGCGTTCGGCATCAAAATCGATTCGATCCCGGGTCGCATCAACGAGACTTGGTTCCGCGCCACCCGCGAAGGCATCTATTACGGGCAGTGCTCGGAACTCTGCGGCAAGGATCACGCGTATATGCCGATCGCGGTCCGCGTCGTCAGCGAGGACCGCTTCAAGGCCTGGCTTGAGGGCGCGCGCAAGAAATTCGCGCGCGAGGACGCAATCCCAGCCACGGTGGCAACGGCGGAACAATCGATCGCGCGCTGAACGACCCCCTCCCTTACCCTCCCCCGCAAGCGGGGGAGGGTAAGGGAGGGGGCAGGCGGTAACGACGGAAGTCGAAGGAACGGACAATGGCTACGACCGCACATTCTTACGGCGCCCACGACGACCACGGCCATGCCAATCCGACCGGTTGGCGGCGGTGGGTCTATTCGACCAACCACAAGGACATCGGCACGATGTACTTGATCTTTGCGCTGGTCGGCGGATTGGTGGGTGGCGTCCTGTCCATCCTGATGCGGTTGGAGCTGCAAGATCCGGGGCTACAGTTCTTGAGCGCGCACACCTTCAACGTGCTCACCACCGCGCATGGCCTGATCATGATCTTCTTCATGGTCATGCCGGCCATGATCGGCGGCTTCGGCAACTGGTTCGTTCCGCTCATGATCGGCGCGCCGGATATGGCGTTCCCGCGGATGAACAATATTTCGTTCTGGTTGCTGCCATTCTCGTTTACGCTGCTGCTGCTGTCGATGTTTGTGGAAGGCGAGCCGGGTGCGAGCGGTGTCGGCGCCGGTTGGACGATCTACGCGCCGCTTTCGACCTCGGGCCATCCCGGCCCTTCGGTCGATTTCGCCATCCTGTCGCTGCACATCGCCGGCGCGTCGTCGATTCTCGGCGCGATCAACTTCATCACTACAATCTTCAATATGCGCGCTCCCGGTATGACGCTGCACAAAATGCCGCTGTTCGTGTGGTCGCAGCTGGTCACCGTGTTCCTGCTGCTGCTGTCGCTGCCGGTGCTCGCGGGCGCGATCACCATGCTGCTTACCGACCGCAATTTCGGTACTACGTTCTTCTCGGCCGATGGCGGCGGCGATCCGGTGCTGTACCAGCACTTGTTCTGGTTCTTCGGTCACCCCGAGGTCTACATCCTGATCGTGCCGGGCTTCGGCATTGTCAGCCAGATCGTCTCGACTTTCTCGCGCAAGCCGGTGTTCGGCTATCTCGGCATGGCCTATGCGATGGTCGCGATCGGCGGCATCGGCTTCGTGGTGTGGGCGCATCACATGTACACCGTCGGCATGTCGACCGCGGCGCAGGCCTATTTCGTCGCCGCCACCATGGTAATCGCGGTGCCGACCGGCGTGAAAATATTCTCCTGGATCGCCACCATGTGGGGCGGCTCAATCGAGTTCAAGGTGCCGATGCTGTGGGCGATCGGGTTCATCTTCCTGTTCACTGTCGGCGGCGTCACTGGCGTCGTATTGGCTAATGCCGGCATCGACCGCTCGCTGCAGGACACCTATTACGTGGTGGCGCACTTCCATTACGTGCTGTCGCTCGGCGCCGTGTTTACGATCTTTGCCGGCTGGTACTACTGGTTCCCTAAGATCTCCGGCTACATGTATTCCGAAACCATCGGCAAGCTGCACTTCTGGCTGACGTTCATTGGCGTCAACTTCGTGTTCTTCCCGCAGCACTTCCTCGGCTTGGCGGGAATGCCGCGCCGCATCGCCGATTACCCCGATGCTTTTGCCGGCTGGAACTATGTGTCCTCGCTTGGCTCCTACGTGTCGGCGCTGGGCGCGATCGTATTCTTCATCGGCGTGGCGCATGCGTTCATCCGCAAGGAGCGGGCGGCCGATAATCCCTGGGGTGCCGGTGCAACGACGCTGGAATGGACGCTGCCATCGCCGCCGCCGTTCCACCAGTTCGAGAAGCTTCCGCTGATCAAGTGAGCCACTGATCGATGAGCATGATCGGCGATATCGCGAGGCTGCCGGCTGGCGTGCCAGAGACGGCGGCGCGTCCGCAGGTCAGCGTGGCGACCGCCGAGGACTATGTCGCGCTGCTCAAGCCGCGCGTCATGTCGCTGGTGGTGTTCACGGCGCTGGTCGGGCTGATGGCGGCGCCCGGACCGATCCATCCGGTGCTGGCCTTCACGGCGTTGTTGTGCATTGCAGTCGGTGCCGGCGCGTCTGGCGCCCTGAACATGTGGTATGATGCCGACATCGATGCGCTGATGACGCGCACCGCTGGCCGGCCAATCCCGCGCCGCCGCATCGCTCCCGGCGAGGCGCTTGGCTTCGGCATCACGCTCGCCGGTTTCGCGGTGGTGGTGCTGGGTCTGCTGGTGAGCTGGCTCGCCGCCGCGCTGCTCGCCTTCACCATTCTCTTCTACGTGGTCGTCTATACCATGTGGCTCAAGCGCTCGACGCCGCAGAACATTGTCATCGGCGGTGCTGCCGGGGCGCTTCCGCCTGTGATCGGCTGGGCGGCGGTGACCGGTTCGATCACGCTTGAGCCGCTCTTGCTGTTTCTCATCATTTTTGTCTGGACGCCGCCGCATTTCTGGGCGCTGGCGCTGATCCGTACTGAGGATTATGCGCGCGCTGGCGTGCCGATGCTGCCGGTGGTCGCCGGCGCCGCGGCGACGCGCCGCCAGATCATGATCTATTCGCTGCTGCTCATCCCAGTCGGTGCGTCGCCCTGGCTGTTTGGCTATGCCGGGCTGGTCTATGGCCTGACGGCGCTCGTCGCCGGTGCGCTGATGCTGGCGTTTGCCTGGCGCGTATGGACCAGGACCGAGGGTAAGGCGGCGACGACCGCCGCGCGGCAGATGTTTATCTATTCTATCCTGTACCTGTTCGGCCTGTTTGCGGTCCTCTTGGTTGAGAGCATCGCGGGTCGGGTGGTCGGATGAGGTCGCTATGGACAATAAGCCCGATCCGACCGAACTCACCGAGGAGCAGAAGCGCAGCCGGCGCTCGCGCTCGATCGCGATTGCGATGGTGCTCGGTGTCCTTGTGGTCCTGTTCTATTTCGTCACGCTGGTCAAGGGACCGGCAGTTCTGAACCGTCCGTTGTGAAACCGCGATGAGCACATCTCAGACCAGCGCACACACCAGCCGCCAACGCGATCTCCTGGTCGCCGGCGCCTGCGGTCTGTTCGCGGCCGCAATGGTGGGCATGGCCTATGCCGCGGTGCCGCTCTACGACTGGTTCTGCCGCACCACCGGCTTTGCCGGAACACCGATGCTGGCCAGCGCCGCGCCCGATCGCGTGCTCGATCGCACCGTCATCGTCCGGCTGGATGCCAATGTCGCCGGCGGATTGCCCTGGCGGTTCACGCCGGAGCGGAGCTTCGTCGAGGTCAGGGTTGGCGATGTCGTCACCGTGAACTACACGGTGCAAAACCAGTCCGCGCGCGAGACCGTCGGCAACGCGACCTACAATGTGTCGCCGCCTACGGTCGGTGCCTATTTCTCCAAGATCAACTGCTTCTGCTTCACCGAGCAACGTCTCAAGGCAGGCGAGAAGCGCGAGATGCCGGTGGTGTTCTTTGTCGATCCGAAGATCGTGCAGGATGCCGAGCATGCCGGGCTCAACACGATCACGCTGTCCTACACCATGTATCGGGTGCGCCAGAGCGAGCCGCAGACCGTCGGCAGCGCGCGCGTGCCCCCGAACACGACGAACTGACGGAGAGACTGCCGATGGCCAATGCCCACGCCAAGCACCACGATTACCATCTGGTCGATCCGAGCCCATGGCCGATCGTCGGCTCGGTCTCCGTCTTCGTGATGGCGATCGGCGCCATCTTCTGGATGCACCACACATTCGCAGCGGCGCCCTACATCTTTTTCGCGGGGCTTATCGGCGTTGCCTACACCATGATCGGGTGGTGGCGCGATGTGGCGCGCGAGGCGACGCACCAGGGCCATCACACCCGCGTCGTACAGATCTCCCACCGTTACGGGATGATCCTGTTTATTGCATCGGAAGTGATGTTCTTCGTCGCTTGGTTCTGGGCCTATTTCAACGTCGCGCTGTTTCCGGCGGATGTGCATATGGTGGCGCGCACCGAATTCGTTGGTGGCGTATGGCCGCCGAAGGGCATCGAAACCTTCGACCCCTGGCATTTGCCGCTGCTCAACACGCTGATCCTGCTGACCTCCGGATCGACCGTCACTTGGGCGCATCATGCGCTTTTGGAGGACGACCGGGAGGGGCTGAAGTGGGGCCTGATCCTGACCATTGTGCTGGGGGCGGCGTTCACCGCGGTGCAGGCCTATGAATATAGCCATGCCGCGTTCAAGTTCAGCGGCAATGTCTACGGTGCGACCTTCTTCATGGCGACCGGCTTCCACGGCGCCCATGTGCTGATCGGGACGACCTTCCTGATTGTATGCCTGCTGCGCGCCTATCTCGGTCACTTTACGTCCAAGCAGCACCTCGGCTTCGAATTTGCCGCTTGGTATTGGCATTTCGTCGACGTGGTGTGGATCTTCCTGTTCGCCTGCATCTATGTGTGGGGCGCGGGCGTGCCCGCCGCGAATTAATTGCGCATAGCGATACGACACATTCGTGAGGGGCGGTCGCGCAAGACCGCCCCTTTCGCTTGCCGCATGGATGCTTAGATTGAATTCAATGGAGCAACCCGATCATTCATTCCGCGCGGCCCTTCGTCGGGGTGTTGGCGGCCGCTGTCCGCGCTGCGGGAAGGGTGCGCTGTTTGCGGGATTTCTTGCGGTCGCGCCGCGTTGCACGCATTGTGACTTGGATTTCTCATTCGCCGATTCCGCGGACGGGCCGGCGTTCTTCGTGATGGCGTTTTCCGGTTTTGTGGTGGTGGCTGCGGCGCTGGCGGTGGAGGCGCTCTATCAGCCGCCGTATTGGCTGCATGCGCTGTTGTGGGTTCCGCTGATGCTTGCGACCACGTTGTTGCCGCTGCGGCCCGCTAAAGGACTCCTCATTGCGGTGCAGTTTCATTATAAGGCCGCCGAAGGCCAGCCGGCCCGCGGCGACGGTCCGTGACCGGAAAGCGAAATTTCCTGCTGCCCGGCGCGCTGGTGGTCGGCGCATTTGCAGTGCTGATCGCGCTCGGCGTCTGGCAACTTGAGCGCAAAGCCTGGAAGGACGCCCTGATCGCGACGCTGGCGCAGCGGATATCGGCGTCGCCGCTGCCGTTGCGTGAGCAATGGCAAAAGATGGTGTCCGGCGATGAATTCCGCCGCGTCACGGTGCGGGGGGAATTCGCCTCCGTCCGTGAGGCGCGTGTGTTCAGCGGCAGTGCCGGCCTGCGCGAGGATGTCAAAGGTCCGGGCTATTTTGCGTTTGCGCCGCTGCGGCTTCCCGATGGCGCGATTGTTGTCGTCAACCGCGGCTATGTCGACAATCGCAATCCCGATGCTGCGCTAAAGCCGATCGCTTTGCCCGCGCAGGTCCTTGAAATTGTCGGCGCCCTGCGCTGGCCCGAGCGGCCCGGCTGGTTCGTCACGCCCTATTCGGAGCGGCAGGATCTGTGGTTTGCGCGCGACCATCGCGCGATGGCTGCGCAATATGGCTGGGGCGAGGTCGCGCCGTTCTATGTCGAGATGGAAAGCCCGGCGCCGGCGGGCGGGGTGCCGCGGCCGGGCGTGTTGACGGTCAAGCTCCAGAGCAACCATCTGGGCTATGCGCTGACCTGGTTCGGGCTCGCCGGCGTTCTTGTTGTCGTGTTCGGCTTCTGGGTCCGAAGCCGCCATCGCGCATAGCGTCAAGCGATCGGCAGCACGTTGGTATACTTGACCTGCTCCAGCGCAAAACTCGACTCGATCGAGGCGATGCCTTCGAGGCGGGTGAGCTTCTGCTTCACGAACCGCTCGTAGGCTTCGAGATCGGGCACGACCACGCGCAGCCAATAGTCGCGCGAGCCCGTCATCAGATAGCACTCCAGCACCTCGGGCCAGCGCTCGACCGCCTTGGCGAAGCGATCGAGCGATTCCTGCCTTTGCTTCTCGAGCTTGATTGAAACGAACACGCTGACCGGGAGGCCGACCATCCGCTGGTCGAGAACCGCAACGTAGCGCGCGATCACGCCGGACCGCTCCAGGTTGCGCACCCGGCGCAGGCAGGGCGAAGGCGAGAGGCCGATCTTGGCCGAAAGCTCGGCCAGGCTCATCCGACCGTTGGCTTGCAGGCCGGCCAGAATTTTCCGATCCAGCGCGTCCAAGGCAGTTTTGGGCATAAGTCATCCATTTCGGGTGCCGTTTTGGCAGATCATGCCAATTCATACGGGTCGTGTGAAGACAATTGGCAGGTTTCGCCCCTCCCGCGGTAGAATAATGGTGCCATCGGCTGACGGGGCGATGCGCCATGAGTGGAATTTCTTCGGAAGACCTTCGCATCCTCGGCGAGCTCGAGCGCAAAGTGCTGTGGCTGGCGAGCTGGACGATCCACAACGCCAATCACCTGCGCGCGAACACCGACGGGCTGAAAGTCGGCGGCCATCAGGCGTCGTCGGCGTCGCTCGCCACCATCCTGTCGGCGCTCTATTTCCGCGTGGTGCGGCCGCAAGACCGCGTTGCGGTCAAGCCGCACGCGTCGCCGGTCTATCATGCGATCCAGTACCTGCTCGGTAAGCAGTCGCGCGAGCGACTCGAAAATTTCCGCGGCTACCACGGCGCGCAAAGCTATCCGTCACGGACCAAGGATGTCGATGACGTGGATTTTTCCACCGGGTCGGTCGGGCTTGGCGTGGCGCAGACGCTGTTTTCCTCGCTGACCCAAGATTACGTTCGCGCGCACGGCTGGGGTGGCGAGCGTCCCGAAGGCCGCATGATCGCGCTGGTTGGCGACGCCGAGCTTGACGAAGGCAATATCTTCGAGGCGTTGCTGGAGGGCTGGAAGCAGGGCCTGCGCAATTGCTGGTGGGTCATCGACTACAATCGGCAGAGCCTCGACGCCATCGTGCGCGAGGGCCTGTGGGAGCGTTACGAGCGCCTGTTCCAGAATTTCGGCTGGGACGTCGTGATCGTGAAGTACGGGTCGCTCCAACAAGCGGCGTTCCGCGAACCGGGCGGCGAGACGCTGCGGCAATGGATCGACGCTTGCCCGAACCAGCTCTACTCCGCGCTGGTGTTCCAGGGCGGCGCCGCCTGGCGCAAGCGACTGCTCGACGACATTGGCGGTCAGGATGAGGCGGCCAAGCTGATCCAATCGCGCTCGGACGACGAACTCGCGCGGCTGATGAACAATCTCGGCGGCCACGACTTGCCGCTTCTGATCGACGTCTTTGAAAAGGTCGACCACGATCACCCGACCTGCTTCATCTGCTACACCGTCAAGGGTTTCGGACTGCCGTTTGCCGGGCATAAGGATAACCACGCCGGTCTGATGACGCTCTCGCAGATGGAGGGTTTCCGCGCGGCGATGAACATACGGGCGGGCCGTGAGTGGGAGCCGCTCGAAGGGCTATCCACGCCTCCCCATAGGCTGCGCGCGTTTCTAAAATCGGTGCCGTTCGCGGCCGAGGGCCGACGTCGCCTAGAGGCGCCCCGGATCAAGGTTCCGGACGAACTTGCGGTGACCATCCAGCCCGAGATGTCGACACAGTCAGGCTTCGGCGCGCTCTTGAACGAACTCGGTCGTGGCGCGTCGCCGCTCGCCGATCGCATCGTCACCACCTCGCCCGACGTTACGGTCTCGACCAACCTCGGCGCCTGGGTCAACCGCCGGGGTCTGTTCGCGCGCGAGCGTATGACGGACACATTCAGGACCGAACGCATCCCCTCGACGTTTACCTGGGAGTACTCGCCCAAGGGCCAGCACATCGAGCTCGGTATCGCCGAGAACAATCTCTTCATTCTGCTGTCGGCGCTCGGGCTCTCGCATTCGATCAACGGCGAACGGCTGATTCCGATCGGCACCTTGTACGACCCGTTTATTGCGCGCGGGCTCGATGCCCTGAACTACGCCTGCTACCAGGACGCCCGTTTCATCGTGGTGGCAACGCCATCCGGCATCACGCTCGCGCCCGAAGGCGGCGCGCACCAGTCCATCGCCGAGCCGCTGATCGGAATGGCGCAGGACGGCCTTGCCGCCTTCGAACCGGCGTTCGTCGACGAGCTCGTCGAAATCTTGCGCTTCTCGTTCGACTACGTTCAGCGCGACGGCGAGGGCGAGCCATCCGAACGCAACTGGCTGCGCGACGAGACCGGCGGCTCGGTCTATCTGCGGCTCTCGACCCGGCCGGTCGAGCAGATCAAACGCGCGATGACGCCGGAACTGCGCCGATGCATTGTCGACGGCGCCTACTGGCTGCGCGCGCCGGGGCCGAACTGCCAGATGGTCGTGGCCTACACCGGCGCGGTCGCACCCGAGGCGATCCAGTCGATCGGGCTGATTGCGGAGGACCGCCGCGACGTCGGCCTGCTCGCGGTTACCTCGGCGGACCGGCTCAACGCGGGGTGGACGGCGGCGCAGCGGGCGCGCGAACGCGGGCGTACCGACGCACGCTCGCACATCGAGCGGCTGCTCGAAGGCGTGCCGACGAATTGCGGCTTCGTCACGGTGCTCGACGGCCATCCGGCGACGCTCGCTTGGCTCGGCGCGGTCCGTGGCCACCGCGTGCGCGCGCTCGGCGTCGAACACTTTGGCCAGACCGGGTCGATTGACGACCTCTACCGGCACTACGGCATCGATGCCAACGCGATCGTCGCGGCGGCGCAGGCGGTCGCCAACGGTCGCCCAATCCGGCATCTCAGGGCGGTGTAGGTGATGCTCGTTCGTTTGGAGTAGTTCCCAAGCGACGTGCGTCTATCCGCCGCTCACTCCCGCGCAAGCGGGAATCCAGATTCTTTCGTTTGAAACTGGGTCCGTGCTTGCGTTGCTTGCGCGAGGACCAGCGGACAGGGGACCTACTCAATCCAACCGGGATTCTCGCTAATTCTTCGCGCTGACGATCGCTTTGAAATGCGCGATCACGTCCGGCGGTGTCGCGGCCATCTGCGCGATCACCTTGCGCACGGCGTCGCCGTCGATCGGGCTGAGCTCAAGACCCATCTTCTGCGCCTCCGTGCTGAAGGCGGCGTCTTTGGTCATTGCCATGAACCCGGTTTGCAGGGCCAAAGCGCGGTCGGCCGGCAGTCCGGGTGGGGCAATGAGCGGCAGCGCCATGAAGAAAGGCGCTTCGGCGAAATCGAGCAGCCGCAGCGCGTTCGGATCCTTGGTCAATTCGCGGCCGGTCGGCGCGTCGGGCAATTCGCCGAAGCGCGTGGTGCGGCCAAACGCGATCAGCGGACGGAACGCGCCGGCCGCGAACAGCGCCGGCTGCCCGACCTTGATCGAGGAGTAGCCAACGACCTGGCCATCGAGCTCGTCGCGCTGCTGGGCGAGGAATACATCGGCGGCGCCGCGATAGCCGCGCACATGCTGGATGTTCAGGCCAAGGACATCGCGCGCAATGATGGTGAAGATGCCATTGGTGGCGCCGGCGCCGGTCGAACCGATCTTGGCGGAGGGCCGGTCTTTATTTCGCAGGTCCGCAACCGATTTGGCGTAAAAGCTGGCATTGACGGTCAGTGTGTAAGCGTCATTGGCATAAGACGACACGCTGCCGAGCCAGGTGAACTTCAGGGGCTCAAAGCGGGCATTGGCATCACCCATGATCGCAAGCTGTGGCGTGCCACGCTCGATGATCCCGATGGTGAGGCCGTCCGGGTCCGGGCTATTGTACAGGCGGTTGGCCAGCACCAGGCCTGACGACTGGAGATTTTGTACGACAATATGGGGATGGCCCGGGACGTGCTTTCCGAGGTGTCGTGCAATGAGCCGGGCGGTGAGGTCATTGACGCCCCCGGGCACACTGGCGACCAGAAGATTGATAGTCTTGCCCTTGTAGAACGGTTCGGCGGTTTGCGCCGTGGCTTGGCCGGCGAGGCTCGCCGATAGGCAGATCGCCAGCATTGCAAGGAACGGTCGGCTGTGCGGCATCGCGCGGTCTCCCATCCAAGGTCTGCTATCGGGGGGCGGGTGTATGGTCAAGGGCGGCGCGGTCGTTGCGCCGCTGCCGGTCGGAAGCTATGACGCACGGGTATCCCGTTCGAGAAGGTGCCCATGCTGATCATCAACAATGACCTGGTTACGCAGATACTGACAATGGAAGACTGCATCCGCGTGCAGGAGGAGGCGTTCAAGAAAATTCCGACCGGCGGTGCGATTCACCGTCCGCGCATCGACATGTACTTCCCGTGCGAACGGCCGGACGGCTATTTCCGCTGGGGCACCATGGAGGGCGCCAATGACGGCTACTTTGCCATCCGTATGAAGTCCGACATCATGACTTGGCCGCGCGACGAGAACGGCAATTGGACCGAGGAGAAATATTGCCGCGAGCCCGGTACCTATTGCGGCATCATCCTCCTGGTCTCGACGCGGAATGCCGAGCCGCTCGCCTTCATCAATGATGGCGTGTTGCAGCATTTCCGCGTCGGCGGCGGCGCCGGTATCGGGGTGAAGTATCTCGCCCGCGAGGACACCCATGTCGTCGGCATGCTTGGCTCGGGTGGTATGGCGCGCACCTTTCTCCGGGCGTTTAAGTCGGTCCGCGATATCAGGCTGTGTAAGGTCTACAGCCCGACTGCCGCGAACCGCGAGGCCTTCGCCGAGGAAATGAGCAAGCAACTCAATATCGAGGTGCGCGCGGTTGACGATCCGCGCGAGGCGGTGCGCGGCGCGGACTTGCTTTCGTCCTGCACCGACAGCATGGCGCCGGTCTACGACGCCGAGTGGATCGAGCCCGGCATGCATGTCACCAACCTGGGCCGGCGCGAAATGCCCGACGAGAGCGCCAATAAATTCGACGTCGTCATCCGCCAGGGCACCGCCGGCTTGCAGATGAAGCAGACCGAGCGGTTCCAGGCTGAGCGCGGATTGTCGCCGGCGGCCTATATCGGCGGCACCGTGGAAGAGATGAAGCGCATCCCGGAGAAAAATCCGCAGCCTGGTTTCGGCGGCGATTCGCCGGAATTCATGGATCGCGGCAAGGGCGGCGATAAGCCTGACTTCGCTGATCTGGTCAGTGGCAAAGCCAAGGGCCGCACCAGCCGCGACCAGGTGACGTTCTATCGTAATGTCGGCAATCAGGGCCTTCAGTTCTCGTCAGTCGGCGGCTTTGTGTACGAACAGGCGATGAAGCGGAAGGTCGGGCGGGTGATTCCGACCGAATGGTTCCTGCAGGATATTCGGGATTAGATGTCACGCATCTGCATATCCACTGCGTTATGTCCGGCCATGAGGAAAAATTGGAGCGTGTCATGACGGTGAAGGTCGCTCTCGTTGTCCTGTTTGCATGGGGGCTTGCGTCGACGGCGCACGCCCAAGCGCCGGCCGAATTCTATAAGGGCAAGACCATCCAATTGCTGGTCGGCTTCGGCCCCGGCGGCGAGGATGACGTCTGGGCGCGCACCATTGCCAAACACATCGGCAATCACATCCCGGGCAATCCCGGCATGGTGCCGGTGCATGCGCCGGGCTCCGGCGGGTTGTTGGTTGTCAACCGGCTCTACAATGCCGCGCCCAAGGACGGCAGCGTGGTGGGGATGATCAATCGCGGCATTCCGTTCGAGCCGCTGCTGGGCGGGCAGGGCACCCAGTTCGATGCGCAGAAGATCAATTATCTCGGCAGCCCCGGCCGCGACACCACCGTTTGCGCAGCGCGCAAGGATGCGCCGGTGCAGACCGTGCAGGATCTATTCTCCAAGGAGTTGACGCTCGGCGGCACCGGATCTGGCGCCGACACCGCGATCTATCCGGAATTTCTTGCCGCGCTGCTCGGCATGAAGATGAAAGTGGTGAAGGGCTACAAGGGCTCCCACGAGATACATCTGGCGATGGAGCGCAACGAGGTGCAGGGCATTTGCCTGGCCTATGACTCGCTGTTGCGCGGCAATCTCGCGCGTCAGGGCCAGATCAATATCCTGTTGCAGGCGGCGATCGAGCCCGATCCGCGCATCAAGGACGTGCCGCTTGGTTTGCAGCAGGCGCGCGCGGGTGAGGAGCGCGCGGCGCTGGAGCTGTTCTTTGCACGCGCGTCCATGGGGCGGCCGTTCGTTGCCCCGGCCGAGGTTCCGCCCGAGCGGGTGGCCGTGCTGCGTACCGCGTTCCAGGCCATGCTGCGCGATCCAGCCTTCCTCGACGATGCCAACAAGCAGCGTCTCAATGTCGTGGCGATCACCGGCGAGCAGCAGGCGGCACTCATTGCCGACGCCTATCGAACGCCGCCCGCAATCGTGCAGCGCACCATCAAGGCGCTGGGGCGGGGTGGGTAGGGGCGTGTTCCGGTCAGACATGATCGGACACCAAGTACCGACTCCACCTGATCGGGACCTGCTCTTGTCTCGCTGTGTCAGAAAACTGGGCGCACGCCGGGAATGGCCGTGCAACCTGAACAGCGGTCGTTATTGTGCGCTCTCCGGCAGAGGCCGCAACAACAGCCGCCGAACTTTCTGACGCAGCAAGACTGGAGCGTAGACCGTTCCAGTGCATGTTCCGATCGAATCGAAGCTTTCCGCCGCTCATTCCCGCGCATAGCCCGTTCATCAGGTCGTTCACGCCCGTCTTCGACGGGCTATGGACGGGCGTGAACGCCCTTATGGCGGGAATCCAGAATCTTTTTTGTTTCTGGGTCCCTGCTTTCGCGGGGACGAGCGGGAGAGCGAGACGCGATTCCAAGTCAACGGAACGTGCTCTAGGCGCGTTCCGAACGGGAAGAACTATCGTCCCTCGTCGAAGTCGCCGAGATTGTCGAAGCAGTGCTGCAGATCCTGGGCGCGCTCCCGAAACTCCTCGACCAATGCCGGACGCCCAACCCATCGGCACCAACGGAAATGCGGCACAGGATTGGTTTGCCATCGATGGCCCTCGTAGCGGCATTGAAACTGCCGATTGGCTTCGGCCTGCACAACGGCGATGCGCGCGTAGACTTCGCAACTCGCTCGCTTGCCGGCGACATTCCCGCGCGGATCCTTTTTTTCAAATCGGAACTGCCCCTTGCCGAACTGAAACTGAAACGTTTGCGCAGTGGCAGGAACGGTGGCGACGATTATTGTTGCTGCGGCAACAGCGGCTTTCCAAATGCACGGCAACATCGATACCCTCCTGGTTTGACGAAGTCCTGTGACCAGCAAAACGTTAGGTGTGTCCATCGCGATAGTCAACGATGCGGCGAGACTACTGTAGTACCCACGAGCTCAGGTGTCTGACGCATTGCGATGAGGCTTACGCGTGAAAGCGGCCAAGTAATAGATGTCTCGGTAGTTGAAAAAGCGGACTGCCGCGACGCGACGGTCATGCGACGGTCATGGATCAGCATGAAGGCGTTTCAAGCAGTGTCACTTGAAGCGTTGGTTGCCGCCACAACCTCATCCGAACCGCCGCGAGATTTTCAGTCCACATCTGTCCACAGTGGTCTTGTCACGCGCCGCGATCGGCTCATATTCGGTGTCTGCGGTCGATTGCCGCGCACTGCGGAGTACGCTCCGAATAAACACGTGTAAGATCGGTAAGAGTGTAAGATAAAACAAATATGATATTGATTTATAAAGATAATTACCATCTCTCGCCAATCTTACAGTGCGTGTTTGCAAGTGTAAGATCGTGGCCGGTTCCAGGCGCGATTGGGGCGGTGCATTGAGCGAGGCCGCGCAACCCAGCCACCGTGCCTTCGCCGCGCTCCGGCAACCCGGCTATGGCGCCTATCTCGGCGGTACCATGCTGGCGATGATGGCGGACTCGGTCGAGCACGTCATCAGCTATTGGATCATCTACCAGAAGTTCCACTCGCCGGCGCTGGCTGGCTATGCGGTGATCTCACACTGGCTGCCGTTTCTGTTGTTCTCGATCTGGTCCGGCGCGCTGGCCGATCGCTACGACGCGCGGCGTCTCATCCAGTTTGCGATGCTGCTTTTTATCATCTGCTCGCTCGGCTGGGGCGTGTTGTTCGCCACCGATACGCTGGAAGTCTGGCATGCGGTGGTGCTGTTCACCATTCATGGCATGGCCGGGGTGTTCTGGGCGCCGGCGTCGCAGATGCTGGTCCACGATATTGCCGGCCGCGATAATCTGCATAGCGGCGTGCGGCTGATGGCAATGGCGCGTACGCTCGGGCTGTTGGGTGGACCGGCGGTCGGCGGCGCGATGCTGTTGGTATTCGGTTCGTCGCTCGGCATGCTGATCAATGTGCTGATCTATCTGCCGCTGACCTGGTGGCTTTGGAAAGCGCCCTACGGCCGCGCCTTCGCCAAGGAGACGCCGCGCGCCATCGCCGGCCCGGACGGCTTTGCTGGCGTCGTGACGACCGCGCGCGCTATCGCCGGCAATCGCATTGTCGTCTCTATGACACTCTTGGCCGCCGCATCGTCGTTTGTGATCGGCAATGCCTATCAGGCGCAGATGCCGGAATTCGCCGCTCATCTTGGCCACGATCACGCCGATTACCACTACAGCATGCTGCTTGCCGCCAACGCTGCCGGCGCGCTGGCCGCGGGCTTGATCCTTGAGACCTATGGCCTGTTGCAGGCGCGGCCCAAAATCGCGGTGGTGCTGGTCATGCTCTGGGCTATCTGTATTGGCGGTTTCGCCGTATCCGAACATTACGCATTGTCGCTCTCGCTGTTGTTTGCTGCCGGCTTCCTGAACTTGGCGTTCAGCGCCATGGCGCAGACGCTGGTGCAGTTGCATGCGCCGGGGCATATGCGCGGCCGCGTGATCGGCCTTTACAACATGTGTTTCCACGGCATGCGGGCGTTTTCCGGCGTCACCGTCGGGATGGCCGGCAGCCTGATCGGCGTTCACTGGTCGTTGGGGCTGAGCGCCGGGGTCATGCTGCTGGTCGGTTTCGGTCTGCTGGCCTTCGAGTTTCGCCCACGCGCGCCGAATCCAGTCTAAGAGACGGTTTCACGCGCAGCCGAAATCGGGCACAATATCAATTAAATCGGCCGGCGGCCGGGCATGGAGAAAACGATGTTTGCGAAGATCAATCACGTCGCCATTGTCAGCGCAGACTATGCCCAGCTCGCGCAATTTTATATCGCGGCCTTCGGCATGAAGACCTCGGCCAAGACCCGCGCCGGCCGAGCGGTGACGGTCGGCGATGGCTATGTCGGATTGAACATCAATCCGCGCCGGGCCGGGCGCTCCGCCGGTCTCGACCATTTCGGCATCCAGGTCGACAATGCCGAGACCTGCTTTGAGCGTATGCGGACGAAATATCCGACTGTGAAATGGCTCAAGCGGCCGTCGACACGGCCGTTTGCCGGCATCAGCACGCACGATCCGGACGGCAATATGTTCGACATTTCGCAGAAGGACATGGCCAACCGAACCTCGGTTTATGTTGAGAACGACGGCAACGCCAATCCGCGCCACATCAACCATGTGGCGCTGCGCACGATGAACCCCGACGACATGGCGGAGTTCTATCGCCATGTGTTTGAGCTGGCGCCCTCGAACGTCAACAAGCGCGCCGACGATCCCAACCACTACCTGACCGACGGGCACATGACACTGGTGATCATGCCCTGGGACATCACCGACTATGACGGCACCGGCATCATCACCGCCGGCATGGATCACATCGGCTTCAAGGTTGAGAGCATCGACGCATTCAAGGCCGATATCGAGCGCATCGCCGGCGACAATCCGCGCTTGACGCCAGCGCCGGTCCACACTGGCTCGGAAGGCGCCGCGCTCGACCGGCTGTTCGCGCGTAGCTGCGCCATGGGGCAGCACAGGCTCGCCGACCCCGACGGCATCCTCATTGACGTGATGCAGGATTAAGCGGGCGTGCGGAGGGACCTGACCATGCGATACGGGATTGCAGCGCCGCTGGCGGCGCTGGCGCTAGTGTCGGGCACGGCGTCCGCCGATCCGATTGCCGATTTTTACAAGGGTCGCAATATCAACTGGATTTTGAGTGCTGGGGCGGGCGGCGGCTACGCCACCTATGCCCATGCCTTCGCGCCGTTCCTCAGTGCGCATATTCCCGGCAAGCCGCACATCGTTGTGCAAAGCATGCCGGGCGCCGGCGGCATTCGTGCGATGCTTTTTCTCAATGCGGTGGCGCCAAAGGACGGCACCACCATCGGGCTCGTGCATTCGAGCGTGCCGTTCGCGCCGCTTTACGGGACGCGCGGCGCAAATTTCGATCCACGGCAGATGAACTGGATTGGCAGCATCACCTCGGCGTCCGGCATCTGCGTGTCGTGGGTCAAATCGGGGATTACCCGCTGGGAGCACATGCTGGAGCGCGAGTTCATTGTCGGCGGCACAGGCGCGGGCTCGCAGATGGAAACCATGCCGGCGATGCTCAAACATTTGTTCGGCGCTAAGGTCAAAATCGTGTCCGGCTACAAGGGCGGCAATGACGTCTATCTCGCCATGGAGCGTGGCGAGGTGCATGGCCGTTGCGGCGGACTGGTATCCTCGATCAAGGCGACGCGGCCGGATTGGTTCCCTGAGAAAAAGATCGCCGTGCCGGTCCAGATTGCCTTGCAGCGTGACCCGGAGTTTCCCGACAGTCCGTCGCTGACCGAATTCGTCAAAGACCAGCGCACGCGCCATATCCTCGAATTGATGCTGTCGCCGTTTGAAATGGATCGGCCAATCCTGACTCCGCCCGGCGTTCCGCCAGAGCGAGTTGCGGCCTTGCGCAAGGCGTTCAGTGCGGCGATGCGTGACCCCGGGTTCATCGCGGAAGCGAAAAAGCAGAACATCGAAATCAAGGAAATTTCGGGTGAGCATGTCGCCGAGATTCTGCGCCGCGCTTACGCGATGCCGCCCGAAGTGATCAAGGCCGCTAATGAGGCGATGAGCCTCACCGGAATGTCGCAGCAATAGCGTTCGGGGCAGCGTTCCTGAGGCCGAATGCGGCTGCCGCAATCGTTAACGGCGCAAACGCCGATTTTGCCCGCGATCGGCGATCCCGGCGGGGGGCCGCTGCATCCATTAACCGGCCGGCCGGCTAGACCTTTAGCGTCCTTGTGCAGGGGGGCCGCACCCTCTAAGATTTTTAAGTCACCGGCGCCTGTCGCCGGAGACCTCCGGAAATATATGTTAATTAAATCAATGACTTGTGCCGATCCATCGCCGTCCGGCAGGGTGCCGGTATAGTGGCGAATCTTGGCTATCGGGTTGGTTGGTTTGGTAGGTCAGCAGTGCGTTATGTATCCACCCGTGGCGAGGCTCCGCCGCTCGGATTTGTCGATGTGATGCTCGCGGGGCTGGCCCGCGACGGCGGTCTTTACGTGCCCGAATCCTGGCCGCAACTCGCGTCGAGCGACATCGCGAATTTTTCCGGACGGCCGTACGCTGAAGTTGCGGTTGAGGTGCTGCGGCCATTCGTCGGCGATGCAATCGCCGAGCACGAACTCGCCCGCATGGTGCGCGAGGCCTATGGCAACTTCCGTCATCCCGTCGTGGCGCCGCTGAGCCAATATGGCGTCAATGAATTCATGCTGGAGCTGTTCCACGGTCCGACACTCGCCTTCAAAGACATGGCGATGCAGCTTCTCGGCCGGCTGATGGATCATGTTCTCACCGCCCGGGGCGAGCGCACGACGATCGTGGTGGCGACATCGGGCGATACCGGCGGCGCGGCGGTTGAAGCGTTCCGCGGGCGCAGCCGCGCCGATCTCATTGTGTTGTTTCCACATGGGCGCATCTCCGAGGTGCAGCGGCGGATGATGACCACGGCTGAGGACGGCAACGTTCACGCGCTCGCCATCGAAGGCACCTTCGACGACTGTCAAGCGATCGTGAAGGGGTTGTTCAACCACCATGCCTTTCGCGACAAGGTTTCGCTGTCTGGCGTGAATTCGATCAACTGGGCGCGCATCATTGCGCAGGCGGTCTATTACTTCACCGCCGCGGTCGCGCTCGGCGCGCCGCATCGCAAGGTCGCTTTCACCGTACCGACCGGAAATTTCGGCGACGTCTATGCTGGCTACGTCGCCATGCGCATGGGCCTGCCGATCGATCGGCTGGTGATCGCGACCAATGTCAACGACATCCTGGCGCGCACGCTTGCAACCGGCGTTTACGAAATGCGCGATGTGATGGCGACCACTTCGCCGTCGATGGATATCCAGGTCGCTTCGAACTTCGAGCGCATTCTGTTTGAGGCCGGCGGCCGCGACGCCAAGTCGGTTCGCGCCATGATGGGCTCGCTGGCGCAGTCGCGCCGCTTCGCGCTACCCGGTCGGTCTGTGTCGATGCTCCGCGGCGTGTTTGCGGCCAATCGCGCCGACGAAGAGGAGACCGCCGCCGCGATCCGCACCCAGTTGCGCGAAACCGGTCGCTTTATCGATCCCCATACCGCGGTCGGCGTCGCTGTCGCGGAAAAAGAAGCGCGCGATCCGGCCATGCCGATGGTCGTGCTTTCGACCGCGCATGCGGCGAAATTCCCGGACGCGGTCGCGGCTGCCTGCGGCCAGCGCCCGCCGCTGCCGGATTGGCTTGGCGACCTCTACGACCGACCTGAGAAATTTACTACGCTGCCCGTCGATCAGGCGGCAGTTGAACGCCACATTTTGTCTTCAAGTCGCGCCGGACGCGAAGGAGCTGCCGCATGAGTGTCGAAATTACTCGCCTTCCGTCAGGGCTGACAGTCGTGACCGATGCGATGTCGCACCTGGAATCGGTTTCGCTCGGCGTCTGGGTTGGCGCCGGCAGTCGGGATGAACGCCCCGACGAGCACGGTATTTCACACCTGCTGGAACATATGGCGTTCAAAGGCACCAAGCGACGAACCGCCCGGCAGATCGCCGAGGAGGTAGAGGCGGTGGGTGGCGATCTCAATGCCGCCACCAGCGTCGAGTCGACCTCATATTACGCCCGCATACTGCGCGCCGACGTGCCGCTCGCAGTCGACGTGCTCTCCGACATCCTGTCGAATCCGACCTTCGACCCGGAGGAGCTGCAACGGGAGCAGAATGTCATCGTGCAGGAGATCGGCGCCTCTGAGGATGCGCCCGATGATGTGGTGTTTGACAAGCTGCAGGAGACCGCGTTTCCCGGCCAGTCGGTCGGCCGGTCCATCCTGGGCACGCGCGAAACCGTGCGTTCATTCGACCGCAAGCGCCTGGCCGCTTACCTTGCGCGCAACTATCGATCGCCGGACATGGTGGTGGCGGCCGCAGGCGCTATCGATCACCGTGCCCTGGTAGAGCAGGTCGCGCAGCAGTTTGCGAGCTTCGACGGGCAGGCGCCGCCGACCCCCGCGCCCGCGCATTTTGCGGGTGGCAATTATATTGAGAAGCGCGACCTAGAGCAGGTGCATGTCGCGCTGGCGATGCAGGGCTTGCCGCAGCGCGATCCGAACCTGTTCAGCATGCAGATTTTCACCAGCGTGTTGGGCGGCGGCATGTCGTCCCGGCTGTTTCAAGAGGTCCGCGAAATTCGCGGCCTGTGCTACTCGATCTATGCGTTTCACGCGCCCTATTCGGACACCGGCATGTTCGGCCTTTATGCCGGCACCGATGCGACCGATCTGCCCGAGTTGATGCGCGTTGTGGTGGCCGAGGTCGCCAATGCGTCGGAGACGATCACCGAGGTTGAGGTGGCGCGAGCCAAGGCGCAGATGAAGGCAGGCTTGCTGATGGCCCTGGAAAGCTCCAGCGCACGGGCCGAGCAATTGGCGCGTCAGATATTTGCTTGGGGACGTCCGATGCCATTGGCGGAACTGGTCGCAAAAATCGAAGCGGTAACGGTGGAAAGCGCCCGTGCCGCCGGTCGGGCGCTGATTGCGCGCGGCCGCCCGGCGATCGCGGCGCTTGGCCCCGGTTCCGGACTTGAAAGTGCAGCGTCGATCGCCGAAGGTCTTGTGCCGCGGGCGGCGTAGCGGTGGATCGCCGGTAACGGGTGGCGTGCGCCGGAAGACGAGCGGCGAGGCGTCTCCTGTGCGCTAACGCGATTTCATTTCTCGGATGAATCCATGGCGTTCTTTCGCAGCGTCAATCTTTCCGACCAATTGCCTGCGATCGTCGGCGACACGGTCCTGCTGCGTGCGCCGCAGATGGCGGACCATCCGGAGTGGTCGGCCTTGCGGGCTGCGAGCCGCGAATTCCTGGCGCCCTGGGAGCCGATTTGGCCAGCCGACGACCTCACGCGGGCTGCGTACCGGCGGCGGATGCGGCGTTACGCCGAAGATCAACGCAGCGATCTTGCCTATCCGTTTTTTATTTTTCGCAAAAGCGACGACATGCTGGTCGGCGGCCTCACGCTCGCGAACATCCGGCGCGGCTGCGCGCAGGCGGCGAGTCTGGGCTATTGGATGGGCGCTCGCTATGCTGGGCAGGGCTATATGACGGCCGCGGTGCGCACGATTCTTCCATTCGCATTCGGTACGCTGCGGCTGCACCGGGTCGAGGCAGCCTGCCTGCCGATCAATGAAGTCTCGATCCGTTTGTTAAAAAGAACCGGATTCCAGCACGAAGGCTTTGCGCGGCAATACCTCTGCATCAATGGAGTGTGGGAGGATCACCTCTTGTTCGCGCGCCTGCGGGACGATCCGTCGCTCCAGCCGGTCGGTTGATGGGCGGGTCGATTCGCCGGTTGATGGGTCGGTTGATGGGCCTTGGGCTTGCCTTGGTTATCCTGCTATAAACGCGGCAGGTGGAGTCACACCGCCGCGCTGCGAAGTTCGGAAGCAGGACAATTGCGGGGCCGTTTTTTTAGAGTTGATATCGTGATGCGGAACCAAAACGATCGATTGCGTGGTGCCATGCGCGTCGCGGGGACGGTTGCCGTAGCGGCAATCGTGGCGGGCTGCGCCGGCAGCAGCCTGCCGTCGCTCGGCGGCAACCTGCCTGGCTGGTTCTCGAAGTCCGGCACTTCCGCTACGCAGGCTCAGGCATCCGCGCCGGGGGTGTCGTTGGAAGACGACTGTCCCTCGGTTGATATTCGCACCGGCGCAGGCACGCTCGCGGTGGCTACCAAGCCCCAGGAGCCAACGGCCAACGATCTGCGCTATCAGCTGACTTTCGTTGAGCTGGCGCGGCAATGTTTTGTCGATAGCGGCAATGTGCGGATGCGGGTTGGCGTGCAGGGGCGAGCGGTCGCCGGCCCCGCCGGGGCGCCGCCGCAGATATCGGCGCCGATCCGCTATGCGGTGGTGCATGAGGGCGTCCAACCAAAGACGATCGTGACCAAGTTCAGGCGCGTTCCGGTGACGCTCAACGCCAGCAATGCGCTGTTCACGGATATCGAGGACGATTTGAGCTTTCCGTTGCCGCCGCTCGCCGTGCTGCAATCCTATGTTGTCTATGTTGGCTTCGACGAGGCCGGCGAGCGGCAGCAGCCGCAGACAAAGCAGAAGGCACAGAAAGCGCCGCCCAAAAAGTTGGAGCGCTCGGTTGCGCCCGAGCTAAGGCGATAGCGGCGGGCGGCGGTTAATTCAGCTTGCTCTTTACTTCTGCAATGCCCTTGCCGATCAGGTCGTCGGCAAGCTTGCCCTTCACGGTATCGGTCAAGATGCGCTCGGCGGCGGCGACGGCGGCTTCGGCGGCGGCATTGCGCACGTCGGCGAGCGCCTGCGTTTCGGCCTGGGTGATCTTGAATTCGGCAAGCTTGGTGCGGCGGGCAAGGAATTCCTCGGATTTTGCTTTAGCCTCGGCAGCGAGCCGCTCGGCTTCCGCTTTGGCGCCGGCGAGGATGCCGGCCGCTTCAAGCTCGGCGTCGTCTTTCTTGCGCTGATATTCGGCGAGCAGCGCCTGCGCTTCTTCCTTGAGGCGCCGTGCTTCGTCGAGTTCCGCCTTGATGCGGGCGCTGCGCTCATCGAGCGCATCGAGGATCATTTTGTGGACGCCAAAATAGACCAGCACCCCGATGAACATGACGAAGGCGACGGCAACCCAGAATTCGGCGGTGAGCATCGATCCGTCCCTTAACGCTTCAATGTGCTGGCCATGGCTTTGGCAACGTCCGCGCTGGTTGGGGTGTTGCCGGTGAGGCGCTCGACAATGATTGTCGCGGTCTCGACGGCGATGTCGTGGACATTGGCCATTGCGGCGGTCCGCCGTGCGGCGATCGTCCGTTCGGCCTCGGCAATGCGGCGATTCAGCGTTGCATCAAGCTCCTTGCGGGCTGCTTCCGCCTCAGCGGCGTATTTTTCGCGGGCCTCGTTGGCGAGCGCTTGGGCGCGGCCGCGGGCGTCCGCGAGTGCCTTCTCATAGGCCGCGATGGCGGCGTCCGAGGAATCTTTCAGACGCCTCGCTTCGGCGAGATCGCCCTCCACGCTTTGGCGGCGCGCATCGATAATTCCGCCGACGCGCGGGATCGCAAAGCGCGAGATGACCACATAGAGCACGACGAAAGCGATCGCGAACCAGAACAGTTGCGACGCAAAAGTGTCCGCCTGAAACGGCGGGAAATTGCCCTTTTGGGGGACTTCAGTGTGCGTTTTTTGGCCCGCGGCCATCGTGGTCTCCGCCCGCGGTCGGACTTACAGCACGAACAACAGCAACAGCGCGATCAGCAGCGAGAAGATGCCGAACGCTTCGGCGAGCGCGAAACCGAGGAACAGATTTGGCCTCTGCGCGCCGGCGGCCGACGGATTGCGCATCGCGCCGATCAAGAATTGACCGAAGACATTCGCGACACCGATGGCAGCGGCGCCCATTCCGATACAAGCCAAGCCGGCGCCGAGATATTTTGCTGCGATAGGATCCATTTCGAGATTTCCTTTCAGAGGATGTTTGAGGACGATACGAAGATTCTTGGATTCAGTGCCCTGGATGGAGCGCATCGCTGAGATAGATGCAGGTGAGGATGGTGAAGACGTAAGCCTGCAGGAACGCCACCAGCAATTCGAGCGCGGTCAACGCGATCGTCAGCGCGAGTGGGGCAAGAGCGCCGAGCCATCCGAGGAACCCGAGGCTGCCCAGCATGACGACGAAACTGGCGACCAATTTGAGCGTGATGTGGCCGGCGAGCATATTGGCGAATAAGCGGACGCTGTGCGAAATCGGCCGGGACAGAAACGACAGCACCTCGATGATGACAATGACCGGAACCATCAGGGCTGGAATGCCGCTCGGCACGAACAATTTGAAGAAGCGCAGTCCGTTGTGCCAGATGCCGTAGATAATCACTGTGAAGAACACGAGTAACGCGAGTGCTGCGGTGATGATGATGTGGCTCGTCACAGTGAACGTATAGGGCACGATCCCGATCACGTTCGAAAACAGAATGAACATGAACAGGGTGAAAACGAACGGGAAAAACCGCATCCCGTCTTCTCCGGCCGTGCTCCGGATCGTATCCGCGACCAGTTCGTAGCTGAGTTCCGCCATCGACTGCATGCGCGTCGGCACCAGCCGGCGGCCGGCGGTGGCACCGAGCAGCAGCAGCGCCGACAGACCGACTGCCAGGAACATGAAGGCGGCGGAGTTGGTGAAATGGATCTCGGTCCCGCCGATCTTCAGCAGGCTAAACAAATTGTGAATTTCGAATTGATGGATTGGATCGGCAGCGGCCATTTTTTGACTGGTTCGTCGTTCGCGGTTGCGGGAATAGGAATGCCGTCAGTGCTTCGAGTCGTTTTCAGCCATGAACCCCGCAGAACGCATCAGATTAAGCAATCCGGCCACAAAGCCGAGCAGCACGAACACAATAAATCCCCAGGGCGAGATGCCAAGCGTGCGGTCCAGAAACCAGCCGATCAGCCCGCCGACCACCACGCCCGCAACCAATTCCGTTGAAAGCCGGAGGCCCTGCGCCAGAGCTGACGCATTGGTGTTGGGGCGAGACGCCGGAGTTTCGGGCGGAGTGCTCAACCTGTTGTGCTCAAGCCGCTCGCCGAGATGCCGGAGCCTCGCAGAGAGCGCGGCCTCGTCGGTTGACGGTTGTGTGCGATCGTCTTTTTTGCGTGTGTCGTCGACCATTGCCTCGACACCCGCAAATAGTTAATGAGCGATCGCGGCAGTCCCGCCGCCCCCTGAGGCCGCGCGGAACATACTGGCGGCATCCGGTCAAGTCAAGGAAAGTGGGTCGAGGACTAACGTACTGAAAATACGTTGTGATCGGCGATTCTTACAGTTCAGGATGGGCGCCAAATACGGCTGTACCCGGTCGTTTCGAGCGCACTGTCAGATGCTTCGTTGCAGTTCAATGGCGGCGTAGTGAGTGGTAAAGTAACCTAATGGCTTGCGGTGGTTCGGCGGGCGTCGCCCGGGGGTTCGATATGATGGTTTTGCGCGTGGCTGCGTTGGTTTTGTCCGGTTTCGCGTTGTTGGCACCGGTTGCGACCGCGCAGCCCTTGCCGACCGAACGCGGCGATGCGCGCTTCAGTTTCCATCGCGCCGATGACGGCTACCTGCGGCTCGATGGCAGGAGTGGGCAGGTTTCGTTGTGCCATCGCGGCGCGAGCGAGTGGCAATGCCAACTTGTGCCGGACGAACGGTTGGCGCTAGAGGCCGAGATCGCGCGCCTGCAAGGTGAGAACGCCGCATTCCGGAAAGAGCTTGTGAGCCGGGGCCACCAGCCTGCCGACGGCGCGGGTTTGGATTCGCCCAACCCCAGCCCAACATCGCCCAAGGCCAACGGCCAACGCCTGCAAATTCCGGACGAGGCCGAGCTCGACCGGGTGATGAACTTCATGGAGAAGGTTTGGCGCCGCATGGTCGAGATGATCGTCGGCGTGCAGCGCGATCTCCAAAGGCGCCTTTGATGGCTGCTGGTTTCAGACCGAACCGGTTATCCGCGGTTCGCGGGGTGACGCCGCAACTCATCGCCACCGCCACGCTTGCGGTCGAGACCGATGGTTTGGGGTTTTTTGAATTCACCCGCGATGCCGCGCGCTTTCTGGCGGAGGCCGGCGCCGGCGAGGGAGCATTTTGGGCCTATCTTCGTCACACCTCGGCGTCGCTGGTCATCCAGGAGAATGCCGATCCCGACGTGCAGACCGACCTCGTAACCGCGCTTGAGCGGCTTGCGCCGGCCGACGCCAGTTGGGTGCATGATACTGAGGGACCCGACGACATGCCGGCGCATGTCAAAGCCATGCTCAACGGCGTGTCGCTGCATGTCCCGGTGACTGGCGGCAAGCTCGCGGTTGGAACTTGGCAGGGCCTCTATCTTGCGGAGCACCGCGCCGCGCCGCATCGACGTGAAATCGTGCTGCAATTCATCGGCAGCCGGGCATGAACCATAGTCATGAGAATCCATGCCGCTATCTTGCGGTATCTTGAATTTGGCGTAAGCTGAATTTTCGCTACGTGCCCGTGTACGGAGTTGGGGCCATGGCTTTCATCGACCGATTTCGCCGCCGCGACACTCGCAGCGCCAGCGGTACCCGTAATTTCGGCGATACCGGCAACCTCGGCGACGCCCGCGACCTCAGCAACACCGGCGTTGTTTCAGACATTCGCGATATCAGCGATTGTGCCGCGGCCGCTGGCTTTATCGATGAGCAATCGTGTCGGTTGGCCGAAGTCAGCGTACATGGTTATTGCCGCCTGCTGGCTGGCGCCAACGCCGATACGTTGTTTGCGACGGCGCCGTTCGTCGCAACGCTCAACAAAACTTGTTGGGAGGCCTATCCGCGCATCTTGGCAATGGTAGCCACGGTCTCTGAGGCCGTGCTGCGTCCGTGCGTCAGCTTCAATCCCGATCTGGTGCGGGCTGGGCTGGTGACGATGGTTTTGGAAAATTTCGATCGGCGGCCCGTGCCGCAATCGGTTGGCGGCGATGAATGGCGCGCGGCGCGAGCCGATCTCGAGCGCTCATTGCTTAGTCTCGCTATCCAACGACTGCGGACCGTCGAGACCGTCGTGCAAGAAGAGGCAGGCTTTTATCTCACCATCATGCCGCTTCATCCCAAGCTCGGCCCGGACGATTTCCCGGCATTGTGCAATCAGCTCAGGCAGTCGCTGCAACAAATTCGGGATGAGGTTTCGCGGCGATTCGACCTGCCGGCACTGGTAAGCAAGCTGGCGGCGCGCACGCCGACCATCCAGACGATCGACGCTCCGTCCATCACGGCATAATCCTGATTATCTCTGCTGCGGGGCCGTTGGCATGGGCGGCCTGCATGGAGGTCATTTGACCTGCCGCCAGCCGCGCGGCATTGATCGTGGGACATGCCGTTTGTCGTCCCTGCGCGCAAGTTTCTGCTGCCGACCGTCGAGACCCTGCTGATCGCTGCGGCGGGCGGGATTGCACTGGCGCTGCTCGCAATCCCGGCCGGGCTTGTGTCAGGCTCGGTGTTGGCGGTTTCGATTGCCGCGCTGGCCGGCCGCCAGATGCGGGTGCCGACGCCGATCGCGCAGGTGTCGTTCGTTCTGGTCGGCATCCTTCTGGGAACCATCGTCACGCCCGAAACGCTCAAAGGCATGGCGACCTGGCCGCTGAGCATTGCGGTGCTGGCGGTCGCGACCGTGGCCATGATTGCGGCAACGACGTCCTACCTTCGGTTTGTTCATCGCTGGGATTGGGCCTCGGCCTTCCTGGGCGCGAGTCCGGGTGCAATGGCGCAGGTGGTCTCGCTGTCGGCGGAGTTCAAGGCCGATCTCCGGGGCGTTGCGATCGTCCAGGTGATGCGGGTGCTGCTCATCATGATCGGCCTGCCGGGTTGCTTGGCGTTGTTTGGGTTGGCAGCCAGCGGCGTGATCGGCGCGCCGGAGCCCGCCGGTGGTTCCTCGCCGCTCGAACTTGCGATCCTGGTCGCGATATCGACCGGATCGGCGTTGCTGCTGCGCTGGATCAAGTTTCCGGGCGGCTTGCTGTTCGGTTCGATGGCGGCGTCGGCGATTTTACACGGCACCGGGTTGGTGCATGCGGTGCTGCCATGGTGGCTGGGCGGCGCGGCGGTGATCGTGATCGGCGCGGTTGCGGGCTCGCGGTTCTCCAACACGAATTGGCGTACTGTGGTCGACTATCTCGGCGCCGCGCTCGGGTCGTTCGCGGTCGCAATCATGGTGGCGTCGTGCTTTGCCGCCATCGTCATGGTGCTCCTGCCGTTCCGCCCGGCCGACGTGATGATCGCCTTCGTTCCGGGCGCGCAGGACCAGATGATGCTGCTTGCGCTCGCGCTGGCGCTCGATCCGGTCTATGTCGGCGCCCACCACTTGTCACGGTGGCTGATCTGCACCTTCTCGCTTGCGATATTTGGGAAGTCGATGGCGCTCGGCAAAGGCGCCCCACCGCCTGAACAAAAACGCTGGACGCGGCCAGGGCAGGGGATGTCGGACGACTGAGGAAGTCTATTCCGCCGCCAGCGCGCGCGCCTTGAGCGGCAGCTTAAGCCGCTCCCATACATCCACCAGCGCCTCCGCCAGCGCGTCGATCAGCGCATCGTCGTGATAGGGCGATGGCGTAATGCGCAGCCGCTCGGTGCCCTTGGGCACGGTCGGATAGTTGATCGGCTGGATATAGATGCTGTGCTCGGCCAACAGGATGTCGGTCGCTTCTTTGCATTTCTCGGGATCGCCAACAAACACCGGCACGATATGCGTGTCGTTCATCATCACGGGAAGGCCCGCGGCGCTGAGGACGGCTTTCACGCGCGCCGCCCGCTCCTGGTGGCGTTCGCGTTCATAGCTTGACGTCTTGAGATGCCGGATGGCGGCAGTCGCGGCCGCGCAGATGGCCGGCGGCAGTGCGGTCGTGAAGATGAATCCGGGCGCGTAACTGCGCACCGCGTCGATCAGCGACGCTTTCGCGGCGATATAGCCGCCGAGGCAGCCGAACGCCTTGGCGAGCGTGCCTTCGAGCACGTCGACGCGTTCCATCGCGCCCTGCTGCGCGGCCTGGCCGCCGCCGCGTGGGCCGTACATGCCGACCGCGTGTACTTCGTCGGCATAGGTCATGGCGCCGTGGCGTTCGGCAAGATCGCAGATGGCATTT
Source organism: Xanthobacteraceae bacterium (assembly GCA_022841625.1). Classification (GTDB taxonomy): domain Bacteria; phylum Pseudomonadota; class Alphaproteobacteria; order Rhizobiales; family Xanthobacteraceae; genus VAZQ01. The sequence goes on from JALHRD010000002.1 coordinate 120,800, forward strand.
ATCGGAGCGCAGTCGCCGTCCATCGAATAGAGCGTCTCGAAAACGATCAATTTCGGCCGGTTGGGATCGGCGGCGCGCAGCAGTTCTTCAAGATGGGCCATGTCGTTGTGACGGAATATTTTCTTTTCGCAATGCGACTGCCGGATTCCTTCGATCATCGAATTATGGTTGAAGGCGTCGGACAGAATGAGGCAATTCGGCATCAGCCGCGCCAAGGTGGAGATGCCGGTCTCATTGGAGACATATCCCGACGTGAAAACCAGCGCGGCCTCTTTGCGGTGGAGGTCCGCGAGCTCGCGCTCCAGATCGACCAGCGGATGGTTGGTGCCGGCGATGTTGCGGGTGCCGCCGGCGCCGGTGCCCATCCGGGTAGCGGTCTCGACCATGGCGCCGATCACCTTGGGGTGCTGGCCCATGCCGAGATAATCATTGGAGCACCACACGATGACATCGCGCGGACCATCGGGGGAATGCCACAGCGCGCGGGGGAACCGCCCGGCAAGCCGCTCTAGATCGGCAAAAACCCGGTACCGGCGCTCCTCCCGCAGGCGGGCCAGAGCATCGCTGAAGAAATCGTCGTAGTTCATAAAATAGCCTTCCCACCCCGCCCGCGCGCGGTCTTCCGCGTCTCCGATTGACACTTTAGAAGGGTTCGAACCGGTTTGTCGAGGCGCCGGTTGGGCCGTTAAATGGGGTGGGTAAACGGGTCTCCCGCCAATGCTCTGTTGGCTTTATTGCGGAGGGCGGGCAAGCCGGGCGACCGATTCCGGCGGCTTGTAGATTGCCGTACAAGATGCATGCTGCGGGATCGCGGCTGGGAACGGGCAAGAGGCCAAATCGATGACGAATCGGATCGCCGGCTTGAGGCGCGGTCTTACCAATTACGGTGACCGTGACTTTTCGCTGTATTTGCGCCGCTCCTTCGCGCGCTCGATGGGCTATTCGCGTGAAATCCTGGAGCGTCCGGTGGTTGGCATCGCCAATACCGGGTCCGGTTTCAACAATTGCCACCGGCATTTCCCCGAAATGTTGGAGGCGGTGAAGCGCGGCGTGTTGGTGGCGGGTGGCCTTCCAATCGAATTTCCGACCATTTCGCTTGGGGAAGTATTCCTCAGCCCGACCAGCTTGAAATACCGCAACCTGATGTCGATCGATACCGAGGAGATGATCCGCGCCCAGCCGATGGACGCGGTGGTGCTCATGGGCGGCTGCGATAAGACCGTGCCGGCCCAGCTCATGGGCGCGGTGTCGGCGGGCCTGCCCGCGGTGATGCTGGTGGCCGGGCCAATGATGACCGGGAGGCACAAGGGCGAGCGGCTCGGCGCCTGCACCGACTGCCGCCGGTTTTGGGCGCGCTATCGCGCCGGTGAAGTGAATGCCGAGGAGATTGCCGAGGTCGAGGGAAATTTGGCGGTGACGGCCGGTACCTGCGCGGTGATGGGCACCGCGTCGACCATGGCCTGCATCGCCGAGGCGATCGGGATGATCCTGCCCGGTACCGCCGCGATCCCCGCGGTTCACGCCGACCGCCTGCGTGCCGCTGAAGCGACCGGCGTGGCGGCGGTCAATCTTATCGGCTCGGCGGTCACGCCGAACCGGATCGTCAATCAGAAATCGGTTGAGAATGCGCTGCGGGTGCTGCTTGCGCTTGGCGGATCGACCAACGCAATTATTCACCTCACCGCGATTGCCGGGCGCGCTGGGGTCCCCGTGACGCTCGACCAGTTCAATCGTCTATCCGACACGACGCCGGTGTTGGTCAACCTCAAGCCGGTGGGCAATGGCTATATGGAGGACTTCTTTGCCGCCGGCGGGATGGGGGCGCTGCTGCGCGAGTTGAAGCCGCTGTTGCATCTGGATTGTGTGACCGTCACCGGCGACACGCTGCGTGAGCGCCTGGAGGACGACGACGCCGACTATGTCGATCGCACCATCATCGCCGCGCGCGAGCAGCCGTTCGAGCCGCAGGGTGGATTGGTGGCGCTATTCGGCAATCTCGCGCCCAAAGGCGCCATCCTGAAGCGCTCGGCGGCCGATGCGAAGCTATTCGAACACGAGGGGACAGCGGTGGTGTTTTCTTCGCTGGAAGATCTTGCGGCGCGCATTGACGATCCCGCCTTGGAGGTGAAGCCCGAGGATATTCTGGTGCTGCAGAACGCCGGCCCGCATTCGCCCGAGGCGATGCCCGAAGCTGGCTACCTGCCGATCCCGAAAAAGCTCGCGCAGCGCGGGGTCAAGGACATGGTCCGCATTTCCGACGCCCGGATGAGCGGAACCGCCTTTGGCACTATCGTGCTGCATGTGACGCCGGATGCGGCCTCCGGTGGTCCGCTTGGCTTGGTTCGCAATGGCGATCGCATCCGGCTGTCGGTCAAAGAGCGTCGGATCGAATTGTTGGTGGACGACGCGGCGTTGAAACAGCGGGTCGCTCCGGCGCATCCCGACGCGCAGAAACCAACGCGCGGCTATGCGAAGCTCTATGCCGAGCAGATTTTGGGCGCCGACGAGGGCTGCGACTTCGCATTCCTGCGGCCGCAATAATGCGAAAGGGGAGAGACGCGTGAAAAGTGAAGCGGTGAAATACGCCATCGGCGGTGCAAGCTACCAGGGGCAATTGATCTATGACGAGAGCAAGAAAAGCCAGCCGCTGCTGCTGATGGCGCCGAACTGGCTCGGCGTTACGCCCGCGAATGTCGCGATCGGCGAGATGCTGGCCGGTCAGGGCTATGTGGTGTTCGTGGTCGATATGTTCAGCGACGGCAAGGGGCCGAAGGGGACCGAGAACCCGATGGAGTTCCTGGCGCCGTTCATCGCGGATGTGGCAGGCACGCGCCGGGCGATCAAGGCCGGGTTCGATACCATGATCGGCGAGGCTGCAAAGCGCGGCATCGGCGACAGCAAGCGTCGTGCCGCTATCGGTTACTGCTACGGCGGCAGCAATGTGCTCGATCTGGCGCGGGAAGGCGCCGACATGGCGGCGGTGGTGTCGATCCACGGCGTGCTTGCGACCGCGAAGCCGGCCGGCAAGGGCGACATCAAAGCCAAGGTCTTGGTGCTGCATGGCGCCGCGGACCCGGTGTCGCCCAAGGCGCATCGCGACATGTTCGAGGCCGAGATGGACGCCGCCGGCGTGCGCTGGATGCTGCTCAATTTCGGCGGCGTGGTGCATGCCTATACCGATCCGCATGCGAACTTCCCGCCGGTTGCAAAATACGATGAACCGGCAACCCGTCATGGCTATGCGCTGGCGCATGCATTTATCGCCGACGCCTTTGCCGGGCGGCTTTAGCAGGGACGCGCCTATGATCCGCACCGTTACCGGCGACGTCGAGGCAATCGTCGGGCGCGTGTTGGCGCATGAGCACCTGCAGATCGACCTGTCGGCGCAAAAGGGGCTCGCCAACAAGATCGGCGCCGATGAGGAAGATGCGGTCGTTGAGGATTTGTGCACGGCGGTGGAATACGGGCTCGCCGCCGTCACCGATCTGAGCGCCCCGGGCTGGGGCCGCGATCCCTTGGCGTTGCGGCGGATCAGCGAGCGCTCCGGTGTAAAGGTTGTATGTGCCGCCGGCTTTTACTGGGATCCGTTCCCGGAGATTGCGCTCGCCAGCCCGGTCGAGGCGATTCGCGATGCCATGATCGCGGAAATCGAGCAGGGCGCCGACGGCTCCGATGTGCGCTGCGGGGTGATCAAGGTCGGCACCGCACGCGAGCCGAACGAGCCCGCCGAGCGGCTGTTCAAAGCGGCGGCTTTGGCGTCGCGCGCGACCGGCGCGCCGGTGATCACGCACACGTCGAATTGCGGACAGGCGGCCTGGCACATTCGCGTCTTGGAAGGCGCCGGCATGGATATGACCCGCGCCGTGATCAGCCATATGGGCGCGGCGAACGACGTTTCGGAACTGGTCGAGGTCGGCCGCTGCGGTGCGTTCATGGGTATCGACAAAGTCAGCTTTCCCAAGGGGCCGACCAATGTGGAGCTCGCCAATCTGGTGCGCGATGCCTGCGATAAGGGGCTTGCCTGTCAGCTCATTCTTTCTTCGGACGTCGCCCGCCGAACCATGCTGTCGCGCCACGGCGGCCGCGGCTATCCGACGGTGCTGCGGGACTTCGTGCCGATGTTGCTGGAGCGCGGTATTCCCGCCGCAACGATCGAAACCATGCTGTCCGACAATCCGGTGCGGATGCTGACCTTCGCTAAAGGACGGGATTGACCCGGCGGCTGGTTCGCCCGATCATTGTGCTGTGGCGAGGGCTCACTTTGAAGGCTTGGACATGTCCGACCCTGACCAAGACCGCAACATTAACCGCCTGAGCTGGATCGCCTTCATCCTGGCTGGGATTGTTGGCCTGTTGTCGATTATTTTTGTCCGGCCGGTTCCCGCGCAGGATGCGCCATTCGAGGTCACCAGGAGCGACTGATGCACAAGATCGCCATTCCGCAGTCAGTTATCGATCGCGTCATCGCGCGGCGCGGCCGCGCGCATATCCATGACGATCTGGTTCCCGCGCGCACGGCGTTGGTCGTGGTCGATATGCAGAACGCCTTCATGATGCCGGGCGTCGCGCATGCCTTGTGCCTGACGGCGCAGGAGATCGTGCCGAACATCAACCGGCTGGCGCAGGCGGTGCGTGAAACCGGCGGCGCGGTGGTGTGGATCCAGACCGCCTATACCGACGAAACCCGAAAGAGCTGGTCGGCCTATTACGACATCAGCAAGCCCGAACAGAACGCCAAGCGCGCCGAGGCGCTCGCGCCCGGCAGCATCGGCTATCAGTTGTGGGAGACGCTCGATGCGCGCAAGAACGATACTTTCGTGGTAAAGGACCGGTTCTCCGCGTTCATCCAGGGCTCGTCGAATCTCGCCCCGGTGCTGCACGGCAAGGGCATCGACACCATTCTGGTCACTGGCACGGTCACCAATGTGTGCTGCGAGTCGACTGCGCGCGACGCCATGATGTGCAATTTCAAGACTGTCATGGTGTCGGACGGCAATGCCGCCGCCACCGACGAGGACCACAACGCCTCGCTGGCGGCGTTCTACCTGACGTTCGGCGATGTGATGGCGACCGATATGCTGATCGGCTGCCTGCGCAACAATGCCAAGAAGGGCTTGGCCGCGGCGGAGTAGCGCGCGGACACTTCGTCATTGCAGGGCGAGCGGTCGCTCGCGGTCAAGCTTTGCGCGCCGCCTCGATTGCCCGCCACACTTTTTCCGATGTTGCCGGCATCTGCACATACGGCGCGCCGATCCGCGTCAGCGCGTCGTTGACCGCGTTCATCACCGCCGGCAGTGCGCCGACCGTGCCGGATTCGCCCGCTCCCTTGACGCCGAGCGGGTTGAGCTTGGTGGGCACTTCGTTTTCACCGGCGACAAACTGGCAGAAATTGTCGGCGCGCGGCATGCCGTAGTCCATGAACGAACCCGTGACGATCTGGTCGCCCTGGTAAACAATGTTTTCGATCAGGGCCTGGCCGACCCCCATGGCGATGCCGCCATGGAGCTGGCCCTCGACCAGCATCGGATTGATCATGTGGCCGACATCGTCGACCGCCGCATAGCGCACGAGTTCGACCGCGCCGGTGCCCTCGTCGATCTCGACCTCGACGATGTGGCAGCCATTCGGATAGGTGCGTTCGCCGCCGTCATAGGTGCCGCTCTCAAACATGCCGGCATCCATCCCCGCCGGCAGCGCTTTGTGGTTGAACGAGCGACGCGCAATTTCGGGCAGGTCAATGGTCTTGTCGGTTCCAGCCACGGTGAACTTGCCGCGCGCGAATTCGATGTCGTGCTCGGCGGCTTCAAGTGCGTGCGCCGCAAGCTTTTTGCCCTTGGCGATGATCTTGTCTGCGGCCAGGAGCAACGCGGTTCCGCCGCATGACATCGAGCGCGAGCCGAAGGTGCCGGTGCCGATTGCGATCTGGTCGGTGTCGCCATATTGGAAGCGCACGCGGTCGGGCGGAATGCCGAGCTTGTCGGCAATGATCTGCCGGTAGGCGGTGCCATGGCCCTGGCCGTGGTCATGGGTGCCCATCGCCACGGTCAGCGCGCCGGATTGGTCGAAGCGCAGTTCGGAATGCTCGATCAAGCCGGCGTTCGAGGCTTCGACGGTGCTCGAGACTCCGAGTCCGCGCAGCTTGCCGTGCTTGGCCGATTCCTTTCGGCGCGCCTCGAAGCCGGCATAATCCGCCAGCGTAAGGCAGTCGCTCAGGTTCTTGCCGAAATCGCCGCAGTCATAGGTGTAGACCAGCGCGGTCTTGAACGGCATCGCCTCCTTGGGGATCATATTGCGACGGCGCAATTCCGCGCGATCGATGCCAAGCTTGCGGGCGGCGAGATCGACCAGGGTTTCGAGAACATAGGCGGCCTCCGGCCGTCCGGCGCCGCGATAGGGTCCGGTCAGCATGGTGTTGGTGAAGGTGCCGTTCACTTCGACGTAACCGGCAGGAAATGTGTAGGTGCCGGCGAGCACGCCGATATTGTTGGTCGGCGGACCGGCGCTGCGGTCGGCGGCGTTGTAAGCGCCGATATTGCAGTAATTGCGGACCCGGATCGCCAGGAATTTTCCGTTGTTGTCGAGCGCAAGCTCGGCTTCGGTGACGTTGTCGCGGCAGTGTTCGTCCGACAGAAACGCTTCGCTCCGGTCTGATATCCACTTCACCGGCCGGCCGGTGAGCTTCGCTGCCAATAGCGTTAGCTGATATTCCGGATAGACGGCGCCCTTCATGCCAAAGCCGCCGCCGACATTGTCGGCGATCACGCGGACCTTGCTCTCGGGAACCCGCAGCACGTCATGGGCAAGCGTGCGGCGGACTTGGTGCGGCCCCTGGATGGTGCAGCGTAATGTGTAGCGGTCGTCGCGCGGATCGTACTCGGCGAGGCAGCCGCGTGCTTCCATCGACGCGGTGGTGAGCCGGTTGATGACCATTCGGTGCTTGATGACATGATCGGCCTTGGCGATTGCCTGTTCAGCGGCGGCCTTGTTGCCGGCTTCGTGAAAGAAGGCGAAATTGTCGCGGCACGCGTCCCACACGGCAGGCGCGCCGGGCGCGATCGCCTGTTCCAGCATTGTGACCGAGGGCAGGTCCTCGTATTCGACTTCGATCAATTCGGCGGCGTCTTTGGCCTCACTGAGCGTCTCGGCAATGACCATCGCCACTGGCTCGCCGATATAGCGCACGCGGTCGCGCGCCAATAGCGGCTGTGGCGTGGCGAATTGCGGAGAGCCGTCGCGCCGCTTGCGCGGCAGGCGTGGCTCTTGGAGGCCGAGCGCGAGCACGGCGGCATCATTGCCGGTGAGGATGTGCAGGACACCTGGCGATTGCCGCGCCCGCCTGACGTCAATCGACACGAGTTTCGCGTGCGAGTGCTGCGAGCGCAGCACATAGGCCCGCGCCTGATTGACCAGGCTGACGTCGTCGACATAGCGGCCGACGCCGCGCACGAGATACGGGTCTTCCTCCCGCGGGACCGGCTGGCCGATTCCAAATTCACCCATGATGTCCTGAGATGCCTGCTGGCGCGCCGATGGCGCATGACGTGTGGAATGCGGCGAAATGTATCGCGGCATTGCATTCGGGGGTCAAGGCCTGTCAAATCGTTCGGATGCATGCCGCGCATGGCTGCGACGCTTGGCATGACGCTTGGCCATTACGGGCGATTTTGATGCGATTCCTGCTTGCCGTCAGGCTTGGGGCAATTGGCGTTCTGGCGGCCGCCGGGACCGGCGCGGGCGCTGCCGAATTCTACCAGGGCAAGACTTTGACTGTGATCGTCGGCTATGCGCCCGGCGGCGGGGTCGATACCACGGCGCGCGCGGTGACGCGCCACCTCGGACGGTTTATTCCAGGGAGCCCGACGGTCACGGTCCAGAACATGGAGGGCGCGGCCGGTATCGTATCGGTCAACCACCTGGTGCGACGGGTGGCGCCGGACGGGCTCACACTGGGCATTCCCGGCCGTTCCTGGTTCATCGAAGGCATCGTCAAGCGACAGGGCATTGCCTTCGATCCAGTGACGCTGAGTTACATCGGTAGTCCCGGTTCGGTGACATCGGCGGTGTTTATTCGTGCCGCCACCGGGATCGTGCGTTTCGATGACTGGAAGGCTTCGGGTAAGACCGTGACCTTCGGCGCGCTTGGCGCCGGCACCCATACCGCCACGGTGCCGAATCTTCTCGCTGCCGCCGGTGCGCCGGCAAAGGTCGTGCTCGGCTACGTCTCGACCGCGCGCATTCTCTTGGCGCTGGAGCAGGGTGAAGTCGATGCCTCCTTCACCACCGGAGACGGGCTTGCCAACCGCCCGGCTCTGGCCAAGCAAGTCATCCCGATTGTGCAATCGGGCGCGCGCTTTCCGGGTTTACCGCTCTTGCACGACGTCATACGCCCGCAGCACCAAGCGGTGCTGGCGCTTGCGATGGCTACCGACACCTTCGGCGTTCCGATTGTTGGCCCGCCCGGGATTCCGGCTGAGCAGACGGCGATCCTGCGCAAGGCCTTCATCGCGATGGCGCAGGATAAAGACTACCAAGCCGATGCGCAGCGTGTGGAGCTGCCGGTCGGCGCCCCGATTGAAGGTGGCCGGCTGGCGGACATGATGCGCAATCTTGCGACGTCCGCTACGCCCGCGGTGATCGCCGCGCTTCAAATGCTCTCAGCGGGTAAATGATCCGCGCTCACGCGGCGTCCCGTTTGGCCGTGGTCGGGCTGAGCATATCCATCAGCGCGCTTACCGAGGGCAGGTTCTCAAGCGCATTGACCGATGCGATGACCTCTTCAATGACAGGGGCGGGCAGGCGCCCCTTGGCATAGACGCGGAATTTGTCTTCCACCTCTTTGCGCGACAACGGGTTCTGGAACGATCCCTTGGGGTGGTCGCTGCGCACGCTGCGTATCTTGCCGTCGGCCATCTCGACCTCGACGACCGTCTGCGTGATGGAGAGCGATGGGTCGGCGCTGATGACGACTTGATGTTCGGCGAACCGCCGCAGCTTCGGATCGTCGTAGCGCGTCGGCTCGAATTCCGCGAGCGTCAGCGCGCGATCATGCAGGATCACCGCCGCCGTATAGTGGCCGGAGATCAGGGCTTCGAACTTGCCTTTGTACCGCGGCAGCGTGCCGTGCATGTTGAAGGCCATTGGGCTCAGCGCCACGCGCACCGACTTGATCGCCGCCGGGTCGATGGCGCCCTGCGACAGGACATCGAACAGTGCGCCGTTCATGCCCTGCATCAGCGACGCCGAGGGCCATAGCCGCAGATCGATCTGCTCAAGTTCCCAGCGCTTGCCGAGGTCGCCCACCGCCAAGTCGAGCCGGCCGCCATTGGCATAGGTGTTGAACAGTCCACCGTCCTTGGCAGTGAGGAATTCGCGCGTCGCCACGAATTTCTGTTCCGCGAGCAGCGCCGCCATCAAGCCCGACAACGCGCCGCGGCACTGATGGAACTTCACGGTGGGAGTTCCCCAGGCTGCAAACGTGCCGGCGGCCTGGCTGCCGGCGAGCCCGAACGCACGCGCCATGGTCTCGGCGTCGAACCCAAGCAGCCGGCCGACCGCAGCAGCGGCGCCGAACGGCCCGAGCACGCCCGGCCCATGCCAGCCGCGCTTGCGGAACTCCGGATAGTCGAGCCCGACACCGATCCGCGTCGTAACCTCGAATCCGGCCGCCAGTGCGACCAGAAGATCGCGGCCGGAGTTTCCCTCCCGCTCCGCGATCGCGAGCGCGGGCGGGACCACTTCCGGCGTCACATGGGTCATGATCGGCCGATGCACGTCGCACATGGTCGTGGCGGTAATCAGATAGCCGTTGAGCAGCGTTGCGCCGGCGAGCGACAGGCTACCGCCGCCGATCACGCTTGCTTCGGTGGATTGCGCAAGCGCGTCCGCCAAAGCCGCGATTTGATGGGTCTCCTCGCCCTGGTGGCCGGCGAGCGCGCAGGCGAGTGCGTCGAGCAGCAGGTCCTTGCAGTGTTCCCTGACGCGTTCGGGCAGGTCGTCGTAGCGCAGCGTGGCGGCGAATTGCGCCAGCGTTTCGGTTGCGTCGTCCGACATGAGACCCCCTGCGGTCACGGCTTCATGATTAATGACGGGGACCGATTCTACACGGAATAGTATCCCACGATACTGGCGTCGGTCATTATGCATGACCTAAAATGACGTTCCGGCCGGATGGTCGTCGGCATTGCCCCCACGGAGGACAAGACGTGTTCTATGAAACCGCTAAGAACAATCACGGACTGCCATATAATCCATTCAAGTCCTGCGTGGTGCCGCGGCCGATCGGCTGGGTTTCGACCCTGAGCCACGATGGCATCGTCAATCTTGCGCCGTTCAGCATGTTCAACCAGCTCAATTACGATCCGCCATTCGTTTGCTTCTCCGGCTCCAACCGCCCCGGCACCGGCCAGCGCAAGGATTCGGTCACCAATGCGGAGGAGACCGGCGAATTCGTGGTCAACATGGCGACCTACGATCTGCGCGAGAAGGTCTCAACGACCGCGCAATTCGTCGATCCGGAGGTTGATGAGTTCGAATTGGCCGGGCTCACCAAAGTGCCGTCGAAACTGATACGGCCGCCGCGGGTCGCCGAATCGCCGATCCATCTGGAGTGCCGCTACCACAGCACGCTGACGCTGCCGGCGAACCGGCGGCATTCGACCCACCACGTCGTAATTGGCGAGGTCGTCGGCATCCACATTAGGGACGACGTGATCGGCGCCGACGGTAAGATCGACATCAAGAAGATCCGGCCGCTCGCGCGACTCGGCTACATGGACTACACCAGCGTCACTGAAGTCTTCACCATGGCGCCGCAGGGCAACCAGGCCGGCCAGATCGGCGAGGCGGTGGCCAAGCCGAAAGTCTTGGCCTGAGCGGCGCGCGCGTGCGGCGCCTTCTCTCAAGTGCACTGGCTGTTAGCGTGCTTGCGGTCTCCGCGGAGATCGTTGCGGCCGAACCTGCCGCATCCTTTTATGCAGGGAAGTCGGTCGAATTAGTGATTGGCTATCCACCCGCGGGTAGCAATGACATCTACGGCCGGATTGTCGCGCGCCACCTCGGCAAGCACATTCCCGGCGCGCCGTCGATCATCGTTCGCAATATGCCCGGCGCCGGCAGTCTGGTCGCCGCCAACCACATCTATAATCGCGCACCCAAGGACGGCACGGTTCTTGGCGTGGTGTCGGCAGGCATTCCGCTGCAGGCGCGGCTTGGGCAGCCGCAAGCGCGGTTCGAACCGGGGCAATTCATATGGATCGGTCGCATCCAGTCGTCGTCGAGCGTCACCATGGTCTGGCGCACGTCCAAGATCATGTCGCTCGACGATGCCAAACGCAGCGAAGTGGTCCTGAGCGCGACCGGCGCGGGTTCGACCGGCTCGCTCTATCCAAGCGTCATGAACGAAGTGCTCAAGACGCGTTTTAAACTGGTGCAGGGCTACAAGGGCACCCACGAAGCGATGCTGGCGCTGGAGCGTGGCGAAGCGGAAGGCCATTCCACTACCTGGGAAGCGGTGAAGTCGGTCAACATGCGCTGGATCAAAGAGGGCTTGATTCGGATCATCGTCCAGCACGGGCTCAACCGTGCGCCCGATCTGCCGCATGTGCCGACTTCGGTCGAGCTTGCGACCACGGCCGAGGACCGCGCGGTGATGCGGGCTATTATGGGCGCGGCCGAGATCGGCAAGGCCTATTTCACCACGCCGGAAGTGCCCGCCGACCGGGTGGCGGTATTGCGGCGTGCGTTCGATGCTATGATGCGCGATGCCGCGTTCGTCGAGGACGTGCGGAAGGTGCATGGCGATGTCGAGCCGATGACCGGTGAGCGTTTGCAGGAACTGATCGGCGAGCTTGAAGCCTTCCCGCAGGTGGTGATCGATCGGGTGAAGGTGTTGTATAAGGAGTGACCGGCGGCGGCGCGCACCAAAGAAGACCGTCGGGGACGGGGCGGAGGACGACATGAAAGTCATGCGCATGGTTGTGGCCGTGCTGGCGATCGGCATTGGCGCGGGCACGGCGGCTGCCCAGCAGGGCAAGACGCTACGCGAGCAGCTGGTTGGGACCTGGGAATTCATCATCGCTGAGATCACGACCACGGAGGGGACGAAGACATTCCCCTTCGGCGAACGGCCAAAGGGAATGCTGATCTTCACCGAAGGTGGCAGCTTCTCGCAGGTTCATGTCTCCGGCGATCTGCCGCTGATCGCGTCCAAGAACCGCCTTGCCGGGACTCCCGAACAAAACACCGCGATTGTGCATGGCAGCTTGGCGCTGTTTGGCACTTACACCGTCGACGAAGCCAAGAAGGCCCTTACGTTCCATATTGTCGCCAGCACCTACCCAAATCAGCAGGGCACCTCGCAGACCCGCACCATCGACCGCCTGACGGCTGATGAGTTCATCAATACCAATCCGGCGGCATCGCGGGACGTTCCGGCGGTGGCGTCGAACCGCTATCGGCGGGCGAAATAGCGCTGTTGCGGCAGCACAAGAAGGTCGATCGCTTGAGTTGCGGCCGCCGTCGCAACTTCCTAGCATGATCGTGTTTGGTCGCGTTTAAGGAGCATGCCTATGGACTGTTCGGACAAGACCTTGCTAACGCCGTCGCGCCGTCGCCTGATCAAAATGGCTTTGGCGGCCGGCATCTCCGCGCCGGCGGTGCTGCGCATCACGCCGGCCTTCGCCGCCTATCCCGAACGCCCGGTGCGGATCATTGTTGCCAACACGCCGGGCGGCCCGTCCGATATCATCGCCCGGATTATGGCGGCGGCGATGCAGCAGGCCATGGGCGGTAGCTTCTTCGTGGAGAACCGTGGCGGCGCTGGCGGCAATCTCGGCATGGGGCTGGCTGCGCGCTCCGATCCCGACGGCTACACAATTCTGTTGGCGACCAGCGCTTACTCGGTCAATCCCGGTCTCTACAACACGTTGCCCTACGATCCGTTCAAGGACTTCGTGGCGATCAGCGAGCTTGCGATCTCGCCGCATGTATTCGCGATCAAGCCGGATCTCGGCCCCAAAGCGATGAAGGAATTCGTTGCGCTCGCCAAATCCAATCCGGCCAAGTTCAACGTTTCGACGCCGCCGATCGGCACCACGCCGCAACTCCAGGCCGAGGTGCTCAAACATCGCGAGGGCTTGCAGGACATGGCGACGGTGGTGTTCGCCGGCGGCGGTGACGCGCTCCAGGCGCTTATCGCCGGCACCGTGCAGCTTTCGTCCGGCGTGCTCGCGCCGGCGCATCCGCATATCAAGGCTGGCACGATCCGCGCCCTGGCGGTTACCGGCGCCGAGCGCTGGCACGACCTGCCGGAGATCCCGACCATGGTCGAGGCCGGCTACAAGGATTTTGTGTTCGATACCTATACGGCGCTGTTGGCGCCAGCCAAAACGCCGCCCGAGATCGTGCAACAGCTCGAGAAGGTGACGCTCGAAATCCTCAATCGGCCGGAGATGCGCGCCAAGCTCACGCAATCCGGCTTCGCGGTGACGGCGCGGGACGGCAAGGGCCATATGGCGCGCGTCGCCAAGGAGGTGCCAATGTTCCGCGACATCATCGCCCAGGCGGCAATCAAGAAGCTGTAGTCGTCAACCATGCGGCTGACGCGCATAGCTGTTAAAAGCGATCGGTGAGATCGGCGACCCGGCGATAATTGGCGACTACGTCGTTAAGTGCGCCGCCGTCGCGATAAACTTGCTTGTCGATATAGACGCCATCTTCAAGGACGCGCCAGGAGTCGTTGTCGATCACGTCGGCCAGCAGCAGGCGCCCTTTGGCGTCGGTGCCGAATTCGACTTTAAGATCGACCAGCGTGCCGCCCTGGCGCTGCCAGGCTTGTTCGAGTACGACAAAAGCCTCACAGGCAATCCGTCGCATCTCCGGGAAAATTTTCCATTCGTCATTCGAGCACAAGACATCGGAGGCGGGCAGGACCAGGAACGGCGTTTGGCTAAGCAGCGGCTTTGCCGGATTGAGCAATTTGATCTCCGCGCCGCCCTCGACAAATTCCATCAGCGGATCGTCCGCGAGCAGCGGTTTGCCTTTCCAATTCTTGTCCTTGGTCTTGAGATAGAATTCGACCAGCAGTTTTGCAAACACATGCCCCTTGGCGATTTCGGGATGGCGCTTGAGATAGGAGCCGTGCGCCTGGCGCCGCGTCACCACTTCGTAAGGCAGCATGGTGCAGCCGGGCGCGATAAACGATGTCGGGCCGTCCTGCCGCTCGAATGCAACCGGGAGGCCGGCGGCTTTCAATGCGCGAAACACATTGCAAGTGGTGCGGTTGGCGAGCGCGCCCTTCTCGGGAATGATGTCATGCTTGGCGCCGTCGCCGGCAGTGATGTCGTCCTTGGCGACCAGCGCCACCAAGTCCGCGCTGCCGGCGAGCCGGTAAATGCGTTTGGTCTTACCCTCGGCGAGCAGCGCGCCGGGTGGGCGAGGGGCAGCGGTTGCGGTGTTAGCGTTCACGGCTTGCGTCCTGAGGGCTGAAAGGCGAGCAAGGATAGTCTTCGCAGCTGCAACGACCAAGGAGGTTGAAGGATCGATCGGGCGGTATCAACAGCACCGTCCGCGTGGTTTGGCGCTAATCAAATATGCTGTGGTCACTGGTGCTGCCGGACAGGATTGAACTGTCGACCTCTCCCTTACCAAGGGAGTGCTCTACCACTGAGCTACGGCAGCATGATCGTGAAAGTACAGTATGATCGCGAAATCAGGTATTCTGGGCGCGGCAATGGCGCACCCGAACGGCGCGATCCTTGCCATAAGGCCGCCCATGACGCAACCTTACTCGTGCCGTTAACGCCATGACCGAAACCCCCAGGGACCAGCAGAAACAGCGCCGCGCCCGCCGTTTGTCGGCGGCGCTGCGGGACAATCTCAAACGCCGCAAGGCGCAGGTGAGAGCACGCCAGGCCGCCCAAGCCGCTACGCCCGCTTTGGCCGGCAGGACACATGATTCCGCCGGATTTGCCCCGGACAAGCCTAAAGGCTAGACCCGCCGTGGCGCGGGCGCCGGAGCAGAGGGCATGGACCGAATTCGAATCACAGGCGGCAAGCGACTGAGCGGGGTGATCCCGATCTCGGGCGCGAAGAATGCAACGCTGCCTTTGATGATCGCGAGTATGCTCACCGACGAGACGCTGATCCTCGATAACGTCCCGCGGCTCGCCGATGTCGGGCTCCTGCAACGCATCCTCAGCAATCACGGCGTCGACGTTATGGTTGGCGGCAAGCGGCCGGGCGAGACCCAATACGACGGTCAGACGCTGCACATTTCGGCCGCACGTGTCATCGATACCACGGCGCCCTATGACCTAGTGTCGCGCATGCGCGCGAGCTTCTGGGTGATCGCGCCTTTGGTCGCGCGCATGGGCGAGGCCAAGGTATCGCTGCCCGGTGGCTGCGCCATCGGCACCCGACCGGTGGACCTGCTGATCATGGCGCTTGAGCGGCTCGGCGTCGTTATTGAGATTGATGGCGGCTATGTGGTCGCCCGCGCCGGCAAGGGTCTCAAAGGTGGTGAGATCAAATTTCCCAAGGTGACGGTCGGCGGCACCCATACCGCGCTGATGGCGGCGGTGCTCGCCAATGGCACCACGGTAATCGACAACGCGGCGCGCGAGCCCGAGATCAAGGATGTCGCCGACTGCCTCAACAAGATGGGTGCGAAGATCACCGGCGCGGGTACTTCGCAGATCGTGGTCGAAGGCGTGGCCAAGCTTTCTGGCGCGCGGCATCGCGTGCTGCCAGACCGGATCGAGGCTGGAACCTACGCCATGGCGGTTGCCATGACCGGCGGCGACGTGATGCTTGAGAATGCGCGCGCCGAATTGTTGCAGGAGGGTCTCGACGTGCTCGCCGCCGCGGGGCTCGAATACAATGAAACCAACCGTGGCCTGCACGTCGCGCGCAATGGCGGCGCGTTGCGGCCGGTCGAAGTGACGACGCAGCCGTTCCCGGGCTTCCCCACCGATTTGCAGGCGCAATTGATGGCGCTGATGACGCGCGCCTCCGGCACCTCGCGTATCACCGAGACGATTTTCGAGAATCGCTTCATGCATGTGCAGGAGTTGGTGCGTTTTGGCGCCCGCATCCAGCTTGATGGCGAGACCGCGACCATCGAGGGCGTTGATCGGCTCAAGGGCGCGCCGGTGATGGCGACCGATCTACGCGCGTCGGTGTCGCTGGTGATTGCCGCGCTCGCCGCCGAAGGCGAGACCATGGTCAATCGCGTTTACCATCTCGATCGCGGCTTCGAGCGGCTCGAAGACAAGCTCTCGGCCTGCGGCGCCGACATCGAGCGCATCGTTGGATAGCTTACTTGGTGACCTGATACATCCCGATCAGCCGCTTGCGCACGTCTGCCGGCGCGGCATAGGCGCGGTCGACCAGCGCACCGAGTTCCTCGCCGCTCTTGGGGTCGGCGCATTCAAGCCGCTGCTTGGCGCAATCGGCCAGAAATGCCGGATCCCTGAACGTCGCCATCAGCGCGGCGCGTAGCGCGGCGAGTCGGTCGGCGGGAATGTCGGGCGGTGAGCCAAACGGACGGCCAAGCCCAAGCGGCGCCGACGCGATTGTCAGCAGCGTTTTGTCGGCCTCCGCCTGCAACAGATCGAGCGCCAAAGGCACGCCCTTGAGTTCGGGGTGCGCGCTGGAGCCGTATTGGAACAGGAACCGGATCTTGCCGTCCTTGTACCAATCCGGCCGCGATGTCTTGATGCTCGACCAGAACGGCGACGCCATCGCCTCGACTTCGCCGCTCTCCATGGCGTGCAGGATTTCGTTCTGGCCGGGATAGCCAGTGATGAAGCGGGCCTTCAGACTAAATATCTGGTTGAACACGCGGCCGTAAAACGCTGGCGTCGAGGCCGCGCCGGCGGCGCCCGCGACGAATTCGTGGGTCTGCGCGTCCTTGAGCGTCCGAATCTTGGACATGTGCCAGACCATGTACATCGCCACTTCGGTGCTAGGCGTGCCGAGCCAGCCGAAGCGGGCGGCGTCGAACTGCGCCTGCTTATTGTCAAAGAACGGTTCGAGCGGCACCGTATTCTGGAACAGGGTAATGACGGTGCCATCCTTGGCGGCGACATTATAAGTGTGGTTCGCCGCACCGAGCCCGCCGGCCGCCGGCATGTTCTGCACCACAACCGTCGGCTTGCCCGGGATGTGTTCGCCGAGGTGACGCGCAACAGTGCGACCATAAGTGTCGTAGCCGCCACCGGTTGAGGCGCTGACAATCAGGCGGACTTCCTTGCCACGGTAGAAATCGGCGGGGCTTTGCGCCACCGCCGGTGTGCATACGAGCAGGGGCGCCAGCGTTGCAAGGAGGCCACGGAACAAACAAGGGGCGATACGCATGAAACCTCCGGCACTTTGGAGCCCTATGATTTCCGCTGCAAGAACATGAGCGGGAGGCCGATCGCGAGCACCACGATGCCCATGATCGAACCCCAGCCGGCATAGAGCAGCGCCGAGTAGAACATCCAGGCGCAGGCGGCGGCGAGGATCAGCGGCGGCAGTGGATAGAGCGGCACCCGGAAGGGCAGCTCGCGGTTCGGCTCCCGCATGCGGAAGACGATGATCGACAGCGCCACCAGCAGCATGAACAGCCAGAACACCGGCGCGGTATAGGCGACCATGTGCTCGAACCCGTCGCGCGTGGTCGAGCCGAACAGGATGAGTACGACGGCGATTGCGCCCTGCACGATTAGTCCGTTGGCCGGGGTCTGGCCGCGCTCCTCCCAGATGCCGAGGCGGTGAAACAAACTGACATCGCGACCGAGAGCATAGTACGAGCGTGCGCCGGTGAAGATGGTGCC
The DNA here is from genome assembly GCA_022841625.1 of Xanthobacteraceae bacterium. Classification (GTDB taxonomy): domain Bacteria; phylum Pseudomonadota; class Alphaproteobacteria; order Rhizobiales; family Xanthobacteraceae; genus VAZQ01. The sequence goes on from JALHRD010000002.1 coordinate 138,616, forward strand.
GTTGAGCGTGCTCGCCGCGGTGATGCACACGATGAGACTGAGCACGATCGCGCCATTCTGGCCGGCGACAATTTTCATCAGATCGGCGCCGACGGCGTTGCTCTTGCGCAGGCCATCGAGGCCCAGCACATGCAGATACGCAAAATTGATCAGGACATAGAGCGTGACGATCACGACGACGCCGAGCATTAAGGCGCGCACCATGTTGCGTTTCACGTCTTTCAGTTCGCCTGAGAGATAGGCGGCCTCGTTCCAGCCGCCATAGGTCAACAATACGAACACCATCGAGAGGCCGACGGCGCCCCACGCGAAGTCTCGCGTTTGGGTCGGCGGCCGCGCCACCTCGGGCGCCATGAAGCCGACGACCACAATGATCAGAACCGCCGCGATCGTGAGCAGCGCCAGCACGAGCTGGGTCTGCTTGCCTTGCAGGGTGCCAGCAAAATTGACGCCGGTAATCGCCAAGACGCCGATTACGGCGTAGATCGCGGGCCCGTAGGGTCCGAGGTTCAGCAGGACATTGGCGTAATCGCCCAGCACAAACGCTACCGCGGCGATTGCGCCCGGCTGGATGACGCTGCAACGGGCCCAGGCGAACAGCACGCTGACCTTGGGGCCGTAGGCGTCCTTGAGGAATTGGTATTCGCCGCCGGCGCTCGGTCGCGAACTGCCGAGTTCGGCGTAGCAAAGCGCTCCGACGAAAGTCACGAACCCGCCCAGCAGCCACATGCCGATAAAGAACGACTCGTTGGGCACGAAATTCGCGACCAGCGACGGCGTCTTGAAAATGCCAATGCCGATGACAATGCCGACCAGCATGGCGGCGGCGTCGAGCGTTGACAGGCTGGCGCGCGGCGCCGCGGTTGCAGGTTCGGCCATGTTGGGAGGTCTCCGGCAGGTTCAGGCGCGGCCGCGGCGGTCCGACTGGACCAGTGGCCAAGCGAATCCAATGGTTACATGCCCAGCGGTGGCGTCAAGACCGCGTGGCCCTCAGATTATCGCCTTCGATGGCGTTATTCTTGATCTGGCCGCGCAGTTGCATCGGTTGGCCGCCGAAGTCGATCGATAATTCGATGGAATTGCCATTGAGCTGGCCGGTCACCGGCGCCGGTTTGCCATCGCGGACGGCGGTGCCGGTGAGCTTCTGAAATGCCTGCTTCAAGTTGAGGGTGAATTTGCGTCCGCCGCTCTCCGCCTGCCAGCTCCCCTCGGCTTTGTCCGGCACGATCCATAGGTAAAGGTTGCGACCGTTTACATTGACGTGTTGATCAGGCTCCCATTCGTTCATGCTGAAGGCGTGGGACACGACCCGCGAACCCGCGCGCAACTCGCTGAGGATGCGTGGGCGAAGCTGAAGATTGACGCCCTGCAGAAGATACATTGTCAGTACATTGGCTTCGCCGATTTTCAACTCGAACAAATTGCCCTGCACGAAGGTGACGCGGTCGGCAACGCCGGCTTTTTTGGCGTTCTCGTTGGCCTCGGCGATGCGATCGGGATTGAGATCGATGCCCAAGGAGCGGGCGCCGCGTTTTGCCGCGGTCACCACGATGCGGCCGTCGCCGGAACCGAGATCGATATGGAAATCGTCCTTGGTGAGCTTGGCCATATCGAGCATACGGTCCACCACATCCTGCGGCGTCGGCACATAGGGTACATCGAGACGCACCTGGGCAACGGTGATGCCGACGAGGCCTGCAAACAGTGCGAGGCCCAGGACGATGCGGACGGTTGACGATATTTGTGTACGCATCGCGGGCTCGGTCATGGTGGCTTTCCTACCGAAAAGAGTGGGCGATCCACGGGACGACTCGCTATCGTATGCCGGTGCGGCATTGCGGGACAAGGCGGGTGCTTGCGCCCGGAGCGGTCGCTTCCTAGCTAATATCTTAAAGGCAGCGTCGGCCTGCTGTGGAGCCTCTGATGGAGCCGTTAAAATTCGTTGCGTTCGACCCGGACGATCTGGAGGTCGTATCGACCCATTTGCAGGATGCCGAGATCAAGATCGCGGATGTGCATTGGCGCCCGCGGGAGAAGCGCCTGGTGCTCGGCCTCGACCGGTTCGACTGGCTGGCCTGGAATGCGACCTCCCCGGACATCCGCCGCCACCGTGCGGCGCTGCGGTTTGAGCGCGTGTTGTCCTGCAAGTGTAAGCAGGTCGCTCCCGGCGGCAAGGATACGGTGCTCCATCTCCTGGCGGTCGAATTCGAGGCGACGGACGCGCCCGCGGGGGTGGTCACGTTGGTGTTCTCCCGGGGCGCTGCGATGCGGCTGAGCGTCGAATGTTTGGAGGTCGAGCTGGTGGACCTGGGAGCGGACACCACCCGAGCCGCTGAAGCGCATGCCGACAGCGACGCTAATGTCCGGTCGGCGGGGCGCTGATGGGTCGGTTCGGGCGCGCGACGCGTATGGCCGGGAGCCTGCCATCTCCCCTTTTTCGGGCGGGTGCTCTATGAAGGGGTATGCCGATCCGTCTTGATGCTCAATCGCCCAATTTTGCCCAACAATTTCGCGCGTTCCTCGATACCAAGCGCGAAGCCGCCGCCGACGTTGAGACCACGGTCCGAGCCATCATAGCCGACGTGGTCGCCCGCGGCGATCGAGCGCTGGTCGAACTGACCAATAAATTCGACCGGGTCGCGCTCACCGCGGCGGATTTGCGTGTGAGCGCCGCCGAAATCGACGCGGCGCATGCCGCCTGCGATCGCCGCGCGCTCGATGCGCTGGCGCTCGCCAAGGAACGGATCGAGGTTTATCACCGCCGACAGGTGCCGGCGAACGACCGCTTCACCGATGCGCTGGGCGTCGAACTCGGTCATCGTTGGACTGCGATCGAGGCGGTCGGGCTTTATGTCCCCGGCGGCACCGCTGCTTACCCGTCCTCGGTGCTGATGAATGCGGTGCCGGCCAAGGTGGCCGGCGTGCCGCGCATGGTAATGGTGGTGCCGGCGCCGGACGGCAAGCTCGCGCCGCTGGTGCTGGCGGCGGCGAAGATCGCCGGCGTCGACGAAGTCTACCGCGTCGGCGGGGCGCAGGCGGTGGCGGCGCTCGCCTATGGCACCGACACGGTCAAGCCGGTCGCAAAGATCGTCGGCCCCGGCAATGCTTATGTGGCGACCGCCAAACGCCTGGTGTTCGGCAAGGTCGGGATTGACATGATTGCCGGCCCCTCGGAGGTGCTCATTCTTGCCGACCGCGGCGGCAATCCCGACTGGATTGCCGCCGACCTTCTGGCGCAGGCCGAGCACGACGTCAGCGCGCAATCGATCCTGATCACCGACGACGCTGCGCTCGCGCGCGCGGTCGAGCGTTCGGTCGAGTCACAGCTCAAGACCCTGTCGCGCGCTGCGGTGGCCGCGGCGTCGTGGCGCGATTTTGGCGCCATCATTATGGTCGCGAAACTCGATGATGCGGTGCCGCTGGTCGATGCGGTGGCGCCGGAGCATTTGGAGATCGAATGCGACGACGCCGAGCGGCTTGCGGGCCTGATCCGCAACGCCGGGGCGATCTTTCTCGGCGCGCATACGCCGGAAGCGATCGGCGACTATGTCGGCGGCTCAAACCACGTGCTGCCGACCGCGCGCTCGGCGCGGTTCTCATCCGGCCTGAGCGTGCTTGATTTTATGAAGCGCACGTCGATTCTCAAATGCGGACCGGAGCAATTGCGCGCGCTGGGGCCGGCGGCGATCGCGCTTGGCGAGGCCGAAGGGCTCGACGCTCACGCGCGTTCGGTCGCGCTGCGGTTCAATCCGCGATGACCCGCCGGCCGCGTGCCGCCGGAAACTCCCGGCGCCTTGTAGCGGTGACCCTGGACGAGGCCTCAATCGGCCGCTCCGGCCTCGACATCGAGCATGAGCGCGCGGTTGCGATCTACGATCTGCTTGAGGCCAACAGTTTCGATCCTGCCAACCGCGCCAAGGGGCCGTTCAAGCTGCATTTGAGCATCACCGGCAGCCGGCTGGTGTTCGATATCCGCCGCGCCAACAACGCGCCGGTGATGGCGCATTTGTTGTCGTTGACCCCATTGCGGCGCATCGTTCGGGACTATTTCATGGTCTGCGACAGCTACTACGCGGCCATCCGCAATGCGACGCCGGAGCGCATCGAGACGCTCGATATGGCGCGGCGCGCGTTGCACGACGAAGGCTCGCAAATTCTGATCGAGCGCCTCAAGCACAAGGTCGCGATCGATTTCGATACCGCGCGCCGGCTGTTCACGCTGATCGGCGTGCTGCATTGGAAGGGTTGAACGTGGCCGAGCGTGCACCACGGGCGGTGCTGTTTGTCTGCGGCCTCAATGCCGTGCGCTCGCCGATGGCGGCAGCATTGCTGCGCCACTATGCCGGCGCGGCGCTCGCGGTTGCGTCGGCGGGCGTCCGCAAGGACGTGCTCGATCCATTCGCGGTGGCGGCGATGGCGGAGGTCAGGCTCGATATCGCCGCCCATGAACCGACGACCATCGAGGAATTGGAAGATCTCGAAGGCCTCGATTTCGATCTGATTGTGACGCTGTCGCCGGAGGCGCATCATACCGCGCTTGCGCTCACCCATCGCGTCGCCGCCGCGGTCGAGTATTGGCCGACCGCGGATCCCACCAATGTCGAGGGCAATCGCGAGCAACGGCTTGCGGCCTATCGTGGCGTGCGTGATCAGTTGAGGGCGCGCATTAAGGCGCGCTTTGCGCCGTGCGGCGGCGGCTGATCCCCGTGGTTGGCGGGTTGTCGGAATGGTAGCGTTCCGGTAGTTTCCGTGTCGGTGCGGGCCTAATCGATTCAAACAGCGTCGCATTCATTCATGAAAGTTCTGTTTGCATGATCGGCCGGCCCAAACTTGTCCTCGCGTCAGGCTCTCCGCGCCGCGTCACGCTGATCAATCAGGCCGGCATCGAGCCCGATGCGCTGCGGCCGGCCGACATTGACGAGACGCCCAAGCGTGGCGAACTGCCGCGTGCCTGCGCCAACCGCCTTGCGCGCGCCAAGGCGGAAGCGGCGCTCAAACTCGTCAATCTGGACGATGAACTGCGCGGCGCCTACATCCTGTCTGCGGATACCGTGGTGGCGGTTGGGCGGCGGATCTTGCCCAAGGCCGAACTGTTGGATGAAGCCGCGCAGTGCCTGCGGCTGTTGTCGGGGCGCAACCATCGCGTCCACACTGCGGTCTGCCTGGTGACGCCGACTGGCGCATTCCGGCAGCGGCTGGTGGAAACCAAAGTCCGCTTTAAGCGCCTCAACGATGAGGACATCGAAGCCTATCTCGCCTCGGGAGAGTGGCGCGGCAAGGCCGGCGGTTATGCCGCGCAGGGCATCGCAGGCAGCTTTATCGTCAAGCTGGTGGGTTCTTATTCCAATGTGGTCGGCCTGCCGCTGTACGAGACCACCGCGCTGCTGCAAGGCGAGGGATATCCGGTCCGCTTGGGCTGGCTCAACGCGGTGTAACGGGATCGAGTCGGGGGAAGGATGCCGGATCAGGCAAAGCCACAATCGACCGCGCGTTGCCCGATCTGCGCTAGGCCGGCGGCGGAGCCGTTTCAGCCGTTCTGTTCCAAGCGCTGCGCCGACGTCGACCTCAACCGTTGGCTGTCCGGCGCCTATGTGGTCGCGGGCAAGGACGAAGAGGATGAAGACGGTGAGCGGACGCCGGATCGGCCGCGCGACTGAGCGCGATGACGCGCATTGTCGGTGCGCCCAGCACGACCAGCCGTTCTGGACAGCGTCCAGTTAAGCCTTTATAACGCCGGCACTTCTCGCACGCCCGCCGTTTTGGCGGACGGCGGCGCCCAGGTAGCTCAGTTGGTAGAGCACGTGACTGAAAATCACGGTGTCGGTGGTTCGATCCCGCCCCTGGGCACCAAGCACTTTTTGCATAGCTCCACATAGTCTCACATTTAAAAATAAAATCAGTAGCTTAGGCTATAGCTACTGTACATGGTGACTCGCCAAAACACACTGTAGCACCTTAAAGTGCGGGTAGAAATCGGGTAGGATGGCTTCCGCAATGAGGTCCTACCCACATGCGACTGTCAAACTTCGCGATCACCAAGGCGCGGCCGAAAGAGAAGCCCTACAAGCTCTCCGATGGAGCAGGACTGCACCTGCTTGTCGAGAAGAGCGGCAGCAAGTTGTGGCGCTTCCGCTACCGCTTTGCCGGACGCGAGAACATGCTCACGTTCGGCGCCTATCCGACGATCTCTCTCGCAGAGGCTCGGGCTAAGCGGGAAGACGCGCGCAAGCAGCTCGCGGCCGGGATCGATCCGTCGGCAACGCGAAAGCAGGAAAAGTTGGGTGTGACAACCACCGCCAGCAACACATTCGGAGCGATCGTCGAAGAATTGCTGGCACGCAAGGAAGCCAACGAAGCCGCGGGTTCGACGCTGAGCAAGAACCGCTGGCTGCTTCAGGACCTCGCTGCTCCGCTCTCCAAGCGACCTATCAGCGAAATCACGGCGGCGGAAATCCTCCAGCTGTTGAAGCGTATCGAGACCAGCGGACGCCGGGAGACCGCGCGGCGCTTGCGAGGGCTCATTGGGAGCGTGTTCCGCTACGCCATCGTCACACTGCGTGCGACCAACGATCCTACTCTCGCAACGCACGGGGCGCTCTTGGCTCCGAAGGTGCAGCATCGTGCGGCCATCATCGATGAAAAGGAACTGGGTGGCCTGCTGCGCGCCATCGACGAATATGATGGTTGGCCGACGGTTGCCGCCGCGCTGAAATTCATGGCGCTGACGTTTGCCCGCCCGGGTGAAGTGCGCTGCGCAATGCGCAAAGAGTTTGATCTCCAAAAGTCAGTGTGGCGGATATCGGAGGAGCGCACTAAGATGCGCCGTCCGCATGAGGTGCCGCTGTCGCGGCAGGCATTGGAACTGCTGGAAAGCATCTGGTCGCTCTCCGACTACGGCGGCATCGTCTTTCCGTCCATCCGTTCCAATCGCGTGCCGCTTTCCGAAAACGCCTTCAACGCTGCGCTGCGCCGTATGGGATACACCAAAGAGGAGATGACAGCGCATGGGTTTCGGGCATCGGCAAGCAGCATCCTCAATACGCGCGGGTTCAATCCCGATGTGATTGAGGCGGCCCTGGCGCATCAGGACGAAAACGAAATGCGCCGGATATACAACCGCGCGAAATACTGGCCGGAGCGGGTCAAGCTCATGCAAGACTGGGCCGATCTGCTGGACTACTTTCGAATCCCGTATTCCGACCAAGGTGCGAGGGAGGCGGCGCTTGCAGCGCTGCGTTCATGAGATTACCAAACATTCAGACTGCGAATCTGGGGGGCGGGAGTTCGAATCTCTCCGGGCGCGCCAGTCTTTTCAATTTAGAATCTTGCTCTAAAATTTTTTGCTCTTTTTTTGCTCCGACCGTGCGTTTTGCTTGCCTCGAACGTAATCGAGAAGTTATTGCCAATCGCCCATCTGACCTGCGCTGGCATTGAATCCGGCACGTAGCTGACGATCTGGCTCGCCATAGGCTTGCTCGCCTTCGTGGCAAAGATTCTTTCTGAGTGACCGTATACTCCGCTGTGAGGTTCGCGCTCTGCGGGTCAATGCAGCGCCGTCGCGCAGACTCATTCGCGCGCCGGGTGAGATTCAAACGTCACATCTCATGCTTAATCCACTTAGCCAGGTCGAGCCAAACCGGTGAGTCTTTAAATGCCGCGATCTATTCGGATTCATTCATCAGAGACAGAGGCTTGTCGCTGCCGTCAAATGCAACGATTTTGTCGATCGAAGAGCCAGTGCCCACAGCTGAGCCTATAAAGTGAGCTGAGAACGGTCCGAACAGCGAACACGCCAACGCCGAAGGTCAAAGTCATGACCAAACCCTACCACTGCACCGCGCGTACAATCTCACTCCAGATTCCAACCCGCTGGACGCCCGAACAGGCCTTCGCAGTCTTCGAAATCATCGACGAACTGCGAGACGCCATCTGGCTCGGTTACGCCCTCCAACTCCAGGAGGAGTATCGCGATCAGCTCCGGCACCATGACCCCGAATACGATCCCATCGACCCCGATGATCTGCCGTTCTGATACGAACCCGGCCTGACGAAAAACAAGAAGGGGTCAATCGGCCCCTTTTTTTACATGCCGTTAAATATAGGCGTATTTACACCGCCGCTAACACACACGGCTACTCACAGCGTTTTTGGCGGTGCGGTCCGACTCCCAAGTTTCCCTAAAAAGTTTTTTCGCCTGGTTCGTTACGTCGACGACCGACGGTCTTTCCCGATCGCCTCTTGCCGGAAATTGCGTCTCCGTGCGCACGGGGCCCCTCTACGGGTCCCCGCCCGCCGAGTTCGCAACACACCCCAACCAGGGTTCAACTGGACAGACTCTACCTTATGAGCGGGAATAAACTGGAGAACAGTTTAAATTCACATTGAGGGTCGAGTGGGCTCCTTTCGTATCATCCACGTCGGCAGCGAGAGATTGATGGGTAGCCGTCCACTTAGTGGTACTCGGCGTCGGGTGTTGGATGAGTGGCGAGCGCCTGAATGATGCGGCAGTCCGCGATCCGACCGCCACGGCACTGGCGAATCATGCGCCGGAGTTCGGCCTTGAGCGTTTCCAGACGAGCGATACGGCTCTCGACTTGGTGAAGCTGGCGCTTTGCAACACGGTCTGCGGCATTGCAAGACCTTTCCGGGTCATCTGCCAGGTAGAGGAGTTCCCGGATCGCTTCTAAAGGGAACCCCAAGTCGCGACTGTGACGGATGAACGCCAGGCGTTCAAGGTGCGACAGCCCGAAGCGCCTTTGGTTTCCTTCGGTTCGCAGCGGCTTCGGCATCAGGCCGATCTGTTCGTAATAGCGGATAGTCTGCACTTTGCAGCCTGTCCGTTCTGCAAGCGCGCCGATAGTGAGAATGTTGTCGATCGTGGGTTTGAGTCGCATCTTGAACCTACAGTCACTAGAGGTGTTATCTTGCGTGCTTACGGTCTGCAAGCTTCAGTCTGGAGTCTATGATGGCAGTCTCGAATAGGCATGAACACGACGATTCGCGCACACAGGGATCCGGCGCTGCAGCCTGTTGCGGCACGGACGCCTGCGTCGCTCCTGTAACTGCCTTCAGCACCGGGCGTTCTTACAAGGTGGCCGGCATGGACTGCGCCGAAGAGGTCGCAGTCCTTAAGCAGGTAGTCGGGCCCGCAGTCGGCGGCGCCGAACGGCTTGTCTTCGACGTCTTAAACAGCCGCATGACTGTCGCGAATGAGGCTCGCGATGTCCCCGACGAGCGGATCATCGAAGCTGTTGCTGCCACCGGGATGCGTGCCGTCCCGTGGACAGAACGTAGGGCCGAGGATGCCGATGGCCATCGCAGCCAGCAGGCTCTGTTCACCGCAGCGAGCGGTGCTTGCGTGCTGATCGGCCTCATCATTCATGCCGTGCTTGCCGGCGGTTTCGGCGAGGCGTTTCGGCTACTCGGTGGTCATGATGGACAGTCTATGCCACTGGCAGAGGTAATCTCCTACGCTCTGGCAGTTGCCTTCGGCGTTCGCTTCGTCATTGTCAAGGCTTGGTACGCGGCACGTCGCCTGCGGCCGGACATGAACCTTCTGATGACGGTTGCCGTCGCGGGCGCCATTGCTATTGGAGAGTGGTTTGAGGCGGCGACTGTGGCCTTCCTATTTGCGCTGTCGCTTGCGCTTGAAAGTTGGAGTGTTGGGCGAGCACGCCGGGCAATTGCTGCATTACTTGATCTTGCACCACCAACCGCTCTTCTGCTCCGTCCGGACGGAAGCGAAGCCACGGTGCAGGTGGGTGAAGTAAGACCAGGCGATCGCTTCATCGTACCAGCTGGCGAACGCGTGCCCCTTGACGGCCGTGTGATAGCCGGCACAAGCGCAGTGAACCAAGCGCCGATCACGGGAGAAAGCTTGCCTGTGGAGAAGGAGCCAGGCGCAGAGGTCTATGCTGGCACTATCAACGGCGACGGCACACTGACGGTCGAGGCGACAAAATCGGTCAGGGATACGACACTTGCGCGTATCATCCATATGGTCGAGGAGGCGCAAGCGCGCCGCGCCCCTTCGGAACAGTGGGTCGAACGTTTCGCTCGCGTCTACACTCCTACGGTTATGGTATTGGCCCTTCTGGTATTCCTGGTGCCTCCGGTGCTGCAGGGCGGTTTATGGAGCGACTGGTTCTATCGCGCTCTAGCGTTGCTCGTTATCGCCTGCCCGTGCGCTCTCGTGATCTCGACGCCGGTTTCTATCGTTGCTTCGCTTGCCACAGCAGCACGGTCTGGCGTGCTGGTGAAAGGCGGTGCCTTCATTGAATTGCCCGCTCATCTTCAGGCGATTGCCATGGACAAGACCGGAACCATCACGCGCGGCAAGCCCGAGGTGACCCGGGTCGTCCCGCTTGACGGTCACACCGAGGCCGAGTTGCTGGCTCGCGCTGCGGCTCTCGAAGCGCGGTCAACGCACCCGCTAGCTCGTGCGATTCTGCACCATGCCGAGCTGCGTGGCATTTCGCCAACCCCGGCGGCGGACGTGCAAGTGCTGAAAGGCAAAGGGTTAACCGGGATATTTGACGGCGAGAAATTCTGGCTCGGCTCCCACCGTTACGTGGTGGAGCGCGGCCAGGACGCGCCAGAAGTCGCTGCGCAGGCGGAAGCGCTGGAAGGGGATGGCAAGACGGTGGTCGTCATCGGCAATGCGCGACACGTCTGCGGTTTGATCGCGGTTGCCGACACGATCCGAGCGGAGGCACGCGAGGTCGTGAGAGAACTGCACGGAGCCGGGATTGCACACGTAGTGATGCTGACCGGCGACAACCGAGTTACGGCCGAAGCCATAGCACGCGAGGTTGGAATTGATGAGGTGTATGCCGAGCTTCTGCCCGAGGACAAGGTCAGGAAGGTTGAAGAACTCGTTGCGCGGTATGGCACGGTGGCAATGGTAGGTGATGGCGTGAACGACGCCCCGGCCTTGGCGTGTGCAAATCTCGGCATCGCCATGGGTGCGATCGGCTCGGATGCTGCGATCGAGACAGCCGATGTCGCGCTCATGACGGACGACATCTCGAAACTTCCCTGGCTCGTACGTCACTCAAAGCGGACGCTTGCAATCATCCGCCAGAACATCGTCTTCTCGCTAGGCGTCAAGGCGGTCTTTATGGTGCTTACGTTCGCCGGTTTCGCCACCTTGTGGGGTGCCATCGCCGCGGATGTTGGCGCTTCGCTTCTCGTGGTAGTAAACGCACTGCGGTTACTAAGGGCATCCTCGCTGAGCTTCGTCTCAAGCAAGCCTCTCGGACAGGCTGCGGAGGCTATGGTAGTCGGAAGGTAGTTCATGAGCAGTGAATGCAAACATGGCGGCACTCCGCCCCCAAGGACACAGGACGATTACCCAAAAGTCAACTCTCCGGTCCGGTAGTCGAGGCAATCTGAGAATTAGTTAATGCAAGGAACACCGATGCGGCATTCCTTGCCCACGTCTTCGTGAATTGCCGGCTTCAGCTGCGCCTGGTCACAGGTGTTGATTGCGCGGTCCGGAAGATGCGAGGAGACCGGCTGCACGCAGCAGGGGGATATCACGGCATGTTATCTTGACCTGGCGGCAAAGTTCGTAGCAAAATGCCATCAGACGCAATGAAATACTAAGGGCAGCCGCTCGTTGCTTTCCAAGAAGCGAGCGCACTTTGAATGATGACTTTAAGCCTACGCCAGCGGCCGGTTTTTTGCAGAGTGGCGGCAGTCCTCTGCGCCCTGGCTATGCTGCTGGCAGTGGCCGGGCACCATTTTCAGCACGCCAATACTTCGCCTTCAATGGCCCTGTCGCAGCTGGAATCGGCTGCGGCTGACGACGCGCCGGATGTGCCCCTCGGTGCGGCGTTTTCCGTGGAGCATTGCCATGGTTGCGGGCTGACCGCGCTCGCCGTCACTTCAATCCCGGTCCTGCCCGCCGCCTTGCCGGATGCGCAGCCGGGGATTCTTCCCGCTAGCGCCTGCCCGCATCCGCCCGGCGCGGAACTTCCCCCTCCCATCGCCGCGGTCTGAACGCGTCCTCACAACGCCCGGCGTAACACCGGGCGTAGCTGGTCGTTCCTGTTCAGGTCGTCAACATGTCATCGTATAATCTGGCGTCGTGTGCGCTCGCGCTTGCGTTCGCATGTGGCATTCCACTCACCTCGTCAGCAGAACAAGCCGGCGTGCTCACCCTGAACCGGGCGTTGCAGCGTGCTGTCGCGGGCAATCCGAAGCTGGCCGTCGCCGACCGGGAGATCGGCATTGCTACCGGCAAACGCATTCAGGCGGGGGTCATCCCCAATCCGGAAATTTCGTTCGAGTTGGATAACGCTTTCGGCAGCGGCGACTATCGCGGCCTCCGCTCCGCAGAAACGACTGTCCAGCTTAGCCAAGCGATCGAGTTAGGCGGGAAACGCGACGCCCGCGTCGCCGCCGGTGCGGCCGAACTGGATAGCGCGCGCTGGCAGCATGCGGCGGTCCGTCTCGAAATTCTTTCCGATACGGCGGTCGCGTTTTTCAACGTGCTTGGCGGTCAGCGCAAGGTCCAGCTTTTCGACGCGCAGGTCGCCTCGTTTGATCGGCTCACGCCGCTCTTAAAGTGGCGCGTGGAGGCCGGCGCCTCTTCTCCGGGGGAGATCGCGCGGATCAATCTTGCGGCCGACCTCGTGCGGGCCGAGCGCGAACGCGCCCGCACTGCGCTCGCCATCCATCGGCGCGAACTCGCCATGCTTATGGGCGCTACCAGGGTTGACTTTTCGCACGTTGCCGGCGATTTCAGCCGGATCGGCTCGCCGGTCTCGTTCGCAGTCCTGCTGCAAGGGCTTGAGCGCAATCCCCAGCTCATCCGGTGGACGGCGGTTCGGGTGCAGCGGGACGCGGAGCTTCTCTCCGCCCGGCTAAAGCCGATCCCCGACATCAAGGTCGAACTTGCCTGGCGTCATTTTCGGGACACAAACGACAACGCGGCTCGTCTTGGCACTTCGATTGCGATTCCAATCTGGGATCAGAATCTTGGCGGGATCACCGAGGCTCAGGCAGCGCGGGCGAAGGTGGACGCCGAACGGGCTGTCAACAAGGCGACCCTCATCCTTACGCTCGCCAAGGCCTACGACACGCTCAACGGAGCGTTGCGCGAGATTGCGTTGCTGCAAAACTCGGCCATTCCCAACGCACAAACGGCCGTCGAGACGATCGAGAGCGGATACAGCCAAGGGCGCTATACCCTGCTCGAAGTTCTCGATGCGCAAACGAGCGGCGCGCAGGCGTTCCAGCGCGAGCAAGAGGCTTTGACGAGCTTTCATACCTCCGTTGCCACCATAGAGGGCCTGACCGGAATTCCGCTCACCCTAACCCGTGAGAGAAAAAGATGACGCGATTCTTGCGTGTTGGCGCCGTCCTGACTTTGGCCGTTGTGCTGGTAGTAGGCGCAGTGATTTACATACAGCGGCCTTCCGGTGGTAACGCCCCGGCGAGCACCCCCGGCCATGGCAATCACGCGGGTGAGGGCAGCGTCGAGTTGAGTGATGCAAGCGTGGCCGCCGCAGGAATTGAACTTGAAAAGGCCGGTCCAGGCGTGCTGCGAGACAGCCTCCTTCTCAACGGCATCCTTCAGCCTAACCAAGAGGCGCTGGTGCAGGTGACACCGCGTTTTCCCGGTGTCGCCAGAGAAATCCTCAAACGCGTCGGCGACCGAGTCGAAATAGGCGATCTTCTGGCAAGAATCGAGAGCAACCAAAGTCTCACCACATATGACCTGAGAGCGCCCCTTTCCGGTACGATCATCGACAGGCAAGTGGCGCTCGGCGAGCATGTCGGCGAGCAGAAACCTGTCTTCACCATCGCCGACCTATCTACCGTCTGGGTCGACTTTTCAATTTACCGCCATGATCTCAAGCGGGTTCGCATCGGCGACACGGTGTTGATCGATGCGGAAGACGGCGGCTCCGTGATTGAGGCCAAGATCACCTACATGTCGCCAGTCGGAAACAGCGATACGCAGAGCGCGCTCGCCCGTACGGTTATCAGCAACAAAGATATGCGGCTGCGCCCGGGATTGTTTGTCACCGGGCGGCTTTTGCTCGCGGAAAAGCCGGTAGACATCGCCATCAAGTCGAACGCGCTTCAAACCTTGGAGAACCGAACGGTCGTATTTGTGCGGAACGGAATCAAATTCGAGACGCGCGACGTCGAGGTCGGCGGACGCGACACCGAGCATGCTGAGATCACATTTGGGCTCCTCGAAGGTGACATATACGCTGCCAAGAACAGCTTCATCATCAAGGCGGAACTCGCGAAAGGGACGGCTGCTCATGATCACTGAGCCCGACATGACGCTTGTGACAGCGCTGATCAAACCGCAGGTGGAAGGCCGAGTCATCCGTGCTTTGCACGACCTATCACCATTTCCCGGCTTCTCGCTCACGGAGGTGCGCGGGCAGGGGCGCGGCCGGGGCGCTGGCGGTGCCTACACCGCAACCGAATACGATTTCGCTTATCACGCGCACCTGAAGTTGCAGATGGTCTGCCCAACGGAAACGGCTCCTGCCATTTGCCGCATGATCGCCATTGCTGCCTGGACGGGTCAGAAAGGTGACGGAGTCATCTACACCACGCCAGCCACGTCCTTCGTCCGCATCCGCGAGATGGGCGTGCAGGCACACGAGGCCTCCTGATGATCGACGCCATTCTTGCTTTCTCCATCCGCCAGCGCTGGCTGGTCATGATGGCTGTTTTCGGGTTGGCGATCTTGGGCGCTTGGAACTTCACGCGATTGCCTATCGATGCCGTTCCCGACATCACCAACGTGCAGGTTCAGATCAATTCGACGGCGGCGGGATATTCGCCGCTCGAAGTCGAGCAGCGGATCACCTTCCCGATCGAGACCGCAATGGGTGGCTTGCCGCATCTTGATTACACGCGGTCGCTTTCGCGCTACGGGTTAAGTCAAGTTACCGTAGTGTTCAAGGACGGAACGGACATCTATTTCGCGCGCCAACTCGTCAACGAACGCATTCAGGAGGTTAAGGATCAGCTCCCGAAGGGTATCCAGACCTCGATGGGGCCCATTTCGACGGGGCTCGGCGAAATTTACATGTTCGCAATTGAGGCCAAGACCGACGCCCGCAATTCAAGAAACGAACCATACACCTCCACCGATCTGCGGACCATCCTGGACTGGATCATCAAGCCGCGGCTGCGTCAGGTCCCCGGTGTCGTCGAGGTCAATTCGATCGGGGGGTATGAGAAGCAGTTCCATGTGCTCCCTAATCCCACGCGCCTCATTGCGTACAAGCTCTCTTTCCGCGATGTGATGACGGCGCTCGCCGCCAACAATGCGAACGTCGGCGCAGGCTATATCGAACGCAATGGTGAACAATACCTCGTCCGCACCCCCGGTCAGGTCGCGAATACCACGGAAATCGAAGACATTGTGATTGGCACCCGGAGTGGCGTGCCCGTGCGGGTCCGCGATGTCGCTGAGGTGCGGGAGGGCCGCGAGCTGCGAACCGGGGCCGCCACGCTCAATGGCGAAGAAACTGTGCTTGGCACCGCCATGCTTCTGATTGGCGAGAACAGCCGGACTGTCTCGCAACGCGTTGCCGCCAAGCTTCAGGAGATCGCGCGTTCGCTCCCCGAGGGCGTCGTTGCGCGGACAGTTTACGATCGCACGCATCTTGTCGAGGCGACGATCGCGACTGTGGAGAAAAACCTCCTTGAGGGTGCCCTGCTCGTTATCGTGATCCTGTTTCTGTTCCTTGGCAATATCCGCGCTGCAGTCGCCACGGCCTGCATCATTCCACTGTCGATGCTGTTCACCATGACCGGCATGGTTCAATACAGGGTTAGCGCCAATCTGATGAGTCTGGGTGCGATCGACTTTGGCATCATCATCGATGGCGCCGTCATCATTGTTGAAAACTGCCTGGCCCTGCTGGCGGCCGAGCAACACCGGCGCGGGCGCCTCCTGACCGCCCCTGAACGGTTCGAAGCCATACTTGCAGGCGCGCGCGAGGTCGTCCGACCGGCCCTGTTCGGAATGGTGATCATTGCGGTTGTGTATCTCCCCATTCTCACGCTCACCGGTGTTGAGGGGAAGATGTTCACGCCAATGGCGATCACCGTGCTCATGGTGCTTGCCGCGGCAGCGCTCCTTTCAATTACATTCCTTCCGGCCGCCGTCGCGCTACTCGTTACCGGGCGTGTTTCCGAGCACGACAATTGGCTCATGCGGGTATCCCGCCGCGCCTACGTCCCGCTTCTTGACGCCTCGATTCGGGCTCGAATCCCGATTGTCGCTGCGGCCGTTGTGCTTGTGTTGCTGACCGGTCTCGTCGCTTCGCGGATGGGAGCGGAATTCATTCCGAGCCTTGATGAGGGCGATGCCGCCATCCAGGCGTTACGCGTCCCCGGCACCAGCCTGACGCAATCGGTAGAGATGCAGGTGGCGCTTGAGAAGCGGCTCTTGCAGATTCCCGAAGTCAAAGAAGTCTTTGCCAGGGTTGGCACGGCGGAAGTGGCGACTGACCCCATGCCGCCATCGATTTCCGATGGATACGTGATGCTCAGGCCGCGTGCCGAGTGGCCAAATCCCAAGAAGTCCAAGAGAGAACTTACGACCGATATTGAAAAGGCCGCCGAGGAAGTTCCGGGCAGCAACTACGAGTTGTCGCAGCCGATTCAGCTGCGGTTCAACGAGTTGATCTCCGGGGTGCGCAGCGATGTCGGCGTAAAGATATTCGGCGACAATCTCGACACGCTCATGACCGTCGCCAGTCAGGTTCAGAATGTCCTGCAGACGATATCAGGCGCCGCCGACGTGCGGACCGAACAGGTCGCAGGGCTGCCCATGCTGACCGTGAAACTCAACCGTCCCGCGCTTGCCCGATACGGCATCAGCGTGGCCGACGTCCAGGAGACCGTCGAGATTGCCGTCGGCGGCAAAGAGGCCGGCCATGTTTTTGAAGGCGACCGGCGCTTCGAGATCGTCGTTCGGTTGCCCGAGAATCTTCGCGTTGACCTTGAGGCGATCAGGGCTATACCCATTCCCGTCCCGGATACCCAAGAGCAAGCACAGGCAGCAACCGTTCGCGCCGTATGGGCGAATTCACCGCTTGCGCGTGTTCGCTATGTTCCACTCTCAGCCGTCGCACAGATTGACATCGCCCCCGGACCGAACCAGATCAGCCGGGAAAACGGCACGCGCCGCATCATCGTCAGCGCCAACGTGCGCGGGCGCGACCTGGGCTCTTTTGTCGCCGAGGCGCAGCAGAAGATCAACGCTCAAGTCAAGCTGCCGACCGGCTACTGGATTGGTTGGGGTGGGCAATTCGAACAATTGGCGTCAGCCACTCAACGCCTCATGATCGTGGTGCCGCTCGCGCTCTTGCTGATCTTCATTCTGCTGTTCATGAGTCTTGGCTCGGCGCTCGATTCCCTGCTGGTATTTAGCGGAGTGCCGCTCGCGCTGACCGGTGGCATCGTAGCGCTGTTGCTGCGCGATATCCCACTCTCCATCAGTGCTGGCATCGGGTTCATCACGCTGTCCGGTGTCGCCGTACTCAACGGCCTCATTATCATCGCCGCGATCCAGGGGCTGCGCGAGCAAGGTCGCCCCTTGATCGAGGCAGTGCGCGAAGGCGCGTTGTTGCGGCTGCGCGCCGTGCTGATGACATCGCTGGTCGCACCCCTCGGCTTCGTCCCGATGGCGATTGCGACCGGACCGGGCGCGGAAGTTCAGCGTCCGCTCGCCACCGTCGTCATCGGGGGAATTATCTCGTCGGCCATTCTCACGCTCTTCGTCTTGCCGGCGCTGTACGTCCTGCTCGGACGCGAATCCAAGGATACGGAAGCTTCCGAACCATCCGAACTTGCCCACACGCCAACCACCGGAGGACATCCATGAAATACGCTCTTGCCCTTTTCGCCGCGCTCGCGTTCGCCGCCATGGCCTCTGCGGAACAAAAACATGCCCACGGGGACAAAGGACCCAACGGCGGTCCCATGGAAGACGTCGCTGGTGTACATGCCGAACTCCTCACGTCCGGCAACACGATCACGATTAATGTCTTCGACGAAGGCAATAAGCCTATCGCGACCAAGGGCTTCACCGCCGCGGCGCTCGTGGTGCGCGGATCGCAGCGTGAGACGGTTGCGCTGGCGCCAGAGGGGGTTAACGCCTTGAAGGGCACCGCTAAAGGCCCCGTTGCGGGTGCGGTGGTTACCGTGACGCTGAAGACAGCTGCCGGCAAATCCGGCCAGGCGCGGTACAAGCTGTAAGTGGCCGTGTCGTCCCGAGCGGCAAGCGACCATTGGCACGTCTTGCCAGCTGTCATCGGCTCGATCAGGCGCGCCGCTCTCGCAGCCGCCTTTATTCTCAGCTCGCACGCGCCGGGATATGCTGAACAGGTCGCCATGCTGCCACCCGAGCAAGCGTCCTTCGCGGCCGTCGTCTGGTTTGTTCAAGCAAAAGGCTGGCGGGCCGATCTCGGGCCGGTTTGTAAGGAATTCGGGGTGGCGCATCTCACGCCGGATTGCATTTTCAAGCAGATTTCGGTCGAGGTCGTGGGCGGGTCGGAGGTATCGCAAGGCTTTAATGTGCCCATGAGCGCGACCGAGTCCATCCCGTACGCGCTGTTGTTTCACCTTCATCCGCTTGTCGGGAAGTTCTTTATTGTGTCGCCAAGCGCGACCCTGCAAGCGGCTTTTGTCCGCTCGCAGGGCACTGGCTACAGCCGCCTCCCCAATGAAATCGCGCAATGGAGTTTCGAATCGGAGATTGCGTTCTGGTTGGCAAGCCTCGGAAAAATCCGGCAGCTTATGAGGAAGCAGCGCGTTCCCGATCTTCGATAACTTGGCATCAGAAGGCGATTCGCGAATGCACGTCGGACATGCGTATGGTGTCGCCGGCTCTGCGGCTAGCTAGCCGTCACCGGAAACGGCCTCCCTGTCCGCCGAGCAGGCCGAGCACGAGACGGAAAGAGCGGTCCTTGCAGCTATGAATCGATCAGCCCACTGGCGTTCCTGGGCACTCCGGCACTGAATTGGGAGTCGCGGCCTCCTCCTCACTTTCGGATACGACGCAGAAGGCCTGTTCACCCACTTTACGGTCGCCATGCCAGAATTCGAAGACCCAGAGGCCCGGCACAATCTCCCAGTCATGATCGAAATGGAATTCCCGGTAGCCCGCAGCCCCGATGACTCTCGGGACCGCCACTTCGCTGCGCAGATAGGTTGCGTGTCCGCCGGGTGCGCGCAAGCCGGGCGCGGGAAAGTTGATAGCGAGTCCCAGCTCAACGGTTGTCCCTGGAGATGACCCAACGATCACATATCGAAGGCCAAACCGAATTCCTTTTCGCGCGGGCACCACCGTAGTGCTTTTTAGCAGCTTGATCGAATCTGCAGTATATGTGGACGTTAGATCGCGCGGCCGCTCAGCATTACGAACGGTTCTGGCTGCGTAGATACCCTTTTCAACAATCACGACAGCGTCTACGTTCGAACTACGCGCCTCCTGTGGCGCAAGCATCAGCAGCGCGAGGATCATTCCTGTGCGCATGGTCGCCTCCCGAACTACGATCCACTATGCAATCTTAGACTATTCCATGCAGGGTTTGAACAGGCAGCACCCCCTCGGAACGGCGAAATCTGCTTGAAAATGCAATCCGGCGTGAGATGCGCCACCCCGAATTCCTTACAAACCGCCGGACGGCTACCGGGATTACCACCACCTTGTTACCATCGACGTCGCGAACATTTCCGGGCCGGCCACGATCATTGATCCGAATGTCACGGCCCGCACGTGGCAGGTCATCGAAAGTCACGATCCCGAGTCGGTCTTTCTCTATTCCGATACGGCTTCGAGCCGCGCCGGTATTACCAACATCAAGCGCAAGCTTGAGCTCCGCCGCATTGTGATCGCTGGCCTTGGCGGCACCGGCTCCTACGTGCTGGACCTGACGGCGATCGCTTCGGACAGCACAACGTGTTCCGTGCGCCAGGCGCTGCGTCGATCACTGATCTCAAGGGGCGGCCGTTCAAGGTCGACCATTTCGGGCAGATATACGCGCGTATGCGGCGCGGGGTGATTACTCACACCTAGCGTCAGCGGACGGTGCATCACTATTCTTCGACGAAACCAGGTCGGCCGGCGGCTCCAGCACGTGCCAAGAGCCTATGGGAAAAGTTATGGATTTGGTCACGAGCGCGCTTACAACGATGGAGGGACTGATAAGAGATCACACAAATTTTAGCCAGTGTTTGGGAAAAGAAGGGCGGCCGGATGTGCACTCCGGCCGCCCCGTTGCCCCTCAAAAGGAGCTGTCAGGCGCGTGGCCGCTCCTCTATCCACGTTTCCACTTCGTCTGCATACCAGGCGACACGACAAGCACCGAGTTGCTTCCGTTTCGGGAATTGCCCGGCCTTCTCAAGCCGCGCGTCATGCGCGAACGAGTAGGGGATGCCGTAGACAGATTTGAGCTCCTTTTTCGATACTAGCTTTCTCACGTTTGACATTGCATCGCTCCAATGAATGGAGCGTTGCAACGCTGCCGGTTGAGCCAACTAGCAGGCGATGAGAAACATAGAATCAAATTCCGAACGCTTCAACGCGAACATAGATGAACATGGGCGTCGCATTGTTGTTGGCATCGGCGGCGCGCTGTTGTATGTTTCGGCGTCGTCTTTTTAGGTGCGAAGCGGGATCGAACCACCGCGCAAAAATTTCGTGCGGGTAGAATTGCGGGTAGTAGAAAAATTTTCCGAATCGCTTCCGGAGCCGGTTCAAAATCTTAGCCGGACGGTATGCTCCCGCCCCTGCACCATTTATCCGAGGTTCGATCCCTTTTCTTCCTCCGAATATATGGCGCTTTGTGAGTCCTTGCGTGGGCTCGTGTGGGTACGATTGCGGGGATAGTCCGATTTGCGCTGACCCGTCGTACCCGCAAGAAGTGGGCGGCGGCTCGGTTCCAGACTTTCAAACCTGATCGACTTTTCATATGCGCCGCTTGAGAACGCGCCGACGCATTGATCGATTGAGCCGGAAAAATCTAGCCTTCGGCGGTTCAAAGATGGGTTCAGCGCACAACCCCAAGGATACTCCTTCTGAACGGGAACAAGCAGGGGACCACGTCAGCGGCCAACAGTGCTGTCATAATACTGTTTCGTTTTGGACGTCGCGCTGTAATCGCCCGCCGCCATAAAGGTTAACAAGCGCCAGAGATTGAGCAAAACGCCATTAATACTGCTGATCGCGCAGTTTGTTCTTGCAGTGGACCGGCCTTTACGGATTATCTAGGCGACGTCGTCAGTCGCCCATGGCCGAGCGCCGCGGGGCTGCCCGGCGATTGCGGGACGATCTTACGGGAACCGTGACAGTTGCGAGCGTGATGGTGGACTCTGTCGAGCGTATTGCGACCGAACGGCGGCTGCGTCAGCGTGTCGGGAGCAGGCGACAATGAGCCGGCGTATCCGAGTGGCTGTGGTCGACGAGCACCCGCTGTTTCGCGAGGGCGTTGCCCACACATTGGGCGGCAGCGATCTGTTCGAACTCGTGGCCGACGGAGCCTGCGCGGATGACGCGGTTCGCCTGACCAAGACCACGCCCGCCGACGTCGTGTTGCTTGACGTGAATTTGCCCGGCGGCGGCATAGCGGCGGCCCGGGCGATCGCCCAGGCCCGCCGGGATATCAAGATCATCATGCTGACGGTTTCCGACAGCGAGGCGACCGTGTCCGAAGCCATGAGAGCCGGCGCGCATGGCTGTATCCTGAAGTGGACGAGCGGTGCCGAACTGGTCGCCGCGATATGCGCGGTTTGGCATGGCGAGCCACATATTGCGCCGGGCCTCGCCACGCAACTGTTGATGCCGGCGAGCGATCGGGGGCCGGCTTCCAAGGTCAAGTCGGGTTCGCTCGCCTTGACCGAACGTGAAGATCAAATCATCGGTCACGTCGCGCAGGGGCTCACCAACAAGGAAATCGCAAGGCATCTCGGTCTCAGCGACAAAACCGTCAAATACTACATGACCAACATCATGCAGAAGCTCAACGTGCGCAATCGGGTGGAGGCCGTGTTGGTGCGGCAGACCAGGTCGCGCGTGGGCGCCGGGAGCTGATCGATGGCGGAGCCTGCATTGCTGTCAGGTCCGTTCGGATCGATCGCTTCCGGTCGACGCGTTGCTGCATTGCATGTCGGCTGGCGCCGAATGAAGGGTGGGACCAAGTGAACGGCGCGATCCGTGTGGCTGTCGTAGAGCCGCAACCCTTGCTGCGGCAGGGGATGGTGCTGGCGCTTGCCGGGGCGGGCGTTGCCGTGGTCGCGGAAGGGCAGGACTTCCATGCGGTCGCGCACAGCTTTGAAACCGCCGAACGTCCACACATTCTGATTATTGATAGTGCGACGTCTGGCAAGCGGACCGAGGCTTTCGCGAGCGCGCTGCGCCTGTGCGCGGAGATGAAGGTTATCGTCCTGGCGTCGTCCGAGAATTCCCAGAACACCATCGACGATCTCCAGGTCGGGGTGTCCGGCTTCTTCCGGAAGAGTGTGCCAGGGGCTGAACTGGTGGATATGTTACAAGCCGCACATCGCGGCGAAGCTTACATCTCTTCCAATACAAACTTGTTTGCGACCGCCAGCGCGATCCGGCCCGCATCGGCCGTTCGATCTGGCGACCCCGGTAGCATCTTTCTGCGCCGCGAATTGAGCATCCTGGGCCTTTTGACCAAGGGGCAGACCAACCAGGAAATTGCGAGAATCCTCGGCCTGCACGTCAGGACCGTCAAGATTCATATCACGCGAATCTTCCGAAAGCTGGGCGTCCGCAACCGGGTCGGGGCGGTCCTTGCGGTGCGGAAGATGAATCTTGTATCCGAAAATCCTTCGGCAAAACGGGTAGACCGTATCGACGAGTTGGTGTGATGGGCGTGCGATTCCGCCAGCGCGAGGTCGCGCGGATCGCATGCCGTCATAGAACCGCCGCACACCGCTACATGATGATACCCGTGCGTGGTGTTGCGGTAATCATGGCGCGCATTCACGCGTCTGGGTGACGTCGTTATTTTTCAAACAATTCAGTCACATCCAGTCGCGGCCGGCGAAAAAAGCGGTATGCCACGCCGCGTCTTTGAATCACCTCACTCTGTGACGGGAATCACCGCAGTTTGCAGCCAATCTCACCGCAGTCTTGCGCCAAAGTGAATCGCAGCATTGGTGCGGCGCAAAGTTCTTCGTGGTGTATCCGCAGCGATGTTCGGTGAACGGTTTGAAAATACCAACGGCTTGTGTCGTCAGGCTCTGCGACGGGTAGTCGGTCGGCAGCCGCTTGGCGCAGGCGTTGGATTGTCGAACTGGATCAATGTGTGGGTAAATCGGGAGGGCATCGTTATGAAGCACCTAATTCTTATGGCAGCGGCGGCCGTCGTTATCAGTCCGGCACTGGCGGCCGATCAGCGGCCGCCGGCCGTCAAGCGGGCTCCTGCCATGGCGGTGCCGGCCTTGGGGTGGGGAGCATGTTACGTCGGCGGTCACGGCGGCGCGGTCTGGGGCGACGGCGGATCAGACAGCGGCGTTTTCGGGGGCCATATCGGCTGCAATTATCAGATCAGTCCGCAATGGGTTTTGGGTGTTGAGGGCGACGTTGAACGCATTGGCGCGCACAGCCAGGGTTCCAACTGGGGTGCTTCGTTTCGTGGTCGTGTCGGTTATGCTGTAGGCGCCACATTATTGTATGGCACCGCGGGCCTCGCACTGCTTGATGTTCCGAATGATACCTTGACCGGCTGGACCATGGGCGCGGGTGTGGAATATGCTTTCGCGCCCAGTTGGACCGGCCGCGTCGAATACCGTCACACGAATTTCGAACGATCGGGAAGCAATAGCGGGGGCGACAGCAGCTCGTTGCGCGTCGGGCTGAGCTACCGCTTCGGCGGCCCCGGCGGGTTCCGTTACTAAGCCGTGGCGTTCTGTGAATGGCGTGCGCCCCGGGGCGAGAGTCCGGGGCGTTTGATTGCGGTGGTACGGGTGCAAGAGCGCCGCGCAAAGGACGCGCGTAGCGCGTCAGCGCTTGGAGTTCTCGGCGATGGATTCCGTGAGATGGGCGAGCGTTCGGCGCAAGCGGTCGTTTGGCAGCTTCGCGAAGGCCTTGAGCAATTGGACGGAATAAGGCAAGGCCAGCAGGTCGGTGACGACTTCATTCGAGACCGGCTTCTCAATATCGTTGATCGCATTGTCAAATAGGCGGTTCACCGGAACACCGAGCACCTCGGCAATCTTTTGTAACCGGCTGGAACCGACCCGGTTTACGCCCTTTTCGTACTTTTGGACTTGCTGGAACGTGACCCCCAGCGAATCGCCCAAGGCGGTCTGCGACAAGCCTTTGGCCGTGCGAAAAATACGAATATTGCTGCCCACCAGTCGGTCGACTGGTTCAATCCGCTTAGCCATCTTAAAGTGTCCCGCCCCAATTTCACCGATATCAATCGGGCTGAATTATTGGACACTCTGGCTAGCCGGTCAATGCACGAACGACGGATCGGCGCGACCTTTTGCAAGGCGCCGGGCCAGGGCGTCGGCGGCCGGAGAGGATAGGGTCATGTCGCCGTTTGCCTCAATTCGGACATTGACTGAGGCCGGATCGTCCTTTGCCAGCATGAGGAAGGCATAGAGCGCGGCGCGGACCGCGGCTGGAAGCGCGACGTACTGGCGCATGACCTCGACGAGATCGGCCTCGCCGCTCCAGTAATAGAGCTCAATCATGCGCGCGGGGTTCTCGCACTCCTCGACAAGTTGCCGCAGGATGTCCTTGGGGTCGTGGGGCATCTGGCTGTCCGCCTTAGATCAACCTGATAATGGCTGCCGCGTGAGCGGTTCAGATTCAATGATGGCGTCGCGGCCGACGCTGTGCGTCAGTTCGAGCCGCGCCATGTGCAGCAGCAGAACGAACAAGGGCAGGCGCATTTCGGCTCCCTCCAGCAGCGCATAATCGAGCAACATCTCGAGCGACTCGAGCGTGCGCGCGGAGGGGATCGGAGCCGCGGTTTCATTGGCCTGTGTCATCGCCACCGGACCCTTTGTTTCGAAATTCGGCGCCTGCCCATTGTTGCGTTAGGCCGCTTCCTGCTCGTGCCGCCGCCGCCAGACGATCGGAAAATCCGGGCCGGTCAGTACGTCGCCGTCGTTGAGTCGTTGGGTATGGTGCAGTTGCTTCGGCGCCCACGGTCGGGTGAGGAAGCGTATGTCGTCGCCGCAATAGCGCAGCGAGGCTGCGCGTCGAACTTGGTAGCGGCTATTGTTGCCGCCGGCGCCATGAACGGTGCGGTAGTGATGGACGATGATGTCGCCGGGTTCAACGTCGAAGTGCACGATATCGTAGTCGGAGAGATGGCCTTCGATGTCGGGCAGGGATTCGCCCTCCGCGCCGGGCAGCGGCGTTTGCGAGATAAAGACATTCGGCTTGTAGAGCCGGCCGCTGCGATGCGAGCCGCGCCAATATTGGATGGTGCCGCTTTCCAGCGTGGCGGGATCGACTGGCATCCACAGCACGCAGCAATCATTGCCTTCGATTTCGAAGTAAGTTGCGTCCTGGTGGAAGGCGGTGCGCTCGCGGGTGCGCGGCTCCTTCACAAAGATCTGGTCGCCGAAGAAATTGACCTGTTCCGAGCCAAGCAATGCGCCGGCAATTTCGGGTCCCGGGCCGCTCATCGAGAACCGTCGAAACGCTTTGTGACGCGCGACAATGCCGGTGTCGAGCAGATAGCTGCCTTTGGCCTGCGCCATATCGTCAAACAGGAATGGCTTTCCGCTCGATTTTATGTGGTCCATGATGGCGGCGACATTGTGCTGGCCGCCGCTGTCGGCGCTGAGCTTTTCCTTGTCGTTGACTTCGGCGGCGCGGGTGATTTTGGTCAGGTCATAGCCGGCCGGGCTGTCATGGAGCGTCGCCACCGCGTCGTCGATACAACGGCGGAGTTCGTTGACGGCTGCCAGCGAAAGGATGCCGCGCAGCAAGACAACGCCAGCGGTGTGGTAGGCATTGATTTCATCGCGTGTGATGGGGCGTGCTAACTTGGTCATGGGTACCTCCCGGATGAACGAATGTGAACGCTTAGTGCAGGGATGCGATGGCCGGTTCTTGCCGTGGTTCGTGCAGCGTCGGGACGGCGAGACCGTCGCCGCCATAGGCGCGGATGTCGTCTAGGACCTGGTCCGTGATCGGCCAGCGGAACGCCACGCAGTCGCCGCCGCCCGGAACGCCGCGGCCGCCGCCGAATGGATGCGACAGCCCCAGCGGGATGGTTTGTGGCGTAATCTCGACAAAGCTTGAAAGGGTTCCAGAATCGACAACAGCTTGCAGATGCGACAAATTCTTGTTCATGCACCATTCAACCAGTGTGGTCAGGAGCCGCAATTTGGCCTGGCGGTTTCCCTCGCGGGTCTTGCGCGACGGCAAGACGATATAGCGCGTGGCTTCGTAGATACTGGGATCGCGGGGAGAAAGTCCGTTCTCGACAAGATGTGGAAAGTAATCGGCCAGCAGTGACGACTGCATGGTCGGTGTCATCCGCACCGAGCCTTCGATGGTGCCGTCGTCGTTGAGATCGAGAAAGTAGTAAGCATTGTCGGTGTCGTATTGATCGATCTCCATCCCTTGCATGGACGGTAGCGACCAGCCGCGGCCGCGCACAAAAATTTGATGGCGCAGGCGAAACAGCTTATCGAACAGCGCGGCATGCTCGCGCCGTTGACTTCCCTTGAGAATGAGGACCATGGCGTTCTCCCGTCGATGGAACGGGACTGTGTTTGAGAAACGCCGGGCCGGGTATCCTGGATTTCTAGGAGAAATGCCGCATAATTATTTTTTTGTGGACCCTTGCAATGATCGGCGCCTCGTCAGTCATGGTCGGGCTCAACCCGTCAACGACGGGTGTCGACGCGCAGTGCCTCGACCGGGCACATCCTTGATTTGAATTCACGATTGGCGACATGGACGCACGCGTTGTGACGCTTTGAACGAAGCCGACAATGGTGCTATAGCGCGATCTCGCCAAGACGGAGGGCCTGCACCACGGCATAGGTGCGGCGGATGGCATCGAGCTTATGCTTGGCGTTTTCGATATGGGTTGCCACGGTCGTTGCGCCGATATTCAGGATTTCGCCGATTTCGTCGTCGGTCTTTCCGCTCGCGACCCAGTGCATGATTTCGCGCTCGCGGCGGGTCAAGGGCTGATGCTGCGGGGCATCCTCCCGCACCTTGTCGCGCAAGGCCCGCCGCAATGCGTGATGGCTATAGATGCCAACGATCTCAAGGGCAGCGCGAGCGCGTGGCGATAGATTTGGATCTAGTCCGCACGGACAAAAGATCGAAACCTCGCCCGAGACGGTCACGATCGGGATAAGCAAGCCGTCGCGCGCGCCGAATTCACGGCCTTCGTCCATGATGGCTTTTTCCGATTTCTTAAGCACGCGGCGTTTGCGGATATCGCTCCAGGAGTAGGGGGCTGTCGTATATCGCAATTCGGTGACCGCCGGATCCTCGAAGACATAGTTCTTCTCGGCATACCGATCGACGAATTGCTGCGGACGAGTGTTGAGCTGAATGCAGTCCTTCAATTCTTTGCCGGGGCCTGGCAGCGACAAGCTTGTAACGCAGGAAAAGCCGAACCACTCCAATTCCTCGACAATGCGGCGGCTGATCGCATCGTAGTTTGTAAGCTGCTGAATCGCCTGGACAAAATCCAGGGTGCGCTTGCCGTAGGCGTCACTCTCGAAGCTCATCACATCCCACCTGAAACCCCTATCGGTTAGCCTAGCGACAGAAGCGATCGCTTGTCCAGAAGCGAAATCAAATCCAAGATCAAAGTGCCGCGGCTTGGCTCAGGCGGCCTAACCCAGCGCCCGCGCCATGCCTTCGATTATGTCGGCGAAATCGGCGAGCGCGTTGAGCCGCGGCTGCGCGGCGATATGCGGCGTCAGAATGACGTTTTTCAATTGCAGAAGCTCGTCGTCGTCGCGCATCGGCGCTTGGTAGAGTGGATCAAGCGCAAATCCGCCAAGGTGACCTGATTTCAGCGCCGCGATCAGCGCGGCACGCTCGATCACGTCCGGGCGCGACACATTGACGATGAACGCGCCCGGTTTCATGTGGGCGAGTCGGGCGGCGTCGATCAGGTTGCGAGTCGATGGGCTTTCCGGCAGCTGGGGAATCAACCAGTCGGCCTCGGCCAGGAGCGTATCGAGCGGCGTAAAGGTTGCGCCGAAAGCGCGCTCGTCCGTCTCCGGCAGTCGGCGGCGCTGGAAATAGAGTACGCGCATGCCGAAGGCGCTGGCACGGATGGCGATCTCGCGGCCGATCTCGCCGAGACCGATCAGTCCCAGCGTCGCGCCGTGCAGCATACGGACGCCGCCAATGCGCCCCCAATTCGAATTGGGTGTGTGTTGGCGGTCGAACGGCCGATAGGGGTAGCCCGCGTCGTCCAGTTGCTCCGCGCTGACACGGCCGATCAGGCGATCGAGCTTGCGCGCCTGGGTCAGCATCAGGGCGATGGCATGTTCGGCGCAGGCGATATTGGCGCGGCGGCGGATGGTCAGCACGGTCACGCCGCGCTCCGCGCAGGCGGCGGTATCGATGCCAACGACGCCAGCGCCGTATTTTTGAACGAGCCTCAGCTTCGGCGCCAAGGCGAGCTCATCGCGTCCGATCGTGAGCGCTTCGATCGCGACCGCGTCCGCTTCCGAGAGCGCGTCATGCAGTTCAGCTTGCATTTCGACCATTCGCACCTTGGCCGGAAACAGTCCCCGCGCGCGCGACTGCACACGCGCGCAATAGCCGGCGAAATCCGGCTCTTCATGGGCAAAAAAATCGGCAAATGCTGCGTAACGCTCCGGCGCGACCGCAGGATCGAGCATGACCTGCAATACGCGCAGGAACGGATCGTTTTCGACCACCAGCAGGGGACGCACGATGTTACTCAGGTATGATGCGGTTCGGGGTCGATTTGCAGCGCCTGGCCGACCCGCGTGTGCATATTATAGGTGCCGATCAGGACCGTCAGCTCGACGATCTGGCGTTCGTTGAAATGCTCGCGCAGTTCGGCAAATACCGCATCAGGAACGTCGATGTCGCGGGTCATGGCGTCGGCATAGGCCAGCGCGGCACGTTCGCGGGCGCTGAAATGCGATGTGGCGCGCCAGTCGGCCAAGGAATCGCATTCCTCCTTGGTGAGCCCTTCCGGCGCGGTCAATTCAGGCACGTGCTGCTTCACCACATAGGCGCAGCGGTTGAGATAGCCGATGCGGACGATCACGATTTCCCGCAATCGGCCATCAAGATCGACCTTCCAGCGCACCACATTGACAAGATCGAGCCAAACGCTGGCCACCTCCGGTGTGTGCATCAGCGTTTTATAGACATTGATGACAGTGCCGCGCCGGCCCTTGCGAATGCGCTCGATCAGCGCCGCCTGGTCCGGACAGTCCTCCGGCTGGATCAATTTCACCCGTGCCATGGTTCTCACTTTTGAATTGCTACTTCACCCGGAACCGCGCGACCGCCGCTTCGTCGACTTCGACGCCAAGGCCGGTACCTGTCGGCAGCCCGACCGCGTGGTCGTGAATGGTCAGTGGGCGCCGCACGATATCCTCCGCCAGATAGAAATGCGTGAGGCTCACGCCCCAGTCGATATTCGGAACCGCGCAGGCCAGGTGCACGGCGGCCGCCGTTGCGACGCTCGATTCCGCGATCTTGGCGGCGACATTGACCTTGAGGCGCAGCCGCTGGCAGAGTCTGGCCGCCGCGCAAGCGGTGCTGAAGCCACCCAGCTTGATCAGCTTGAGCGAAACACCGGCCGCGCCGGCGCGGGCATTGCTGGTGACGTCGGCGAGTGCATGAATGCCCTCGTCGATGCCAAGCGGCACGCGCAGCCGCGCCAGGATCTTGAGGCCCGCGAGGTCATCATGTGGCAATGGCTGTTCGACAAAGGCGAGCCCGGCCTTGCGGGTGCGCTTGATA
This sequence comes from Xanthobacteraceae bacterium, assembly GCA_022841625.1. Taxonomy (GTDB): domain Bacteria; phylum Pseudomonadota; class Alphaproteobacteria; order Rhizobiales; family Xanthobacteraceae; genus VAZQ01. The sequence goes on from JALHRD010000002.1 coordinate 168,590, forward strand.
TAGCGCTTGGCATTGGCGAGCGTCAGGCCGCCATTGGCGTCGGCGCACAGCGGCACGCGCGGGCCGAGCGCGTCCCGAACGGCGAGCGTGCTGGCGATCTCATCGGCCAATGGCTTGACGCCGATCTTGAGCTTGAAGAAATGGAAGCCCTCGCGTTGCTTGGCGTGCGCTTCGGCAATGTCCTGGTCCGGTGTGGCATTGCCGAGCAGCCACATCGGGCGGACCGTCAGACGTTTTGGCTTCGCCGCGACGACATCGATCAGCCGCCGGCCGTCGGCGCGGCAGGTCAGGTCGAGCAGCGCCATTTCGATGGCGGAATGCGCACCGGGATTGCCCACCAGGGCGCGGTGCAGCGCCGGGATGAGGGTCGGGTGGTTATGCGCATCCTGACCGATCAGCGCCGGCGCGAGATGGTCGCGCACCGCCGCAACCAGCCCGCCCAATGTGTCGCCGGTCATGGTTGGGGCGGAGGCGGCCTCGCCCCAGCCCACGCTGCCATTGGCGGCCTCGATCCGCACCAGCAGGTTCTCGGCCTTAGCGATGGTAATGCCCGACATCTTCATCGGACTCTTGAGCGGTAGCGCCACCGGAATGGCGTCGACACGGCGGATCGGCAGCGGCGAATGCGCTGCGCTGTTCGTTGTTTTTGCTGGTGACCGCTCCGGCATCGGAGCGGGAGCTTACACCTTGAACCGCGGGTCGAGATAGTCGCGTAGGCTATCGCCGAACAGATTGAAGGCGAATACCGCCAGGCTGATCGCCAAGCCCGGGAACAGGATCAGCCACGGCGCCTCGCGATAGAAGTCGGCGGCATTGCCGGACAGCATGAGCCCCCAGGCCGGCGTCGGCTCGGTGACTCCAAGGCCGAGGAACGACAACGAGGCTTCCAGCAGGATCGCCTGCGCCATGAAGGCGGTGAACATGATCAGGTAGGGCGCCGCGACGTTGGGCGCCATATGGCGGAAGATAATGCGGCTGTCGGAATAACCGGCGGCGCGGGCGGCGTCGATATAAGGCATGACCCGGATGCTGAGCGCAGCCGCGCGCACGACTCGGCACACCCGCGGTACGATCGGGATGGCGATGGCGACAATCAGATTGATGTCGATCCCGAAGATCACAGCGGTTTTCAGCGCCGCGACCACGACCAGCGCCAGGACGATGATCGGAAATGCCAGCAGGATATCCATGAAGCGCTGGATCCAATCGTCGATCCGGCCGCCGAAATAGGCCGATGCAATGCCGAGAATGGCGCCGAGCGTTGCGCCGAAAAACGACGAGGTGAGGCTGATCACCAGCGCGGTACGCGCGCCGTGAATGATGCGGGAGAAGATATCGCGGCCGTAAGCATCGGTTCCGGCCCAATGTTCCCATGACGGCGGTTGCAGAATGGCGGCGAAATCAATGCGCAGCGGGTCATGGGGCGACACCCACTCCGAGAAAATGCCGGCAACCGTCATCAGCAAGATGATGACGAAACTCAGCGCTCCGAGTGGCTGCTGCGCGGCAAAGTCGCGAATCGCGCCGCGTGGGCGGCTTGCGGTCGAAGCGGGTGGGGAGGCGATCGCGGTCATGTCCCGTACCTGATGCGCGGGTCAAACACAGCATAGAGCAGGTCGACAATCAGATTGACGAAGATGTAGGCGACCGCCAGCATCATCACCATGCCTTGAATTAAGGTGAAATCGCTGCGCGATACGCTCTGCACGAACAGTTTGCCGATGCCGTTGAGGTTGAACACCTGCTCGGTGACCACCAGCCCGCCGATCAAAAAAGCGAATTCGATGCCGATCACGGTGATCGCGGGCAGTAGCGCGTTGCGCAAGGCGTGCCGCGAGATCACCTTGTTCTCGAAGACGCCTTTGGCGCGCGCGGTGCGGATGTAGTCTTCGTTGAGAACTTCGAGCAGCGAAGAACGGATCATGCGCGCAACCACCGCGCAATAACGGTAGCCGACCGCCATCGCCGGCCAGATGAGCTGGGTCAGATTGGCGACGGGATCGACGTGAATCGGCGTGAAGGTGATCGGTGGCAACCAATTATAGTAATACAGCAGCGCCATCATGATCAGCATGCCGAACCAGAACGACGGAATCGAAAGTCCGCCGATTGTCACGATACGCACGACATAGTCCACCCAGGTGCCGCGCATCAGCGCTGCCATGGTTCCCAAGGGAATCGCGAGCAGCACCGCAAAGATCGTGGCCATGATCGCGACCTGGAGCGACAGCGCAAGCCGTAACGAAATCTCCTCGGTCACGGGCCGTTCGGTCCACAGCGAGATGCCGAGATCGAGCTTTGCCAATCCGTACATATAGTCGCCGAATTGGTAGATCAGCGGCTTGTCGAGACCGAACCGCTTGCGTTCGGCATCGATCACCTCCTGCGATACCGTGCCGCCGTCGCCGCGTAGTTTGACCTCGATCACGTCGCCCGGCACCACCCGCAGCATGAAAAATACCAGCACCGCTACCCCGAGCAGGGTGGGGATCACCATCAGCAGTCGTTGGAGCGTGTAGCGAAGCATTTGATTTGTCTCGTGTCCCGGGCGCAGTGCAGCATGAGCGAAGCGAAATGATGCGCTGCAGACCCGGGATCCCGGTTACGCAAGCGATACAATAAACCGGGGTCCCGGATCAGCAGCGCGCCGCTTCGCAAGAGCTTCGCGCTGCGCTGCGTCCGGGACACGCCGGCGCTACTGATTTAACCACACGCCCTCAAGTTGGGCACCGAGATTGTGGCTGGGTGACATGTCCCAGCCCATGACAATCCGGTGGGTCGGCACGATGCGGTGCCACCACAGGATCGGCTGCTGATAGGCTTGCTCGAACACGCGACGTTCGAACGCGCGGATCATCGCCTTGCGCTTCTCGATGTCGCGTTCGCGCACATGGTCGTCGTAAAGCTTGTCGAGTTCGCGATCGATCGCGCGCGAGAGGTTTTGCGGCGAGCGGTCATGAGACAGGTATTTGGCCAGCGCGAGGGTGGAGTCGTCCATGAACAGGTTGGAGAAGTCGATCGCGACTTCGTGGTTGCCGGCGTTCATGGCTGCGATATAGGGCGCGGTGTCGAACTGCTTGTGGTCGGCCGTCACGCCGATCTGGCGCCATTGGTCGACCAGGAAAATACCGGCTGGTGTATAAGGCTGCGCCAGATTGCGGTTGTGCAGAACGAATTTGAGGTTCGGTACGCCGGCGTCTTGCAGCAGCTTGCGAGCTTGCGCGCGCGCAGCTGTCATGTCCTTGGCATAGCCTGGTAGCTTGACCAGTTCCTCAGGTGGCGTCGCCATCGGCGAGCCCGGCCGGATCAGGCCGCCGACCGACCGCATGGTCGAGATCTTCGACAGGCCGGCGCTGCCGCCCCAGCGGTCGATCGCCATCAGCAGGGCGCGGCGCACGCGCGGGTCGTCGAACGGCTTCTTCTCGACGTTGAAGGCAACCAGTAGATTGAGCGTCCAGCTCGATTCCTCGATGCGGATTTTGTCACCCATCGCGCCGACCAGGCGATCGCGCTCGGCCGGCGAGATACCGCGGAATTCGCCGAGCAATTGTCCGCCCTGCACCGCATTTAGCATCGCCGCGGCCTGCAGCGTGAACACGCCGCGGAAGCCGTCGAGATAGGGCAGGCCTTTCTTGAAATAATTGTCGTTGCGCTGGCCGGTGACGTGGCTGCCTTTGACGTGCTCGCCAAACACGAACGGGCCCGTGCCGTTGATCTTATTGCGCGGCGCATTGGGGTCGGCGGCGATATCCTTAGCGGAATAGATGCAGTTCCACGGTGAGGCGAAATGCTCAATCATCGACGCGTTGACCGCTTTCATCCGGAAGACGACGGTCTGGGCGTCTGGCGTCTCGATGGTTCCGATGTCCGCGAAGGTGGCTTGGCGCGGCGACACCACGCCTTTCGGCGGATTGCGCATGCGATCATAGGTCGCCTTAACGTCGGTGGATGTTAGCGTCGTGCCGTCGTGGAACCGCACGTTTTGATGCAGCTTGAACGTATAGGTCATCAGATCGGGCGCGATCGTCCAGGATGAGGCGAGGTCGCCTTCGACGTCGGGGAATTTCTTGAGATTGAAGCGCACCAGGGTCGAATAGAACGGCGCCGAGAAGTGCAGCGTCGCATAGGTTTCACTGCCGTGGCAGTCGTAGTTCGGGGTCTCGGCGCTGATCGCAAAATTCAAGGTGCCGCCGCGCTTGGGTTGCTGCGCGTCCGCCGGAACGGTTGCGCCGGCCAGCGCAAATGCGAGCATCCCGGCAATTCCAAACAAGGCCTTCATGGCAATTCCTCCGTTGGTGTCCCGCGCCGGTTAGCCGAAAGTGGCGTTCCGATCGTCATGCTTTGTGGCAGGCCACGATATGTCGTGGCCCGATTTGTCGTGTTTGGGGAATCTCGCGCCGACAGGCGTCGTCCGCAAGTGGGCAGCGGGTGTGAAACACGCAGCCCGATGGCGGGTTCAAGGGCGATGGTATCTCGCCCTTGAGCGTCCGTGGCGCGCGCGCGCGTTCGACCCGCGGATCGGGGATTGGCGCGGCGTCGAGCAGCGCCTGGGTGTAGGGGTGCTTGGGGTTGGCATAGAGCTCGTCGCGGTCGGCGACCTCCACGATGCGGCCCAGATACATCACCGCCACCCGATCGGAAATATGCCGCACCACTGCGAGGTCGTGGGCAATGAATAGGTAGCTAAGGTTGAGCCGGGATTGCAGATCTTCGAGCAGATTGATGATCTGGCCCTGGATCGAAACGTCGAGCGCGGATACTGGCTCATCGCACACAATGAAGCGCGGCTCGAGCGCCAGCGCGCGTGCAATGCCGACGCGTTGGCGCTGGCCGCCCGACAGCTGGTGCGGATAGCGTTCCGCCATATAGTCGAACAGGCCGACTTGTCGCAGCAGTTCGGCGACGCGCTCCTCCTGCTCCTTCTTGGTCTTGGCCAGTTGGTAGACGTGCAACGGTTCGGCGATGATCTGGCCAACCGTCATGCGCGGATTAAGCGAGGAGTAAGGATCCTGAAAGATCACCTGAATGCCACGGCGGGTTTCGCGCATCTCGCGGGGCGAGCGGTGCGTGATGTCGACGCCGGAAAAGCTGATCGTGCCACCGGTGGCTTCTTCGAGCTTGAGAACTGTGCGTCCGACTGTGGTTTTGCCGCAGCCGGATTCGCCAACCAGTCCCAGCGTTTCGCCCGGCGCGATAGTGAATGACACGTTGTCGACCGCTTTCACCGTCGCCATTTTTGACGACAGCATGCCGGAGCCACTGAGCGGCACCAAAAAATATTTGCGCAGCGCGTCGACCTTCAGGATCGGTTCGGCGGTCTCGGTGGTTGACGCGGTCGCTGCGGACTTGGCCGGCAGGCTTGCCGGCACCAGCGTTCCGGCGACAATTTCGTCGGCGCGGATGCAGGCGGTGGCATGGTTGGGCGCGAGATCGCGCAATGTCATTTCGGTCGCAACGCAGGCGTCGCGGCGAAAAGGGCAGCGCGGCGCAAAGCGGCAGCCCGGCGGCGGCGCGCGCAGATCGGGCGGCAGGCCCTCAATGGTTTCGAGTTTGACGTCGCGCGGCAGGTCGAGCCGCGGCACCGAACGCATCAGCCCGATTGTATAGGGATGCAGCGGCCGCAGGAAAACGTCGTCGGCGGTGCCGCGCTCGATGATGTGTGCCGCATACATCACATTGACGCGGTCGGCGTAGCGGGCGACCACGCCGAGATTATGGGTGATGATGATCATCGCGATGTTGAGCCGCCGCGATAGATCCTTCATCAGTTCGAGGATCTGTGCCTGGATGGTGACGTCAAGCGCGGTGGTGGGTTCGTCGGCGATAATGAGTTTTGGATTGCAGGCAAGCCCGATTGCGATCATCACGCGCTGACGCATGCCGCCGGAGAGCTGGTGCGGATATTGTTGCAGCCGCCGCGCGCCGTCGGTGATGCCAACGAGTTGCAGCAGTTCGAGTGCGCGCGCCTGTGCCGCATCCTTGGTCATCTTCAGATGGATGAACAGGGGCTCCATGATCTGCTCGCCGATCGAGAGCACCGGATTGAGCGAGGTCATCGGCTCCTGGAAGATCATCGCGATGTCGCGGCCGCGAATTGCGCGCATTTCCTCGGCCGACAAGGTTAAGAGGTCGCGGCCTTCGAACAGCACGCGGCCCCGGGTTACCCGGCCGGCGGGCTTGGCCAACAGGCCCATGATCGCGAGCGACGATACCGACTTGCCGCAGCCCGACTCGCCCACGATCGCGACCGTTTCGCCGCGGTTGACGGTGTAGGAAATGCCGTCAACCGCATGCACGACACCGCGCGAAGTGTCGAACTGGACGTGCAAATCTTCGACGGCGAGCAATGGCGCGCCGCCTCCCACGGAGTCGCGCCTCATCGCGGTCTTCGCTGTCAGGGCTTGATCGAGCAACGTGGCGTTCCGCCCGCGAATTGTGGAGTAATGGTTGTATAGTGTGGTTGTATAGAGCCAGCCTATATCGCATTGGCATTGGCTGGACCACCCCGGGCGCCGATTTGCCACTGCTACCTTTGTCGGATTGGCAGTTTTCCCCGCGATTGTCCGACCGAAACGGCAAGATTTTGGTCCTATGGGGAGCCGGTCACCGCGCTGCTGGCTGCAAATGCGGCTACTCCCCGATCTCCTTCAGAATCTCCTCGGTATGCTCGCCGAGCCGTGGCGAGGGGCGCGGACTGGCCATCGGCTGCCCGCCGATCACCAGTGGCGAACGCACACCGGGGATGGTGCCGCCTTTCGCAGCGGCGCTCGGCAGGGCAAGCTTGACGCCGCGATGGATCACCTGCGGATCTTTGAACACCTGTTCGAGCGTGTTGATCGGGCCGGCCGGCACGCCGACCGCTTCGAGTTTGGCCAATAATTCCGCGCCGGTCATGCGCTTGCAGAGTTCGGTCAACCGGCCGATCAGCGCATCGCGGTGCGCCAGCCGTGCGGTGTTGTCTTTATACTCTGGCTGCTCCGCCAGCGACGGCTCGCCGAGCACACCGCACAGCTTCACGAATTGGCTGTCATTGCCGGTGGCGATGATGATGTGGCCGTCGGCGACTGGGAACACCTGGTAGGGCACGATGTTGGGATGGGCATTGCCGATCCGCACCGGGATGTCACCAGTGACCAGGTAGTTGAGCGCCTGGTTTGCCAGCATGCCGACCTGGGTGTCGACCAGCGCACCGTCAACCAGCGTGCCGCAGCCGGTCTTGTTGCGTTCGATCACCGCCGCGAGAATGCCGACCACCGCATAGACGCCGGTCATGATGTCGGCAATCGGGACGCCAGCGCGGGTTGGTTCGCCATCCGCCGCGCCAGTCAAGCTCATGAAACCACCCATGCCTTGCGCCATGAGATCGTAGCCGGCGCGTGATGCATAAGGTCCGGTCTGTCCGAAGCCGGTGACCGAGCAATAGATCAGCCGCGGAAATTCCTTGGCCATGCTGTCGTAATCGAGGCCAAACTTTTTGAGGCCGCCGACCTTGAAATTCTCGATCAGTACATCGGAACGCGCGGCGAGCTTCTTGACCAGGCGTTGGCCTTCCGCGGTTTCAAAATCGAGTTCGATCGAACGCTTGCCGCGATTGGCGCCGTGGAAATAAGCGGCGCCAAGGTGGCTGCCGTCGGCCGCCGGCACGAATGGCGGGCCCCAGCCGCGGGTGTCGTCGCCGGCGCCCTTACGCTCGACCTTGATCACGTCAGCGCCGAGATCGGCCAGCAGCTGCCCCGCCCAGGGCCCAGCTAGGATGCGGGCAAGTTCGAGGACGCGCAATCCGGCAAGCGGGCCCGGCATGGAAGCTCTCCTTAACTGAATGCTAAAGCGGCGCGCGCGGGACTTGCGCCGCCAAATCGGTGTTTCTCTGACGTGCCGGCGGTAACTTGTCCAGTGCCCCGTTTCCGAAGTTCGTGATACATGGCAGCAACCACTTATAAGAACTTCAGAAACCAAGGGGCTAGGGCCGGTTTGTTAAAGCCATGCTAGGGATGCGTATTAGGCCGCCGGCAGTGAATTGTGTGTATGTCATGGGGTGCCTATTTTTCAGGGCCGGCATGGCAATGGAACGGCGCCCGTGAATAGCTCTTTTTTCAGCGATATGCTGCAAACCATCGCGGATCGCGGCCGCGCGCTGATCGCGCGCGACCGGCGCTCGCCGACCGAGCAGAGCTCGGCCAATCTGGTTGAGCTTTGCGATCAGCTTCTGTCGGGGCGTGGTGAGGCCTCGGGCGTGGCGCTGGCCAGCGAGATTCTTGCGCATTACGCGGAAGCGACCTCGGGCGCACGGGTGGCGCTGTTTGAGAGCTTGGCGTCAAAATTCGGTCCCGATCATGGCCGGCTTGGCGCCGCGATCGAGGCGTGGCGCGCAAGCCCAACCGATGTCACGGCGGCGGCCGTTCATCTGGCGGCCGAGCCGCGCCGGCAGGAGTTGTTGCGGCGGCTCAATCTCGCTCCCGGCGGCACCGCAGCGCTGGTGCGAATGCGTGAACACCTTATCGACGCGCTTGAGCGCCGCGCCGATCTCGCACCCGTCGACCGCGATTTCGTTCACATGTTTTCGTCCTGGTTCAACCGCGGCTTCCTGGTGTTGCGCCGGATCGACTGGTCGACGCCGGCGAGCGTGCTGGAGCGGATTATCCGCTATGAGGCGGTGCATCGCATCAACGGCTGGGACGATCTGCGCCGGCGCATCGATCCGCCGGACCGGCGCTGCTATGCCTTCTTTCATCCCGCGCTGGTCGACGATCCGCTGATCTTCGTCGAGGTCGCGTTGACCCGCGAGATTCCCGGCGCGATCGATCCGATCCTCGCGGCGCAAGACGAACCGCTTCAGAAGCAACAAGCGACCACCGCGGTGTTCTATTCGATCTCCAACTGCCAGCGTGGACTCGCGGGGGTTTCGTTTGGCAATTTCCTGATCAAACAGGTCGCCGAAGAGATTGCGCGCGAACATCCCAAGCTTGCGCGTTTCGTGACGCTATCGCCGGTGCCGGGATTTGCCGCGTGGCTGCGCCGTGAACGGGCGGTGGAAAACTCGCCGACGTTTAAGCCGGAGGAGCGCGCGGTGTTATCGAAGCTCGACAGCCCGGGCTGGTGGCGCAACGATCCGCTGCCGCTCAAGGAACCGCTGTTGCGGGCCGCAACCTGGTATTTCCTCAATGCCAAGACGCGCAATGGCGCACCGCTCGATCCGGTGGCGCGATTCCATCTCGGTAATGGCGCGCGGCTCGAACAGATCAATTGGCTCGCCGATACGTCCGAGCGCGGGATCGCGCAATCGTATGGCGTGATGGTGAATTATCTTTACGAACTCGACGATATCGAGGCGAATCATGAAGCCTATGCGCAACAGCGCACCGTGGTGGCATCGAGCGCCGTAACGCGTCTCATGCGCACGCCGGCGGCAAAACTCGCGTCGCTGTTTTAGTCGACGCTACCCGCGCGCCGGTTTGTGTCCCCGCAGGCGCGGGCATAATTCTTTATGACCGTCCGTAGACCGGCACGATCGCGCCGCGCGTGACCTTATTGGCCGGCGACGCCAAGAACAAAATGGTCGCCGTCACCTCGTCGACCTTCGGCCACAAGGCGTGATCCGCTGCCGGCATGGCGGCGCGGTTGCTGGGCGTATCCATGATCGAGGGCGCCACGGCATTGACCAGAATATCGTCCTTGGCGACTTCCTCGGCCAGCATGCAGGTGAACGCGGCCAGCGCTGCCTTGCTGGCGGCGTAAGCCGCCATGCCGGCGCCGCTCCGCCATTCAAGCGCCGGCCGTGCCGCAACATTGACAATGCGGCCGCCCGTGCTGCGCGGGATCGCGTTGACCGCTGCGCGGCAGCATAGAAAGGCGGTGACGAAATTCATCTCGATCTGCTGCATCAATTCGGCGCGGGTCGTCGCTGCGACTGGCTTCATCGCGAAGCCGCCGGCGAGATGGACCGAGGCCCACAGCGCCGGCACGCCGCCATAGACACGGGTGACGGACGCTTCGTCGGCCAGGTCGGCCACCGGGACCAGTTTGACCTGGGCATGGCCGCGCAAGGGAAAACGCTCGGCCTCCGCCGCCACCATATAAGAGACATGACAGGTCGCGCCGGCCGCAACCAACGCGCCGATGACGGCGGTGCCGAGGGCGCCGGTCCCGCCGGTCACCACCACATGACGCTCGGAGAAATCCACGATCGCTCCTTATTGCGATAAAACCGCTCGATTGCGATAAGGCCGCTCCCATCATTGCCGATTGGCGGCCGGGCGCAAGAGTTCATTGGCCAGGCTTGAGTGCGGGTGGTGCGCCGCGCCATGGTGGTCGTGGGAGCGAATCATGAGCGACTTCGACTTCGCGATTGTCGGCGGCGGCATCAACGGCGCCGGGATCGCCCGTGACGCCGCCGGGCGCGGGCTGCGGGTGCTCTTGGTCGAGCAGAACGATCTGGCGTCGGGGACCTCGTCGGCCTCCACCAAATTGATCCATGGCGGGCTGCGTTATCTCGAGCATTCATGGTTTCGCCTGGTGCGCGAGGCGTTGATCGAGCGCGAAGTCCTGTTGCGCATGGCGCCGCATTTGATCCAGCCGATGCGGTTCGTGCTGCCAGTCACACCCGGCATGCGGCCGCTCTGGATGATGCGGCTTGGGCTGTTCGTCTACGACCATCTCGGTGGGCGCAAATTGCTGCCGGCGACGCGCACCATCGACCTTGCGCGCGATCCGTTGGGAGAGCCGCTGAAACCGCGCGCCCGCTACGGTTTCGAATATTCCGACTGCTGGGTCGACGACGCGCGGCTGGTCGTGCTCAACGCTCTTGACGCCGCTGAGCGCGGCGCGGTTATCCGCACCCGCACCCGCTGCGTGCGGGTTGAACGCGGCGCCGATTGGAAACTCGTGCTCGAAGTGCGCGGCCGGCGCGACGTCATGACCGCGCGCGTCTTGGTCAATGCCACCGGCCCATGGGTTGCGACCTTCGGCGAAACGGTGCTGGGGCGGCCGCCGTCGCGCAATGTCCGGCTGGTCGCCGGCAGCCACATCGTGGTGCCGCGATTGTTCGTGCATGATCGCGGTTATCTGTTCCAGGCGTGGGATAGGCGCGTGGTGTTTGCGCTGCCGTTTCAAGGCGACTTCACCATGATCGGAACCACCGACCGCGACTATCTCGGCGATCCGGGCAAGGTCGAAGCCAGCGCCGGCGAGATCAATTATCTCTGCGCTATCGCCAGCGAATATTTCCGCGCCGCCGTGTCGGCGGCCGATGTGGTCTGGTCGTTCGCCGGGGTGCGGCCGCTGCATGGCGCAGCCTCCGACAAGCCGCAGGATACGCCGCGCGATTATGAGTTGGAGCTTGATCGCCCCGCCGACCAAGCGCCGCTGCTCACGGTATATGGTGGCAAGATCACGACTTATCGCCGCTTGGCGGAGGAGGCCTGCACCAAGCTTGCGCCGTTCTTCGATCTGCGGCCCGGTTGGACCGGGCAGATGGCGTTGCCGGGCGGCGATTTTAATGTGGAGCGCAGCGAGCGGATGATCGCCGCGGTGCGCGAGTCATGGCCATTCCTGAGCGACGGCCATGCCCGGCGGCTTGCGCGCGCTTATGGTACGCGCATCGGCCATGTCCTGGCATCGGCCCGGCAGCTTGAAGATCTCGGCGAGAACTTTGGTAGCGATCTGACCGCCGCCGAGGTTCGCTACCTGATGACCCATGAATGGGCGCAGACCGCCGATGACGTCCTGTGGCGCCGGACTAAGCTTGGCCTGCGAGTCTCTGACGACGCGCGTAGCAGGCTCGCCGCCTTCATGGCCAATGCAATGGGCCGTGCGTGACCGGCGGGATTGCTGCATGGTCCAAGAGAAACGGATGGTTAACGTTCCTTTAACTTCGAGGATGGAATGTCGTGCGGTGCGCTGGGGCCGGCGATTCGCGACGAACAACCGATGCGGCTTGGCGCGAGGCCTCAAATCGGGATTTCTGCATGACAACAAATCAAGAGACGCATGTCGGCTGCGCATGCTGCGGTGATCTGTTGCGTCGCAAATTTGACCGCCGCTATTTTCTGGCGATTGCCGGTAGCGCGGGCTTGGCCGCTGCACTGCATCCGCTTTCGTCCTTTGCGGCATCCGGCAATTATGAGGCGATGGTGGTCGGTTGCATCGATCCGCGCCTACAGGAGCCGGTGCGCAAATATCTGGTCGGCCGCCAGTTGAACGGCAAATACAGCCATTTCGTTTTTGCCGGCGCCGCGATCGGCGCTGTAGCTCCGGCGTTCCGGGATTGGCATAAGGCGTTCTGGGATAATCTCGATGCCACCATAAAACTGCACAACATCAAGCGTGTCATCGCAATCGACCATCGCGACTGCGGCGCGGCCAAGATCGCCTACGGCGATGAGGCGGTCGCTAGTGCGTCCGCCGAGACCATGACACACCGCAAGGCGCTTGCGCTGTTTCGCAAGGAAGTGAACGAGCGGCAATCCAAGCTCGCGGTCGAAACCGGATTGATGGCGCTCAACGGCAAGATTGAGATGTTCCACGATTTTATCTTTAGCTGACGCGTAGGCCGGTCTTTCGGGGGGAGGGTGGGGGCGGAGCCGGGGGCGGCTCCGCCCTTTCTGCTTGTGCGTCCGATGAGCACGGCTTCTGGAATCTCCGCCGTTTGTTTGATCTGAATCAACAAATTTGGCTGCGCAAGCGCAGAACTTGCTACTGTCGGTCCGAAATCGCAATGAACGGCCGGCGCACTGAAAAAAAAGCGAACCGGACTAGGCGTCATTTCGATCATCAGAATATCTTATTATCGCGATCAATAAACTAAACTTTACCTGATGGGAGCCATTGGGATAGAAATTTCGGCACAGGACTGTTTCGGACACACGCGTAACCGTTGGGGAGACAACATGGACGACATTAGCAAGTGCCCAATTATGCATGCACCCACGAGTCAGGGTGGAATATCGAACCGAGACTGGTGGCCGAACCAGTTGAACCTGAGGATCCTCCACCAGAATTCCGCCCTGTCCAGCCCGATGGACAAGGGTTTCAACTATGCCGAGGCGTTCAAGAAGCTCGACCTTACGAGCCTGAAGAAAGACCTCTACGCGCTGATGACGGACTCGCAGGACTGGTGGCCGGCCGACTATGGTCACTATGGGCCGTTTTTCATTCGGATGGCGTGGCACAGCGCCGGAACCTATCGCGTCGGCGACGGCCGCGGTGGCGCCGGCTCCGGCACGATGCGCTTTGCGCCGCTCAATAGCTGGCCGGACAATGTGAGCCTCGATAAGGCGCGCCGGCTGTTGTGGCCGATCAAGCAAAAATACGGCAACAAGATCTCCTGGGCCGACCTGATGATCCTCGCCGGCAACTGTGCCATCGAGTCGATGGGTGGCAAGACCTTAGGATTCGCCGGCGGGCGCGAGGACGTCTGGGAGCCGGAAGAAGACATCTACTGGGGGTCCGAGACCGAATGGCTTGGCGACAAGCGCTACACCGGCGACCGTCAACTCGAAAATCCGCTCGGCGCCGTGCAGATGGGTCTGATCTATGTGAATCCGGAAGGGCCGAATGGCAAAGCCGATCCGGTCGCATCCGGCCGAGACATCCGCGAGACCTTCGCGCGCATGGCGATGAACGACGAGGAAACCGTTGCGCTGGTCGCCGGCGGCCACACCTTCGGCAAGGCCCATGGTGCGGCCGATCCCGGCAAATATGTCGGCCCCAACCCCGAGGGCGCCAGCATTGAGGAGCAAGGTCTCGGTTGGAAGAGTAGCTTCGGCAGCGGCAAGGGTGTCGACACCATCAGCAGCGGGCTTGAGGGCGCATGGAAGCCCAACCCGACCAAGTGGGACAACGGCTATTTCGACACTTTGTTCGGCTATGAGTGGGAACTGACCAAGAGCCCTGCCGGCGCACAGCAGTGGCGGCCCAAGGGCGGCGCGGGCGCCGGTACGGTCGAGGACGCGCATGACCCGTCGAAGCGTCATGCGCCGATGATGTCCACGGCGGACCTCGCGCTCCGGATGGACCCGATTTACGAGCCGATCTCGCGGCGCTTCCACAAGAACCCGGCTGCGTTCGCGGATGCCTTCGCCCACGCGTGGTACAAGCTGACCCACCGCGACATGGGGCCGCGCGTACGCTATCTCGGCCCGGAGGTTCCAGCGGAGGAACTGCTGTGGCAGGATCCGATCCCCGCCGTCGATCATGCATTGATCGGCGAGCAGGACATCGCCGCCCTCAAGGGCAAAATCCTTGCTGCCGGATTGTCGATCTCGCAACTGGTCACGACGGCCTGGGCGTCGGCGGCGACCTTTCGCGGTTCCGACAAGCGCGGTGGCGCAAACGGCGCACGCATTCGCCTCGCTCCGCAGAAGGATTGGGCGGTCAACCAGCCGGCCGAACTGGCGAAGGTTCTGAAGGCGTTGGAAGCGATCCAGAAGGATTTCAACAGCGCGCAATCCGGCGGCAAGAAAGTCTCGCTCGCCGACCTGATCGTTCTAGGCGGCTGCGCAGCCGTCGAGTCGGCTGCCAAAAAGGCCGGACACGACGTCAAGGTTCCGTTCTCGCCCGGGCGCGCGGATGCGTCGCAGGCACAAACCGATGTGGCCTCATTTGCCGTTCTGGAGCCAACCTCCGACGGTTTCCGCAACTATCTCAAGGCCAAACACGCCCTGTCGGCCGAGGAACTGCTGCTGGATCGGGCGCAATTGCTGACGCTGACCGCTCCGGAAATGACCGCGCTGGTCGGCGGCATGCGGGTCTTGAACGCTAATGTCGGACAGTCCAAGCACGGCGTCTTCACCAAACGGCCTGAGACGCTCACCAATGACTTCTTCGTCAATCTGCTCGACATGCGAACGGCATGGAAAGCGACTTCGGGCGCGCAAGATGTGTTTGAGGGGCGCGATCGTGCAACGGGCGAAGTGAAGTGGACCGGCACCCGTGTCGATCTGGTCTTCGGTTCGAACTCCCAGCTCCGGGCGCTTGCCGAAGTCTACGCCTTAGAAGACTCGCATCAGAAGTTCGTGCGGGACTTCGTGGCGGCGTGGGTCAAGGTGATGAACGCCGATCGGTTCGACCTGGCGTGATCATGGTGCAAGGGGCTGCGCGGGCCTTTAGAGCGTAACCTCGATCATGCGTCGGTTAGCCGATCGAGGTTACGCAAATTCCACCAAGCCGGTGGAAGCCATGGACATGTAAGATGCCATGGATGGTTAAGTCTTGGACAAGCCGTCGGGGCGGCGGTTCAAATCGATTTGGAACGCCGCCTCGACGTTAGGCGCTCATGAGCGCTGCGACTATTAGCCCAGCGGAACGCCAGCGTGTGCTCCGAGCCAATCGGCGATCGTGTGATGCAATGCAATCGCCGACATCTCGACGCTAACACGATCGCGATAATCCCTGACCGGACGCGGCAATCGCGCCTGCGTCATGCCGATCAGGCCTGCGGCAACGATCATGGTCGCTGCCGGAACAGCTCTGTAACGCATGGTGTTGTCCCCCAACCCCATTTGGATCTGGGACGATCATAGCGGCAATTGTCTGAAATCACGTTGTAAGCTTGGTTCAAATGCATTGCGTCGGGGCAGGGGTTTATTAACCAAGCGCCACGCGGCCCTGGTGCCCCATTTCCGAAGTTCGTGAACCGTCGCAGCGACCACCACCACGAACTTCGGAAACCAAGGAGCACCAGCAACGCTATGGTTCCAGTGCCGCTTTTCGATCTGAAGTTCCTAACCGAATTCTCCCCAGGTGGAGTAGGAACTTCAGATCGGCGGCACTAGGCGCAATGGCACACGCGAAACCTGCCGATGTCGACCGCATAGCGGCGTCGTGAATCTTTGTCCCGGTGCTTGATCTGAAATGTCAAAATGCCGCGATGGGCCACTCGCTCGTGAGCGGGGCATTGCGGAAGCGGATCGACCAGCCTTCGCGACCGGAACTGGCGCGTTTAATCCGTAGCGGATTTGTGTAGGTTGCTGCCTGCGTCCGTTTTCGAATCCCTATCGGCGGATGGTTTGGGCCGTTACGATCCACTAACCCGCGCCTTTGATTCTCAAAATGAGGAGTCTTCATGGCAGTTGAAAACTGGGTCGACCTTGGCTCCGCCGAAGAGTTGTCAAGCATGCCGCTCCGGCAAGTCGCCGTAGAAAATCGCGAGCTTGCGTTGTCGTTCAAGGATGGTCGGTTCGGAATCGTGTCGAACGCGTGCAACCATGTCGGCGGGCCGTTGGGCGCAGGTCGGCTCGACGGCGATTACATCGCCTGCCCGTGGCACAACTGGAAATTTCATCGCTGCTCCGGCAAGGGTGAGCCGGGCTTCGAGGAAGATGCGGTCCCCGCCTATGATATTAAGGTTGAAGGCGGTCGCGTTCTGGTGGATATGGCGTCAGCCTCCAAGCGAACGCGAAAGCCGCACCCACCCCATCCACTCGCGCGCAAGGTTGAGCGTGCGCCCGGACCGATCCGTGTCGTCGGTATTGCGACCTCTCCGATGGACGAGGTCAATCCTCGCTTTTCTGGCTCCGATCATCTGCTTCGTCATGCACTCGAATCCTGTGCCGTCTATGGGGCGGAGAGCAAGCTGATCAGGCTTAGCGCGCTTAAGTTCCGCGCCTGCGAGGGCTATTACTCGAAGTCCGCCCACGCCTGCACATGGCCGTGCTCGATTACACAGATGGATGAGAGCGATCAGCTCGATCGCGTCTACGAAGCGGTGGTGCATTGGGCCGACGCCATCATCGTCGCCAGCCCGATCCGGTGGGGCGCGGCATCGTCGCTCTATTTCAAGATGGCCGAGCGACTTAACTGTGTGCAGAACGCGATCACCATCCGCAACCAGGTGTTGATCCGCAACAAGGTCGCGGGGTTCATCGTCGTCGGTGGACAGGACAACATCCAGGGCGTCGCCGGCCAGATGCTCGGTTTCTTTGCAGAGCTCGGCTTTATCTTCCCGCAGTTTCCCTATGTGGCGCATTCGCGCGGCTGGTCGAGCGAGGACATGGAGCGCAATGTCGAGATCGTCCGCGAGTCAAAGGAATTGGCCGAAGGCACATCGATGCTAGCCAAGCGCTGCATCGACCTGGCTGCAGGTCTGATCGCGCAGCATCAAGCGCCCACCTCGATCGAACGCGGCGGCCGCAAGGCGCATTCATTGGAGATAGAGCGCGACGCCGGCTCAGTCTGACTTTTTCAAAGCCGGAAGCGAGCTGGATGCCTGGCGATGTCTGCGCGTGGCTCATCGCGATGGGTCGCATTTTGACAGCCAAGCTGTCGCTTTCAGGGTATTGTGGAAACGAGCTGACTTGCACTCGCCGGCGCCGTGAGTTGCCATAAGGACCTGAACCAATTCTAATTTGGGCGAATTTGCCGAGCAACGATATGCTGGCGCCGTCAAGTGTCGCGCGTCCTCACAGATCAATGTGTGGCGGCGCCCGAAATCGGGATTGAACCCATTGGCCGACCATCTGCTCGCCATCGATCAGGGCACCACGTCGACGCGCGCCATTGTTTTCGATGCCGCGCTGACGCCGGTTGCGTCGGCGCAGCGGGAGTTCAAGCAGATCTATCCGGGGCCCGGACAGGTCGAGCACGATCCGGAAGAAATCTGGGCGACCACGGTCGCGACCGTGCGCGCCGCCATGGCGAAAGCGCAGGCCAGCGCCAGGACGGTCGCGGCAATCGGCATCACCAACCAGCGCGAGACCACCGTGGTCTGGGATCGCGCTACTGGCCGGTCCATCCACAATGCCATTGTCTGGCAGGATCGACGCACCGCCGATGCCTGCGCCGCACTGCGGCAAGCCGGCCATGAGGCGGCGATTTCGCGGTGTACGGGATTGCTGCTCGACCCGTATTTTTCCGCTACCAAGATCGCCTGGCTGCTCGACCATGTCGACGGCGCGCGGGTGGCGGCGGCGCAAGGGCGCTTGGCGTTCGGCACCATCGACAGCTTTCTTTTGTGGCGTCTGACCAGCGGCAAGCGTCATGCCACCGACGCGACCAATGCGGCGCGGACATTGTTGCTCGATATCGGTGGCGGCAACTGGGACAAGGGGCTATGCGAACTGTTTGGTGTGCTGCCATCGTTGCTGCCCGAGGTCTGCGATAGCGCCGGCGATTTCGGGGCTACTGAACCGGAGCTGTTCGGCGGGCCGATCCGCATTCTGGGCATTGCCGGCGACCAGCAGGCGGCGACGGTCGGGCAGGGCTGCTTCCGCCCCGGCATGATGAAATCGACCTATGGCACCGGCTGCTTTGCACTCCTCAATATCGGCGACACGCCGGTCCTGTCGAACAACCGGCTGCTGACCACGATCGCCTATCAGCTCGGCGGCAAGCGAACCTACGCGCTTGAAGGCGCGATCTTCATCGCTGGCGCGGCGGTGCAATGGTTGCGCGATGCGCTCAAGGTGATCGCGGCGGCGCCGGAGGTGAATGCGCTGGCGGCGGCGGCCAATCCGGCGGAGCAGGTCTATCTGGTGCCGGCCTTTGTCGGGCTTGGGGCGCCGTGGTGGGACGCCAATGCGCGCGGCGCGATCTATGGGCTCACGCGCAATTCCGGCATTGCCGAATTGGCCCGCGCCACGCTCGAATCGGTCGGGTACCAGACCCGCGATCTGCTCGATGCCATGCGTGCCGATTGGCCATCCGCCGCCGATATGGTGTTGCGCGTCGACGGCGGTATGGCGGCGAGCGATCTCACCATGCAATTTCTGGCCGACATCATCGCGGCGCCGGTCGATCGACCGGCGGTCATGGAGACGACCGCCGTCGGCGCCGCTTATCTCGCCGGGCTCGCCGCCGGCCTATGTCCCGATCTTGATGCGTTCGCAGCGCGCTGGAGCTGCGAGCGGCGGTTCACGCCACAGATGGATGATGCGACGCGCGCACGCAAATGGGCGGGCTGGCGCGATGCGGTGGCGCGAACGTTAACCGATGGTAGCATTAACGACCGTTGAGACTTGTGGCCGCGCAGCGAACGGCGCGCCGCGCGCGTGGTTAATGTTTTCGTCCGCGGCATGCTTTCCGAAGTCTTGCAAAACTCGCTGCAAATGCGGTGGCGCGATTGTCTCCAATGAAATTGATCTGTGTTTGAATGCGCCGGTCCGGCAAGTGAGGCCGGTGTATTTTTGTGGACGCGGGCGATGCCGATTGCGTTGTCGAAGAGCGATATTGAAGTGATGATTCAGGATCTGTCGATCCTGGTCGTTGACAACAACCAATATATGCGCAAGGTCATCCGCACGCTCCTGGTCAATATCGGGGTGCGAAACATATTTGAGGCCGGCGATGGCATCATGGGGCTGGATACGATCCGTATGTCGTCGCCGGATGCGGTGATCATCGATTGGGATTTGCCGATGCTCAGCGGACCTGAGTTCGTGCGCATCGTGCGGTCACCCGGCGTGTTCCCGATCCCACATATTCCGATCATCATGCTGAGTTCGAGCGGCGAGCGTTCGCGCGTGGTCGAGGCGGTGCGGATCGGCGTCAATGAATTTCTGTGTAAGCCGGTATCGGCGCAAGCACTGCTCGACCGGTTGACCGCGATTGTCGCCAAGCCGCGTCCGGTGGTGCAACTCGGCGATTATTACGGTCCGGCGCCGCGCAAGCTGGCGTCCGATGTGCTCGATCAGCCAGTCGCCGAATGGCTGCCAGCCCCGACAATGGGGAAATGACCGTCTCCTGAATTGATCTGCCGCCGAATTCATCCGATAGTCTCGCCGAGAGACGGATGAACGGCATCAATCAACCTGATCATTCAGCAGCAACGCGCGGGCCGCTTGCGCCGTGGCGCGACCGGGCGGCGCGCCCGCTCATCCGTTTCGATGCCGTCAGCAAGCGCTTTTCCAATATGACAGCGCTCGACGCCGTGTCGCTCGATATTCATGCGGGTGAGTTTTTTGCGCTGCTCGGCCCGTCCGGTTGCGGCAAGACGACGCTGTTGCGGATGCTCGCCGGTTTTGAGACGCCAGACGCCGGCCGGGTCATTCTCGATGGGGAGGATCTTGCCGGGGTGCCGCCGCATCGCCGACCTATCAATATGATGTTTCAGAGCTACGCGCTTTTTCCTCATCTCAC
Source organism: Xanthobacteraceae bacterium (assembly GCA_022841625.1). Classification (GTDB taxonomy): domain Bacteria; phylum Pseudomonadota; class Alphaproteobacteria; order Rhizobiales; family Xanthobacteraceae; genus VAZQ01. The sequence continues at coordinate 188,660 of JALHRD010000002.1, forward strand.
GGTTGCGGGAAATGTTGCATTTGGATTGAAGCAGGACGGCTTGCCGAAAGCCGAGATCGGCGCGCGCGTGGCCGAAATGATGACGCTGCTACAATTGGAGGGGCTTGATGCCCGAAAGCCGCATCAATTGTCAGGCGGGCAGCGTCAGCGGGTTGCGTTGGCGCGCGCGCTGGTGAAGCGTCCGCGCGTCCTGCTGCTCGATGAGCCGCTGGCGGCGCTCGACAAGAAATTGCGCGGCGAGACTCAGTTCGAATTGATGCGCCTCAAGGATCGGCTGGGACTCACATTCCTGATCGTGACGCACGATCAGGAGGAGGCGATGACGGTCGCCAACCGGATCGGCGTCATGAATGCGGGACGAATAATGCAGGTCGCGACCCCGCCGGAAATTTATGAGCAGCCCAATTCGCGCTGGGTGGCGGATTTTATTGGCGAAGTTAATCTGATCGAAGGTCGCGTGGTCGAATCGACCGCGTCAGGAATGACAGTCGCCGGCGCCTCGCGCATTGTCGCGCGCGTTTCGCCGATGCAGGGCGTTAAGCCTGACGATACGGTCTGGATCGCGATCCGACCGGAGAAGGTTGGGATCGCGCATGAGCCGCCGCCGCTTGACACCAACCAAGTTGCAGGTGTGGTCTGGGAGGTCGGCTATCTCGGCGATGTCTCGGTCTACAAGATCAAAAGCGACACTGGCGCGGTCATGCGCGCCACCGCTGCCAATGTGGCGCGGCTCATAGAACGGCCGGTCAATGTCGGCGATCGAGTCTGGCTATCCTGGACGTCCGATGCTGGTGTGGTGCTGACACGATGACGGCGCCGCGACCAAGCGCAACACACGACGATCGGCTCTCTTATGAGGGGCTCTCTTGTGAGCGCCGCGCTTATGAGCGCCGTTCTTGGGGCCAACGGCTGGTCATCCTGATCCCCTATCTGTGGCTTGGCGTCTTTTTTGTGGTGCCGTTCCTGATTGTGTTCAAGATCAGTCTGTCGCAATTGGCGACCGCGCTGCCGCCGTATCTGCCGATACTGGATCTCAGCGGCGGCATTGATGGGGTATCGCAGTTTTTCGCGGGCCTGTCGTTTGACAATTACGCGCGGCTGGTCGGCGATACGCTCTATCTCTCTTCCTATGGCCGTAGTGTTTTCATCGCATTGACGTCGACCGCGATATTGTTGGTTATCGGATTTCCGATCGCCTATGCCATGGCGCGCGCGCCAAGACGCTGGCAGGGCGTCCTGTTCATGCTGGTCGTTCTGCCGTTCTGGACGTCGTTTCTGATCCGGGTCTATGCCTGGATGACGATCCTTCAGCACGATGGATTGCTGAACCATCTGTTACTGACGTTCGGCATCGTCGCCGCGCCGCCGGTCTGGCTCGCGACCGATAGCGCGGTATTCATTGGCGTCGTCTACGCCTATCTGCCGTTTATGGTGCTGCCGATTTACGCCACACTCGAACGGATGGACGAAAGTTTGCTGGAGGCCGCGGCCGATCTCGGTTGTCCGCGTTGGAAGTCGTTCTGGCTGGTCACCGTGCCGCTGGCGCTGCCCGGCGTCGCGGCCGGCGCACTGTTGTGCTTCATCCCAATCGTCGGGGAGTTCGTCATTCCGGATCTGCTCGGCGGTTCCGGCACGATGATGATCGGCCAGACCTTGTGGATGGAATTCTTCGGCAACCGGGATTGGCCGGCGGCGTCGGCGGTTGCGGTGGTTCTGCTTGGCATCCTGATCGGGCCGCTGGTGATCTACCAGCATTTGCAGGCGCGACGATTGGAGCGGGGAGGCTGACCCATGCGGCGCGGCCTGTCATCGTTCAATGTCGCCTCGCTTGCGCTTGGCTTGGCGTTTCTCTATCTGCCGATCCTGATCCTGGTGATCTATTCGTTCAATGCGTCACGGCTGGTGACGGTGTGGGGCGGTTGGTCGACGCGCTGGTATGTGTCGCTATTGGACAATCAGGCGATGCTGGAGGCTGCTTGGGTGTCGTTGCGGGTGGCATTCGTGACGGCCTGCGCCGCCACCGTGTTGGGGACGCTGGCGGCGCTTGCTTTGGTGCGCGCGGGCCGCTTTCGCGGGCGATTGTTGTTCGGCGGTCTAATCTATGCGCCCTTGGTGATGCCGGAAGTCATCACCGGCCTCGCGCTGCTATTGTTATTCGTCGCGGTCGAAATCGAGCGCGGCTTCTGGGCCGTGACGATTGCGCACACCACGCTGACCATGGGGTTTGTCGCGGTCATCGTGCAGGCGCGGCTGATCGGCTTCGATCGCAGCCTGGAAGAAGCGGCCATGGATCTCGGCTGCCCACCGCTGCGCACCTTCATGACCGTGACTTTGCCCTTGATCGCGCCTGCCATTGCGGCCGGCTGGGTGCTCGCTTTCATGCTGTCGCTCGACGATCTGGTGATTGCCAGCTTCGTGACCGGTCCCGGCGCGACCACGCTGCCGATCCGTATCTATTCGGAAGTGCGGCTCGGCGTGCGGCCCGAGATCAACGCGGTCTGCACCATCATTGTTGCGGTGGTCGCAATCGGAATCGTCACGGTGTCGCTGATGACGAAATTCTCAAACGCCAAGCCCGCGCCTGCCCGCGCCGAGCCGTGATCCTAAAATTGCAGCGTTACTTGGCGTCGGCGGACGGTGTTGTCTGTTCTCGCTGGAGCCGGTTGCGGACCGCTTCCAACAGCGGGGCGGCGGCGCCCGATCGCCTGATCAGCATCTGAACGTCCGGCCAGAACAGCGGATCGTCCCAGCTTCCCACCACCACAAACGGCAGTTGGAACGTTTCCGACGCGCCGGCATTGGTGAGGCTCGCAGTGCCTTTCAGGTCAAAATTGCGCGACGGAATCGAGCTCGAACCGGCAACGCCGACCCGCAGCGACGGTGCTTCGATCCGCACATCCTGGGCATGGGCGACGCCGTCAGTGACTTCTAGCCTGACTGCCAATTCGTCATAGGGTGTCTTGCCGCCGCGGAAATCGCCACCGCGCACCGCCAAAGGATTGCGCTCAAGCCGCTTGAGCGACTGCTCGACATTCAATCCCGCGATCGCGCCTTTGCGACTCGACAAGGTGACCGAGCCGTTCAGCGCCGTGGCCAGGTCGTAAACGCTGCCGCCGGCGCCGCCGACGGCAATGCCGATATCGCCGCGGCCTTCCACCTGCCGAACGCCGAAGAAGGCGCCCAAGGTCTGGTCGAGCATGACATTGCTGAAATACAACTGTGCTTGCAGATTGGCGCCGGCGGTTGATTTTGCCAAAGCCAGCGATCCCTTGATGACGCCGCCGAATGCTTGCGACTCGCCGATCGCGAGCGTCAGGTTGCCGGCCCGGAGATTGGCGGCAACCGCCGTCTGGCCAAGGCTGAAACCGTCAAGGATGACGCGGGCCGCCGAAATCCGCAGGTCGACATCGAATCCGTTCAGCACGTCGAGTTCAATCGGGATACGGCTCCAACTCCGTTCGGCGGTGAGCAGGCGCAGGGTCGCAATGTAGGGCGTCAGATTGAGACGCTCGGTCGCCAATGTTCCCTGCAAGGTCTGCCGCCCGTCCGCGGCGAATGCCAGTGCGCCTTCGCCGGAATTGCCGTCAAGCTCGAGATTGACCTTGGACAACGCGACGTTCCGGCCCACCACATTGGCCGCGGCCTTAAGCGAGAAGCGTTGGAATGCTGTGCTTGCGACCGGTCGGTTGGTGGCCCAATGCAAGGTCTCGCGCAGCGAATTGGCGTCGGCCGCCAGCACGCCCTCCATCTTGAGGGTCGGGCGATGGCTCATATTGCCGTCGAAAGCGAGCTTGAACGGGGCGCCCGTGAGCCTGATCTTGAGGCCGCTGCGATCGCCGGTCAGGGCGGCGAGAAAATCCGAAAGGTTGAGCGCGGCGTCGAATGGCTTCTGTTTCCATGTGAAGCGGCCAGTCGCCGCGAAAGTCTGCGAAATCGACGGCCATGCCAATGCAAATTCGACGTCGGTGAAAGTCTCAACGATGCGGAAGGTGTCGTCGCGCACCACCACGGTACCGTCGCTGATCCGGATTTCCGAGAACGAACTGATCCGGTTCGCGCTTGGCTTGAGCGCCTGTGCCAAAGTTTCAATATGTCCGGACCAATTCGACCCGCCGTCCGAAGCGAATGCGATCGTGACGGTCGGGCGCACCAGCGTGATGTCGGCGATCTCGATGCGACCCGTCAGGAACGACAGGAACCGCAATCGCACCAGCAATTGCTGGGCGGAGAGGGCGGCATCGCCGGTGCGGTTGTCGCCGAGACTGATGTCGTTGAAACGGATGCTGCCGGTTGGGAACAGCGAAATCGAGATGTCGCCGCGTACCACGGGATCGAGGCCGGTGACCGCGCGGATTTGGGCCTTGACCGAATCGCGGACCGAATCGGCGGGGATTACCACCGAAAGAACAAGCAACAACGCCAATCCTGCTCCGAGCAGACCGGCGATCACCAATCCAATACGCTTGATGCCGATGGCGGCGGGCACAAAATCATCCGGTTTGGGCGGCAATGCCGCAAGGACTATAGCGATGAGGGACCATCCCGCAATATTGTTGCGATCTGTGACCCTTTCGTGGCTGAACTCAGCGCGGTTTCCCGCGCAAAATGGGCATTTCTCGGAAAGAAGAGCTGACGATGGACGACACGCCGCTGTGGATACCGCCCGCCGCCCGGGCTGCCGCCAGTCAGGTACAGGCGTTTCGGCGCGAAGTCGAGCGCCGTCATGGCGTGCGACTCGCCGGCTACCGTGAACTCCACGCCTGGACGGTGGCGCATCCGGCGCTGTTTTGGAGTTTGCTCTGGGATTTCTGCGACGTCATCGGCGACAAGGGCGCGCGCCTGATTGTCGATCCCGGCAAGATGCCGGGCGCGCGCTTTCTGCCGGACGCGTCACTCAATTTCGCTGAGAACCTGATGCGCCGTTCGGATGACGGCGAGGCGATCGTGTTTCGTGGCGAGGATAAAGCCGCAAGCCGCATGAGCTTTGCCGAATTGAACGCTCAGGTTTCGCGCTTACAGCAGGCGTTGCGTGCGGCCGGCGTCGGCATCGGCGATCGTGTCGCCGCCATGTTGCCAAATGGCGCGGAAGCGGTCGCGCTGGTGCTGGCGGTGACCTCGATCGGTGCGATCTGGTCGTCTTGTTCGCCCGATTTCGGCGAACGCGGCGTGCTCGATCGCTTCGGACAGATCGAGCCCACGGTGTTCGTTGCCGTCGACGGCTATTGGTACAATGGTAAGCCGATCCGCCTGCTCGACAAGCTCAAGCCGATTGTCGCGCAACTGCCATCGGCCAAGGCGATCGTGGTTGTCGATTATCTCGGCGAGTCCGAAGCGGTGGCGCGCGCGCTGCCGCGCGCGCAGAGCTTCGCGTCGTTCTTGCGGCCTTTCGCGGCGCGACCGCCGACCTTCGAACGGCTACCGTTCGACCATCCAGTCTATATTCTGTTTTCGTCGGGCACCACCGGCGTGCCAAAATGCATTGTGCATGGCGCCGGCGGAACCCTGCTGCAACATTTCAAGGAGCATCGCCTGCAATGCGACCTGCGGCCCGGCGAGCGGCTGTTCTACTTCACGACGCTTGGCTGGATGATGTGGAACTGGCTGATCTCCGGCCTCGGCAGCGGCGCGACGCTGATGCTGTATGACGGTTCGCCGTTTGCACCGACGCCGGCCGCGCTCTGGGATTACGCCCAGGCCGAGCGCATCAATGTGTTCGGGACATCCGCGAAATATATCGACGCCTGCGGCAAGGCGGGAGTGGCGCCGGCCCGCAGCCACGACCTTGCGGTGCTGCGAATGATTACTTCCACCGGATCGCCGCTCGCGCCCGAGAGCTTCGACTATGTCTATCGCGACATCAAATCCGATGTGCATCTCGCGTCGATTTCCGGCGGCACCGATATCGTCTCGTGCTTTGTGCTGGGCGATCCGACTTCGCCGGTGTGGAAGGGCGAAATCCAGGCGCCGGGCCTCGGCATGGCGATGGATGTCTATACACAAGACGGCAAGCCGCTGGCGCAAGGCAAGGGCGAACTGGTCTGCACGGTGCCATTCGCCTCGATGCCGGTGAAATTCTGGAACGATCCCGACGGCAAGAAATATCGCGCCGCTTATTTCGAGCGTTTCCCCGGCGTCTGGCATCACGGCGATTTCGCGGAGTGGACGCCGCATGGCGGCATGATCATCCATGGCCGTTCGGACGCCACGCTCAATCCCGGCGGTGTGCGGATCGGCACGGCGGAAATCTATGCCCAGGTCGAACAGATTCCGGAAATCGTCGAGGCGATCTGCATTGGCCAGGATTGGGAGGGCGATGTGCGCATCGTGTTGTTCGTGCGGCTCAAGGATGGCGCCGTGCTCGACGACGCGCTGCGCGAGACCATCCGCCGCGCTATCCGCGCCGGATTGAGCCCGCGCCATGTGCCGGCGAAAATCGTTGCAGTCGCCGACATTCCACGCACCCGCTCGGGCAAGATCACCGAACTCGCGGTGCGCGATGTCGTGCACGGCCGGCCGGTCAAGAACACCGAAGCGCTGGCCAATCCGGAAGCGCTGGTGTTCTACCAGGACTTGCCTGAACTGCGCAGCTAGGCAAGGCCAGAACGTTAGCGCGGCCGCGTTCATCGCGCGGTGGTTTACGGGGGGCGCGGTCTTTCGCGATCTTGCAGTCTTTCTGCAAAATCGCAAAAGGCGTAATTCAATTGCTATTCCAGACACTTGGATCATCGATCTTACGCGATCTTGCAGCGCGCTGTAAGATCGAAAAAGCTCGAATTCATTTGTGTTGCCAGATGCTTGGGCCATCGATCTTACTCTTACCGATATTTCGCTGTATCGCGCATATGCATGCCACGAGACTGAGCCACCCGGGGTTGCCAGCGCCCTCATGGTGACGAGCGCCGGCGCACCCTTGTTTGCGCGTCTCGAACCACGAGGGCTCGGGGCGCATGCTTCGAGACGCGGGCTTCTCAGGAACAGCGCACACATCAGCGTTCTCGCGAGGCGGAGCCCCGCAGGCGACGAACGCTAAGAGACTTGGCATAGCAATGTGGTTAGCCAATGAGCGCTGTGGACGGGTGGACCCCATCGCGGCGCATAACTTTGTGCCGGGAGCGTCGCGAACGAATGAGAAGTGCCGATGCCGCGGGGCTAACGCGCACACCGCGCCTTATCCACAGAATTCGTGCAGCGGGACGCATGTGCAGCCCCGGCGCGCCGTGACATCCGGGGCTCCGGCGGCCTATTGCGACATTGCGCGGGCAGACGCCCGTCGGTCGGGGGCGCGCAATGAATCGCTATCTTGCCGTGGGCGGCTTGGCGCTGGCGGGGCTTATGCTGTCCGCTTGCGCCGGCGGCCCTTTGGTGGATCGCGCGGAGCTAGGCCAATCGCGAACCGGCGCGGTTGAGGCGCCGGCGCGTCGGGTGGCGCACGCACCGCGGCCGCGGCGCGAATCGCGGCAAGCGCAACGGCCGGAACGGGCGCGCGTCGCTGGGCCGGCGGACACCGCCTTTGCCAGCGAGGCACCCGCGCCGGTGGAAACCACCGGCAGCATCGGCAGCCATCGCGCGAACCAGCACCGGCCGATGCCGTTTGTCGGAACGCCGGAATGGCAGCAGTTGCAGGCCGAAGAAGCCGAGCGCGAGCGACGGATTCAGCGCGCCATGCAAAACATTTGCCGCGGTTGTTGAGCGGCGCGGCAAGCGTGCCGGGATGCTTGCCGGATGTTGCAATGAGCGTAGCCTGGATGGAGCGTCAGCGACATCCGGGGCAGGCGGCCCCGCATTTCGCTGACGCTCAATGCGGCTACGCGCTTCTCTCAATACGGGCTACTCGTTACCGTCCGAGCAATTGCATGAACTGTTCAACGGTGAGTCCGGCGTCCGCTATGATGCGGCGGAGCGTGCCGGATCGGAGCCGCTTGTGCTCGGGAACGACGGCCCTGGCGTAAGGTTGGTCGCGGCGGAGGATCATGTGGCTGCCGGTCTGGCGGCGGAAGACGAATCCCGCGCGCTCGAGGGCGGCGCGGACTTCAAGGCCGGATAGATCGGTTGGGAGCTTGGCCACGGGGCGACTGCTCGGCGAAGCAAAGTCTCCGCTTACGCGGCCACGATTTCGACGAATTCCTTGCCCGCCTCGGTGGGAATTGGATCGCCGGCATCGCGGCAATCCTGGATGTATAGCGCAATGGCTTCACGGATATTGTTCAGCGCTTCGTTGCGGTTGTCGCCCTGGCTGACGCATCCGGGCAACGCCGGCACGCTGGCAACGTAGCCGCCATCTTCTTCTTGTTCCAAAACCACCGTGTAACGCATTGGATGGTGCTCCTGGTGGACCGTTTCCGCTGCTTCTTTAAACCAATACAGCATTCAAGCGCCATAGGGTAATTTGTCCGCCGCATTGGCGCGACCGTGGGCTATGGGCTGGGTCGAAGCCTTAGCGAGCGTCGCATGAAAATTACGGTGATGGGGTGGACGGTCCACAACGCACCGAGACGCTATAGCAGATCTCTGAATTCATCGACGGTGAAGCCGGCTTGCCGGATGATGGACCGCAAGGTGGCAGGCTTAAGGTCGCGGTTGCCGTGGACCGGAACCGTCACCGTTCGGGTCGTTCGGATGGACCAAAACGTGATGGCTGCCCACGATGCGATTAACGATGAAGCCGTTTCGGGTGAGTGCGCGAACCACCCGGCTGCCGCTGACCGTCGGCAGGCCAGCCATATCAGGCGGCGATTATGATGCGGCGGATTTCCGGATGGGCGTCGGCCGGAATGGTCATGCCCTGATCGCGCCGATAGGCGAGGATGGCGCGGATGGCTTCCTCCGCGTTGGCGAGCGCTTCCTGCTCGGTGTCGCCTTCGGTGACCACTTCCGGAAGCGCCGGGACCAGCACGGTAAAACCGCCGCCTTCCTGCGGCTCCAGCACGACCGAAAAGCTGTAATGGTCTGCCACGATGCGTCTCCTGCGCGGCGTTGATCGTAGCAAACCACGCGCCAGCGTCAATCAAGCGTCGCCGTCAGCGCCCGCCGGGGAACGTCTTGCCGATCCGCGCATCGGCGTGGCGACCGATCAGCAGCACCGCCGGGATCCCGACCGCCACAATGATCAGCGCCGCCAGCGCGCCCTCCTCGAAACTGCCGCGGGTGGCGTATTGATAGATGTAAGTCGATAGTGTCTCGACATTGAGTGGCCGCAGCAAGAGCGTCGCCGGCAATTCCTTGAGGCAATCGACAAACACCAGGAGTGCCGCGCCCAGCAGGGCAGGGCGCATCAGTGGCAGGTGGATGGTGCGCGCAAGCGTCGCGGGGCCGGCGCCCAGCATGCGCGCCGCCTCGTCGAATTCAGGCGCGATGCGTGAAAATCCCGCCTGGGCGAATCCAAGCGCAATCGCAAGAAAGCGGATGACATAGGCGATGACTACAGCGGCAATCGAACCGGTGAGCAGCAAGCCGACGCCGGCACCGCCAAACGCGCGGACCACGGCATTGAGGCCCTGGTCGATTAGTACCAGCGGCGTCAGTAGACCAAGCGCCAATACCACACCTGGCACCGCATAGCCGATGCCGGCAAGATTGACGCAGGTATCGACAAACATCCGGCGCACGTATCGCGTTGCCGCGACCGCGGCAAATCCGATGCTCAGCACCAGCACAGTTGCGATGGCAGCGAGCGCGACGGTGGTTGCGGCCGGACGGATCAGGTCCGGATCGAAGCCGACGACCAACATGCGCCGGATTGCTTCATAGAGCAGGAAGCCGACCGGCAACAGGAAGCCGAGGGCGACGGGCACGAGGCACAGAAGCATCGCGAGATAACGCCAATGTCCGCGCAGTACGATGCGCGGGCTGAAACGCGCGCCCTGCTGCGTCATCGCGGTGAAATTGCGATGGCGCTGGCCGTAGCGTTCGAGTGCGACCAGCGCCACCACTAATACCAGCATGACGCAGGCGATCTGCGACGCGCCAGCGAGGCTGCCGCGGTTCTGCCAGGTCGAAAAGATCGAGAGCGTCAGCGTCTGCACGCCGAGATATTCGCTCAAGCCAATGTCATTGAGCGTTTCAAGCAAGGCGAGTGCGACACCGACAGCGATCGCAGGCCGGGCCAGCGGCAAGGAAATCTGCAACGCCAGACGGAGCGGCCGCGCACCGAGGACCCGCGCGGCTTCGGCGAACTGCGCGGCTTGCGTCTGGAACATGGCACGCGCAGCGAGATAGACATAAGGGTAGAGCACGAGGCCCATCAGCAGGATTGCGCCGGGCAGCGAGCGCACGCTCGGAAACCAATAATCGGCGGCGCTGCGCCAGCCGAACAGCGCGCGCAATGCCGATTGCACCGGACCGAACGGGTCGAGCAGGTCAGCATAGACATAAGCCACGAGATAGGTCGGGATCGCGAGCGGCAGCACCAGCATCCATCGCAAGCTGTTGCGGCCGGGAAATTGAAACGTGGTGACCGCCCATGCGGTGCCGACGCCGATGGCAATCGTGACTGCGGCTACGCCCATCAGCAGCAGTGCGGTCTGGATGAGCGCGTCCGGCATCACATATCGTATGAGGTGAAGCCAGAGGTCGCCGGTTTCGCCCCAGGCCAAGACCGCGAGCGCCGCCAGCGGCGCGACTGCCAGCAACGCGGCGCCGATGGCGACGGCGCTCAATGCGACGGTCCAGCGTTCATGCGAACCGGCCAACCCTCGTTCGGACCAGTCCCTGGCCTTCGCATCGATCATGGGCTTTTCCGGCTCGCTCCAAAATAACGCTGCATGTTATCGGGCCGGAGGGCTCTGCCGTTTGTGCGGGATCAATTGTTGAACCCGACCTGGTCGACCAGATCGGCGGCGGCCTTGGCCTGCTGCGCGATCGCCGCGAGTGGCATCGGGTCGGGGTTCAGCGCGCCATAGCCTGCGACCGTGGGATTAAGTGCGATGCCGGCGCGGATCGGATATTCGTAATTGACATCAGCGTGTAAGTATTGCGCTTGCTCGCCCGCCAGCCATTCGATCAGCCGCATTGCATTGGCTCCATTGGGCGCGTGGCGGGTCAGCACCACGCCCGAAACATTGACGTGGGTGCCGCCGTTCTTGAAGGTCGGAAGGATGACGCGCGTTGCGTCGGCCCATGGCTTGTGCGCCGGATTGGCATGCGCCATCAACGCCCAATAATAGGTGTTGCCGATGCCGAGATCGCATTTGCCTGCCGCCACGTCGCGCGCGGTTTCGCGATCGCCACCAGACGGCCGCTGCGCGAGATTGGCTTTCAGCCCGCGCAGCCATTGCTCGGTCTGGATTTTCCCATGCTTGACGATGTGCGCCGCGAACAGCGCGATGTTGTAGTAATGCTGGCCGGAGCGGATGCAGACCTTGCCCTTCCAGGTCGCCTCGGCCAGATCCTCGTAGTGCAAAGCGGTTTGCGGCACGCGCTCCTTGGACGCATAGGCAACACGCGCCCGCATCGAGAGCGCGTACCAGTGACCTTCGGAATCGCGGTAACGCGGCTCCACCACCTGATCGAGTAGTTTCGATTTGATCGGCTGGGTGATGCCGGCGCGCACGGCGGCTTCAAGCCGGCTGATATCGACCGCCAAGAGCACGTCGGCGGGGCTGTTGACGCCTTCCGTCTGGATACGCTGCTCAAGCCCGCTGGCGGCGGACACAACATTGACCTTGATGCCGCTCGCTTTGGTGAAAGCGTCAAATAGTGGCTGGATCAGCTTGGCTTCGCGATAGGTGTAGACATTGACCTCGCCCTGCGCCGCGGCAGTGGTCGTCGTCGCGGCGGTCGCCACGGCGAGACATTGCAAGGTGCGCCATGGTCGTGTGTTGCGGCTGCTTTTGGTCTTGGTCATAACGCGAACTCTTCTCGAACCGTGGCGGATGAGGCTTACTCCCAGCGCTGGCGGTGAAGCCGCGCTGCACGATCATCACCTAGGCGGATAAAGGAACTTCGTCAATCAGGAAAAATACAATAAATTCAATTGCTTGGAACCATTCTAGGGTGCCGAAATCTGGAACCGTTCAAAACCATGGGCTTGAGGCTTCATCCGGCTTTCGTTTAGCGGCTGGGCTCAAAAGCGGTGCGGTCCTGGAGGCAGCAGGGCGATTTCCGCAATCATCTTCTTAATGATGGCCTGGCCGAAGGACTCAAAGCCCTGGGCCGCGATCACGAACGAACCCGGCCCGCCGATAACATTGTCCCGGAAATACTTCTCAAGCCCGCCCGGCGGGTTGGTGTGCTCGGGGTTCCAGGTCACCTGGGCCTGACTGAGGATCACCAGTGCGTTGATGGTGACGTCTTGCGCCAGTGCGTCGTCGCGCGCGACACGAACGTCGCGTCCGGCATTGTTGGTGCCGTCACCTGAAATGTCGATGGTGCGGCGCGTGGCCTGGAACGGCGAGCGCTTCAACTGCGTCATCGAAAAGCTAATGGCATCGCTGATCGAGGTGCGGTCGGCAAACGAGCGCGGCGCCTCAACCAACTGATCGCCAAACCGGCGAGCGCTGGCTGGACCGTCGATCATGGTCCAATCGATGACGACCTTTTGTGCGCCGACGCCGGACCATTCCAGGAAATTGAGCGCGATCCGACCGTGCGGCCCGGAGCGGATCGCATCGAGGACCTTCGGGTCCGAAATCGCCGCGGCATATCCCTCGCGTTGCAACATGAATTTCTGATGGTCGACACTACGCGAAACATCGGCCGCCAGCACCAGCAACAGATCGACCGGCTGGGCGCGGGCCGGTGAGGTCGAAAACTGCACCAGCGCCAATAGCGCCAAGCAGGTCCGCAGGAGCATGCTCATTCGTCGTCACCCGTTTGGATGCGGCCGAAGCAGCCAGTGTGGCAGGTAGCAGCGTAGCCGATTCCTACGCCACTCCGGAATGCCAATACCAGGGTATTTACGCTGAATTGATGCGATGCGGGGGCGACGTTCGACCTGTCTTTGCGGGTTCTGAATCCCTAAGCTGGCGCTGCCGGGATACGCGGCGACGAAAACGAGGGTGTTATGCAAACCACCGATCCGTGCATGATGGCGCGTGAAGAGTCCGAGGACATCGGCACCAATCCAACCGACAATCCAACCATTGGTGATGTGATTGCCGCGCGCTTTGCGCGCCGCGACATCCTCAAGGGCGCACTTGGTGTAGCGGCGATCGCGACCGCGGTGTCGCCTTTGGCGCTGACCCCGCGTCGCGCCCAGGCGGAGCCGGCCTCGCGCTACCGCTTCGATGAGATCGCGGCCGGCGTCGACGACAATCACCATGTCGCGCCAGGCTACGACGCCGACGTGCTGATCCGCTGGGGCGATCCGGTGCTGCCCGGCGCGGCCACGTTCGATCCCGCCGCGCAGACTGCCGCCGCGCAGCGGACGCAGTTCGGTTACAATAATGACTACGTCGCCTATTTCCCAATGCCCGGTGCGGCCAATCCATCGACCCATGGGCTGCTGGTAGTCAATCACGAGTTCACCAATGAAGAGTTGATGTTTCCGCAGCCGACCCGCGATTTGCTCAAGCGCGGCGGCGCCGCTGGCATGGTCCGAGCGCTGGTTGATATCGAAATGGCCGCCCATGGCGGCTCGGTGATTGAGGTCAGGCGCGAGAACGGCAAGTGGCAGGTGGTATCGGGATCGAAATTCGCCCGCCGCATCGACGCCATGACGCCGATGGAGATCACTGGCCCGGCCGCCGGCCATCCGCGGATGCGAACCACTGAGGATCCCGCCGGCCGGCGGGTGCGCGGCATGCTCAACAACTGCGCCGGCGGCGTGACGCCATGGGGCACCTGGCTGACCAGCGAGGAGAACATCAATTATTACTTCAGCGGCGAACTGCGCGACGGCCATGCCGAGACCGCCAATCATCGACGCCTCGGCGTGCCTGGTGGGCTTGCGGCGTGGGGTGCTTTTTATGATCGTTTTGACGTGAGCAAGGAGCCGAATGAGCCTAATCGGTTCGGCTGGATTGTGGAGATCGATCCGTTCGATCCGACGTCGACGCCGAAGAAACGCACCGCGCTCGGTCGTGGCAAGCATGAAGGCGCGGCCGGTGCGCTCAGCAAAGATGGCCGTTACGTCATCTATATGGGTGACGACCAGCGTTACGAATATGTCTACCGCTTCGTCACGGCTGCGCGGGTCGATCGCGCCAATCCGAGCGTCAATCGCGATATCCTGGATGACGGCACGGTGTCGGTCGCGCGCTACAATGCCGACGGCACGCTCGACTGGCTGCCGCTTACGCACGGGCAGGGCCCGCTGACCGCCGCCAACGGTTTCGCGAGCCAGGCCGATGTGCTGATCGAGAAACGCCGCGCCGCCGATCTGCTCAAGGCGACCAAGATGGATCGCCCCGAGGATGTTGAGGCCAGCCCGGTGACCGGCAAGGTCTATGTGAATCTGACTTTGAACGAACGCCGCAAGCCCGACGAGACCGACGCCGCCAACCCGCGCCCGGACAATCGCTTCGGACATATCGTCGAGATGACCCCGCCCGATGGCGATCACGCGGCGGCGCAATTTCGCTGGGAGATTCTCCTGCGCTGTGGCGATCCGTCAGTCGCCGCGGTTGGCGCGACCTTCTCGACCGCCACTACCAGCAATGGCTGGTTCGGCATGCCCGACAATCTCGCCTTCGACAGCCTGGGCCGGATGTGGATCGCGACCGACGGCAATTCGGCGTCGCGCACTGGGCGCAGCGACGGGTTGTGGGGCGTCGAAACCGAAGGCGCCGCGCGCGCGACCTCGCGGCACTTCTATCGTGTGCCGGTCGGCGCCGAACTGTGCGGGCCGTTCTTCACGCCCGACGACGAAACGCTGTTCGTGGCGGTCCAGCATCCCGGGCAGGGCGCCAAGAGCACGTTCGCGGCGCCTTCGACGCGCTGGCCGGATTTCAAGCCCGGCATGCCGCCGCGGCCGTCGGTGGTCGCCATCACCAAGCGCGGCGGCGGCAAGATCGGAACGTAGCCTGCCCGCGTTCGGGCCGCTGGTGTCGGATCCCGGACCTCATTCATGCCGATGCCCGTGATGCATGTCGGGCGTGTGCGGATGCGCATGGGTCAATGGCTGATGAGCGTGGCCATGGGTGTGCGGCTCGCCCGGCGGGTCCGACGGGGCATGGCTGTGCCGGTGATGATCGTCATGGACGTGGGCGTGCGCATGCGTCACCACGGCGTGGCTGTGTGCATGTTCGTGCCGCTCTGTCATGTGCAGCCACACGCCAACGGCCATGAGCAGTCCCGCCGCGGCGAGTTGCGGGGTCGCAGCTTCGCCCAGCGCGACCACGGCGGCGAGGGCGCCCAAGAACGGCGCGGCGGCGAAATAGGCACTGGTTCGCGCCGTGCCGAGATCGCGCAACGCCAGCACGAAGAGAACGAGGCTCAAGCCATAGCCGACAAAACCGAGCGCCGCGGCGGCCATCGACATCGGCCATGGCGGCAGCAGTCCGCCAGCCCAGACTCCAAGCGCCAGATTGACCGGACCGGCAATCAGCCCCTTGATCTCGACAATCTGCAACGGGTCGGCGAGCGAAACCCGCTGCGTCAAATTGTTGTCCAGCGCCCAGGCGATGCAGGCCGCGACGATTGCCAGCGGCCCGATCATGGCACCCCATGTCGGCAACCCGGTCCAGGCCAGCGTGACGCCCCCGCCGAGCAGAAACGCCAGGCCGAGCATCAGCCGGGAACCGTAGTGCTCCCGGAACACCAGCCAGGCGATCAATGCGGTCGCCGCGGCTTCGAAGTTCAGCAGGAGCGATGCGCTGGTTGCGGGGGTCTGCGCCAGGCCGATCATCAGCAGCAGCGGACCAGCCACGCCACCGCTCGCGACGGCCCCTGCGAGCCACGGGATGTCCCGCCGTCCGAGCGCGACCTCCGGAGCATGCGTCCGGCCGACAACGCGCCGGCGCAATCGGCGCAGCACGGCCACCCCGACGCCGGCGCCGCAGTAGAGCAGGCCCGCAAGGATCGCCGGGTGCACCGTATCGAGCAGGACTTTGGCAGCCGGGGTCGAAATCCCAAACAAGGCCGCCGAGGCAAGCGCAAGCGCGATGGCCGTTCTGTTCATGCCAAAACCTACCATCAGACGATGAAGAACGACCGGTTTGTTTTTCGCGGCAGAACGTTACACTCCCAGCAAAACAAGCGCTGGTGCCGCCGGCGAACGGGAGGCGGACGATGATCTGGGCGACAATGACAGCGTGCGTCCGCGCGGCGCCGCGGATGGCGGCGATTGCGAGCGCGGTGATGTTCGCCGGCGTCGCGTCGGCGCAACCCTATCCGTCGAAGCCGGTACGGATCATCTGCACATTTGCCGCGGGCGGCACCACCGATGTCTTGGCGCGCGGCGTCGCGCGGCAGCTGTCCGAAATCTGGGGCCAGCAGGTGGTGGTCGAAAACCGCGCCGGCGCCAACACCCAGATCGGCGCCGAACATGTCGCCAAGTCGGCAGGCGATGGCTACACGCTGATGGTGACCTCGGAAGGCACCTTCGTGATGAACCCCAACCTCTACGACAAGCTGCCCTATGACGCGGAGACGGACTTCATCCCGATCACCACGCTGATCGAGCTCAAGCAGGTTTTGATCGTGAGCCCGAAAGTGCCGGTCAACTCCATCCGGGAGCTGGTCGAACTGGCGCGCCAGCAGCCGGGCAAGCTGACCTATGGCACTACCGGGCTCGGCTCGTCCTCGCATCTTAACATGGAGATGTTGCAGAACATGGCGCAGGTGAAGCTCACCGCCGTGCATTACCGAGGCGCGGCGCAGGCGCTCACCGACCTCCACGGCGGCCATATCGACATGATCTTTGCCGCCGCCGGCATCGTGGCCGAGCAATATCGCGCCGGCACGTTGAAAATTCTCGCGACCGGCAGCCGCACCCGCGTCGCCGGACTGCCGGATCTGCCGACCATTGCCGAGGCCGGCCTGCCGGGTTTTGACGGCACCTCCTGGTTCGGGCTGTTTGCGCCGCGCGGCACGCCAGCCGAGATCGTCGCCAAGATTCACGCCGACGTGCGCAAGGGCTTCGACAATGCCGCGTTCCGCAAGAGTTTCCTGGAACCGAACATGCTGGAGCCCAATATCGTCGCGCCCGATGTGTTTGCCCGTTCGATCAATGACGGCCGCGAGCGCTGGGGCAAGATCATTCGCGCGGCCGGGCTGAAGGGAACTTAGAGACGCACGCCGGCGCCGGACGGGAAGGGGACGGTTGCATGGAAGCCTATTACCCGGAAGTCGTCGGCGTCGCCGCCGCCGCTGCGAGTCTCTATGCGGCGCACGCCAAGACCATTATTCCGCTGCGCATTGCGGCGATTGTCGCCAATCTACTGGCTATGGCCTACAGCTTTATGCACGGCACCTATCCCACCTTCGCGCTCAATGCCGCGCTGCTTCCGCTGAACGCTTGGCGGCTTTACCAGATGCTGAAGCTTGTCCGCGACATTGGCGCTGCGATTGAGCACGACATGAACGTCGATTGGCTTTTGAAATACATGCGCCCGAAGCGCTACAAGGCCGGCGATCTCATGATGGAGCGCGGCGAATATGCCACCGAGGCGTTTTATGTCGTTTCCGGCGAGGTCGAGATTGTCGAGCTCAACCGGACCCTCGGCGCCGGAACGCTGCTCGGTGAGATCGGATTGTTCGCGCCGGATGGCCGACGCACCATGACAGTACGTTGCAAGACCGATGTCGAGGCCGCCACCATGGGATACGATCAGGTCAAGGAACTGTATTTCCAGAATCCACAATTTGGGTTCCGCCTGCTGCACCTGATCGTGGCGCGCATGCAGAGCAACCGGGCGGTCGCCACTCTGTAGGTGGATTTTGCGCAGGTGCTGAGCCATTTCCGGTTATGATGGCTTGAGATCGTCCCGCCGATCCGGCTATGCATGGGCGTGTCCACGCCGCCCATCATCCCAGCAGCCACCAGCAGCGAAGTGTCCTGGCGCATCCAGGGCGCGGTCTACGGCATCGGCCTGTTCTCGACCTCTATCTTCCACATCGGCGCGGTGATCGTGCCGCTCTATGCGGCGACCATGACGCCGTCGCCGCTGATGTTTGGACTGGTGTTCAGCGCCGCGCATTTCCTGCCGCTGTTTTTGTCGATCCACACCGGGGCGATGATGGACCGGCTCGGCGCGCGCCGCGTCATGCTGGTCTGCACCAGCATCGGGGCAATCGTGCCGCTGTTTTATCCGGCGTTTCCGTGGATCTGGGCGCTGGTGTTCTTTCAAATGTTTTTCGGCCTGGCGGAGTCGATGGGCTGGCTCGGCGCCCAGACCATGATCGGCCAATTCATGCACGGCAAGACGATTTATGCCGGGCGCATGAGCTTCATCATCAGGATCGGGCATCTGATTTGCGCGCCGCTCGCGGGCATCAGCTGGGATCTCGCCGGGCCGTGGGGCGGCTTTGCTTTGATGTCGCTGTGGGGCCTGGGCTCGGTCGCGTGCGCGCTGTTGTTGCCGAAGCAACCGATCGATCCGGATGCGGTGGCACCGGAAGGCCGCCGCGCCAAGATGCGCGCGCTATTGCCGAATGCGTCGGATTATCTCACCGCGTTTCGACTGCTCGGGGTTCCATCGGTGGTCGTCATCGTGATGCTGGGCGCGCTGATGCATGTCGGCAATGCAGTGCAGGGCTCGTTCTATGTAGCATGGCTCAGCGACATGGGCCTGACCGGCACCGCCATCGGTCTGCTCGGTCCCGCGGCCGCAATTGGCGCCGCGCTGTTTTCGCTCGTTACCGCGCGGCTGATGCGCTATGTCGGCGGGCTGTGGATTGCACTGGCCTCGCTGTGGGCCGGCATTCTCCTGATCTGCGCGACGCCACTGTTCGGCAGCTACTTCCTGTTGCAGATGGCGATGTTTTTGCGGTCGGGCGCCAATGGGCTGGCGCAACCTCTGGTGATCACACTGGTGCTGCGCGGCGCCGGCCGCGAAAATCAGGGCAAGGCGATTGGCTTGCGCGGCACTGCCAACCGCGTCGCCTCGATCCTGGCGCCATTGGCAATGGGCTTAATCGCCGAGGCGGTCGGGCTCGAGTGGTCGTTTTATGTGATTGGTGCGCTGGTCAGTGTGATGATGATCGGCATTGCGATCTATCTCTGGCGCAACCCGCAGGTCACGCGGGCGGGCGAGGATTAGGGGCGGGAGACGTAGCGTTCGGCGCGGCGCGCCAAAAAAAACTCGGCCAGACGATGCGTCTGGCCGAGCAAGAGCCCCCCCGATTTAAGCGCCGAGCTGTTCGAGGCGCGCTTCGATTTGCGCTGTCGTGTAGCTTGGATTGGTGGCCCGAACTTGCAGCCAAAGGCGATTGCGCCGGTCGATATGAGCTTGAAGAAATTTAGGCAGTTTGATTTCCCGCATCTGATTGACCATCGATCTCTCCATTCGATGTTCATTCCCGCGGATGCATTACACACGAAATTTTCGAAATGAAAAGCGTAACCTTAATCGTTGGTTAATCGTCACGCGGATTTTCACGTACGCGCATTTACCAATTCGTAAGCTTGATGTCGCGGCGCACGTGAAATGTGCTATGATGTTTTTGTTGATGCGGCGGACGGCCCATGCGGTTTGAGGCGCCCTCCCGATGCGGTGTCTGCAATTTAATTCTCGCCTGGCGGCGGGAGACGAGCGCCCGGTCGCACCCGGGCGCTCGACCATTTTAGGGGTTGGCACTGCGCAAGCGGCTGCTCGTCGCGCTTGCTCGCTGCCTCTCATGCTCTCCCGTCGCGCGAAACGCGCGGTGGGGAGAGGGGATGCAGTCCCGCTCGCATTTTCAGAGTCCACGATTGTGAGGCCGACTGTCGAACGGTGCGTCGAGCGCCGCCGACACTCCGTCTCCCATCGCCGTTTGGCGATGGGAGACGGTTGGGGTGACGGGCCGCTACAAGCGTAAGGGGTTTGCCACGTGCTTGCGGCCGCCGCATTTCTGGAACAGAATTGCGCAGGCCCGCATGGCGGCTAAGCTCCGCTGCGGGTGCAGGGAGGAAGCAATGGCCACGAATTTTGTCGTCAATGGCCGGCGGGCGTCGACCGACGCGCCGCCGGCAACGCCGCTGTTATGGGTGATCCGCGAGCAGCTCAAGCTCACCGGCACCAAGTTCGGTTGCGGCACCGGCTTGTGCGGCGCTTGCACGATCCACGTCGATGGCAAGCGTGCGTTTTCCTGCCAGACGCAAGTGTCCGAGATCGCCGGCAAGTCGATCACCACCATCGAAGGCCTGTCGCCGGACTCCAGCCATCCCTTGCAGAAGGCTTGGCTCGCCGCGCAGGTGCCGCAATGCGGCTACTGCCAGTCCGGGCAGATCATGAGCGCGGCCGCGCTGCTGAAAGAAGTTCCAAAACCGACCCGCGCGCAGATCGTCGACCACATGAGCGCCAATATCTGCCGCTGCGGCACCTACCAACGCATTGTCGGCGCGGTCGAACGCGCGGCGCGGGAGGGCTAGGTCATGACCGATCTCGCAACAAGGCTTCCTGTGTCCCGCCGGCAATTCATGGTCGGCGCTGCAGGTCTCACATTCGCGTTTGCACTGCCGGGCGTCACCGATGCCGCGCTGCCGGCAAGCGAGCGCGTCGGCAAAGAGTTCAATCCGTGGCTGTCGATCGCGCCCGACGGCACCATCACCATCATGTCGGCCGCCACCGAGATGGGGCAGGGCTCGATGACCTCGCTGCCGCTCATTCTCGCGGAGGAACTCGATGCCGACTGGTCGCGGGTGCGGATCGTGCCGGTGCCGCCGATTGATCGGCTCTATTCAAATCCCGCTTATGGGATGATCTACACCGCCGGCAGCAACGCGGTGCGGGTCTATTTCCAGCCGCTGCGGATGTTCGGCGCGCAGGCGCGCCGCGTGCTGCTCGACAATGCCGCCAAGCGATGGGGCGTGCCGGTTGAGGAGCTCACCACCGAGCCGAGCGTGGTGGTGCATGCCAAGTCCGGCCGCCGGCTCGGCTATGGCGAGATCGCAACCTTTGCCGAAATCCCGGACAAGGCGCCGGAGATCAAGCCCGATCAGCTCAAGAAGGCCAGCGCGTTTCGTCTGATCGGCAAAGATGTCATGCGCATCGAGGTTCCCGAAAAGGTCAACGGGCGCGCACAATTCGCCATCGACGTGCATCTGCCCGGCATGCTCTACGGCGCGGTGGTGCGTGCGCCGGTCGAGGGCGCGGCGCCGGATCGGATCGACGACGCCAAAGCCCGCGCGGTGGCGGGCATGGTCAAGGTGATCCGGCTGCCCTATGGCGTCGGCGTGGTGGCGGAAACGCCATGGGCGGCGTTCGAGGCCAAGCGCGCGCTGGCGGTGACCTGGACCAGAACCGCCAAAGCCTGGGGCTTTGACAGCGACGCGGGACTTGCGGCCTTTACCGCAACCGCGCGCGATCTGTCGCAGCCCGGATCGGAATGGTTCAAGGCCGGCGATCTGCGCGACGCATTGGGCAAGGCCGCAACCGCTATGGATGCGACCTATCTCAGCGACTACGCCTATCACGCACAGATGGAACCGCTGAATGCGGTGGCATCGGTGTCGGCATCGGGCGATGCCGCCGAAATCTGGACCGGCACTCAAAGCCCGACGACGGCGCATGAAGCGACCGCCAAGGCGTTGGGAATTTCACGCGACAAGGTCAAGCTCAACACCTTCTTGATGGGCGGCGGCTTCGGCCGGCGCGGCCCGCGCGATTCCGATTTCACCGTCGATGCGGTGCTGCTGGCGAAGCAAGCCGGCCGTCCGGTCAAGGTGATGTGGACGCGCGAGGACGACATCCAGAACGGCCGCTTCCGGCCGCTGTCGGCGCATTACCTGCGCGCCGGCATGGATTCGTCGGGGCGGCTGGTGGCCTGGCATCACCGCCATGTCGGCGATCGGGTGACGCCGTTCTTCGATCCGGTTCGCTACGAAGCCAACAAGCGCCGTGACGGCATCCTGATGGCCGGCACCGAACTGGGCGGCTACGACGTGCCGCATCAACTGGTCGAGCAGCTCTATCAGGACACCGGCGTGCGCACCGCGCCGTTGCGCGGGATTGGATTCGTCGCCAACAAGTTTGCGACCGAATCTTTCATGGACGAGATCGCACGCCAGCGTGGCGTCGACCCGCTGCAATTCCGTCTTGGCATGCTCGCCAAAAACCCGCGGGCGGCCAAGATTGTCGAGCGCGTGGCGGCGATGGCGGATTGGCGCCGCGAACGCAAAGGCCGGGCGCTTGGGCTCGCCTATATCGACTATTCCGGCACCCAGGTCGCCGGCATTGCCGAGGTGTCGCTGGATCGCACAAGCGGCCAGATTGCGGTGCACGATTTCTGGTGCACCATCGATTGCGGCATTGCCATCCAGCCGGACAATGTCGTGGCCCAAAGCGAGAGCAGCATCGTTTACGGGCTCGGCATCGCCTTGAGCGAGCGGATCACGATCAAGGACGGCGTGGTGCAGCAGTCAAACTTCTACGACTACCATGTGCCGCGCATGAACGAGACGCCGATGATGCACATCGAGGTGATCCCGAGCGACAATGTGCCGACCGGCGTCGGCCAGATGGCCACGCCGCTGGTGGCGCCCGCGATCGGCAACGCGGTCGCCCGCCTCGCGGGCGTGCGCCTGCGGCACGCACCGTTCACGCCGGAGCGCGTGAAACAGGCGCTCGGCTGAGTGGCGGGTTGAAGCAAGCGCGGGTCAGGCAACTGCGCCCGCGCGAACTTTCTGAAGACGCTGCTCGGTACTGACATAAGCTTGCGCCGCGTCGGTTCCGAACAGTTCAAGCGTGTCCATCTCGTTGTTGTTGACCGGCGTCATGGCGATATCGGTATAGTTGAAGCGCTGCGGATCGCGTTTAATGCGCAAGTAAATGCGGCGCAGGTGCAAATAAAGCGCGCCCCAGCGCACCAGTTTGATCAAAGTCTCGGCGCCGTATTTTGGATAAAACTTCCAAGCGGGCTCAATGGCAAAGCCTGGCCGCCGGTCGCGCCGGAATTTCTTGCGCAGAAATCCACTCTCGAGCGGATGGACGTTCTCAAGGTCGATGCTGCCCTTGAACCAGGTAATCAGAAACAGCGCGTTGCTTGCGTTAGCCCGGCTCGAAGCCACGCGCCGCAGGATCGTCTCGACGTGGTCCGTCGTGTAGTAGCGCTGCCAGGCCAGGCGATAGGCGCGATCCCAGTCGGCAGGGCTCATGCGCGGGTGCGTCGTGCAGACGTGGTTCAGGTCGTATTTGTTGAGGTCGGGGTCGAGCGGTGCGCCCGCGCGATGGAGCTTGAGGTGGTCTTCCGAACCCGGTAGCGGCGTGAGGTAGAAGAATTCCAGCAGATCGACCGGCAGTTCCCGTTTGATAACGTCGATGTCGTGCAAGATCGAGTCGACGGTGTCATTCGGAAAGCCGAGGATGTAGCCGGCATAGGTAATGACCCGCGCCTTCTTCCAGGCCAGCAGCATCTTGCGGTATTCGGTTATCTTGTTCTGTCGTTTCTTGGCGCCGATGAGATTGTCAGGATTGATGTTCTCAAGTCCAATGAATACGCGCCGTACGCCGGCCTGGGCGCACTTCTCGATGAAGTTCGGCAGCTTGTGACACAGCGTGTCAACCTGGATGATGAAGCTGACATTGAGTTTTTCAACTTGTCGCAATTGGATCAGGCGATCGAGGATCGCCTCCCAATCCTTGTTGCGCGCGAAATTATCATCGGTGATGAAGAAGCTGCGTAGCCCCTGAGCATAATTGACGCGCACGATCGATTCGACGTCGTTGGGCGAGCGGCGACGCGATACTCTGCCTTGCACGTTGATGATGGTGCAGAACGAACACTGGTAGGGGCAGCCGCGCCCGGCGTCGAAACTCGTTACGCCGCCGGCGGTGCGCTGGGCGCGCTCCGCCGCCATCAGCGGAATCGGCGTGCCTTCGATACTGGGCAGGGCGTTCATGAAATTGTAGAGCGGTTTTAACGCGCCGGCCGCGGAGTCGCGCAACACCTGTTCGAGCCGGCCTTCCGCCTCGCCCGCAAACAGCGATACGCCCATCGTCTTGGCGCGTTCAAGGTCGGGGTCGTCGCCGCCGAGCATTGCGATCGTGCCTGAGATGTGGAAGCCGCCCATCGCCACCGCAATGCCACGCGCCACCAGCGGCGCGGCGATATCGAGGGCGCGCGGAAACTGATTAGACTGCACCCCCACCAGCATGACCATGCCGCCGCCGCTTGCGGCCCCGATCATGCGTACAATCCGCCCGGGACGGATGCGGCTGTTGGTCTCGTCAAAGGCGTGAATGTCGATGTCGACGTCGTCGCCCAGCACGCGGCGGTTGGCGCAGTCCTTAGCCAATCCATAGAGCGAGGCCAGCGAGTTTGAGGGAATAGACGAACGAGCCCATTGAATGACGTAACCATCGTCATCATAGTGCGACGGCTTGATGAGGATGAGACAGTAACGCCGGCGCCCCGAAGGGGTGTGGGTCATGGTGATGCAGCCTCCGTGGGACGCGCGCCAGTATGTCCGTCGGGCCAACCCGAAATGTTCGATCCTCGCCTGTTGATGGTAACCCTACCACACGGCTGGGCCAGCGTCTGGGTCGTATTGCCCGCTTTCAAACAAGCGGAACAGCACGCTGCCCGGCTCCATTTTTTTGTTTGCTGCGGACTCGAGACGCGATCGTACGATATGCGCGACCGATGACCCGCGGCATTTCGCTCGGTTTCATCGCGCGCGTTAGGATGCCGCGTCCTTCAAGGCCCTCGCTGTCTTGGCGCCCACGGACGCAAATCGCAGCTCCGAGCATCAGCTTTAGGTAATTATGTTCCGGCCCCGGGGCACCGGGTTGGAGCAGCGCCCTGGTTTGGCGGGTTCGGGCGGGGCAATATGGTTAATATTGCATTGCAATAATTTATGTTGCAATGCAATATAAGCTGTGTCATATTGCTCAAGTGCTGGCTGCCCAGGCTCCGAAACGGGCGAGCCCTCACAAAACCGACCATCGCCCGGTAGCGAGGGTTCAAACAAGTTTCAGCTCAGCCTTTTGAAGGATGATCACCATGTCCGAGGCTCTTCACAAGTCGAAGAACAAGGCCAGCGCCAGCGCGCCCGGTTCGACCGCGTTCGAATTTCCGAAATTCGATATCCCGAATTTCGATATGCCAAAGATGGAAATTCCCGCTGCTTTCCGCGATTTTGCCGAAAAAAACGCGTCGCAGGTCAAGGATTCTTGCGAGAAAATGCGGGCCGCTGCCGAGGAGGCGACGGACGTGTTTGAGGATACCTACGCCACCGCCAGCAAGGGCGCGGCGGACTATGGGATCAAGCTGCTTGAGGTCACCCGCACCAATACCGCCGCCGCGTTCGACTTCTATACCGAGCTTATGACGGTGAAGTCCTATTCGGACGCGATCGAGCTTTCGACTGAGCACGTTCGCAAGCAGTTCGAGACGGCGACCGCGCAAACCAAGGATCTCGCGGCCCTAGCCCAGAAGGTGGCCACCGCGACAGCCGAGCCGATCAAGGATGGCGTAACCAAGGTGTTCGCTAAGGTCGCCTGAAGCTGCCAGTCTAATAGTTTACACCGCTTAAGAAAGCCCGGGCTCACCGTCCCGGGCTTTTTTGCGTTTGAACGAAATCCCGACCTGGTGCTACCAAGGAGAGGGTGGACCGTTCTGGGCTTGCCAAGCTTTTGGCCGGCTCCTAGGTTCGTGCCGCTCTGCGAGCTATTTCGCACTGTGCAGCTGTAGCTCAGTTGGTTAGAGCGCCGGTCTGTGGAACCGGAGGTCGGTGGTTCGAGCCCACCCAGCTGTACCATTCGTCTCGCGATGCATCTGCGTGCATGGGCTTCGGAATTGGACGAGTTTTGCCCAACGCAAGACCGAGACAATCGACCGCATTCCGGTTCAAGTACCTTTCCAATTGTTCATCGGATTTCGGCCGGCGCCGTTTAGTCCGGGGGTCGAATTGATCGTATAGAGATGTTAACTTCGCGAGGTCGGCGCGAAAGCGGCGCGTGACGGGGCTCGCGACCAAGGAGTTTTGGGGAATGCCACGACTGCCTGACTGGACGGTACCGGCCGGAACGCAGCCGAAACCGGAAGACTACGATTACGATCTCGATCGCGCTCTTGGCGCCGTCGTCGGGATTCGTTCGATTGTGCCGGCCGATGCATTTTCCGCCGAAACGCTCGGCACCGAACGGGCCGGCAACGGGGTTCTGGTCCGCGAAGACGGTGTCGTTTTGACCATCGGCTATCTCATTACCGAAGCGGAACAGATTTGGCTAACCTTCAGCGATGGGCGCGTCGCGCCCGGCCACGCGCTTGGCTACGACCAGGAGACCGGATTCGGCCTGGTGCAAGCGCTCGCGCGCGTCGAACTTGAGCCGATCCCGATCGGACAGTCCGGTGCGCTTCAGGTCGGCGAGCGCGTTGTGGTCGGCGGCGCCGGCGGGCGGACGCATTCGGTGGCGGCGCGTGTCGCTGCCCGGCAGGAATTCGCCGGCTATTGGGAATACGTGCTCGACGAGGCGATCTTCACCGCGCCGGCGCATCCCAATTGGGGCGGCACCGCGCTGATTGGCGCCCGCGGCGAACTGCAAGGCATTGGCTCATTGCAGCTTGAGCAGCCGCGCGGGCAGGGCGGCACCGAGCATCTCAACATGGTGGTGCCGATTGATCTGTTCAAACCGATCTTTGACGACCTCCTGACGCTGGGTCGCCGCAACCAGCCGCCGCGACCATGGCTTGGGCTTTATGCGACCGAAGTCAATGATCGCGTTGTCGTTGTCGGCATGTCGAGCCGCGGGCCGGCGCGCTTGGCCGATTTGCGCACCGGCGACGTGGTGCTCGCCGTCGGCGGCGCCGAGGTTAGCGATCTCGCCGGACTGTTCCGGCGCATCTGGGCGCAGGGCGCGGCCGGCGTCGATGTGCCGCTTACTGTCTATCGTGACGGCAAGACCTTCGAGCTGCGCGTGCCATCCGCCGACCGGCGTCGGTTCTTGAAGGCGCCGCGGTTGCATTGATTATTAAATTCCACGGCGGCATCGTTACGACAACAAAGAAAATCTTGGGAGGAATAAATGGCGAACGAGCACCGCACAGCGCGTGTTAACTCCGGCGACGTGTCGCTGTTTTATCGCGTTTTTGGCAAGCCTGGCGCAATGCCGATCCTGATCCTGCACGGTTCCAACTATTACGACTCCGTCGATTGGATCGAAGTCGCTTCGGCGCTCGCGACCGATCGCGAAGTGGTGACGCCCGACCGGCGCGGCTGGGGCGAGTCGACCTGGAGCCCGAGCAAGGACAATTCGCTCGACGCCTTGCTTGACGACATGCTGGCGGTGATCCGGGTGATGAAATGGTCGAAGGCCATTGTCATGGGTCATTCCGGCGCCGGCCCGACCATCATTTCGTTCGCGGTCAATTTCCCGCAGATGACGGAGAAGCTGATTCTGGTCGACAGCCAGATGAATCGCGAAGAGGGCGCGCGGACGGGCAAGTCGATCGGCAATCCGCCCATTATCTTCGAGTCGGTCGAGGCGGCGATGGCGAAGCACAAATTCAGCAATCCGCCGCGCCTGGCCTGGGATCGCAAGCGCGCCGAACAGGCCTTCGTCAAGGTCGATCAGGGTTTCATGCTCAAACGCGATCCCGATGGCAGCAACCGCCAGCCGATCGGGGAGGGCGCGTCGTTGCCGCGCCGGCCGGTGCGCGAAATGTGGGAAGAACTCGGCATGGTCAAGGTTCCGACCGTTATCGTGCGCGGCAATCGTTCGTCGCGCTACCCGGCGGAAACAATCGAGCGGTTGACCAAGAACTATCCGCACATTCCGCAAGCGGTGGTCGACGCCGAACACGACGTCGCCGGTCAGGCGCCCGACGCGCTGATCGCGCATGTGCGCAAGTTCATCGCGGGGAGTTAGGCGTCAGCCCTCCGCGGTCGGCGCCGGGGTGTCGAGATCGACAAACACCTGGCCGTCGCGAACCTCGGTCTTGAAAGTCTTGATTGCAATGAAGCAAGGCGGCTGCACCGCCTTGCCGCTCGGCACGTGAAATGCGCCGAAGTGGAAGCTGCACTCGATCGTGTCGCCTTCCAGCGTGCCGTCCGCCAGATCGGCCATGCCGTGGCTGCAGCGCGCTTCGGTGGCATAATAAATGCCGTTAATATTGTAGATCGCCACGAGTTCGTCGCCGACCTCGCGGCTGATGACGCCGTTTTCCGGCACATCGGAGGCGGCGCAGACTTGGGTTTCTGCCATGGTGGTCGGGCTCGAGATTTGGCGCCGCAGGCGCGGGCGGGGATTAATGCCCGTGCTTTAGCGGTGTCCCCAAAAAGTGCAAGAGGGGAATGCAGGTCGCGGGGTTCTCCGGATTTGACCCGGATTCGGGGAGCTCTATAACCTAGACTCAACCCGTGGGCGACCGACGAGTTTCATGCCATGTCCGCTTCCTACATTATCGACGATCGCGAAAAGAAGACCTTCCTCCTCGACCGCGAGGTCCTGGTTTCGGAGGACATCCTGCGCAAGGAGATGGCCAACATCTTCAGCCGCTGCTGGATCTATGTCGGCCATGGCTCCGAACTGAAGAAGCCGGGCGATTTTGTCTCCCGCAAGGTCGCCGGCCGGCCGGTGATTTTCGTGCGCGATGCCAAGGGCGCCTACCACTGTCTGTTCAATACCTGTCGGCACCGTGGCGCCATCGTCTGCACCCAGCGCGATGGCAATGCGCGGCGCTTCATGTGCATCTATCACGGCTGGATCTACGACAATGACGGTTCGCTGGCCCGCGTTCCGGGCGATGACGCCTATGCCGAAAGCTTCGACAAGAAAAATTTCGGGCTTCGGCGTCCGGCCCGGTTCGAACAATATCGCGGCTTCTGGTTCATGAACCTCGACAAGGGCGCGCCGGCGCTGACCGACTATTTGGCCAAAGCCAAAGACTATATCGACCTGGTGATCGACCAGTCGCCGTCCGGACAGATGGAAGTGATCTCCGGCGTGCAGGAATACGATGTCGCCGCCAACTGGAAGCTGATGGTCGAGAACTCGGTCGACGACTACCACCTGCCGTCCACGCATTCGACCTGGCTCAACTTCATGGCCAATTCCGGCGTGAAGCTCGAGCCGCCGCCCAAGGATTCTGGCCAGATTCTGCCGACCCGCGGGCTCGCGGTCGAACTCGGCAACGGCCACTTCACCACCGACAACATTAATTTCCGCGGCCGGCCGGTCTGCAAGTGGATCCCGCTCTATGGCGAAGCCGCGAAGCCTGAGATGGAGGCGATGCGCGCCGAACTGGTGCAGCGGCTTGGGCCGGAACGCGCGTCGCGTGTCGCCGACACCAACCGCAATCTGGTAGTCTTCCCCAACCTCGTGATCAACGACGGCTCGTCGGTGACGATTCGCACTTTCTATCCCGAGGGGGCGAATAAGATGCATGTCACCGCCTGGGCGGTCGGCCCGGTCGAGGAGAGCGAGAGCGCGCGTGCGCGGCGGCTCGATGCGTTCCTCACTTTCTACGGCCCCGGCGGCTTCGCCACGCCCGACGACGTCGAGGCGCTGGAACTGGTGCAGCAGGGTCTCGCCAACTGGCAGGACGACCGTTGGTCGGAAATGTCGCGCGGCATGGGCAAGGACGGCGAGCAGCTCAACAGCGACGAGCATCACCTGCGCATTTTCTGGCGGCGCTGGAACGAATTGATGGGAGCGCGCGTATGACCGTCGCGACCCGAAATGTTGTCACGCGCGCCGAGGTCGAGGATTTCCTCTATTACGAGGCCACCCTGCTCGACGAGTGGAAGCTCGACGAATGGCAGACGCTGCTCACCGATGACGCCTGCTACTACGTTCCGCCCAATGACCGGCTCGACGGCGACCACCGCAGCACGCTGTTCATCATC
>JALHRD010000003.1 GCA_022841625.1 Xanthobacteraceae bacterium
CAGTCAGGTGAGGGCGGCGTCGAAAAAAGCCGTTTGATTTCAATGCGGTTGATTTGCCCGCACCTTGCTGTAAGGTGTTGATTGGTAGTGGTTATTGCCCCCCTACCTCTCCCACCAGCCTTCCGGCCGCGCCACGGCGAGGCAATCGTCGCGGCCTGGTCGCGGCGGCATAGTATAGAGTGTGGCGTGGTCTCAAGCACCGTGCCGGCGCGGGTGTAGCTCAATGGTAGAGCAACAGCCTTCCAAGCTGATGACGAGGGTTCGATTCCCTTCACCCGCTCCATCCTGCACGCGGTCCTGACATCCCGCACGCGTACACGCCGTCTACCCAACATGCTTGGCCAAAAACTCCAGCGTCCGTTCGCGCGCCAGGCTGTGCGCGGCGGGGTGATAGCGCTCGGTGCGGTTTTGGTTATCGAAGCCGTGCGGCGCGCCTTCATAAATGAACACCGGCACCGACGGCTGCGCGGCGCGAAATAGCGCGACGCGTTCGGGCGGCAGCGACGTGTCCCTGTCGCCAACATGCGCGATGACCGGGCAGCGCGCCTGCTCGTGGGCGAGATCCGGGATCATCGAGCCGTAATAGGAAACCGCGCCGGCATAGGCGCTCCGGCAGGCCGCGAGCCAGGCCAGCGAGCCGCCCCAACAAAAACCGACGATCCCGATCTTGCCGGCATCGGCGATGGCGTCGCGGGCGGTGTCGAGATCGGCCAGCGCGTGGTCGAGATTCCAGACTGTGTAGGTCTGCTGCGCGCGGTCGTGGTCGGCTTTGGTGTAATTGTAAATGAGGCCGCGCTGGCGGCGGTCATAGAGCGCGGGCGCAATCGCGACATAGCCTTGCGCCGCGTAGAAATCGCAGACCGAACGCAGATAGTCGTTCACCCCATACATTTCCTGTGCGACCACCAGCCCGCCGCGCGCCGGCGTCGCCGGCTTGGCAATGTAAGCGTCAAGTTCGTGCCCGTCGGGTGCGGTGAGCCGGATCATTCGATGGTCACGGTCTGGTCGGAATAATTGACACGGATGCCGTAGCTGCCTTCGTTGATGGTCCAGCGCGTCAGCGTGTATTTGCGCAGGCCGTTCTTGTGATAGGGGTCGCTGTCGGCAATCGCGCGCGCCGCGACAAACGAATCCGCGCGGATGATCACCATGCCGCCGATGCGGGCGCCATCTTCGCCGGCGAGCGGCCCGGCGGCAAACATGATGCCCTGCTTTTCCAGCTTGATCTGATGGGCCAAATGTTCGGGCAGCAATTTGTCGAGCTCTTCGCGCGAAGCCACCGGCGTGGTGTGGATGACGTAGAGCTCCTTGCCCAGGAAATTCTTGGTCAGGTCGTGGTGGTGCTGGTCGGCGGCGGCCATGGGCTCATCCTCAGTTGCGGCGGAATGCGATAATACGCTCGCGCCGCCGCGCATCGTTTCGCGGGGTCGCGCGCGCATATTATGGCATAGTGGGCCGGGCGTGCGTCCCAACGTTTAGACGCCCGTTGCCATGGCGCGGCAACCGGCTTACGGGGGTGTCGGGCGCGAAGGCAGGCTATTGGCAGCGTGAGGGCAGGCGAATGCAGGCATTCAAGTCATGGCGGCGGACGATTAACCGCCGCCGGTTTATCGGTGGCGTCGCGGCATCGCTCGCGGTCGCTGTGCCGCGGCGGTCGTTCGCGCAGGCGTATCCGAACCGAACAATTCGCGTGATCGTGCCGTTTGCGGCGGGCGGCCCGAGCGACATCATCGCGCGCATCGTCGCGGACGCGATCCAGCCGCGGCTCGGCCAATCGGTGGTGATCGACAATCGCGCCGGCGGCGGCGCCAATATCGGCATCGGCCAGGCGGCGCGCGCGGAGCCCGACGGCTATACGCTGCTGATCACCACCAGCGCCTTCGTCATCAACCCATCGCTTTATAAGAAGACCCCGTTCGATCCGATCAAGGATTTTGCGCCGATCAGCGATCTCGCGGTGTCGCCGCAAATGCTCTCGGTGCTGCCGGGCTATGCCAACACGCTTGCCGAATTCATCGCCAAGGCGAAGGCCGCGAACGGCAAGCTCAATTATTCAAGCCCCGGCCTCGGCACCCAGGCGCAGCTCACCGTTGAATTGCTCAAGTTGCGCGCCGGCATCGACATGACCCATGTGCCGTTCCCGGGCGGGCCGCCGGCGGTGCAGGCGCTGCTGTCGAAATCGGTCGAGCTGGTTACCAATGCGGTGCCGACCTCTGAGAAGCTGGTGCATGCCGGCACCATTCATGCGCTGGCGGTGAGCGGCAAGGACCGCTGGTTCTCGCTGCCGAATGTGCCGACGCTGGTGGAGTCGGGTTTTCCCGGTTTCATCACCGATACTTTTGTGGGGATGTTCGCGCCGACCGGCACGCCGAAAGAGATCGTCGAGCGGCTGGCGGTCGAGACCCAGGCCGCGCTGAAAAATCCCGACGTGATTGCGCGCGCGCGGGGCGCGGGTTTTCAGGTGATCGGCGGCGGGCCCGACATTCTCGCCAAGCGCGTGGTCGAGG
Organism: Xanthobacteraceae bacterium; assembly: GCA_022841625.1. Taxonomy (GTDB): domain Bacteria; phylum Pseudomonadota; class Alphaproteobacteria; order Rhizobiales; family Xanthobacteraceae; genus VAZQ01. The sequence continues at coordinate 2,508 of JALHRD010000003.1, forward strand.
AACTCGCGCTCAACCGCGAGATTGTCCAAAAGGCCGGGATCGAGCCGCGTTGACGGCAAGCTGCGTATTCCATGGGCCGCTTTCAGCAACTCAGACCTGCGACGCTGTTTCGCTGCGCCGTGCGCCGCGGTATGATGCGTTTATGACCGCGCTGCCGAAACAACGCATGACCGTGGACGAATATCTCGCCTGGGCCGAGGGCCAGCCGGGCCGCTACGAGCTGCACAACGGTATCGTCTACGCCATGACGCCTGAGCGCGCGCGTCATGCCGAGGTCAAGTTCGGCGTTCAGAAGGCGCTTGAAGCGGCTATCCGGCGGGCCGGCGTTCCCTGCCACATGTTGCCCGATGGCATGACGGTGCGCATCGACGAGGCCACCGCGCACGAGCCCGACGCATTGGTCTATTGCGGTGAAAAGCTACCACCCACCGCCATCGAAGTCCCGAATCCTGCCATCCTGGTGGAGGTGCTGTCGCCCTCAACGCGGCACATCGATGCGTCGGCCAAGCTCGCCGGTTACTTCCGGCTGCCGAGTGTGTCGCACTATCTGATCGTCGATCCGGACGGCCCACCGGTCATCCATCACGCGCGATCCGGCGGCGATACCATTCTCACGCGGATCGTCCGCGACGGCATGCTGACGTTGGACCCGCCGGGAATCGTGCTCGCGGTCGCAAACCTGTTTGGCGAGACTTGAGACCAGGGATCGCCATCCGCCCTACGGCGCTGCATGGCCGGTCGAGCGCGGGCGGATGGTCAACCGCGCCACCGGACCGCTTGAAGGACAATTGCGCGAACGCCATGACGCCGGCGATTTCGAAACGAAGACGCAGGACAAGATCGACGCGCGCGGCTAGCAACCCCGTCGTCATCCCTGATAAATTAAGTCGACGATGCCAACCTCACTTCGGTTGCGGGCTGACGAAGCAATCGGATGGCAAAGCGCAATGTTGGCTTGTGGCCCGGAGCGACGGGTCCGCATGCGTTGAATTCATGGTCGCTGTTGGGGGGTACTGCGGACATAAACCGGGTCGCGGCCTTGCGCCTCCATGACGCGATTGACCCACCGCGCACGAACGCCCCTAACCATGATTAGACAGCGCCCGATCGCACGGATATCCATTCGGCAACCCATCGAGCGACACACGAGATCCCGACATGACTGACACCTCTGTATATACGCCGCCGGAAGTTTGGGTCTGGGAGAAGGACGACAGTCCCAATTGGCGCTACAGCAATACCAATCGCCCGATCGCGGGCGCGACGCATGAGAAGGCGTTGCCGCGCGGCAAGCATCCGCTTCAGCTCTATTCGCTGGCGACGCCTAACGGCGTCAAGGTCACGATCATGCTGGAGGAATTGCTGGCCGCCGGTCATGGCGGAGCGGAATATGACGCCTGGCTGATCCGGATCGGCGAGGGCGACCAGTTTGGTAGCGGATTTGTCGGGGTGAACCCGAATTCCAAAATCCCGGCGCTCATGGACTATAGCGAACAGCCGCCGCAACGCGTGTTCGAATCGGGCGCGATTTTGCTCTACCTGGCGGATAAATTCGGCGCCTTCCTGCCAAAGCATCGTAACAGGCGCACCGAGGCGCTGAACTGGCTGTTCTGGCAGATGGGTTCGACGCCCTATGTGGGCGGTGGCTTCGGGCATTTCTATGCCTATGCTCCGGTGAAGATCAAATACGCCATCGACCGTTTTGCAATGGAGGTGAAACGCCAACTCGACGTGCTCGACCGGCAACTTGCGGACCATCGGTTCATCGCGGGCGACGAATATACCATCGCCGATATGGCGATCTGGCCGTGGTACGGCAACGGAATGTTGAACGGCGCCTCCTACAACGACCCGCGCCAATTCCTGCAGACGCATGAATACAAAAACCTGATGCGCTGGACGAAAGAAATCGGCGCGCGCCCGGCCGTCAAGCGCGGACGGATGGTCAACCGCGCCACCGGACCGCTTGAAGGACAATTGCGCGAACGCCATGACGCCGGCGATTTCGCAACCAAGACGCAGGACAAGATCGACGCGCGCGGCTAGCAACCCCGTCGTCATCCCTGATAAATCAAGTCGACGATGCCAACCGCACTTCGGTTGCGGGCTGACGAAGCAATCGGATGGCAAAGCGCAATGTTGGCTTGTGGCCCGGAGCGACAGGTCCGCATGCATTGAACTGACGGTCGGTATTGGTGGTGCTGCGGACATAGAGTGAGGCGCGACCTTGCGCCTCCATGACGCGATTGACCCGACTGAGACATCGGCCAGCGCCGACACGGGAAGCTATGCGTGGCACCCAAGTCGTCTGGGGCACAGTGATTGTCATCACTGGCGCACAGTTCGCCGTGACCTATCTACCTCCCTTGCATCGCGTATTCGGAACGCAGTCAGTTCCGCTCTTCGACGGAGTTCTCGTGGTGACCGTTGGCATGGTTTTCTTTGCGATCATCGAGACCGAAAATCAGCTGCGCTTGGTCTTCGCGCGAGAATCCCCATCATGATCGACGCACGAAATTGGATCTCATGAGTAGAAAAGGTCCTCAAGCATGGAGTTCCTTCTGATGGGGACGTTTTGACACGGACTGAGGCGAATGGCCGCAATGGCCTCGCGCTAGCGCCTGCTCGCCCGCAGCCTTACATGCTTCGAGCATCCGCCTCGGGGGGTAAGAAACATGGCTTTCAAAGACGTTCTTCTAACGCTCAAATCTTATCCTGAACCGACCCCGATCGCGTCGATTGATGAAGCCATCGATTTTGCGGCTGTCGTCGGAGCCAAAATTTCGGCTTTTGCCTGCGGGGTCAAGGTTCCCGCTCCGGGCAGTCTTTTGGCCGATGTACTGCTCGACATTTCTGCGATGGCCGCGGCCGAGACTAAAAGGAGTTTAGCGAATGCAGAAGCACTTCTTGCGGCATTCCAGGACGCCGCCGAGAAACGCGGCGTGTTTCAAGAGCGGATACTAGAACATGGTCTGGTGTCGGAAGTACGCGACGTACTCATCGAGTATGCTCGACTCAAAGATCTTACGATCTTGCCGGTGCCGGAGGGAGAGGTCTTTGATCAGTGGCACGCTGAGTCGATACTTTTCGGCTCCGGGCGCCCCACGCTGCTGCTCCCGCAAACGCGAAAGCGGGCTGATGCATTCGCCCTCGATACGGTGGTGATCGCATGGGATTTCAGCCGGTCTGCGTCAAGGGCCGTAGCAGACGCGTTCCCGATCTTGGAAAAGGCGAAGCAAGTATACGTTGTGACGGTCACCAATGAGAAGGTCATCGATACCAAGCGCTCGGGCGCGGAACTGGCAAAGCATTTGGCGCGCCATGACGTAGAGGCTGTGCTGGACACCCTCGATGCTGCGGGCCGTGGTATTGGCGACGTGCTTCGTTCTTACGTTGCATCACGCAACGCGGATATTCTCGTTATGGGAGCCTATGGGCACTCCCGCCTCCGAGATTTTATTTTGGGAGGGGCAACCAAGAGCATGATTGCCCAACCGCCGCTCCCGATATTCCTCTCTCATTGATTGGACTTGCAGGTGGCGCTTACCACACTCACGATAAGGATGTCCTGTAGAACGGCGCCTGCATTGACGACGCAGCGCGAGGCCCTAGTTTGTCAGAGCGACATCCCGACCGACAGTGCGAGCGTGAACCTATGCGGCAACATAGCTCCGTTTGTCATGCTGCACTACATTCGGTTGCGATTGGCCCATCGCGACATGCCCCCACCCATTGAATTCATGATCGCCGTTCGGGGTACTGCGGACATAGACGGGGTCGCTGCCTTGTCCGACGGCAACCCGAACGCGCCCATCGCGCGCCGCGACCGACATTCTTGCGCGGATCGACGCGCGACACAGTCCCCACCTCAACGCCGCTCGACGGCGCGCTCGAGCCTCTTGCTCAAGATCCAGGAGAGGCCGAGGAACACCACCAGCATCGCCACGCCCAGTCCGGAAGTGGCGTCGCTGATAACCTTCTCCGAGACGTGGCCGAAAGCATAGCCGATCGAGACCGCGCCACAGGCCCACAAACCTGCCGCGACGAAGTTGAGCGCCAGGAAGGTGGACCAAGGCAATTGCGACATCCCATAGGCAAAGCCTGCGACGCCGCGAATGCCGTGCGGATAGCGATGGCAGAGAATCATCCAGACATAGTGACGGCCCGCCAGGCGGGCTACCGTCTGCGCCGCACGTTCAAGCCTTGGAAAGGATCGCAGCCAGCCGGTACCAAACCGTCGTCCGATCCAGAAGCGGATCACGTCGCCGGTGAAACTGCCAACCCAACAGACTGCGATCAGCGCGCCCAGGCTAAACGCCCCCGAATGAGCGGCGTAGCCCGCGAACAGCGCAAACAACAGACTGTGCGAGGCCGCAAAGCCAAACATGAGGCTGTAGGCGCCCTCGCCATGCAGACGGATGAAATCGAGGAACGAAGCGAGGTCGGTCGGAAACAGCAACGGGCCACCTCGACGTTCGATTGCAGCACTCCCCGCTGGTGGGGGCCGGCCGACACGCTACCACACCGCCGGGAAAATCTCAGCACCGCGCGGCCGCCAGATTCGACGAACCCAGCGGCGAACTTCTGTTCGGTGCGACGCTCGATCACGCCCCGCAGCCGAATGAACCGGTCCACTCGTCCCCACAGTTGCGTGACGTTTCATGGAGTCGCCGCATTGCTGTGCAACGGTTCGACGCACGCGGTTCGCGGATTCACGCGGCTTCACGGAGTGCCGCCGCGCAGTCCGGGACAGGCACGTGCAAATACACCGCTTTATCGGTAAGAGTGTAAGAGTTTCTCGCCAAGTCATTGGCGACGCAAATGAATTTCGGCTTTCTACGATCTTACAGGGCGCTCCGGGATTGCGCCCGGTTGGCTATCCAAGTCTTTGGAGCAGCAAGTGAATCCGGTCTTTCCGCGGTGTTGCTGTAAGACTGTAAGATTGCGCCGGCGCGCGGCGCTCGCCGCGCTATTGCGCAAAGCCGGGATCGAGCCGTTCGGCGAGGCGGCAGTGGTAGTCCCACTCGGTCTGCGCATAGCGCGGCGACTTGCGCTTCTCGACGATCTGCTTGCGAGTCACCTCAAGCACTTCCTTCGGGATGTGCCGGATTTCGGTGCCCATCGCCATCAATTGGATCTGCAATTCGCAGGCATCGACCAGCCGCCGCATATAGAGAAAGGCTTCGGCGATGGTGCGCCCGATGGTGAGCAGGCCGTGGTTCCACATCAACAGGCAATGACCGTCGCCGAGGTCGCGCAGGATGCGCGGCACTTCGTCTTCGCCCTCGGCGAAGCCTTCGAAATTATGGGTGCCGACCTCGCCATAGAGATGCATGCTGGATTGATCGACAATGATCAGGCCTTGCTTGGTGGCGGCCACCGCGACGCCGGGCCGGGCATGCACATGCATGGTGCAATTGATCTCGGGCCGCGCTTCCAGGATGCCGGAATGAAAGTTCAAGCCCGCCGGTCCGAGTTCGACGCCGTCATGGCTGACGATCTCGCCGTCGAGCCGCACGGTTGCGAGCTTGGAGGCGGTGATCTCGTCCCAGCCCAGGCCATAGGGATTCATCAGGAAGTGGTCGGGCCGGTCGGGGATGCGGACGCAGATGTGATTGTTGATCTGGAGGTTCCAGCGATAGTGATACGCTAGGCGGAACGCGGCCGCGGCCTCGATGCGGATTTTCCGCTCGCCTTCGGTCATGTCATAGCGGCGGGCGCCGGTCTTGAATTGCGCCTGGGCAATCACGTTCATGGCGGGCTCTCCGGTGGTTGCGCCAATCATAGGGCCGCGCCGGTGCAAAGGCAAAGCTGTGCAAAGTCCCGGTTTGCGCGCGGCCCTGAGCGGCTTACAATGTCGTTGGGGAAGCGGCCGAGGGTTTGAATGCGATTCATGGTTCAAGCGGTGTTGGAGCGACTGCGCCAGAAGATTCGGCGCTTTCCTCTCGTGCCCTTTCCCCGCGCGAGGGCGCGGCACACGAATAAGCGTCTGCGTTATCGCTGCGCGGGTTTAGTGGGCGTCCTGCTGGCGCTCGCTCCGACGGCCGCCGCGCGCGCGCAAGAGGCGCCGTTCTATAAAGACAAGACCATCCGCTTCATCATCAGCGCCGGCGTCGCCGGCGGCTATGTGTCCTATGCCCGGCTCTTGGCCGCGCATATGGGCAACCACATTCCGGGCAAGCCGGATTTCATCGTCCAGAGCATGCCGGGGGCGGGCGGGTTGCTCGCCACCAATTATCTGTTCGCGCAGGCGCCACAGGATGGCACCACCATCGGGCTCATTCATTCCACCGTGCCGCTGGCGCCGCTGTTCGGCATGGCCGGCGCACGCTTTGAGCCGATGAAGCTGCATTGGCTCGGCAGCATGGACCGTTCCGACGGACCCTGCACCGCCTGGCACACATCGCCGATCAAGACCTGGGACGACATGCTGAACAAGGAGTTTATCGTCGGCTCGTCCGGCGTCGGCTCGCAGATGGAACTTTATCCGGTGGTGATGAACCGACTGTTCGGCACCAAGGTCAAGGTGATCGGCGGCTACAAGGACGGCGCGTCGATCTTTCATGCGATGGAGCGCGAAGAAATTCACGGACGCTGCGGACCGCAACTCACCTCGATCGGCGCGCTGCGGCCGCAATGGTTGACCGAGAACCGGATCCGGGTGCCGATTGTGGTGAGCGAGCGCCGCACGCCGCAATTCCCCGACGCGCCGACCTTGCTCGAACTCGCCAAGGATGAGCCGACGCGCCAGCAGATCCGGCTATTGATCGTGTCGCAGGATCTCGACCGGCCGGTGCTGGCGCCGCCGGGCGTGCCGGCCGCGCGGGTCAAGCTGCTGCGCGACGCCTTCAACGCCACCATGACCGATCCGGCGTTTCTGGCCGACATCAATAAGCAGCGGCTGACGCTCGATTGGGTACGCGGTGAGGATGTCGCCAACATGCTGGCGGCGGCCTATGCCATGCCGCCGGACGTGGTGTCGGCGGCGAAATCGATGATGGCCGCGAAGTAACCGCGGCGGCAACGCAAGGCATTCAGGAGAGCGCATGTTCGCCAAGATCAATCATGTGGCCATCGTGAGCGAGAAATACGCGCTCATCACCAAATTCTACGAAGCGGTGTTCGGGATGTATCAATCCAAGACCTCGCCGAAATCCGCGCTCACCGTCGGCGACGGCTATGTCGGATTAAACATCAACCCGCGCAAGGCCGGCCGGCCGGCCGGACTCGATCATTTCGGCATTCAGGTCGAGGATGTCGAAACCGCATTCGACCGGATGCGCACCAAATATCCGCAGGCCGATTGGGTGCAGCGGCCCTCGACGCGGCCGTTCGCCGGGATCACCGCCAACGATCCGGACGGCAATGTGTTCGACATTTCGCAAAAGGACATGAAGAACCGCCACGCCGCCTATGTGCAGAACACCGGCGAGCAGCAGCCGCGCTGCATTACCCATGTCGCCATGCGAACGATGCGGCCGGACGAGATGGCGCGGTTTTATGTCGATGTGTTTCAATTCGCCGAACAAAACGCCGCGGCCGGCGATCCCAATCACTATCTCAGCGATGGCAAGGTCACGCTGATGATCGTGCCTTGGCGTATCAAGAACTATCTCGGCCAGAGCATTCTGCCGACCGGCATGGACCATGTCGGCTTTACGGTCGAGAACATGCAGGCGTTCAAGCACGACGTCGAGGAATTGATTGACCGCAACCCGGTGATGAATCCGCCGCCGCTGGGGCGCGGCGTCGAGGGCGAAGCGCGGCTGGAACTGTTAAAGAAACAGTGCCCGATTGCGGAGCATTTTCTGTCGGACCCCGATTACACCATGCTCGCGGTGCGGGAGCGGAACTAACGGATTGATCGCTGTAACGACAACGAGGGCAAACCATGACCGAGATCAGCAAGAAGCAAGAAAACCTGATGGAACTGCATAAGGCCGCCGAGGCGAATTGGGCGAAGTTCAGTTACGCAAAGCCCGATGGCGTCAGCGCCGGCAAAGGCATGGTTTCGCTCGGCCGGCGCGACATCGTGCGCGGTGTGGTGCAGGTGGTGAAAAAGGATGGCGGCGAGAACAACCTGCATTATCACACCGGCATTTCGAGTTTCTGGATGGTGCTGAAGGGCCGGGTGCGCTTCTACGGTCCCGACGACGTGGTAATCGGCGAGTTCGGTCCGATGGAGGGCACCATCACGCCGCGGTTCTCGCGCTATTGGTTTGAGAACATCGGCGAAGACGATCTGGAGATTTTGCAAGTCGCGGCGTTCTCATCCGACAAGCTGGAAAAGAGCGGTCGCACCGACGTCTCCGAGCAACGTTTCCAGACCGGCACCGCACAATATTTCGAAGCGGCCAAGTCTTAAGGCCAAGTCTTAAGGCCAAGTCATAAGGGCAAGTCCTAAAAGCAAGTCCTAAAAGCAAGTCCTAAAAGCAAGTCCTAAAAGCAAGTTCTACAGGATTGCGAGCATAACGCTCATGTTGCGGCGCGCGGTCATCTTGCTGTTGGCGACGATGTCCGGCGCGGCCTCCGCGCAGGATGCGCCGTTCTACAAAGGCAAGACCCTCCGGATCGTGATCTCGACCGGCGTTGCCGGCGGCTATGCCGAATATGCCCGCGTGCTGGCCGAACATATGGGCCGGCACATCGCGGGCCATCCGAACTTGATTGTGCAAAGCATGCCGGGGGCAGGTGGCCTCACCGCGACCAATTATCTTTATGCCCAGGCGCCGCAGGACGGCACCGCCATCGGCATGGTGCATTCGACAGTGCCGTTGGCGCCGCTGTGGGGCGGCAGGGGCGTGCGGTTTGACACGTTGAAATTCAATTGGCTCGGCGCGCTCGATCGCGCCGACGGCATGTGCATCACTTGGCGGACATCGTCGGTGAAGACCTGGAGCGATCTTGTAAATAAGGAGTCGACCGTTGGCAGTTCCGGCGTCGGTTCGCAGATGGACACCTATCCGGCGATGCTGAACAAGCTGTTCGGCACCCGCATGAAGGTGATCGGCGGCTACAAATCCGGCACCGACATCTATCTCGCGATGGAGCGCGGCGAGGTCGATGGCCGTTGCGGCGGGCAGCTCACGGTGATCAAGGCGACCCGGCCGGATTGGTTGACCGAGCGCAAGATCCATGTGCCGATCCTGATCGCCGAAAATCGCAGCGCCTTGTTTCCGGACACGCCGGCGATCATGGAATTCGTGCACGACGAGGCGACGCGCCGCCAGCTCGAACTGCTGATGGTGTCGCAGAGCATGGATCGGCCGATGCTGGCGCCGCCGGGCGTGCCGGCCGAGCGGGTCAAATTGTTGCGCGACGCGCTCGAAGCGGTGATGCGCGACGAGGCCTTCCTGGCCGAAGTCGAGCGGCGCAATCTGCAGGTCAGTCCGGTGTTCGGCGAGGAAATGACGCGGATGCTGCAACGCGCCTTCGCCGCGCCGCCGGAGGTGATATCAGCGGCGCGTGAAACCATGGGCGGGCGTTAAAAGCATGACCGCGCGGCGCAGAACAGTGGCGGCAAATTTTCTGGGCGTGGCGCTGGCAATGACCGCGGTGACTGCCGCCGGTGCGCAAGAGCCGTTCTACAAGGGCAAGACCATCCGCCTGATCATCAGCGTCGGGGTTGCCGGCGGCTTTGGCGAATATGCCCGCTCATTGGCCGAGCATTACGGCCGGCACATTCCGGGCCATCCCCACGTCATTGTGCAGAGCATGCCGGGCGCCGGCGGGCTGATCGCGACCAATCATCTCGCGGTGCAGGCGCCGCCGGACGGCACCGTGATCGCCATGGTCAATGCGACCGCGCCTCTTGCCCCTTTATGGGGTAGTCGCGGCGCGCGTTTCGAGACGCTGAAGCTCAATGCCATCGGCGCGCTCGATCGCGCGGACGGCACTTGCGCGTTCTGGCACACCGCGCCGGCCAAGACCTGGAACGATCTCCTGCACAACGAAGTCACCGTCGGCTCGATCGGCGTCGGCTCGCCGATGGAAGTCTATGCGGTGATGCTCAACCGGCTGTTCGGCGCCAAGATCAAAGTGGTCGGCGGCTACAAGGCCGGCAGCGACATCGATCTCGCAATGCAGCGCCAGGAGGTCGACGGCCGCTGCGGCACGCATCTCAAATCGATCCCGGCGCTGCATCCGGATTGGATCAGGGACAATAAGATATTGGTGCCGATCGTGGTCGCCGAGCAACGCAACAAGGACTATCCGCATACGCCAGCGATCATGGAATTCGTCAAGGACACGACCACCCGGCAGACGATCGATCTGTTGACCGTCACCCAGAAGCTCGATCGGCCGATCCTGGCGCCGCCGGGTACGCCGCCGGAACGGCTGCAGGAGTTGCGCTCAGCGCTGGCGGCGACCGCGCGCGATCCGGCGTTTCTGGCCGAGATCAAGAGGAAGAACCTGACCATCGAAGCCACCGGTGCCGAGGAAATGGCGAAAATCTACGCCGACGCCTTTGCCTCGCCGCCCGATGTCATCGAGGCGGTCAAGAACATTTTGGGCGCGAAATAGGAGGGTTGTCAGCTTTGAACGCCGCCAACGGATACGCGCGCTGCGGTTCTGCTAATGCGAAAAGATTGGTGACGAACCCACGGTGATACAAAGAAGCCGCGCCGGGAATTGTAAGCGAAACGTCGCATCCCGGTTTCTATCCGGCGAACGAGCGCACCGTGCCGTCGCCAGGCTGGCGGTTTGGCAGCACGAAACGAATAGTCAATGGTGTGCCCGAATCGTCTGAACTGCCTGATCGGAACCGGCCACACGATGCGGTAGGTATGATCATGGAGCCACGGACTATCGAGCAGATAGTCAAACGGTTCGACCACTGGCAGCATGGCCGCTGCGAGCGCTTCCGCCGCGCGGCGGTTGATGAGGTAAGCGGCGGCACAACTGAATTTCATCAATGGAGCGGCAAGGGCATGTTTTCCGGTTAGCGGGCCGATGGCGATCGGGTGTGGGTGTCGACTGGCACTGCAGGAGAGTCGTACCAGATCCCAGCTTTCCGGGCATCGTGCGAGTGCCGCCAGGATTTCCAAAAGTTCAGACTTGTCCAGAATTTCAAAGTCGTCCTCAAAGATCAGCCCGAACGGCGCCGCGCAATCGAGGAAGCTCCGAATGGCCTTGAGATGGCTGAAGGCAAGCGCAATTTCCGTTGGATCGACTTGACGGCCGATATGGCGTTCGAACTGCTCTGTGTTGTAGTGCGCCAAGGGTATGCCGGCCAAGCCCGTGGCATCGATCGCGCGAACGCGGTGCCAGCCCAGTTCCATCCGGTCGAGCTGATCGGCGGCGGTCCGAAGCCGGTCCGGCGAGCGATCGAGATTGATCACAAAGGCGGCGAAATCACGCAACATGCATATAATCAAGCATGTCCGTGCTAAGATACAAAGCCTGTCGCAGCGGTCTTGCCAGTCCGCCTTGGGTGGCCTAGGTCATCGCCTGCGTAGGAGTGTAGCTCAATGGCTAGAGCACCGGTCTCCAAAACCGGGGGTTGGGGGTTCGAGTCCCTCCACTCCTGCCAGCGGTCGCCGATTCGGTTTCGGGAAGCGCAGGGAATTTCCCGCATCGATCCCGAGGCCCGATAACCGATACCGGCGTCCCGGGCATCTTGACCATTGCCGGCCAAGACCGTATTTCAACCCCTGAGCGCACCCGCCGGGCCAGGAGGGCCCAGGCGCGACGATTACAGCATAACTCGTACGCTCCGGCCGTCGGGTCATTCCGAGCGGCGGGGGTGTATTGCCGTTTTTGCGGCTGAATAGGCGACCGAAGAACAAGGCGACCGCGACAGGCCAGCATGCCAAGAACCAGTCCGATCAAATTCCTGCAGGAAGTCCGCGCCGAGGGCCAGAAGGTCACTTGGCCGACCCGGCGTGAGACCGCCATCACCACATTGATGGTCGGCATCATGACCGCGGCGTCCTCGATCTTCTTCCTGATCGCCGACCTGATCATACGGTTTGTCGTAACCTCTATTATCGGCTGGGCCGGGTGACATGACCAAGCGCTGGTACATCGTGCAGGCCTATTCGAACTTCGAGCAGAAGGTCGCGGAATCGATCCGCGAGCAGGCCAAGCAGCGGCATCTCGAACATTGTTTCGACGAAGTGCTGGTGCCGAAGGAAAAGGTCGTCGAGGTGCGCCGCGGCCGCAAGGTCGACGCCGAGCGCAAGTTCTTTCCCGGCTACGTGCTGGTGAAAATGGAACTGACCGACGAGGCTTATCACCTCATCAAGAATACCCCGAAAGTGACCGGCTTCCTGGGCACCGACAACAAGCCGATGCCGATCAGCGAAATCGAGGCACAGCACATCCTGCAACAGGTGCAGGAGGGTATCGACCGCCCGAAGCCGTCGATCACCTTCGAGATCGGCGAACAGGTGCGGGTGTCGGATGGGCCGTTCGCGTCGTTCAACGGCGTGGTCGAGGAAGTCGACGATGCCCGTTCGCGGCTCAAGGTGGCGGTCAGTATTTTCGGCCGCGCGACGCCGGTCGAACTGGAATTCGGGCAGGTGGAGAAGCTGTAGGGAAGCGAATAGCGAGTGGCGAATAGCGAGTAGTAAGTGTTAAGCGGCGAATAGGCGGAAGCTTTAAGACTACTATTCGCCACTCGCTATTCGCTACTTACAATTCGCGTAATCCGTGGGAGGTGAGGCAAGCGCCAATTGCCGAGATCCGCACCACTAACAGGAGTAGCCGATGGCGAAGAAAGTCACTGGATTTCTAAAATTGCAGGTGCCTGCGGGAGCGGCCAATCCGTCGCCGCCGATCGGTCCCGCGCTCGGTCAGCGCGGGCTGAACATCATGGACTTCTGCAAGCAATTCAACGCGCAGACCCAGAAGATGGAAAAGGGCACGCCGATCCCGGTCGTGATCACGGCCTATGCGGACCGCTCGTTCACCTTCGAGATGAAGACGCCGCCGGTGTCGTATTTCATCAAGAAGGCGGCCAAGCTTGAAAGCGGCTCCAAGGCGCCCGGCCGCGACAAGGTCGGCGCGGTGACCAAAGCCCAGGTCAAGGAGATCGCGACGCAGAAGATGAAGGACTTGAACTGCGACAGCATCGAGTCCGCCATGAAAATGATTGAAGGCTCTGCCCGCTCGATGGGCATCGAGGTTCGGGAGTAAGCGCCATGGCAAATCTGGGAAAACGTACAGTCAAGGCGCGCGAAGGCGTCAACCGCGAGCATCTCTATCCGATCGAGCAAGCGGTCAAGATGGTCAAGGAACGCGCCAAGGCGAAGTTCGATGAGACCATTGAAATCGCGATGAATCTCGGGGTCGATCCGCGGCATGCCGATCAGATGGTGCGCGGCGTGGTCACGCTGCCGAATGGCTCGGGCCGCAGTGTCCGCGTCGGCGTGTTCGCGCGCGGCGCCAAGGCCGATGAGGCGCGCGCTGCCGGCGCCGATGTGGTCGGCGCCGAGGATCTGGTCGAGAAGGTGCAGGGCGGCGCGATCGATTTCGACCGCTGCATCGCTACCCCCGATCTGATGCCGCTGGTCGGCCGGCTCGGCAAGGTGCTCGGCCCGCGCGGCATGATGCCAAACCCCAAGGTCGGTACCGTCACTATGGACGTGACCGGCGCGATCAAGGGCGCCAAGGGCGGCTCGGTCGAGTTCCGGGTGGAAAAGGCTGGCATTGTCCAGGCCGGCGTCGGCAAGGCCTCGTTCACCGAGGAAAAACTGGTGCAGAACATCAAGGCCTTCGCGGATGCGGTACAAAAGTCGAAGCCGCAGGGCTCCAAGGGCACTTTCATCAACCGGGTGGCGGTGTCTTCGACCATGGGGCCGGGCGTCAAGGTCGAGCCGGCATCGCTGTTTGGGGCGGTGTCCGAAAAGAGCTGATTCGCGGGCTAGCTGCTTATTTCGGACTTGGCAAGGCTGCCCGGATGGCTTAGATGAACGCCGTCAGGCGTGCCGGGCCAGTGTATCGGCGCGCCTTCGCGCGTCCTACGAAAAACATGGTGATTAGGAAATCTATCCTTTTCGATGTCCTGCGGGATCGATCTTAAGGGGGCGGAAGCAATCGCTTTGATGGACGTAGGCCGTGGATGGTTTGGATGTTGCGCGGTTTTCGGAACCGATCCGACGCGGCGCAATGTGCAGGCAACAGTCCTGTCCGAGACTGCAGGTGTGAAGGGTTCTTGAAGCCATGCGTGGCGTCAGGCCTTTTTGCTTAATTCCCTGCATAGACGGGTGAAGACCGATTTGAGCTCGTTGGTTTGGCGCGCTTGCGACCGGTTCGAACCTCGGAACATCCGAAGCGGCGGTGCCGTTTTCGGGGGCAGGGCAGTAGAGCGTCGTCCAGTCCGATCGGGACCGGGCGGCAGGTTGCAACCCGGCGGTTCCGTTCAGCGGGCCGCCAAACGGAAAGAGCCTAGCTAGTGGATCGAGCGGAAAAAAAAGAGCTGGTCGCGACACTCAACGGTGTTTTCAAGAACACCAATGTCGCGGTCGTTGCTCACTATTCCGGTCTCACGGTCGCCCAGATGCAGATTCTGCGCAAGCAGATGCGGCAGGTGGGCGCCACCGTGAAGGTCGCGAAGAACCGTCTCGCCAAAATCGCTCTCGAAGGTACCGACGTGGCCTCCATCGCGCCTCTGTTGAAGGGGCCGACACTGATCGCGTTCTCCAACGATCCGGTGGCCGCGCCGAAGGTCGCCAGCGACTTTGCCAAGGCGCACGAGAAGTTCGTGATCCTCGGCGGAGCGATGGGAAAGACCGCGCTCGACCCGAACGGCGTGAGGCAGCTTGCTTCGTTGCCGTCGCTGGACGAGCTGCGGGCGAAGATCGTCGGCCTCGTTCAGGCGCCGGCGACCAAGATCGCCCAGGTCGTCAATGCTCCCGCGGCGAAACTCGCCCGCGTGGTGCAGGCCTATGCCTCCAAGAGCGAAGCGGCGTAACGCCCTTCGCAAGGTCTCAAATTGGTTCGAACCAACAGGATATGAAATCAAATGGCTGACTTGCAGAAAATCGTAAACGACCTCTCCAGCCTGACCGTGCTGGAGGCGGCCGACCTCGCCAAGATGCTGGAAGAGAAGTGGGGCGTTTCCGCTGCCGCCGCGGTTGCGGTTGCGGCTGGCCCGGCGGCCGCTGCTCCGGCGGCCGAAGAGAAGACCGAATTCAACGTGATCCTGGTTTCGGCCGGCGACAAGAAGATCGAGGTCATCAAGGAAGTCCGTGCACTGACCGGTCTCGGCCTCAAGGAGGCCAAGGATCTGGTCGAGGGCGCGCCTAAGTCGGTCAAGGAAGGCGTGAACAAGGAAGAGGCGGACAAGATCAAGGCGACGCTCGAAAAGGTCGGCGCCAAGGTTGAGTTTAAATAGGCAAAGCCTGCTTTGGCGAAATCCCCGGGGCGCGCTTAGCGCGACCCGGGGATTGCTAACCCAAAACGGTGATTTCGGAGAGGTGCTCCGCGATCGCCGCAATCTCCGCCTGACGGCGGTAGTCGCGTAGCGGTGCGGCGGAGGCCGAATCGCATAAAATCTTGGGGACCCGCACGGGACCTCAAATCAGCTTGGGCCCGAATTTCCGGGCTCGAACAATCGGGCTCGACGCCTGTCCTGACGGTCGCGATGGATTGCGGCCATCCGGAGAGTCGTCCCGGCCCCGGCGGTACGACGGAGCGAGAGAGAGAATGACAGCGCAGACGTTCACAGGTCGCAAGCGCGTTCGCAAATTTTTCGGGAAAATCCAGGAAGTCGCAGAGATGCCGAACCTCATCGAGGTTCAGAAGGCATCCTATGACCAATTCCTGCTGGTGCAGGAACCGGTCGGCGGCCGGCCCGACGAGGGCCTTCAGGCGGTCTTCAAATCGGTATTCCCGATTTCGGACTTCTCCAATTCGTCAATGCTCGAATTCGTCAAATACGAATTCGAAGCGCCGAAATATGACGTCGACGAATGTCGCCAGCGCGGCATGACCTATGCGGCGCCGCTCAAGGTGACGCTGCGCCTGATCGTGTTCGATATCGACGAGGAAACCGGCGCTAAGTCGGTCAAGGACATCAAGGAGCAGGATGTCTACATGGGCGATATCCCGCTCATGACCAATAACGGCACCTTCGTCGTCAACGGCACCGAGCGCGTGATCGTCTCGCAGATGCATCGCTCGCCGGGCGTGTTCTTCGACCACGACAAGGGCAAGACCCATTCCTCGGGCAAGCTCCTGTTCGCCGCCCGCATCATTCCGTATCGCGGCTCCTGGCTCGACATTGAGTTCGACGCCAAGGATATCGTGCATGCGCGTATCGACCGCCGCCGGAAAATTCCGGTGACGTCGCTGTTGTTCGCGCTCGGCATGGACGGCGAAGAGATTCTCAATACCTTCTTCAAGAAGATCGTTTACAAGCGGCAGAAGGAAGGCTGGCGCGTTCCGTTCGACGCCAATCGGTTCCGGGGCTACAAGGCGATCAACGATCTGGTCGATGCCGACACCGGCCGTTCGGTGCTCGAATCCGGCAAGAAGCTCACCGTGCGTTCGGCCCGGCAACTCGCCGAGAAGGGCCTCAAGGCGCTGCGGATGTCGGATGTGGAACTCGTCGGACACTTCATCGCCGAGGATCTGGTCAATCCCAAGACCGGTGAAATTTACGCCGAAGCCGGTGACGAAATCACCGAGAAGGGCCTCAAGGCGCTGATCGAGCAGGGCTACAAGGAAATGACGGTGCTCGACATCGACCATGTCAATGTCGGCGCTTACATCCGCAACACGCTTGCCGTCGACAAGAACATGACGCGCGAAGACGCGCTGTTTGACATCTACCGCGTCATGCGCCCGGGCGAACCGCCGACCGTCGACACCGCGCAGGCGATGTTCCAGTCGCTGTTCTTCGATCCGGAGCGCTACGACCTTTCGGCGGTCGGTCGCGTGAAGATGAATATGCGGCTCGATCTCAATGCGCCCGACACCATGCGGGTGCTGCGCAAGGACGACATCGTCGCCGTGATCCGCACGCTGGTCGATTTGCGCGACGGTAAGGGTGAGATCGACGACATCGACCATCTCGGCAATCGCCGGGTGCGTTCGGTCGGCGAATTGATGGAAAACCAGTATCGCATCGGCTTGCTGCGCATGGAGCGTGCGATCAAGGAGCGCATGTCGTCGGTCGATATCGACACCGTCATGCCGCAGGACCTGATCAACGCCAAGCCGGCCGCCGCCGCGGTGCGCGAATTCTTCGGCTCGTCGCAACTCTCGCAGTTCATGGACCAGACCAACCCGTTGTCCGAGATCACGCACAAGCGGCGGCTCTCGGCGCTCGGGCCGGGCGGCCTGACGCGCGAGCGCGCCGGATTCGAAGTGCGCGACGTGCATCCGACGCATTACGGCCGCATCTGCCCGATCGAGACGCCGGAAGGCCCGAACATCGGTCTGATCAACTCGCTCGCCACTTATGCGCGCGTCAACAAATATGGCTTCGTCGAGACGCCCTATCGCAAGGTCAAGGACGGTCGCGTCACCGACGATGTGCAATATCTCTCGGCGATGGAAGAAGGCCGCTACACGGTGGCCCAGGCCAACGCCCCGATCGACACCCGCGGTCGCTTCACCGAAGAGCTGATCGTGTGCCGTCATGCCGGCGATGTGCTGCAACTGCCGCCGGACAAGGTCGACTATATGGACGTGTCGCCCAAGCAGCTGGTTTCGGTGGCGGCGGCGCTCATTCCGTTCCTGGAAAATGACGACGCCAACCGCGCGCTGATGGGTTCGAACATGCAGCGCCAGGCGGTGCCGCTGGTTCGCGCCGAGGCGCCGTTCGTCGGCACCGGCATGGAAGGCGTGGTGGCCCGCGATTCCGGCGCCGCCATCGCCGCGCGTCGGACCGGCGTGATCGATCAGGTTGACGCCACCCGTATCGTGGTGCGCGCAACCGGCGAATCCGATCCGACCAAGCCGGGCGTCGACATCTACCGGCTGATGAAGTTCCAGCGTTCGAACCAGAACACCTGCATCAACCAGCGTCCGCTGGTGAAGGTGGGCGATCAGGTCAAGCGCGGCGACATCATCGCGGACGGTCCCTCGACCGACCTCGGCGAACTTGCGCTCGGCCGCAACGTGCTGGTCGCGTTCATGCCGTGGAATGGCTACAACTTCGAAGACTCGATTCTGCTCTCCGAGCGGATCGTGAAGGACGACGTCTTCACGTCGATCCATATCGAAGAGTTCGAAGTGATGGCCCGCGACACCAAGCTCGGGCCGGAAGAAATCACCCGCGACATCCCGAACGTCTCGGAAGAGGCGCTCAAGAATCTGGACGAGGCGGGCATCGTCTATATCGGCGCGGAAGTGCGCGCCGGCGACATCCTGTGCGGCAAGATCACGCCGAAGGGCGAAAGCCCGATGACGCCGGAGGAAAAGCTCCTGCGCGCCATCTTCGGCGAAAAAGCATCCGACGTGCGCGACACTTCGTTGCGCGTGCCGCCGGGTGTGCAGGGCACGGTGGTCGAAGTGCGGGTGTTCAACCGCCACGGCGTCGAGAAGGACGAGCGCGCGCTCGCCATCGAACGCGAAGAGATCGAGCGCCTCGCCAAGGACCGCGACGACGAGCAGGCGATCCTCGACCGCAACGTCTATGGCCGTCTGGCCGAGCTTTTAGAAGGTCGGCAAGGCATTGCGGGTCCGAAGGGCTTCAAGAAGGACTCCAAGATCACCCGCGCGGTGCTTGAAGAGCACCCGCGCTCGCAGTGGTGGCTGTTTGCCTCGCCGAACGACAAGCTGATGGGCGAGATCGAAGCGATCCGCAAGCAATACGACGAATCGAAGAAGCGGCTTGAACAGCGCTTCCTCGACAAGGTCGAGAAGCTGCAACGCGGCGACGAATTGCCGCCCGGCGTGATGAAGATGGTCAAAGTCTTCGTCGCGGTGAAGCGCAAGATCCAGCCCGGCGACAAGATGGCCGGGCGTCACGGCAACAAGGGCGTGGTGTCCAAGATCGTGCCGGTCGAAGACATGCCGTTCCTGCACGACGGAACGCCGGTCGATATCGTGCTCAATCCGTTGGGCGTGCCATCGCGCATGAATGTCGGTCAGATCCTGGAGACCCATCTTGGCTGGGCCTGCGCCGGCCTCGGCCTCAAGATCGGGCAGGCGGTCGACCTCTACAATGGCAAGAAGGACACCAAGCCGCTCAAGGACATTCTGAAGAAGGTCTACGGCGACGACGAGACCATCAAGTCCATGGGCGATCGGGAGCTGGTCGAGCTTGGCGGCAATCTGCGCCACGGCGTACCGATTGCGACTCCAGTGTTTGACGGTGCGAAAGAGGCCGACATCGAGCGCATGCTCGATCTGGCCGGTCTCGATCACTCCGGGCAGGTCTCGCTGCACGACGGCCGGACCGGCGATCAGTTCGATCGCAAGGTGACGGTGGGCTACATCTACATGCTCAAGCTGCACCATCTCGTCGACGACAAGATCCATGCCCGCTCGATCGGACCATACTCGCTGGTCACCCAGCAGCCGCTGGGCGGCAAGGCGCAGTTCGGCGGTCAGCGGTTCGGCGAAATGGAGGTCTGGGCGCTGGAAGCCTATGGTGCCGCCTACACCTTGCAGGAAATGCTGACGGTGAAGTCGGACGACGTCGCCGGCCGCACCAAAGTATACGAGGCGATCGTGCGTGGCGACGACACGTTCGAGGCCGGTATTCCGGAAAGCTTCAACGTGCTGGTCAAGGAAATGCGTTCGCTGGGCCTCAACGTCGACCTGCATAACTCGAAGCAGGGCCGAGACGGGCAGCCGGCGGAAGCAGCTGAGTAACGCGATCATTCGGAGCGGCGAGGTCGCCGCTCCGGTTCACGAATTAACGACCCTCGGGGATGCAGGCGGTTGCATTCCCCTCACGAGGAGACGGTGATGAACCAAGAATTGATGAACTTGTTCAGCCCGCAGACGCCGGCTCAGGTCTTTGACCAGATCCGGATTTCGATCGCGAGCCCCGAAAAAATCCTGTCGTGGTCGTATGGCGAGATCAAGAAGCCGGAGACCATCAACTACCGGACCTTCAAGCCGGAGCGCGACGGCCTGTTCTGCGCCCGCATCTTCGGCCCGATCAAGGACTATGAGTGCTTGTGCGGCAAGTACAAGCGCATGAAATATAAGGGCATTATCTGCGAAAAGTGCTCGGTCGAAGTGACGCTGTCGCGCGTGCGGCGCGAGCGCATGGGCCATATCGAACTGGCCGCGCCGGTCGCGCATATCTGGTTCCTGAAGTCGCTGCCGTCGCGCATCGGCTTGCTGCTCGATATGACGCTGAAGTCGCTTGAGCGCATTCTTTATTTCGAAAGCTACATCGTAATCGAGCCGGGCCTCACGGCGCTCGAGGACCGTCAGCTTCTGAGCGAGGATGAGTATCTCAAGGCGCAGGAACTCTATGGCGCCGACAGCTTCACCGCCATGATCGGCGCGGAAGCGATCCGCGAAATGCTCAAGGCGCTCGATCTCGAAAAGATGGCGGTCGATCTGCGCCAGGAAATCGCGGAATCGACCTCCGAGCTCAAGCCGAAGAAGCTCGCCAAGCGGCTCAAGCTGATCGAGGCCTTCGTGCAATCCGGCAACAAGCCGGAATGGATGATCTTGAAGGTCGTTCCGGTGATCCCGCCGGATCTGCGGCCGCTGGTGCCGCTCGACGGCGGTCGGTTCGCAACTTCCGACCTCAACGACCTCTATCGCCGCGTCATCAACCGCAACAACCGTCTAAAGCGGCTGATTGAGCTGCGCGCGCCCGACATCATCATCCGCAACGAGAAGCGCATGCTTCAGGAAGCGGTCGATGCATTGTTCGACAACGGCCGCCGCGGCCGCGTCATCACCGGCGCCAATAAGCGGCCGCTGAAGTCGCTGGCCGACATGCTCAAGGGCAAGCAGGGCCGGTTCCGGCAGAACCTGCTCGGCAAGCGCGTCGACTATTCCGGCCGTTCGGTGATCGTGGTCGGTCCGGAGCTCAAGCTGCATCAATGCGGCTTGCCGAAAAAGATGGCGCTCGAACTGTTCAAGCCGTTCATCTATTCGCGGCTCGACGCCAAAGGTCTGTCCACCACGGTGAAGCAGGCCAAGAAGCTGGTCGAAAAGGAGAAGCCCGAGGTTTGGGACATTCTCGACGAGGTGATCCGCGAACATCCGGTGCTGCTCAACCGCGCGCCGACGCTGCATCGGCTTGGCATTCAGGCGTTCGAGCCGGTGCTGATCGAGGGTAAGGCGATCCAGCTGCATCCGCTGGTCTGCGCGGCGTTCAACGCCGATTTCGACGGCGACCAGATGGCCGTGCACGTTCCGCTTTCGCTGGAAGCCCAGTTGGAAGCACGCGTGTTGATGATGTCGACCAACAACATCCTGCATCCGGCCAATGGCTCGCCGATCATCGTGCCGTCGCAGGACATTGTGCTCGGGCTCTACTACCTTTCGATCATGCGCGAGGACGAGAAGCAGAAAACCCTGCAAGTGTTCGGCAACATCGAGGAGATCGAACACGCGCTGCACGCCAAGGCGATCGATCTGCACACCAAGATCAAGTTCCGCTGGTATGGCGAGGATGAGAACGGCAAGATCACGCGCCATTGGTTCGATACGACGCCGGGTCGCGCATTGCTCGGCAGCGTGTTGCCAAAGAGCCCGAAGTTCACCTTCGCGATGGTCAACAAGCTGATGACCAAGCGCGAGATCTCCAGCACGATCGATCAGGTCTACCGCCACTGCGGGCAGAAAGAGACCGTGATCTTCTGCGACCGCATCATGGCGCTGGGCTTCCACAATGCGTTCAAGGCCGGCATCTCATTCGGCAAGGACGACATGGTGGTGCCGGGCACCAAGTGGAAGATCGTCGATAAGACGCGCGGTCAGGCCAAGGAGTTCGAGCAGCAATATAATGACGGCCTGATCACTCAGGGCGAAAAATACAACAAGGTGGTCGACGCCTGGTCGAAATGCACCGAGGAAATCGCCGACGCGATGATGAAGGAAATCTCCGCGGTGAAGCGCCAGGAGGGCGGCCGCGAAGCGCAGGTCAATTCGATCTACATGATGGCGCATTCCGGCGCGCGCGGCTCGCCCGCGCAGATGAAGCAGCTTGCCGGCATGCGCGGCCTGATGGCCAAGCCGTCGGGCGAGATCATCGAGAGCCCGATCATCTCGAACTTTAAGGAAGGGCTGTCGGTGCTCGAGTACTTCAACTCGACCCACGGCGCCCGTAAGGGCCTCGCCGATACCGCGCTGAAAACCGCGAACTCCGGCTATCTGACGCGGCGTCTGGTCGACGTGGCGCAGGACTGCATCATCACGCAGGTGGATTGCGGCACCGATGGCGGCATCAGTGTGCGCGCGATCATCGACGCCGGAACCGTGGTGGCGTCGCTGGCCAGTCGAATCCTCGGCCGCACCACGGCGGAAGACGTGCGCGATCCGTCCTCGCACAAGGTCATCGTCAAGAAAGGAACCTTGCTCGGGGAGCCGGAGGTTGAAGTCATCGTTACCGCTGGCGTGCAGGAGATGCGCATTCGTTCGGTGCTGACCTGCGAACTGACCAACGGCGTGTGCGGCATGTGCTACGGGCGAGATCTTGCCCGCGGTACGCCGGTCAATATGGGCGAAGCGGTCGGCGTGATCGCCGCGCAGTCGATCGGCGAGCCGGGCACCCAGCTCACCATGCGCACGTTCCACATCGGCGGCGCTGCTCAGATTTCGGAGCAGTCGTTCATCGAGTCGAATTTCGACGGCAAGATCAAAATCAAGAACAAGAACATTGAGAAGAACTCCGACGGCCAGAACGTCGCGATGGTCCGCAATATGGTCGTCGCGGTGCTCGATCCGGACGGGACCGAGCGCGCCGTGCACCGTATCCAATATGGTTCGCGGATGCTGGTCGACGAAGGCGACCAGATCAAACGCGGCCAGCGCATCGCCGAGTGGGACCCGTTCACGCGGCCGATCCTCACCGAGGCGGATGGCGTGATCGGCTTCGAAGACCTGGTCGAAGGCCAATCGATGTCGGAAACGCTTGACGAGTCGACCGGCATCGCCAAGCGCGTGGTCATCGACTGGCGTACCGGTTCGAGCCGTAATCAGCTCGATCTGCGTCCCGCCATGGTGATCAAGAAGGACAACAAGATCGTCAAGGTCAGCCGCGGCGGCGAGGCGCGTTACCTGCTGGCGGTCGATACCATCCTGTCGGTCGATCCAGGCGGCAAGGTGAAGGCGGGCGACGTGATCGCACGCGTTCCGACCGAAAGCGCCAAGACCCGCGACATCACCGGCGGTTTGCCGCGGGTGGCGGAACTGTTCGAGGCGCGACGTCCGAAGGAAGCCGCGGTCATCGCGGAGGCCTCCGGCACGATCCGCTTCGGCAAGGACTACAAGAACAAGCGGCGCGTGATTATCGATACCAACGAAAAGGATGAAGAGCCGAAGGAGTATCTGATCCCCAAGGGCAAGCACATTCACTTGCAGGAAGGCGATCTGATCGAGAAGGGCGACTTCATCGTCGAAGGCAATCCGGCGCCGCACGACATTTTGGCGATCAAGGGCGTCGAGGAGCTGGCGAACTATCTCGTCAACGAGATCCAGGAGGTCTATCGCCTGCAAGGCGTGTTGATTAACGACAAGCACATCGAGGTGATCGTTCGCCAGATGTTGCAGAAGGTCGAGATCACCGATGCCGGCGAGACCGAATTGATCCAAGGCGAGCAGATCGACCGGATCGAGTTCGACGAGATCAACACGCGGACGGTGGCGGCGGGCAAGAAACCGGCGCTGGCGCACCCGGTGCTGCTCGGCATCACCAAGGCGTCGTTGCAAACCCGCTCGTTCATCTCGGCGGCGTCGTTCCAGGAGACCACGCGCGTGCTGACCGAGGCTGCCGTTAACGGCAAAATCGACACGCTCGAAGGCCTCAAGGAAAACGTCATTGTCGGCCGGCTGATCCCGGCAGGCACCGGCGCCATGATGAACTCGTTGCGTGAAGTTGCCGGCAAGCGCGATGCGCTCATTCTTGCGGAGCGCGAGAAGGAAGCGCTCGCCAAAGCCGAAGCCGCGAAGGCGGCGGCGGCCGCGGCCGAGCAACCGGCGGCATTGCCAGCGGCCGAGTGATCGGCGGCGCGCAGCGCCGGCTGAAATTGACGTCAAAGAGGCCGTCCGGCGTGGGCGGCCTCTTTTTTGTGCGCGTTGTCGGTGGGCGGTTGCCTGTGGGGAACATATAACGTGACGGTATGTTAATGTTGCCGGTGATTCACTTCCCCAAAAAGCCACTTTATCGTAGTCACTTGCTCGCTACGCCCTCCAAAAAGTTCGCCAGGTCGCGGTTCGATGGATTCCCTCCTCGTCAAAATCTTCGCGACCGCGCTCACCTTCAGCCAGGTGACGGTCGCGCCGGAATCGATCAAGACCGAATTCGACCCGATCCAGGATCAGCACCAAGTGGTGTCGCTGCTGCGCGCCGGCTGCGGCCATATGCGCAAGGCGTTCGATATCGAGGACATCAATATCGACGACCTGATCGCGACCGCGATGGACGATCCCGATGCGGTTTCCGGCGGGTTGCCGCAGTTTCGCGGCATGAATCTGGGCGATTTGCACATCGCCTATAAGCAATTCTGCAAGAACGAGACCGTCGCGAAGTCGCCGGTCGACATTGCCCAAGTGGTCGAATTCTATAACCGCGCGACCGCCAATCTGCCCGATCACACCCGTTTGCGCGGCTTGCGGCTGCCGGGCGCCAGCGTGCTGCTCGACGGCCGCGGCCAGAAATTCGCCGAGGTGTTCGAGCAGGACCAGCGCCGCGTCTGGGTTCCGCTGGCCGAGATTCCCGCCCACGTCCAGGCCGCCTTCGTGGCCGCAGAGGACAAGCGCTTCCACGAACACCGCGGCATTGACGAGCGCGCGCTGATCCGCGCCTTCATCGGCAACTTGACCCAGCCCGGCCGGCCGCAGGGCGGTTCGACCATTACCCAGCAATTGGTGAAGAACCTGCTGGTGGGCGACGACCTGTCCTATGAGCGCAAGATCCGCGAAATGATCGTGGCCGTCCGGGTCGAGCGGCTGCTGTCGAAGGCGGAGATCCTGGAGCTCTATCTCAATTCGGTGTTTCTCGGCCGCGGTTCCTGGGGCATCGAGCTGGCGGCGCGCGGCTATTTCGGCAAATCGACCGCCGAGCTGACGCTGTCGGAGGGCGCGCTATTGGCGGCGCTGACCAAGGGGCCGAATTTCTTCAACCCGGACCGCCATCCGGCGCGGGTGCGGGAGCGCTTTGTCTATGTGACCGGCCGACTGGCCGAGGACAAGATCATCAGCGCGGCGGAAGCCAAGCGGCTCAACACCTTGGGGGTTCCGGCGCTGATCGCGTTCGAGCGGCCGCGCCGCGACTTCGGGTTCCATTTTACCGACCAGGTGGCGCGCGAGGCGCGCACCATTGCCGGCCTCCAAGGACTCACCGCCCAGACCTATACGGTTCGCTCGACCATCATCCCGCCATTGCAGCGGGCGGTTGAGACCGCCTTGCAGGAAGGGCTCGCACGCTACGAGAACGCCAGCGGCCGGGTGCAGGGAGCGGCCGCGGAGGCCAATCTCGGCGAGGCCATCCGCCGGGTCGAGACCGAGCGGCGGGCCACCGCCGAGAATCCGGCCTGGCTGCAAGCGCTGAGCAATGTGCGGTTGCCGCTTTATGACGTGCACTGGCCGCCGGCGTTGGTGGTCGAGGAAAAAGGCGGCAATATCCGGGTTGGCTTGTCCGATGGCCGGATCGTGCCGCTGACCGGCGCGCGTAATTCGCTGCGAAACCTCAAGCTACACGATGCGGTTTACGTCAATCTGACCGAAACCAAGGGCGCCAAGGGCAAGGCCAGCGTCGCGCGCGCCGAATTGCGCCAGCGGCCGTTGGTGCAGGGCGCCGCGGTGGTGATCGAAAATGAAACCGGCCGAATTCTGGCGATGTCGGGCGGGTTCTCCTATCCGCTGAGCCAGCTCAATCGTGTGACGCAGTCGCAGCGTCAGCCCGGCTCGGCGATCAAGCCGGTCAGCTATCTGGCGGTGCTGGCGCGCGGGCTGCAACCCAATACGCTGGTGCGCGACGAGCCCGTGACCTT
Source organism: Xanthobacteraceae bacterium (assembly GCA_022841625.1). Classification (GTDB taxonomy): domain Bacteria; phylum Pseudomonadota; class Alphaproteobacteria; order Rhizobiales; family Xanthobacteraceae; genus VAZQ01. The sequence continues at coordinate 28,592 of JALHRD010000003.1, forward strand.
TCCACCGGTTGGCGGTGCCAATGCCCGAACGCGGCTTGAGGATTACTGGACGCCGCGCAATTACGACGGCGGCTCCTCCGGTATTCTGAGCTTGCGCCGCGCGCTCGAACTGTCGCGCAATCTCGCGACCGCCAATTTGCTGGAAGGCGCCATCGACATCACCCCGACGCTCAGCCTCGACCGGGTTTGCGCGCTGGCGATGGAAGCGCAGATCTATCGCGATTGCGCGCGTTATTATCCGTTCGTCCTGGGTTCGCAGCCGGTGCGGCCGATCGATCTGGCCGCGTTCTTCGCGGCCATCGCCAATGAGGGCGTGCGACCGACGCCGCATACCATTGCTGCGATCGAGCAGGATGGCAAAATGATCTACCGGCATCCGGCAACGTCGGCGCGGATCGGATCGGCCGACGGGGTGGCGTTCTACCAGCTCAAGACCATGCTGCAGGGCGTGCTGGCGCGCGGCACCGCCAGCCGGATCGCCGGACTTGCGCCGTTTGTCGCCGGCAAGACCGGCACCACCGACGGCGAGAACGACGTTTGGTTCGTCGGCTTCAGCAACGAAGTCACGGTCGCGGTTTGGGTCGGCTATGACAATGCCGACGGCCGGCGCCGGACACTCGGCGGCCGCGCCACCGGCGGCAGCGTGGCGGTGCCGATTTTCGAGCAGATCATCCGGGCGGCGTGGGCCCACCATGCGCCGCGCACACGGCTGCGGGGGCCGTCGCCGGAAAGCCGGAAGTTCCTGGTGGCGCAGCGCGCCGAACCCGAGCTTGACGACGTCACCGGCGGCACCGAACTGGTTGAGTATCTGCGCCGCGATGGATCCGGTCGCGCGATCGATACCCGCCATCGCTTGGTCGCCGAGGGCGATATGGGGCTGTCATACGATCGCGGTCTTGGCGGCAACAACGGCCTGTTCGTGTTATTCGGCTTTGGCCGGTTTGAGCCCTGGGGCGGGCGTCCAACCGGCACCTTGAATCCGTTGCCGCCACCGCCGCGGCAGTCCGGTGCTTTCAATCCGCAACCGCCGCAGCGCAAACAGGACCGGCCGATTTGGCGGGAAATCGATTGATGGCTTCCCGTGCATTGGCGGCGATCGCTGTGTTGGCGGGGCTGGCGGCCGGTTCCGCGGCTGCGCAGGAATTCGAACTCATTGACGTTGTCGCGATTGCCGAATTGCCGCTGGCGCAAGCCAAGCCGCGCTCGATTGCATTTGCCGACCGGCCGGGCGAGGGCCTGGTCGATCCGGCGGTCGGCTTTATCCGCTTCGAGGATTGGGCGAAGGCGCGGCCGCTGCATCGGGAACTGCTTAGCCTCTACCCCGGCTATGCCGAACCTGATGTCGATCTGATCGTTGACGGCGTGCGCCGCCGCTACCGTGAGCGGCTGCACATCTATGTGGCGGAAGCGCGCTTCGTCATTGCGCGCCCGGCCGGCTCGCTCAATCTGGCGCAGCTTGCAAGCCTCGGATTCGCTGAGCGGATCGATCCCGCGATCAAACATCAACTCGCCGGCGCCGCCGATCCAGCGCGCCCGCGCGAGGCGCGGGTCATTCACAACCAGCACCCGCAGCGCAAATGGTGTGAGGGCAGGGCGGTGGCGATCTGCTTGCGTTCGACCTACAAGCTTGAAGGCCGGCTGCCGGTCGGTATCCAGCTTGCTAACAAGATCCGGGAAGGTTCGCGGCGCATCTCCGACACCCTTGAATTCGACAGTGAGCTCACGGTGGTCACGGCGGCCGAAGCGGGCGAGCGCGGGCTCGCCAAACTCACCGGGGTCGATGCGCCGCCGGTCGGCGCCCTCGAACAGAGTATCTATTACGTTAACCAAGTGATGCAGTTCGGTAAACTATTGGCGGTGTTCCAGCCGCACCCAAGCGACCCCGCGCGAACGGTGGTCAGTGTCTTTACCGCGCTGGCGGTCGAATCGAATGTTCTGACCAAGCAGACCCAATTCGCCAATGTGCCGGTGCTGCGCAACCTGGTGCCGGCGCAAGTGCTGTTGGGCAAGAGCACGTTCAATAGCGGTAAATCGCTCAGCGCCGGGCTGCCGGCCTATGCCCGCAACCAGATCAGGGCGATTGCCGCGCTTCTGGAGGCGGATGGCGGTGGCGGCAAGCCGCTGCTCAGGCGGTGACCGGGGTCGGGCCGGCCATGATTTACGGGGGCTGAATAACCCTGAAAGCCGCCGGATATACGGGCTTTCTGGAGGTTCCGCCTTGACTTCGCACTGCGGCACCGGATACATACGCGCAACTTTTCGGCAGGCGGTGAGCTTCGCTTGCTCGGAACGGCATCACCCGATACCCGGCTAAGTCATTGAGGCAAATAGCCTTTTAATGGCGGCGGCGGGAGGGCACCAGCCTCGAGGAATGAAGCTCAAACGCTGCCACTGACGCTTGACGGTCAGACGAGAAGGCATGATCGCGCCGGCTTAGAAGCCTGCGTGGTCCTCTGCGAACCGGAATGCGCTCCCGCCCTGAAGACAGAGCGGACGGCGCCGTTCCGTTTTGCGCGTTGTTATGTTTGCGCGTCGGAATGGGTCCGGCGCGCAGGTCACGAAGGACGATTGATGCCGACGATCAATCAGCTGATCCGCAAGCCGCGGTCGCCGGTGAAGGCGCGCAACACCGTGCCGGCGCTACAGAATTCGCCGCAGAAGCGCGGTGTCTGTACCCGCGTCTACACCACGACCCCGAAGAAGCCGAACTCGGCGCTGCGCAAGGTCGCGAAGGTGCGGCTCACCAACGGCTTCGAGGTGATCGGCTATATCCCCGGCGAGGGGCACAATTTGCAGGAGCATTCGGTGGTGATGATCCGCGGCGGCCGCGTCAAGGATCTTCCGGGCGTGCGCTACCACATCCTGCGCGGCGTGCTCGATACCCAGGGCGTCAAGAACCGCAAGCAGCGCCGCTCGAAATATGGCGCCAAGCGGCCGAAATAACCGCGCGAAGGTCGGTTCCGGGCACGCCTAGCGAGGCCCGGGATCGCCCGAGCAAAAGATTGATAGATTAGAGAGACAAACGATGTCCCGCCGTCACAGTGCAGACAAGCGCGAGATCAACCCCGATCCGAAATTCGGGAATCTGGTGGTCTCGAAGTTCATGAACGCGATCATGTATTCCGGCAAGAAATCGGTCGCGGAAACGATTGTTTACGGCGCACTCGATCTCATCGAGGGCAAGACCCGGCAAAACCCGCTCGGCGTGTTCGAGCAGGCGCTGGATAATGTCATGCCGTCGATCGAAGTGCGGTCGCGTCGCGTCGGTGGCGCCACCTATCAGGTTCCGGTCGAGGTGCGCGTCAGCCGCCGGCAGGCGCTCGGCATCCGCTGGATCATCGCCGCGGCGCGTGAGCGCAATGAGAAAACCATGACCGAGCGGCTCTCCGGCGAGTTGCTCGATGCGTCGAACAATCGGGGAAATGCCGTCAAGAAGCGCGAAGACACCCATCGGATGGCGGAAGCCAACCGCGCCTTCGCGCATTATCGCTGGTGACGGCCAGATAACAACGGACACAGATTGCTATGCCCCGCGCTCACCCAATTGAGGACTACCGCAATTTCGGCATCATGGCTCACATTGATGCCGGCAAAACAACGACCACTGAGCGGATTCTCTATTACACCGGCAAGAGCCATAAGATCGGTGAAGTGCATGACGGCGCCGCCACCATGGATTTCATGGAGCAGGAGCAGGAGCGCGGCATCACGATCACGTCGGCGGCGACCACTGCGTTCTGGAACGGCAAGCGGCTGAACATCATCGACACGCCTGGCCATGTCGACTTCACCATCGAGGTGGAGCGTTCGTTGCGCGTGCTCGACGGCGCGGTCTGCGTGCTCGATTCCAACCAGGGCGTCGAGCCGCAAACCGAGACGGTCTGGCGCCAGGGCGACAAGTACAAGGTCCCGCGCATTGTCTTCGCCAACAAAATGGACAAGGTCGGCGCTGACTTCTTCCAGTGCCTCAAGGATATTGTCGACCGCCTCGGCGCCAAGCCGGTGGCGATCCAGCTGCCGATCGGTTCAGAGCAGCAGTTCAAAGGCCTCATCGATCTGGTGCGCATGAAGGCGGTCGTCTGGGACGACGAGGCGCTCGGCGCGAAATATCACGACGAAGAAATCCCCGCCGATCTGCTCGATCAGGCCAAGGAATACCGCGAGAAGATGATCGAGGCCGCCGTCGATCTCGATGACGGCGCCATGACCGCTTATCTCGAAGGCAAGGAGCCGGACGAGGCGACGCTCAAGAAGCTGATCCGCAAGGCGGTCATCACCGGCGCGTTCTTTCCGGTGCTGTGCGGCTCCGCCTTCAAGAACAAGGGTGTGCAGCCGCTGCTCGACGCGGTGGTCGATTATCTGCCATCGCCGCTCGACGTGCCGGCGATTAAGGGCATCGATTCCAAGGGCAACGAGGTCGTGCGCATCCCGGACGATCGCGAGCCGCTGGCGATGCTGGCTTTCAAGATCATGGACGATCCGTTTGTCGGCACCATTACCTTTGCGCGCATCTATTCGGGCAAGCTTGAGAGCGGCACCGGCGTGATCAACTCGACCAAGGAGCGCAAAGAGCGCATCGGCCGCATGCTGTTGATGCATGCCAATAACCGCGAGGACATCAAGGAAGCCTTTGCCGGCGACATCGTGGCGCTCGCGGGCCTCAAGGAAGTGCGTACCGGCGATACGCTGTGCGATGCGCAGAAGCAGGTGATCCTTGAGAAGATGGAATTCCCCGATCCGGTGATCGAGATCGCGATCGAGCCGAAGTCGAAGGCCGACCAGGAGAAGCTTGGCGTTGCGCTGGCAAAGCTGGTCGCCGAGGATCCTTCGTTCCGTGTCCATACCGACCAGGAATCCGGCCAGACCATTCTCAAGGGGATGGGCGAACTGCATCTCGACATCAAAAAGGACATTCTCAGGCGCACCTATAAGGTCGACGCCAATTTCGGTGCGCCGCAGGTCGCCTATCGCGAACGGATATCGAAGCTTGTCACGAAGGACTACGTCCATAAGAAGCAGACCGGCGGCACCGGTCAGTTTGCGCGCGTCAAGATCGTCGCCGAGCCGCTGCCACCGGGTAGTGGTTTCGTGTTCGAGAGCAAGGTCGTCGGCGGCAACGTTCCAAAGGAATACATCCCGGGCGTCGAGAAGGGCCTGGAATCGGTGCTCGGTGCGGGCGTGCTGGCGGGCTTCCCGGTCGTCGACCTGAAAGTATCCTTGATCGACGGTGCTTATCACGAGGTTGATTCATCGGCGCTTGCCTTCGAGATCGCGTCGCGCGCTGCGCTGCGCGAGGCGTTGCAAGAAGGCAAGTCAGTGCTGCTCGAGCCGATCATGAAAGTCGAGGTTGTCACGCCGGAAGACTACACCGGTTCGGTGATCGGTGATCTCAACTCGCGGCGCGGCCAGATCCAGGGTCAGGACATGCGCGGCAACGCCAACATCGTCAGCGCGATGGTGCCGCTTGCCAACATGTTCGGCTACGTCAGTAACTTACGCTCCATGTCCCAGGGGCGCGCTACCTTCACTATGCAGTTCGACCACTACGAACAGGTGCCTTCGGCAGTCGCCGCCGAGATCCAGGCCAAGTTCGCCTAACCCAGCGTGTAATCCACCAGAGGACCAGAACGGAGAGTCCCATGGCCAAAGAGAAGTTCGCTCGTACTAAGCCGCACTGCAACGTCGGTACCATTGGTCACGTTGACCACGGTAAGACGTCGCTGACAGCGGCAATTACCAAGATTCTGGCTGAGTCCGGTGGGGCGACCTACACAGCCTATGATCAAATCGACAAGGCGCCGGAAGAGAAAGCGCGTGGCATCACGATCGCGACGGCTCACGTCGAGTACCAGACCGCCGCGCGCCATTACGCGCATGTCGACTGCCCCGGCCACGCCGATTATGTGAAGAACATGATCACCGGCGCCGCCCAGATGGACGGTGCGATCCTGGTGGTGAGCGCCGCCGACGGTCCGATGCCGCAGACCCGCGAGCACATCCTGCTCGCCCGTCAGGTTGGCGTGCCCGCGCTCGTCGTCTTTCTGAACAAGGTCGACATGGTCGACGACCCCGAGCTGCTCGAACTCGTCGAACTGGAAGTGCGCGAACTGCTCTCGAAGTATAATTTTCCGGGCGACAAGATCCCGATCATCAAGGGTTCGGCGCTGTGCGCGCTCGAGGGTAAGGACCCCAAGCTCGGCAAAGAGGCGATCCTTGAATTGATGAAGGCGGTCGATGAGTACATCCCGCAGCCGGAGCGTCCGAAGGATCAGCCGTTCCTGATGCCGGTCGAGGACGTGTTCTCGATCTCCGGCCGTGGCACGGTTTGCACCGGCCGCGTTGAGCGCGGCATCATCAAGGTCGGCGAAGAAGTCGAGATCGTCGGTATCAAGCCGACGCAGAAGACGGTCGTGACCGGCGTGGAAATGTTTCGCAAGCTGCTCGACCAGGGCGAGGCGGGCGACAATGTCGGCTGCCTCCTGCGTGGCACCAAGCGCGAGGAAATCGAGCGCGGTCAGGTGCTCTGCAAGCCGGGCAGTGTGAAGCCGCACACCAAGTTCAAGGCGGAAGCGTACATCCTCACCAAGGAAGAGGGTGGCCGGCATACCCCGTTCTTCACCAACTACCGTCCGCAGTTCTACTTCCGGACCACCGACGTGACCGGCGTGGTCACGTTGCCGGAGGGCATCGAGATGGTGATGCCGGGAGACAATATCTCCATGGAGGTCACGCTGATCGTGCCGATTGCGATGGAAGAGAAACTGCGTTTCGCCATCCGCGAGGGCGGTCGTACCGTCGGCGCCGGCGTGGTCGCATCGATCATCGAGTAAATAAGGAGTTGAGGGCCGCGGTTCGCCGCGGCCCTTGCCTTGGAGCATTAAATTCATGAACGGCCAGAATATCAGGATCCGGCTCAAGGCGTTCGATCACCGCATTCTCGATGCGTCGACGCGCGAGATCGTGGCGACCGCCAAGCGCACCGGTGCGCAAGTGCGCGGGCCGATCCCGTTGCCGACGCGGATCGAGAAGTTCACGGTGAACCGGTCGCCTCACGTCGACAAGAAGAGCCGCGAACAGTTTGAGATGCGTACCCACAAGCGCCTCTTGGACATCGTCGATCCGACGCCGCAGACGGTGGACGCGCTGATGAAGCTCGACCTCGCCGCTGGCGTCGACGTCGAGATTAAGCTCTGAGCCGGCCGGTAGGATAGGGACAACAACAATGCGTTCCGGAGTGATCGCTCAGAAGGTCGGAATGACCCGCGTCTTTGGTGACGGCGGCGAGCACGTGCCGGTGACGGTGCTACGCTTGGCGAACTGTCAGGTGATCGGGCACCGCACCAAGGACAAGAACGGCTACGTCGCGCTTCAGCTCGGTTCGGGCACGCGCCGTACCAACAATCTCACCAAGGCGATGCGCGGGCATTTCGCGGTCGCCAAGGTCGAGCCCAAGCGCAAGCTTGCCGAGTTCCGCGTCGACGAGAAGGGGTTGATCCCGGTTGGCGCCGAGATCACCGCCGACCATTTCGTCGTCGGTCAGTTTGTCGATGTCACCGGCACCTCGATCGGCAAGGGCTTTGCCGGCGGTATGAAGCGTTGGAATTTCGGCGGTCTGCGCGCCAGCCACGGCGTCTCGGTCTCGCATCGCTCGATCGGTTCGACCGGTGGACGGCAGGATCCCGGCAAGACCTTCAAGAACAAGAAGATGCCCGGCCATATGGGCGTTGATCGGGTAACCACGCTCAATCTCAAAGTGGTGCAGACCGATGTCGAGCGTGGCTTGATCTTGGTCGAGGGCGCGGTGCCTGGCGCCAAGGGCGGATGGATCACCGTGCGCGATGCGGTGAAGAAGTCGCTGCCCAAGGATGCGCCGAAGCCCGGCAAGTTCCGATTGCCCGAGAGCGCGGAAGAGCCCGCGCCGACCGAGCCTAAAGTCGAGCAGGAGGGCGCGTGACATGGAAATGAAAGTCATGTCGCTTGACGGCAAGTCGGCCGGTTCGATCAGTCTTTCGGACACGATTTTTGGCCTAGAGCCGCGTCCCGACCTGTTGCAGCGTTGTGTCACCTGGCAGCTCGCCAAGCGGCGCGCCGGCACTCACAAGGTCAAGAACCGGGCCGAGATCTGGCGTACCGGCAAGAAGATGTACCGTCAGAAGGGAACCGGCTCGGCCCGCCACGGCTCGGCGCGGGTCAATCTGTTCCGCGGCGGCGGTCGCTCGTTTGGTCCGGTCGTGCGCAGCCATGAGATCGGTCTGCCGAAAAAGGTGCGCGCGCTCGCGCTCAGGCATGCCCTGTCGGCCAAGGCCAAGGACGGCGGGATTATCGTCGTCGACAGGGCCTCAATTGCGGACGGCAAGACCAAGGCCTTGGCGTCGGTGTTTGAGAAGCTCGGTCTTAAGAATGTGCTGATCGTGGACGGCGCGTCGGTCGATGCCGGTTTCGCACAGGCGGCGCGCAACATCCCGAATGTCGATGTGCTGCCGGTGCAGGGCATCAATGTCTATGACATTTTGCGGCGCCATCAACTCGTGCTGACCAGGGCCGCGTTGGAAGTGCTGGAGGCGAGGTTCAAATGAGCACGACCGATCCGCGCCACTACGACGTCATCCTGTCGCCGGTGATTACCGAAAAGGCGACGCTTGCGTCCGACAAGAACCAAGTGATGTTCAAGGTTGCGCGCAACGCGACCAAGCCGCAGATCAAGGAGGCGGTCGAGCGGTTGTTCGACGTCAAGGTGAAGGGCGTCAACACCCTGGTTCGCAAGGGCAAGGTGAAAGCATTCCGCGGCAGCGTTGGCAGCCAGTCGCCGACCAAACGCGCCATCGTGACCCTCGAAGAGGGCCACACCATTGATGTGACCACGGGTCTGTAAGGAGAGCACGATGGCACTCAAGACCTTCAATCCGGTCACGCCAGGCCAGCGTCAGCTGATCATTGTCGATCGCACGGGGCTGCACCGCGGCGCGCCAGTCAAGGCGCTGACCGAAGGCAAGAACTCGTCCGGCGGGCGCAACAACAATGGCCGCATTACGGTGCGTTTCCGCGGCGGCGGTCACAAGCGGTCGTATCGCGTTGTCGACTTCAGGCGGCGTAAATTCGATGCGCCCGCGAATGTCGAACGGATCGAATACGATCCCAATCGCACCGGCTTCATTGCGCTGATCAAATATCAGGACGGCGAACAGGCTTATATTCTGGCGCCGCAACGCTTGGCGGCCGGCGATGTGGTGGTGTCTGGCGAGCATGTCGACGTCAAGCCGGGCAATGCCATGCCGCTTGGCAATGTTCCGGTTGGCACGATTGTGCATAACATCGAGCTCAAGGTCGGCAAAGGCGGGCAGATTGCGCGCTCGGCCGGCACCTATGCGCAGGTCGTCGGCCGTGACGGCGACTACGTGATCGTGCGGCTCAATTCGGGCGAACAGCGCCTGGTGAACGGTCGCTGCATGGGCACGATTGGCGCGGTGTCGAATCCCGACAAAATGAATACTTCGATCGGCAAGGCCGGCCGGAAGCGCTGGATGGGCCGCCGCCCGCACAACCGCGGCGTCTCCATGAACCCGATCGACCATCCGCATGGCGGCGGCGAAGGCCGCACCTCCGGCGGGCGGCACCCTGTCACGCCCTGGGGTTTCCCGACCAAGGGCAAGAAGACCCGCAAGAACAAGTCGACCACCAAATTTATCGTATCGAGCCGCCACGCGCGGAAGAACAAGAAGTAGGCAAGCCATGACGCGTTCAGTCTGGAAAGGGCCATTCGTCGACGGCTATCTGCTTAAGAAGGCAGAGGCGTCGCGCGCATCCGGCCGACACGAGGTCATCAAGATTTGGAGCAGGCGTTCGACCATCCTGCCGCAATTCGTCGGGCTGACCTTCGGCGTCTACAACGGTCAGAAGCATATTCCGGTGATGGTGACCGAGGAGATGGTCGGCCACAAGTTTGGTGAGTTTTCGCCGACGCGCACGTTCTACGGCCATTCGTCGGACCGTAAAGCGAAGCGCGCTAGCGCACCCGCACCCAGCGCCGCGCCGGCAGCGAGTTGAGGCAAGGTGCGATGAGCAAAAAAAAGCACGAGCGCGCCCTGTCGGATAGCGAAGCCAAAGCGGTGGCGCGCATGCTGCGCGTCAGCCCGCAGAAGCTCAATCTGGTCGCGGGCCTGATCCGCGGCAAGAAGGTGTCGATGGCGCTTGCCGATCTCGAATTCTCGCGCAAGCGGATCGCGCGTGACGTGCGTAAGTGCCTGGAGTCGGCGATCGCCAATGCCGAGAACAATCACGACCTCGATGTCGACGACCTGATCGTCGCCGAGGCGTTTGTCGGCAAGGCGCTGGTCATGAAGCGTTCCACCCCGCGCGGCCGTGGCCGCGTCGGCCGAATTTTCAAGCCGTTCTCGAACCTGACCATCGTGGTGCGTCAGGTCGAGGCGGCGGCGTCTTAGGAGAGGACCGATGGGTCAGAAGGTCAATCCGATCGGCTTGCGGCTTGGTATCAACCGCACCTGGGACTCGCGCTGGTACGCGGGCAAGAACGAATACGGCAAACTTTTGCACGAAGACATGGCAATCCGCGCCGCGCTCAACAAGGAACTGAAGCAGGCGGCGGTCGCCAAGATCGTCATCGAGCGGCCGCACAAGAAGTGCCGTGTCACCATCCATTCGGCGCGCCCGGGTGTGGTGATCGGCAAGAAGGGCGCCGACATCGAGAAACTGCGAAAGCGGGTCGCGCAACTCACCAGTTCCGATGTGGTCATCAACATCATAGAGATCCGCAAGCCCGAGCTCGATGCGCAGCTGGTCGCCGAATCGATCTCCCAGCAGCTTGAGCGTCGGGTCGCCTTCCGTCGCGCCATGAAGCGCGCGGTGCAGTCGGCGATCCGTCTCGGCGCCGGCGGCATCCGGATCAATTGCAGCGGCCGGCTCGGCGGCGCCGAGATCGCGCGCATGGAGTGGTATCGCGAGGGTCGCGTGCCGCTGCATACGCTGCGCGCTGACGTCGATTACGGCGTCGCGACCGCTTTCACCACCTACGGCACCTGCGGCGTCAAGGTCTGGATCTTCAAGGGTGAGATCATGGAACACGACCCGATGGCGCAGGATAAGAAGTTGGCGGAGGGCGACGGTGGTCGTCCGCGCCGTGACGCGGCCTGAGACATCGGACGAGTCGAGCAATCGAGCAAAGAGATAGAGCGTAAGTCATGCTGCAACCGTCGCGCACCAAGTTCCGCAAGGCGCATAAGGGCCGGATCAAGGGCATTGCCACATCCGGCCACAGCCTTGCGTTCGGGCAGTTCGGTCTCAAGGCGATGGAGCCCGAGCGGGTCACCGCGCGTCAGATTGAGGCCGCGCGTCGTGCCTTGACACGTCACATGAAGCGCGCGGGCCGGGTATGGATACGCGTGTATCCCGACGTGCCGGTATCGAAGAAGCCGCTCGAAGTGCGCATGGGCTCGGGCAAGGGTGCGCCGGAGTTTTGGATTACGCGGGTCAAGCCCGGCCGTATTCTTTTCGAGATTGACGGCGTGCCGCTCACCGTGGCGCGCGAGGCGCTCGATCTGGCGGCGGCCAAGCTGCCGATCAAGACGCGCTTTATTGAACGGATCGCCGAGTAGGGAGCCAGATGATGAAACCCGCCGATCTCAGAGCGATGAGCGTCGACCAGCTCGACGACGAGTTTTTGAAACTCAAGAAGGAGCGGTTCAACCTGCGATTCCAGCGGGCGACCGGCCAACTTGAGAATACATCACGTGTCCGCCAGGTGCGGCGTGACATCGCCCGGGTCAAGACCGTCGCCGCGCAAAAGCGCGCCGGCCAGAAGTCGAAGTAGAGGTTCGAAATGCCGAAGCGCACGCTCCAAGGCGTCGTGGTGAGCGACAAACAGAATAAGACCATCGTCGTGCGCGTTGAGCGCCGCTACACCCATCCGGCGATGAAGAAGACGGTGCGTCGCACCAAGAAGTACTACGCCCATGATGAAACCAATGAATATCACGTGGGTGATGTGGTCTGGATCGAAGAGCGGCGGCCGATCTCTCGGCTCAAGCGCTGGGAAGCGATTCGGGGCGAAAAGAAGAAAGTTGTTTAGGCACGTGGCGCGAATAGAAAGAACGAGGATGGCATCATGATACAGATGCAAACGAACCTCGACGTGGCGGATAATTCCGGCGCGCGTCGCGTCATGTGCATCAAGGTGCTGGGCGGGTCCAAACGCAAATACGCCACCATCGGCGACGTCATCGTCGTCTCGGTGAAAGAGGCGATCCCGCGTGGGCGCGTCAAGAAGGGCGAGGTGATGAAGGCGGTCATCGTGCGGGTGGCGAAAGACATCAAGCGCGCGGACGGCTCGGTCATCCGGTTCGATCGCAACGCCGCGGTCTTGATCAATCCGCAGATGGAGCCGGTCGGAACCCGTATTTTTGGACCGGTTCCGCGGGAGCTGCGCGCCAAGAACCATATGAAGATCATTTCGCTGGCGCCGGAGGTGCTGTGATGGCGGCCAAGATCAAAAAGGGCGATCGCGTCATCGTTCTTACTGGACGCGACAAGGGTCGTCGCGGCGAGGTCATCTCGGTGAACCCGGATGCCGGCCGCGCGCTGGTGCGCGGCGTCAATATGGTCAAGCGGCACCAAAAGCAGACCGCGCAGCAGGAGGGTGGCATCGTCTCCAAGGAGGCGACCGTTCACCTTTCCAATCTGTCGCTGCTCGATCCGAAGGACAACAAGCCGACGCGCGTTGGCTTCAAATATGTAGGCGAAGGCTTGGATCGCAAGAAGGTTCGCGTTGCCAAGCGTTCGGGAGTTGAGATCGATGGCTGATACCGAAGATAAGAAGTCCAAGGCTCCGAAAGCGGCCGCCAAAGCGGCGCCGAAGGCCCCGAAAGCGGATAAAGGCGGCGAGCCCAAGCGGCAGGCCAAGGGTGACGACAAGGGTGCGCCGAAGGGCGAGGCCGATGCTAAACCCAAGGCGAAGAAGCCGGAGCAGCGGGTTACGCCGCGGCTGCGCACGCATTTCGATGAGGTCGTGCGCAAGCAATTGATCGAGCAGAACAAGTATAAGAATCCAATGCAGGTGCCGATCATCCAAAAGGTGGTCATCAATATGGGCATCGGCGAGGGTGTCAACGATCGTAAGAAGGTCGATTCAGCCGCTGCCGACCTCGCGCAGATCGCCGGGCAAAAGGCGATCGTCACCAAGGCGCGCAAGTCGATCGCCACCTACAAATTACGCGACGGCCAGGCGATCGGCTGCAAAGTGACGCTGCGCAAGGCGCGCATGTATGAATTCATCGATCGGCTGATCACCATCGCGCTGCCACGCGTGCGCGATTTCCGCGGGCTCAACCCAAAGAGCTTTGACGGTCGGGGCAATTACACGATCGGTATCAAGGAGCACATCATTTTTCCGGAGATCGACTACGACAAGGCGTCGGATTCATGGGGCATGGATATCACTGTGTGCACCAGCGCCAAGACCGACGACGAGGCGCGCGCGCTATTGACTGCATTCAACTTCCCGTTCCGGCAGTGAGGGCTGCGGCCCTCAAACGCGGATACCCAGGAGAGCTTAATGGCGAAGAAGAGTTCGATTGAAAAGAATAACCGGCGCCGCCGCATGGCGAAACGGTTCTCGGGCCGCCGTACGCGGCTCAAGGCGATTGCGGGCGACAAGGCCAGGCCGATCGAGGAGCGCTTCGCCGCTTCTTTGAAGCTTGCCGAGATGCCGCGCAATTCGTCGCCGACCCGGATTCGCAATCGTTGCGAGGTTAGCGGCCGTCCGCGCGCATTCTATCGCAAGCATAAACTAAGCCGTATTGCCCTGCGGGAACTCGGCTCCAAAGGTCTGATTCCCGGCCTTCTCAAGTCAAGCTGGTAGGAGCATCGAGCGATGGCTTTAAACGATCCGCTCGGCGATATGATCGCGCGCATCAATAATGCGCAGATGCGGAACAAATCGAAAGTGTCCTCGCCGGCGTCACGGCTGCGGGTCAGCGTTCTTGATGTCCTCAAGAGCGAGGGCTACATCCGCGGCTATGCGGCGGTCGAGCACTCCAATGGACGCAGCGAGCTCGAAATCGAGCTGAAGTATTTCGACGGTGCGCCGGTGATCCGCGAGATGTCGCGGGTGTCCAAGCCGGGCCGTCGGGTCTACGCTTCGGTGCGAAATCTGCCGCGCATCAACAACGGCCTTGGGGTTGCGATCGTTTCGACCCCCAAGGGCGTGATGGCTGATCATGCCGCACGCGACGCCAATGTCGGCGGCGAAATTCTTTTAACGGTGTTCTAGTCGGAATACGATCGGATCAACCCCATGTCACGTATCGGAAAAAAGCCGGTCTCGGTCCCGTCGGGGGTCACGGCCAATATCGAGGGCCAGACCGTCAAGGTCAAAGGGCCGAAGGGCGCGCTGCAACTCGTGTTGCATGGCGACGTCGAGGCCAAGATGGACAAGGGCATCATCACGGTCGATCCGCGTAACGAGACCAAGCGCGCTCGCGCCATGTGGGGCACCTATCGGGCGCTGGTTGCCAATCTGATGACCGGTGTCACCAAGGGATTCGAGCAGCGTCTGGAGATCAATGGCGTGGGCTATCGCGCCGCGGTGCAGGGAAAGAATCTTCAGCTCGCGCTCGGCTACAGCCACGACGTGGTCTATCCAATCCCGGAAGGGATTGCGATCGTGACCCCGAAGCCGACCGAGATCGTCATTACCGGCATCGACAAGCAAAGGGTCGGGCAGGTGGCGGCGGAGATCCGCGGTTACCGGCCGCCCGAGCCCTATAAGGCCAAGGGCATTAGGCATACCGGCGAATACATCTTCCGCAAGGAAGGAAAAAAGAAATGAGTCTCGCCAAGCTGCTCGATCGGTTGCACGGCGGCGATGCCATCATTGTTCCTGGCGGCAATGTCGCGCCGCAGGCGCCGCGCTCGGCTGGCGAGGCTTCGGTGGATGCCGTCGAAGGAAGTTGGTTTGAATCGCGCGGGCTGCTGCGCAACTTGATTGCCGCCCGCAGGGGCGGTGGGAAGAAGTAGGAACCGGACCATGTCCAGGCTTAGTGATCGGACTGCAAGGCGGCAGGCGCAGGTGCGACGGGCGATCCGTCGCGCGGCTAACGGCCGCGCGCGGTTGTCTGTTTTTCGTTCGTCGAAGCATATCTATGCGCAGGTGATCGACGACACCAAGGGTACGACGCTCGCCGCCGCTTCTTCGGTTGATAAGGAGATGCGCGGCACTCTCAAGAACGGCGCCGATATCGCGGCCGCCAAGGCGGTCGGCAAGCTCGTCGCCGCGCGGGCGACCGCGAAGGGGGTCAAGGACGTGGTGTTTGACCGCGGTTCTTATCTCTATCACGGTCGCGTCAAAGCGCTCGCGGAGGCGGCGCGCGAAGGCGGCCTCAAGTTTTAGAAATCCTGTGAACGGGTATCGCCCGAACCGAACGGAACATCGAAATGGCACGTGAACCACGCGAGCGGCACAGAGACCGGGAAGAGCGCGAAAGCGAATTCACCGACAAGCTCGTCCACATCAATCGTGTGGCGAAGGTTGTGAAAGGTGGGCGTCGCTTCGGCTTTGCGGCATTGGTTGTCGTCGGCGACGAAAAGGGCCGTGTCGGTTTCGGCCATGGCAAGGCGCGCGAAGTGCCGGAGGCGATCCGCAAGGCGACCGATGCTGCCAAACGTAGCTTGATCCGCGTCCCGCTGCGCGAAGGCCGCACGCTGCATCACGATGTGTTTGGCCGTCATGGCGCAGGCAAAGTGATCCTGCGCGCCGCCCCGGCCGGCACCGGCATCATCGCCGGCGGTCCGATGCGCGCGGTGTTCGAGACGCTCGGTATGCAGGACGTGGTGGCGAAGTCGTTAGGCTCGTCGAATCCCTACAATATGGTGCGGGCGACCTTCGATGCGCTCAAGCATCAGGATTCTCCGCGCACGGTCGCAGCGCGGCGTAACATCAAGGTGTCTGCACTACAGGCACGTCGGCGCGATATCAGCGAGGCCGAGCAAGGCGCTGACTAGTGCCGCTTGTCGGAAACGGCATGCATGAGGCAGATAAAGTGAGCGTCTGGAGCGCGACATGGGCAAGAATGTGATCAAGGTCAAACAGATCGGTAGTCCGATTCGTCGTAACCACACGCAGCGCGAGACCCTGATCGGACTCGGGCTGAACCGCATCGGGCGGGTGGCCGAGGTTCAGGATACGCCGCAGGCGCGCGGCATGATTGCCAAGGTCAAGCACCTTGTGCGGGTGGTTGAGGCGGCCACGAAAAAAGTTCGTCAGGTGGCGGCCTTCACGGCCGCGCGTGACGATGGAGCAGGAACAAGGAAGTAGGTCATGAAGCTTAATCAGCTCGCCGATCGGGCGGGAGCACGCAAGAGCCGGACCCGGATTGGGCGCGGCATCGGCTCCGGCAAGGGCAAGACCGGGGGCCGCGGCGGCAAGGGCCAGACCGCGCGCTCGGGCGTGCGGATCAAGGGTTTCGAGGGCGGCCAGATGCCATTGCATCGCCGTTTGCCCAAGCGCGGCTTCCGGAACACGTCATTCGCGCTTAAGCTCAATGAGGTCAATCTCGACCGCGTTCAACAGGCGGTCGACGCCGGCAAGCTTGACGCCGCTGCCACCGTGGACGCGGCGGCGCTGGTTAAGGCGGGGGTTCTGCGGCGCGCCCGCGACGGCGTTCGGCTTTTGGGCATGGGCGAACTCAAGGCCAAGCTGGTGTTCTCGGTCTGGGGTGCATCGAAGTCGGCGGTGGCGGCGGTGGAAAAGGCCGGCGGCTCGGTGACGGTTCTGGCGCCGCCGCGTGCGGCGGCGGAGGAAAAGTCGGCCTAATGCGGGATCGTTCGAAATCCTTCATCAAAATCAATTGGTTGCTTGAGTTATTCAGTTCCGAAGTCGGTGGCAAGCGAGTGCCGCAAAAATGATACGGGTTTTGAGAATCGGCGCATGCGGCCGGTGTGAATTGGTCGGCCGGGCCTCCATATAAAACAAATGGGGATCCGGCGGGCATTCGGTCCGACGAGACGGCAGGAGCGGAGGAACCAGGATGGCGTCGGCAGCCGAACAACTTGCGGCCAACCTCAATTTCTCGGCGCTTGCCAAGGCCGAGGAGCTTAAGAAGCGGATTTACTTCACGCTCGGCGCGCTGCTGGTCTATCGCTTCGGCACCTATATCCCGCTGCCCGGCATCGATCCGCAGGCTTGGGACCAGATTTTCCGTCAGCAGGCTGGCGGCATTCTCGGCATGTTCAATTTGTTCGCCGGCGGCGGCATCAACCGCATGGCGATCTTTGCGCTTAACATCATGCCCTACATCTCGGCGTCGATCATTATTCAATTGATGACGACGGTGTCGCCGACACTTGAAGCGCTCAAGAAGGAAGGCGAGTCGGGCCGCAAGATCATCAATCAGTACACGCGCTATCTCACATTGTTCCTGGCGGTGCTGCAGGCCTTCGGGATCGCCGTCGGCCTTGAAGGCGCTGGCAATGTGGTGAGCGAGCCCGGTTGGCCGTTCCGGATCGCCACGGTGATTACACTGACCGGCGGCACGATGTTCTTGATGTGGCTGGGCGAGCAGATCACCTCGCGTGGCATCGGCAACGGCATTTCGCTGATCATCATGGCGGGTATTGTTGCGGAGCTGCCGGCCGCGATCGCGGGCGCTCTCGAACTCGGTCGCTCGGGCGCCTTGTCGACCGCGCTGATCCTGACCGTGCTGGTGATGGCGCTGTTTGTCACCGCCTTCATCGTGTTCATGGAGCGCGCGCAGCGGCGGTTGCTGATCCAGTATCCCAAGCGTCAAGTCGGCAATCGCATGTTCGAGGGACAATCCTCGCATCTGCCGCTCAAGCTCAACACGTCCGGCGTGATCCCGCCGATTTTTGCCTCGTCGCTGTTGCTGTTGCCGACGACGGTGGCGAATTTCAATGCCGGGCAGGGTCCCGAGTGGTTCCAGGCGCTGGTCACGCAACTCGGGCATGGCCGTCCGCTGTTTCTCTTCCTCTATATCGGGATGATCATCTTCTTCGCCTTCTTCTATACGGCGATTGTGTTCAACCCGACTGAGACCGCCGACAACCTCAAGAAGCATGGCGGTTTCATTCCGGGAATCCGGCCGGGCGAGCGCACCGCCGAATACATCGACTATGTGCTGACCCGCATCACAGCCATCGGCGCCGTCTATCTCTCGCTGGTGTGCTTACTGCCGGAAATTCTCCTGTCCTACGCGCCAGGCATGTTCTACTTCGGCGGCACGTCGCTGCTGATCGTTGTCAGCGTGACCATGGACACCGTGGCGCAGGTGCAGGGCCATCTGCTCGCGCACCAATATGAAGGTCTGATCAAACGTTCGAAGCTGCGGGGGCGGCGGCGATGAGACTGATTTTGCTCGGCCCACCGGGGGCTGGGAAGGGCACGCAGGCGCAACGTCTCGTTGAGCAGCACGGTATCGTCCAGCTCTCGACCGGCGACATGCTGCGCGCGGCGGTCAAGGCCGGAACGGCGGTTGGCTTGCGCGCCAAGGATATCATGGCGCGCGGCGAACTCGTGCCTGACAGTATTGTGGTCGCCATCGTTGCCGATCGCATTTCGGAACCGGATGCACGCAAGGGCTTCATCCTCGACGGATTTCCGCGCACGGTTCCGCAGGCGGTTGCGCTGGACAAAATGCTGAAGGCCAAGGGCCTCAAGCTCGACGGCGTGATCGAATTGCGGGTCGATGGCGGCATATTGCACAATCGGATCGCGAACCGCGTCCGGGAAACAGCTGCGCGCGGCATGCCGTTGCGCGCCGATGACGATCCGGACGTGCTTAAGCGTCGTATCGGCGCCTACAAGGAACAGACCGCACCCTTGGTCGACTATTATCGCTGGCAGGGTACGCTGAAGTCGATCGACGGCATGCAGCCGATCGACAAGGTCGCGGCGGCGATCCACCGCGCGTTGACCGAGCCCGCTCCCGCCAAGAAGGAAAGTATTCCTGTTACGGCCGTCGCGCCGATAGCCGAGGCTCCGGTCAAAAGGCCGCTCGCGCCAAAGACGCCGGCGCCGGCGAAGAAGCTTGCCGCAGCTGCAAGAACCACCAGTAAGCCTAAGGCCGGAAAGAAGAAATCCAGCGCTGCCAAGGGCAAAAAACCTGCTTCCGGAGCTAAAGCCGCGGCCAAGGGCGGCCGCCAGAAGCCTCCCGCCCGCAGCAAATCTGTCAAACGCAAGTCGAAACGCTAGTAGAGGTTGACGAAAGGCCGTTGAATCCCCTAATAAATCGCGCATCCAGTCGGAGAGGACCATGCGATACCGGGCCCCGGAAAACGGGGAGGGTGTCGCGTTACCGTTTGCGGACTGTTCGCGCAGGCTGGAACCAGAATCGGGCCGCGTTTTTGTCGGCCGGCATCAGGAGTTGAAAACGTGGCTCGCATCGCCGGAGTCAATATACCGACCAACAAACGCGTCGTGGTCGCGTTGCAATACATTCACGGAATCGGTCCCGCAAAGGCGAACGCGATCGTGGAAAAAATTGGCCTCCCGAGCGAGCGCCGGGTGTCGCAACTGACCGATCAGGAAGTGCTTCAGATACGCGAGATCATCGATCGCGACCACATGGTCGAGGGTGATCTTCGGCGTGAAGTCTCGATGAACATCAAGCGGCTGATGGATCTGGGCTGTTACCGAGGGCTGCGCCATCGGCGTGGGCTCCCGGTTCGCGGCCAACGCACGCATACCAACGCTCGTACCCGCAAGGGCCCGTCCAAGGCGATTGCCGGTAAGAAGAAGTAAGCCGCAGTTGAACGACTGAGACAAGTTTCATTACAGGGGCTCGGCTTAGCTGGCCGGGTCGCGAAAGGACCGAGAATGGGTAAGGAAGCCACCCGCGTCCGCAAACGCGAGCGCAAGAACATTGCTTCTGGCGTCGCGCATGTGAATGCGACGTTCAACAATACCATGATCACCATCACCGATGCGCAGGGCAACACAATTGCCTGGTCGTCGTCCGGCACGATGGGTTTTAAGGGCTCGCGCAAATCGACGCCGTATGCGGCGCAGGTTGCGGCCGAGGACGCGGCCAAGAAGGCGCAAGAACACGGCATGAAAGTGCTGGAAGTTGAAGTTGCCGGCCCAGGCTCGGGCCGTGAATCCGCGTTGCGTGCGTTGCAAGCCGCAGGCTTCACCGTCACCTCAATTCGTGACGTGACGCCGATTCCACATAATGGTTGCAGGCCACGCAAGAGGCGGCGCGTATGAGTGATGATGTGCTCCTCCAGCGGACGTCCGACCCGTCTGCTGCGAATGAAGTTTCCCGCGGGACGGAATGGGATGCGCGGACCAAGACCGCGACCCTCAACGCGATGGGTGCCAAGGTGACAATCCAGAAGAACTGGCAGGAACTGATCCGACCGAACAAGCTACAGGTGTCGGCTGGCGCCGATCCCAAGCGGGAGGCCACCGTGGTGGCCGAGCCGCTGGAACGCGGCTTCGGCTTGACGTTGGGCAATGCGCTACGGCGCATCCTGCTCTCGTCGTTGCAGGGTGCCGCGGTGACGTCCGTTCATATCGACGGGGTGTTGCACGAATTCTCCTCGATCCCGGGCGT
The DNA here is from genome assembly GCA_022841625.1 of Xanthobacteraceae bacterium. Classification (GTDB taxonomy): domain Bacteria; phylum Pseudomonadota; class Alphaproteobacteria; order Rhizobiales; family Xanthobacteraceae; genus VAZQ01. The sequence continues at coordinate 49,171 of JALHRD010000003.1, forward strand.
GCGCGAGGACGTGACCGACATCGTCCTCAACATCAAGGACATCGCCATCAAGATGCAGGGCGAAGGCCCCAAGCGCATGGTGGTGAAAAAGCAGGGACCGGGCCAAGTCACCGCTGGCGACATTCAGACGGTAGGCGACATCGTGGTGCTCAATCCGGATCTGGTGCTGTGCACACTCGACGAGGGCGCGGAAATCCGCATGGAATTTACGGTCAACACCGGCAAAGGTTACGTGCCGACCGACCGTAACCGCCCCGAGGACGCGCCGATCGGATTGATCCCGGTCGACAGCCTGTATTCGCCGGTCCGCAAGGTTTCCTACAAGGTCGAGAACACCCGCGAGGGTCAGATCCTCGACTACGACAAACTCACCATGCAGATCGAAACCAACGGCGCTTTGACCCCCGACGATGCGATCGCTTACGCCGCGCGCATCCTGCAGGACCAGCTCAATGTGTTCGTGAACTTCGAGGAGCCCCGCAAGGAGGTCGTCTCCGAGACGATCCCCGATCTCGCGTTCAATCCGGCCTTCCTCAAGAAGGTGGACGAGCTCGAGCTCAGCGTGCGTTCCGCCAATTGTCTCAAGAACGACAACATCGTCTATATCGGCGATCTCGTTCAGAAGAGCGAAGCCGAAATGCTTCGTACGCCGAACTTCGGCCGCAAGTCGCTTAACGAGATCAAGGAAGTGTTGGCCCAGATGGGGCTGCATCTCGGCATGGAAGTGCCGGGCTGGCCGCCCGATAACATTGACGAACTCGCCAAGCGCTTCGAAGATCATTACTGAGCCGTCAATGCGTCATGGCCGGGCTTGCCCCGGCCATCCACGTCTTGAAACGGTTGCATAGGTCATAGGAAGGCGTGGATGCCCGGCACAAGGCCGGGCATGACGCAGAAGAAAAGACTGAGGAGCCCGCGATGCGTCACGGCAACGCCCGCCGCAAACTGAACCGCAAGCCTGAGCACCGTCGCGCCATGTTCGCCAACATGGCGGCCGCGCTGATCAAGCACGAGCAGATTGTCACGACGCTGCCGAAGGCCAAGGATCTTCGATCGGTGGTCGAGAAGCTGATCACGCTTGGCAAGCGTGGCGATTTGCACGCTCGCCGGCAGGCGATCGCCGAAATGCGCGATCGCGACATGGTCAAGAAGCTCTTTGAGGTGATCGGCCCGCGTTACAAGGATCGTAACGGCGGCTATACGCGCGTTCTTAAGGCGGGATTCCGTTATGGCGATTCCGCGCCGGTGGCGGTGATCGAATTGGTCGACCGCGATGTCGACGCCAAGGGCAAGGACGACAGGGCGCGTCACGAGGCCGCCAAGGCGGCAGCGCCGGCGCAGGCCGAGGCTACGCCGTAACGCGCTCGATCGTTCGATCGGTCAATGAAGGGTGGCTGCGGCCGCCCTTTTTTGTTGGTGTGCCGAGCATGAACGACAGCTTGGAGGTGGAAGTCCTCTATCCAGCCTGATGGCGGCGAAGGATTAGCGAAGCGCAAGGGCGTCGCCGCGAGGCGGGGTCTGAAGGAAGCGTGGAGCAAAGCCGCGGCCCGATGGACAAGAACCGGATCGTGAGGCCTACCCGGTCGGACGAGCGAGCCAATGATCGCGAAGTCCACGGTCATCAAGGACCGGGGTGGTAAATCCGGCGGGCGTGCGGCGAAGGCGGTCGTTCTTACCTCGGGAGGTCTGTGTTGCGTCCCGGCGACGGGACTGAGGCTGCCGCAAGGCGGCCTGACCACAACGCAGAAGTCAGCAGAGGGCATAGTAGGCGGGAGCGTCCGCCGAAGGCCCGAACGGTGGAACGGCCAATAGAGCGGCGATCTCGCGCGAGCCATGCGGCAGAACAATCAGGTCGAGCTGAACTTGGGCACTGGGGCAAGCGGTGAAGCCGCAAGCGCCGCCGCTCAAGAGACCGAAGCACGCGCGGCGAGAACCGACATCGAAAGCCGGGCGGTCCTGGTTGGGCCGTCGATGGAATCAGTTGTCGAGCGTGAGAACCTGAAGAAGGCACTGGCGCAAGTGAAGCGCAACAAGGGCGCGCCCGGCAGCGACGGCATGACTGTCGGCGATCTGGCGCCCCACCTGAAGGAGCACTGGCCCACGATCCGGGCGCAGCTGCTTGACGGCACCTACAAGCCGCAGCCGGTGCGGCGGGTGGAGATACCGAAGGCGTCGGGCGGCTCACGGTCGCTCGGCATCCCGACGGTGCTCGACCGCTTCATCCAGCAGGCGGTGATGCAGGTGCTGCAAGCGGACTGGGACCGGACGTTCTCCGAGGCAAGCTTCGGCTTCCGGCCGGGGCGCTCGGCGCATCAGGCGGTGGAACGGGCGCAGGCGTACATCGCGTCCGGACACGGCTTTGTCGTGGACATCGACCTGGAGAAGTTCTTCGACCGGGTCAACCACGACATCCTGATGGGGCTCATTGCCAAGCGGGTGACTGACAAGCGAATCCTAAAACTCGTCCGCGGCTTCTTAACCGCTGGCGTGTTGGACGGCGGCCTTGTCAGTCCGACCGAGGAAGGCACGCCGCAAGGCGGACCGCTCTCGCCGCTGTTGTCGAACCTGATGCTGGACGTGCTGGACAGGGAGCTGGAGAAGCGCGGCCATCGCTTCGTGCGCTACGCCGACGACTGCAACATCTATGTGCGCAGCCAGCGGGCGGGCGAACGGGTCTTGGCCGGCATCGAACGGTTCCTGGCGAAGCGCCTCAAGCTGAAGGTCAACAAGGCCAAGAGCGCGGTCGGCAAGCCAAGCGTGCGCAAGTTTCTGAGCTTCTGCTTCACGAGCGGCAGGCAGCCACGGCGGCGCATCGCGCCGCAGGCGCTCGTCCGCTTCAAGAGCCGGGTTCGGGAACTGACGTGGCGCACGCGCGCGGCGAGCCCGGCGCAGATCGTCAAGGAATTGTCGGGCTATCTGATCGGATGGTGCGGCTACTTTGGCTTCTGCGAGACTCCCTCGGTACTGCGCACGCTTGACCAGTGGACCAGACGGCGGCTGCGCGCCATTGTCTGGAAGCAGTGGAGACGCGGACGCACCCGTTACGCCGAGTTGCGACGCCGCGGCGTCGGCCGGGATTTGGCGGCGCAAACCGCCGGCAGCCCACATGGCCCTTGGCGGCTCAGCAACAGCCCCGCGCTCAACATTGCTCTGCCAAATGCCTTCCTCGGCTCGCTCGGATTGCCTTCCATCGCAACCAACAAGGCTGCCTAATCCAGCGAACCGCCGGATACGGACCCGTATGTCCGGTGGTGTGGGAGGGGAGGCGTCGTGAGACGCCCCCCTATCCCGATTGCGCGGCGGTGGGACGCAATCTTGTGCGATGGGACAGCGCGCGGCATTCTTTCCGCAGCGCCGGCTTGTGCGGCGGCAAGGAGAAGCTCATGTCCGACAGCTTTACCGAAGTGGCCACCAAGTCATGGACCAGCCGCATCGGCGAGTCGATCAAGGGAGTTCTCGTTGGCTTGGTTTTGATTGCCGGCTCCTGCTACTTCCTGTTCTGGAATGAAGGCCGTGCGGTGCAGACGCAGCGCTCGCTCACCGAGGGGGCGAGTCTGGTGGTCGCCGTCGCGCCCGCGCGCGTTGATCCCGCCAATGATGGCAAGCTGGTGCATCTGAGCGGCGATCTCAAGCCGGGCGCAGCGCTGGCGGACCCCGACTTCATGGTCACGGCGGTCGCGCTGCGTCTCGCGCGCACGGTCGAGATGTATCAATGGAAAGAGGAGACCAAGACGGAAACCCGCAGGAATGTCGGCGGTTCGGAAGAAACGGTGACGACCTACGAATATGTCCGGACATGGTCCGAGACGCGCAACGACTCAAGCCGATTCCGGCGGCCGGAGGGGCACGTCAATCCGCCGATGGCTTATCGCAGCACGTCGTATTCATCACGCGATGCGACATTGGGCGCCTATCGTCCGGGAACCAATATCACCGACCGGCTCCCCACCAGTGCGGAACTGCCGCTCGACCGTTCGCTGGCGGATAAACTTGCCGGCCGCGTTAAAGGACCGGTGCAGGTCATCGACGGGCGGATTTATCTCGGCGACAATCCGTCATTGCCGCGGATTGGCGATTTGCGGATTGGCTTTAACGTGGCGCCGCCCGGTCCAACCAGCATCATCGCTCGTCAAGCGGGGACCGGCTTTGCGGAATACCAAACCAAGGCGGGCGACCGGCTGCTGATGGTGCGGCCGGGCAGCTATTCAGCGGCCGATATGTTTGCCGCAGCACAACGCGAAAACCAGATCCTGACCTGGATCATGCGGTTCGCTGGCATGTTGGCGATGTTCCTGGGCTTCATGCTGATCTTGCGGCCGCTGGTGGTGGTCGCCGACGTGGTACCGTTCATCGGCAGCATTCTGGGAGCGGGCGCTGGGATCGTCTCGCTGGTGCTGACGGCGATTATTGCGCCTTTGGTGATTGCACTGGCGTGGTTCTGGTACCGGCCGCTGGTTTCGGCCGCTGTGCTGGCGATCGGTTTCGGGCTTGCCTACGGCTTCAAGCGTTGGGCATCGCGGCGGGTGGCCGCACGTAAGGCCCAGCCCGCTGTCGCGTGAGGAAAGGCGGCGTCGTTACTTCTTTCGATTCGGTTTAGGCGCGTCGATGGTGTCATAGAGATTCACCGGCGCAAAATCGTCGGTGATGGTTACGCCGCCGCGCGCCTCCTGCTGCGGGTTGGCCACACGGCGCTTGAGCACATCGGGCAGCGGGTAGCGAAAATTGTAACGCTGCTGGAGCGCCGTGGCGCGGCTTGCCAAAACGCTGCGATCGAATTTCGGATCGGCGGTCATGACCGCGATCACTTCGCCCATGCCCGATGGATAGAGATCGAGCGTCGGGAACGCTTCCCCGAGGGTTTTCACGGTCGAATGGTAGAGCTTGGTGCCGTCATGCACGTTGAACGCCACCGCGCCGCCGGGCGTGAGCCGGCTCTTGACCAGATTGTAGAATTCCCGGGTCAGAAGGTGGAACGGCACATAGCCGCCGCGATAGGCGTCAAGCAGGATGAGGTCGTAGCGATCCTTGCTGCGGTTAAGGAACACGCGGCCGTCGGAGGCGATGTAGCGCACGCGCGGGGTTTCGCGCAGCGCAAAGAACTGCTTGGCGACGTCGATCACCCGCTGGTCAAGTTCGACGGTGTCGATGTGAACGTCCGGCATGGCGCGGCCGTAATAAGTCGAAATCGATCCGCCGCCGAGGCCGATCATCAGGATGCGCTTGATCTCGGCGGGATAGAGCAGCGAGGCCGCGGTCATCACCTGCGAGTAGTGTAGCGGCAGGTCGTCGGGATCTTCGAGATTGGCGACCGATTCGGTGTAGTCCCAGCCTTTGAGCTGGAATGTCATGATGAGCTGGTTGCGTCGTTTGGTGATATAAATATCGTTGTATTCGCTCTCGACATGGGCAAGGCGGCCGTCCTTGCGCTTGAGGATTTCGGCGCGCACGGCAGGATCGATTAAGGTGTCGTCGGCGCGAGCGGGAAGCGGCAGCGCGCAGAGCGCGATCAGCAACACAGCCACCCCGATTGCGGTCTTGCGTTCGGCGCGGCCGAGCGCAAGCAGGATCAGGCCGCAAACGATGCCGGCGGCGCCGAGCCACAATGTGATCGCGCGTGTGCCGATGGTCGGGATCAGGTAGAACGTGGTGCCGAGCGTCCCGACGATCGAGCCAAAGGTCGAAACCCCATAGACCGTGCCCGATGTCATGCCGGAACTGCGGGCCGAGCGGAGCATCAACCGGATTGCGAACGGCGAATACATGCCGAAAAACGTCACCGGAAACAGCAGGATGGCCAGCGACGCAATCAGGCTGCCGGTGCGCACATCCTCAATGTCGGCGAGCAGGAATTCGAGCAGCGGCGCGGCAAAGCTCGGCAATGCGAGCATGTAAGTCGAGGCCACTAGCACGGTGATGGCCAGCACGCTGAGCGAGGCGGTGCGATCCGCCAGCCACCCGCCCAAAAAATACCCGGCGGTCAATGCCGTGAGGACGGTCGAGATCAGCGACGCCCAGGTATAGATGCCGCTGCCGAAATAGGGGTTGAGATAGCGCGAGCCGAGCATCTCGAAACTCATGACGATGGCGCCGATCACGAATGCGATGCCATAAATCACCACGCTGGTGAATGTGGCGGACGCGCCGCTGGCGCTGGGAATCGTTGCGTCGACGGATTGCTGGGTCACGACGGCCTCTTGGGGAAAACTCTGGAAGGGTAGTGTATTCGGACTTGATCGGTTTGGCACTAGTAGTTGGTCTGGCAGGACAATTTGGCCCATACGTGGATGTCGATCTGTGCCCTTCAATCGCCACGCCGGCAGCCTTATATCTGGGTTACTGAGGCCTGGAATTAGCCATGATACCATGCCCGCCCCTGCTTGCGACCCTAGCGGCCGGCGTTGCCTTGGCCGCCACCCTGACGGCCACGCTATCCCAGGAACGCCGTATTCCGACATCCCCGGCCGAGGTCCGGCTGTCCTATGCGCCGGTGGTTCAGCGGGCGGCGCCGGCCGTGGTCAATGTCTATGCGGCGCGCACGGTCGCGACCCGCAGCAACCCTTTGTTTGAGGACCCGTTCTTTCGCCGGTTCTTTGGGGCGCCCGGCATGCCTGGGCCCAACGAGCAGCAGCAGCGTTCGCTCGGCTCGGGTGTCTTGGTTGATCCGGTCGGTTTGGTGGTCACCAACCACCATGTGATCGACGGCGCCGACCAAGTGAAGGTCTCGCTGGCGGACCGCCGTGAGTTCGAGGCCGAGATCGTGCTCAAGGATGCGCGCTCGGATCTCGCGGTGCTGCGGATCAAAGGCAATGGCGAGCGTTTTCCCGCGCTTGAATTCGCTGATTCCGATGCGCTTCAGGTCGGCGATCTGGTGCTCGCGATCGGCAACCCGTTCGCGGTCGGCCAGACGGTGACGCATGGCATTGTCTCGGCGCTGGCGCGAACCCAAGTTGGTATCACCGACTATCAGTTTTTCATTCAAACCGACGCCGCCATCAATCCCGGCAATTCCGGCGGCGCGCTGGTTGATCTCTCCGGCCGGATTGTCGGCATCAACACCGCGATTTTTTCGCGGGGTGGCGGCTCGATCGGGATCGGCTTCGCCATTCCTGCCAATATGGTGCGGGTGGTGGTGGCTTCCGCGCGCGGCGGCAGCAGTGTTGTCCGGCGGCCCTGGCTTGGTGCGCGGCTTCAGGCGGTGACCTCGGAAATCGCCGACAGCATTGGGTTGAAGCGGCCGGGCGGCGCCCTGGTTACGCAGGTGACGCCAGACAGCCCTGCCACCCGCGCCGGCCTGCGCAGCGGCGATTTGATTGTGACGCTGGACGGTCAGGAGATCGAGGATTCCAACGCCTTTGACTATCGTTTCGCTACCAAGATGATCGGCGGCACCAGCCGTATTCGCCTGCAGCGCGCCGGCCGCGAAATGACCGTGACCATCGCGCTTGAAGCGGCACCGGAATTGCCGCGCGAGGAAATCATCATCGAGTCACGCTCACCATTCCAGGGCGCGACCGTCTCCAATCTGTCGCCGGCGCTCGCCGATCAACTGCGGCTCGATCCCGCCGCCGAGGGAATTGTAATCGTCGAAATTGCCAATGGCTCGATCGCGCAACGCTTTTTTCAGCCGGGCGATGTGTTGCAGGTGGTCAACAACCAGAAGATTGCCAGAACCGGCGATCTCGATCGGCTGAGCCGCCAGCAGACTCGGCAATGGCGGATCGTCATCCGGCGCGGCGGCCAGCAGATGTCAGTGGAACTGCGGGGATGAGCCCACGCTCCCGACGCGATGGGCCAAGCCTTAAAGGGACAAGCCTGTTCGCGGCGGCGGGTCTCGATCGTGATGCCCCGCGCCCACTGGCGGACCGGCTGCGGCCGACCAAGCTTGTGGAGGTGGTGGGGCAGGATCACCTGTTGGGGCCCGATGGCGCCTTGACGCGCATGCTCGATAGCCGCACGCTGGGTTCGCTGGTGTTCTGGGGGCCGCCCGGCACCGGCAAGACCACCGTTGCGCGCCTGCTGGCCGATGCGACCGAACTGCACTTCGAGCAGATCTCGGCGATCTTCACCGGCGTCGCCGATCTCAAGAAAGTGTTCGAGGCCGCGCGTGCGCGGCGCGAGACCGGGCAGGGTACGCTGTTATTTGTCGACGAGATCCACCGGTTCAACCGTGCGCAACAGGATTCGTTCCTGCCGGTGATGGAGGACGGCACCATCGTTCTGGTCGGCGCCACCACCGAAAACCCTTCGTTCGAACTGAATTCGCCGCTGTTGTCGCGCGCGCGTGTATTGGTGTTCAAATCACTTGACGTCGCGGCGGTCGAAAAGCTGCTGGCGCGCGCTGAAACCATCGAAGGCAAGCCGCTGCCGCTCGATGACGACGCGCGGGCATCGCTGGCGCGTATGGCCGACGGTGACGGCCGCGCCGCGCTCTCGCTGGCCGAAGAGGTCTGGCGGGCGGCGCGCCCCGGCGAGACGTTCGACGCGGTCAAGCTTCAAGCGGTGGTGCAGCGCCGCGCGCCGATCTACGACAAGTCGCAGGACGGCCACTACAATCTAATTTCCGCGCTGCATAAATCGGTGCGCGGCTCCGACCCGGATGCGGCGCTGTATTATCTCGCGCGCATGCTCGATGCCGGCGAGGATCCGCTCTACATCGCGCGGCGCGTGGTGCGCATGGCGATCGAGGACATCGGCCTTGCCGACCCGCAGGCGTTGGTGATCTGCAATGCCGCCAAGGATGCTTACGATTTCCTGGGCAGTCCGGAGGGCGACCTCGCGATCGCGCAGGCGGTGATCTATGTCGCGACCGCGCCAAAATCGAACGCCGCCTATCGGGCGTTCGGCGCCGCCAAGCGCGTGGCGAAGGAGGGTGGTTCGCTGTTGCCGCCCAAGCATATTCTCAATTCACCGACCCGGCTGATGAAGTCGGAAGGCTATGGCGCGGGCTATGATTACGACCACGACGCGCCCGAGGCGTTTTCCGGCCAGGATTACTTCCCGGAGGCAATCGGCCGACAGACATTCTACGATCCATCCGAGCGCGGCTTTGAGCGCGAGATCAGAAAGCGCCTGGACTATTGGGCCAAGCTGCGGAAGGACAAGCCGAAGTGAGATCACAGCGGTTCAAGCGGGCGGTGGCGTCGATGGCGCTGGTCCTGTTCGCAAGCACGGCGGCGGCGCAAACCGCCGGCGGCCGCTGGGCGCTTGGCCCGCACGCCTGCGACGGCGAATTGCATTCCCGGCCGGACACACCATTGATTGTCGAAACCGTGGCGGTGCGCTGGTTCAACGCCGACTGCGCGGTCGTGTCGAGCTATCGGGTAAAGGATGTCTGGTATCTGCAGGGCCGCTGCACCGCCGAGGGGCGCACCGCCACGATCCCCATCATGCTCGATCTGCGCGGCGACCGCCTGCTGGTCGGCTGGAACCGTGAGCCGGTTACGGAAATGCGGCGGTGCGGTTGAGTGCCAGTCGCCGACCCGCTGGTATTGTCGGTACGTATATTGTCTAACGTCAACTCAATCTGATCGCGGTTCACGCAGGCTCTACCTTGACCGATTCCGCTGCCCCAATGCGGTCCGCTTTTGGCTACCGCGCCTTCACGATGTTCCTAGTCGGGCGGATCGTGTCGATCCTGTCGTTCCAGATGCTGGTGGTGGCGATCGGGTGGCAGCTCTATGTAATGACCGACCGTCCGCTCGATCTTGGGCTGCTTGGCGTGGCGCAATTCGTGCCCATGTTATTGCTCACGCCGATCGTGGGGCACGTCGCCGACCGCTACGACCCGCGGACCATTCTTGTGTTGTGCCAATTGGGCGAAGCCTTTGCGGCGGCGATCCTGATGATCGGCACGCTGATGGGCTGGCTCGACCCGCTGACCATCTACGTCATCATGGCGCTGGTCGGGGCGGGGCGGGCATTTGAAATTCCAACCATGGTTGCGATCATTCCGGCGCTGGTGCCGCGGCCGGTGGTGCCGGTGGCGACCGCGTGGTTTGCATCGTCCAATCAGCTCGGTTCGATTGTGGGCCCGATTCTGGGTGGGCTCTTATATGAACTCGGTCCGGGGACGGTCTATGGACTGGCGGTCGGGTTCTGGTTCTTGGGCGCGAGCCTCATCTTTCTTATTCAGATGGACCATGTGCCGCGCGCCAGCGAGCCGGTGAGTCTGCGGTCGTTGACCGGCGGCTTCAGATTCGTTTGGCGCGACCGGGTGATCCTCGGCACGATCTCGCTCGACATGTGCGCGGTGTTGCTTGCCGCCGTGCCGGCGCTGTTTCCGGTGTTCGCCCGTGACATTCTTGCAACCGGGCCATGGGGGCTCGGGTTCCTGCGCGCCGCGCCCGGCGTCGGGGCGTTCGCCATGTCGGTGACGTTGGCGCGCTGGCCGCTCACCTTGCCGATCGGAAAGGTGCTGTTCGCGGTGCTTGGCACGTTCGGCCTCGCAATCATGGTGTTTGCGCTGTCGAGCAACCTCATTCTGTCGCTGATCGCGCTGGCCGTGATGGGCGCTTCCGACGTGGTGAGCGTCGTCATCCGTTTCTCGTTGGTGCAATTGCGCACGCCGGCCGAGATGCGCGGCCGGGTCAGCGCGGTTAACGGCCTGTTCACCGGCACTTCGAATTATCTCGGCGATTTTCGCGCTGGCGCGGTGGCAAACGTATTCGGGGCCGTTCCGGCGGTCCTGATTGGCGGGGTCTGCGTGTTCGCAATGGCCGTCCTTTGGATGTTCCTTTTCCCGCGGCTTTGGCGTACCCGTAACTACGATGAACTATCCGCCGCGCAAGTGTTAAGCGGAGACCGGGACAAGCCGCCATGACCGCCGTGCCATTAACCGCGCCATCGCCGATGCCGAAAGGCGTGCAGACCGTCACCGTGACTGGCGACGAAAACGGCATGCGACTCGACCGTTTTTTTGAGGCCCGGTTTCCGGGGCTATCGTTCTCCCATATCCAGCGCATTATCCGCAAAGGCGAGGTGCGGGTGAACGGCAAGCGCGCCCAGCCCAAGGATCGCCTCCAGGCCGGGCAGGCGGTGCGCATTCCGCCGCTCAAGCTGGACGCGCCCCGGCCGCGCGAAAACGCCACCGAGGACCAAAAGAACCGCGCCTTCATCAAGTCGATCACGCTTTACGAGGACGACGATGTGCTCGTGCTTAACAAGCCGATGGGGCTTGCGGTGCAGGGCGGTTCCGGCACCGTGCGCCATCTCGACGGCATGCTGGGTTCGTTGCAGGGCAAGGACGGCCAGCGGCCGCGGTTGGTGCATCGGCTCGACAAGGACACCGCCGGCTGCCTGTTGGTGGCGCGGACCCGCTTTGCCGCCGCCGCGCTTTCAAAAACGTTCCGTTCGCGGGCCGCGCGCAAGATCTATTGGGCGCTGGTGGCGGGAGTGCCGAAGCCGCGGCAGGGTCGCATCTCAACATTCCTCGCCAAGGAGGAGCGCGACGACGAGAGCCGCATGCGCATCGCCGAACATGGCGAGGAGGGCGCGAGCCACGCGGTGACCTATTATGCGGTGGTCGATACCGCCGCGCAGGAATTCGCCTGGCTGTCGCTCAAACCGGTGACCGGCCGCACTCATCAATTGCGCGCCCACATGAACCATATCGGCCATCCGATTGTCGGCGATCCAAAATATTTTGTGAAGGAGAACTGGGAGTTCCCTGGCGGCGTTCAGAACAAGCTGCATTTGTTGGCGCGGCGGATCGCGGTGCCGCATCCGCGCGGCGGGACGATCGACATTACCGCGCCGCTGCCGCCGCACATGCAGCAGTCGTGGAACCTGATCGGGTTCGACGCCACGCGCTACGATCCGATCGTCGAGGCCCCGGAAGAGTAAGCGGCGATGTCCCATCCCGATTTCGCAAAAGCTGCCGCGCACATCGCCGCCGACAACCTTCGCGCTTGCCTCGCCGACCTGGTGAATATCTCAAGTCCAACCGGCGGCGAAATCGGCGTGGCGCAGTACCTCGCGGAGCGCATGCGCCGCTCCGGCCTGGAGACCGACCTGCCGCTGGTCGATGCCGGCCGACCCAATGCGGTCGGCCATTTGCGCGGCAGCGGCGATGGCTTGAACCTGCTGTTTACCGGACACATGGACACGTCCTATTCCGGCAGCGAGGAGCATCTCGTCGGCGAAGGGTTCCGGCCCGAGGCGGTCGTGCGCGATGGCTGGCTGTTCGGGCTCGGCGCCAACAATATGAAGAGCGGATTGGCCGCGGCATTGATCGCGATCGAAGCCATCGTCAAGGCCGGTATCAAGCTTGCCGGCGACATTTCGTTTGGCGCGGTCGTGGGGGAGATCGAGAAGACCGCGATCGAGGAGTTCCAGGGCATTGCGTATTCCGGCTACGGCATCGGCACGCGACATCTAGTGACCCATGGCGTCACCGCCGATTTCGCCGTTCTGGCCGAGCCGACCGGGATGCGGATCGGCGTGGCCAATATGGGCTGCATCTGGCTGCGGATCATGGTTGGGGGCACGATTGCGCATTCGGCGCTCGCCAATCGGCCCGGCGTGGTTAACGCCATCACGGTCATGCACGCGCTGCAGGCCGAGATCGCGCAGTGGGCGCGCGATTACGAGGCGGCGCATGTTTACAGGGGCGAACATCCCAACGTTACCATCGCAGCGATCCGTGGCGGCGCGCCCTGGCGGCTGTCGCGCACGCCGCATTCCTGTAGCCTCTATCTCGATATCCGGACGGTGCCGGGCCAGACCGTCGAAGCCGTCAAACGCGATCTGCGGCGCGTGTTGCGGCAGTTTTCGCAACGCACCGGCGTGCCCGAGCCGGCCATGCATGTCTATGTCAGCGATCCCGCCACCGCGCTGGACGAAAGTTTGCCGGGTATACAGGCGCTTGGCGTCGCCCAGGCCGAGGTAACGGGCGACCGGCCGCCGGCGATCATCCGTCGGCCCGGCGCCGACACGGTGCATCTGAACGCCTATGGCGTGCCATGCGTATCGTTCGGTCCGGGCGGACGGATGCATCCGGACAGCCGTGGCGCTTCCATGCACGCTTTCGGCGAACATGTGCTAATCGACGATTGCGTCGCCGCTGCGAAAATCTATCTGGCCACGGCGCTCGACCTCTGCAGCCGGACGGCGCCGTGAGCGCGGTTCGATCCGGAAGCGCTCAAGATACTTTTGCGCGGCGCTTCGGTTGATTAGCATGGCGGCGATTGCCGGGCCGTACTGGGAGAGAGCGATGACCACACGCCGATTGATACGCGCAGCCGTCGGCCTTCTCGCGGGCATGGGCCTGGCCCTCGATGCGTGGGCCCAGACCTATCCCAGTCGTCCGATCACTTTTGTCGTGCCATTCGCGGCGGGCGGCCTATCGGACGTTCCGGGCCGCATGCTAGCGGCCGAGATGCAGGGCCGGATCGGCCAATCGATTGTGGTCGAGAACCGTCCCGGTGCGTCGGGCGTCACCGGAGCGACGGCGGTGCTGCGGGCGGAGCCGGACGGCTATACGCTGCTGGTCAATGCGCTCGCCGACGTGCAGAACCTGCACTATCTGTCGGTGCCCTACGACCCGGTTAAGGACTTTGCCCTGATCGGCATGGTGTCCGACGGGCCGCCGGTGGTGCTGATCGTCAACGCCGATCGACCCTACAAATCGGTTGCGGACGTCATCGCTGATGCCAAGGCACATCCGGACAAAGTGAGCTTCGGGACCTCCGGCCCCGCCACCTCGCCGGCGATTGCGGTCACCCAGCTCAACGCGCTGGCCAAGACCAGCATCGTGCAGGTGCCGTACAAAGGCTCCGGCCCGGCCGCCACCGCGGTGGCGACGGGCGAAGTGCAGGGGGCGTTCGTGTTCTATGCCAATGCGCGTTCGCTGCATGACAGCGGACGGGTGCGTGCTCTGGCGGTGGCAAGCCCGCAACGCCTGGCCAACTGGCCCGAGCTACCCACCATGAATGAGCTTGGCTTCAAAGGTTTCGACCACCGCGGATTCGTCGGGCTCGCAGCGCCCGGCAAGACGCCGGCGCCAATCGTTGCGTTCCTGAACAAATACCTCAACGCTTCCATCCAATCGGAGTCGTTCCGCCGCAGACTTGAACCGCTCGGAATGACCGTTCCGGCCGAGAACACGCCGGAGACATTCGCCGCGTTCATGCGCAGCGAGATCGCGCGGCAGGCGGACCTCGCCAAGCTCTCCGGCCACGCGCCGTTGGAGCGGAAATAGCACGTCTCCGACGGGCGCGCCTCTTCATTGCGCCGCGTTCTTGCCTATCTGTCCATAAAGGCAGGGCGAGGTAGGAGGTCGGCGATGAAGCGGCTTTGGTGCGCGTTGCTGGTCTGTGGCATTGCTGCGGTGCCGGCGCTCGCCCAGATTGGTCCGCCGCCACCTGCGCTGGAGAACCGTATTCCGGCGCCGTTGCCGCCGCCGCCGCAACCGCCGATCATCGGCGGTCCGCTCGGTCAACCGCCGCCGCCGGGCGTGCATGCGCCGCCGCGGCTGAGCACCCATAGCGATCGGATTGTCAATTGCCTGCACCGGGGTCGCAGCAGCGGTCTGGGCGGCGAAGCGCTTGAGGCTTATGCGCGCGAATGCGCCAACGCGAATTAGCCGGATTTTAAGATCAGGCCCGCGCGTCAACGCAAACTGGCGTTGATCCGTTCCAGCGCCGCGGAACCCGGGCAAAGCTCTTTCTCAGACAAGGCGTTGAGCGGCTTGTCGACGGTGTTGAAGTGGGTGTGCAGGTCCTCGGGATCGCTGTCCACAAAGATCAGGCCGGTCACGACCTGGCCCCTGGCGGCGTGATGGGCGAGGAAGTTCGTGGCGCCGATCCGGTCGTTGGCGTCGTAGTCGGCGGCGACTTTCTTGAGCAGGAGGCGTGAGCCGTCGTGCTGCTCGACCACTTGGGTCGTGCCGGGCTCGTAGTCGACCTTGATCGGCGCGCGGCCGGTGATGAAATCGAGTTTGTTAACGGCCTTGTTGTGCTCGCGCACATAGTCGAAGCTTTTGGTCGAGCCGGCGTGGTTGTTGAAGGCCACGCAGGGCGAGATCACATCGATCAGCGCCGCGCCGCGGTGCTCGATCGCGCCCTCGATCAGCGGCACCAACTGGCTCTTGTCGCCGGAGAAGGCACGCGCGACATAGGTTGCGCCGAGTTGCAGCGCCATGGCGGCCAGGTCGATGGCGCTGTCGTTATTGGTGATGCCGCGTTTCGATTTCGAGCCGCGGTCGGCGGTGGCCGAGAACTGGCCCTTGGTGAGGCCGTACACACCGTTGTTCTCGACGATATAGGTCATGTTGACGCCGCGGCGCATGGAATGCGCGAACTGGCCGAGCCCGATCGAGGCTGAATCGCCGTCGCCCGATACGCCGAGATAGATCAGGTCGCGATTGGCGAGATTGGCGCCGGTCAGAACCGACGGCATGCGGCCATGCACGGAATTAAAGCCGTGCGAGGCATTGAGGAAATAGTCGGTGGTCTTGGACGAACAGCCGATGCCGGAAATCTTGGCCACCCGGTGCGGCTCGATCGCGAGTTCGAAGCAGGCTTCGATAATCGCGGCAGTGATCGAATCGTGGCCGCAGCCGGCGCACAGGGTCGAGACCTTGCCTTCGTAGTCGCGGTGGGTGTAGCCGAGCGCATTTTTCGGCAGCGACGGATGGTGGAATTTCGGTTTGGCGATGTATGTCATGATTTTATCTCAGATGTTTTGAACGACGTCCGCCCTCATCCTGAGGAGGCGCCGTAGCAGGCGTAGCCTGCGTAAACTTGGCTACGTGCGCCGTCTCGAAGGATGGGGCGGCCCATGGTTCGAGACGCCCCTTCGGGGCTCCTCACCATGAGGCCGAGTGGGATCGCGATATGCATCGTCATGACACAACCTTGCGCAGCGGGGTCACCTTGAGCGCGTCAAGGCGCTCGCCGATGGCGTTGGCGATAAAGCGGGCGGTGATCGGGGTGCCGTCATAGTGAAGGATCGGCACCAGGTGGGCCGGATCGATGCCGCATTCGTTGACAATCAGCGAGCGCAGCTGCGCATCGCGGTTCTGCTCGACCACGAACACAAAGTCATGGTCGGAGATGAAGTCGTCAACCGTGTGGTGGAACGGGAAGGCGCGCACCCGCAACAGGTCGAGATGCTTGCCGGCGGAGGTGAGCGTCAGATGAGCTTCGTCCATCGCCGGCGCGGTCGAGCCGAAATAGATCACGCCATAACGCGTCGGCTTGTCGGAATTGGCCATCAGCGGCCGCGGCACCAGGTCCTTGGCGGTTTCGAACTTGCGCAATAGCCGCTGCATATTGTCGGCATAGGGCGCACCCTCTTCGGTGTAGCGGGCGTAGCGGTCGCGCGAGGTGCCGCGGGTGAAGTAGGCGCCCTTGCTCGGATGCGTGCCGGGATAGGTGCGGTAGGGAATGCCGTCACCGTCGACATCGAGGTAGCGGCCGAATTCCTTGCCGGCTTCAAGCATTTCGGCGGTCATCACCTTGCCGCGGTCGTATTTGCGCGCATCGTCCCAGGCCAGCGGCCGGCACAGCCGGTGGTTCATGCCGATGTCGAGGTCGAGCATGACGAAAATCGGCGTCTGCAAGCGGTCGGCGAGATCGAACGCCTGCGCACCCATCTCGAACGCCTCGGCCGGGTCTTCGGGGAACAGCAGCACATGTTTGGTGTCGCCGTGCGAGGCATAGGCGCAGGAGATGATGTCGCATTGCTGCGTGCGGGTCGGCATGCCGGTCGAGGGGCCGGCGCGCTGCACGTTGAACAGCACGGCGGGAATTTCGGCGAAATAGGCCAGTCCCAGGAACTCGGTCATCAGCGAAACGCCGGGCCCCGAGGTCGCGGTGAAGGCGCGCGCGCCGTTCCAGGCCGCGCCGACGACAATGCCGATCGAGGCCAGTTCGTCCTCGCCTTGCACGATAGCGACCGTGCTCTTCTTGGTCTCGGGGTCGACCCGCAGTCGCCGGCAATAGCTGGTGAAGGCGTCGGCCAGCGATGAGGATGGTGTGATCGGATACCAGGCGCACACGGTTGCGCCGCCATAGACGGCGCCGAGCGCCGCCGCGCTATTGCCCTCCATGAAAATCCGGTCGCCGACCTTGTCGGCGCGCTGCACGCGCAACCCGATCGGGCATTCGAGATTGAGCAGCGCCCAGTCGCGGCCAAGATGCAGCGCATTCTTGTTGGCGTCGAACAGCTTTTCCTTGCCCTTGAATTGCTCGGAGATCAGCTGCTCGATGGCTTTCACGTCCATGTCGAGCAGCGCGGAGAGCGCGCCGACATACATGATATTCTTGAACAACTGGCGCTGGCGCGGGTCGCTGTATTCGCGGTTGCAGATCGCCGTCAGCGGCACGCCGAGCACGGTGATGTCGGGGCGAAACTTCGAGGCCGGCAGCGGTTTGGTCGAATCGTAAAACAAGTAGCCGCCCGGCTCGATCATCGCGACGTCCTTGTCCCAGGTCTGCGGATTCATCGCGACCATGAGATCGACGCCGCCGCGGGCGCCGAGGTGGCCCGCTTCGGTGATGCGCACTTCGTACCAGGTTGGCAGGCCCTGGATGTTGGACGGGAAGATGTTGCGCGGGCTGACCGGCACGCCCATGCGCAATACCGAACGGGCGAACAGCTCATTGGCGCTGGCGGAGCCGGAGCCGTTGACATTGGCGAAACGGACGACGAAGTCGTTTACGCTGCTGATTGGTGTCTTGTTCGACATAGGTCATCCGCGTGGGTCATATCGATGAGATATTTCTTCATGTCCCAGGCGCCGGTCGGACAGCGCTCGGCGCATAATCCACAGTGCAGGCACACGTCCTCGTCCTTCACCATGACACGGCCGGTCTTGAGCCCATCGGCGACGTAGAGGTCCTGGGTCGGGTTCGGGGCGGGCGCTTTGAGGCGCGTCCGCAAGTCGGCTTCCTCGCCATTTTCCGTGAAGGTGATGCAGTCCATCGGGCAGATATCGACGCAGGCGTCGCACTCGATGCAAAGCTTCGATTCAAACACCGTCTGGACGTCGCAGTTGAGGCAGCGGTGGGCTTCCTTGAGGCCAAGTTCGATGTCGAAGCCGAGTTCGACTTCAGCCTTGATGTCGCGTAGCGCCACCACCTTGTCGCGGAGCGGCACCCGGTAGCGTTTGTCCGGCGCGATGTCGTTGTCGTAGCTCCACTCGTGAATGCCCATCTTCTGGCTGAGGATATCGACCATCGGCAAGGGCCGATCGTTGATGTCTTCGCCGCGGCAGAATTTGTCGATCGACAGCGCGGCATCGTGGCCGTGCGCCACCGCCCAGATGATGTTCTTCGGTCCGAAGGCGGCGTCGCCGCCGAAGAACACCTTCGGGTTGGTCGAGCCGAAGGTCGCGGGATCGACCTTCGGCATGTTCCACTTGTCGAATTCGATGCCGATATCGCGCTCGATCCAGGGGAAGGAATTTTCCTGGCCGATCGCGACCAAAACGTCGTCGCAGGGGTAGTGTTCGTCCGGCTCGCCGGACGGCACCAGGTTGCGCCGGCCCTTGGCGTCGTATTCGGCTTTAACTTTTTCGAACACGACGCCGGTGAGCTTGCCATTGTCGTGGGTGAATTCCTTTGGCACCAGGAAATTGAGGATCGGGATGTCCTCATGCATGGCGTCCTCCTTCTCCCAGGGGGACGCCTTCATTTCCTCAAAGCCGGAACGCACAATGACTTTCACATCGTCGCCGCCAAGGCGACGAGAAGATCGGCAGCAGTCCATTGCGGTATTGCCGCCGCCAAGCACGATGACGCGCTTGCCGATCTTGTTGATGTGGCCGAATGAGACCGAGGACAACCAGTCGATGCCGATATGGATGTTGGCGGCAGCCTCTTTGCGGCCGGGAATGTCGAGTTCGCGTCCGCGCGGCGCGCCTGAGCCGACAAACACCGCGTCCCAGCCTTCCGCCAGCAGCGCCTTCAAGCTGTCGATGCGCCGGCCGCCAATGAATTCGATGCCGATATTCAGAATATAGCCGCACTCTTCGTCGATCACCGATTCCGGCAGGCGAAAGCGCGGGATCTGGGTGCGGATCATGCCGCCGGCTTTGGGGTCCTGATCGAAAATGGTGCAGGAATAACCGAGCGGCGCGAGGTCGCGCGCAACCGTCAGCGAGGCCGGACCGCCGCCAACCAACGCGATGCGCTTGCCGTTCTTGATAGCCACCGGCTTGGGCAGGCGGTCGGTAATGTTTTCCTTATTGTCGGCGGCGACCCGCTTGAGCCGGCAGATTGCGACTGGCTCTTTCTCGACCCGCCCGCGCCGGCAGGCCGGTTCACAGGGGCGGTCGCAGGTGCGCCCGAGGATCCCGGGAAACACGTTTGAGCGCCAATTGATCATATAAGCGTCGCCATAGCGACCGGCGGCGATCAGGCGGATGTATTCTGGAACGGGTGTGTGTGCCGGGCACGCCCACTGACAATCCACCACTTTGTGGAAATAGTCCGGGGCCGCAATGTCGGTATTTTTCATTGACTCCTCGTGGCCGTGGCCCTGTCGCAATACACGCAAGTTTTGTGCAAACAGGTGTCGGCCGGTCTTTCCCTGGCGGCCCGGCTTATGGCGCCGAATCCGGGCGGCAATCTACCGGGCGCAGGGCCAAGATTCCACCCATTCCAATGGCGGGGCCGGCCCTACCGGTGCGCAAAGCTTAATGGCGATGCAACAAGGCCACAGTCGGGCAGCCGTTACCGTCCGGCGACCTGGAACCGGTCGCTGGAGTTCTCTCTAAGCCTCTGAATTACAAGGACTGTTGACCTTTCATCTGGGGCGCTGATAAGCCCCTTGAACCGATCATGCGCGATATTTTTGAAGACATTTACCAGAACCAGCCGCTCGATCCGACCGAAGCGGCGCGCCGGGCCATGCGGCCACAATTGCGGCGGCGCTTTTACCAGACCGTGGGAGTCGACCATCAGCCGGGCGGCTTTGCCGTGCAGCTTGACGGCCGGCCGGTGAAAACGCCGGCGCGCCGGGCCTTGGCCGCGCCCATACCGGCATTGGCGCAAGCACTGGCGGCGGAGTGGGAGGCCCAGCGCGAGGTGGTCGATCCGGCGGCCATGCCGCTGACCCGGCTCGCCAATTCGATCATCGATGGCGTCGCCGCCGCGCCCGACGCGGTGAAGGCCGAGGTCGCCAAGTTTCTGGCGTCCGATCTCGTCTGCTATCGCGCCGGCAGTCCGGATGGATTGGTCGAGCGCCAGGCGCGCTATTGGGATCCACTGATCGCCTGGGCGCGCGATGCGCTGGGCGCGCGCTTTGTGCTGGGCGAGGGTGTGGTGTTTGTCGCGCAGCCGGCCGACGCGCTTGCGGCTGCGGTACGGGTCATCCCCGACGAGCCATGGCGGCTGGGCGCGGTCAACGCCATCACCGGCTTGACCGGTTCGGCGCTGATTGCGCTGGCAGTCGCGCAAGGACGACTGTCGGTTGCGGAGGCTTGGACGGCCGCGCATCTGGACGAAGACTGGAACATGGAAAAATGGGGCCGGGACCAACAGGCGCTCGAACGCCGCGCCGCGCGCGAGGCGGAGATGAATGCGGCGGCGCTGGTGCTCACGATGTTGAAGCCCGGATGAAACCCCCGAGTCGCGCCGAAGGCGCGCCCGAGGGTAAACTCCACGAAATCCGGGGCCGGTGGCGCTTGGTTCTCTCAAATCCCGGATTGCGTGCTCCATCCGGGCTAATCCGCCCTTGCGCTCCCGCACCAAGCGAACGTGCCCCGACGGCAGCCGTGCATTTGAAAGAGGACATGATATATTCGCATCATGACAAAAAATCAGGTCAAAGAAATCCTCGATCGCGTGCTGACCTGGCCGCCGAAGCGGCAGGAAGACGCCGCCCGCGTGTTGAGCGAGATGGAAGCGCAGGACGCGAGCCCTTACCGCCTCACCGACGAACAGGTGGCGGAGATCGGGCGCCGCCGCGCGGACTTTGCTGCGGGCAGCGAGCGTTACGCAACCGATGAGGAAATGGCTGCGCTTTGGAAGAAGTGCGGCCTGTGAGAGTTCGATATCGGCGGCGAGCCCAGCGCGATATCGAAAATATTTACGAATACATCGAGAAACGAAACGCGCGGGCGGCAACCGAGGTTGTCGCACGCATTCGTTACGCTGCCGATCGTCTGGCAATGCTGCCGTACATCGGACATGCCGGCCGGGCCCGGGGGACCTACGAATGGGCCATCGTCGGCTTGCCCTACATTATTGTGTATGAAATCGACGAGGCGGCGGACGAGGTTGCGATCATTGCAGTGTTCCATGGCGCGCAAAATCGCGACGACTAGCGCGGTAGGGTAAGCGAAGGCGCGCGATGCCTATGCACATTTCGGCCGCCGTTCTCGCGCCTTTGCCGACCCCGCCGCGTAATGCGATCACCCGGCCTTGATGCCTGCTGCCCGGATGAGCTTGCCCCACTTTTCGGTCTCGTCGGCGATCAGCTTGCCGAACTCGGCGGGCGAGCGTGCGCGCCAGCGCTGTCGCTGGCGAAGGGGGAAAGTCTAGGCATGGTGTCGATTGCCAATCGTCGCCCTGCGAATTTGAGCGTGGCAGCTTCGGGGATGAGGGGAGTAGTAATTGCATCTTAAATTCGGATGGTATTACTTGACTACACGCGATTTTCAGACTATCGTTCATTGAGCGGAGCGATGTCGCCGATGGGCAAGCTTCACCAGATCGGCAAGATCGTGATTCGGGTATATGCCAACGACCACCTGCCGCCGCATTTCCACGCGGTTGCGCCCGACTTTGAAGCATTGATTGAGATTGAGACCATGGGGCTTATGCGAGGTTCGCTTCCCGGTCGGGCACGCAAGGCCGTGATGGCGTGGGCCGTCGCTAACCGCGCGGCGATTGCGGCAGAGTGGAACCGGATCAATCCTCGCTTCCCGATCGCCCGTTAGGAGCCGGCAATGGACAGAATGCCCCGAATCCAGAAAGTAACCGCATCGCTTCCGACCGCGCTCTCCGTCAAATGGAAGGGTGGTCAGACCGACCGCATCGACCTTGCCGGTTGGATCGCGACCGGCGGGGATATTTTGGCGCCGCTCGGTAACCCCGACGTCTTCGGCAGACCGTTCATCGATGACTACGGTGCTTCGGTCGCCTGGAATGGCGACGATCTCCGGATCGATGCGGTTCACTTGGCTCTGCTGGCGCAGGAGCAGCGACCGTTCGGCGCGCGCGAAGCGGCGCGGTGGCAAGAGGACATGGGCCTGTCCAATCGCGAGGTCGCCGCGTTTTTCGGTATCGCGGTGAGCACGTGGAACGCCTATAAGGCTGCTGGCAATATCCCTTCTGCGGTAGCGATCCTCTGCCGCGCAGCGCAGCGCGATCCGATTCTGATGCACGCCCATTTCCGCCCACGCCGGGCCGCCGGCCGCCCGCGCAAGTCCGCTTGAAACCCATGAAACACATCCTCGACAATCTCGAATCCCGCCGCGCACGCGCCCGCGAAGGCGGCGGCGCGGCGCGCGTGGAGGCGCAGCACAAGCGCGGCAAGCTCACCGCGCGCGAGCGCATCGACCTGTTGATGGACAAAGGCTCGTTCGAGGAGTTCGACATGTTTGTCGAGCACCGCGCGTCCGAATTCGGCATGGGTGCGCAGAAGGTCCCGGGCGACGGCGTCGTCACCGGCTGGGGCACGGTCAATGGTCGCACCGTGTTCGTGTTCGCCAAGGACTTCACGGTGTTCGGCGGCTCGCTGTCGGAAACCCATGCCGGCAAGATCACCAAGATCCAGGATCTCGCGATGAAGGCGCGGGCGCCGATTGTGGGTCTGTTCGATGCCGGCGGCGCACGCATTCAGGAAGGCGTGGCGGCGCTCGGTGGCTATGGCGAGGTGTTCAAGCGCAATGTGCTCGCCTCGGGCGTCATTCCGCAGATCAGCGTGATTATGGGGCCGTGCGCCGGCGGCGACGTCTATTCGCCGGCGATGACCGACTTCACCTTCATGGTGCGCGATACCAGCTACATGTTCGTCACCGGCCCCGAAGTGGTTAAGACCGTCACCAATGAGCAGGTCACCGCCGAGGAACTGGGCGGCGCCACGGTGCATACGCAGAAATCCGGCGTCGCCGACGGCGCCTATGATTCCGACCTCGAATGCCTGTTGCAGATGCGCCGGCTGATCGACTTCCTGCCGGCGAACAACGAGGTTGGCGTCCCGGGATGGCCGAGCGACGACGACGTCGCGCGCGAAGAACCGTCGCTCGACACGCTGGTTCCGGACAATCCGAACAAGCCCTACGACATCAAGGAATTGATCCTGAAGGTCGCCGACGAGGGCGGCTTCTTCGAGCTATCGGAGGCGTTTGCCAAGAACATCGTCACCGGGTTTGGCCGCATCGGCGGCCGCACTGTGGGCTTTGTCGCCAATCAGCCGATGGTGCTGGCGGGCGTGCTCGACATCGATGCCTCGCGCAAGGCCGCGCGATTTGTGCGGTTCTGCAACGCTTTCAATGTGCCGCTCGTCACCTTTGTGGATGTGCCGGGATTCCTGCCCGGCACCCATCAGGAATATGGCGGATTGATCAAGCACGGCGCCAAGCTTTTGTTCGCCTATAGCCAATGCACGGTGCCGCTGGTCACCGTCATCACCCGCAAGGCGTTCGGCGGCGCCTATGACGTGATGGCGTCAAAGCATATCGGCGGCGACGTCAATTATGCCTGGCCGACCGCCCAGATTGCGGTGATGGGGGCCAAGGGCGCGGTCGAGATCATCTTCCGGGCGGACGCCGGCGACGCCGAAAAAATCGCCGAGCGCACCAAGGAATATGAGGAGCGGTTCCTGTCGCCATTCGCTGCCGCCGAGCGCGGCTATATCGACGACGTAATCGCCCCGCGCGCAACCCGGGCGCGGATCGCGCGGGCGCTTGCGATGCTGCGCGGCAAGCGGGTCGAAACGCCGTGGCGCAAGCACGACAATCTGCCGGTGTGAGCGGATCGCGCCCAGGCGATTGCCGCGTTCGCTAAGGCATAATCCCGAAAAGTGGGAACCGGTTTTCGGAAAAGACCATGGTCTAACGCGGCGCCGTCTCGATGGTGCGCTCGATCTCCGCCGCCCGGGCTTGGCTATTGATGTGGTCGGCTTGTTCGGCGAGCTTTCGCCAGGATTGCGCCAGCGTCACCCAGAGCGGCTTGTCATTTTCGTTGCTATCAGTGCTGGCCCGCAACATGCAATCGTCGGCCTGGGCGCGACACAGTGCGATTGTATCCATTGTTTCACTCCCCTCACGCTTACTTAACGCTACGAACTTACGCTACGGACTTATTCTACGAACTTACGCCACGGACTTACGCCACGGGTCGAGGGCAACACCGGACCGCGGCAAAGTCTGGCGCCGATTGCGGCAGCATAATGGTTATCCAACGGTTGTTACATCCAGATGTCATGCCGCGCCGGCCTTGCGCGCGCGCCCGCGTTGTCCGCTAATCCGGTGGGAGAGCGCCCTCTCAACGGAGCATACCTATGTCTGCTGCGATCGACTACAACAACGCCCCGTCCGCCGTCCGCGCCGTGTTCGATGACATCAAGAAAACCCGTAACGTCCCGGACGTGAATAATTTTTGGAAATATCTCGCGCGCGACCCGGAACTGCTCAAGCGCACCTGGGAGAGCGTCAAGGAGGTCATGCGGCCGGGCGCGCTCGATCCACTGACCAAGGAAATGCTCTATGTCGCGGTCAGCGTGACCAATGGTTGCCAATATTGCATTGCGAGCCATACCGCCGCCGCGCGCAAGGCAGGCATGACCGAAGCGATGTTCGGCGAGCTGATGGCGGTGGTCGGCATGGCCAACGAGACCAACCGCCTGGCTAACGGGTATCGGGTGCCGGTGGACGCGGCGTTTGAGCAATAAGCGCCGGCTCTATCGCGCGCTGCGGCATTGCTTTTGGCCACGAATTTTACGTGGCCGTTATTGAGCGCTGGCGCGGTGCGCAAGCGATTGCGGAAATTGCGGGATAGCTCTTCCTGATCGCGCCCGATTGCCTTACCTTTGACCAAAGCGGGTACGATGACCAAAGCGGGTACGATCGTGCCGGAACGCGCCACGCAGTCTTCAATCGCGGTTGCATAACCTACGGAGCAGATACAATGTCGACACTTCAAGCCAATGGCTTGCGCTTTTTCCGTTTGCGGCGGGCTTTTCATGCAATCATGGCCGTGGCGACGTTCGCGACAATGTCGCTCTCCCTCAGCGACGTTCCGGCACAGGCGCAAGGTCCGGCGCCCAGCCAGATTCAGCTAAACGCCAAGCAGATCGAGCAATATATCGCCGCCTTCAAGCAAATGGCGCCGTTGTTTGAAAAGCTCGACGCCGCCGGTGGCAATCCCGATCCCAAGCTGATGGCGAGCATCGATGCGGCGGTCAAGAAATTCGGCTTCAAAAACCTCGACGACTACGACCAGGTGGTTGTGAGCATTGTCGCGGTGCTTGACGGCGTGGACCCAAAGACCAAGCAATACACCAACCCGATTGATCTGATCAAAAAGGACATTGCGGCGGTTCAGGCCGACAAGGCGATGAGCCCGGCGGAGCGTAAGAAAGCGTTGGAAGCCTTGAACGCTGAATTGTCCGAGGTCCAGCCGGTCCAGCATCCAGGCAACATCGCACTGGTCATCAAATATTTCGACCAGCTCAGCACCCAATAGGACATCGCTGCTCCCTCAGGCGTTTGGCCGCCGTGGCGGCTGGCGCATTGGCGGGGTCGTCGTTATTCGATCGTTCACCCGCCATGCCAGCTTCAATTGAGAAATTCGCCGTCTTTGCGGCTCCCGGCCTGTTTGTCGTGCTGTGGGCCTCCGGCTTCATCGGGGCGAAGTTCGGGTTGCCGTATGCGGAGCCGCTGACCTTTCTCAGTATCCGCATGGCCGCGGTGGTGCTGTTGATCGGGATCGGCCTTGCGCTGACCCGACCGCCATGGCCGGGCGGCGCGGGACTGTGGCACAGCGCGGTGACCGGTATTTTCGTGCATGGGCTCTATCTCGGCGGCGTGTTTGTCTCGATCCACCATCATTTGCCGGCCGGCCTGGTGGCGTTGGTGGTAGGCCTGCAGCCGGTGCTGACCGCCACGCTGGCCAATCGCTGGCTGGGCGAGCGCGTGATCCCGCGGCAATGGCTGGGCTTGCTGCTGGGCATTGTTGGCGTCGCGCTGGTGGTTCAAGGCAAGGCCGGCGGCGAGACCACGGCGATCGGCTGGGCGGCGGCTGTTGTTGCGCTCGCGGGCATCACAGTCGGCACGCTCTACCAGAAGCGGTTTGGCGGCGGCATCGACTGGCGGCCGGGATTCCTGGTGCAATACGCCGCGGCCGGCATTGTGTTCGCGATTGGCGCTTCGCTGTTTGAAACCCGCGCCGTGATATGGAATGCGCAGTTCGCCTTCGCATTGGCGTGGCTCGTGCTGGTGCTATCGCTCGCTGCGATCTGGCTATTGTATTTCCTGATCCGGCGGCAGGCGGCGGCGCGGGTTGTGAGCCTGTTTTATCTCACGCCGCCATTCACCGCGCTGATGGCCTATATGGCATTTGGCGAACAGCTCGACGCGGTTGCCCTCCTTGGCATGGCGGTGTGCGTCGTGGGCGTATTCCTGGTGAATTGGCGCATTGCGGCGTCGCCGCGCTGACGCACCGCATCGGCGATGACGCCGCCGCGCCGGCATGCAACAATGTCCGGCGGTCAATGGAATGGGGGGGAGCATGCTTTCTTTCAATTGGCGGACGGTCGCGGCGCTTGTCGCGACGGCGTCATGGGCGGTCGCGACCGGGCCGGCCGCGGCGCAGGACTATCCCAAGAAGACCACCATTCGTATCATCGTTCCGCAAGCAGTGGGCAGCGCCACCGACACCGTGGCGCGGTTATTGGCGCAACGCATCTCGGCCAATCTCGGCCAGCAGATGATCGTCGACAATCGCCCGGGCGCAGGCGGCCTGTTGGGAGGCGAACTGGCGTCGAAAGCGCCGGCCGATGGCTACACGCTGATCCTGGCCAATATTTCCAGCCATGGCGTCAATCCGGCGCTGTACGAAAAACTGCCCTATGATCCGATCAACGGCTTTGCTCCGATCGGACGCGCCGGGCAGACCTCCAATCTCCTGATCGTGAATGCGGAACTGCCATTCAAGAGCCTCAAGGATATTGTCGGCCACGCCAAGGCCAATCCAGGAAAGTTGTTTTACGCATCGCCGGGGCAGGGCTCATCGCAGCATCTCGCGGTCGAGCTGTTGCGCACGATGGCGGGCAATATCAACATGGTGCATGTGCCGTATAAGGGCAGCGGCCCGGGCGTCACCGCGGTCATGGGCGGCGAGGCGCAACTGATGATGCCGGCGACGCCGTCGGCATTGCCGGCGCTCAAGAGCGGCAAGGCGCGCGCGATCGCGGTGTCGAGTCTCAGGCGCCATGCCGATTATCCCGAGCTGCCGACCATCGCCGAAACCTTGCCGGGCTATGAGGTCACGTCCTGGTTTGGGCTCGCCGCGCCGGCCGGCACACCGAAACCGGTGATCGAACTTTTGAACGCTGCGTTGCGTAAGGCGCTTGCCGATCCGGAGGCAGTCAAGCAGCTTGCCAATGCCGGGCTCGAACCGGCGGTCAGTTCGCCCGAGGAGTTCGCCGCCTATATCCGCGCCGAAATCGACAAATGGACCAAAGTCGCGCGCGCGGCGAATGTGAAGCTGGATTAGGCACCGTGGATGTAGCCGCTTGTCCTTACCGCAGGCCGGATTTTGGGAAAAAGAGGGATGATTGGGGGTTGCATCGAGCCAGAACGCAATCGTAGGATATTAGAGGTTAGACTCGTAGGGCGCATCCACCGATTTGGTGTCGATATGCACGTTCGATTGGATTCGATCGTTGGGGTCTTGTCTTTTTGTCTCGCATTAGTCGCGGGCACCGCCGCCGAGGCCCAGACAATCCATGTGTCGGTTGAGGAGATCGCCCTAAGAAATGGCGAGCGTATCGAATTCGGCGACGTCTACTTCGTTCGAGCCGATTGCAGCTCTCTGCTGACAAGCGAGCCCGAGGTTGAGGTCATGGAGGGCCCCCCCGGCGTGGCGGTTGCGATCGAGCGCGCGATGGTGGTCCCGTTCGCGCAAAATTGTGAGAAGTCGGTATTGGGCGGTAAGATATTAATCTCCGCTCGCAACATTGAATTCTATAGTTACAGTCGGATGGTCTTGCGGATCACTTACCGGACGCCAGGCGGTAACTTTCAACGCAGTCAGAATATCAACGTCACGCTCTTTCCGTGAATGGACGAGCCAAGGGAGGCAAACATGCAATTTCTGTCGAAGTCGATTGTCGCTCTTGCATCGTTGATGATGGCTTACTGCTTGGGAGGCACCAGCGCGCGTGCCCAGACGATTCATATTCCGGTGGTAGACATCGCCCTGAAGAGCGGCGAAACGACGGAGTTTGGAAACGTTTGGATGATAACGCACGAATGCAGGTCGATATTGACGGCTACGCCCGAGGTTGAAATCATGGAGGGTCCTCCCGGGGTCACCGTCGAAATCAAACAGGCAATGGTTGTTCCTCGCGCCTACAGTTGTGCAAATCCGGTGGCCGGCGGCAAAATGATGATATCGGCAGCAAACATCGAAGAATATAGTCACAGCAGAATGGTCCTTCGCGTCACCTATAGGACCCGAAGCGGCGATCGGCAGCGCAGTCAACATATCAATGTGACGCTGTTTCCTAAAAGCAATTAGGAGATTCGTAATTCTCAAATAATGCGGCTTAGGATTGTGACGGTTATGAGGGTTTCACCCATGCATATTGGCTCGGTTGCCATTCTCGCGACGTTGATTATTGGCCTCACGGATATCGCGATCGGCGCCAAAGTTCACGCGCAGACGAGGGTCGTCTTAAAGGCAGGAGAGAGTGTCGAGCTTATGACTGTTTATTGGGTAACGAATTGCAGATCGGTCATGATTGGCATTCCTGAAATCGAGGTTCTTGAGGGTCCCCAGCAAGTTACTCTTAATATCAAAGAGGCCATGGTCCTGCCCCGTCGTCAGGGGTGCGCGAACCGCGTGCCGGGGGGCGTTCTGACGGCCACGGCCAAGGATGTTCAAGAACCTACGGAAGCCAAACTCACATATCGTTTGAAATACAAGATTAAGGACGGTGACCGTCCCAGGGGATACGTCTATCTCCTTTCGCTTTACCCGTAAGCGCCGTCTTAGTCAGACGGTATCGCCACGCAAATCTAGGATAAGGACTCTCCGCATGGCGCCGTTCGGCCGCTTGGCGCTGCACACTTGGACCATCGACACCACGCCGCTTGCGGCCGCGCTGGCGGCCGCGCGGACCGGCGGTTTCGACGCCGTCGAACTGCGGCGCATCGATTTCAATCGTTGTTTTGAGCAGGGCCTGTCGAACGGCGCGGTGCTCGATCTGGTCCGCGCCGCGGAAATTCCGGTCTGCACGCTCGGTTGCGAATATGGCTGGCTGTTTGCCAAGGGCGACGAAAGCACAAGGCTGTTCGACGTATTGGAGGAGACCTGCGAGAACGCGGTTGCGCTCAATTGTCCGCAGGTGATGTGCGCGCCGGGCCCGTATGGCGGCGATAAGCACGACGCCATCGAGAACCTCAAGCGCGGCGCCGACATCTGCGGCAAATATGGCCTGACGCTCGCGATCGAATTCAATTCGCAGCATGAGGTGATCAATTCGATTGCATCGCTGCGCGAGATTCTCAACGCAGCGGACCGGGCCAATGCCGGCATGCTGCTCGACGCCTATCATCTGGAGCGCAGTGGCGCGGGCGGTCGCGGCTTTGCCGACGTTGCGCCCGACGAATTCATTGCGTTTCAATTCAGCGATGCGCCGCCGGCCCCGGTCGCCGCCGGCGTCAAGCGGCCGACCGACCGGCTGCCGCCGGGACAGGGAATCGTGCGCTGGGTCGAGGTTCTCGGCTTGCTTGCGGAAAAGGGCTTCAGCGGGCATCTGAGCTATGAGGCGCCCAATCCGGTGCTCTGGGAGCGCTCGCCGGTTGAGGTGGCGCGTGAGGGCGTCGCGTTAATGCGCGCGCTAATCGCCAAGGCAACGGCACCCTGACCGCGGCGGGTCGCTCGACCGCGCGCCTGGAAGTGGCTATCGTTGGCCAACGAAAGATGCGTACCGAAATCCACGGCTTATACGGAGAGCGTCATGACGATCCGCAATGCTAGACGCGAATTCCTTGGTGCGACAGTGGCCGCGCTGCTTACCGGCGCGTTGGGCCTGGCCTCGGCCCAAGCGCAATTTCCGGAGCGGAACCTCAGTCTCATCGTTCCCTACGGCGCCGGCGGCGGCACCGATATCACCGCGCGGCTTTTGGCAAAGGATCTCGAGCCGATCATCGGCAAGCCGGTGACGGTCGAGAACCGCGCCGGCGGTGGCGGTTGGATTGGCTGGGGCGCGCTGGCGGCGGCGAAGCCGGATGGTTACACGCTTGGCTATCTCAATGTGCCGAGCATGTATGCGGGTTATCTCGATCCGCAGATCGGCCGCAAGGAGCGGCTTGAAAGTTTCACGCCGATTATTAATCACGTGATCGATTACAATATCTGGGCGGTGCGGGCGGACAGTCCGTTCAAAACCTTGAAGGACGTCATCGACGCGGCCAGGAAACAGCCGGACACCATTACGGTCTCGGCTTACGGCGCCGGCAGCGACGACCACATCGCGATCCTGGGGATCGAAGCGGAGACCGGCACCAAGTTCATTGTCATTCACAGCAAGAGCACGGCCGAAGCCAAGACCCAGGCGCTGGGCGGGCATATTCATGTTCTGGGCGCGAACATCAGCGAGGTCGCGGAGGAGATAAGGGGAGGGCAATTGCGGATGCTCGGCGTCATGGCGCCGCAACGCTCGCGGTTCCTGCCGGATTCGCCGACCTTCCGGGAGCAGGGGTTCAACCAGGTCTGGTCGGTGACGCGCGGGATTGCTGCGCCCGCCAATCTGGTGAAGGAGGCCGAGACCCGGCTGGTCGCGGCGCTCGGCCAGGTCATCAATTCAAAGGCGCATCAGCAGCGGGCCGAGCAGCTCAGCCTTGAGCCGCTGGTGATTCAAGGCGAGGACTATCGCAAGTTCCTCAAAGACAATGAACTCGCGACCAAGAAACTGATGAAGTGGTGATGATCGGCAAGGCTAAAGACATCGTTGTCGTTCACACTTCCGACGTTCATGTGGATCACGTCTACACCGCGGAAATGCATGGCGGTGACGGAGCCGGCGGTTTGGCCTGCGTGCTCAACGCCGCGCGTGGCATCGGCGCCGATGTCGTGCTGCTTGCGGGCGATACTTTCGATTGCCACCGGTTGCCCGACGCGCTGATCGACCGCGCCGCCGCGGTCATCGCGGAGGCGGAAGTTCCGGTGGTTTTGCTGCCGGGCAATCATGACCCGGTGCTGCCGGAGGCGGTGTTTCACCGCCGCAGCCTCAGCCAGGTTCGAAACCTGCACATTATTGGGCTGACGCACGACGAAGCGGTGGTGTTTCCGTCGCTTGATCTGGAGATCTGGGGGCGTGCGCACCGCGACTACGCCGACATGATTCCGTTTGAGACCACGCGCGCGCGCCAGACCCGCTGGCAGATCGCCACCGCCCACGGCCACTATGTGCCGACGCCCGATCGCGTGACCTGGCCGCGACCGTCCTGGCTGATTGGCGACACCGACCTCGCCGCCACCGGGGCGGACTATGTGGCATTGGGCCACTGGAATTCGCCGGCCAAAGTCGGCGATGGCTCGGTGGCGGCCTATTATTCGGGATCGCCGGAATTTGCCGGCACATTCAACGTGGTGCGGCTCAGCCATGGGGCCGGGGTGTCGGTCATGCGCGAGAAACTCGATATCGCGCGTGACCCATATGCGTTGGATTGACCGTGAATTGGTGGCGCAGACCCGTCGGCCGTTAACCGGTCGTAAAGCATGCTGCTTCAAGATTGTCCGCCATCCACAGTTTGACCCCGGAAAATTGCCGGTCAGTCACTATATCTCTTTGGAAGCATGAAGAGCCTGGAGCAAGTCGCGGCCCTTTGGAATCGATTTGGCTTGAGCGGATAGTGTCATGGATCCTACTGCCGGCCGAACCACCGCAAGTGAGCGGGCGCAGGCCGATTTTAAACAGATGAAGCAGCGCCAAAGCAGCGCCGCCACCGGACGGCGCGCGCGTGAGCGCTGGCATCACGTCAAGTGGGCGGTGATTGCGACGGCTGCAATCGCGGTTCTTGTCATCGTCGCAGTCCAAAAAGGTTGGGTTCCGGAATCGCAGCGCAGCGCCGTGCAGTCGTCGTTCGTGGATAGATTTGGTGAGACGCGGACCGGTCAGGTCCGCCGCCATGTTTCCGGTAACATGTGCCACGAATTGTTGTTCGACAACGTCTCTGGCAGATATACCGACGGGCTGGTTGTGCCGTGCAGAGTCGAGGACGAATCCGCGCAGATCCCCGGGCAGGTCCCACGTGGGGCGGGTCAACGGCTTAACTCTATCCGCGACGCTTTCACCGGGCGATAATCGATACGCCGAGGACCGTGGCCTTCCGTGGCCGCGGCAATCCGCGGTGGGCGTGCAATGTCTCCGTCCGGTCGCGTCCGCCGGGGGAGCCGATCGCCGTGGCTTCCTCCCGCAATTGCGTTGAACCTCGTCCCTGGATGGCAGGTGAATCGACGGCATGAGACTGCTACACTGCCGGCGGATCGAAACGAGGGCCTCATGAACAAGACATTCGACCGGATTGCCGCCGCGGGCATTCTGTTATGGATCGGCGCTGCCGCTGCGCCGGTTCACGCCGATGAAATTGCCGATTTCTACAAGGGCAAGTCGGTCAACATCGTGGTTGGCCACGAGCCTGCTACCGGGTTCGATGTCTATGCGCGGCTGCTGGCGCGGCACCTCAGCCGCCACATTCCGGGCCAGCCCAACATCGTGGTGCAGAACATGACCGGCGCGAGCGGGCTCACCGCCGCTAACTGGCTCTATAACGTCGCTCCCAAGGACGGCACGGTGATGGCAACCTTCGTGCACACCATTCCGTTTGAGCCATTGATGGGCAACGGCGCGGCGCGGTTTGAGGCCGCCAAATTCGCCTGGATTGGCAATATGGAGGAGAGCGTTGCGGTCTGCGGCATCTCCAAGGTCTCAGGCGTCACGAAGTTCGAAGACATGCTGACGCGCGAGACGATCTGGGGCGCGACCGGCGCCACTGGTCCGCTGGTGAAGTCGGCGGCGGCGGTCAAGAACCTGCTCGGCGCCAAGATGAAGATCGTGTCGGGCTACAAGGGCTCGGCGAGCGTCAAGATCGCGGTCAGCCGCAACGAGGTGCACGGCATTTGCGGACTGCCAATGTCGACCATCCTGTCGGCCTGGTCCGATATCTACAACTCCGGTGAGTTCCGCCCGGTGATACAGCTCTCCGGCCGCAAGCAGGCGGACCTCAAAGGCATTCCGCATGTCGACGACTTTGCCAAGTCGGAGGACGATCGGCAAATCTATGGATTGATCTTCGGCACCCAGGCGCTTGGACGGATCTATCTCGCGCCACCCGGAACGCCGGACGCGCGACGCGATGCGTTGCGCGCGGCGCTGCTGGCGACCATGAAAGATCCACAATTCGTCGCCGACGCCACCAAGGCCCAGATCGATATTTCGCCAATGACCGGCGCTGAGGTCGAGAAATTCATTGCGCGGCTATCGACCGCCTCGCCGGCTACGGTGGAACGGGTGAAGCAGGCGACACGGGTGGATTGATATCCGGAGGAGAATGGGTGGCCCCGTGCGAAGACCGATAACGACGCTGCCGGGCCGGATCGGTTGCGCGGCGCTCGCCGTGGCTGCAAGTGTCGTGCCGCATCCGGCTGCCGCCGCCGCAGTGGCGGAATTCTACAAGGACCGGACCCTATCGCTGGTGGTCGGCCACGAAACCGGCACCGGCTTCGACACCTATGCGCGCGTGCTGGCGCGGCATTTATCGAGGCATGTGCCGGGTACACCGTCGATTGTGGTGCAGAACATGGTCGGCGCCAGCGGCATTGCCGCGGCCAACTGGCTCTACAATGCGGCGCCCAAGGACGGCACCGTGGTTGCCAGTTTCGCCCAGACCGCGGTGTACGAGCCGGTGTTTGGCAACAACGTCGCCAAGTTCGACCCGGCGCAGTACACCTGGATTGGCAACGCCGACGAAGGCGTCGGCACCTGCGGTGTCGCTAAGGCGTCGGGCGTGCAGTCGCTGGACGATTTGCGCAAGCGTGAAACGATTTTCGGTGCGACCGGCACCACCGGCCCGCTTGCCACTTATGCCTATGCGGTCAAGAACCTGCTGGGCGGGAAAATCCGGGTGGTCGCGGGCTACAAAGGTTCCGCCAGCGTCAGACTGGCGATCCAGCGCGGCGAAGTGGAAGGCGTTTGCGGGGTCTCGCTGTCGACCATCAAGTCGCAATGGCGCGACGATCTGGACTCGGGCGCGTTCAAGCTGGTCCTGCAATTGAGCGGAGCGCCGCAGCCTGAGTTTAAGGGTGCGCCGCATGTCGACGCTTTTGCGAAATCGGACGAGGAACGGCAGCTATTCGATCTGATTTTCGGGGCGCAGGCGCTGGGGCGGCTCTACGTCTCGCCCCCGGCCATGCCGGCGGAGCGCCGCGACGCGTTGCGGGCCGCCTTCACCGCGACCATGCGGGATGCGCAATTCCTGGCCGATGCCGCCAAGCTCCAGATCGACGTCGCGCCGATGACCGGCGAGCAGGTCGAGCGCTTCATCCGGCGCGTCGCGTCGTCGCCGCCGGCGACGGTCGAACGCGCCAAGCAGGCGATCCGCAATTGACGGGTCCGTAGCGATCCTGCGCGGCAGCGCGCGCCGCGCCGTCAGAACACCACCACGCTCCGGATGCTCTTGCCCTGGTGCATCAGCTCGAAGCCCTTGTTGATGTCGGACAGCGGCATGGTGTGGGTGATCATCGGGTCGATCTGAATTTTTCCGTCCATATACCAGTCGACGATCTTGGGTACGTCGGTGCGGCCGCGCGCGCCGCCGAAGGCGGTTCCTTTCCAGACCCGGCCGGTGACCAGTTGAAACGGCCGGGTCGCGATCTCCTGGCCGGCGCCGGCCACGCCGATGATCACGCTCACGCCCCAGCCGCGATGGCTGCATTCCAGCGCCTGCCGCATCACCGTGACATTGCCGGTGCAGTCGAAGGTGTAGTCGGCGCCGCCGATCTGGTCGGCTGGCGTCTTGGTCATGTTGACCAGATGCGCCACCAGGTCAGCGCCGGTGTCCTTGGCGTTGACGAAGTGGGTCATCCCGAAGCGCTCGCCCCAGGGCTTCTTGTCGTTGTTGAGGTCGACGCCAATGATCATGTCAGCGCCGGCCAGCCGCAGCCCCTGGATCACGTTGAGACCGATGCCGCCGAGCCCGAACACCACTGCCTTGGCGCCGGGCTCGACCTTGGCGGTATTGATCACCGCGCCGATGCCGGTGGTCACGCCGCAGCCGACGTAACAGACCTTGTCGAACGGCGCGTCCTCGCGGATTTTTGCGACTGCGATCTCCGGCAACACCGTGAAATTGGCGAAGGTCGAGCAGCCCATATAATGGTGCAGCTTCTTGCCGCCGATGGAGAAGCGCGAGCTGCCGTCGGGCATCACGCCTTGGCCCTGGGTCGCGCGGATCGCGGTGCAGAGATTGGTCTTGCGCGACAGGCAAGACGGGCACTGCCGGCATTCCGGCGTGTAGAGCGGGATGACGTGGTCGCCTTTTTTCACCGAGCTGACGCCGGCGCCGACCTCGACCACCACGCCGGCGCCCTCGTGCCCGAGGATCGCGGGAAACAGGCCTTCCGGGTCGGCGCCCGAAAGCGTGAATTCGTCAGTGTGGCAGATGCCGGTCGCCTTGATTTCAACCATGACCTCGCCGGCGCGCGGGCCTTCGAGTTGAACCGTGGTGACTTCAAGCGGCTTGCCGGCTGCGACTGCGAGGGCCGCGCGTGTGTCCATGATGGGTCTCCTGCGTCATAGCGGTGGCTTGCCGATTATCTTGCCGATTATAATGAAACCGATGGGCGGGCGTAGCCCGGCCGAGCGCGCCGAATGCCTGGATTGCGCGGGCACGAATGGCTGCCGGTCAATTGTCCTGCGGCTTCTGACCCGGCACCTCTTTGGCGTTCTTCGGCTGGATCGCGACCTTCACCCGCTCGCGTAGCTGCGCCGGCGCGCCGATGATCTCGCGGATCAACTGCGCCAATTCCGCGCCGGTCATTGGCTGAATCTCGGCGCGTTGGGTCTGCGCTTCCTTGATGAAATCGGGGTCCGTGAGCGTGAGATCGAACGCGCGGCGCAGCGCGGCGAGGCGATCGGCCGGCACATTGGGCGTGGTCGCAATCGGCCGGCCGACTACGGTCGCTTGCGACATGAATTCCAGCACTGCCTGGCCGGCAGGCTCGATCGCCTTGAGATCGCGCATCAGCGGCACATTGGGCAGCGCGGGGTCCTTGACCATGCCGATCTGGAGGATCGGATTGATCAACTTCTGCTCGATGAGATGCGGCGTGACTGCGAGATAGCTCGCCCATGGATTGGTGGCGCGGCCTTCGACCTCGCCGCGCTCCATGGCGATGTTGACATCGCGTCCGTCCGGGTAGCCGAAGATGATCCTGATCCTGGTGCCGACGACATTGTTCAGCACCGCCGGCATCTGCACTGAGGTCGAGCCGGCCTGGGTCGAGCCGATGGTGGTCTCGCGCTTCATCAGGTCGGCGAAGGTCTTGGTCGGCGAGGTGTGCCAGGTCACCATCACCTGGTTCGACGAGCTCATATTGCCGACCCAGAGGAAATCGCGCAGGTCGGCCTGGAAGCTTGGGTTCAGGCCGAGCGCCTGATCGACCGGCAGGCCTTGGCTGACCATGGTGAGGATGGTGCCGTCCTGCGGTGCGATTTTCGCGACATAATTGGCGGCGCGGATGCCGCCGCCGCCCGGCATGTTGATCGGAATGACCGTCGGCCGTCCCGGGATGTGCTTGCCGATATGCTTGCCCAGCATCCGCGAATATTGATCGTAGCCGCCGCCGACGCCGGAGCGGATGACGAGGCGGATCTGCTTGCCGGCGTAGAACTCGGCGACCGGGTCGGCGGCGGCCGGCGCGGCTGGATACGCCGCCGTGACCACAGCCGTCATTGTCAGCATCAGGATTGGCCGCTGCATTGCGCGCCTCCGGTTAGACCCAGGGCTATCGCATATACAGTTCGGCCTCATGCTGAGGAGCATCGCAGCGCCAAAGCGCTGCGATGCGTCTCGAAGGATGGGGCGGACATCCATTTGCGATAGCCCTCCGGTTAGACCCAGCATGCCGCAACTTTGCCCGTCGGCGCGGCCGGTCGTCTACAGTCAATTCGTCGATCAGCCCTTCGGCAGCACGATTTGGGTCTGGATCACCATGGCGGCGAGCCGGCCATCGCCGCGGGCGATGTTGGTTTGCAGCACGATGGTGGTGCGGCCGGAGTGAATCGGCGTGCAGACCGCATGCACCGTGTCGCCCTTCGGGATCGGCGCCAGGAAATTGGTCTTGCTTTCGATGGTCGCGGTGGCCTGTCCCGGCGTGAGCGAGGCCGACGCCGTCATTCCGCCCATGATATCGGCCAGCGCCATGATCGCGCCGCCATGCATGACATCGCGGCGGTTGCAGAGGTCGTCGCGATTGACCAGTGAGGCCTCGCTGCGCTCAGCGGCGCGGCGGATGACGGTCACGCCCATCAGCTTGAGAAACGGCGATTCATTCCAGGCTTTCATGGTGGCTCGCGGTGTGGTGGGAGACGAAGTGGAGGCGGGCGGCGTTAATGCCACTCTTCCAAATCGCATGGGCGGCGGTATGCTGTCCAGCCGGCGGGGGGTAGAACGGCAGGATGCGCGGCGGCGGTTGCCGA
The DNA here is from genome assembly GCA_022841625.1 of Xanthobacteraceae bacterium. GTDB lineage: Bacteria > Pseudomonadota > Alphaproteobacteria > Rhizobiales > Xanthobacteraceae > VAZQ01. The sequence continues at coordinate 87,052 of JALHRD010000003.1, forward strand.
AGCGCGGGATTGCGATTACCAAACCACCATCAGCGCTCGTAGCTCAGCTGGATAGAGCACCAGACTTCGAATCTGGGGGTCGGGAGTTCGAATCTCTCCGAGCGCGCCATTAGATCAAACACTTAGCTCGTTCGCTCAAAGTTCTAGGCTCGCTATAGGCTCGGGAAAAAACCTCGCTGAAAAAATATTCCCGCGCGGCGGTTAAGTCTTGTCGCCCGAGGATTCTGAAGGGCTGAAAACCGCCCGCCACTCGTCCAGCTTTTGGCTCGCTCCGTGTGAGGGCGTGATCTTCCCGCGTGTGTATCCCGCTGAGATCATGCCGCGCATTATTTCGAGTTTGCGTTCTAGGAACATTTTGTAGACCAGCGCGGCCGTGAGCGCCGCACGCACGTCGCCGTCGCAGATCGTGATCGCCTCGTCGACCTCCAGCTCCAATGCTGAGGCAGGATGGACTTCGGTTGGTGCCGCCGGCGCCGAGTCAGTCACACATTCCCGTCCCGTGTTTTTCACAAAAGAACAAAACAAGAACCAAGAGTCTATACGGAACGGAGTGTCGGGATCGCTGGAACGCTCGCAGAAACTTGAAAGGACCGACCGGCCCCCTATCTCTAGGGGGTAGGGTCCATACAGCCGCTAGGGGAGGCAGGAAATGACGGAGCAGCTATTCCAAAAATCTTGGCATCCGACCTGGACATTCATGGTTAGGAAGGCGGTCGAAGATGTTGAGAAACTGGACCGCAAAATCTTCTCGGACCCTGCCCTTGGCGGCCAGCTCGCAAAGGTCGCGGAGAAATACTCGGTGGATGTCGCCCGCCTCGATCCGAAGGGCATAAGTGCCGAGCGGAAGCAGGAGGAGCAGGAACGAAATGACGGCTGGGGTGGTCGAGCCGTCTTCAAACAGTCCTGGCTCGACGTGACGATCCCATTCTCCGGAGAGGCGGAAACGCTCCGCGTGGCTCCCTCCCGCTGCACCATTCCGTCACATGGTGCGGCCATTGGAAGAAATTCCCTCGTCATTTCGATCTCGGACGACGACAACGCGGATCGGCAAGTCACAACTTTTTGCACCCAGGTCAACAGCAACCTCGACGTGCTGCGTGCCGAATACGAGCAAAGCAAACCTAGTCTTGAGCAGGCGATATCCGAGGCCGCCGAGCGCCGCAAACAGCAGATTGCGGCGGAAGACGCGCGCGATAGCAAGTTGAGTTTCCCTGTGCGGAAGTAATGGGCGTGCTCGATGGCGGATGATAAACCATTAGACGGAGTACCCGAGCTACCCCAAGCAGCTAAAGGTGCTGCGTTGACTCGCGGCATTTTGAACACTGTTGGCGGAGCCATTCCGCTTGCAGGAGGGTTGCTATCTGCCGTCGCGGGTGCGTGGTCCGAACGCGAACAAGAACGCGTCAACAAATTTATTGAGCACTGGCTACAAATGCTCGCTGCCGAAATGCGCGAGAAAGAAAAGACTATTGCTGAGATCATGGCCCGACTGGACATGCGCGATGAGAAGGTGTCAGAGCGCGTGGAGAGTGCTGCCTATCAAAGCATCCTACGGAAAGCCTTCCGCGACTGGGCGGGCGCGGAGAGCGAGGAAAAGCGGGTATTCATCCGCAACGTCCTGGTCAATGCCGGGGCCTCGACCCTGACTAGCGACGACGTAATCAAGTTCTTCCTGCAATGGATCAAGGACTATTCCGAGTTTCACTTCGCCGTAGTGGGCGCAATTTACAACAGCGCCGGAATCACGCGGGGTGAGGTGTGGCGCAAGCTGGGCCGCGCGCCGGTACGGGAGGACTCGGCCGACGCCGATCTATTCCGCCTCCTGTTCCGTGACTTAAGCACGGGCGGCATTGTCCGGCAGCATCGCGAAACGGATTATGCGGGTAATTTCTTAACGAAGCGGCGTGCGCCCCCGGCGCCAAAGGGAACGATAAAAGTTATGAAGTCGGCATTTGACGACAGCGAGCAATACGAGCTGACCGAGTTAGGTGAGCAATTCGTACATTACGCGATGACTAACCTGCCGCCAAAGCTGCAATTCACCATGGGGGGTGAAACGGTCCAGTAGTTTGAGCAATTTCCACCATTACGCCGTTGAGAGGTGGTCCCGGAAACCGGGACCACCTCTATTTCTATTTCAATATTACCTCAAGACGGTCGCACCGAACGTAGCAGCTCGAATTCGAGCCGCGGTAAACACAAATCACAATCTGAATCAATTCATTCAGTTCAACTAGCCGTTCAGGCGACGATACGACGTGCATACCGAATCGTAACGTCTCCTGTCGTGCTCGCGACTCTACCGCCATCCAGGCGGTCGCATCCGGGCGCCGTCCAAACCACCACTGGAATGCAGATTATCTCGTGATTCGGGGCCGCCGCTGTGGTTCGTCAGCGAAATCCGGAGCAAGCGGACGGAATGCCGCAGGCGCTTGAACGACAATCCGTGCAGTATCGCGATCGCCCGGTCCGGTTGGCGGCTTGTGTCGACCGGGGCCGGGCGGCGAAGTCGGGAGGAGCAAATGGCGTTCAGGCCAAACTCGTCGATGCGCGTTCTGATTGCGACCGACACCTGGCATCCGCAGGTCAATGGCGTGGTGCGATCCATCGAACAGATGGTGCTGCATGCCGAGCAGTTTGGCGCGACCATCGCCATCATCGAGCCCGGCCAGTTCCGCAGCCTGTCGCTGCCGACCTATCCCGAAATTCGTCTGGGGCTGGCGCGACCGGCGGTCATTGCACGGCGAATTGCCGCGTTTCGTCCCACGCATATCCATATCGCCACCGAAGGTCCGATCGGTTTTGCAAGCCGCTGGGTATGCCTACGGCACGGCTTCCCCTATTCGACCAGCTACCACACCCGCTTTCCGGAATATGTTTCGGCGCGGCTGCCGATTCCGGAAAGCTGGGTCTACCGCCTGCTGCTGCGGTTCCACAACGCCGCGGGCGCAATGATGGTCGCCACCGCGGCGCTGCGCACCGAGCTGGACCAGCGCGGGTTCAAGAATATCAGGCTGTGGTCGCGCGGCGTGGACGGAACCGTCTTCAATCCCCACAAGCGCGGCGTGCTGGATGCGGAACGGCCGATCACCTTGTATGTAGGACGGCTGGCCGTGGAAAAGGACCTTCCGGCATTTCTCTCGCTCGATCTTCCGGGCACCAAATTCGTGGTTGGCGATGGCCCCGCCCGGCAAGCGCTGGAACGCCGGTTTCCGCAAGCCCGATTTCTGGGGGTTCTGGAAGGGGAGCGTCTGGCCCAGGTCTATGCATCCGCCGACCTGTTCGTGTTCCCAAGCCGCACCGATACCTTCGGCATGGTGCTGCTGGAAGCGCTGGCCTCCGGTCTTCCGATTGCCGCCTTTCCGGTTGCCGGCCCACGGGATGTGCTGACCGATTCAGGCTGCGGGATCCTCGACAACGATCTGCGCATGGCCGCTCTGCGGGCACTTGAAATTCCGCGGGCGCGCTGCCGCGTCTTCGCCGAGAGGTTCAGATGGCAGGAGAGCGCCCGGGAGTTCTTTGAAGGCGTTCTCGCCGCCAACGGGTCGCGCAGCATCGACCCGGCGTCGCTGGCGCGGTGATCGACGGAATTCCGATTGGGTGCCCGTTAACCCCATCTACGCGCTATTACGCCTCCACATACTCCGCAATGCTTGTTGGCTGCGGTATTGGCAGCCCGTCGGACTTCAAGCCTTCGATATGAAACCGGATCGCATCGCGAATTTCCAGCTCGACCGCAGCAACGGTGTTGCCGGTTGCGACGCAGCCAGGCAGGTCGGGCACATAGGCGGAATAGTTTTCGTTCGCCTTTTCGATCACGACTGCGTAGCGCATTGGTTTCACTCTTTCAGGCCGGCCTGTTTCAAAATGCTGTTAAGCGTCCCGGGCGCCAGATCGTCCGATGGCTTGCCTGCGATCGTTACCGTCCAGGCTTTAACGGGTGCCTAGATTGACGGTGGCTGCCGCGTGTGGCGACCGGCAACCAACCATCATCCTCGATCAGCCGTATCGCTTCACGGACCTTCATTTTCCATGCCGCCTGGAGCACAACTTAGACACTCAGCGGCAGTGCGGCAACGGACTCGCGCCACAGCGCACCAATCAGGCCGGCAGTTTACGCTGACGCCAATCGGGGCACCGTCGATCCCATTACCGCATTGCGTTGGTCATCGACCGATCCGGCCCGATTCCGCGACTTCCTCGGCATCGCCGGTCTCGCGGTGCACTTCCTCGCGAATGACCTTCTCGGTGATTTCAGCCAGATAGGCCGTCAAGGCGGCGCTCAGCTCTTGGAATTCCGGCCACAACACCTGCTCCATGAAGCTCTTCGGCGCCATGATCAAAATGCTTTGACGGTGCATCCGCGGATGGCGGTAGGGTCGCAGGCCGTAGCGCCGGCAGAGTGCGACGAACAACTGCCGGGACCAGACATCGGGAATCGAGAATTTCAACGCGATGGATTTTTCCTGGCCTGCGGTCTGGCCGAGCCGCTGGCGGATACGTTCCGCGGCCGCGCCGGCGGCGGCTTTCTCGCCCGGTGTTGCCGCGCCCGCAAACAGCGCCTCGATCTTGCGCAGCTTGTCGCGAAGTATCTCATCGGGGGTCATGGGTTGGCTCGTCGACGCGGCGACGCCCAAGCGGCTCGTTCGATCATCGTAACGTCCCCCGCATTGCGCTCATCGGTTTGAGTTTTCGGGCCATTTGCCGCCCGTCGCCGCCGTCCACCCATAGCAGTTCGCTCAATGCCACGCCGGCCCATCGGCCTTGGTCGCCCCGGGGCCGTTACGTTTTTTTGTGGACACAGCGCGCGGTGCCGGTTAGCCGCGCCGCATCGGCGTTTCTTGCGTATTTGTGATGCGCGCTGCGGACCCCTATCAACATTGTCGTTGTCGCTGTGTCCACATTGGCGGACGCATTTCATTGACTCACCACATTGTCATGCAAAGGTCTGCGCGTACCCTATGCATCTTACGGCGCTTGCTCCCCGCGCTGTGCGTGAGCAGCAAGAACATGCGCCACGCTTGGAGGATTATCGCTCGCGCGATCGTTATCGCTCGCGAGGCCGATAAGACATGCTTGGAATTCGCGAGAGATTCAAATGTTCAAGACGTCATCGCGCCGCGCATTCACAAACAATCCCCGGCCTGCCGGTTGCGCGGCGGCCGGCGTCGCCTCGCCGTGCGGGCACTGGCGGGTACCGGGCGGCCGCGGTTTGGGGTGGTGGCGCGCGCAATGCGCAAAAAAATCGGTAAGACTGTAAGATCGATGAACCAAGTCTTTGTAGCGACAAATAAATTCCGGATTTTTCGATCTTACAGCAGCTGTAAGATGGTGTAAGATAAGTCGCCCAAGTCCTTGGAGAAGCAATGATTTTCGGCTTGTCGCGCGATTGCTGTAAGACTGTAAGATTACGCAAGATCGCGCCGTCGCCGGTCGCTTTCGCCGGGATCGGTGTGCTTGCCAGCGCCATTGCCACCGCCATTGCCACGGCCAATCCCGCCGCCGCGCAGGACGCTGCCGCCTTCTATGCCGGGCAAACCATCCGCATGATCATCGGCTATCCGACCGGCGGCTCGAACGACATCTATGCCCGCATCGTTGCGCAGCATATCGGCCGGCACATCCCGGGTTCGCCGCGCGTCATCGCCGTGAACATGCCGGGCGCCGGCAGCATGCTGGCCGCCAATCATCTTTATGCGGTGGCGCCGCGCGACGGCAGCGTGATCGCTTCGGTGTCGCAGGGCATTCCGCTGCAAGGCAAGCTCAATTATCCGGAGGCGCGCTACGAAGCCGGCAAGTTCAACTGGCTTGGCCGCATGGCGCAATCGACCAGCGTCACCATGGTCTGGCACACCGCCAAGGCCAGAACCTTCGAGGATGCGTTGCGCAGCGAAATAACGCTTAGCGCCACCGGCGCGGGCTCGACGGTGACGATCTACCCCCAGGTGATGAACGAATTGCTCAAGACCCGCTTCAAGCTGATCATGGGTTACAAAGGTTCCGGCGAAGCCATGTTGGCGATGCAGCGCGGCGAGGTCGAGGGTCATTCCACCACCTGGGAGGCGGTGAAGGCGGTGCATCCGGATTGGCTGCCGCAGGGACAGATGCGGGTCTTGGTGCAGCACGCCATCCATCGCCACAGTGAGTTGCCGGACGTGCCGACTTCGGTCGAACTGGCGCGCGATCCCGACGCGCGGGCGGTCATGCGCGTCATCATGGGCGCCAACGAAGTCGGCAAATCCTATTTCACCGCGCCCGGCGTGCCGGCAGAGCGGGTTGCGGCGCTGCGGCGTGCCTTCGATGCGACCATGAAAGACCTAGCCTTTGTCGAGGCGGTCAAGAAAATCCGCGGCGAGGTTGGAGCCTTGACCGGCGAGGAGGTGCAGGCGCTGATCGGCGAGCTTGATACGCTGCCGCAAACGCTGTTCGATCGGGTCAAATCGATTTACAACGAACGCTGAAACCCTTTCGAACAGGAAGTGCAATGGCTCTGAAATTTCCGCCGCTCGCCACCACCCATGTCGGCAGCATGCCGCGGCCGCGCTGGATGGGCGACACCGAGCGTAACCGCGTGACCTTCCGGCTCGACGGCGAGCGGTTGGCGGAGGCGCAGGACGATGCCACCATTGTGACCTTGCGTGAGCAGGAGGCGCTGGGCATCGACATTGTCACCGATGGCGAGCAACGGCGCGAAGGCTTCATCTTTCACATGTGCCGCACGTGGGATGGCATCGATCTGGTCAATCAGGTGCAGAAGGAAGTCTACCGCCGGCGCAACAATCCGCGCATGGTGCCGCGCATCATCGGCAAACTCAAACGCCGCGCCGCGGCGACGGTGGCGGATGTTGCATTTGCCAAGACCTATACCGACCGGCCGGTGAAGATGGCGCTGGCCGGTCCGATGACGGTGATCGATAGCGCGCTCAACGAGGCCTATGCCGACGAAGGCGAACTGGCGATGGACATCGCGGCGGCGGTGAATGCCGAACTGCTCGATCTGCAGGCCGCGGGCTGCGACCTGCTCCAGCTCGATGAACCGGCGATGACCCGCTATCATGAAAAGGTCTTCGACTATGGCGCCGCCGCGCTCGACCGCTGCCTGCGAGGCGTAACGGTGCCGGTGATCGTGCATCTTTGCTATGGCTATCCCGGCGGCGCCGCGCTGCAACATCAGTACACCTATCCCGAATTGCTCGACCGGCTGATGGAGACGAAGATCTCGGGCTTCACAGTGGAGTTTGGGCGCAGCAGCTACGATCCGGCGATCTTGAAACCCTATCGCGAGCGGCTGTTCATGTTTGGCTGTATCGATCCTGGCAACACGCCGACGCCGACCGTCGACGACGTCAAGCGGCGGGTCGCGGGCGCGCTCGACTATCTCGATCCGGCGAAGGTGATGCTGTCGCCCGATTGCGGATTGATGACTATCGGCCGCGACCTCGCCCGCGCCAAGCTCACGGTCATGGTCGCGGCGGCGCGCGAACTGCGGAAAAGAGTCTAGACCATGATCCGATTCGATTGAATCGGATCATGGTCTGACTTTGTTGCTATTGCTTGCGCACGATCTTTTCCGAAAACCGCTTCCCACTTTTCGAGATCTAGCTCACTACTCGTCCGGGCAGGGGTCGACCATGGTCCACAAATCGGGGCCGCTGCGCACCCGCTTCATTTCCGTGGTGAGGCCGCCATTGCGGTTGATCCAGGTCTTAACCGACGGCGGATAATAGGACATCAGGTCGGCGGTGCCGGCATTGCTGGTGACCTTGATGCCCAGCGTATAGGCCTGGTCGTAATAGGCGGCATGGAATCCGAGGCTCGCCCGCGGGGTCACGCAAATCCGGTTCGGCGGCAGAATGCCGAGCACCAAAGTGCAGGCCGAATTGCAGATGCCGTCGATGACGACCCGGTCGCCGCGATCGCGGAGCTTGGCGTATTTGGTCTTGTATTGCTCGACCAGGCCGCCGAAGTCGCGTGTAATGCGGTAGTCCGCTGCCTGGGCGGGAACGCTCGCCAGCATCAACAGGGCTGCCACGAGAAGCGGCACGGGCTGATTCCTCTAATGTCCCAACGCGATAGCGGCTGAATGGCCACAATGAAGCGGCAGAAATTGGGCTTCATTTCGCTGGCGCTTGGTTGTCATACGCCGGTGGGGTGCTTTCTGTTATCAATGGCGGCACGGACGGAGTTCCTCAGCAGGTCGGTGTGCTGGCCAAAAGTTAACAAATTCCTCCCGTAATTTCAGTGTGTTGCCCCAGGTTTGCCACGTCATCGCCGCGGCCCGGTCGCGCTTGTCTGCGATGGTGTGATTCGTCGAACCAAAGCCGAAGGTCGGGCGACTAACCTTTATTCAGGCCCGTCGGTGCGCCAAGCGTGTTGGGAGTAAGGGCCAGGAAGGGAGCCAACCATGACGACGCCAACCGATAGCAAGGCCGACCTTCCGTTTCTGCTGGCGACCGTCGCCGCCTCACCCATCATTGTGACCATGCCGGAGCCGCGCGATTTCGCCGGCTGGTGTGAGCGCCAAGGCGGTAACCTCGATGCTGTCATCCTCAATTGGCTCCGCGGCGAAGCGCTGCGGTCGCGGGCGGCGCTGTCCTGAAATCTTGGGTTTCCGTGAGATATTGGCACGCCCGCGCGCCTTGGCCGACGGGGTGGCCTCGCTTGGTGAAGGTGCTCGCCGATTTTCCGGCCGGGACAACGCATCACCTATTGGCAAAAATCAAAACGCTCTGAAAAGCCTTCCGCTCGATTGCAAGCCGGGCGGCGGCCAGGCCGGCTTGCGGCGCGACCTTTGGGTTCGCGCATTGCTTTGGGTTTTGGGGTTGCTTCGGCAACACCAAGCGCGAAGAATAATCGGTGGGCGGATGGGGCATGGATACTGACGAACTGTTGTCGCGGTTTGCGGTCGCGCTCGGAATCGGGCTTTTGATCGGGTTGGAACGCGGCTGGCGGACGCGCAGCCATCAGCCTGGCCGGCGCGCCGCCGGCCTTCGAACTTTCGCCATTTCGGGTTTGCTCGGCGGCGTCGTGGGCGGGCTCGCGCTCGCGGTCGGCGGCGCTACGACCGCAGGCGGCGGCTTGGTGATTGGCATCGCACTGGCTGCGTTTGCGGCCATGGTCACCGTCTTCTGTTTGGAAGAAAATCGCGCCGATAAGACATTCTCGGCAACGACCGCGATTGCCGCGGTCGTCACCTTCGCGCTCGGCATCTATGCGCTGCTCGGGGACGTCCGCGTTGCCGCGGCCGCCGCGGTGGTGACGGCCGCACTTCTGGCGTTGCGCGAAGTCTTGCATGGCTGGCTCGCGACGCTGACCTGGCCTGAGTTGCGCTCGGGGTTGATCCTGCTGGCGATGACTTTCATCGTGCTGCCGCTTCTGCATGATGATCCCGTCGGGCCCTTCGGCGGTGTGAACCCGCGTGAGATTTGGCTGATCGCCATCGTGCTGGCCGGGATTTCGTTTCTCGGTTACGCGGCGGTGAAGTATCTCGGCGAGCGGCGCGGCGTGCTGCTGGCCGCCGCCGCGGGTGGGCTCGTATCGTCGACCGCGGTCACGCTGGCCAATGCGCGGCGCGCGGCGGCCGGGGAGGGCACGTCGCAATTGCTCGCAGCCGGCGTGGCGCTGGCAACGGTGGTGTCGTTCGCGCGGGTACTCGCAATCGTCGCCGCGCTGAAGCCGGAATTGTTGGTTTTGCTTGCGCCGCCTTTGGCGGCGGCGGCGGCCGTGGCCATCGGATTTGCATCGATTTGGATTTTTCGTCACGCGAGCGCGGACAGCGGGCGAACGGACGTGACGTTTCGCAATCCGTTCGGCTTCTGGTCGGTGATCGGATTGGCACTCACCATGGGCGTGATCATTCTTGCGGGGCGGATCCTCCATGAATCCTTCGGATCGGCGGGCGCTATCATCGGTGGGGCGGCGCTGGGATTGTTCGACGTCGATGTGGTCACGGTGTCGATGACGCAATTGGTGCCGCAGTCCCTGAGCGTTCGTGACGGGACTTTTGCAATCCTCACGGCCGTTGCGGCCAACATGCTGAGCAAGCTGATCATAGGCGCAGGATTGGGCGGCGGCCGCTTCGCCGGCAATCTGGCGCTGATGTCGGTCGTTACGGCGGCGGCCGGCGCCGCGGCGTTGTGGATGGCGTTGCGCTTCGCCGCTATCGGTTGACAAGCGGCCGACGGGCCGCGACCTTGCGTCCAGCAACGGCTCCGGACCGAATGTTCAAACGCATCCTGATTGCCAACCGCGGTGAAATCGCCTGCCGCATCGTCAAGACCGCGCGCCGGCTCGGCATCGCGACGGTGGCGGTTTACTCCGACGCGGACAAGAGCGCGCTGCATGTCGCGATGGCCGATCAAGCCGTGCGGATCGGGCCGCCGCCCGCGTCAGAAAGCTACCTCTCGATCGAGGCGATGATTGCCGCCTGTCGCGCCAGCGGCGCCGACGCGGTGCATCCGGGCTATGGATTCCTTTCCGAACAGGCTGCGTTTCCGCGCGCGCTGGCCAAGGCCGGCATTGTGTTCATCGGTCCGCATCCCGACGCCATCGACGCCATGGGCGACAAGATCGCAGCCAAGCAGGCGGCGGCCCGCGCCAAGGTCTCGACCGTGCCGGGCTTCCAAGGCGAGATCGCCGACGAAACCCAGGCGCAAAAGGTTGCCGCCGAGATCGGCTATCCGGTGATGATCAAAGCCGCTGCCGGCGGCGGCGGCAAGGGCCTGCGGATTGCAAACAGCAAGGCCGAGGTCGCCGAGGGATTTTTGCGGGCGCGCTCCGAGGCCAAGAGTTCGTTCGGCGACGATCGTGTGTTTATCGAGAAATTCATCGAAAATCCGCGCCACATCGAAGTTCAGGTGCTGGGCGACAAGCACGGCAACGTCATCCACCTCGGCGAGCGCGAATGCTCGATCCAGCGCCGCAACCAGAAGATCGTGGAGGAAGCGCCCTCGCCATTGCTCGACGACAAGACCCGCAAGACCATGGGTGCGCAGGCGGTCGCGCTGGCCAAGGCCGTCGGCTACGATTCCGCGGGCACCGTCGAGTTCGTCGCCGCGCAAGACCGGACATTCTACTTTTTGGAAATGAATACGCGGCTGCAAGTCGAACATCCAGTGACGGAATTGGTCACGGGGCTCGATCTGGTCGAACAGATGATCCGTGTCGCGGCCGGCGAGAAGCTCGCGCTCCGTCAGAGCGACGTCAAGCTGAATGGCTCAGCGGTCGAGACCCGTGTCTATGCCGAGGATCCCTACCGTAATTTTCTGCCGTCGATTGGTCGATTGACGCGCTATCGGCCGCCGGTGGAAACGCGCAAAGCCGGCGTGACCACGCGCGTCGATACCGGCGTGATCGAAGGCAGCGAGATTTCGCTGTTCTACGATCCCATGATTGCCAAGCTCGTGACCCACGCGCCGACACGCGCGCGCGCCATTGCCGCGCAGGCCGATGCCCTCGATGCATTTGTAATTGACGGCATTCGTCACAACATTCCCTTTCTGGCCGCGCTGATGCAGCACCAACGCTGGCGCGACGGGGAACTCTCGACCGGCTTCATCGCCGAGGAGTTTCCCAACGGATTTCATCCCACGGCGCCGGACGAGTCGCTCGAAAAGACGCTTGCCGCGGTCGCGGCCGCGATCGACCATGTGTTCGGCGAGCGCAAACGGCGCATTTCCGGGCAGCAGCCGGACGCCGCGGTGACGCGCGCACGCAAGCGCGTGGTTCGGCTTGGGGACAAAGAGCGCGTGCTCGACCTCAGTCGCGAGGACGATGAGCTTGCGGTGCGCTTCGACGGCGACCGCGAGCGTCATGTCATTGCATCGGATTGGAAGCCGGGCGAGCCGCTCTGGGTCGGCGCCTTTGATGGCGAGCCGGTGGCGGTGCAGGTGCGGCCGCTGCTCAATGGCTTTGATCTGGCGCATCGCGGTGCGCAGGTGCGCGCCTTTGTTTTTACCGAACGCGAAGCCGAACTGGTGCATTCAGTGCCGCCGCGCGTCGCCGCCGATGGCGGCAAGGCGGTGCGCTGCCCGATGCCGGGTCTGGTGGTTTCGATCGCGGTCGCCGAGGGGCAGGAGGTCAAAGCCGGCGAAACACTGGCGGTGGTCGAGGCCATGAAAATGGAGAACGTGCTGCGCGCCGAGCGCGACGGCATCGTCAAGCGCATTCATGCGCGCCAGGGCGACAGCCTGGCGGTCGATGCAGTGATCCTCGAATTCGTGTGATCGCGTGCGCGCAGTTGGTGGCTGCAAGCATATTCCGTCCACTGAATTGTCAACGCCGTCGTGCCATCATGGAAGTCACATGAGTACCTACGCTGCAATGTTTTCCGCCGCTGGCCGACTGGCGCCCAAGCCTTTCGCGTTGGGTGCTGGCGCAGTCTGTCTCGTGAGCTTTTTGTCGCAGTTCCTGCTAGCCGCGCCGGTCATGTCGCGGGCCAGCATTGTACCGTTCCTGCTGGTCCAGTCGGCGATTGCGTGGTTCTGGTATGCGCTTCACACCAAGCGACTGCGGGACGCGGGTCGTTCGTCTGGCCTGGTGGTGGCGCTCACGGCGCTCTACGGGCTTGCGATCGTGCTCTTGCTCCTGGTGACGGTTGCGGCCAATGCTCCCGGCGGCAGCGATGCGGAGGGCATTGCAGGGATCTTTCAGGTATTCCTGCTGTTGTTTCTGATCGGCAGCGTGCTTTCAGATCCGCATCTTGGAATATTTGGCGTCGTCGCCCTGGGCATTCTTGCGCTGGTGATGCTTCCGATCGCGATTGCCATGGGTTTTACGGTCTGGGCCGCCACCCGGCCGCGCGTAGCGTCGGCGCCGTGACGCTGCATTTCGCGTATGGCTCGAATATGAGCCGCCCGCACATGCGGGCGCGTTGTCCGGGCGCGACTGCGCTTGGCGTTGCAACGCTTGCCGGCTGGCGGTTTGTCATCAATCCGGATGGTTATGGCTCAATCGCGCCGCGGGCTGGCGGAATGGTCTATGGCGTGTTGTGGCAGCTTGGCGCACGCGAGCTATCCGCGATCAATGCCTATGAAAACGTCACGGGCGGGCTTTATGTCCGGCGCCAATTGCCGGTGCAGCTCGACGGCCTGCGCAAGCCGGCGCTGGTCTATATCGCGACGCGCCGTGGGCAGGGCACGCCGCGCCCTGGCTATATCGACCTGGTGGTGGCCGCGGCGCGCGACTGGACGCTGCCGGAATTCTATATTCGCGCTCTCAAGCGCTGGTCGCCTTCCGGCTGGAACGGCGCGCGCCGCAAAGACATCGGAGAGGTCGGATGAGCACCGTCACGATCCGCCGCATCGTGGTGCGGGGCCGGGTGCAGCGCGTCGGCTATCGGAATTGGACGCAGCAGACCGCGATCCGCTACGGGCTTGATGGCTGGGTGCGCAACCGGCCGGATGGGTCGGTGGAGGCGCTGTTCGCGGGCTCAGCGGCCGCGGTCGATGCCATGATCGAGGCCTGCCGGCGCGGCCCGCAGGACGCGCATGTCGATGCGCTCGATGTGCAAGACGCCGGCCCCGCGGACGTTGCCATGCGCGGCGGCACCCGTTTTGCCGTGTTGCCGACGGCTTGAGCCGCGATCAGCGGCGTTGCGCGCCTGCGCCCCTCACGAGAAACTTGGGGTTCGCGAGGACGTGCTGCGCTTCGACATTGCGGTTGAATCGCAACAGTGCTAGCCGCCCGTGCGCCCAAACAATGCTTCAAACCCCCGGCGCAGCGCTGCGTCGACCTCCGCCATGCTGGCGTCGATGCCGAGATCGGCGAGGCTGGTAACGCCGTAGCGGGCGTCGGCCACGCCGCACGGGACGATGCCGGAGAAATGCGTCAGGTCCGGCGCGACATTGATGGCGATGCCGTGCAGCGTCACCCAGCGCTGTACCCTGATGCCAATCGCGGCGATCTTGTCCTCATGGTCGGCGCCTTTGTCGGGCCGGCGCACCCAAACGCCGATGCGTTCGTCGCGGCGGCCACCCTCGACGCCGAAACTGGCCAGCGTTTGGATGATCCATTCTTCGAGCGTCACCACAAAGCGCCGCACGTCGGGGGCGCGCCGTTTGAGGTCGAGCATCGCATAGGCGATGCGCTGCCCGGGGCCGTGGTAGGTGAACTGCCCGCCACGGCCGGCGCTATGCACGGGAAAGCGGGCTTCGAGCAGATGCTCGGGCTTGGCGCCGGTGCCGGCGGTGTAAAGCGGGGGGTGCTCGACCAGCCAGACTAGCTCGGAAGCGCGGCCGTCGGCGATTGCCGCGGCGCGCGCCGCCATGGTGGCGAGGGCCTCCTCATAGGGCACGCGGCTGGCCGCCACGCGCCATTCCACCGCGGCGGAATCCGCTGTTGGATGAAGTGTCTCGACCATGCCGTCGCGCATATTAACCATCCGGTAACCATAGCGTGGTGACCTAGCGGCGTCACACCTCGTACAAGGATTCCCCCGTGCCAACACTCGATAAAGTCGCGCTTGATATCCAGGTCGTGCTCGGTACCACGGTCATGCCGATCCATCAGGCGCTGCGGCTTGGCCGCGGCGCGATTATCGAGCTGGAGTCGTCGGAAGACGACGAGGTCATGATCCTCGCCAATAATTTCCTGGTGGCCAAGGGAGCGGTGGTGGTGAACGGAAACCGCATCGCGGTCGAGGTCAAGGATATGATGCCGCGCGCGCCCGACGCTCGCTGAGATCCCAAAATCTGGCGCTATCGGGGTCTTGTTACCGGCGGACAGATTTGTTACATGCCGTCTTCCTGGCGCGTCGCCGGCTGGCGCGCGTTTGACCTCATCTGCGGCCGTGGCGGAATTGGTAGACGCACTAGCTTGAGGTGCTAGCGGGGCAACCCGTGCTGGTTCGAGTCCAGTCGGCCGCACCAACCATCCTGACGAGATTCGGAAACCGGCGCTGGCATGCGCGCGGCGGCTGCGTGCGCCCCCTATCGGGGCGACATTATGCTGGCCTGCGGCCGCGGGATTTGGATCTGGTGTCCGACCGCGGCCTGTAGGCCGGGGAGGTCGCGCTTGCTGGTCCTGCCGGTTTTAGCGGGTTTGCTCGGTTTGGCGTCCTTGGTGTCCTTGGTGTCCTTGGCGTTTCTGGCGCTCTTGGCGTTTTTGCTGATGCTGTCAGCCTTGCCGGATCGCCGCACCGGGCTGACATTGCGGGGGAGTATGCCGGCGAGGTCAACATGCGTTGGGCCGACGATCTCCCGATTGCCATTGCGCGGCGTGTCGGACGCGGCTGTTTCTGGGGTCGCCAATGTTGCGAGCTGCGTCACGCCGGCTTCGGCGCCAGCCGGCGCTTCCAGCACCGCGAGCGATGCCCTGATCCCATGCGGCGGCGCAGCGTTCGGATTTGCGTTCGGGCTTGGGCTATGCGCCGCGATGCGCGGCCAGCCGATTGGCTCGTCATCGCCCAGCGGTGCCCGTGACGGCGGATTGCGCACCCGCCAAGCCTCGGCGGTGGTGGCGGTCGCCGGACGCGTGGCGCTGGCCGGAATGACATGAACCACGCGATAGCCGCGGGCCTTAAGGGCGCCGAGCAAATCGGGAAGAGCCAGCGCGGTGGCGGGCTGGATATCGTGCAGCAGCAGGATACCCTTGCCCTTGGCTTCCAGGCGCGCGAGGGCGCGGTTGACGACTTCGCGCGCACTGATGCGCGTCCAGTCGTCCGCCATGAAATCGACGCTCCAGCTCATGACCTGCCGCGACTTCAAATAGTGTTCAGCGGCATTTTGGCGGCCGAGACCGGGGAATCGGAAAAACGGCGCGACCTTCGCCGGATCGCCGATGGCCGATGCAATCGAACTAAAGCCGTCCTCGATTTCGCGGGCCGCTTCGTCGGCCGGCAGCGCGTTGAAATTGGTCGGATGGTTCTGGCTATGATTGGCGAGGGTATGGCCGTCATTATAAATGCGATGGACGGATTTCGGAAAGGTGGAGGCCATGCGCCCGACCATGAAGAAGGTCGCCTTCACGCATTCCCGCGCCAGAATGTCGAGGATGCGCGTCGTGTATGGCGGCAAGGGGCCATCGTCGAAGGTGATGACCACCTCTTTGTCATTGAGCGGTAGCGTTTCGCGGTATTGGAAACTGCCCAACAAAGTGTTCTTCGTCGGGTCGACGACCAGCGTTCGGCTGGTCCCCAATGCCTGCGGATTGCCAGGGCAATTGGCTGCCAATGCCGGTGCCGCAATGGTCAGCGATGCCAGCACGCTCAAAAACGCAACCAAACTACGCATGAACCCGGTGAACCCCACAATGGACCGCCCGGAGAGCTTTCCCGGCCGGCGCCAGCAGCCCCGCACTGTAGCGGAACCCTAGAAGCGCTCAACTTAACGCAAGCTTAATACCGGCGGTTGGCGAGAATTCGCCCGGTGCTGTGGCAGCATTGCCGCGCCCTAGGGACGCAAACTTTTACGCGGGACTCCGCGGCGTCGCGAATTGCCAGTGCGCAGGTCCGGGCGTACAAGCTGCCAAGCTCTTCACTCGATCGTGACGTGAGACTCGGGATGCTCGGTGACGCGGACATCGCCGTGACGAAGCCCTCTGCTGTGCCGCGTACGGCGGACGGGACCTTGCGCGCCGACTATGTCGCGCAAGTGGTCCGGGCGCTGGAGGCCGGCGATGCGTCGTCGCTGCGCGAACTGGTCGGCGAATTGCATGAGGCCGATGTCGGCGCGGTCATCGAGGCGCTCGATCCGGAATTGCGCCCGCGCCTGATCGCGGTGATGGGTTCCGACTTCGACTTCACGGCGCTGACCCAGGTTGACGACACCGTCCGGGAGGAAATTCTCGACGAACTGCCGCCGGAAACCGTCGCCGAAGGCGTGCGCGATCTCGATTCCGACGACGCCGTCGCGATCCTCGAGGATTTGCCCAAGGAGGATCAGGCCGAGATCCTCGATCAATTGTCGCCGCTTGAGCGCGTCGCGCTCAAGCGCAGTCTCGACTATCCGGAAGATTCCGCCGGTCGGCGGATGCAGGATGAGTTCATCGCGGTTGGCCCGGATTGGACCGTGGGCCAGACCATCGATTACATGCGCGAGACACCCGATCTACCCGATCGTTTCTGGGAGGTCTATGTCGTCGATGCCGGCCGCCGCCTGACCGGCGTTGTGGCGCTTGATAAGTTGCTGCGCACCAAGCGGCCGGTGGCGATCAAGGATTTGGTCGATGAGGACCTGCGGCCGGTCCACGCCACCGACGACCAGGAAGCGGTCGCGCGCCTGTTCGAGCGCTACGATCTAGTTTCGGCGCCGGTGGTGGACGATAACGGCCATTTGGTCGGCGTCATCACTTTCGACGATATCGTCGACGTGATCGAGGAAGAGGCGGAAGAAGACATCAAAGCGCTCGGCGGCGTGCGCGGCGAAGAAGAACTTTCGGATTCGGTCTGGACCATTGTGCGAAGCCGGTTTCCGTGGCTGCTCGCCAATCTGGTGTGCGCTCTGCTGTCCGCCTGGGTGATCAGCAATTTCGAGGGCTCGATCGTCAAGATGGTGGCGCTTGCGGTGTTGATGCCGATTGTCGCCAGCATGGGCGGCAATGCCGGAACCCAGACCATGACGGTGACCGTGCGGGCGATTGCGACCCGGGAATTGTCGAATGCCAATGCGGGTCGGATTATTCGGCGCGAGCTTTTGGTCGGGGTGCTCAACGGTCTGGTCTTCGCGACGATCCTGGGGGTGGTGGCGGCGGTCTGGTTTGGCGTGTCTGACCTCGGCCTGGTTATTGCGCTTGCAATGGTGACCGTGCTGACCGCGGCGGCGCTCGGCGGAATTCTGATCCCCATGGTCCTGACCAAGCTTGGCGTCGACCCGGCGGTATCCTCGGGGCCGTTCGTCACCACCGTCACCGACGTGATCGGTTTCCTGGCCTTCCTGGGCATTGCGACGCTGTGGTTCGGTCTCGGCTAAGTGTGGGCCGTCGGCCGATATTTACCGGTTATTCACCATCGACGCGTAGTCGTGAGGGCTGGAAAAGTCCTTGTAACGCGTGGCTTTGGCCGGAGTATCCGGTGGATTTGAGTGAGGCGACGGCGAACCGCGGGTCGACGCAGCCCGCGCGTGCTCCGCGTTGGCGGGGCGCGATTGGTATCGGGCGCGGCGAGACCGCAATCCTGAAAATGCTGTCGCCCTTGGCGATCTTGGTGGTCGCCGCGACGCTATTGTGCGGCGCTTTCGGGTTTCTGTTGGCGCGGCAGGCCGACGACTCCTTCGAGCGCGCCAATCGCCAGGCCTTGCGCGGCGCAATCGAGGCCTTGCAGGCGCTGTCGCCCGACCTGGTCAATGTCGATCCGAATGCGGTCCGCATCCTGGAGAGCGCTTCGGGCCTCAAGGGTTTGCGGCTGGTGGAAGACCCACCGCCGGGTGCGCGCGATGTTCACTCGCTGATCGACGCCAAGGGGCGGATTGTCGGCTGGTTCACTTGGGAAGTGGAACGGCCGGCAACGGCGATGATCGCGCAGATCCTGCCAGTCGCCGTCCTGGCGATGCTATTGCTGTTTGGGTTCGCGGTTTTGGCGATGCGGCAGTTGCGCCGATTTGCGTCGCTGGTCGCCGACAGCATGCGCGAGGTCCACAGGCTTGCCTTCGAAGACGCTGATACTGGCCTACCGAATTTGCACCGGATGCGGGAGGTCGCGGAACAGGCGCTTGCCGAACGGCAACCGAACGAGGTGGTTGCGGTGGCGCTCATCGACCTGGGCGGTCGCGATGAGATCGATGAGGCAATCGGTGAAGCCGGCGAACGCGAGGTCTTTACCGAAATCGCCAACCGGCTGCGGCGCGACGTGCCGGCGGGCGTAACCATTGCGCGGTTGCGTGACGACGCGTTCGGCTTGGTGGTGCGCGCGCCCGATGTCGGGCGTGTGCTGGCCGTGGTCGAGGTGGCGCGTGCCGGGATTTCGCGCGCCATCTGGGTCGACCGCGTGGTTCAGGTCAATGCCAGCGCCGGACTTGCGCTGGCGCCGCGTGATGGCGCCACGCGCGAGGAACTCACCCGTCGCGCCAATCTCGCATTGCTGGTCGCCAAACAGCGTGGGCGCGGTCTGGTGGTGCAGTTTTCGCCGGAGATGGAGGGTGATTTCGACGACCGGCGGTTCATCAAGCGGGAGTTGCTGCGCGCGATCGCGGCGCGTTCGTTCGACGTTCATTATCAGCCGATTGTGAGCGCGGATCATCGCCGCGTGGTCGGCGTCGAAGCGCTGTTGCGATGGCATCACCCGGTTCGTGGCGCTATTCCGCCCAGCCTGTTTGTGCGGGTCGCGGAGGAGGCCGGGCTGATGGATCAACTCGGCGCGTTTGTGCTGCGGCGCGCGCTCGCCGATGGCGCGCGCTGGCCAGGACTTTATGTTGCGGTCAATCTGTCGCCGGTGCAGGTGCGCGACCGCCGCCTTGTGGATTTGTTGCGCGAAGTCTTGGCTGAGACCAAGATTAGCCCGGCGCGCGTGGTGCTGGAAATCACCGAAGGGGTGTTGATCGACGATCCCGCCACCGCCAAGGTGCGCTTGGAAGAATTGCGCCGGCTTGGCGTCCGGCTGGCGCTGGACGATTTTGGTTCCGGCTATTCGAGCCTGTCCTATTTGCAGCGACTTCCCTTCGACATGCTCAAGATCGACCGCGGCTTTGTCGCCGCGCTCGACCAGTCGGCCAATGCCGGCGTGATTATCCAGGCGATTGTGACGCTGGGCCGCGCGCTTGGCCTGAGCGTTCTGATCGAGGGCATCGAAACCGAGGAACAGCGCGTGGTGCTGCGGCTGGCGGGCTGCAATGAAATGCAAGGCTATCTGTTCGCTAAGCCGGCGGCGGCCGAAATCATCGAGCGGCTGGTCGCGAACGGCGAGCCGTTGCCGCTCATGGCGCCTCCGGCGGCCCAGGCCAAGGGCCGACCGGGCCGGCTTGAGCCGTTCGAAGGCAAAGCTTCATGATTAAGTGCTCTTATTAAGCAATTGGCGATTTTTAGGGAATCACATAAGCCATGACCACCATGATGCGCGTTCGACTGAAAGCCGATGGCCGGATCGTGGAAATCCTGCCGGGTGGCGCCGAGCGGGATCTCACCGGAGCGGTCACCCAAGGCGCGGCCAACGATCCTGGCGCTGCCGCCTATGCGCGGGGGGTGCGGGCGCAGACCCGGCTGACCCAGGCGGAATTCGCGTCCCGCATTGGGGTGCCGCTTGAGACCGTCCGCAACTGGGAGCAGGGCAAGCGCTCGCCGCGCGGTCCGGCCCGGGCATTGCTCAAGCTGATTGAAAAAGCGCCACAAGTTGCGTTCGCGGTGCTGAGCCCCGCCAAGACTGGAACCTGATCCGGCACTTGGAGCGCGCAATCCGGCGAAAACCCGCGGTTTTCCCCTGACAAACCCGCTCTGAATCTGACTTTGGCCATGACAATGCTGTGGCCCTTGGGATAAATCGCGCCCAAGCGCCGCGGCTGCGCAGGGTTGCTCGAAAGCCAGGGAGAACACGATGCTTCAAGCGGCTGCCAAGACCACGCCGCCGGCCGATCGTGCGCGCGAGCGCTTGATGGAGATCATCAAGCGCAAATCGCTGATCACTGCGGGCGGCCCGTTCAAGCTCGCCTCCGGCGCAATGAGCGACTACTACCTCGACATGAAGCCGACCGCGTTTGACCCGGAAGGCGCCGCGCTGATTGCGGAAATCATCGTTGCAATGCTCGCCCAGGAGCCCGCAGCCGACGCAATCGGCGGGCTTGAATTGGGGGCGGTGCCGATCGTCGCGGCGGTGTGCGCGCGCAGCGCCAGCGCCCGGCCGATCAACGGCTTTGTGGTGCGCAAGGAACGCAAGGACCACGGCACCAGCAAGAAGATCGACGGCAATTTCAAGGACGGCTCGCGGGTGGTCCTGGTCGAGGACGTGACCACCAAGGGCGGGTCGGTGATGCAGGCAGTGCGGGCCGTGCGCGAGCGCGGCGCAACCGTTGACACCATCATCACCATTGTCGATCGGCTCGAAGGCGCCGCCGATAACCTGAAGAAAGAAGGCCTGCGGCTGGTGCCGATCTTCACCACGCGCGAATTGCTGAAAACCTAAGCCGGCGGCATGGTCGGGCGGCGACGGACTGCTAATGACTATTGCGCGGCGTTCTTTCGTTTGATGCGTTCATAGGCGGCGAGGACCGTGCGGTCCTTGCTGCCATTTTCCTGCGCGATCTCGCCGATGACCGATTTGCGCAGCCCGCGCTCCGGCAGGCCCTCGGAGAGCCGTTTCAGAAATCGCGCCTCGACCTGCATGAAAATTGCCACATCCTCGGTTGAATCGGGCGACAGTTTGCCCGGACGCCGCCGCTGGAATTTCAGGCGATGCGGCGTGTCTCCTTGGGCGGACAGGGCGTGTGCCAGTGCGAGCATGACGTGGTGGCTTGGATTGGGGGTTGACTGCAAGTACCAGGCAAGGGTGGTGGCATCGCCGTCCTCGATGGCGTTCAATGCCTCTTCCAAAGTCGGAACCGGCGCGGCCATGATGCTCTGTTCAGAAGGGTGCTTGATTTGAGGTCTATGTTCTTGAATGATCGAAGCTCTACACCGGGGCGGCCGCCGGTCGCAATCGATATCCGACAAACCTATAATTCCCAAAAACCCAGAGAGTGAGAGCATGACCGTCATCGAAGCCAACGGCGCGCGGATTCCGTCGATCGGGCTTGGCACCATGACCCTGAAGGACCAAGTCTGTATCGACACCGTGAAGGCCGCGCTCAAGCTCGGCTATCGCCATCTTGATACGGCCGAACGCTATGGCAACGAGGAATGGGTGGGCGAGGGGCTGCGGCAGGGTCTCGCCGAAACCGGCCTCAAGCGCGAAGACGTGTTCGTCACCACCAAGGTCTATTGGGATAAGCTCGCGCCCGGCGACTTCGAGGCGTCGGTCGAAGACAGCCTCAAGAAGCTCAAGCTGCCGTGGGTCGACCTGCTGCTGATCCACTGGAACAATCCGAAAGTGCCGCTGTCGGACAGCGTCAAGTCGCTGTGCGCCGCCAAGAAAAGCGGCCAGGCCAAGCATATCGGGGTCGCCAATTTCACCACATCGATGCTGGACGAGGCGACCAGGCTGGCGACCGAGCCGCTGGTGACCAACCAGATCGAGGTGCATCCGTTCCTCGACCAGAGCAAAGTGATCGCCGCCTGCAAGCAGCACGGCCTGTCGGTCACCGCCTATTGCCCGCTGGCGCGCGGCAAGGTGCCGGGCAACGAAACGCTGGAACGCATCGCCAAGGCGCATGGCCGCAGTTCGTCGCAAGTCGCGCTACGCTATCTCACCCAGCAGCGTATCATTCCGATCCCGCGCACCGCGACGCCCGCGCATTTGACGGCAAACCTCGCGGTGTTCGATTTTGCGCTGACCGCCGCCGAGATGGCCGAAGTCGCCGCGCTCAAGAAGCCCGACGGCCGGGTCGTCAATCCGGCGCATGCGCCACCGTGGGATAATTGAATAAAGGCCGCGAAGAGGCAGCCGCGCTGTTGCGGATTACGCAAACAGCCGCCCGAGCCGGGGATCGCTGGCGCGCACGCCCATTATCCGCAGGCTGTCCCACATCACCGCCTGATTGCTGGTGATGGCGGGAACGCGCAGGATGTCCTCAAACGCGCCGATCGCTTCCATACAGCGCACATTGGCGCCGCTGAACACCACGGCATCCGGGCGGGTCGCCTCGGCGGCGACGTTGCGCGCGGCGTCGATCCAGAATTCCGGCGGCGTCGACGCCAGCTGGTTGCGCCGCGCCAGATCGAAGTGGCGTGACGTTACGATGTCGATCGCCGCGGCCTCGAAATAGCGCCGCTCCTTTTCGGAATTGGCCTCGTCATAGGGCGTCACCAGCCCGATCCGTTTTGCGCCAAGCGCCCGCAGCGCCGCCACGATGGCAGCAGCGGTGGCGGTCGCGGGGGTGCCGGTCGCCGCCGCGATGGTGGACATGATCTTGGGTTCGCCAGCGGGGCCGGCATCGAGCGCGATCGCGGTGCAATGGAACGCAATCACGTCGCATTTGGCATCGGCCAGCGCCAGTGCGGCATCCGCGATGCCCGGCAGCAGGTCGGGCAGCGGCAGCTTGTGGGCGCCAGTCATTCTCAGCCGTGCAAAATGCGCGCGCACGCCGTCCGGCAGGTAGCGGTGAAATTCCGGCTCGGTGAGCTGGTTCGACGACGGGATGATGAGGCCGATGCGCTTGGTCATGATCTGGATTGGCCTGATGTTACGGCGCGCGCAGCACCGGCGGATCGAGCGCGCGCGCCGCCGCTTGGTCCGGCGGCAGGGTGTTGTCCCAGCGGCTGCCGCAGTAACGGCCGCCGGTCTTGCCGTCCGAGTGCCGTGAGGCAAGCCAGACAATGGCGTGGTCGAGCACATCGACCGGCAGCGGCGTGCGACCTTCGCGACGCTTGGTGAAGCCGGTGTCGACCTGGCCGCCCGGATGCAGCGAATTGACCGTGACGCCGGTGCCGGCGAAATCCTGTGCCCAGATCATGGTCATGGCCTCGAGCGCGGTTTTGGTCGCGCCATATTGCGAATAGTGTCGGGTCTGTAGGGTGCCGAGCGAGGTGGTGAGATTGACAATGCGGCCGAAGCTTTGCGCCAAAAAATGCGGTGCGACGGTGTGGGTCAGCAAGAAACTGCCCATGATATTGACGCGGATGCATTGCTGCCAATTGTCGGGGTCGGTCTGCCAGAGTGGCAGTCGCGTCAAGTAAGGATGGCGCGCATTGTTGACCAGGACATGCAATCCGCCGAATACGCGCAGGCTCTCCTTGAGCAGGTTTTCACAATCGGCGCGCACCGAGATATCGGTGGCGAGCGCCAGTGCGCGGCCCTGGCCGTGGCGCGCGGCAATCTCGTCGGCGACTTGCGCCAGCGCTGCCGCCTCCGGCGAGGCCAGCACCACCCGCGCGCCGGCGCCCGCGAGCGCCAGGGCCATCGCGCGGCCGAGGCCGCGATTGGCGCCGGTCACCACCGCAACGGTGCCGTCGAGATCGATCGGGGCTGTGGCCATGGGCTCGGTATCGTGGGCGGTCAGTTGGTCGGCTTCGAGGCTTCGATCAGGCGTGACACGACCGCTGGCGGCGCGGCTACGGCCTTGTTGACGATGCGCTCCATGGTTTCGCCGGCCACCGGGTCGATGTCGATCCGCAATTTGGCGGCGTCCGCCCGGGTGATGGGATCGTTCAGCGTGTCGATTAGCGCCTTGCGCATGACCGCCAGCCGGGGCGCCGGGATGCGCGGTGGCCCGAAGATCGGATAGCCCATGGCATAGGTTGCGAATTTGAGTTCGAGCACCGCGCGATCCTCCGGCGTCTTGGCGAAATCGAGGATCAGGGGAATATGGGCGGGGATGTCGGCGCTCTTCTGCAATCCCATCTGATAGAGGATGCTGACCTTGTTGTCGGCGATCCATTGTGGGTTGCGTTGCTTGAGCGCGGGCCAGCTCAATTGCGCGCGGCCCTGGGTCTCGCCGCGGATCATCGCGAGGTCGAGTTCGGCGCCGCCCGGATATCCCAGCACCACCTTGAACTTGAAACCAAGAATGCTGCGCGCGACATAGGCGTCGGTCGCGCTGCCCGAGGTTGCGCTTGAGCCGGCGATGATCATCTCGTGGGTCAGCAGATCGTCCGCCTTGCGAACCGGCGTCGATGCGTTCCAGGCCACCGCGACCGCTGCGAAATCGACCGGGCCGCCGATCCAGGTGAATTTTCCCGCATCGAAATTCGCTTTGGTGTTCAAGGCGTCGAACAGGAATTCGAATGGAAATTGCACCACTGCGCCGAACTCGGTGCCGTCCTTGGGCGCAATGGCGTAGAGATAGTTGAACAGTTGCAAGCCGCCGCCGCCAATCATGTTCTTGACGATGACCGTTGGCTGGCCCGGAAGATGGCGTCCGAGATTGCGCGCGACCATGCGGGTCGCGAGGTCGATCCCGCTGCCGACCCCGGCCCCGACATGGAGGGTGACGGTCTTGCCGCGGTAGAAGTCGGCGATCGCCTCGGCTCCGGCCGGCGCGGTTGCCACGCCCGAGGCGATCAGCGCAATGCTCAGGAAAACGGCGGTTGGCTTGCTCCCCATAACGGTTGCTCCTTGGCACCAAATCCTGCTAACCGCACGCGGGCATTATGGCATAGTGCACCCGGTCGTTGGAAAGGGCTCGAGGCCATGGTCCCCACCGTCGAAGCCAAAGGTGCGCGCATTCCGCTGGTCGGTCTCGGTACTTGGGATCTGCGCGGCCGAGCCTGCGCGCGGGTCGTCGAACAGGCGCTGCGGCTGGGCTACCGGCACATCGACACCGCGGAAATGTACGACAACGAGCGCGAGGTGGGCGAGGGGCTGCGCGCTTCCGGGGTGCCGCGCAACGATGTATTTGTGGTCACCAAGATCTGGCCTTCGCATTTCGCGCCCCGCGAATTGCTGCGCGCCGCCAGAGACAGCCTGGTGAAACTGCGCCTGACCGAAGTCGATCTTCTTTTGTTACACTGGCCCAATCCGCAGGTGCCGCTGGCTGAGACTCTCGGTGCATTATGCCAAGCCAAAACCGATGGCATGACGCGCCACATCGGGGTGTCGAATTTTAATACCAAGCTGCTCGATCAAGCGACGTCGCTTGCGACCGAGCCGCTGGTTTGCAACCAGTTCGAGATGCATCCTTATCTCGATCAGTCGACGTTGGTCGCAGCCTGCCGTGCAAAGGGCATGGCGGTCACCGCCTATAGCCCGATCGCGCGCGGCAATGCCAAGAACGATGAGGTGCTCGTCCGCATCGGCCGGGCCCATGGCAAGACAGCGGCGCAAGTCTCGCTGCGTTACCTTGTGCAGCAGGACATCGCCGTGATCCCGCGCACCAGCAAGGTCGAGCGGCTGGAAGAGAACCTGTCGATCTTCGATTTCAGGCTCACCGAAACGGAAATGACCGAGATCGGACGCCTCGCGCGTGGCGACGGCAGGATTTTGGATTGGTCGTTCTCCGGATCGCCGAAGTGGGATTAATGTCGACAAATTCGCAAGTGACCGCAGCGCAACCGGAAGTCGAGGGCATCGGCGTTCATCCTCTGCATCGCATCGAGATCGGATTGGTGCGCGCATTCTTTCAGTCGCAACGGGGCTACTTCGTCGATGTCGGCGCCAATGACCCGGCCATTGGGTCGCAGACACTTCACCTCGAGCGGTTTGGCTGGGACGGCATCTTGATTGAGCCGCAACCCGACCTCGCGGAGGCACTCCGCCAGCGTCGACAGGCGCGGGTTTATGCTGTCGCCTGCTCATCGCCGGAGAACGCGGGTCGGTCGCTGCCGCTCAAGCTTGCCGGTGCATATTCGACGCTCAATCCGCTGTTGCGGGTTGTGACCGCGGATGTTGCTGGATCGATCGACGTGCCAGTCCGGACGCTCGACGCGCTGCTGATCGAGGCGAACGCGCCAAGGCCGATCGATTTTTTGTCGGTCGATGTCGAAGGGCATGAAATTGAGGTCCTGCGTGGATTTGATTTCGCGCGCTGGCGTCCACGCTTGGTGTTGATCGAGGATCATGTGATGGACCGGCATTTGCACAGCTACCTCGTCGCGCACGGCTATGTGTGGATCCGCAGAACTGGCCTTAATTCATGGTACGTACCGGCTGGATCGCAGCCGGTCTTGAACCTCAGCGAACGTTTGGCGTTTTTTCGCAAGTACTATCTTGGTTTGCCTCCACGACGGCTGCGGGAGGCAGTTCGACGTCTGCGCGCACGCAAATCGGCTCAGCCGGAGTGATGATGGATGCCCGAGCTAGGCGACAATAATGCCCTGGTGTTGTTCTCGGGTGGGCAGGATTCCACGGTCTGCCTCGCCTGGGCGCTGGAGCGCTTTGCGTCGGTTGAGACCGTCGGCTTTGACTATGGCCAGCGCCACCGTACCGAGCTTGATGTCCGTCCGCGCATTCGCGACGCCATCAAGTCGATGCGCTCGGACTGGGCGGTGCGGCTCGGCGACGATCATTTGGTGAAGCTCGACGCACTGGCCGCGATCTCGGAAACCGCGCTGACCCGCGACGTGGCGATCGAGATCGCCAAGAACGGCCTGCCGACTACCTTCGTGCCGGGCCGCAATCTGGCGTTTTTCGCCTTTGCCGGGGCGCTGGCTTATCGCCGCAGCATCAAGCATCTGGTCGCCGGCGTGTGCGAGACAGATTTCTCCGGCTATCCCGACTGCCGCGACGACACCATAAAGGCCATGCAGGTCGCGCTGACGCTCGGTATGGACCGCCGGGTGGTTATTCATACGCCGCTAATGTGGATTGACAAGGCCGCGACCTTCGCCATGGCGCGCGAGATTGGCGGCGATCTGTTTGTAGATTTGCTGGTCGAGGAAACCCACACCTGCTATCTCGGCGACCGCTCGCGCCGCCATGTATGGGGTTACGGCTGCGGGACCTGTCCAGCCTGCCGGCTGCGGGCCGACGGATTCGCCAAGTGGAAGACGGAATGCTGACCAAAATCGAACTTGAAGCCCGGCGCAGGCGCGAGGGAATTGTATTCCTGATTTTATTTGCGTTGACCATTCCTTTGGCCAATTGGCTGATCGGCAATGCCGGGACCAAATGCGTACCCAACGGACCGTGCCTGATTCCGGTGGCGCCGGGATTGCTGGCGCCATCGGGCGTGACCATGATCGGCATCGCGCTGGTGCTGCGCGACCTGGTGCAGCGCCGCCTCGGAATTGGCGTGACGGTAGCGGCGATTTTGGCCGGCGCCGCGCTCTCGGCCTTGGTCGCGCCGCCGGCGCTGGTGATGGCGTCGGCCGCGGCGTTTCTGTTGTCCGAACTGGCCGACTTTGCGGTCTATACGCCGCTCGCGCGCCGTCGTCTGATCGCAGCGGTGGTCGTGTCGAGCATGGTGGGGCTTATGGTCGACTCCATCGTATTTCTGTGGCTGGCTTTCGGTTCATTCGATTTCCTGGCCGGGCAGGTGGTGGGCAAAGCGTGGATGGTGCTGCTGGCAATTCCATTGGTTGCTTGGCTGCGCCGGCGCGACCAAAAATCCGGCATGGCGCCAGCCTGATCATGTTTGTGGGTAGGCGCAGCCAATTGAGACGATGAGGTCTGGCGATGAGTGCGGCGCTTTACGATCGGCTGAAGACCGTCACCACCGGCACCATCACCACAATGCTGCTCAAGAAAGGCATCCGCCGCTGTTGGATGCAGGGGCCGATGCCGCTGCAAGGCGATGGCCGCCGCATCATTGGCCCGGCCTTCACCATGCGCTTTATCCCGGTGCGCGAAGATCTCGCGACGCCGGAGAGTTGGGCCAAGCCGATTTCGACCCGCGGCGCGATTGAGGCCATGCCGGAGGGTTGCATCGCGGTTGCTGACGCCATGGGCGTCACCACCGCCGGCATTTTTGGCGACATCCTCACCATGCGGATGATGAAGCGCAATGTTGCGGCGCTCATCACCGATGGCGCGATCCGCGACAAGGCCGGCGTCCTGGCCTCTAAACTGCCGGTCTGGTGTGCGGGCGTTTCGGCGCCGGCTTCCGTCAACGGGCTCACATTTGTGGGCTGGGACGAACCGATTGCCTGTGGGGGCTGCGCAATCTTTCCCGGTGACATCATTGTCTGCGATGACGATGGCGCGGTGGTCATTCCGCAGAACTTACTCGGCTTCGTGGCCGAGGAGGGCCCGGAGCACGAACTGATGGAAACCTATATTGTCAATGAGGTTGAAAAGGGTGCCAAACTGCCCGGTCTCTATCCGATGAACGAGGAAACCAAGGCGCGCTACGAGGCCTGGAAAAAGACGCGTTGATCGCGTTTGAACGTTTGCCGACAACGTTGGCCTCCGCTCCGTCGTCATGGCCGTGCATGACCGAGGAGAATCCGATCTAGCCTCATCGGGCAATGCACCAGCGGGGAACCGGCATGTTCTTCTACGCCTCCAAGGTCCTCGGATTCTTCGCAATCCCTTCGAATTTCATCATTTTCGTGGGTATTTTTGGTGCATTGTTGCTGCGAACGCGGTGGGCGCGGGCGGGCGGGCGCTTGGTGGTCGGGAGTTTGGTGCTGCTTGCGGTGTTTGGCCTATCGCCGGTCGGCAATGCACTGATGGTGCCACTCGAACAGCGTTTTCCAGCCTGGGGCGAAAGCCGCGGTGCGCCCCACGGCATTGTGGTGCTCGGTGGCGCGCTCAGCCCCAATATCTCGCACGCCCGCAACGTGGTTGCGCTAAATGAAGCAGCCGAGCGCCTGACGGTGGCCGCCGCACTGGCGCAACGCTATCCCGATGCGCGCATTATCTTTTCCGGCGGCTCCGCCGCGCTGATGTTTGAAGAGCGGCCGGAGGCCGAGTTCGCGCTGCAACTTTTTGAAAGCTTGGGCGTTGCACGCGGTCGCGTCATTGCCGAGGGCAAGTCGCGCAATACGGTTGAGAACGCCAGGTTTTCACGTGAATTGGCGCAGCCCAAGCCGGGTGAGCGCTGGCTTCTGGTGACTTCCGCCTATCATCTGCCACGTGCGGTTGGGGCGTTTCGGGCGGCTGGGTTCCCGGTTGAAGCACATCCGGTCGATTGGCGGACACGTGGCATGGCCGATGTGCTGCGCCCGTTCTTGAGTTTGGGCGATGGCTTGCGGCGAACCGACACCGCGGCGCGCGAATGGATAGGATTGCTAACCTATTGGTTGAGCGGTCATTCGCCGGAGTTATTTCCCGGCCCCATGTTGCGCGGTGGGTGCGACCGTGTTGGCGCAGACAACTGTCAGCGCTAACTAGCGAATTTCTCCGCGCGACCAAAATAACACAGCGTCAACCAAACCATCAATTGCAATCCTTCATTAGAATCTTTGATGTGAAAGACGGCAAAAATTAGTGTATAAGATGTTAACCG
Organism: Xanthobacteraceae bacterium; assembly: GCA_022841625.1. GTDB lineage: Bacteria > Pseudomonadota > Alphaproteobacteria > Rhizobiales > Xanthobacteraceae > VAZQ01. Next base: position 116,892 of record JALHRD010000003.1, read on the forward strand.
CGGTGCTCGCCATCGTTCCAATTGGCTCGGTGGAGTGTTGGGTGCTCGGATGCTCTGTGGCGTTTGTTGCGTAGTGGAGTTGTGTATGCGGACGATTCGCGCTGCCGTACTCACGGTACGGACATCTATTGATTATTCACGCATCATCAAAGCTCTTGTCATTGTCGCCAATGTCGTGGCGGGCGTGACTGCGGTGCTGCTGGCGGGCTCAGTTGCCGTGGCGATCGGCCTGAATTGACGCCATCTCAGCGTCGCGCTGAAGTTTCGGGTTCGGGGCTCGTGAGGGCGCGCCGCGAATCCGATTTATATTGTCGCCACCACATCACCACGACCACCACCGCGGTGCTCACCATCAGCACAAGCGGTCCAGCGAACCAGCCGAGATAGCCCAGCGCCAGAAAGAAGGCGCGTTGGCCGCGATTGAAATGCCGGCCGGCAGTGGTGAACAGGCGGGCGGTACGCACCACATGGGTCTCGGCCTCGGCGGTGTCCTTGTCGGCGGGCAGGGGCATCGCGCCCAGCAGGATCGCGACATAATTGTACAGCCGGTAGGCCCAGGCGAATTTGAAGAACGCGTAGACATAGATCACCGTCAACCCGATAGCCTTTGCCTCCCACAACTCGCGCGACGCCTGGATGCCAAACGGCATGTGCGAAGCGATGGCGATCATCTCGTCAGAAGCGCGCAGGATGGTTAGGGTGCCGCCGATCGCGAACAACGAGGTCGTGGCAAAGAAGGCAGTGCCGTTCTGCAATGCCGCCATGATCTGCATATCGACCATACGCTGATCGCGGGCCAATAAGCGGCGCATCCATACCTCGCGATAACCGTTCATGATCGCGTTGAGGCCGGTGGCGCTGATACGGCTGCGCTCGGTCAGATAGGCATAGCCGGCCCACGCGGCAACAAAGAAGCCGAGCGCAGCAAGGTCGAGTGTCGAAAATAGCGGCATGATGAGAATCCCGTTCGAGGCGATGCTGCCACTCGAACGCCAGTCCCGCAATGTGCTAAGGCGTGATCCCGTAACCCGCGTGTCGCTTGTCAGCAGAGACTGAGCTTAAAAACTGCGAATTCGGCCATGACCCTGTCGCTCATCATTGGAAACAAGAACTATTCATCCTGGTCGATGCGGCCGTGGATCGCCATGAAGGCGACCGGCATCGAATTCTCCGAACAGGTGATTTCCCTCAACGCTCCCGACTTCAAGGCGCGGGTTGGCAAAGTGTCGGGCACCGGGAAGGTCCCGGTGCTATCCGATGGCGACGTCCATGTTTGGGAGTCGTTGGCGATCATTGAATATCTCGCCGAGAAATTCCCCAAAGCCGGTCTATGGCCGTCGGCCCCCCGGGCGCGTGGCTATGCGCGGGCGGTTGCAACCGAAATGCATGGCGGCTTTATGCCGCTGCGCCGACATCTACCCATGAACATGTGGCGTCCAGTGTTGCCGCGACCGCTGCCGGAGGAGGTCGTTGCCAATGTGCGGCGCATTGAGCACATCTGGACAGATTGTCGCACGCGTTTCGGGCAGGGTGGCCGATTTCTGTTCGGCCCCTTTGGCGCCGCCGACGCAATGTACGCCCCTGTCGTGTCGCGGTTTCACACCTATGCCGTCGAAGTTAGCGGCGTCGCACGCGAATATATGACCGCAATCATGGCACTACCGGCCTGGGCCGAATGGTATGCCGCCGCGGTCAAGGAACCCTGGGTTTTGCCGGAGGACGAGGTCGACTGGCCGACGGTTCTGCGCGCCTAACCGCGTTAAGCATTCGGCGCTCGGCCTAAAAAATGTCACTGATCTGTATTGAAACCGGCGCGTGAAGCGAGAATAGTCGATCTGCTTGCGGCGCCCATGATCTTGCGGCGCGGCAGACGGGGAACCTGACAGCGGGATCAGTCCATTCATTGTCGCGCGGGAGTTTAACGCTATGCGATGTCGCCTTGTCGCCTTGATTTTGCTCGCCTTTTCCGTGATTTCCACCGGCGGTCCGGCGGTATCGCAGGACACTTCAAAGCCACCCGAGGTCAAAGGGCTCTTTCTCTTGACCGATTACCCGGCCATCAGCGTCCGGCCCGGGACCACGGCGACCGTCAGCCTGCGGATGCAAAACTACGCCATGGCGCCGGAGCGATTGCAGATTTCGGTGTCGGGCGTGCCGCAGAGTTGGAACGCCACCGTCGTGGGCGGCGGACAGCCGATCGAAGCGGTGTTGCCGGCAACCAACGCCAGCGTCTCGTTCGAGCTTCGTCTCGACATCCCCAAGGATGCCCCGATGGGCGCGACCAATCTGACCGTCACCGCCAAGGGCGCCAACACCGTCACGTTGCCGATTGTCGTTACGCTGGTGAAGGACCTGCCCGCCAAGCTGACGCTGACGCCGGCGCTGCCCGAGTTGCGCGGCAACTCGCGCTCGACCTTCGAGTATCAGCTCACCATCAAGAACGAGAGTGGCAAGCGGATCGTGGCCAATCTTGCGGCGACCGCACCGCAGAACTTCGATGTCTCGTTTACTGAGCAATATGGCAGCCAAGAGCTCAATGCCGTGCCGCTCGACGCGGGCCAGTCGAAAGACGTCAAGCTCAAGGTTCGGCCGCCGAATACGATCGGCGTCGGGACCCAGAAAGTGACCGCGCGCGCGACCGCGGAGGATGCGGTCGTCACCGCTGAACTCGGTCTTGAAATCACTGGCACGCCAAAGATCGATCTTGCGGGTCGGGAAGGCCGGCTCAATGCCACCGCTGTCGCCGGTCAGGAGACTTCGGTCGTTGTAATTGTCGCCAATACCGGCACCGCTGCCGCGGAAGCGGTGGAGATGTCCGGCTCCGGTCCGAGCGGCTGGAAGGTTGAAGCCGAGCCAAAGGTCATCGACCGAATCCCGCCGAACGAGAACAAGGAAGTGACGTTCAAGATCACGCCGACCGGCAAGGCGGTGGCGGGCGACTACGTCACCAGCATTCGTGCCTCGGCGCGCGGCGAATCCGCTTCGCAAACCTTCCGCGTCGCGGTTGCCACCTCGTCGCAATGGGGCCTTATCGGTATGGGCATCATCGCCGTCGCGCTGGCGGTCCTGTTCGGCGCAGTGATGAAGTTCGGTCGCCGATGAGCAATCTGGTCATCGAGGCGCAAAATCTCACCAAGCGCTATGACGGGGTGCCGGTGGTCAAGGGCATCTCGTTCTCGGTGGCGCAGGGCGAGATATTCGGGCTGCTGGGCCCGAATGGCGCCGGCAAGACAACGACCATTTTGATGATGCTGGGATTGACCGAGATCTCGGATGGGCGGGTGCGCGTGCTGGGTTACGACCCGGTGCGCGAACCGCTCCAGGTGAAGCGGCGGGTCGGCTATCTGCCCGACGCGGTCGGTTTCTATGACCACCTGACCGCCGCCGAGAACCTGCGTTACACCGGCCGTCTGATCGGCCTGCGGCGCGATGAATGTGAATCCAAGATGCGCACGGCGCTCGATCACGTCGGCCTGCACGACGTCACAGATCGACGGGTATCGACCTTCTCCCGCGGCATGCGGCAGCGGCTTGGCATCGCGGAAATTTTGTTGAAGGAAGCGCAGATTGCGATCCTTGACGAACCGACCTCCGGCCTCGATCCGCAGGCGACGATCGAGCTTTTGGAAATCATCCGCAACCTCAAGAATCACAACGTCTCGGTGTTGTTGTCATCCCATCTGTTGGACCGTGTCCAGAGCGTCTGCGACCGGGTCGCATTGTTCAGCCAGGGCAACATCGCCCTGATCGGCAGCGTCCCCGAATTGGGCCGCCAGGTGATCGGCGACAGCTTCGACCTCGACGTCGAAGGCGAGGGCAGCGGCCTCGATGCCAAGCTCAAGGCCGTGCCCGGGGTTACCCTGGTCGAGACCGTCGGGCTGAACCATTGGCGGCTCAAGACCGATCGCGACGTGCGGGCGGATGTAGCCGCCGCCGTGGTGGGTTCCGGCGGCAAGCTTTTGCGCTTGTCGCTTGAAGCTCCGACTTTGGAAGCGATCTACACCCGCTATTTCCGCAACGAGCGAGAGGGAAGCCGCCATGCAGCGTGAAGGGTCGCCCTGGCGGGGACTGGGAGTGGTCACCCAGAAAGAACTGTCTGATCATCTCAGCAGCGCACGGATGCTGGTGATCCAGCTCTTGGTCGTGGTCACCGGCGTTGTCATCGTCCTGGTATCGCTTCAGCAAATCCGCGATATCACCGCGGAGGATCCGTTCCTGCTGCTCCGCGTTTTCACGCGGTCCGGCGAGCAGTTGTCGTTTGTGTTTGTGATGACGCTGCTGGTGCCGTTGCTGGCCATTGGGCTGGGGTTTGACCTGGTCAATAGCGAGCACAATCAGCGCACGCTGAGCCGGATCCTGTCGCAGCCGATCTATCGGGACGCGCTGCTGTTCGGAAAGTTTCTTGCAGGGCTTGCCACCATCGCCATCAGCCTCACGGCCATGTGGATGGTCGTAATCGGGCTCGCGCTTTCGGCGCTCGGCGTGCCGCCGAACGGCGAAGAACTCGCGCGGGCGGCTTTGATGTTGGTGGTGACCATCGCCTATGCCGGTGTCTGGTTGGCGCTGGCGATGTTGTTCTCGGTGCTGTTCCGCTCGCCAGCGACTGCCGCGTTGTGCGCGCTTGGGCTCTGGCTCTTCGTCTCGATCCTGTGGCCATTGCTGTCGGGCCACTTGGTCAATGTCCTGTTTCCACCGTCTGCCACCACCGCCGACGCGTTGCTCAACAGTCTGTCGATGCATCAGGCGTTCAGGCGATTGTCGCCCGGGGCATTGTTTGCCGAGATCGTGACGGTGCTGCTTGATCCCGCGATGCGCTCGACCCAGCAATCGCAGCTTGCCGCGATGGGACTGGCCTTGGTCGAGCCAGGCTCAATCCCTGGAGCCCCGCTACCACTGCTGGAGAGCGTGCTGATTATATGGCCGCAGATGGTCGGTCTGATTGGCGGCTCGATCGTGCTGTTCGTGATCGGCTATGTGGTCTTCCAGCGGCAGGAAGTGCGTGCATAGCGACGCGCCAATACGCAAGGCTGATCCGTCATCGAAAATTGTGAAACAACCCGGAAGCAATTCCGGGTTGCTTTTTTGGTGTGCCGAGCATGAACGACAGCTTGGAGGTGGAAGTCCTCTATCCAGCCTGATGGCGGCGAAGGATTAGCGAAGCGCAAGGGCGTCGCCGCGAGGCGGGGTCTGAAGGAAGCGTGGAGCAAAGCCGCGGCCCGATGGACAAGAACCGGATCGTGAGGCCTACCCGGTCGGACGAGCGAGCCAATGATCGCGAAGTCCACGGTCATCAAGGACCGGGGTGGTAAATCCGGCGGGCGTGCGGCGAAGGCGGTCGTTCTTACCTCGGGAGGTCTGTGTTGCGTCCCGGCGACGGGACTGAGGCTGCCGCAAGGCGGCCTGACCACAACGCAGAAGTCAGCAGAGGGCATAGTAGGCGGGAGCGTCCGCCGAAGGCCCGAACGGTGGAACGGCCAATAGAGCGGCGATCTCGCGCGAGCCATGCGGCAGAACAATCAGGTCGAGCTGAACTTGGGCACTGGGGCAAGCGGTGAAGCCGCAAGCGCCGCCGCTCAAGAGACCGAAGCACGCGCGGCGAGAACCGACATCGAAAGCCGGGCGGTCCTGGTTGGGCCGTCGATGGAATCAGTTGTCGAGCGTGAGAACCTGAAGAAGGCACTGGCGCAAGTGAAGCGCAACAAGGGCGCGCCCGGCAGCGACGGCATGACTGTCGGCGATCTGGCGCCCCACCTGAAGGAGCACTGGCCCACGATCCGGGCGCAGCTGCTTGACGGCACCTACAAGCCGCAGCCGGTGCGGCGGGTGGAGATACCGAAGGCGTCGGGCGGCTCACGGTCGCTCGGCATCCCGACGGTGCTCGACCGCTTCATCCAGCAGGCGGTGATGCAGGTGCTGCAAGCGGACTGGGACCGGACGTTCTCCGAGGCAAGCTTCGGCTTCCGGCCGGGGCGCTCGGCGCATCAGGCGGTGGAACGGGCGCAGGCGTACATCGCGTCCGGACACGGCTTTGTCGTGGACATCGACCTGGAGAAGTTCTTCGACCGGGTCAACCACGACATCCTGATGGGGCTCATTGCCAAGCGGGTGACTGACAAGCGAATCCTAAAACTCGTCCGCGGCTTCTTAACCGCTGGCGTGTTGGACGGCGGCCTTGTCAGTCCGACCGAGGAAGGCACGCCGCAAGGCGGACCGCTCTCGCCGCTGTTGTCGAACCTGATGCTGGACGTGCTGGACAGGGAGCTGGAGAAGCGCGGCCATCGCTTCGTGCGCTACGCCGACGACTGCAACATCTATGTGCGCAGCCAGCGGGCGGGCGAACGGGTCTTGGCCGGCATCGAACGGTTCCTGGCGAAGCGCCTCAAGCTGAAGGTCAACAAGGCCAAGAGCGCGGTCGGCAAGCCAAGCGTGCGCAAGTTTCTGAGCTTCTGCTTCACGAGCGGCAGGCAGCCACGGCGGCGCATCGCGCCGCAGGCGCTCGTCCGCTTCAAGAGCCGGGTTCGGGAACTGACGTGGCGCACGCGCGCGGCGAGCCCGGCGCAGATCGTCAAGGAATTGTCGGGCTATCTGATCGGATGGTGCGGCTACTTTGGCTTCTGCGAGACTCCCTCGGTACTGCGCACGCTTGACCAGTGGACCAGACGGCGGCTGCGCGCCATTGTCTGGAAGCAGTGGAGACGCGGACGCACCCGTTACGCCGAGTTGCGACGCCGCGGCGTCGGCCGGGATTTGGCGGCGCAAACCGCCGGCAGCCCACATGGCCCTTGGCGGCTCAGCAACAGCCCCGCGCTCAACATTGCTCTGCCAAATGCCTTCCTCGGCTCGCTCGGATTGCCTTCCATCGCAACCAACAAGGCTGCCTAATCCAGCGAACCGCCGGATACGGACCCGTATGTCCGGTGGTGTGGGAGGGGAGGCGTCGTGAGACGCCCCCCTATCCCGATATGGGGCCAAAGACGACAGTCATGGCGGCAACTTCAATCGTCACCGCTTTGGCGGGCGGATTGGCTATGCGAAAACGGCGGATGGGCCAAGCGGCAGCAGATCAGCCGCCGATGCGGCGCCAGCCGTCGCGGGCAAGCATGGTAAGCCCATCGACGTGCTTAGCTACCACGTCCCAATTGACCATCGGGCGCGCCGTTGCGCGATCGGTGAAATGGTCAACCGCATAGACGCCGCCGATAGTGAGTGCGCAACCGAGAACGATACCAAACAAAAAACGCATGGCCGCTTGTCCCTCTTGAAGACCCCATCGGTTGGAGTGGCTTAGGGGATGAACGCGGCACCAATATGATGGGGATCGCCCTGCTGGCGGCAACGCGCATCGCAGCACGTTGTTTTGGTCAATGCATTGATATTGCTCAATAATCGGAGCTAACGGTCGTTAGATACCATGTCGACGGCTGGTGCCTCGCGACGGGCAAGTTTTTTGTCCGGCGCGCGGAAATCGCTGTATAGTATGAACAAGGGTTCAAAGAAGTATTCGGGCGGCGTTGCTTAGAGTTGGGGAGATGGCGTTGGATGCACATAAGTTTCGACTTGGTCAGACCGTGTATTTCACGGCGCGGCCGTTAGGTCACATGTCTGCCGACGGGGCATATCAGATCGTGAAGCTCTTGCCCTCCGATGGCGACGAGCACCAATACCGTATCAAGAGCAACACCGAAGCTTTTGAGCGGGTGGCGAAGGAAAGTCAGCTTGATCGCTCGCGCTGAGCGCATGCTCCGTTTCCGAAATTCGTGAACCGTCGCGGCAGCCGCTTACACGAATCTCGGAAACCCGCAGCACTGACAAGTCCATGAATCTAGTGCCGCTTCTCGATTTGAAGTTGTTCGCTGCGTTGGTTCACTCCGCGGGTGTTGCCTATGGGCATCACCCGATACCTCAATTTCAGCATACGCCGCGGCCCCGTGGACAATTTGCAACAATAGTTCATATGCTGCAGAATTCATTGCAACAACAGTAGGTAGCAGGTGATGTCCGAACTGATCGGACGCTGGACCGCGGCATTAGACTGGTTGCCGACCACGCTGCCCTTGCCGCTATGGTCGGCGGGCATTCTGGTTGTTTGCCTCATTTTGTTGTCGGCCGTGGCGTTTAACGGCGCCGGGCGCGACGGACTGATTGGCGGCGTTGCGCGCATGCTGCTGATTGCGCTGGGTGGCGCACTGACGCTCTTCTTTCTTGACGGTAGTAGAAGCCACGATTTTGCCGCTGAGCGGCGGGCGCTTGAAGTGCGGGCGAACGCGCTGGCGGCGCGCGCGGCCATGCCGGGATCGCCGCTCGCCTGTCTCGATTCGCTGATGGGCGACGTCGTCGAGACCGCCTGCGAGCGTGCATTATTTGCCACGCCGGAATCCACCGCGGCGGCGGTGTCCCATGCGGCTGCTCAATTGGCTTTGTTCGTTGATGTCAGCAACGTCGTTGCACGTGGCAATTCCGGAATGGAGCCGCTGCGGGCGAGCTTGCGGCGCGTCGTGGAGGGCGACCGCTATGGCCTGATCGCCCATGTGCTGGCGACGCGCGATGGCTGTGTGGCAGAACAGTGCCCGGCACTGGCCGTCATGCATAATCCGCAGCGGGTGAATACAAATCTGTCGCAGCAAACCTACGAAAAATTTATTACGCGACATTCCGCCGCCTGGTCCGCGCCGGCAACGAATTCCGACACTGTCGGCGCGATAGCGCCGGTGCCGCGCGCTGCAACGGTCTTGGCGTCGCCGGCGGCGCGGCCGCCGGGACCCGGCCTATTCTTCCCGTCATCCGACACAATTCCAGCGGTCAGCATCATGGGCGCGGAGCCGCCTGCGGCGCAACCTGAGCCGGCGGGCGCTGCTGCCCCGGTTCGCACGCCGCCGCGCCGGCCGGCCCAGGCGGCGCCGCAACCCAAACAGGCGCCTATCGATCTCAATGCGACTGCGCGAGGCGGCGCGCCTGCCGCCGCGCAGTGACAGTTCGCTGAGGATAACTGTGGTCGATGCTGGCCGCAGCGGTGCGCGACGCTAACATGCTGCCGCATTCGGAATGACAGAAGTCTTCGCGTGGCCCTGCATCTGATCAAGCTTTGCGTCGGTTGCGACTCCATCCAGGACCTTGAGGACTGGATCAAGGAGAAGCGTCGGCGCACGCGCGGCAAAAAAACCGAGCATATCCATACCACGCGCATGGTGCCCAAGCGCGCCGATGAGATCGCCGGCGCCGGCTCGCTATATTGGGTGATCCGCGGGCAGGCGATGTGCCGGCAGCGGGTCTTGGCGATACGGCCGTTTGTTGACAAGGAGGGCGTCGGGCGCTGCCGAATTGTGCTGGAGCCGAAAGTGACGCCGGTTGAGCCGCGGCCTTGGCGCGCGTTTCAGGGCTGGCGCTACCTGGAGGTCAAGGACGCGCCGCGCGATCTTGCGCATATTGCCCCGGGATTACGCGCCATGCCCGAGGCCATGCGGCGGGAACTGCGGGAGCTTGGGCTGATCTGATTCAGCGGTCTTTTTTGGGCTCCGGCGGCGCTATGATGGCGGCATTGCTCGCTGCAACGGCGCTCTGCTATAGCCGCGCAATGACCGAGGAATGGGCCCATGTCCGTTGACGCCGCAACCGTCCGCCGTATCGCGCATCTTGCGCGTATTGCGGTGGCCGACGACGAAATCGCCCATCTTCAGGGCGAACTCAATACGATCCTGCAATTCGTCGAACAATTGGCGGAAGTGAATTGCGAGGGCGTTGAACCGATGACCTCGGTAACGCCGATGGCGATGAAGCAGCGCAAGGACGAAATCACCGATGGCGGCATCGTCGACGATGTCTTGCGCAACGCGCCGTCGCGCGAAGGCAACTATTTCCTCGTGCCGAAGGTCGTGGAGTAGAGCGCATGTGCTGGGCCTGCGAGGAAGACGCGCTGTGGCGGCGCTACCAGCTTGAAACGGCGGTCGAGCGCGGTGAGATCCCGCCTGGATTCGAGCCGGAGGATTTCGAGGCCGAAGGCTTGCCGGTGCCGCCCAAGCGTGCGGCCGAGGCGGCCAATCCCTTTGCCTGCGATGCGCCGGACAAGGCATGACCGAACTCACGGCACTCACGCTCGCCGAGGCGCGCGATGGCTTGCGCAAGCGCGCATTCTCCGCCGCCGAACTCACCGACGCGCATATCGTCGCAATTGAGCGAGCGCGCGCGCTCAATGCCTATGTGATTGAAACGCCCGATGCGGCGCGCGCCATGGCGAATGCGGCGGACGCGCGACTTAAGGCCGGCGAAGCCGGGCCACTCGAAGGCGTTCCACTCGGCATCAAGGATCTGTTCGCGACCAAGGACGTGCGCACCACGGCCGGTTCGCGCATTCTCGCCGATTTTATGCCGCCCTATGAATCGACCGTCACCGCGCAGCTCTGGCGCGATGGCGCGGTGATGCTCGGCAAGCTCAACAACGACGAATTCGCGATGGGCTCGTCGAACGAGACCTCGTGCTTCGGCCCGGTGATCAATCCATGGCGGCGCACAGGATCGAACAAGGCGCTGGTGCCGGGCGGCTCCTCCGGCGGTTCGGCGGCCGCGGTCGCCGCATCGCTGTGCCTGGGCGCGACTGCGACCGATACTGGCGGCTCGATCCGCCAGCCGGCGGCGTTCACTGGCACGGTCGGGATCAAGCCGACCTATGGCCGCTGTTCGCGCTGGGGCATCGTGGCGTTTGCATCTTCGCTCGACCAGGCTGGGCCGATCGCGCGCACGGTGCGCGATGCCGCGATCTTGCTGCGCTCGATGGCCGGGCACGATCCCAAGGATTCGACCTCGGCCGATCGCGCCGTGCCGGACTATGAGGCGGCGCTCGGCAAGCCGGTCAAAGGCATGACCATCGGCATTCCCAAGGAGTACCGGCTCGACGGCTTGGCGCCTGAGATCGATAAGTTATGGGAGCAAGGGGTTGCCTGGCTCAAAGCGGCGGGCGCCAATATTGTCGCGGTGTCGCTGCCGCACACCAAATACGCGTTGCCGGCCTATTACATCGTTGCGCCGGCGGAGGCCTCGTCAAATCTCGCGCGCTATGACGGTGTGCGCTACGGCTTGCGCAAGCCGGAGCGCGACGTCATCGGCATGTATGAGCAAACCCGCGCCGAAGGATTTGGGCCGGAAGTGCGCCGCCGGATCATGATCGGGACATATGTGCTGTCGGCCGGCTACTACGACGCCTATTACTTACAGGCGCAAAAGGTGCGCACGCTGATCAAGCGCGATTTCGAGCAATGCTTTGCCCAAGGCGTCGACGCAATCCTGACGCCGGCGACGCCGTCGGACGCGTTCGGCATTGGCGAGAAGGGTGGCGCGGACCCGATCGAAATGTATCTCAATGACGTGTTCACGGTGACGGTGAACATGGCCGGGCTACCCGGTATCGCGGTTCCGGCCGGTCTATCGTCCGATGGCCTGCCGCTGGGCTTGCAGCTCATCGGGCGGCCGTTTGATGAAGAGGCGCTGTTCGCGTTGGGCGCGGTCATCGAACAAGCGGCAGGGCGCTTTACGCCGGCGCGCTGGTGGTGAGCCGGTCGGCGCGCAGGCCGTGACCTTGGCCAGTTCAAGCCAGCTTGTCACGGCGAACCCCGCCGGCGGTGGATCACAAGCCGGCAAGGATTGCGCCCGGGTCCACGGTCATCTGCACCGGCGCGAACGCGGTCTGAAAAACGCCCACTACTGGTGCGAACGGGCGAAGCGCCTTCAGGCATCGACATTGCTGGCGCGGAAGGGCTTGCGCCAACCTTGAATTCTGTCTGCGGAATCAAGCAGATGCGGTTCTGCGCCCGGTCGGCGGCCGGTCGGTGCGCGATCTGTCCGCTGCCAATGGCGTTTGTGCTAGATTTTGCCGTCGGGTCACGGAGCGATCATGCGTGCATTCGGACCGAAGTGTGCGGCCGCACTTATAGCCCTCGGACTGGCGCAGGGATCACTTCAAGGATCGCTCCATGCGGAGAGCATTGCGCCCACCGTGGCCAGCACTTTCGAGACCGGACCGTTCTCCGAGGCCGAGCTGCGCCACGGGAAGGTCATTTCCGAGGCGGAATGCGGAGCCTTGTCCGGCGCCGTCTGGGTGGTTGCCGGCCGCCAACAGCAGTGCATCCGCTATTATCACACGGCGCGCGCGGACGGCCGATCCGAGGCGATCGTTTACCTGCATGATGACGTGGTCTCAATCAACGGTCGTGGCGAGGTGCAGCCCAATGCCGGCTACATCAAGTTAACACCCGCCGGCCAACAGGCGATCAGCACCAACTGGTCGCGCAATCTTGAGTTCTCGTACCTGTTCTTGGGCAGGCCGGGAACCTTTGGTTCCTCGGGCGAGCACGGCAGACGCCGCACACCGGAAGAACTCGTGGTCATTTCAGCGGCGCTCGATGCCATCAAGGGCCGCTATGGCTATACGCGCTTGCATTTGGTCGGATGGGCGAAGGGTGGCCACGGCGCCGCCGCGCTGCTTGCCCGTCGTGATGACCTCGGTTGCGTCGTGCTCGCCTCAGCCTTGCTGTCGGTTCGCAGTTGGCTTGCCGAATTCGGTCGCAAGGAGGACTTGACCGGCAATAGGAATCCAGTCGATCCGATCGCCGTCGTCGGTCAAATCGTCAATCGCCCTGATCTGCGTATTTTCGTTCTCACCGATCCCGATGACACCGTCATCTCCGCCCGTTCCCAGACCGCCTATGTGAAACGGCTGACGGCCGCAGGCTTGCCGGTTCGCCAGATTTTTGCCGCCGCTCCTGACCCGTTCGCCCATGCGCTCGTTCGAGAGGCGTTGCAAGTCGCGGCTGCCTGCGCCAAGGGCATGGACGATGATGCGATTGTGGCAAAGTTTCAGAACAAGGTGCCGCAGACGCCTCCGGACGCAGATGAGCCGCCGCTGCACCGACCGGAAATACTGTGGAACGGAGTCAACATCAGTGAGGCCGAGTGCAAGAGCATTGTGACCGCACTGTGGGTTCGGGTGGAGGGCCGTGGCTATTGTGTGCGTTATTGGATGTCAACCGCCGGCGGAAAGTCCGACGAGGCCATGGTCTATATCCATGGGGATATCGGCGGCATCGAGAATGGCAAGGCAAAATTGGTCGAAGGGCTTGATCGGCTCACCGCCGCCCAGTTGCGGCGGGACGCCCAACGCTGGTCGCGCATCTTTCGCGGTCCCTACATCGCCGTTGGGCGCGTCGGTGCATTCGGGTCGTCCGGCAATCATCGCGATCGGAGAACGCTGCTTGAAGTTCGTGTGATTATGGCGGCGCTTGACGTGCTCAAGGAGCGGTACGGCATCAAGCGCTTTCATCTGGTCGGCCAATCCGGCGGTGGTCACACCGTCGCGGTGCTGACGCAACGGCGCGCCGACATTGGCTGTGCGGTTATGGCCTCCTCGTCAATCTCGGTCAGATCGCGCGGGCGCGAGCAGGGGAAGACGCTCGGCCCCCGGATCTACGACCCGATTGACGCCGTCGGGCGCATGGAACATCAGCCGGGACGACGGATGATTGTGCTGTCCGATCCCGGGGATCGCATCGTTTCGTTTCGGTCGCAGCGCGAATTTGTCGAACGGGTCAAGACAAAGGGTTTGCCGATCGTTCAGATCACTGCCTCGGCAGGTGACAAGAACTTCCATGCCCTCTCGGCACAGGGCAGACATGTCGCCATGGACTGTGCCAAAGGCATGGACGACGCAGCGTTGGCTGCGCGCCACCAGGCGAAATCGGGTCAAGCGCCGCGCTGACCGGGGGTTTGCAAGTCGGTTCGGCGGGAGCCTTAGGCTCGACAAGGCTGATCGGACGGCGGCTCAGTTGCCGCCAGTCCCGGAAATTCCTGCCGCCTTGATCAGCGGGCCCCACTTGTCCATTTCCGCTTTCAGGAAGGCGGCGAGTTCCGTCGGCGTCGAGCCGCGCACCACCACCCCGAGCGTTTCGAGCTTCTGCTTGGTCGCGGGATCGTTGAGCGCTGCGACGGTGTCGGCATGCATCTTGCGGATGATTTCGGAGGGCGTCTTGGCCGGCGCCAGGAACGCATACCAGGACGACACGTCAAAGCCGGGCACGCCGACTTCCGCGATCGGCGGCAGGTCGGGCGCCGCCGCGGTGCGCTTGGCGGTGGTGACCGCAAGCCCGCGCAGCTTGCCGCCCTGGATCAACGGCAGCACCGCGCCGATATTGTTGAACATCACATCGACCCGGCCGGGGATCAGATCGCCAAAGGCTGGGCCGGCGCCGCGATAGGGCACATGCAGCATCTCGATATCGGCCATGCGTTTGAACAATTCGCCGGAAAGATGCACCGAGGTGCCGTGGCCGGACGATGCAAAAGTGATCTTGCCCTTGTTGGCCTTGGCATAGGCGATGAAGTCCTTGACCGAATTCGCCGGCGAGCTGAGCGGCACCGCCATGATGTTGGGGTAGTCGCATAGCAGCGAAACCGGCGCGAGATCGGCAACGGGGTCGTAGGGCAGCGTCGCGAACAAGAATTTGTTGACCGCCAGCGGCATCGAATGCAGCAGCATGGTGTAGCCATCGGGTTCGGCGCGCACCACGGCTTCGGTGCCGATATTGGTGGCGGCGCCGCCGCGGTTCTCGACCACCAACTGATGGCCCCACATGTCCGAAAGTTTGCCCGCCAGCACGCGGGCGATGGCGTCGGTGCCGCCGCCGGGCGGGAACGGCACCACCAGCCGCACGAAACGGTTCGGCCAATTCTGCGCCTGTGCTTGCGCCCGTCCAATGATAGCGGGCGCCAGAATGGCGGCGGTGGATGCAGCGATCAATCGTCGGCGGTTGATCATGGCGCGCCTTGCTCCATGCCGGTCTTTTTGATGAACGGCAGCGCCGCGGGCGAGGCGATGAACTTGATCAGTTCGCGCGCCGCTTCCGGATGCTGAGCGCCGCTATGCACGCCACCGGCGAATACGCTGACGGTGTCCATCTCCTTTGGCACCGGACCGACATATTGAATGCCGGGATAGAGCAACAGTTCGCTGACCTGCTGGAAGCCGAGATCGACCTCGCCGCGCGCCAGGATCGAACCGACCGGCGTGCCGGGCGGGGTCTGCTTGATCCGCGGCCCGACCTGGTCCCAGATCCCCCAGCGCTTGAACAGGCTTTCCAGGAATACGCCGCTCGGTCCCGACGAGTAGCCGATGCCTTTCTGGGTGGCGAGCAGCGCGCGCTTGACCGCGTCGGTTGAGCTGATGTCGGGCTTGGGCGCGCCGAGCGGGACTGCAATCGCGATGCCGGAGCGCACCAAGTCGACGCGGCTATTGGCGACGATCTTGCCGTCTTTGATCATCTCCTCCATCGCCGGCGTCACCAGGATCACCATGTCAAAGGTTTCGCCGGCGCGAAGTTTCTTGAGAATATCGACGGTGCCATTCCAGGTGGTGTTGAGCTTGTGGCCGCTGACGCGCTCGAATTCGGGCGCGAATGCCAGATAGGCTTCCTTGATTGCCTGCGACGACAAAACCTTGATTTCAGCGGCACCCGCCATTTCCACGCTCCAAACGATGATGCCGCTGAACACCGCGGCGAGATTTGTGATTGATCGTTTATACACGACCTGCTCCCGCGCCGGCGCTATTCGCTGACCTTGATGTTGGCGGCGCGGATCACCGGCCCCCACTTCGCCATCTCTTCTTTCAGATGCGCCCCGAGTGCCTCGGGCGTCGAGCCGACTGGGATCACGCCGAGCTTGTCGAGCCTTGCTTTGATCGCGGGTTCTGCCAGCACGGCGATGGTGTCGGCGTTCATTTTGCGGATGATCTCGCGCGGGGTCTTGGCTGGCGCAACAAAGGCGAACCAAGACGACATGTCATAGCCGGGCACGCCGCTCTCGGCGATGGATGGCACGTCGGGGGCGGACGCCTGCCGCGTTGCGGTCGTCACCGCGAGCGCGCGCAACTGGCCATTCTCGACCAGCGGCAGGCCGGAGGCCATCACTGCAAACTGCATGTCGACGCGTCCGGCGATCAGGTCGGTGAGGCTCGGTGCCGCGCCGCGATAGGGCACATGGGTGATGTCGACCTTGGCCATATACTTGAACAGCTCGGCGCTCATGTGCGGCGAACTGCCGTGGCCAGGGGAGGCATAAGTCGACTTGCCCGGGTTGGCTCTTGCGTTCGCAATGATGTCAGCGATCGAGCGAAATTTTGAATCCTTTGGCACCACCACAAGATTGGGAAACAGGCAGATCAACGAAACCGGAGCAAAATCCGCGATCGGATCGTAGCCGATCGCGGGGAACAGGAACTGATTGACCGCAAGTCCGCCGGCGCTGATCAGCATGGTGTAACCATCCGGTGCCGCGCGCGCGACGAACTCAATGCCGATATTGGCGCCGGCACCGGGCTTGTTCTCCACCACCACCTGCTGGCCCCAGATTTCCGATAGCCGCGCGCCCAGGATGCGCCCAACGGCGTCTATGCCGCCGCCCGGCGTGAACGGCACCACCAGTCGGACCACGCGGTTGGGCCAGTTCTGCGCCGGTGTCTGCGCCAACGCGCTGCCGCCCGTCGATGACGCCAGGGCGGAGGCAGCGGCAAGTCGGGTGAACCGGCGGCGGTCGAGCATGGTGTCAGTCCTCGCTCTTGATGCCGGCCGACTTGATGATCGGGCCCCAGAGTTCGCTTTCCGATTTCAGATGGGCGGCTAATTCGGCGGGCGTCGAACCCACGATCATGACGCCGACTTGCTCCATGCGCTTCTTGATCGCGGGTTCGGCCAAAACTTTGGTGGTGTCGGCGTGGATCTGCGAAACGATGTCGGGCGGGGTCTTGGCGGGCACGAAGAGCGAATACCAGGCCGAGACGTCGAAGCCCGGAACCCCGGATTCCGCGACGGTCGGGTATTCCGGCGCGGTCGGAAACCGCTGCGCCGAGGTCACGGCGAGCCCGCGCAATTGGCCCGAGCGTGCGGTCTGCAGGACGCCCGCCATGGTGTTGAACATCACATCGACACGGCCGGGGATCACATCGTTCAATGCCGGTGCGACGCCGCGATAGGGTACGTGGGTCATTTCGATATTGGTCCGGCGCTTGAACAACTCGCCTGACAAATGCGGCGAAGTCCCGGTCCCCGACGAGGCAAAAGTGATCTTGCCGGGATTTTTCTTGGCGTATTCAACGAATTGCATCACCGTCTTGGCCGGCGAGGAATTGGGCACCACCATCAGATTGGGATAGAGGCACAATAGCGACACCGGCGCGAAGTCGGCGACCGGGTCGTAATTGACCGCAGGATAGATATAGCGGTTGACCGCAAACGGCAGCGAGGCGATCAGGATCGTGTAGCCGTCCGGTTCCGAACGCGCCACGGCTTCGATGCCGATATTGCTGCCGGCGCCGCCGCGGTTCTCGATCACCATCTGCTGTCCCCAGATCTCAGACAGCCGGCCGGCGAGAATTCGCGCGACAGCGTCGGTACCGCCGCCGGGCGGGAACGGAACGACCAAGCGCACAATGCGGCGCGGCCAGCCCTGTGCATGAGCGACGCGGATCAACGATGCGGGGGCGAACGCCGACGCGGCCGCAAGCCCCACCAGATGACGGCGGGTGATCATAGCGCTTCTCCTTAGCGTTGCTCCCTGGCGCGGCGGGCGCTCAATCTACGCTTCGATGCCGTGCGATTGCGGATAAGCCTATAGCGGCCGGGAAGGGGCCACAACCGCCGGCGGCGGGGCTAGTGCCCCGTTTCCGAAGTTCGTAATCCATCGCAGCGACCACCTACACGAACTTCGGAAACCAAGGGGCACTTGCAACGCTATGATTCCAGTGCCGCTTTTCGATCTGAAGTTCCTAACCGAATTTGCCGCAGGTGGTGTAGGAACTTCAGATCGGCGGCACTGGCGCGCGCCGCAACAGCAACAGCGGTGAATTGACGCGAGCGGACGAGTTTGCGATGACCTCCGCATGAGCAAGGCCGCACCCAACCGCAAGCTGTTGAAGGGCGCCACCGGCGACTGGGAGGTCGTCATCGGCCTCGAAGTTCATGCCCAGGTCAATTCGGAGGCGAAACTGTTCTCCGGCGCATCGACCGCCTTTGGCGCCGAGCCGAACACGCAAGTCTCGCTGGTCGATGCCGCGATGCCCGGCATGCTGCCGGTGATCAACGAAGAGTGCATCCGCCAGGCCGTCCGCACCGGGCTTGGCCTCAATGCCAAGATCAACCTCCGATCGGTGTTCGACCGGAAGAATTATTTCTATCCGGACTTGCCGCAGGGCTACCAGATCAGCCAGTACAAGTCGCCGATCGTGGGCGAGGGCGAGGTTCGCCTCGACATGCCCGATGGCGAGACTGTTACCGTCGGGATTGAGCGGGTCCATCTCGAGCAGGACGCCGGCAAGCTCTTGCATGACCAGCACCCGACCATGTCGTTTGTCGACCTCAACCGGTCGGGCGTGGCGCTGATGGAAATCGTGTCGAAGCCCGACCTGCGTTCGGCCGACGAGGCCAAGGCCTATGTCGCCAAGCTGCGCAGCATCCTGCGCTATCTCGGCACCTGCGATGGCGACATGGAGAAGGGCAATCTGCGCGCCGACGTCAATGTCTCGGTGCGGCGACCGGGCGAGCCGTTCGGCACCCGCTGCGAGATCAAGAACGTCAATTCGATCCGCTTTATCGGTCAGGCGGTCGAGCACGAAGCGCGCCGGCAGATTGATCTGATCGAAGACGGCGGCAAGATCGTGCAGGAGACCCGGCTGTTCGATCCCGCCAAAGGCGAGACGCGCGCGATGCGCAGCAAGGAAGAGGCGCACGACTATCGCTATTTCCCCGACCCCGACCTGCTGCCGTTGGAAATGGCGCCGGCGCTGGTGGCCGACCTGAAGGCGCAGCTACCGGAACTGCCGGACCAGAAGAAGGCCCGCTTCATGCGGGACTACGGCCTGGCCGCCTACGACGCCGATGTGCTGACCGCCGAGCACGCGGCCGCGGCGTATTTCGAGGATGTGGCGCGCGGCCGCGACCCCAAGGCCGCCGCCAATTGGGTGATTAACGAACTGGCCGGCCGGCTCAACAAAGAGGGCAAGGATATCCTGGTCTCGCCGGTCTCATCGGCGCAACTCGGCGCCATCCTCGACCTGATTGCGGCCGGCACCATCTCCGGCAAGATCGCCAAGGACCTGTTTGAAATTGTCTGGAGCGACGGTGGCGATCCGCACCGGATCGTCGAGCAGCGCGGCATGAGGCAGGTGACCGACCTCTCGGCGATCGAGAAGGTGGTCGACGAAATCGCCGCCGCAAATCCTGACAAGGTGGAGCAGGCGAGGGCCAATCCCAAGCTCATCGGCTGGTTCGTCGGCCAAGCGATGAAAGCGTCGGGTGGCAAGGCTAATCCGCAGACGGTGAACGATCTGCTCAAACGCAAGCTCGGCGTCTGAGGCGACGCGCGCGCCGCCCGCGGAGAATTCCGGCGCAAATTTATCGCGCGCGGGGTCCGGTCGCGGTCGCCAACCGATCCCGTTCGGACGTCGTCGTGCGAATCGCTTCCGACCGATTCGCGCGATTCGGTCCGGATTGGGATGCGTGGGACGCCATTTCGGCGTGTTGTTGAAAATTTTTTTTCACAGGGTGGTTGACGCGATTGCGGCGATGTTGCGCGCGGGCGTAACTGCGGTCGACGATGGTGTCGCGAGCGAATCTTTTGGCGTCATACGCGCCGCTTGACGCGCGATAAATCCATATGTGATCGACATTTCTGAATGTTTCGACTTTTTTGCAATGATTTTTTTCTTGCGGCGATTGTCTTGAGCGTTCGCAGATTGCTTCTGTCGCGTGCGACCGCGCCATGGTGCGTCACAAGCGCTCCATACACCCTTCATTAAATGGGAATGCTGATTTTTGCATTGCTCTGTAGTAATCGGAGTGCAGTGCCCGCGATGAGCGCGTGCACTTTAAGGCATCGCCACTCAACTCATTTGCTAGGAGGGCAGCATGGCGAAGAAGAGAAAGTCTAAGGCTAAGTCAGCGGCAAAAAAGGGCGGCGCGAAGAAGCGTCGCAAGAAGAGGTAGTCAGCCGCTACTTCACGGTCTTCGACTTCGCTTGATGTCGATGACTGCGTCAAACGGGTCGGCGGTTGTCGCATCGCGGTGAGCGTCTAAAGCAGCCGCGAGCGGCAGCGCCGGCTTGGTCGACGACAGAGGGCGTCGGCGAGACAGAGGTACGAGGGTCAGCGCGTTCGAGCCCAAAAGGCGAAACGTGTTGCACATGAGGGAGGGCGAAAGCCAAACCTCACCGGTGGCAGTAGCCGCCAGCTCGGACTTCTCGATCTCGCCGATGCCCTCAGTATTTTTCAGGGGGCGGTGTCAGTGCGCGCGAACCGCCCTCAGCCTGAGGCCTCATGGTTCGAGACGCTCGGCCACCGCAGCCAAGTGTACGCAGGCTGCGCCTGCTTTGGGCCTCGCTCCTTGAGGATCAAAATCGCCCGCGACTCGGATATCTCCTGCGCTCAGGCGCCCTTGCCTTTGAGCCGGGTGTTGCAGGCGCTCCAATATTTCGGCCAAGTCATGCCCTTTTCGGTCTTGCCGGCCTTCTTGGCTTCGCGCCATTCAAGGCCGCACTGGCGCTGACGTTCGCGCGCTGACTTCTGCCCCTTGGTGAGTTCCCGCTTCTTCTTTGCCGGCTTGGCTTTTTCGTCGGCCTTGGCGGTGGCCTCGGCCGATGCCGGGCGCGACAACTGGGTGGACATCGCGGCGGGGATCGTCAGCAGAGCGCCTGCGACCAGCGCGGACCATAATATTCGGAGCATGGCGTCTCCTCCTCAAAACAGTGGCATTTCCGGCGCGCTGCATCGTGTTGCGATGCCCGTGCCTTGAACGGAGCCTAGCCTTGAAATCCGGGTTCCGCCATGGGGGGTGGGGGGCAAGTCGGTCGAACTTTGTCGGTCGAACTTTGTCGGTCGAACTTTATTGTTGGCGATCTGGCCCAACAATCGTTGCCGCAGGTGTGACAGTATCGACGCGTGGCGGCTCCCCGGTTGAGTTCGACCGACTCATTGTCATAGCGTCATAGCGCCACCTGTTCCGCGAGAATGGGAAGCGAAAGAAGAGTCCTGGATTCGGGTCTCGTCGTGCGCGGGAGTGAAATGAGCCGAGAGAAGACTAAAGAAGAGATGAGTAGAGATTGAGAGAGAATGCAGGCCGCAGGTACGTTTCGCTCGCGCCGCGCCGCATCGCGTGCTTGACCGCCAATTTCGTGGGCGATACGGCTCTTGTGCCGGAGAGGTGGCCGAGTGGCTGAAGGCGGCGGTTTGCTAAACCGTTATACGGTCTAAAGCCGTATCAAGGGTTCGAATCCCTTCCTCTCCGCCAGTATTCAAAAAGTCCTCATAATGTGGCTTTTTCCTCCGCTCATTCCCGCGAAAGCGGGAATCCAGAATCTTTTTTTGCAGATACTGGACCCCCGCTTTCGCGGGGGCGAGCGGACGATCACCGTGAACTTGCCGTCGGTCAGCGGGATACCGAGCGTGGGCGGGTCGCAAGAGCGAGCGGACGGTTGGTCGGCCCAAGTTAATCGGCGCCCTCTTTTGGTTAACGGGGCGCCCCGGCGATCAGGTGATTCTCTGGTTTTTGCCGTTGTCAACCGCCCAAGGACGGGCTTGCACCCAGGTGGCAAGTCCAAAATGTCAGCGGTGGCCGATTACTGTTGGAAACCAAGTTTTAACCGATGCGCGTTGTGTTTTTCGTTAAATATACAGCAAATACAAATAGTTGTATCCATATTTCAGGCCCACGAAATACCATCGACTTAAGGGAATCGTGAGTGTTTTTCGTGCAACACCTCTAGAAAAACGACATCGCGCGCTGTTCAAATCGCCTCTTATTCATTGCCTGTCATCCGAGCTAGGTTAATGTGATCAGGCGACGGCGGGGGGCATCCCGAGGTCGCCCAGTCTGGCTTCGAGGACGTGTCGAAACCAGGCGGGTACGGGGACTGAAAGGGGACCTTCCTTGGGTGCGTAGCACTCGGCGGAGACGGAACCCTCCCAATGAAAGACAACTTGGAGGTTCAAATGAAGATGGTGAAAAGTCTTCTCCTCGGTTCCGCGGCGGGTTTAGTCGCGGTTGTCGGGGCGCAGGCCGCCGATCTTCCCGTCAAGGCCAAGCCGGTCCAGTACGTGAAGATCTGCACGCTCTATGGAGACGGGTTCTACTACATCCCGGGTTCCGATACTTGCATTAGGTTCTCCGGCTATATCCGGGTGGGATATAATTGGAACGGCCGCGCCCCGCATGTGCAGGGAGCCGCCGGCCAACAGGATCGTGCCGCAGCGCGGTTCTCGGCCCAGGGTCGGGCCAATTTGGGTGTCGATACGCGCACGCAGACCGCCTATGGCACGTTGCGGACGTTTGCGAACGTCAACTTCGAGAACGAGTTGGGGGCTTTTGAAACCGTAGTCACCCGCGCGTTCATCCAGTGGGGCGGCTTCACGATCGGCCGCACGTCGTCGTTCGTCGATCACGATGGTAACCTCGGCGACTCCGGCTTCCGCTCGCTCCACACCGGTCTTGTCGACGCCACCACCGGCGCCAACGGCATCAACCAGCTCGCCTATACTTGGCAGCTCGGCAACGGCATCACCCTGAACGTCGGTGGTGACGAGGCCCGCGCGCGGTCGGTATGGAGGGACGCGGCGATTACGAACCTCAGCGCCGAACAGACCAGCTCCGCCCATGGCGCGTCGCACTTCGATCCGTGGGCATCGTTGCGGATCAATCAGGCTTGGGGCCGCGCCAGCGCTGCCTTCATTGCCCACAAGAACGCTGCCACCTTCTACGGTGCGGACACGACGACTGGCTACCCCCAAGACAAGTGGGGTTGGGCGGTGGTTTCGGGCATCGAGATCAGGCTCGATTCACTGAGCCCGGGCAGCCGTATCGGCGGTTACGTCACCTATGGCGTCGGCGCAAGCCGCATCACCCGGAACAGCCAGGCCAGCCCAGGCCTGTTCGGCTCCGGCAACCAGGTTGGATTTGGAATTCTGACCGATGCTGTCTTCGACAACGTTCTGGGTGCCTCATTGCAGTTGACCACCACGTGGGCGGCAGGCGGCGGGTTTGAATACTTCTGGACCCGCAACTTCTCGAGTACGATTTACGGTGGCTACACCAGGACTGAGTACAACGCGGCTGCGACCACCCTGCTTTGCGCACGGATCACGGTTGCTGCCGGCGCGGCCTGTGCTGGCGATGCGATGAATTACGGTCTCTGGCAGATCGGTGTCGTCAATAATTGGTATCCGGTTGCTGGGCTTCGCTTCGCGGTCGATGTGTTGTACACGGGAGTCGAGACGGCGTTGGAAGGGCGGACGCTTACGCTTGCTGCGCACGGTAACCGCCCGGCTGGCGGCTATCTCGCCAAGGATCTCGGCATCTTGTCGGTCGGGGCGCGTGCGCAACGTAGCTGGGGCGGTGGCGACTGAGCCAAACCGCATCGCGGCCTGGCAAATATCACCCCCGGCGGGCTTTCCCGCCGGGGGTTTTTCTTTGGCGCGGCCGGTGCTGAGGGCCCGTCGGTTCAGCACATTTCAACAAATTCGCCAATTCTTGCAATCGTATCCCCATCGTCCAACAACGGCGCATGGCCCTGGTCGGGCACCTCGACTGCGACCAGGTCGGGCCGGCGGGCGCGCATGGCCGCGACGGTCTCGGCCGACAGGATGTCGGAATTGGCGCCGCGAATGACGAGCGTCCAGGCTCCGACGAGCTGTTCCTTGAGCGATTTCTGCTGGCTGACGGCACTGCCCGGTAACAAGGCAAATACGAGCAACACCGTGGCGGAGATGCTGCGAATGCCAATGGCACGTCAATTCATCGTGTTCACCCTTGATTGTGCGATTGTGCGACGATTCCGTATGCGATGCCGTCCGCCAAGGCGGCGCAAGCCGTAAGAAGGAGCGCGCATGAGCGCAAACGAAATGCGGAATGATGCGCGGAGGGGCTGGCCCCGGATTACGCTTCGCGCATTCAGGCATCTACGCCCTTGCTAAATAATAGAGTCGGGCGGGCCGAACCCGAACACGCCGAAAAAGACCGGAGCAGCCGCTTTTAGGAACGCCACATCCGCATCCCCGATTTTTCCCGCGATGACCTGGTTTTCCAGCGTCGCCAGTTTGTCGAATCGCACAACCGACGGCGCCTTCAGCCCGTTCGCCGCATCCGGCTGGATGGAGACGGCATCGGGCATCTCCGCCGCGTGGGGCTTCGAAGTGATGAAGGCAAGCACCACATCGGCGCGCCGGGCATTGTCGTGCGAAACGACCAAAGCTGGACGAAGCTTGCCGCCCGAGAGATCGGTAAACGGGAAACGGGTCAGAACAATGCTGCCGAATTCATACATTCCGGGATCGAATATCCGACTCGCCGTACAGGTCCGGCTCATCCGCGAGGAAGTTGAACGCGCCACCCTGCTGCGCCATGCGCGCAAGTGGTATGTCGTTCAATGTTTCCACAACGGCGCGCACTCTCTGTTGGGCCGAAACGCCGCGCTTCTCGACTTCGTTGGAGAGCTTTCCCGCTTCGATGTTTTCAAGTACGTAACGCATAAATTTATCCTAGCCGTTTGACGGGGCCTCGGCAATCGGCGCCAGCGAGACTGATGTCGCCCTCAACTTCATTTCCCCAAACTCGCTGACCTGAGCCCCAAGTTTCATCCGCGATGAACTGTTGTTCTCAAATCTTACGCTGTATGCAAGTCATCGAAATGAGGGAGAACGGGAGCGGCGAAGGAAAACGAACCCTTGCATGCAGCCTGGGAAACTGCCGTTCTACGCCTGTAAATCAATGACTTATACTAAGGCGCATAATGTTTAACCCGTCATGCCCGCGCTTGTCGCGGGCATCCACGTCTGAAAATCATGAGTCATATCAAAGTCGTGGATGGCCGGGACAAGCCCGGCCATGACGTGGGAAAGGGTGTCGATCTCAGCGAAAATTGGTATTATATTAGGCTTCACAAGCATTGACTCATCTCCGTCATCCTGAGGTGCGACCCCCGGCGAAAGCCGGGGGAGCCTCGAAGGATGACGGTCAAGGTTTATGAAGTCTGGTATTAGCCGAAGTCTCTTGCCGCGCCGTGAGCCACAACGTGGCCATAGAAATTGTGGTGTCCCCAAAATGAACGGCAGCAGTGCTTATAAAGCGCTCGATGTGCTATACTATTCTTATGGTCAAGACGCTTGAAATAGCGATCAGCAAGGTTTCGTCTTTGCCTGAGGCGGCGCAGGAACAGCTCGGGCGGGAAATCTTGGAGCGGATCGAGGCGCTGGCGCAGTTGCGTGCGGAAATCCAGATCGGCATTTTCGAACTTGAAGCCGAGACGGGCGAGGCGCTCGATATAGAATCGGTCAACCGGGAAGCCCGCGCCGAGCATGCCAGAGAAGCGTAGAAAGGTTGTTTGGGCGCCAACTGGCCCATCGATCCGCCCGGCCGGCAGCGTCACCAAACCGGCTCAGTACGTTTCAATAAATCCACTGATTCTTGCAATCGTATCCCCATCGTCCAACAACGGCGCATGGCCCTGGTCGGGCACCTCGACTGCGACCAGGTCGGGCCGGCGGGCGCGCATGGCCGCGACGGTCTCGGCCGACAGGATGTCGGAATTGGCGCCGCGAATCACCATCAGCGGCACCGCGGCAAGCGCATCGAACTGCGGCCACAGCGATGGCAGCGCGCGGGTCATGCTGACGCCCTTGAGCAGCCCTGCAAGCCTGGGATCGTAGCGCGGCTTGAACGAACCGTCCCGCCGCTCAAAAGTGCGCCGCGTAAACTGCGCCCATTGCTCCGGGCTCAGTTTTGGAAATTGCGCTCCGAACAGCTGTCGCAGAATCGCGGTTGCGTCGTCGAAGCTCTTGGGCTGCGGCAGTCGGCCGAGATAGCTTTTGATTCGAAACAGTCCTTTGGGCTCGATCGCCGGCCCGATGTCGTTGAGCACAACGCCGGCGATCGCTCCGGGCCGGGCGGCTGCCAGCAGCATGGCGAGGATCCCGCCACGTGAGGTTCCGACCA
Source organism: Xanthobacteraceae bacterium (assembly GCA_022841625.1). GTDB lineage: Bacteria > Pseudomonadota > Alphaproteobacteria > Rhizobiales > Xanthobacteraceae > VAZQ01. The sequence continues at coordinate 142,901 of JALHRD010000003.1, forward strand.
ACACCGCTGGCGCGATTTCGAGCGCGGTCAGCACCGCCAGGAAATCGGCCAGTTCGGTGGTGAGGGTGTAGTTGGCGGGATTGCGGTCATAGTCCGATTGGCCGCGGCCGCGATAGTCGATAGCCAGCACCGGGCGCGCCCGCTCCGGGTCATTGGCCAGCGCGGTCGCCAGCGCGTCAAAATCGTCAGCGGTGCGGGCGAGGCCCGGCAGGCACACCACCGGCCGCCGCCGGTTTCCGGGGGCGCCATAACGCCGCACATGCAGCCGCAGTCCATCGGGGGCTGACACGAATAGATCGGTGCCGGTGTCATGCGGTGCGTTCATGCGGGTCTCTCTGCTCACTCCGCCAAAGCGTGATCTGATGAGATATGCTCAGGGCGAGCCGCAAACTTCGGCGACCCTCCCCTGGAGGGGGAGGGTCGACTGCCGAACGAGCGTAGCGAGTGAGACAGTCGGGGTGGGGTGACCGTGATGCGGCTTGATTCACCCCACCCCGCTCGCTTCGCTCGCGACCCTCCCCCTCCAGGGGAGGGTGACAGAGCAAGCGGCTTGCAACCAGAATCCAATTCATTGGAATTCGATTAACTGCGTCGTTCAATTCGCACCGCCACCACGCCGCAGATCGGCTTCGATCATCAGGCTATCGCCGCCGCCGAAGCGAATGCGGTAGACCTGCATGTTCTCCATCACCCGCTGGACGTAGTTGCGGGTTTCCGAAAATGGAATCCGCTCGACCCAATCGACCGGATCGACTTTGGGGTCGCGCGGATCGCCGTAACGCTCCACCCAATCGCGAATCCGGCCGCGGCCGGCATTGTAGCCCACAAAGGCGAGCACATAAGAGCCGCGGAAATCCGCCAGCAGGTCGCCGAGTTCGGCGGCGCCGAGCTGCACATTATAGACCGGATCGGACAGGAGCTTGCTTTCGTTGAAGGCGACATTGAACTTCTTGGCGACATAGCGGCCCGCCGCCGGTGTTACTTGCATCAGTCCCATGGCGCGGGCGGTGGAGATCGTTCGCTGATCGAACGTGCTTTCCTGCCGGGCAATGGCATAGACCAGGGGCTTCTCCACCGCCGGGCCGATCGCACTGTAGCTCGGCATGCCGATGGTCGGAAAAGCATATTGCTCGAGCGGCAGTCCGCGCCCGAGCGCGGCCTTGCCGAGCAGCAAAGCTGCACGCGCATCGCCATTGCGGGTGGCGACTTCGCCGATGGCGGCAAGCGCCGCGGCGTCGTTGGAGCGGTCGCCGAGATCGGCGGCAGCGCCAGCGACCATATCCCGCTGTCCGACGGCGTAGAGCAGTTCGATCGCGCGCACAAGTTCATGCGAAGCGCGCCGCGGCGGCGGCGAACGCAGCGCAATGTTGCGCAGGCCGAGCCGCGCGCCGGCAAGCTGGCCGTAATAGGCGGTCGGATGCTGCGCCGCCGCTTGATAGTGCGTGCGCGCCTCGGCATTGCGGCCCTGCGCCTCGTGCGCGCGGCCTTGCCAATAATGCGCGCGGGCGAGCGTGATTGTGTGATTGGTGCCGTCGGGGATGCGGGCGAAATGCGTGAGCGCGGTCGCGGGGTCGTTGAGGAAACGCAGCGCAATCCAGCCGGCGGTGAATTGATGTTCGGCGCGGTAGTTCTCGCGCTTCGGCGGCGTTGCGTCGCGGGCGATGCGGTAGGCTTTGGCTGGCTCGCCCAGGTCCAGCATCTTGCGCGCCGAAAGCCGGCGTTCGATCCACCATTGATCGGTATCGATCGCCTGTGAAGGGTCGCGCGGCGCCGAGAGGATCAGATCGCCGGCTTCGGCGGGTCGGTCGGCGCGCCGCAGCCATTGCGCCAGACTGAAGGTGTAGCCGAGATCGCGCCGCGCCGCGGTTGGCACGGCGTCGAGCGCAGCCTTGGCATTGCCGGCCTTCTTGAACACCGCGATGCGCGCCTTGGCGATCGCCGGTGCGTTGCCGCCGGCGCGACTGGCGCTGCGTAGCGCGCCATCGGCATCCTCCGCATAAAGCCGCATGTCCATGCGCGCTTTGTGGTCATCGGCCGTGAGTAGCCCGCCGAAAGTCTCGATCGCCCGCGCCTCGACATCAGCCCCCAGCGATTCATGGCGCCAGGCGTCGCGCAGCAGCGTTTGCGCGCCGGCGCGATCGCCCTGCGCGAGGAGCGCGCGCGCCAGTGTGAACTGGCCTCTGGCCGAAAGCGGCGCCTGCTTGGCAAAATAGGCGCGGATTTGGCCATGGTCCGGTTGTTCGGTCCACATCATCGCTTCGGCGCGCCGGCGCAGCATGCCGACGCTCGGCCAAGTCGGATTGGCACCAATGAAGGCAAGGTAGCGCGAAGAGCTGACGCCATTGTTGTCGCTGCGCAGAATCGCCCACTCGACCAGCTTGCGCGCGACCGGATCCTGGATGTTCTGCTGAATGCCGGTGGCCTGGCTGGCGCGGCCGGCCCGGGCATGTTCGATCGCTTGTTTGACGGCGGCAATGTCAGTTGCGGATATTCCCGCCGGCGCCGGCTGCGCCTCGGTCGCTGCGGCGGGCTTGTTGGATGCGGTGGCTTTCCCCTTCTTGTTGTCCTTTTTGGCGGATTCGAGCTTTTTCTCCTTGGACTTTTTTGCCTCAGGCTTTTTCGCTTCGGATTTGGCCTTGGTGTCCTTCTTGCTCTTGCTGGCTTTGTCTTTGTTCGCCTTGTCCTTAGCTGCGTCCTTAGCTGCGTTCTTGGCGGCATCCTTGACCGCATCCTTGGCGGCTGCGCCTGCTTTGGCCTTGGCGGCCGGGTTGTCGGACTGCGCGTCAGCGGTCGCTTGCAGTCCAATTGCTGCAATGCCGGCAATTAGCAGGGCTATCAGCGGTCCTCTGGTCAAAGTCCCTATTCTCCCCGCAACGCGGCGAAGGTCGCGCTACCGCTGAGTGTCTTCGATTGATAAGATTGATAAAGCACTAATCCGCCGAGGCCACGACCATAGCCTCGACCGCGGCGAAAGCGGGGCGGGACGACGGTTCTCACCGGCTTTCGTTGTCGCAGCCGAGGGTTTATCAAGGGGGCCGAGGCCGATGATCGACCGAGCGGCGGACCTACCCCGGGGGTATCCGCGGGGCAGGGGCTAATGCCGCCGATTTGAAGTTCCTGCTGCGGAACCTAAAGTCGAAAAATGGCATTAGATTCAGAGAGTTGTTAGCGCCCTTTGGTTTTCGAAGTTCATGCTGGTAATTACTATAATGGTTCACGAGTTTCGGAAACGGGGCACTGGCCAGAGGATCCGTTTATGACCGCCAAGACGCGCTTTCGAGGATCGTTTACGGCGCTGGTCACCCCGTTCAAGAACGGCGGGCTCGATGAGGCCGGTTTCCGTGGGCTGGTGGATTGGCAGATCGCTGAGGGCACCAATGGGTTGGTGCCGGTTGGTACCACCGGCGAAAGTCCGACGCTCGATCACGACGAACATAAGCGGGTGGTGGAATGGTGTGTCGATCAGGCCAAGGGCCGGGTTCCTGTGGTCGCGGGCGCGGGGTCGAATTCGACCGCGGAGGCGATTGAACTGTCGCGGCATGCCGAAAAGGCCGGCGCGAGCGCGGTCCTGATTGTGACGCCTTATTACAACAAGCCGACCCAGGACGGACTCTACAGTCACTTCAAGGCGATCAATGATGCCATCGGCATACCGATCATCATTTATAACATTCCCGCGCGCTCGGTGGTCGACATGTCGGTCGAGACCATGACGCGGCTGTTCGAGCTGAAGAATATCGCCGGCGTCAAAGACGCGACCGCCAACATGGTGCGGGTCTCGCAGCAGCGCGCCGCCATGGGCGTGGAGTTCAACCAGCTTTCGGGCGAAGACGCGACCGCGCTCGGTTTCATGGCGCATGGCGGCCACGGCTGCATTTCGGTGACATCGAATGTGGCGCCGCGGTTGTGCGCTGATTTCCAAGTCGCGTGCTTGCGCGGCGACTATTCCGCAGCGTTGCAAATTCAGGACAAGTTGATGCCGTTGCATAACGCATTGTTTGTCGAAACCAATCCGTCGCCCGCCAAATATGCCCTGTCGTTGCTGGGGCGATGTTCGGACGGTGTCCGCCTGCCGCTGGTTACCGTTGCCGACAAGACCAAAGCCGCGGTGCATGATGCCATGGTGCATGCCGGGCTGATCAATTAACGTTGCGGTCAAGGGCGGGATTCCGCCGAGAGCGTGTCAGTCGAAAAAAGGGGGATAACAATGTTGGACGATTTCAAGAAATTCGCGATGCGGGGCAATGTGGTCGATCTCGCGGTCGGCGTCATCATCGGCGCGGCGTTTGGCGCCATCGTCTCGTCGCTGGTCGCCGACATCATCATGCCGATCATCGGCGCGGTGACCGGCGGCGTCGATTTCTCGAACTATTTCGTCAAGCTGTCATCCAAGGTCACGGCCGATAGCTTGGTGGAGGCGAGAAAGCAGGGCGCGGTGTTGGCCTGGGGCAATTTTGCGACCATTGTCATCAACTTTGTGATTATCGCGTTTGTCCTGTTCCTGGTGATCCGGGCGATTACGCGGATGCAAAAGAAGGCGGAGGAAGCCCCGCCGGCGCCCGCTAAGCCATCGCCGGAGGTCGAACTGCTGACCCAGATCCGCGATACGCTGAAGTCGCAGAGCCGGTGAGGTTGCTCTAGTGTGGCGGTTCAGAAGTCCGCACCATTCTCGCGGCGAGTCCGAATAGCGGACTTCTGAACCAAAGCCACACTAGACTCAATGAGTTGCTAGTGGAGTGGATTTGACATTCGCTACCCACCTGGCAGCGAGCACGCGATGCGAATGTCAAATCCAAAACTCCACTAACAGCCTATACTTGCTAGTGGTCCTTTGATTCTAACATTCGCAAAATCGCTCGCGGAAATGGGATGCGAATGTTAGAATTGGACCACTAGTGTCCTTCGATTCCGAAGTTCGTAAACGAGGCCGCCGCGAAATGATACGAACTTCGGAATCGGGACACTAAGCGGATATGGCGGCGAAACCGGATCGCAAACTCAAAGTCGTCGCCGACAACCGCCGGGCGCGCTACAATTATGAGATTGGCGAGACTGTCGAGGCGGGCATTGCGTTGACCGGCACCGAGGTCAAGGCGCTGCGCCAAGGCAAGGCGACAATCGCCGAATCCTATGCCGATGCCCGCAGCGGCGAGTTCTGGCTCATCAATGCGAACATCCCAGAATATTTGCAGGGCGGGCGCTTCAACCACGCCCCGAAGCGGCCGCGCAAGCTGCTGTTGCACAAGCGCCAGATCGAGAAGCTCGCGGGCGCGGTCGATCGCGAAGGCATGACCATCGTGCCACTCAAGCTCTATTTCAATGAGAAGGGGCGGGCGAAACTTGAGATCGCCATTGCGCGCGGCAAGAAGCTGCACGACAAGCGCGAGACCGATCGCAAGCGCTCCTGGGAACGGGAACGCAGTCGGTTGTTGCGAAGCAAGGGCTAGCGCCGCCGATCTAAAGTTTCTCACTGCCGGCGGCAATTTCGGTTAGGAGCTTCGGAAACGGGGCATATAGCCCAAAAGCGGAGGACAGCGATGGCAACCCTACACGATCCGACCGTATTACCGCCGGACATTCCGGCGCCGCAGGATGACGGGGCGACGCGGCACCTTGCCGGAATGAAGTTGCCGGCGCTGCCGCTTGCGGCTACCGATGGATCGATCGTTGATCTCGCTGCATTGCGCGGGCGCACCGTAGTCTATGTCTACCCCCGGACCGGCCGTCCCGGCGTCAATTTGCCCGACGGCTGGGATGCGATTCCCGGCGCGCGCGGCTGCACCCCGCAATCATGCTCGTTCCGCGACCATTTCGCCGAACTTAAGCAGTTGGGAGTGGCGCAGGTGTTCGGATTGTCGACGCAGGACAGCGACTACCAGCGTGAGGCGGTCGAGCGCCTGCATCTGCCATTTCCAGTTTTGTCCGATGCCAATTTTACGCTGACGCGGGCGCTGAAATTGCCGACCTTCGCGGTTGCCGGCATGACGCTACTCAAGCGCATGGTGTTTGTGATCGACGACGGCGTCATGATCAAAGTGTTCTATCCGGTGTTTCCGCCGGACAAGAGCGCCGAGGAGGTCATCACTTGGCTGCGCGCATGACCTCATGCCGCGGATCGCGGATTGGCATCAGGCAGCATCGAGATATGCACGAACCGCGCTGAAGACATCGCGGAACATCTGTGGCGTCAATACGCCGGTGTTGGTGTTGTAGCGCGAGCAGTGATAGCTGCTGAACAGCGTGATCGAGCCGATCTCAGCCTTATGGCCGTGGCCGAACGGCGCCGCCGCGCGCTTTGCACCAAGCGTCGTCACAGTGCTGTCATGGGCAATGCGGCCGAGCGCAACGATGGCGCGCAAGTTGGGCATCTCGGCAATCGCGGCATTGAGGAACGGGCGGCAAGTCGCGATCTCAGCGCCGGTAGGCTTGTTCTCCGGCGGGACGCAACCCACGGCATTCGCAATGCGCGCATCGACCAAGGTTAGTCCATCGTCGGTGCGGGCCTGGTAGGAACCGCGGGCGAAACCGAACTGGCTCAGCGTTTTATAAAGCAGGTCGCCGGCAAAATCGCCGGTGAATGGCCGGCCGGTGCGATTGGCGCCCTGCATGCCTGGCGCCAGTCCGACAATGAGCAGCCGCGCGGACGGCGATCCAAACGACGGCACGGGCGCGTTGAACCAGTCCGGATGCTGGTCCCGCAAGGTATTGCGGAATCCCTGCAAGCGGGGGCAGAGCGGGCAATCGCGACTGGGCGTTGATGACGCGCCGGACATTGAAGCCTCGCGCGTTCGATCAATCCTCGAAGTCGTCGTCGGCAGCGCCGACTCGCGGCGGCGCGGTGCTGCGCTGCAGGAATTGTGGCGTGTGACGCGGTTCACGTGATTCGCGGGGTTCACGCTGCGGCCGCTCGGATGGATCGCGCCCAATCTTTGACTGCAGTTCAATGATATCCGTAAAAACATCGGCCTGCCGGCGAAGCTCGTCGGCAATCATCGGTGGCTGGGTCGAGATCGTTGAAATCACCGTAACCCGCACGCCGCGGCGCTGCACGGCTTCAACCAGGGAGCGAAAATCGCCATCGCCTGAAAACAGCACCATGTGATCGATATGGTTGGCCAGTTCCATGGCGTTGACCGCCAATTCGATGTCCATGTTGCCTTTGACTTTGCGGCGACCGGTCTGATCGACGAATTCCTTCGTTGGCTTGGTCACGACGGTGTAGCCGTTGTAGTCGAGCCAGTCGATCAATGGTCGGATCGAGGAATATTCCTGATCCTCAATTACCGCGGTGTAGTAAAACGCGCGCAAGAGGTTGCCGCGGGAGTGAAATTCGCGCAGCAGGCGCTTATAATCGATATCGAATCCCAGCGATTTGGCGGTGGCGTATAAATTGGCGCCGTCGATAAAAAGCGCGATTTTTTCGTTGGTGGTACCCAGGCGTTCCGGATGCGCGGCCATTTTTCTTTCGCTCATGCAATCAATTATCGGGGTCGATTTGACCGTCCTGCCGTTAACTTGCGGCAGGGATAGAAATGCCGAATCGACGTTAACGGGAGCCAATGACCGCTTGCGGCGAAATCATGGCCGCGCACTTTGGTCACATACGCCATGCGGTCGAGAAAAATGCCCACATGCCGGTCCCCGCGCCTTGCCTAACAGAGGACGGCCCGGCCCGCCAAGGCAAAAATGCTAACCTTTAGTTCAAGAGGTCGTGGGGCCAAGATTTGGCTTGCACTTAATGGCCTGGGCGGATACCTAACCTCATCATTTATACCTCAATTCCATTGCAGGAGCAGCCAGATGGCGCGCGTTACCGTCGAAGACTGCATCGACAAAGTTGAGAACCGGTTTGACCTTGTGCTGCTCGCCAGTCACCGCGCGCGGATGGTTTCGTCCGGCGCGCCGATTACGGTTGAGCGCGATAACGACAAGAACCCGGTTGTGGCGCTGCGTGAGATCGCCGACCTGACGGTTTCGCCGGACGATCTTCGCGAGGAGTTGGTTCATTCCCTCCAGAAATACGTCGAGGTCGACGAGCCGGAGCCTTCCACGGTTCCACTGATCGGCACCCCGTCGAGCACGGTCGACGCGGACGACACCGAAGTAACGGTGGATCGGATGACCGAGGAAGAGTTGCTGAAGGGTCTCGAAGGGCTTGCTCCCCCGGAGGAACAGCCCGAGGAAGACGAATAAGCCCTGCCGCCGGCGGCTGCTGGGCCGTTGGGGCTTGCTCCAGAACCCTATTGGGCCGCCAAACGAGGCCAGCCACGACTTGTGGCGTGCGGGAATCATGATGATATCCTAGGGTTGAGGCCGCGATCATGATCGCCGGTACTTTGGGATTGTCTATCAATGGCCCGCTCTTCGAGCCAGCTGCCTCCGCGGCAAGATCCGGTCCGACTACGGGCCTCGGGTGAGCGCGCCCATCAGGCCAGTCCGCAAGTCATTGAAAAGACTGCAAGGCCCGAGCGACCGCCGCGGGCGCGGATGATGCGGCAATACGATCTGATTGATCGGGTGCGCCGCTATAACCCCAACACCAATGAGCCACTGCTGAACCGCGCCTATGTCTACGCCATGAAGGCCCATGGTGAGCAAAGGCGGGCTTCCGGTGACCCGTACTTCTCCCATCCGCTCGAAGTTGCGGCGATCCTTACCGACCTGAAGTTGGACGACGCAACCATCGCGGCAGCCTTGTTGCACGACACCATCGAGGATACCCACACAACCCGTGCCGAAATTGACCAGCTGTTTGGCGAGGATATCGGTGGATTGGTCGAGGGGCTGACCAAGCTCGCGAAGCTCGACCTCGTCACCAAGGAGGCCAAGCAGGCAGAGAATCTGCGCAAGCTCCTGCTGGCGATCGCCGATGACGTGCGCGTCTTGCTGGTCAAACTCGCCGACCGCCTTCACAATATGCGCACGCTCAGCCACATGCCGCCGGAGGCCCGGCGGCGCATCGCCGAGGAGACCATCGACATCTATGCGCCGCTCGCCGGGCGCATGGGCATGCATGAATTGCGTGAAGAGCTTGAGGACCTGGCGTTTCGCGAACTCAATCCCGACGCTTATGCTGTGGTCAGTGAACGACTGGATGCTTTGGAGGGACGCAACCTTGGCCTCGTCGGAGAGATCGAGCAGCAATTGACGCGCAAGCTCGCCGACCGTGGGATCGCGGCGGATGTTTCAGGGCGCCGTAAGCGCGCCTATTCGATCTGGCGCAAGATGGAACGCAAGTCGGTCGGCTTTGAGCAGCTTTCCGACATTGTCGGTTTTCGCGTGATCGTGAAGACGGCGGCGGAGTGCTACCAGGCGCTTGGGATCGTCCACACCACATGGCCGATGGTGCCGTCCCGCTTCAAGGATTACATCTCGACGCCCAAGCAGAACGACTACCGTTCGATCCATACCACGGTGATCGGGCCGGGCCAGCAACGCGCCGAGCTGCAAATTCGCACCGCCGACATGCACGACATCGCGGAATATGGCATTGCGGCGCACGCGCTATACAAGGATGACGCCGGTTCTCCAACCGAGATGTTGTCGCGGGAGTCGAGCGCCTATGCCTGGCTGCGGCGAACCATCGAACTCCTGGCGGAGGGTTCCAATCCGGAAGAGTTCCTTGAGCATACCAAGCTCGAACTGTTCCACGATCAGGTGTTTTGTTTCACCCCGAAGGGCAAGCTGATTGCGATGCCGCGTTCGGCCAATGTCATTGATTTCGCCTATGCGGTGCATACCGACGTTGGCAACACCGCGATCGGCGCCAAGATCAATGGCAAGATCGCGCCCTTGATGTCGGAGCTCGCAAATGGCGACGAAGTCGAGATACTAACCTCCAAGGTACAAGCCGCTCCGCCGGCGGTTTGGGAATCTTTGGTCAAGACCGGCAAGGCGCGCGCGGCCATTCGACGTGCAACCCGTGTCGCGGTACGCACGCAATATGCCGGGCTCGGCCGCCGCATTGTCGAGCGGTTGTGCCAGCGCGCGAAAGTCATCTATTCGGACGATCAGCTTCAGGGCGCGCTGCCGCGTCTGGCGCGCGCGTCGCTTGACGATGTGTTCTCTGCGGTTGGTCGCGGCGAGATGCGGGCGGCGGACGTGGCGCGTGCGATGTATCCCGACTACAAGGAGGAACGCGCGGCTGCCATTAAGCAGCAGCAGAAGCTTGACGGCGGCTGGTTCCGGTTCAAGCGCACACGGGGCGTTAAATATCAGGCGCCGGGTGGTGAAACGGGCGCGATTCCGATCCGGGGCATCAACAGCGATTTGCCGGTGCGATTTGCGCCCAACGGCGGCGCGGTGCCGGGCGATCGGATTGTCGGGATTCTGACGCCGGGCGAGGCGATCACCATCTATCCGATCCAGTCTTCCGCGTTGCGTGACTTCGAGGAAGCGCCGGAGCGCTGGATTGACCTGCGCTGGGATATGGACGAACGCGCGCCACAGCGTTTCCCCGCCCGCATCCTGATCAAGACCGTCAACGAACCCGGCAGCCTGGCGCAGGTCGCGCAGGTGATCGCCGATCACGACGGCAATATCGACAACATCCGTATGGAGCGGCAGGCGCCCGATTTCACCTCGGTGACCATCGATTTGGAGGTCTATGACCTCAAGCACCTGACGTCCATTATTGCGCAGTTGCGCGCCAAACCGGTGGTGGCGGCCGCCGAGCGTGTGAACGCGTGACGCTATTCCGGGCAATGCAGTTGGTGGGCGTCATGCCGAATGATGGTCGTTCGGCTAGTGACGCCGGCAGGGAATAAAACCCTTGAGGAAATCTCATGTCGGACTGTCTTCATTGTGACATTAATGAATTGGTCGCAAAATACGCGGATCGCGCCGATGGCGACGCATCCGAATTGGCTGCGCGGATGGCGGAGAGTCTTGTGGACCTGATCCTGATGGCGCCGGATTCCGACCGCGCCACGCTGCTGGCCGACGTGATCGCCGTGCTCGGTCAATTGTACTTGGAGAAAAGCGGCGTGGTTGAGCCGGGTGACTCGACAGCGAAGCATTAGGGCGCGGTCAGGCCAATGTCTTCTCATCTCCGCCTTGGCGTCAATGTCGATCATGTTGCGACCATTCGCAATGCGCGCGGTGGTCGCCATCCCGATCCCGTGCGGGCGGCAAAGCTTGCGATTGAGGCTGGCGCCGATGGGATTACCGCTCATTTGCGCGAGGACCGCCGGCATATCATGGACGATGACATTGCGCGCCTGAAGGCGGAGATCGGCAAGCCGCTCAATTTCGAAATGGCGATCACCGACGAGATGGTCGCAATCGCCGTTAAAACCAAGCCGCATGCTGTCTGTCTGGTGCCGGAACGGCGCACCGAGCGCACCACCGAAGGTGGGCTTGATGCGGCCGAATCGCGCGACCAACTGGCGCCGGCGGTGGCCCGGCTTCGTGACGCGGGTATCCGGGTTTCATTGTTTATCGTGGCCGATCCCCATCAGATCGAGGCCGCCGTGGCGGTTGGCGCGCCGGTGATCGAAATCCATACCGGCGCGTGGTGTGATGCGCTCGCCGCGGGTGGCGTGGCCGCGCAAGCGGAGTGGAAGCGAATACAGGAGGGTGCGCGGCTCGCGCGGCGACTCGGCCTTGAAGTTCATGCCGGACACGGACTCGATTACACAAGCGCGGAAATAATCGCGGCGCTGCCGGACATCGTGGAGCTGAACATCGGGCATTTTCTGGTCGGAGCGGCGGTTTATGACGGGCTCAGACATACCGTGCGGGAGATGCGCGCGGCCATGGACCGCGGCCGGGCGATGGTAACGCAATGATCCTTGGTGTCGGTTCCGACCTTGTCGACGTGCGCCGCATCGAGCGCGTTATTGCGCGCCATGGCGACCGCTTCATTTTACGGATTTTCACCGAGGTCGAGCGGGCCAAGGCGGACCGCCGTGTGAGCCGGGTTGAGACTTATGCCAAGCGCTTTGCCGCCAAGGAGGCCTGCGCCAAGGCGCTCGGCACGGGCTTTCGCAGAGGCGTGTTCTGGCGGGACCTTGGTGTGGTCAATTTGCCGTCGGGCCAGCCGACCATGAAACTCACAGGTGGCGCACTGGAGCGGTTACGCGCCATCACGCCGCCTGGTCATGAGGTGCGCATTGACCTTACGATTACCGACGAAGGTCCAATGGCGCAGGCGCTGGTTATCATTTCGGCGCTCCCGACGGCGTCGTGATGCTGCCGGCTGGACGGCCTTGCACATTGCGCTTACGCGACCGCGAAAGACCTTTTAACTGGCTGATAATAAAAGGAAAATAGTGCTATCGCGCGCGGAGTCGAATTTCACAAGCCTTGATTGCGCCCCGCCCTATCAGGGGCTAGAAGCTTCCGGGGACGCGCGCAACAGCGATAAAATGAGAAAGAAATGAGCGTGACGACAGGCGCAAAGCGAAAAGAGGGTGGCCTCGCCGAGACCGCGCGCGTAATCTTTCATGCGCTGATCATAGCGCTCATCATTCGCACGCTCCTGTTCCAGCCGTTCAATATCCCGTCCGGCTCGATGAAGGAGACCTTGCTGGTTGGCGACTATCTGTTCGTCTCGAAATACACCTACGGCTACAGCCGTTATTCGATCCCGTTCTCGCCATCGCTGTTCTCCGGCCGGATCTGGTCCGGCAATCCGGAGCGCGGCGATGTCGTGGTGTTCCGGCTGCCGCGCGACGATGCCACCGACTACATCAAACGCGTCATTGGATTACCGGGCGACCGCATTCAGATGATCAGCGGCCTGCTGCACATCAATGGCGCGCCGGTCAAGCGCGAGCGCGTTGAGGACTTCATCGAAAATGAGGAAGGCCGAACCATACGCGTCAAACGCTGGCGGGAGACGCTGCCGAGCGGTGTCAGCTATACAACGCTCGATCTTATGGACAATGGCTTTCAGGACGACACCCCGATCTTTGTAGTGCCGCCGGATCACTACTTCATGATGGGCGATAATCGCGACAACTCCACGGATAGTCGCTTTCTCAATCAAGTCGGCTATGTTCCGTTTCAGAACATTGTCGGCAAGGCCCAGCTGATTTTCTTCTCGATTCATGAGGGTGAGCGCGCCTGGGAATTGTGGCGTTGGCCGTGGTCCGTGCGTTGGGGTCGGCTGTTCTCGTTGGTGCGATGAGCGGCAAGAAAAAATCAAAGCGCGCCGCGAATTCTTCGCCAGTAGCCAGCTCGACCGCAGAAGACCCAGTCGATGTCGTAACGGCACCCGAGGCAAAGCCGAAGCGCCGCCGGCGCAAGACGCCGCCGGCGGCCTTTGAAGAGCGCATCGGCTACCAGTTCAAGGACGGCGCGCTGCTTGAGCAAGCGCTGACCCATATCTCTGCGCTCACTGGTCAGCGCAATCGTTCCGGCAGCTATCAGCGGCTTGAGTTTCTCGGTGACCATGTGCTCGGCTTGGTCATTTCCGACATGCTGTACCGCGCGTTTCCGAAGGCCGACGAAGGCGAGATGTCGCGCCGGCTGGCCGATCTCGTTCGCAAGGAGGCATGCGCCGACGTTGCGCGCGCGATCGAGCTTGGCGCTGCCATCAGGCTCGGCGCATCGGAAAGCAACGCTGGCGGCCGCAACCGAACCGCCATCTTGGCCGACGTTTGCGAAGCATTGATTGGTGCGGTGTTCATCGACGGTGGTTACGGTGCGGCCTCCGACATGATCGGGCGGCTCTGGGAGCAGCGCATGCGAACGCCGGCGCGGCCGTTGCGCGATGCCAAGACCATTCTTCAGGAGTGGGCGCAGGCGCGCGGCCTGCCAACGCCGGCTTACCGTGAGATCGAACGCAAGGGCCCGGCTCACAGTCCGGAATTCCTGGTGACGGTGGAATTGCCAAGTCGCCCGCCGGCTGAAGGCATGGGGCGCTCCAAGCGCGCCGCCGAGCAAGCTGCCGCAGCCGTTATGCTGACCCGCGAAGGCGTCAAGGCGGAACGCTTCGATGGTTGAGCCGGGTAAACGCTGTGGTTTTGTCGCGCTCATTGGCGCGCCCAATGTCGGTAAATCGACGCTGCTCAATGCGCTGGTCGGCACCAAGGTCGCAATTGTGTCGCACAAGGTGCAAACCACACGCGCGCTGGTGCGCGGCATCGCGATGGAAGGCCGGGCACAACTGATTTTTGTAGACACCCCCGGCATCTTTGCGCCGAAGCGCCGGCTCGATCGTGCCATGGTCACCGGCGCCTGGGCGGGTGCGCACGACGCCGATATCGTCGGAGTGCTGGTCGACGCCAAACGCGGGATCGATGAGGAGGCTGGCGCCATTGTTGCGCGGCTTGGGGACGTGAAACGCCCTTGTGTTCTGATCCTCAACAAGATCGATCTGGTGGACAAGCTCTCGCTGCTGCATTTGACGGATGAACTGAGTAAGCGCGCTGCATGGCAGGCGACGTTTATGATCTCGGCGCTCAGTGGCGACGGCGTTGCGGATTTGCGGTGCTGGCTGGCGGGGCGGGTGCCGGAAGGGCCTTGGCACTATCCTGAGGATCAGGTCAGCGTCGCGCCGATGCGTCAGCTTGCGGCTGAAATTACCCGGGAAAAGCTTTATGAGCGGTTGCATCAGGAACTGCCGTATCAGTCGACGGTAGAAACCGAGGTTTGGAAAGAATTGCGCGGCGGTGCGGTGCGAATCGAGCAGACGATCTATGTTGAGCGCGATAGCCAGCGCAAGATCGTGATTGGCAAGGGCGGCGCGACAATCAAGGCGATCGGCGCCGAGGCGCGGCGTGAAATCGCGCTGGCAGTCGAGCATCCCGTGCACTTGTTTCTGTTCGTTAAAGTGCGTGCCGGTTGGGGCGACGATCCGGCACGGTACCGCGAAATGGGGCTCGAGTTTCCAAGAGAATAGGCCGCAAGAGAATAGCGACTGCGATGCAATGGACCGATGAAGGCATCGTTCTCGGGGTCAAGCGTCACGGGGAGACGAGCAGCATCCTCGAACTGATGACGCGGGAGCATGGTCGGCATCTTGGGTTGGTCCGCGGTGGCGCGGGGCGCATGCTTCGGCCGGTGCTACAAGCCGGCAATCTGGTCAATGCGGTCTGGCGTGCGCGGCTCGACCAGCATCTCGGACAATTCGTCATCGAGGGCCTCAATCTACGCGTCGGTGCAATGTTGACACAGTCCCATGCCGTTTATGGGGTCACGCATCTTGCCGCGCTGTGTCGCCTATTGCCGGAGCGCGATCCTCATCCGGCCATTGTGCCGATGGTGGAGGCAATCCTGGATCATATGAGTGACGTTGCGATCGTGGGCGCACTCACGGCGCAGTTTGAGCTACACCTGCTGACGGAACTTGGCTTTGGCCTCGAACTCGATTGCTGTGCGCTAACCGGCGCGCGGGAAGAGTTGATCTATGTTTCGCCGAAGTCGGGGCGGGCGGTATCGCGGACCGCGGGCGAGCCGTGGCGGGATCGGTTGCTCCGGCTGCCGCCGTTTCTCACCGAAGAGGACGCGGCCGACCCGTCGATGCGCGACATCGCCGACGGATTTGCTTTGACCGGCTATTTCCTGTTGCGGCGGGTGCTGGAACCGCGCGGCGCTGGATTCGCCGAGGCGCGCGACAGTTTCATTGCTACGCTGATAGCACGCGCGCCGACCGAGTGACTCTGTCGGTCACGCGATGAAAGATTTCGGCGGACCTCCCGTAAGGAAGGCCCGCCGGTTATGACATGCTCCGACGCTTATTGGCTTGGCGACGGTGCAAGTGTGGTCAGTGACGATGGTAATGACGGTGCCGATGTGGGTGAACCACACGGGCACGCAGACAACCGTTGGCATGGCGCCAGCGGGTCGGGGCATGATGGCGCCAGCCCGGGCGGCAGTGGACCTGATCAACTGTTGTCATTTCTTCGGCCGCGCCCAGCAACTGCGCCGGTGTACCGAGAGTGATCGCGTTGGCACGATCGGCCAACGCGCCGGTCAGCAGCACCGCGGCAACCGTCGCAATGCTCAAGAATAGTTTACGCATTTGGGTGTCTCCTTGCGCGTTCACGTGGTCAATCGCCCCATGCTGGTAACATGCGCCGTCGATCCTTTCGGTTTGATGTCTGGCGCATTCAGTCGCGGTTCATCGGTGGTGTCTGTGATGGTGGTGATGCCGATGGTGGTGATGTCCATGGTGGTGATGTCCATGGTGGTGATGCCGATGGTGGTGATGGTGATGCCGATGGTGGTGATGCCAATGAGGCCGTGGATGGTGGTAGTAGTCGGGCTGCCACGCCCAGCCACAATGGCTGTGGCTGCTGCGCCAATGATGGTGGCAGCGCCAGACCCATCGCACATTGTCGATAATGCTAGCGTCGGCGACGGCGGGTCGCATGGCCGAAGGCGCGCTGGCGACGGCGCTGGCGCTGGTCGGTATCGCTGTAGCGGCAACCAGGGTCACCGCTACAGCCGTCAGGCTTAGAAAGAGCTTGCGCATTTTTTCGTACCTCCTTGCGAGTCCAAGTCATGGAACAAGTCATGGAATCCGGGTCATGGATCGCCCCGTGACGCAAAACCTAAGCCATCGAACCTATCGCCTTGATGTCCGACGCATTTAGCCGCGGTTCACCACCATGGCGGGAGGGCGGCGGCATTGCGCGCCAGCAGTGGCAACAGCCGAAAAGCGGTTGTTTTCCCTCGGTGGCGCCGCTGGCCTCGTCCGCCTAAGGCTTGTTCCGGGCGTTTTGCCGCAGTAGGCAAACTGCATGGGTAAAGAACTGATTCCCTCCGCCGGGCCGGTCGAAGAAATCGCGCTGCGCGATGCGCTGGAGGAGCGCTATCTCGCCTATGCGCTGTCGACCATCATGCATCGCGCATTGCCGGATGCGCGCGATGGGCTGAAACCGGTCCACCGGCGGTTGCTATATGCGATGCAACAATTGCGGCTCGATCCCGAAGCTGCCTTTAAGAAATGCGCGCGCGTGGTCGGCGATGTCATCGGCAAGTTCCATCCGCATGGTGACCAGTCGGTATACGACGCGCTGGTGCGGTTGGCGCAGGATTTTGCGCAGCGCTATCCGCTGGTCGACGGGCAGGGTAATTTCGGCAACGTCGACGGAGACAATCCCGCCGCCATGCGCTACACCGAAGCGCGGCTCACCGAGGTAGCGTGGCTTCTGATCGACGGCATCGACGAAGATGCGATCGATTTTCGGCCGACCTATGACGGCTCGGAAAGTGAGCCGGTGGTGCTGCCGGGCGCGTTTCCAAATCTGCTCGCGAACGGCTCGCAAGGCATCGCGGTCGGTATGGCGACCGCCATCCCGCCGCATAACACCGCCGAGCTATGCGATGCCGCGCTGTTCCTGATCGACAATCCCAATGCGCGTTCCAAGACGCTGCTCAAATATGTTCAGGGTCCGGATTTCCCCACTGGCGGCATCATCGTCGACGATCGAGAAGCGATCGCCGAGGCTTATGCCACCGGCCGCGGATCGTTCCGGGTGCGGGCGCGTTGGCACAAGGAAGACACCGGCCGCGGCACCTATCTAATCGTGATCACTGAAGTTCCGTGGATGGTGCAGAAGGGGCGGCTGGTCGAGAAACTCGCGGACCTGCTCAACGAACGCAAGCTGCCGTTGGTTGCGGACGTTCGCGACGAGTCGGCCGAGGACATCCGCTTGGTGATCGAGCCGCGCTCGCGCACGGCCGATCCGGCGCTGGTTATGGAATCGTTGTTCCGGCTGAGCGAGCTTGAGAGCCGCATATCGCTCAACATGAATGTGCTGGTGAAGGGGCGCATCCCCAAGGTCATCAGCCTGGCGGAGGCGTTGACCGAATGGCTCGGCCATCGGCGCGACGTCCTGGTTCGGCGTTCGAAACATCGGCTCGCCAAGATCGAGCACCGGCTTGAGGTGTTGGGCGGCTATCTCATCGCTTATCTCAACTTGGACGAAGTGATCAGAATTATCCGCACCGAGGACGAACCCAAACCGGTGTTGATGAAAACTTTCAAGCTTTCGGAGGTGCAGGCGGACGCCATTTTGAACATGCGGTTGCGCAACCTGCGCAAGCTCGAAGAGATGGAGATCCGGACCGAGGACAAAGACCTGCGCGCTGAGCGCTCGGAGCTCAAGAAGCTTTTGAATTCCGAGACGGATCAGTGGAAGACGGTCGCCGGCGAGATCAAGACAATCCGCGATAAGTTTGGGCCGAAGACGGCGCTGGGCAAGCGGCGCAGCACTTTCGCCGAAGCGCCACAGCACGATGAGGCCGCGATCGAGGAGGCGATGGTCGAGCGCGAGCCAATCACCGTCGTAGTTTCGGAGAAGGGCTGGATACGGGCTCTCAAGGGCACCGTCACTGACCTGTCGGGCGTGGCGTTCAAGTCTGACGACGGTCTTAAATTTGCGTTTCCGGCGGAGACCACTTCCAAGATATTGGTGTTTGCGACCAATGGCCGGTTCTACACCCTCGATGGCGCCAAGCTGCCAGGCGGGCGTGGCCACGGGGAGCCGGTACGGCTGTTTATCGATCTCGAACAGGACCACGACTTGGTCGCGGTGTTCCGCCATCAAGGTGGCCGGAAGTTCCTGGTAGCGAGCGCCCAAGGGCGCGGCTTCCTGGTGGCGGAAGACGAGTGCCTTGGCAATACCCGCAAGGGCAAACAAGTGCTCAACGTCAAGTCGCCGGATGCGGCGCGGGCTTTTGCGGTGGCTGACGGCGATTTGGTCGCCGCGATTGGCGAGAACCGCAAAATGGTGATCTTTCCGCTGGATCAGGTGCCCGAGCTCGGCCGCGGCCGGGGCGTGCGGCTGCAACGCTACAAGGATGGCTCGCTGTCGGACATCACGACCTTCAATGGCGCTGACGGCCTGACCTGGATCGACAGTGCGGGTCGTAACTTTACGCTGTCGCTGAAGGAACTGGCTGCCTGGCGTGGCAGCCGCAGCGACGCCGGCCGCGTGCGGCCTGACCGCTTCCTGACCAACAACAAATTCGGCGTGCTCCCGGGCAGTGGCAAGGCTGCCGAAAAGGACTGACGTCGTTTCGTCGCTGCCATAGGCGGTCTGAAACGGTTGATCGATACCGTCCTGGTGCGGAGCTATGGGGCCAGCGCACGGCTGGCCGGTGCCAGCCTGAAAGGGCCGCTCCAGTCAATCTCAAGCGTTTGTATACGCTGGCCTTTGTGCGACGGTACTTTGAGACCGTCGTATTAATTGCGAGCTATTCGCGACTGACTTGACACCTGCCCGTGATCGCTGGCATTTTATTGCGAATAGTTCTTAATTGCAGGTGCGCCGGTCGGTCGCTGGATGTGAGGGTGGCGTAATGGTTTGGAGCTTCAGGCGCTGGGTTACCGCCGTGATCGTGGCCGTGCTGGCCATGACTTGCGCGCCAGGGGCGGTATTGGCCGAAGGCGCGACGCGCAAACCGTTCCGTGCCGTCACGACATTCACGGTTATTCAGGACATCGCGCAAAACGTCGCGGGCGACCGGGCCATTGTCGATTCAATCACCCGGCCCGGCGCTGAAATCCACGACTACCAGCCAACCCCCCTCGATATCGTCAGAGCACAGGCCGCCGATCTGGTGCTGTGGAACGGCTTTAATCTGGAGCGCTGGTTTGAACGCTTTCTCCAGAACGTCAAAAACGTGCCAAGCGTGGTGGTGACCGACGGCATCAAGCCGCTCGGCATTACCGAAGGGCCCTATACCGGCAAACCCAATCCGCATGCCTGGATGTCGCCGAATAATGCGCTGATCTATGTCGAGAACATCCGTGCGGCGCTGGCGAAGCACGATCCGGCCAATGCTGGCGCCTATGGCAAGAACGCCGCCGCTTACTCGGCGCAGATCAAGGCGCTCGATGAGCCCTTGCGCAAGCGGCTTGCGGCAATCCCTGCGCATCAAAGGTGGCTGGTAACGAGCGAAGGGGCTTTTAGTTACCTCGCGCGCGACTATGATCTGCGCGAAGCCTATCTGTGGCCGATCAATGCCGACGAGCAGGGTACGCCACAACAAGTCCGGCGGGTGATCGACCTCGTGCGCAAGAACAAGATTCCGGTGGTGTTCAGCGAAAGCACGATCTCCGATCGTGCGGCGCGCCAAGTCGCGCGCGAGACCGGCGCGCGCTATGGCGGCGTGCTCTATGTCGACTCGCTGAGCGCGGCGGGCGGGCCGGTGCCGACCTATCTCGATCTTTTGAAGGTGACGGTCGAGACCATCGTGAAGGGATTTGGTCGGTGAATGCACCCGTCGAAGCAGCGCGCGCCGCATCGACCGCATATGGCGCCAGCATCGCGATTCGCAATCTCAGCGTGACCTATAGCAACGGCTTCACCGCTGTCCGTGACGCGTCCTTCGCGCTCGATCCCGGCACGATTTGCGCATTGGTCGGCGTCAACGGCAGCGGCAAGTCGACGATTTTCAAGGCGATCATGGGGTTTGTGAAGCCCTCGGCCGGCGAAGTGCGGTTGTGCGGTTTTCCGGTCGACGAGGCTTTAAAGAAAAACATCGTGGCCTATGTGCCGCAAAGCGAAGACGTCGATTGGAACTTTCCCGTTCTGGTCGAAACCGTGGTGATGATGGGGCGCTATGGGCACATGAATTTCCTGCGCATGCCGTCGCGCGCCGACCGCTACAAGGTCGATGAAGCGCTTGAGCGGGTTGGCATGAGCGCCTATCGCGACCGCCAGATCGGGGAATTGAGCGGCGGCCAGAAGAAGCGGGTGTTCCTCGCCCGCTCGTTGGCGCAGGAAGGCCGGATCATTCTGTTGGACGAACCGTTCACCGGCATTGATGTGAAGACCGAAGCCGCAATCATTGGCCTATTGCGAGAATTGCGCGCCGCCGGCCACCTGATGCTGGTGTCGACCCATAATCTCGGCAGCGTGCCGGATTTCTGCGACCGGGTCGTGCTGCTCAACCGGACGGTGCTGGCGGCGGGGCCGACCGCGGAGGTGTTCACGCAGGACAATCTCGAACGCGCCTTTGGCGGCGTGCTGCGCAACTTCAAGCTCGGCGGCCGGGCGCTGCATGACGATGACGACGCCCGCCACGTCACCGTATTGACCGACGACGAACGGCCGCTGGTGTTCTACGGCGACCGGACCCGCCAAGGCTCGGACGGGCATTGACGATGACCGAGCTCGTCGCCGAGCTGCTGGTTCCGTTCAGCTACAACTACATGTTGAAGGCGATGTGGGTGAGCGCGCTGGTCGGCGGCGTCTGTGCCTTCCTCTCGGCCTATCTCATGCTCAAGGGCTGGTCGTTGATGGGCGATGCGCTCGCGCATTCCATCGTGCCGGGCGTCGCAGCGGCCTACATCTTGGGTGCGCCGTTTGCGATCGGCGCGTTTTTTGCCGGTATCCTCGCGTCGCTTGGCATGAATTTCGTCAAGCAGCAGACCCGGCTGCGCGAGGATGCGGTGATCGGCCTGGTGTTCACCACATTGTTTGCGCTGGGTCTCTTGATGGCTTCGATCTGGCCGACCGCGGTCAGTATCCAAACCATCGTGCTCGGCAACATTCTTGCGATAGCCGACGAGGACGTCGTGCAGGTCGCGGCCATCGCCGGCGTGTCGCTGGCTATCATGGCTTTGATCTGGAAGGACCTGATGGTGACGTTCTTCGATGAAAGCCATGCCCGCAGCATCGGTCTCAATACAACGCTGTTGAAGGTCATTTTCTTCACCCTATTGAGCGCCTGCACGGTGGCTGCGTTGCAGACCGTCGGTGCTTGCCTGGTCATTGCCATGGTGGTGACGCCTGGCGCCACGGCCTATCTCCTGACCGACCGGTTCGGCCGTCTGATTATCATCAGCGTCGCGCTCGGGGTGAGCACGAGCTTTGTTGGCGCCTATGTCAGCTACTTTCTCGACGGTGCGACCGGCGGGGTGATCGTAACCTTGCAAACGCTGTTGTTTCTCGTGGCGTTTTACTTCGCTCCCAAGCATGGCCTGATCGCGGCCCGGCGGCGGCGTTTGGCCGCGACGGAGGCTGCCGCATGAGCGGGCTGATCGACTGGGTCGCGGTGCCGTTGTCCTATCCGTTTATGCAGCGCGCGCTGGTGGTGTCGGTGCTGGTGGCCGCGGTGTGCGCGGTGCTGTCATGCTATCTGGTGCTCAAGGGCTGGTCGCTGATGGGCGACGCGGTGTCGCATGCGGTGCTGCCTGGGATCGTTCTCGCTTATGTGCTGGGCCTGCCGCTGGCATTCGGCGCTTTTATCGCCGGTCTGTCTTGCGCGCTGTTCACCGGCTATCTCAAGGAGAACAGCCGCATCAAGGAGGACACCGTAATGGGGATCGTGTTCTCCGGCATGTTCGGGCTCGGGCTGGTGATGTTCACCAAGGTCGATACCGATCAGCATCTGTTGCATATTTTGTTCGGTAATGTGTTGGGCGTGACCGTGCAGGACCTGATCGAAACCGCGATTGTTGCCGGCGGAACGCTGGTGATCGTGCTGCTGAAGCGCCGCGATCTCCTGCTGTATTGCTTCGATCCCAACCATGCCCGCTCGATCGGCTTGCCGGTGCGGGTTCTGCATTACGGTTTGCTGGTGCTGCTGTCGCTGACCATCGTTGCCTCGCTCAAGGCGGTCGGCATCATCCTGGTCATCGCCATGCTGATCGCGCCGGGCGCGACCGCCTATCTCCTGACCAGTCGATTTGAACGCATGATGGCGATTGCAACGGCGGTGGCGGTGTCTTCGGCCGTGCTCGGCACGATTGCGAGTTTCCACATCGATGGGGCGACCGGTGCCTGTATCGTGCTGGTGCAGGCCGCGATGTTCGTGCTGGCGTTCTTGTTTGCTCCGACCCACGGACTGATCTGGAAGCGCCGCCGCGGCGAATTGGCCGCCGCTTCGAGCGATGCCGCGCGCTAGTGGAGTAGATTTGACATTCGCTACCCACCTGGCAGCGAGCATACGATGCGAATGTCAAATCCAAAACTCCACTAGCAGCCTATACTTGCTAGTGGTCCTTTGATTCTAACATTCGCAAAATCGCGCGCGGAAATGGGATGCGAATGTTAGAATTGGACCACTAGCTAATCAGTGCCGCCGACGCGCTTCCAGCCATCGGTGGCGAGCCGCTGCTGCGGCAGAAAGCGGCCCTTGTAGTCCATCTTGCGCGAGCCCTGCACCCAATAGCCGAGATAGACGTAAGGCAGTCCCATGCGGCGGGCGCGGGCGATGTGATCGAGGATCATGAAGGTGCCGAGCGAACGGCTCCGGTGGTCGGCGTCGAAATAGGAATAGACCATCGATAGCCCGTCGGAGAGCACGTCGGTCAGCGCTACGCCGAGCAGCGGCCCCGCGCCGCGGCCGTTGATGGAACTGTCGGGCCCGCGTCGCCGATATTCCACCATGCGGGTCTCGACGTGGCTGTCTTCCACCATCATGGCGTAGTCGAGCACCGACATATCGGCCATGCCGCCGTCGCGATGGCGCATGTCGAGGTAGGAGCGGAACACGGAATATTGCTCCGAGGTCGGCACCGCGGCGCGTAAATCGCCGAGCAGATCGCTGTTGCGCTGCTGAACGCGTCGCATGCCGCGTGTCGGAGCGAATTCATCGACGATGACCCGCACCGATACGCACGCCCGGCAGGATTCGCAGGCCGGCCGATAGGCGATCGACTGGCTGCGGCGAAAGCCGCCATGGGTCAGGAGATCGTTCAGTTCGGCGGCCCGCTCGCCGACCAAATGGGTAAACACCTTGCGTTCCTCTTGCCCCGGCAGATAGGGACAGGGCGAGGGTGCGGTCAGGTAGAATTGCGGGGTATTGCGCGAGTGTTGGGTCACGGCTGCCAGTGTCCCAAATCAAAAATCGCCGTCAAGCGCCCTGGGTTTCCCGCACGACTTGCGCGCGGGCGGGATTATTGATGACCACCGTGCCGACAATCATGTCATGCAGCAGGCGCTTGCGGCCATTGAAAAAGCCTACCAGCACGATCAGCGGTGTCAGAATTGAGATGGTAAGCCAGTACACGATGGCGTGCACGGCGCCGAGCACGAAATAGGCTGGCGCGCCGTACCAGGTACGCATTTCCAGGTCCATGACGCGCATGCCGATGGTGGCGGAGGCCGGACTGCCGAAAGTGTAGCCATAGTAGAACAGCGCCCAGATCACGATCAGCGGCCAGTAAAGCGGCGACAGGAAGGCGAAGAAGAACATCGCAAGCCCGAGGGTGGCGATGGTGGCTGCCGCCGCGAAGGCGCCGACAAACACCACCGGTATCGCCAGGATGACGAGATCGATCACAAAGGCGATCAACCGGCGCGCCAGCACGCCTTCAAACAGCTCCGGCGTCGCTATGGGGTCATAGGCATGTGGCTTGAGCTCAATCGACACGCCGATCCGTCGTGGTTCGCTGTCGGTCATGGGAAGTCCCTGCTATCCTCGAATCCATCGCCAGATGGAGAGTAATCGGTTGCGGCGCAAGAGGCACGGGGATTTGTCCGCATTGGGGCGGGGTGTGCCGGAGGTGCTGGACTGGCGGACCGATAGGGGGGGGCCATGACCGTCACATTGTCTGCGATTGAAGCGGCGCGCCGTGTCATTGCCGGCCAAGTCCTGCGTACCCCGATGCTACCGGCGCCCCGGCTGTCCGCCCTGACCGGGGCCGATGTGTATGTCAAATATGAGAATCTTCAGGTCACCAATTCCTTCAAGGAGCGCGGTGCGCTCAACAAACTCAATTCGCTGACCCAAGCCGAGCGCGGTTGCGGCGTCATTGCCATGTCGGCGGGAAACCACGCCCAGGCGGTCGCCTACCACGCGGCGCGGCTGGCGATCCCGGCCACCATCGTCATGCCGGTAACGACGCCGCTGGTGAAGATCGAAGCCACCGCGGCCCATGGCGCCACTGTTGTGCTCGAAGGCGAGACGCTCGCGGCGGCGCAGTTGAAGGCAGAGTCGATGGCGCGCGAACGCGGCCTTACATGGGTGCATCCTTATGACGATGCCATGGTGATCGCGGGGCAGGGGACCATCGCACTGGAAATGCTTGAGGATGTCCCGGATCTCGAAATGCTGCTCGTGCCCATCGGTGGCGGCGGGCTGATCGCCGGCAATGCGGTTGCAGCGCGGGCCGTCAAGCCCGCAATCGAGGTGGTGGGCGCAGAAGCGGAGCTTTACCCGTCATTCTGGAACGCTTTGACCGGCGAACAGCGGCCGACCGGCGGGCCGACCTTGGCGGAAGGTATCGCAGTCAAGAACGTCGGCGCATTGACGCTGCCGATCGTGCGCGAACTGGTTTCGGAGATCGTGCTGGTCGACGAGCAATCGATCGAACGCGCAGTCAATGCCTATCTTACGTTGCAGAAGGCCATGGCGGAGGGGGCGGGAGCAGCCGGACTTGCGGCGATGTTGCTGAAGCCCGAGCGCTTTCGCGGCCGCAAGGTGGGCCTTATTCTGTGCGGCGGGAATATTGATCCGCGCTTGCTGTCAACCATCATGGTGCGCGAGCTTGAGCGCGAAGGCCGAATTGCGTCATTCCGGCTGACGATTCCCGATCGTCCCGGCGTGCTCGGCCAAGTCGCCACGCTTCTTGGCGAACTGGGCGCCAATATCCTGGAGGTCGAGCACCGCCGGCTGTTTCTCGATGTCCCCGCCAGGGGCGCCAAGCTTGACGTTACGGTCGAGACCCGGGGCCGCAGCCACGGCGACGAGATTCTTGCGGCGCTTAGGGGCCATGGCTATGCCCCGGTGCGGATCGAGGCGGCGGCGGCGATGCCGTAAGGCTTCCTCTCGGCGCGATATCCGGACATGATTAGCCTTAAGATTGCGAATCACCCTGGCCGGGGACGGATCGTTTGCGCGAGAAGGAACTACGTATTGCGCTGGTATGCTTTGGCGGCGTTTCGCTCGCCATCTACATGCACGGCATCAGCAAGGAAATTCTCAAGCTGGTGCGCGCGTCGAGTGCCCTGCATCGGATGTCGGATCGCGGGCAGCGGCTTGAAGCCTCATATTTTGACCGGTTCGATCGCGCCGATTCCGAATATGACACCGAGGAGTTCTATTTCGAATTGTTGCGCGAAATCGGTCGCGTGATCGACCTGCGTGTGGTCGTTGACATCATCGCGGGCGCATCCGCGGGCGGCATTGTCGGAACCATGCTGGCGCGCGCCCTGACCCATGATCTGCGCGTCGAATCGATGCGCGATCTATGGCTCGACAATGCCGACGTGACGGTGCTGCTGTCACCCGACACCCGCGCAGGTGCCTGGAGCAAATGGTTCATCAAGCCGTTCCTCTGGGGCGCCGCGAAGACCGGCATGCTTGGGGCGATCCGGGACATTGAGGTCCGGCAAAAACTGTCGCTGTTCATGCGCTCGCGCTGGTTCCGACCGCCGCTCGATGGCCGCATCATGGCGGGCCTGATGTATGACGCGGTGACCTCGATGGGCCAGCCCGAGAGCCGACTGCAATCGCTGCTGCCGTCCGGCCATTCGCTCGATCTGTTTGTCTCGTTGACCGATTTCCATGGCTATCACCAGTTGGTGCAGATTCACGATCCGCCGCTGATCCATGAGCGCGACCACAGCCATGTGCTGCATTTCTCGTATCAGCGTCGATCGGATGGCACGGTCGAGAGCGATTTCGATCTTGAAAATGCGGCTTCGCTCGCCTTCGCAGCGCGTGCGACCTCGTCGTTCCCTGGCGCGTTTCCACCAACCCGCATTATCGAGATGGACGAGGCGATCGCCTTGCGCGGAGCGACATGGCCGCGGCGCAAGCGGTTTATCGAGAAATCGTTTCAAAGCCACTTGCGCGCCGACGTCGATCCGACGCTGACGCCGTTCATCGATGGCGCGGTCCTTAACAACCGCCCGTTCCAACTCGCGATTTCGGCGATCCATGGCCGGCCGGCCTATCGTCAGGTCGATCGCCGGCTGGTCTATATCGAGCCGCATCCGGCGCCGCCGGCAATGCCACAGCGCCAGCGGGTGCCGGGATTCTTCGCCACGCTACGGGGCGCGATGTCGGATATTCCGAGCGCGCAGCCGGTGACCAATGAATTGAACTGGGTGGTCGAGTTCAACGAGCGGGTGCGCCGCGTGCGCGCAATCAACGACAGCGCGCGTCCGCAGATCAGCCGGCTGGTGGCGGGGGTGCTGCCGCAATCGCTGGACCGGGCGACCACGCCGCAGGAAGTGCGCGCGTGGCGCGAACAGGTGAATGAACATGTCGCGCGCGATGCGGGCTTTGCCTATCAGGCTTATGTTCGGCTCAAGCTCGCATCGGTGCGGACTTTTGGCGCGCAACTTATCGTCAAGCTACGCGGCGCGCCGGAGCGCTCACCGCTTTCACGCGTCGTTGCGGAAATCATCGATGCCTGGGCGGTCCGCAAGGGTGTCGTCTACGAGGGCAGTGACACCAAGGCGCTGGAATTTGAGACCGCGGCCGAGGGCCATGTACCGGTATGGGTTCGCTATCTGCTGGCTTTTGATGTGAAGTATCGCGAGCGACGGCTGCATTTCCTGATTGAAGGACAGAACCGGCTTTACGGCTATATCGATCAGGCGCGATTCGGCGGGCTCGATCCCTTGGCGGTCGACCGGTTAAAGCGGTCGTTCTATGCGCAGCTCGACGAATTGCGACGCAAGGACCGCGCCGATTATTTCAGCCCCAAAGTTGTCGAACTGGTGCGTGACGTCATTCCGGACAAACCTACTTCGGACGAGGTCAGGAATCTGCAGGTCTATGCGGCATCGTTCGTTGACAAGAACTTTGACAAGCTGGACCGATTGATCGAGACGCTGGCGGCCGAAATCAAACTCGACGACAGCACGCGCGATCTTGACGAACTGCTGGCGTCGCTTGAGCCGGCGCGCTGGCATCCCGAGGTCCGCCGCGAAGTGTTGGTCAATTACCTGGGCTTCCCGTTCTGGGACGTGCTGACATTTCCGATTGCCGCGGCGCGTGACATGGGCGAGATCAACGAGATCCTGGTCGATCGGATCAGTCCACAGGATACCCGCACCTTGAAGGGCTTCGAGGGCATTGGCAGTCTCAAGGGCATTGGCTTTGCGCATTTCGCGGCATTCCTGTCGCGCAGCTATCGCGAGAACGATTATCTGCTCGGTCGGCTGCATGCGGCCGACCGGCTGATCGATGTCGTATGCGACGCCGCCGGTCGCGAAGCCGTCGGGGCGATCGACATGCTCGATCTGAAGAGGCGCGCGTTCAGCCGTATCGTCGATGCCGAAGAGAAGCACCTTGGCCAAAGCCAGGAACTGATCGCCGCCTTGCGCCGCTGCATCGCGGAGATTGGCAAGTAACTACGCCGATTTCAGATGCGGCAGCAGCCGGATGGCGTTGTTGCTTTCGACCGCCCTGAGGTCGGAATCCGACAGCCCCGCGGTCAACAGATCGTTGGCGTTTTCGGCGATCGACACATTGGAATAGTCGGCGCCAAGTAGGATTTGCGATACCGGCGCGAATTCAAGCAGCGCCGCGAGGTTGGACGCGTAGGCCGCGTTGGCAGTTTCGTAATGGAGCCGCTTAAGCTCAAAGTCGACGCTGCCATGCGAAAAAGATCCAGCGCACCCGAACCGAGTGGCGCTCAGCGCAGTTTTTCAGCGACGCGCGGCGCAAAATAGCTGAGCACGCCGTCGGCACCGGCGCGCTTGAATGCGATGAGGCTTTCCATCATTGCTTTGTCGCCGTCGAGCCAGCCGTTCTGCGCCGCTGCCATGATCATCGCGTATTCGCCGGAGACCTGATAGGCGAATGTCGGCATGCCAAAGCGCTCCTTCACGCGCCGTAGCACGTCGAGATAAGGCATGCCTGGTTTGACCATCACCATGTCGGCGCCCTGCTCGATGTCGAGGCCGACTTCGCGCAACGCCTCGTCGGTATTGGCGGGGTCCATTTGGTAGGTGCGTTTATCGCCAGTCAGCGTGGCGGACGAACCGACCGCATCGCGAAACGGCCCATAAAAGGCCGAAGCATATTTGGCGGCATAGGCCATGATCGACACGTCGCAAAAGCCCGCATTGTCGAGGCCAGAGCGGATCGCGCCGACGCGGCCGTCCATCATGTCGGACGGCGCGATGATGTCGGCGCCGGCTTCCGCTTCGACCAGCGCTTGCTGCACCAATATCGCGACGGTTTCGTCATTGACGATGATGCCTTCGCGCAGGAGGCCGTCGTGGCCGTGGCTGGTATAGGGATCAAGCGCAACGTCGCAGAGAATGCCGATATCGGGCACTGCCTGCTTGATGGCGCGAATGGCGCGGCATACCAGATTGCTGGGATTGAGAGCCTCGGTACCGTCGCCGTCTCGGAGCGTTGGGTCGGTATAAGGAAACAGCGCGAGGCAGGGGATTGTAAGTTTGGCGGCACGTTCGGCTTCGCGCACCGCCTGGTCGATCGATAGTCGTTCGACGCCCGGCATCGAGGCGACCGACGCGCGCTGATTCGTTCCATCGATCAAAAACAGCGGCCAGATCAGATCGTTGGTAGTCAAGACGTTCTCGCGCACCAGCCGCCGCGCCCACTCAGCCTTGCGATTGCGCCGCGGTCGAGCGGTTAGATCAAGCCGCGCGCCGGCGGCAGCCGGAAGCTGCGATTCCAGCGATGGCAGGCGGGGACTGATTTCTATCGGCTTACCGAATTTGATGGCCATAGATCGTTCCGTTTCCGCTGGTCTTTTAGCCGTTTCCAGCCGCTCCCGCCACCGGGCTTGGTGGCTCGCCTTTAACGCGGTAAACGGCAGCGTCATCGAGAGGCCGATTGTGGCGTGCGAACGAGCGTGTAAAAGATAACGGCGAGCCATGCAGATGGTACTGAGCCTTGCAGATGGTAATAGTGCGGCATCCTCGACCGCGCGGCGGCCGAGCAGGGCTTCCATGCGGGAATATTGGCCAATGACGGTCGCGCCATGACCGATCCAATCATCACTGAACAGCGGCGGACGCTTGAACCGGTTCACGTCGACGAGCCTGAGCAACGAACCAACCTCTGGTCGTCGCGGCTGGTATTGTTCCTGCGCTTCATGGCAGGTCTGGCGCTTTTGAAGGGACTTTTTCACTGGGCGGTGGTCTGCGGGTTCGTGTCGGCATCCGGCGGAAAATTCGAGGATACCGCGACGTCGTTTCAGGCGGCGACTGTGTTCTTCGGGGTGATCGATTTGGTGGCCGCGGTCGGCCTATGGCTTGCCGCGCCTTGGGGCGTGGTGGTCTGGCTAACGTCGGTGATATCGATGGTCGCCGTCGAAATGCTGTTCCCCCAAATCTATGGCGGGTATGTCTGGATCGTCGGGTTCGATCTGATACTGATAGTGTCTTACCTTTGGTTGGCGCTGATGTCGTCTCGCGAGCAGCCACAATAACTGTGCTCGGCGCGTCAAGGAGCGTAGCGTGATTGTCGATTTCCAACAGCATTACACACCGCCTGAACTCTTGAAGGGCAAAAGCGACGCGGTTTCGGTCCAGCTCGATGAGCATGGCAACCCGTGTTACCTGCTTAATCCATTGCTGTCGGATCTGGCCGCGCATGTGCGAATGATGGATCGCGCCGGCATTGATGCCGGCGTCCTGACTTGCGGGTCCGGTTTTGATCAGCCCGATCTTGCGATCTGTCGGTTGATCAACGATCGCATGAAGCAAGCCACCATCGATTTTCCGGGGCGTTTTATCGGCCTTGCCCATGTGCCGGCATTGAAGCCGGCGGAAGCCGCGGCGGAGATGAAGCGCTGCGCGGTCGATCTCGGGCTTCCCGGGGTCGTGATCGGTTCGGAACTGCAGGGCCAGGCGCTTGACGCAGAGGCCTTACGACCGTTCTGGCGCGCCGCCGCCGACCTCGGCCTCTATGTGTTCATCCACCCGCTGCCCAATGTCATTCGCTGGGAGCATATGAATGCCGACGATCTCGGTCGCATGCTCGGCTGGCAGTTCTCCTTGATGGTGGCGGCGGTGCGCATGATCAATAGTGGTCTGCTCGATGAGCTGCCGACATTGAACGTGCAGTTCTCCCACTTCGCCGCTGGCCTCGGCCGTTATTTGGGGCGCATCCGTGGATTCCAGCAACGCGACCGGTGGGGAACGGCTGATGTCCCGCGTCACGGTCGTCGGCCAAAACGTTCATTCGATCATTATCTGGAAAACCGATTGTTCTATGACTGCGCTGGCTGGGCCGGTCCCAATCACGCGGCGGATTGGGGCGCGGAATGGGTGCGTTTTGGGTTGCAAGAAGTGGCGTTGTCGCAGACCGTATTCGCGACCGACTATCCGCAGGCGGTGCGTGATCCGCAGGAGGTCGCCGAATACGTCGCCGCGGTGCGGGCATTGGGGCCGAATGCGCGCGCCATGGTCGACGGCCTTAACGCCGAAAAACTCATTCCAAATTTGAAGCGACGTTTGCGTAAATAACGCGTGACGCGGCTACGGGGGGCGGGCGATGACACAGATCGGATTTATCGGGCTCGGCAATATGGGTCTGCCGATGGCGCGCAATCTGATGAAGGCCGGGCACGCGGTGACCGGCTACGACGTCGACCATGGCATGACCGATCGCTTCGCGACGGCGGGCGGGGTTGCGGCGACGGCGCTCGACATGGCGTGCATGGGCGCGGAGGTCATCGTCACCATGCTGCCGGCCGGAAAAGACGTGCGAGAGGTTTATCTCGGGCGCGGCGGCGTGCTGGCGTCCGCTCAGCAAGGCGCGCTGTTGATCGATGCCTCGACGGTTGATATCGAGACAACGCGCGTCGTCGCCGCCGCGGCGCAAGTCAATGAGTTGGCGATGGTGGACGCCCCGGTATCGGGTGGGGTCGCCGGCGCGGAGGCGGGTACTCTCGCATTTATGGTGGGCGGCAGCGATCGGGCGGTCGCACGCGCGCAACCGTTCCTTGCGGCGATGGGCAAGACCATCGTCCATGCCGGCGGTCCGGGGCACGGCCAGGCGGTCAAGATTTGCAACAACATGATCCTTGGCGTGTCGATGATCGCGGTCTCGGAAGCTTTCCTGCTGGCGGAAAAACTCGGTATCGATCCGCAAAAATTGTTCGATATTGCTTCGCAGGCGTCAGGCCAGTGCTGGGCGATGACCCATTGCTGTCCGGTGCCGGGGCCGGTGCCAAGTTCGGCGGCCAACCGCGATTATCGGGCCGGCTTTTCGGCGGCGATGATGCTCAAGGATTTGAAGCTCGCGCAGGAGGCGGCGAAAACGGCCGGCGCCACGGTGCCGATCGGCGCGGCGGCCGCCGCGCTCTATCGATTGTTTGTTGAGGACGGCAGCGCCGAAATGGATTTCTCCGGCATCATTACATTCCTGCGCGGTCCTCAGGAAGCAAATGAAACGCCTGACGACGAACAGGCAGCACGGGTTCCGGAAACCGAGGTTGCAAACAATTAACCGTCGCGCCGCCGTCGTGCTGGCTTTAACGAATTGCTAGGGTTGCGATTTCGTAACGCGTTATCGGGGGCGCCGCCGATTTGCGTGCGAATGCGGGCGCTGGCATTCGAGCGTCAAACGCTTGTTGCGATATCCGCTAGAATTCAGCGCGTAATTGATCGTTCACTTTGGCAAATAAACTCTATCTTCAGTCTATTACTTAAGCCGAATTTAGACGCTGGCCGTTAAGGTCGCATTTCACGATGGGAAGCAGGGCCTCGTCGTGCGTAATAAAACGATAAAAAATACCAGGTATCGAACAGAGAGGGCGTCACATGAAGGCCGTAGCACAGGCGGTCGAGCCGGCCGATCGGGAAGTACGGTTCGATAGTATCCGTCCGTTCTATCTCGAAGCGTTGACATTGGTGGAGCGTTTGCACCGCCGATTGCTCGATGTGATCAAGGATGAGTTTGATCGCCGCAGCCGCGCCGACATCAACTCGGTTCAGGCGTTGCTGTTGTACAATATCGGGGACAAGGAATTGACCGCCGGCGAACTTCGCACGCGTGGTTACTACCTCGGCTCCAACGTGTCGTACAATTTGAAGAAGCTCGTCGAGATGGGCTTCCTCGATCATCAGCGGTCGCGAGTCGACCGCCGGTCGGTGCGCATCAAGCTGACCGATAAGGGCCGTGAAGTCCGCGACATCGTGGAAAGCCTTTATCAGAAGCACGTTCGGACCGTTGAGCAGGTGGGCGGCATCAACTCGGCTGAGTTCGAGACGCTCAACAAGTCGCTGCATCGGCTGGAGCGGTTCTGGACCGATCAGATCTTGTATCGACTGTAATCTTCGCTTTTCTGGCGGTCCTTGCCCTGGCCTCACGGCCGGGGCTTTTTTCGATCTGCCACGGCGGGGCAGCGCGTTCGCGCGGTCCGGCTTTGCGCTATACTGCTTCCCGAACTCATGGGGAGCAATCGATCGATGACCAGGCGCCTTTTCATCGTCTTGTTTGCAATCGTGATAACCGGGCTCGCCAGCTCCGCGTGGGCGCAAGCCGATTATCCGGCACGCTCGGTCAAGCTGGTGGTGCCGTTCGCCGCCGGTGGGCCGACCGATGTGGTGGCGCGCATTCTGGGCGATATGCTGACGGCGCGCTGGGGCGGCCAGTCGGTGGTGATCGAGAACCGGCCCGGCGCCGGCACCATCGTGGCCACCGCGGCGGTCGCGAATGCGCCCAAGGATGGCTACACGTTTCTGATCGCCACCAATTCGCTGCTGATCAATCCGGCGATCGGCCAGAAGCTGCCTTACGACACCTTGAAGGATCTGGCCGCGGTGACAATGATTGCGACCCAGCCGGTCGCGCTGGTGGCCAACAAGGCGTTTGCGCCGAACACGGTTCAAGAGCTTGTCGCGCTTGCCAAGACCAGCGCCGAGCCGCTCAATTTCACTTCGCCCGGTCCGCGCGGGGTGGGGCATCTCGCCGGCGAAATGCTGCAACAGCGCGCCGGTATCAAGCTGCAGCACATCAATTACAACGGCAGCGCGCCCGCGCTGGTCGATCTGATCGCCGGGCGCGTTCCGGTGATGTTCGATATCTGGCATTCGGCGAAGCGCTATGTCGATAGCGGCGAACTCAAATTGATTGCCGGCGCCAGTTCGGAACGGCTTGGCGACGCGCCGCACGTGCCGACGATCGGCGAGGCCTTTCCTGGATTTGCGGTGATGGCGGTCAATGCGCTGTACGGACCGGCCGGCATTCCCGCGCCAGTGCTGGCGAAGGCCTCCGCCGATGTCCGCGCGGTGGTGGAATCCGCCGAATTCAAGGGCAAGACCAAGCACCTGGGAATTCAGGCCTGGGGGACGACGCCGGCGGAGCTTGATGCGTGGACCCGCAAGGAAATCGCCGGTTGGGCCGCAGTCGCCAAGGCGGCCAATATCAAGGTAGACTAAAACAACTGGGACCCCGGCCGAGGAGAGTGCCATGAGCGCCATTGCCGAGCTTGAGACCGCTCCGAGCGTGATCGAGGCGACGGTCAATTACGTCGAGAACAACGGCGAGCGGCTGTTCACCTTCACCGGCGCGCCGGGCTCGAACGACAAACGCTCCGGCGGCAAATACGACCCGCGTCAGGTCAAAATTCACAATGGCCGTCTGGAAGTGGATCGATTCGCGCTGGAGCGTCACGGCTTTCGGTTTGTCGGGCATCCCACGACCATGCGGGATTTCTATGACGAGGACGAAATCCGGCGGGTCTATTATCCGGAAATGATCGCGCTGATCAAAGCCGAGAGCGGCGCCAAGCGTGTGGTGGTGTTCGACCACACCTTGCGCACCGCCGACGACGAACTGCGCGAGGCCAAGAAAATCCGCGAAGTCGTCCGCCGCGCTCATAACGACTATACCGAATGGTCAGGCCCGCAGCGGGTACGCGATATTCTGCCCGACGAAGCCGAGGATCTGCTCAAGCGTCGCTTTGCGATCATCCAGGTGTGGCGGCCAATTCGGCATCCGGTCGAGACCTTCCCGTTGGCGATTTGCGATGCCCGCAGTGTGGCGTTTGACGATTTCATCATTTCCGAACGGCTCTATCCCGGTCGCAAGGGTCAGACCTATGCCTGTGCCTACAATCCGGCGCACCATTGGTACTGGTTCCCGCGCATGCGCCGCGAGGAAGCGCTGGTGTTCAAGGTTTACGATTCGCAAAAGGAAGGCGTCGCCCGTTGGACCGCCCACACCGCGTTTGAGGATCCGACCACGCCGCCGAACGCGCGCCCGCGCGAAAGCATCGAGATCAGGACCTTGGCGTTTTTCTGAAGGCGTCCGCAGCAATCCAGCGCCCGAGCCAGCCACGTGCAAGCCACACCGCGGCGGCAAGAATCAACACCGCCATGAGTCCCCGCATCGCGCTGGCGAGGAAGGCGGCATCGAGCGTGGGATATGGAAATTTCACAAGTTGACCGCCCCGTTCGAGCATCCAATGCCATCCGGTGTGCGCCACCAGTGCTGACAGAATGATAATGCCGATGCGTTCCGGAACCACGAAGCGGAACAGCAGTGCAAGCGCCGGCATCAGCACGAGCAGTGCGGCAAGTTGGCCAAGCTCGACACCGATATTGAAGGCGAATAGCGACGAGACGAGATGGTTGCCGGCGAATTGCAGAGATTCGCGCAATGCGAACGCAAATCCGAATCCGTGAACGACCCCGAACCCGAAAGCGACGATCCAGCGATACTCTATGCCGCTTTCGGTGGGTGATCCTCGCGCGGCTTGAACGATATTCTCCAGCGCCATGTAGACGATGGTGATGGCGATCAACGTCTCGATCAGAGGCGGAAACCAAAGTCCGTCCGGCACGAATCCCAATGCGGCCGCGACCAGTGAGATCGAGTGGCCGACCGTGAAAGCGGTAACAATAATAACAAGCGGCCGCATCCGCCGGAACGGAATCACAAGGCACAGCAGAAACAGCAGGTGATCGATCCCTTCGATGATGTGCCAGAAGCCCGACACCACGAAACGCAATGCAGCCTGATGCCAGCGCGGATCGAGCGCGATCAGGCCAGGATCGCCGTGAAACTCAAATGCCCGCGTTGCGCCGTCTGGCGTCAGGAAGCGAAGCGCTGTCGTGACCGTCCGGGCGAACCGGTCGACGCGTAGGCGGATGGCGAATTCCGAGCGGTCGGATTGAATCGGATATTCGAGCAGCACGTCGACGAATTGTTGGTTCCAATAGAGATCCATGCTGCTGGGCAGTGGAGCGCCCCGCACATGCGCGAGGGCGTCTTCGTAGCTACCGAAAGATTTGTTGGACGGAAGCGATACCAGGAAATTGACGATGCGCGGGCTTGGCAGCGGTGTGCCGTTTTCGAAGGTCGTGATGTTGTCGGTGAGGTAAAGCTTGATCGCGCCGCGCAGTGCCTCGTCGGCGCGGGTAAGGTCGAGATAGCCCGGCCCGCGCGTGGGGTATTCGACTTCGACCATTGCTGCGAGCGGCACGCGCAGCAACAGGTGAGCCCGCTCGCCGGCCGGCTTGAAAAAGGCGGCGATCTTCACCGTGTTGGGGATTTCATGCGCCCCAGCGACGAACGCAACCGCGCATATGAGCAATGCGGCGAACGCGGTGGCCGGGCGCCGCCGGAGCGTGGCAAATCCATGAAAACGCACGCGTTTGGTCTCCCAATATATTACGTTAGGGGAACTTGAAGCCGCCTTACAAGCCCCTCGGCTTGGCCTATAATGTTCAAAAGCCTGGATAGCCGTATCCGGTTCGGGAGGAGCCCATGCAAAATCTCGCGGTCTCGCGCAAACTCGCCTCAGCGATGATGCTGGCGGTCGGCATTGTCGGGCTCGGCGTGGGTCAGGCCTTATTGCAAAAGCATGCGGAAGCTCAAGGCTCGGGCGTCACGGCGCCGATGTTCGAGGTCGATCCGCTCTGGCCGAAACCGCTTCCCAACAATTGGCTGCTCGGCTGGACCATCGGTCTCTGGGTCGATGAGCAAGACCATATCTGGGTGATTCATCGCGGCGCCGGTGGGCTCCACAACAACGAGCGGGGCGCCGAGCTCGATCCGCCGATCGCCGAGTGCTGCCGCACCGCGCCGCCGGTTCTCGTCTATGAACCGGGCGGCGGGCTGGTGCGTTCGTGGGGTGGTCCCGGCCAGGGCTATGAGTGGCCGCAGTCCAATCACGGCATTCATGTCGACTACAAAGGCAATGTCTGGATTGGCGGCAACGGCGCCAAGGATGCCCATGTCCTGAAGTTCACCAAAGACGGCAAGTTTCTGATGCAGGTCGGCAAGTTCGGCATGGGTGGCGGCAGCAACAATGCGGAGCACTTCGGCCGTGTGGCGAAGATCTGGGTCGATCCGAAAACCAACGAGGCCTATATCGCTGACGGCTACGGCAACAAGCGCATCGCGGTGATCGACGCCGACACCGGCAAGATGAAGCGCTTCTGGGGTGCCTACGGCAACAAGCCGGACGACGCCGATCTCGGTCCCTACGATCCCAAGGCGCCGCCTGCGCAGCAGTTCCGCAATCCGGTTCACTGCGTCGAGCGCGCGAACGACGGGTTCGTCTATGTCTGCGACCGCGCCAATAACCGGCTGCAGGTGTTCACGCCCGAAGGCAAGTTCGTGAAGGAGGGGATTTTCGCGCGGAACACGCTCGGCTCGGGTTCGGCTTGGGACATCGCATTTACCCGCGATCCCGATCAACGCTTCATCCTGATGGCGGACGGGCAGAACTCGCGCGTGCGCATCATTGTGCGCGAGACGCTCGAGGAAATCACCGCCTTTGGCGCGGGCGGGCGTCAGCCGGGCCAGTTCTACGGCGTGCACGGCGTCGCGACCGATTCCAAGGGCAATCTCTACACGACCGAGACCTACGAAGGTAAGCGCCTGCAGAAATTCGTTTACAAAGGCATCGGTACAGTCCCGCGTGGCTACCAGGGCGTGCTCTGGCCGCGGTCCTGACCGCAATCGCGATACCGCGCCGGTGCGCGCGATTCAGCATGCAATCTGCTTTACCACATCGCGCCTGCGCAACGCGCCGGCGCCAGCATTGGTGACGAGGGAATTACTCTTTACGTAATTCATAATTTCTGCTAAGGTACTTTTGATGATTGTGAGTTACCGGGACAGAAAAACCGAACGGTTTGCCAATGGCGAGCGCATTCGGGAATTCTCAGGTTTCGGATGACAGGCCGAAATACGGCTTGACCGGTTGGAGGTGGCGACGAGCTTGAATGACCTTGCCGCCATGCCTGGCAACCGGCTGGAAGCGCTCAAAGGCGACCGACTGGGCCAATACAGCATCCGTATCAATGACCAGTGGCGGATTTGCTTCGAGTGGCCGCAAGGCTCCCCTGGTCCGGTCAATGTCGAGATTGTCGATTATCACTAGGAGGCATCGTCATGGCGCGCACCCCCATCCATCCCGGCGAACACTTGGCTGAAGAGCTCAAGGAACTCGGGATCTCGGCCGCCGAGCTGTCGCGGCAGATCGAGGTGCCAGTGAACCGCGTCACCGCAATCATCAACGGCCAGCGCGGCATCACGGCCGACACGGCCTTGCGTCTCGGCCATTGGTTCGGCACCAGCCCGGAATTCTGGCTCAACCTGCAATCGCTTTACGAATTGCGCCTGGCCCGCCGGGACGTCGGCGACCGTGTGAACAAGCTGCCCAGGCTGACCGACCGCAAGCGCTCTACCGGTTCCGTCCCTACCCGCGTATAGCGCTTGGGCACTTTGAAGAACACGGAGCGGCTCGTAGGATGAGATGATCGATCGCCGACTGACGGCCGGGCGAGGAATGAGATCGGTGAAGAGGGCAACTTGGTCAGCGGACAACAAGCCATCGACTGCGATGTCCATCCGTCGGTGCCCAATCTTGAGGCGCTGATGCCGTATTTCGACGACTACTGGCGCAATTCGATTGAAGAGCGCGGTATTCCCGGCTTCGAGAGCAATTCCTATCCGCCGCGCGCGCCAATTTCGGTTCGTCAGGATTGGAAAGGCTCGAACGGCGGCGCGGCCGCCAATGTCAAAGAATTGTCGGCGCAGGTGCTTGACCGGCTGGGTGCCGGCACAGCGATCCTCAATTGTCTATATGGTGCGCATCTGCCGTACAGCGAAGATATGGGGGTCGCGGTCGCGCGGGCGGTCAACAATTACGTCGCCAAGGAATGGCTCGATCGCGATCCGCGGTTGCGCGCTTCAATCGTTGTGCCGACCCAGAACATCGAATACGCGGTCGATGAAGTCGAGCGCGTCGCACGCGACCAGCGTTTCGTCCAGGTTCAACTGGTGACCAACCAGGAGATGCCGCTCGGCCGGCGTCAGTGGTGGCCGTTGTTCGCGGTGGCGGAGAAGTATGACTTGCCGATCGGGCTGCATCCGGGGTCGACCTACCGTCAGGCGATGACATCGCTCGGTTGGCCGACCTACTACATCGAGGATTACGTTGCTTATGCGCAGGCGTTCCAGTCCCAGCTTGGTAGCCTGATTTGCGAGGGGGCGTTTGCAAAATTCCCCAAGCTTAAGGTGGTGCTGCTGGAATCTGGCGTAACCTGGCTGCCCGGCTTCCTGTGGCGGCTATCGAAGTTCTGGCGCGGGGTTAGGGCGGAGGTCCCTTGGGTCGACCGTCCACCCGGGGAGATCGTGCGCGACCATGTCCGGCTGACCGTCCAGCCGTTCGACGCCCCCGACGATCCGGAAATCGTGCAACGGCTGGTCGATCAGCTCGAATCCGATGATATATTGATTTATGCATCGGATTTTCCGCATTGGCAGTTCGACGGCGAGGACGCCTTGCCACGGGGCTTGCCGGAATCGCTCAAGCGGAAGATCCTGGTCGATAATCCGCTCGCGACCTATCCGCGTCTGAGGGAGGGTGCCCGATGAACATCGAATTGCGACAGCCGGAGCTTCGCTCCAACACCCGCCTCAAGATCGTCGATGTCGATATCCATCCCAAGAGCTCGATTGAGGATCTCAAGCCCTATCTGAGCCAGCGCTGGTGGGATCATCTCACGACCTATGGCCAGCGAACCCGCCAGGGCTATCTGAAGGGCTTTCCCTATCCCAAGATGCAGCCACAAGCGTCGCGGCGCGACGCCTGGCCGCCGGACGGCGGACTGCCGGCGAGCAATCTTAACTTCATGAAGCAGCAGTTCCTGGACGCCTATCCGATCGAATACGCCATCATGAATCCACTGTCGCCGACCGGGCAGGGCGATCAGAACTCGGAATTTTCCGCCGCCATGGCGTTTGCGGCCAACGAGTTTCAACTTGAAGGCTGGCACAAGCAGGATCAGCGGCTGCTGGCTTCGGTGGTCGTGCCGTTTGAGGATGCCGATGCGACCCGCGTCGAGGTCAAGCGCCGCGCCGGCGACAAGCGCTTCGCGCATGTGCTGCTCAAGACCCGCACCAATGATCTGCTCGGCAAGAAACAGTATTGGCCGGTGTATGAAGCCGCGATCGAAGCCGGGCTTCCAATCGGCATTCATGTGTTTGGCACCAGTGGCCGGCCAGCGAGCAACACCGGTTGGCCGTCATTTTATATCGAGGATATGACCGAGCATGCCTCGTGCTGCCAGGCGCAGGTCGCGAGCCTGGTGCTCGAAGGCGTTTTCGAGCGCTATCCCGAACTCAAGATCGTAATGATCGAGGCCGGTTTCGGCTGGATGCCGCCGCTCGGCTGGCGGATGGACAAGAACTGGAAGAAGCTCAAGGCCGACGTTCCGCATCTCAAAAAGGCGCCGTCGGAATATATGCGCGAGCATATCTGGGTCTCGACCCAGCCGATGGAAGAGGCCGACACGCCGGAGCAGTTGATCGACACCATGCGTTGGATCGGCTGGGACAGGATCATGTATTCGTCGGACTACCCGCATTGGGATTTCGACGATCCATTCCTGGCGCTGCCGCCGTCGCTCGACGAAAAGACGCGCAACATGATTCTGTGCGAAAATGCGCGCTCTTTGTATCGGCTCGGTTGATTGCGACCGATGGCTGGTCATGTTGTCGCCGCCGTCGACGAGATTCCACCCGGCCAGCGCAAGCTGGTCGCGGTGAACGGTCGCAATATCGCAGTGTTCAATCTCGGCGGCGAATTCTTCGCGCTCAACGATCGCTGCCCGCATCGCGGCGGCAGCTTGGCGCATGGCATCCAGACCGCGCTGGTGGAGTCGAAAGTGCCGGGTGAATATCTCTGTTCGCGCCCCGGCGAGATGGTGAAGTGCCCCTGGCATGGCTGGGCGTTCGACATCCGGACCGGCAAGTCCTGGTGCGACCCCGCGCGCTTGCGGGTGCGGCAATATCCGGTGACGGTGAAGCCCGGCGCCGAACTGGTCGAAGGTCCCTACCAGGCGGAATCGTTTCCGGTGCGGATTGAGAATAATTACATCGTCATTGAGGCCTAGTACCTGGAATCAAAGGTTCGAGCCACGAGGTACACGATGCTAACCGACTCTGACGATTCGCCTTTTTCCATCGCGACTGAGTCACCTGTGATTGATAGAGGGTACTAGCCGTGCCGGAAACGCCGCACGGCGACATCTATTTCGAATTCACCGTGATCGGACGCAATGTAAAGGTGTCGGCGATCGACGCCGCGACCGGAACCGAGATCAGCATCTTGGGGCCTGCAACGGCCTCGCAGTCGGATTTGCAACGGATTGCGCTGCAAAAGCTGATGATCCGCCTGAAGGCGGCTGGTTGAGGCGTATTCCCGTCCTGACGATTCCGCACTATCATGAAGGCCATCTGGATACTTTCTTGGGGAAACCGCTTCATGCAGGACGTTCTCGAAATGCAGGTTGTGCCGCTCTCGTCGGCATGTGGAGCGGAGATCAGGGGCGTCGACGTGACCCGGCCGCTGTCGCGCGAAATGGTCGACGCGATCAGGGATGCCTGGGACAAGCATATCGTGTTGGTGTTTCGCGGCCAGACCGTGACCCAGGACCAGCAGCTCGCATTCGCCTCCTATTTCGGCGATCTCGGCTCACGCAAAAAGGCGCCCGAAAAATTGCGCGCCCGCGCGGAGGGCAGTCAGCAGGACAACGAAAAAATCCTGCTGGTCAGCAATATCAAGGAAGACGGCGTGCCGATTGGCGCCTTCGGCGAGGGCGAATTCTGGTTCCACATCGATTCCGGATATTCGGCAAAGCCCTATCGCTACACGTTCCTGTACGCGATGGAATTGCCGTCGACCGGCGGCAACACCATGTTCTCAAACATGTACAAGGCTTATGACGCGGTGCCAGACGCGCTCAAGCAAAAGCTCGCCGGCAAACGCGCGCTGCATATTCACGAATACAACCGCGCCCGGCAGGCCGATGCGTCGGGCGACATCAGCAATATTCCGCATTATTACCACCCGGTATTCATCACCCATCCCGGCACCGGCCGTAAGACCTTGTTCGTCGACCGGCTGATGACGACCGCGCTGGAAGGCTTCGATCCGGTCGAGGGCGCCGGCATTCTCGATCAGCTCTATGACATCGGCGAACGGCGCGAATTCATCTACGAGCACGTCTGGCAGCTTGGCGATTTCCTGATGTGGGACAACCGCTGCACCATTCACGCACGCACCGATTTTCCGAAGGAAGAGCGCCGCTTGCTGCGCCGCTGCACAGTCGAGGGCGAGACGCTCTTTGAGTGACACGGTTGCGGCCCCGCCCGCTCGATTGGGGGGGGGCAGCCTGTGACGGCGATGCAGTAGGCAGCCCGGCAGCCGGCTGATAGGATTGCAATAACGACAACAACGAATGGCGTCGCCAACGCGCGAAGCCGAGGGAGGATGGAAATGGCAAGACTCAACATCAATGGCCAGAATCGCGATGTGCAGGTGGCGGCCGATACGCCGCTGTTGTGGGTGATCCGCGAGCAGGTCGGCTTGACCGGAACCAAATATGGTTGTGGCGTCGCGCAATGCGGCTCCTGCTCGGTCCACATCAATGGCGAGCTCGTGCGTTCGTGCTCGATGCGGGTCGGCGACGTGCGACCGACCGACAAGATCGTGACCATCGAAGGCCTGTCGCGCAATTCGTCCCATCCGGTGCAGCGGGCCTGGGCCGCGATCGACGTGCCGCAATGCGGCTATTGCCAGTCCGGCCAGATCATGGCCGCGGCGGCGCTGCTGCGAAAGAAGCCGCGGCCGACCGACGCCGACATCGATGAGGCGATGACCAATATCTGCCGCTGCGGCACCTATCAGCGGATTCGCGCGGCCGTGCATATGGCGGCCGGTAATGGCAACGGCGGCTCAGTCGGCCGCGGTAACCGCAAATCCTGATGTCGGGGAGATCAGCCATGACCAAAACAATCCACGACACGACCGCCCCCGTTTCTCGGCGCAAGTTCATTGTTGGCTCGGCGGCGGTTGCCGGCGGCGGGCTCGCGCTCGGCTTCGATGTACCGCTCGGCGCCGCGCAGGGGCAGAACGCAGGCAACGAGCTCGGCATCTGGGTGGTGGTGCGGCCCAACAACGATTGCGTTATTCGCATTGCGCGGTCGGAGATGGGGCAAGGTACGATCACCGGGCTCGCCCAGCTCGTTGCCGAAGAGCTCGAATGCGACTGGCAGCGGGTCAAGACCGAGGGTCTGTTGCCGGGGCAGAACCTGGCGCGTAAGCGCGCTTGGGGCAACATGTCCACCGGCGGCAGCCAGGGCATCCGCCAATCGCAGGATTACGTCCGACGCGGCGGCGCGGTCGCGCGCATGATGTTGTTGCAGGCGGCGGCCAACGAATGGGGCGTGCCGGTCGGCGAGTTGACGGTCTCGAAAGGCACCATCAGCCACGCAGCCTCTAAACGCCAGACCACCTACGGACGGGTCGCCGCGGCCGCGGTCAAGCTCACGCCGCCAGACCCGAAGAGCATCAAGCTCAAGGACCCAAAGAGTTGGACGATCGCCGGCAAGCCGCTCAAGCGGCTCGATACCGCGGCCAAGCTCAATGGCAGTCTGGTCTATGCGATCGATCTCAAGCTGCCGGGGATGCTCAATGCGGCGATCAAGGACTGTCCGGTTTATGGCGGCAAGCTCAGGAGCTTCGACGAGGCCAAGGTCGCCAAACTGCCTGGCGTCCGCAAGGTCGTGCGGGTCAAGGATACTGCCGTGGCGGTTGTCGCCGATACCTGGTGGCAGGCCAAGACCGCCCTCGACGCGCTTCCGATTGTCTGGGATGAGGGCGAAAACGCCAAGGTGTCCGACGCCACGATCGCACAGCATATCGCAACCGGCCTGACCGCAACCGAGACCAACGGCGACCGCCGTGAGGGCGACGCGCTGGCGGCAATCGCGGGTGCGGCGAAGAAGATCGAGGCGACCTATTCCACGCCGTTTCTTTCCCATGCCTGCATGGAGGTGATGAACGCGACGGTGCGGCTCACCGCCGACAAGGCCGAATGCT
This sequence comes from Xanthobacteraceae bacterium, assembly GCA_022841625.1. Lineage (GTDB taxonomy): Bacteria > Pseudomonadota > Alphaproteobacteria > Rhizobiales > Xanthobacteraceae > VAZQ01. The sequence continues at coordinate 187,095 of JALHRD010000003.1, forward strand.
GGACGCCGACACAAAACCTTGAGGCCTCGCTCGCAGCACTGTCATCGGAATCGGGAGTGCCGCTTGGGCAATGCGAGGTCTATCGCCACGATCTCGGCGGCGGCTTTGGCCGGCGCGGCGGCACCCAGGACTATGTCCGCAAGGCCGTGACGGTGGCCAAGGAGTTCCCGGGCATTCCGATCAAACTGATCTGGTCGCGGGAAGAAGACCAGACCCACGATTTCTTCCGGCCGATCTCGATGGCCAAGTTCTCCGCCGGCCTCGACGAGAAGAACAATCTGGTCGGTCTGCACGTGCGGGTGTCGGGCCAGTCGATCAATGCCCATCTCAATCCGGCGGCGATGGCCGGCGGTCGCGACATGCGACAGTTGCAAGGTTTCTGGGCGGAAGCGGGCGATGCGCAGATGGGCTACACCGTGCCTAACCTGCTGGTCGAATACGCCATGCGCAACACCCATGTTCCGGTCGGTCCCTGGCGCGGGGTCAATACCAACCAGAACGGCTATTATTTGGAGTGCTTTATCGAAGAAGTTGCACGCGCATCCGGTCGGGACTCGCTTGAGTTCCGCCGCGCCATGATGAGCAAGCATCCCAAGCACCTCGCCGTGCTCAACGCGGCGGCCGAGAAGGGCGATTGGGGCAAGCCGCTGCCGCCAGGCGTGCATCGCGGCATCGCGCAGTTCATGGGCTATGGCAGCTATTCCGCCGCCACCGCCGAGGTGTCGGTCGACAAGGCCGGCAACGTCAAGGTGCACCGCATGGTGCTGGCCTTGAACTGCGGCCACATCGCCAACCCCGACCAGATCGCCGCACAGGTCGAGGGCTCGGTGGTCTACGGCCTCAGCGCGACGTTGTTCGGCGAGTGCCCGGTCGCGAACGGCCGCATGACCAGCCTCAACTTTGACACCTACCGGATGCTGCGGCTTGCGGAGATGCCGAAGGTGGAGACCGTGACGGTGCCGACCTACGACTTCTGGGGCGGCGTTGGCGAACCGACCATCTGCGTGGTTGCGCCGGCCGTGATAAACGCAATCTTCACCGCCACCGGCAAGCCGGTGCGTAGCCTGCCGGTCAAGAACGTGAAGCTGGTATAGATAGCCCGATTAAATTCATCCGCTCGTCCCCGCGAAAGCAGGGATCCAGTGGAAAACCAAGAGCTGGATTCCCGCGTTCGCGGGAATGAGCGGAGGAGAGAGCAATCGAACCGGGAATGGCTTTGCTTTAGACGTGCACGACTAGGCTGCACAAGAGCAAGTGGCCGGGCGTTCGCGCCCGGCCACTGTCGATTCCGTGTTCGGCAGAATACTGAACTTCAGAGACATTGATGTAGTTGACGGGCGACCCCTTCTATGCGCTTTCAAAATCACTGCACGCGCGGCAGTACGCTGAACTGATGAAACGGAGGCGGTGACGACAACGTCCATTCAAGGGTCGTCGCGCCGACGCCCCATGGATTGTCGGCTGCCTGCTCTTTGCGGATAAAGGCGTGCAGCACCCCGTAAAAGAAGACCAGCGTTCCGAACGCGGAAATGTAGGCCCCGTACGAAGAGATCATGTTCCAGCCGGCGTAGGCATCCGGATAGTCGACCACGCGGCGCGGCATGCCGGCCATTCCGAGGAAATGCTGCGGGAAGAACACGACATTTACACCGATGAAGGTCAGCCAGAAATGCAGCCTGCCGATGGTTTCGGAATACATGTAACCGCTGATTTTCGGGAACCAGTAGTACCAGCCGGCAAAAATTCCGAACGTCGCCCCAAGTGACATCGTGTAGTGGAAATGTGCCACCACGTAGTAGGTATCGTGCATCGATCGGTCCGCGCCGGCATTCGCAAGCACCACGCCGGTTACGCCGCCGATCGTGAACAGGAAGATCAGTCCGATCGCCCAGAGCATGGGGGTCTTGAACTCGATCGAGCCGCCCCACATCGTGGCGACCCAGGAGAAGATCTTTACCCCGGTAGGGACGGCGATCACCATGGTGGCCGCAACGAAATAGGCCTGCGCTGCGGTCGACATGCCGACTGTATACATGTGGTGCGCCCAGACGACGAAGCCGATGGCGCCGATGGCCACCATCGCATAGGCCATGCCAAGATAACCGAATACGGGTTTCTTGGAGAAGGTCGCAACGATCTGGCTGATGATGCCAAACGCCGGCAGGATAAGAATGTAGACCTCCGGGTGACCAAAGAACCAAAACAAATGCTGGAACAAGACCGGGTCGCCACCGCCTTCGGCGCTAAAGAACGTGGTGCCGAAGTTGCGGTCGGTCAGCAGCATGGTGATGGCGCCGGCGAGCACCGGCAGCGAGAACAACAGCAGAAAGACCGTCACCAGGATCGACCACACGAACAGCGGCATCTTGTGCATGGTCATGCCGGGCGCCCGCATATTGAAGATCGTGGTGATGAAGTTGATGGCGCCCAGGATCGAGGATGCGCCGGCAAGGTGCAGCGCGAGGATCGCGAAATCCATGGCAGGACCGGGATGGCCGGACGTCGAGAGCGGCGCATACACCGTCCATCCCGCGCCAACCCCGGGCTCGCCCGGTGCGCCTTCGACGAACAATGAGATCACCAGCAGCAAGAGTGCCGCCGGCAGCAGCCAAAACGAGATGTTATTCATGCGTGGAAACGCCATGTCCGGCGCGCCGATCATGATCGGCACAAACCAGTTGCCAAATCCGCCGATCAGCGCCGGCATGACCATGAAGAACACCATGATCAAGCCGTGCGCGGTCATGAAAACGTTGAATGTGTGCGCACTGGCGAAAATCTGCATGCCGGGCTCCTGCAATTCGAGCCGCATGCCGATCGAGAGGATGCCTCCCACCAGGCCGCCAACAAGGGCAAACACCAGGTACATCGTCCCGATGTCTTTGTGATTGGTGGAATACGCAAAACGACGCCAGCCGGTCGGGTGACCGTGGATTCGCTGGGTATCGTGCGCAGTTGTCGCTGCATTCATTTGCCGACTCCAATCAGCGCTGGGGGGAATGGCGGGCCGAGCGGAAGCTGATTGATAAACTTGTTGATGGACTCGAGGGGATGTCGTTGATCCAAATCAATGCGGATTCCGGCGGGGCGGCAAAGTCGCAGAAAAGCGTATGGCCGGGCGTTTGTGCCCGGCCATTATCGTGTCCGCGCCCAAAAAATGCGCCGCTATGCTCTGATCAGCGGGCCCGGAGATTTGCGGTACTGCTTGATGATCGCGTCGGCGCTCATATAAGCGAGGGCCTGGATCGTCAGCGTGGGGTTGAAGCCGCTCGACGTCGGGAATGTCGAACTGCCGATCACGAACAGATTCGGAATGTCCCAGGTCTGCCCGAATTTGTTGACCACCGACTCCTTCGGGTTGCTGCCCATGCGGGTGCCGCCCTGGTGGTGCGATCCCGGCGTTCCCGGGCTCGACGGAGCGCGCCAGACATGGGTCGCACCCATGGCGCGGCCGATCTCAAGCATCTTTTCGTTGACGAACTCGATGCGCTTGAGCTCGTTGGGTCGCCGCCAGTCATAGGTCATGCGCGGCGCCGGCAGGCCCCAGGCGTCGCGGATGTCCGGATCGAGATCGATGATCTGGTTGGGATAGGGCAGTTCCTCGGTCTGTCCGGTCATCGCCAGGTAGCGGGTGTAGTACTTGGCGAAGAAGTCGCGATAGCCTTCGCCCCAATTGGGCACGCCGGGCGGCGGCGGCATGTTCATGGCCGACGCGATCGGGCCACCTTCAAGTCCGGCGGGACCGGCGGAGATCTGCGAGCCGCGGATGAAGCCGAGCTTGCTGTGATCGAAGTTGTCGCCGTTGAAGTCGTCGATCGTGTGCTTCTGTGCGCTGGGGCCCATATAGACATTGATATGCCGATCGTCGAACGCCGCAAAGACGCGCGCGCCGATATGCGACATCAGATGCCGGCCGAGATGGCTGCTCGAATTGGCAAGTCCATTGGGGAACTTGTCGGTCTTCGAGAGCAATAGCAGCCGCACCGAGTCGTAGACGAATGGAGCGACGATGACGATTTCGGCTTCGATGGTGTTATCGGCCGAACCGTCGGGGCCGTAATACGACACACCGGTCGCCCGGCCGCTGTTGTCGGTGTTGATGTGATACACCATCGCATTGGTGATGAGCTTGAAGTTGTTGGTCGCGTCGGCATCGGGCAGGTTGGTTACCAGCGTCGACGATTTTGCGCCGATGTGGCAGCCAAAGCCCTGGCAGAAGCCGCAATAGGAGCAAGCCGGCCGCCCCTTATACGGCTGTGACAGAATTGCGCGCGGCGTCGAGAACGGATGATAACCGAGCTTTTTGGTGGCGGCGTCGAAGGTGACACCGACCTGGTCGACTTGCAGCGGTGGCAACGGGAACTCGCGTTGCCGTGGCGCCTCAAACACGTTGCCGCCGTCGATCTTGCGCCCTTGCAGATTGCCGGCCTTGCCGGAGACGCCGATTTCATACTCGATCCGGTCGTAATAGGGCTCAAGCTCGGTATAGCTCACCGGCCAATCAATGACCGAAGAGTCTTCGGGTATTGCTGACGCGCCGTAGCGCGCAATGGTGTGCGAACGCACTTTGAAGTCGTCTTCGTGGAAACGCCATGACACCGCACCATAGTGAACGGTGCCGCCGCCGGCTTGGTTGCCGTAGCTTTGCGACGGGATCGGCGTCGCCCGCGACTTTGTGTTGGGCCGCCAGGTGACCGGTTGCCGCTTCACGTTCGGGCGCAGGTCCTGGCGCTGGAAGAACCGCAATTCGTCCTGCGGTGCGAAGTCTTTGGTTGCGAGCCGCGGGCCGCGTTCGAGTCCGATGACCTTCATCCCGGCGCGGCCGAGTTCGGCCGCGAGGATACCGCCGGCGGCGCCGGCGCCGACGATGACGACGTCTGTCTTTTCCGTAGCCATGATCATGCCCTCCGTCGCGGTGCGCGGCTTTGCAGGCCGATATATTGGTCGCCGGCGAAGGCGTTCTTGCTCAGCATGTCGGCCTGGCTGAACACCGGATGCGCGCCGGGGAAGTCGACCAGCCGCCAGCCGGCGAAGTCTTTGTTGCCGCCATGGATCGGGTCGGCAAACATGCCTTCGACGGTGTGGGTGCGCAGGGTGTTGAAGAACGCCTGCGGGCGCGGCCAGTCGAATTCGGTGGCCTTGCCGTTGGCGAGCGCGGCGATGACTTCGTTTTGCCGGGCGTCGCCGAGCTTCACAAACGACTCTTTGTGGGTCTTCTGGCAGTAAGCTTCGAGCGAGTTCAGGCCGCGCCGGTAGAAGTCCTGCATGTCGAAATAAGCGCCGACCAATGCCAGGTCGATATAGTTGAGCACGCCGGCGTCGAGCGCGCCGGGCTTACCGGGCGCGCCGGGCATCAGCCGTTCGGTGAGCGCGGCGACGGTGGCGGCGTCATCGTCATTGAAGAATGCGCCGAAGCCGCGCGCGCTGCTGGGATGTGGATGCACGGCCGGTTGGGCGCTATGCTGGTGTTGCGTTGGCTGCGCCTGCGCGAGGGATTCGGGAACCGTCCCGATGCCTGCGCCGGCGACCGCTGCGAGCGCCGCGCGCAATAAAAACGCGCGACGAGCCTCGTCGAGCTCGATCATGCTCATCTCCTCCCTGTGTTTGACCGGATTTTCTTCAAGCAATCCGGTATTGCGTGCGACGATACGCCGATTTACGCTAGCGGGAAAGTCAGCCGTTGCATCCGAGAGATTGCGCTATGGCGAGTGCCGCACAGATGACGAGCGCCCAGCAAATTCCCGAGTTCACAGCTTTCGTCGAGAGTTTGCGCGCGATCTGGTCCGCCAATGCCGACAACAAAGAGCGGATGGAGCAGGCGAAGCCGATGTTGGAAAAGTTCGTCATGGAGCCTGCGATCAAGGCGCATTCGGCCAATTGGCCGTCGACCGAAGGCCACAAGAATTTACTGCTGTATGTCGACCCGGACTACGATTTCGTCATCAACGCTGTCGTGCGCGTGCCGGGCCGCAAGGGCAGCATTCATGATCACGCCGATGCCTGGGTGCTCTATGGCTTGCTCGATGGCACCGAGAGCCTTGAGCGCTATGATCGCATCGATGACGGCAGCCGCCCCGACTACGCCGAATTGAAATTGTCTTCCGTGACGACCGGGACCCAGGGCAAGGTCGACCTGGTGCCGCCGCGCAACATCCACGCCGAGCAGGGCGGTCCGACCCGCTCGGTGGCGGTCATTGTGCGCAGCCAGAAGCTCGGCCAGGGGACGGTGTTGCAGGGCCGCTATGATCCCCTGACCAATGTCCGCAGCGAGGGCTATGGCCCGACCCAGGTGCCGTATGAATTACTGGCCTGAAGCGCGCGGCGTTCGAGGCTATAATGCAACATCAATCGGAACATCTGAGGTGGTCCGTTCCTCACTGCTCCTCATTACACCATGAATGACCGGTGTATCGCGGGATGAATGACGACATCGTCCTTGATATCTAGCTCTCCATACAAGTTGTCTTTGAATTTAAAGCGGTATCGGTTGTTGGGGTGGTCGCTAGGTGCATTCAAGGTGGCATGTCCCACCACGCTTAGTTCGTATAGCTTCCTTAGAAGCAAAATAGTCTCTTCGGGGGATGTGCCAAATGCTGTTGCAAATTCGGCATGCGAGAACCGCCGTTTGAGAGCGCTCGCCCGCACCATGTGTTGAATTTGCGCTAGCCGCTCTTGGAGGTCCTTGAGAAGGGGTAGCCCCTCATCGACTGTTTGTGATCGGAAATACAGTACAGAATAGTCGCGCTCCGCGCCCACAAACTGATTGAAAGGTATTTTATCTGCATTTTGATTCTGAGTTAGCTCTGCGGCCGTTTTTAAAAATACGATATGATCACGCGGGCGCCAGTGTGTCCGCAGGTCTAGCCAATCAAATGGCCTTTTCGGTGTCTGATTATCGTAGTTATCGGTGATTGTATCCTTGTTTCCAAACCTGTCTATCAGCGCGCTCCAGTTAGTTCTAAAATCGTCGGACGGCAATCCGGTGTCGACGGATAGCCTGTGCGCGAGAAGTTTCTGCATTTGACTCGGGTGCCAGTGCAACCGGACAGTTCGGTCGCTCCATTTGGTGCGGTCACTATTGGGAATCTGAGTGAGGATATCTGTGCGCATAAGCACTGCTGGCCGCAAAGTGAGGTTGCCGCCAAAGTTGGGCTCGTCTGCTAAACCTTGCGATGCGCCAACGAGCCCCTCCAACAATCGAAGGTACGTATGCCGTTGCGGTTCGGTGTCGTCATGACGAAAAGATGCATCGAGACTATCGAAGGTAGTATGGATGGTGGCCGGCATATTAAGCTGTAGGCCTATCCGCGCGAGAAACCGCTTTGAAGCGAACCATCGCTCCTGCCACGGCATGCTTTTGGGATGGATAAGTTTGGTGTTATTATAAGATAAGTTGATGTCCGTGTGTCGGAGGAAGCTAATGATCTCACTGACAGCGGTAGTGTCGGGGAAAAGTTCCCCTAGTGTTGGATCCCGCAGGATGGTTCGATTGAGCTGTGAGAGCGCTGCGGTGGCAATTATTGTGAGCCATAAACCTTGAGCTTCGGCCGGAACTGCGGCCACATCTGAAAGCTGATTGAAGTTAAGATCCCGTGCGTCGAGATGGCACAGTTGACGGGTTGGGTCTGTGCAATGCTTCTTGATGTAGTTCAAGGCCGCTGACTTGCCTGCGCCCTTTCGGCCCACGACCATAAATGCGGCCCCAGTTAGCAGGTTTGCATAGTCAGCTCGCTCGTATAGGTATCTGCTGTCTAAACGACCCTCTTGAGGCCACTTAGCAACCGCATCGATGAGGTCTCGTGACATCGCGTTGTCTGCCCTTGTCAAGCTTTTTGCTATAAAATGATGTAAGTGCGGGGGTAGTGCCAAAACGCTCTGACCTCTCCACCGATTGCTTTGTCAGATTTCGGGTTCCGCTTCTCCAAGTTCGACCGCCAGATCCCACTGCAGATAGATCAGAAAGAAGGGGTCTAAAAAGTAGACCCGCGCTGTGGAACTGTCGTACTCCAGTGGCGAGTTATGCTGAAGCGCGGCGGCGAAGTCAGAAGACAACCTGATAAGGGCTCGTTTCACGACACCGGAGTCGGGAGTGTCTTGGTTAGGGCCGGTCAGCGCATGGATATGTTCTCTCAGCCGGTCGACACCGATCTCCTGCGAAAAGCCAATGTGGCGCATACCAAGGACGCATAGCGTGTAAATGCTGACCGCACGACCTGACGCAAGGCGCCATGTCTTGTCGCCTTTATTCTTGACCAAGTTTTCATACGCTGGTCGCGCTTGCTGCCGCGCCGTGCGTCTGAAGATTTCGTAGAGGTCGTTTCGCGTCGGGTTGATTGAAACGACTGGGGACTGGGATGCGAGAATCTTGTGGTGCAAGCAAAAGTTGAAGGCGACCGTTTGCATTAGAAGTGGATTTAGGTGGCAAAACCGTGCGAGCTTTTTGATCACTCCGGGCTCGACGGTTACGCCGAGCGCTGCAAATCCTCTTCGAGCGATGTCGCAAAGCTCGTCTCGGGTCCAGGCTGGTGCCTCGATGCTAGAGCAAAGGGTGGACATTTCATGATCGGACGCTAGCAACCTCTCGGCTTGTTCCGGAACAGAAAGCCAAACGACGGTACCGGATGCTGAGAGAAAAGGTCTCAAGTCACGTAGGATATCGACTTGGACTGAGGCCGGGATCCAATGCGCGTCGTCGACTACCAAAACGGCCTCGTTGCCGGCAAGAACGCCCGTCAGTTGTCCGCTGGATAGGTGGCCATATTCCCAAAGGACCGCCTGACGATCAGACACTTTCCGGGTTACAGAGACGTGCGCAGAGATGTTCGCCGACACGCCAAAGGCTCCAGCATCGACTGATGCCTTGCCGGAGCGATCCGTTTTCGATTCGCGCTGGCGGTTGTCGCACATGATTGTTCTGTCGGGAGCCTGAAGAGCTTCACGGAGCGATTGCCAGAAATCGTCCACGGACTGAGCGCGGCGCGAATGTATCTCGACAGCGAAGCGATCGCGAAAGATCTGGCGACAAAGGACAGTCTTGCCGGACTTGCTTGGTCCAAACAAGGAGAGGACGCGGCCTTTTCGCCGAACCAGCGGTGCCAAGGATTGGAATGCCGCGCCCGTTGTGCGGTCGACCTCAGTTTCCCCCGGGCGCCCCCCGGCGACAAAGATATCATTTAATTCGACTCGTTTCCGGTCACTAAATGTTGCGCCCGAAGCAGTGGATCTGACGGCCACCCTATTTGTTTCGTTCAAGCTGCAGTGATCAGTCGATTCGTCTTTGAGTTTGATCAAACGGGAGAGATAGCGATGCATGATGGAGTTCCTTTTGGCGCCTGTTGATCTGGTTTCGCGAAAGGGAACTCAGAACGCCAAGAGGGGGGCCGTCGCAATTGCGGCGAGCGCGCCGATGATCGTGACGAACAAAATGCCACGCACCGCAAGCCGGTTAGACAGCGGAGCTCTAGGTGACAGAAGCGAATCCTGCTGTGCCGTGCTTTCGATTGAGGTGAGCCTGCCGAGAATCTCAGCTTGGCCCTCAAGAATAGCCGCCAATTTTAACTCCGAGTCGCTCGGGGTTACTTCATGAATTTGCAAAGAGTCCGTGACCATCTGGTCAACGGGCGTTCGCGTCGTCGACACCTTGCATAGCGATATCAACGCCATTAGTGCGTCTGTGAGGCGCGTGTGTGGATGGTCGTGTGCAGTCGATGCGGAGGCTGCGGCGAAGAGAACGCTGGCTAGCCGGGTAGTGCAGGTTGGCGCAATGCTTGTCGGTGCGGCACTCCCTGTCTCACGGCTGAGTTGAACGAGGATACGTTCCGCGAGGCTCGGCACGTTGCGGACGCCCAACTGCGTCAAGATCCCTTGCGTAGATGGATCAGTGGCGGCGACGTAGAAGAAATGGCCGATGTCAATGCCGGACGCGCCCAATAACTGTGCGGTACGAGCGGCGGATTCGAGAAGCCCTTGAAGTTTGAGGTCAAGGGGCGGAGCTTTGATAGCGAACGCCGTATGTGTGGCTGTGTCTGTCCGATCGCTGGGTTCAGGCGACCACGATGTGTCTCGCTGATTAGGTGAAGTGCGCTCAGAGCATCCATTGGGTTCGAGCGCCCGAGTGTCGATGCCGAAAATCGTTGCGGTAGGAGCGGTTTGGCTGGTCATGATATTCACCCCTTTCGATGTTTTGCCGACATTTTTTAGTCGGTCGCGCTCATTTCTTCCGGGTTCCCTTGGTGTGCGCCGTAGCAAGGGAATGCATGTACTTTTAATGGGCTTACGGCCTGGTGTCAATGGGGTTAAAGTTTGATTCTAGCCTGGTATAACTGCCATTCCAATGGGGTCAAAGTGTGTATTTCGTTGGCTACACGATAGGATGCAACAATAGTTTGATATGATTGATTAAAATAACGTCTGTCACCGCGCGGCGACCGGGAATTTTCCTAGTTCCTGCAGAACCGTGGCGAACATGCGTGGGATGAGTTGATAAGCTGACGTCCGATGCACGCCGCGGCAAACCTAGCCAACTCGTACCCAAGATATTGCGGGCCCATGGCCAGCGCCCGCCTACCGCTTGGCGCTCCCAACCTGATGTGCTAGCCGATCCACTTAACGCGTATCGCGCTGGCCGGCGTTAATCCGCGATCGGCCTGGGGGGACGCGAGGAGCAACTCATGTCCGAACCGTCCGCAAGACCCCAGGTCTCATCAATGTTTTCGGCGTCGCTCGCGGAGGCCGATCCGGAGATTGCTGAGGCGATCGGCAAGGAGCTTGGGCGGCAGCGCGACGAGATCGAACTGATCGCTTCGGAAAACATCGTGAGCAAGGCGGTGCTGGAAGCGCAGGGCTCGGTGCTCACCAACAAATATGCCGAAGGCCTGCCCGGCCGGCGCTACTATGGCGGCTGCCAATATGTCGACATCGCCGAAACCCTGGCGATTGAGCGGGTCACGAAACTGTTTGGGTGCAAATTCGCGAATGTGCAGCCGCATTCCGGCGCGTCCGCCAATGTCGCCGCTTTCATGGCGCTGATGGCGCCCGGTGATACATTTCTGGGCCTCAACCTAGCCGCCGGCGGTCACCTGACCCATGGTTCGCCGGTCAATATGTCGGGCCGCTGGTTCAGGCCGGTGCCGTACAGCGTGCGCCGCGACGACCACCGCATCGATATCGACGAAGTGCGCAAGCTTGCGCAGGAGCACCGGCCCAAGGTGATCATTGCCGGCGGCAGCGCTTATCCACGGATTATCGATTTTCGCGCCTTCCGCGCGATTGCGGACGAAGTCGGCGCTAAGCTGATGGTCGACATGGCGCATTTTGCTGGCTTGGTCGCCGGCGGCGTGCATCCTTCGCCGTTCCCGCATGCCCATGTGGTGACTTCGACCGCGCACAAGACCCTGCGCGGCCCGCGCTCCGGCTTTATCCTTAGCGATGACGAAGACCTCGCCAAGAAAATCAATTCCGCGGTGTTCCCGGGGCTACAGGGTGGACCGCTGATGCATGTGATCGCCGCCAAGGCGGTGGCATTCGGCGAAGCCTTGCGGCCGTCGTTCAAGGTCTACGCCAAGAATGTGGTCGAGAGTGCCAAGGCGCTGGCCGAAACGTTGAAGTCCAAGGGCTTCGATATCGTGTCGGGCGGCACCGATACCCACCTGATGCTGGTCGATCTGCGACCCAAGCGACTGACCGGCAAGATCGCCGAAGCCGCTCTCGGCCGCGCCTTTATCACCTGCAACAAGAACGGCATTCCCTACGATCCTGAGAAGCCGACGGTGACCTCCGGCGTTCGGCTGGGAACGCCGGCCGGCACCACGCGCGGCTTCGGCATCGCCGAATTCCGCCAGGTCGGCGAGATGATCGCTGAGGTGCTCGATGTGTTGTCGCAGAAGGGCGCCGAGCAAGACGCCCTGGTCGAAGGCGCCGTGCGCGAGCGGGTCAAGGCTTTGGTGACGCGGTTTCCAATCTATCAGGGGTGAGGGCCGTGCGCGTGCAAGGCGGCATTGCACCGGGTCCGGAATACGAGGGCTAATCATGCGTTGCCCGAACTGCACGAGCCTCGATACCCAGGTGAAGGATTCGCGGCCGACGGAAGATAGTTCCGTCATCCGCCGCCGTCGCGTGTGCCTGGCCTGCAATTTCCGCTTCACGACGTTCGAGCGCGTGCAGCTGCGGGAACTCGTCGTTATCAAGCGCAATGGCAGGCGCGTGCCGTTCGATCGCGACAAGCTGTTGCGCTCGGTGCAAATCGCCTTGCGCAAGCGCCCGGTCGAGCCCGACCGCATCGACCAGGCGGTGTCGAAGATCGTGCGCGAAATGGAAAGCCAGGGCGAGAGCGAAGTCTCCTCGGAGGCAGTCGGCGAACTGGTGATGGAAGCGCTGCGCTCGCTCGATGATGTGGCCTATGTGCGGTTTGCGTCAGTGTACCGTAACTTCCGCGAGGCCAAGGATTTCGAGCAATTGCTCGGCGAACTCTCGAGCGAGGATGACGGCAAGGCGACGAGCGCGGGGCGGAAGTAATAGCCTGCGACTAATCCTGCATTCCGCGGCTCAAGGCTGCGTTGGTGGTGCTGCGACGGGCGCTGAGCGTGGTGCTGTTGCCTTGTCGGCGGTTGGCAGATCGCCATAATCGTGTTCTGGCACTAAATCTGCGACCGCACCGTTTCCGGGAATTCTGTCCATGATCCGATCGATGCTGTTGGTGGCAGTCCTTGCAACTTCGCTGGTTGTCGCAGGCTCCGCCCGCGCCGACGACATCGCCGATTTCTACAAGGGCAAGACCGTCCGGGTGATCATCGGCACCGGCGTCGGCGGCACCTATGGCGTCTATGGCCAGTTGGTGGCGCGGCATTTCGGCCGCTTCGTTCCCGGACAGCCGACGGTGGTGATGCAGTCAATGCAAGGCGCGGGCGGTTTCACCGCGCTCAACTGGCTTGGCACCGCTGCGCCGCGCGATGGCACGGTCATCACCATCGGTCATATCAACATTGTGCACGAGGGCTTGTTCAATGCCGAAGCCAAGTTCGACCCGCGCGGCTTTCTATGGCTGGGGCGCTTCACCAGTTTTGCATCGGTCGGCATCGCCAGCAAGAAATCCGGCATCCGCACGCTCGCCGACGCCAAGGCGCGCGAGGTCGCGGCCGGCGCGCCCGGCGCGCAATCGGTGCCAGCGCAGGCCGCCACCATTCTCAACCGGATCGCCGGCACGAAGTTCAAGGTCATTAACGGCTACCGTTCGACCGGCGAGAGTTTCCTGGCGCTGGATCGCGGCGAGGTCGATGTCGCGGGCACCTCGATGGATGCGTTGCGCTCGCTGTATTGGCCGCGGCTCGAAAGCGGCGACTTGATCCCGCTCTATGTCCAGGGCGTGCGCCGGCTGAAAGAGTTTCCCAACGCGCCGACCTTAGGCGAATTCGGCAGCACCGAGGTGGAGAAAGCGTTTCTCGCGGTTTTCAATGTGACCGCGGAAGTCGGCCGCTCGCTGGCGACGCCGCCCGGCGTGCCGGCCGATCGGCTGGCGGCGCTGCGCGCGGCCTATCAGGCGATGGTGATGGATCTGGCATTCCTGGCCGATATCAACAAGCTTGGCATCGAGCTTGACCTGCTGCCGGGTGCGGCATTGCAGGAGGTGATTGGCGCCTCGATGAAGATGTCGCCGGCGACGCAGGCGCAGGCGCGCAAGTTTTACGAGGATCTGTTCAAAGGCCAATGAGACGGCGGCGCCATCGCAGCCGATGCGCGAATCGATGTCCGAATCAATTGCGGTGGCTCGGCCGAATCAGTGGAGTGCTGACGGAGCTTATTTGCTCGCCGATCCGGCGCCTGTTTGGAGTGAAATCGCGTCGGATCGGTACGATGTTGGCGCAATAACTGTGGATTTAGCGATCCGCAGGCGACCGTTCGGCATCCAACAGTGGATGGCGCCGCGGTCGCCGCGATCCGGTCGCATTCGGATGGCGCTCTCGGCATCGGCGTAACACACACGCTCGATAACGGGGGGCTCACCATGACACTTGCCAATGGCCACAAGACTGCGAATCTTGAGACAGCGGTGGAGGCCGCCGGCGAAGCGGAGGCGCGTCACGCGGGCGCGCAGCGCGAATCCGATTCGCAAAGCAAGATCGCAGCCGAGAAGATCGCGACCTTACTGCAACACATTGCCGGATCTTCGGTGCAGGGGATTGAGCAGTTGATCGGCGAATTGCAGACGCTGAGCGATGTTCTGCACGACGAGGGTGCGCGCGTTGAGCGCGAGGTTGCGGCCTATGCGCGGCTGAGCCAGTCGGCGCTGCAATCGACCAAGGTGATCGCCGAGAGCCTCGGGACGTGGAAGCGTGCCGGCGGGTGGTCGGCGCGCACGGCTGCGCATTAAGCTGGCCGGAGTTGATTTGGGCGTATCGTCGCTGCGGGACGATGCGTCATGGCTGCAAAACCAGCGCATTCAGGGGTGCGAAATCCGCACCATCGCGGAATGCTGGCTTTTCTAGGCGCTGGCAAAGCGGTACACTTGACGCAAAATTGGCTTTGAAGGCCGGCTTTGTTCATAAAAACAACGGCACGGGCGCCAAAAGCATCGGGGAGCGAGGCAATGGCCAGGAAACGCAGCGGCAAATCGGAAGATCGCAAGGAAACCAAGGCCGTCAGTCGGCGAAATTTCCTTACCCACGGCGCGGTGGCCGGTGTCAGCGCGGCGGCGCTCGGCAGCAGCGCCGCCGAGACCTCCGCCCAGGGGGCCGACGGCATTAAGTGGGACTATGAAACGGACGTTCTGGTCGTTGGTTCCGGCGCCTCCGGATTACCCTGCGCAATAAGGGCGCGCGACGCCGGCCTGCGCGTCTTGGTAATCGACCAGAACTTCGACGTTGGCGGCAAGATGCTGCACAGCGGCGGCCAGATCGCGCTCGGCGGCGGCGACCCCGTGCAATTGCGCGACATCGCCGGCCAAGGCGACAAGGAAGGGTTCATCAAGGTTGCGCCGCTGCACAAGCCGCAGGACATGACCGAGGACCCGGATTTCCTGTTCAGGGATATTACCGACTGGTCGGTGCTCAATGTCGGCGGCCACGCGCCGTATCGCTACAACGAACGCGAAATGCATCGCGCCTGGGCCGACAATTGCTATGGCACCCGGCAATTCCTGATGGACAATTACGTCCGCTTCTCGCGCATCACCGGCACGCACTCGACCGGCGGCGTATCGCGCGCGCGGCGGGCGATCACCTTTCTGATGCTCGGCGACAAGACCGACATCAAGGCTGGAACCGTCACCCAGCGTGACGCCGGTATCGACGGCAAGTCGTCAAGTCACTTTGCCCCGCGCATCATGGCGGATGCGAGCAAGATCGTCGGGCCGAAAGCGGTCTGGAACGGCGCTGCCCTGACCCGCGGCCTGGAGTTCAGCGCGCGCGAAAAAGGCATCCGCTTCATGCTCAATCGTCGCATGACCGAGCTCGTTCGAGAGCAGCAGTTTTCGGGGCGGGTGCTGGGCGTCAAGGCGAGCTACACGCCGCGATTTGAGCCGGACACCGGCGCGCGTCTGGAGAGTCTCTGGAACAACGGCAATATCGATGAGCGCCGCGCCACCATCCACATCCGGGCGAAGATGGCGGTGTTTGTCGGCAGCGGCGGGCATGGCGCCAATCCGCAGTTCCGCAGCATGTTCTACCCCGCCTTCAACGAGCCGGCATTTGTGTCGAGCGCCTGGGCGTTGCTTGGGCCTTTGGGACAGGATGCCAGCGGCATCATTGCCGGCATGCGGATCGGCGCCAATTTGGCCGGGATGCAGCAGAATCTCGGCATCACCCAGAGCTTCCACATCCCGCCGCGGCTGGCGACGCGTGATGCCTATACCGACATGCATCCGGGACATCCGACTTTCCCGTTCCGCCGCTCCACCGGCATCTCGATGGGCACCAGTTCCTACGAACACCTGATCGCGGTGAACCAAGTCGGCAAGCGCTTCTACAATGAGATGGATCTGGCCAAGCGTTACGACAGTCCGGTGTGGCCCGGCGGGCCGCGCAACGGCGTGCCAAAACATTCGCTTGAGCAAGTCCAGTGCGACTGGCGCAACTGCCATCCGAGCTGGGTCAAGCAGATGTATAACAGCTATCCCGCGCTGGACGCCGCCGTGGCGATGAACGAGGGCTCGCAGGCACCGCATTACTATTCCGGTCCGCTGTGGGCGATCTTCGACAAAGGCACGATCGAGCGCGACGCTTGGAACATCAATCCGCCGTTCACCGCCGACAACGGCTATTTCTTCAGCGCCGACACCATCGAGGAACTGGCCCGCAAGATCTATACGCGCCACGAGTTCCAGCGGGTGCCGCTCGCGCACCTCAAGGAAACGGTGCGCAAATGGAACGCCTTTGTGGACGGGGGCGCCGATCCCGATTTCGGGCGCGGCAAGGACGCTCCGATGCACAAGATCGACAAGCCGCCGTTCTACGCCGCCGCGATCTGTCCGGTCTGGCACGACTCCTATGGCGGGCTGCGGATCAACGGCAAGGGTCAGGTCCTGGACATGGAGGGCGCCGCGATCCCCGGCCTCTATTCCGGCGGCGAAGCCAGCGGCGGCGGCAACCAGCATGGTCTGGGCCGCGCCTTGGTCCATGGCTACATTGCCGGCGGCGCGATTACCCAAGAGCGGGCCTAATCCCGCGGTCGACCTCCTTGCCGGGTGGGAGCTATGCGCCCACCCGAGCACCTGTCTTCTGAGAGATTTGTAAGCTTGCCCGCGTTGTCAGAAAGCGAAATGAAGCTCGATCTCATTTGCACGGTTTCGCCCGAGGAGGTGGATTCCGGCGCCGATATCACGCTGAAATTTTGCGTCACATGTCCGCGCGAATGGCGTGAATCGAGCGTTTCGATCCGAAACCACGAAGAGGCTGAGCTGGTGCGTGCCGGGCTGAGAAAATCCGGCGACGAGGCATACGAAACCGATGACATCGTGCTGGCGGCGCCGCGCATCGTGGGCGAGCATGTTTATCGCGCGGTTCTGGTCGTTACCGATAAAGGTGGGAGCGCGCAGGAGCAGGCGGCGACCGACGTTCGTTTTGTCGTTAAACCGCACGCGGCGCTCTTGAATGTTTGGGATCTGCCGTCCGCGATCCCGGCTGGCGAGCGCTTCAAATTCACCGTTGGCGTCAAATGCACGGCCGGCTGCGATCTCGGCGGCCAACCGTTGCACGTCGTGCGAGGGGACGGCTCCCAAGCCTGCGCCGTATCGCTCGGTCGCGCGATCTGGCCCGGCACCGAAGCGCTTTATTTTGCGGAAATTGAAACCGAAGCTCCGGCCTCCACAGGCGACGATCGCTGGGAGGTCGGAATCGCGGCGTTGGATTGCGAGCATGCCGCCGGTTCGGTCTCGTTGACGCTGCGGGTCGTCAGTCCACCCGATTGTGTGGTCACAATCGAGGCCCTCGACCGGGAGACCCAGAAGCCGATCGAAAATGCGCGCGTGGTTATGCATCCCTATCGCGCGGCAACCGACGCAAACGGAGTTGCCAGGCTCAGGGTGACCAAGGGCGAATACGATATCCTGGTTTCGGGTTCGAAATATATTCCGGCCACTACCTCCGTCACGGTGGCAGCCGACCTGGCCACCCGGGCGGAGCTTGATGCCGAGCCGCCGGCGGATTTGCAGGACGAGGCCTGGTAGAAAGGCAATGCGGTTACGGTGAGGAAGTGGAACCAGATGAAAGCATTGGTGGTTTTGTGGCTGTCTTTGGTGTTTAGCGTTGCGTTGCCGCTCACCGTTCCGGTCGCGGTGGCCCAACAAGGTGGCGCCGCCGGCGCGACGCTCGACCCCACGCTGTTTGAACAAGGACGACAGCTCTACGACGCAAACTGCGTCGCTTGCCATCAGGCCGGCGGCCTGGGAACGCCGCCGAATCTCCCGGCCTTGTCTGGTAATGACCGTCTCAAGGACCTCAACCTGATCGTGCGTGCGATCCGCACCGGCCAGGGTGGTATGGTGGCGTTTCCAAACCTTACCGCGGACGAGATCGCAGCGCTTGCCAGCTATGTGCGTAATACCTGGAGCAACAAATTCGGGGCGGTGAGCGCCGAACAGGTGACGACGATACTCGCCGGGCTCGCCAAGCCGAACAGCGCGAAGCTGTCGGTCTGGAGCGGCGTCTATACCGCGGCGCAGAACAAACGCGGCGAGGAGGTCTATTCGGGAGGCTGCGCGTATTGTCACGGGTCGCGTCTGAATGGCGCCGGTCATTCCGACCAGCCGCCATCGCCTGCGGTCGCGCGCGAGGGTTTCTTGCGCAAGTGGAGCGGGCAGACGGTCGCCGCGCTGTTTGTCTATGTGCGCACCAGGATGCCGTCCGACAATCCCGGCATTTTCACCGACCAGCAAAGCATCGATTCGATCGCCCATATGCTCGCGGTTAGCGGCCTGCCAGCGGGCGACAAGGAACTGCCGACCGATCCCAAGGCGCTTGAGGGCTTTGTGATCGAGTTGAAGCCGAAATAGGCTGGGGTGGGCATACGGCGAGCTGGCGCGATGATCGGAAAAGCGTTGCGTCTGCGACGGTGAGCTACGAGATTTGGCTGGTCAGAGTTCTCGACTATGATCCCGGCTCGGTAATCTGGCAGCCGGGGCGAATTCATTGCACCTGAGCACTGCCGACTGGGTCGACGGAGCCTCAACGGCTTCGCATGCGGTCGAAGAAGGTGAGCGCGTTGATGTCGGATTATCGCCGGTTCGTTCCGCCAATGGGGAAGGCCCGCTATTTCGGGCAGACGCATAGCCAGGTTCTGGATTCGCTGCCGCCACAGCGGTTGGAGGGTTGGCAGGCCCGGCTTGACTCGCTGCGCGCCGGACCATTTCGCGGCATTACGAGCGACGGCGAGGTCGCGCCGGGCCTGTTCGCGTTGCGAGACGAGGGGGCGCCGACGGCGGGCATTCTCGCGGCGGTTGCAACATTGCTTGGCCGGCTAACGCCGGAGCAATTGAACGCCGTCAAGCATCCCATCGACTCGGTCGCAAGGCGCCAATGGGTGAACGAGGTTCCACGCTACGAGAGGTATGGCATCTGGCTGGATGAGGTGACGCCGGCGGTCCGTGACGCCGCCATGGGTGTGCTGCGCGCCAGCCTCAGCGCCGCGGGCTACGAGAAGTCACGCAACCTGATGAAGCTCAACGGGTTCCTCGGCGAACTTGTGGGCGCGCCGATCGCGCTCGGTGAGTTCTGCTACCAGATGCATGTCTTTGGCGAGCCATCGGCGGTCGAGCCCTGGGGATGGCAGTTATACGGCCATCATCTCTGTCTCACCTGCTTTGTTGTCGGCAGCCAGATGACGCTCACGCCCACTTTCATGGGAGCGGAGCCGCGCTATGCCGACGCCGGCCCGCATGCCGGGCTTCGCATGTTCGACGACGAGGAGCGCATCGGGCTGGAACTCATTCGCGGCCTTTCCTCCGCCCAGCAGCGCAAAGCCATTGTTTACGACACCACCATTGCCAATGGGCTGCCGCCGGGCCGCCACCAAGGCACGGATGGCATGAGCTTCGGCGGCGCGTTCAAGGACAACGCCATCGTGCCCTATGAAGGCATTGCCGGGTCGGAGCTCGATCCCCGGCAGCGGCAAGTCTTGCTCGATCTGACCGAGCGTTACCTTTCGACGCTGCCGCCCGGTCCATTGCGCGCCCGTATGAGCGATGTGGAGCGGCACATCGCGCAAACCCATTTCTGCTGGGCCGGTGGCCTCGACGAGGAAAAAGCGTTCTACTATCGCATTCAGAGTCCGGTGTTGATGATTGAGTTCGACCATCACAAAGGCGTGCTGCTCACCAACGAGACGCCGCAGCGCTTCCACGTTCACACCATCGTTCGCACACCCAATGGCAACGACTATGGGATGGACCTCTTGCGGCTGCACTATGAGACGGCGCCGCACCACCACAGGCCGTCAAGTGACGCTCATGTTGGCCACCGCTGACCCCACAATAAATTTCGGCGACAAAGGCCATGCCTTTCCTGATCCCACTCAGTTGTTCTCCCGCTCTCGGGCACTACACTCCCAGGCGCCTTTCATCGGGAGGGAGGAAGCGATGAAGCGATATGTTTTCGGATGCGTCACCGGGATGACGATGGGGATGATGCTGGCGCTCGCGCCATTGGCTGCGCAGGATTATCCCACCAAGCCAGTCCGCATCGTGGTCGGCTTCGCGGCCGGGTCGGTGTCCGATATCGTCGCCCGCCTCCTCGCGCAGAAACTCGAAATCGCGCTGGGCAAGCCGTTTGTCGTCGAGGTCCGGCCGGGCGCCGGCAGCAATGTCGCCGCGCAATATGTCGTGCGTTCGGCCAAGGACGGCTACACGCTGTTTATCGCGACGGCTTCGAGCACTATTCGCAGTCCCACGGCGGGGTTTGATTTCGGCGCCGACCTGGTCCCCATAGCGTTGATTTCCAGCGTGCCGTTTGTGCTCGCCGCCTATCCTGGACTTGGCGCCAAATCGGTGCGGGAGTTCATTGCCCTGGCCAAAAGCAAGCCGCGCGAACTGACGTTTGGCGGCAGCGGCGTCGGGACGACGGGTTATCTGGTGGCCCAGCTGTTCAACCAGCGGGCCGGAACGGATTTGACGATCGTACCGTATCCGAGCACGGTACAAGCGACGACCGACTTGATGACCGGACGCATCTCGGCCGCGTTCGCGTCGCTCTCCAATGTGGTGCAGCTGATCGAGACCGGTAAGCTGAGGGCCTTGGCGATGGCGCAACCGGTGCGATCGGCGCTGCTGCCCGATACCTTGACCATCGACGAAGCCGGCTTGCCCGGCGTGCATGCCAGCATCTGGATTGGGATGCTGGCGCCGGCGGGCACGCCGCGACCGATTGTGGAGGCGTTGAGCAAGGCCATCAATGAGGCTCTGAAAGCCGAAGATGTTGCGCGTCAGCTGCGCTTGCAGGGAATGGAAGTCATGGGGGGCAGTCCGGAAGAGTTCGCGCAGCGCATCAAGAAGGATACGGCGAACTGGGACGCGGTTCTCCAAGCGAGCGGAGCCGGCAAGTAGGCGGCCGCACCCGCATGACCCGCATCGGTGAACCGCGCGCGCGCGGCGAGATCAGCACAATGATGTTGTATTTAGAGCGGTATGCATTTAGGTTAGTTCATATCCAGCGTTTCGGAAATAGTTGGCGCATTCGCCAGGTGTGAATCCACCGAGAAGCTGACCGATTGCTGCGCAGACGGCATCGACGGT
>JALHRD010000004.1 GCA_022841625.1 Xanthobacteraceae bacterium
TTGACACCATCAGTTTGAGGGACGACCGCCTCACCATGCAAGCCGCGAGCGAGCGCGCCCCACACAGCGCTGTAGCGAGCAAGCGGCTTGCTTGGCGAGGGCCCGTTACCCCATCTACAGCGCGCTTGCGCGGGGACGAGCGGAGGAGGAGCGCGTTACTTGCGCATCTCCTTGGACGAGTTGATGACCGCATGGATGTTGCGCGCGTAGTCAACCGCGCTCGGTACGTCCATGGTGAAGGCGCGCCGGAAAAACTCCTTGGCGCCTTCGGTCGCAAGGTTAGGCGTGTCGAGGATGCGCTTGCACAGCGCCTCGACGAAAGTGTCGAGTTGCGCGTCCGGCACCACTTCGCTGACGATGCCGGCCTCGCGCGCCCGCGTCGCGCTGATGGTTGCAGTGGAATAGACCAGATAGGTGAGTTCCTTGCGCGGCACCCGGTCCATCAACGCCGAAATCACCATGGTCGGCATGATGCGGTGCGCCATTTCCGGGATCTGGAACTGCGCGCTCTCAGCCGCAATCGTGATGTCGGCGACGCCGGCGATGGCGCAGCCAAAACCGGCGGCGAGCCCGCGCACCACTGCGATGGTGGGAACCTTTGTCGCCCGGAATGCCGAATAGGTGTTGAAGATCACATCTGATTGCCGCAGGCGCTCGATCGCCTCGGGATCGACCGCTGGCTTCACGCCCATGCCGGCGCGGCCAACGCAGAAATCTTTGCCGCTGGCGGTCAGCACCACCAGCCGCGAGGTCTCGCCCGCCTTTAACAATGCCTCGGTCAGTTCCAGCGCCATCGGGTCGGTCGCGGCATTGCCGTGGTCAGGCCGGTTGATATTGATGCGCAAGATTGCGCCATCCTGCCTGACCTGGATTTCGTTGCTCATACTGTCACCCTTTCCTTGCGATAATGCTGTGCTTCTTACGTGCGTCTTCGATGGCGCGCCAGACGCGCTCCGGCGTCGCCGGCATCTCGATATGTTTTACCCCCAAATCCGTCAGGGCGTCGACAATAGCGTTCACCACGACCGCCAGCGCGGGCGTGGTGCCGCCTTCGCCGCCGGAACGGATGCCTAGCGGGTTGAGCGGGGAAGGCGTTTCGCCGATGTCGGTCGCAAACGACGGCAGCGTGTCGGCGCGCGGCACGGCGTAGTCCATGAACGATCCCGACAAGAGTTGTCCGCTGACGGGATCGTAACAACATTCCTCGCTGAGCGCCTGGCCGACCCCCTGGGCGATGCCGCCATGCGCCTGGCCGTGCAAGATCATCGGGTTGACCGCGCGGCCGACATCGTCGAATGCGGCATAGGAAACAAGGGCGACGGCGCCGGTATCGGCATCGACCTCGACCTCGCAGACATGGGTGCCGAACGGAAAGCCGCCGCTGGTATAGGTTACGTCCGAAACAGCGGCCAATGGGCCGCGCAGATCGTCGGGCAGGTCGTTGCGGGTGATCGCCGCATTCGCCACCGTGGCGAGATCGAAGGAACGATCGTTCGCGATGAAGCGGCCGTCCTTGAATTCGATCGCTTTAGGAGTGGTTTCCGTAATATGCGCGACAATGCGCTTGGCGCGTTCCACAATGTCGCGGGTCGCATTGCCGATCACGATGCCTGCCATGCGCATCGAGCGGCCGGAATGCGAGCCGCCGCCGGCCGCGACCATGTCGGTGTCGCCGGTGATCAATCGCACGCGTTCAAACGGCACGCCAAGCCATTCGGTGACAAGTTGGGCAAAGCTGGTTTCGTGGCCCTGGCCGCTCGACAAGGTGCCGATCACCACGTCGACAAAGCCGTCGGGCGTGACGGTGATCTCGCTGCGCTCGCGCGGGATGCCGCTGGTCAATTCTATATAATTGGCGATGCCGATGCCGCGAAGCCTGCCATTGCGGCGCGATTGACGTTTGCGCTGGGCGAAGCCCCGCCAGTCGGCCAGCGTGAGCGCCGCATCCATCGCTTTCCTGTAATTGCCACCATCGCAGGACAGCCCGAGCGGATTGACATAGGCCCGCGGCCGGTCCGGGACCAGATTTCGCTTGCGCAGCGACACCCGGTCGAAAGCGCATTGCGCCGCGGCGATGTCGATCAGCCGCTCGATCACGAACATCGCTTCCGGCCGGCCGGCGCTGCGATAGGAATTGGTCGGCGGCGTATTGGACATCACCGCGCGGGCGCGGAAATGCGCCGCCGGAATCCGGTAGACGCTGGACATCAATTCGACGCCCTTCACCAGCGCGACGAAACTCACGGTATGGGCGCCGACATTGCTGGTGTTCATGCCACGCAGGCCCAGGAAGCGGCCGTCGGCATCGAGCGCAAGCTCGGCCTGGACGGCGAGATCGCGGCCTTGATAGTCGCTCAGAAAGGATTCCGAGCGCTCGCAGGTCCATTTCACCGGCCGTGACAGCCGTCGCGCGACCCAGCACACCAGCGCGAACTCGGGATAGAAGGCATTGCGGGTGCCAAAGTTGCCGCCGACATCGCGCGCAATCACGCGCACAGCGTTCTCGGCCACGCCGAGGATGGTTGCCAGCTCGCCTTTTTGGCGCACCACATTGCCGCTACCGGCGTGCAGCGTGTAGCGGCCGGAGCGCGTGTCGTAGACGCCGACCGCCGCGCGCGGCTCCATCGGTACGCCGGTGACGCGCTGCACCTGGGTATCGAGCGACACGACATGCGCGGCGCGCGCGAATGCCGCCGCGGTGGCATCGGCGTCTCCGACATTGGCGTCGACACAGACATTGGAATTGTCTTTGAACAGTGGTGGCGCGCCGCGCTTGGCCGCCGCCATCGACCGCACGATCGGGTCGAGCGGCTCATAGTCGACGCTGACCAGTTCGGCCGCCGCCTTGGCGGCGGCTACCGAGACCGCGACCACAATCGCCACCGCCTCGCCGACAAAGCGGACCTTGTCGGCGGGAAGCGGGTAGTGCGGCGTAGTGGTGGCTTCGCTGCCATCGCGGTTGCGCAATGCAATGTCGGGCGCACCACGTAAAACCGGCCGGTGCGGGATCGGCTTGAGCCCATCGGCCAGCAGCTCGGCGCCGGTCAAGACGGCGAGCACGCCGGGAACGGCGCGCGCCTCTTCGGTCGCGATCGCGCGGATGAGGGCATGGGCATGCGGCGAACGCACCATGACCGCATAGGCCTGTCCTGGCAGATTGACATCGTCGCTGAAGCAGCCTGTGCCGGTGAGCAAGCGTAGATCTTCCTTCCGCCGGACGTCGCTACCGATCTTGATGGTCATAGGAGGCTGCGCCGCGGCGAATGGGATGATTTCCCCCGCACAATAGAGCTGGGTTGGGTCCACGCAAGGGCCGCGTAATGCAAGGGTTAGCCTTGCTTGCCGTGACCGGGGCGCCCCCGTAGTTTGCGCGCTAAGGTTGGGGGTGTCTGGGATGAGCAAGGCGTTCCGCTTTCATCGGCATGGCGGGCCGGAGGTGATGCGGTGGGAGGACGTGGACATCCCGCCGCCGGGTGCCGGGCAGGCGCGCATGCGGAACGCTGCGGTCGCGGTCAATTATCGCGACGTGCTGATCCGCCGTGGCATCCATGAGCTGCGCGCATTTCCCTCGGGCCTTGGGCTTGAGAGCGCCGGAGTGGTCGAGGCGATCGGGCCCGGCGTTACCGAGGTCGCGGTCGGCGACCGCATCGCCTGCGTCGCCGGTCCCGATGGCGCCTATGCGGAGTTTCGCAACGTACCGGCGGCGCGCGCGGTGAAGCTGCCGGATGGCATCGACGATCGCACCGCCGCGTCGATGATGGTCCGCGGCATGACCGCCCGTTATCTCCTGCACGATACCTATGCGGTTCGGCCGGGCGACGCGATCCTCATACATGCGGCGGCGGGCGGCGTCGGCTTGATATTATGCCAATGGGCCAAGCATCTCGGCGCGACTGTGATCGGCACTGTGTCGACCGAGGCGAAGGCCGCGGTGGCCCATGCGCACGGCTGCGATCATCCGATCGTCTATAGCCGCGAGGATTTCGCGGCGCGCGTAAAGGACATCACCAAGGGTGAGGGCGTGGCGGTGGTTTACGACTCGGTCGGGCGCACGACCTTTGAAGGTTCGATGCGCAGCCTGCGTCGGCGCGGGGTGCTCGCGTCGTTCGGCGAGGCCTCGGGTGATCCCGAACCGGTGCCGCCGCGCAAGCTCGGGCAACTGGGTTCGATCTGGCTCACCCATCCAAGCCTGCCGGACTACACCGCAACCCGTGCCGATCTGCTGGCGGCGGCAAACGACCTGCTTGCCATGGTTCAGGCCGGCAAGATCAAGATTGCGATCAGCCACGCTTATGCGCTCCGCGATGCGCCGCAGGCGCATGCCGACCTTGAAGCGCGCAAGACCACCGGATCGATTGTGCTGATAGCGTAGGGATAAGTCGCATGCTCGATCACGGCTATCAGACCCGCAGCTGGGACGAATTGAAAGCGGAGACGCTGCTGCGCGCCGAGCGTGGCGCTTATCCGGTATTTGCGATCACGCCGGAGGATGCGCGCACCGCTTTGGCGATGATCCATAATCTCGATCCCGACGCCTGGGGCGGCGCGTGGATGGCGATTGGCGATCGCGCCATGGAACGCGCGCATAACGCCGAGACCGGCGATAGTTCCGCTGCGGCGCGGCACTATCTCTATGCCTGGCGGCTCTACACGCTTGGGCGTTGGCCGGTGATGTCGTCGCCGAACAAGCGGGCAAGCTATGACAAGGCGCAGCAGGCTTTCGCCGCCTATGGGCGGCTGGTTGCGCCGGCGATCGAGCCGCTGTCGGTCCCGTTTGAAGGCAAGGCGATCAAGGCATGGCTGCAAAAGCCCGCTGGCGTGGTGCGGCCGCCGGTCACCATCAATATCGGCGGCAGCGATCTCTGGAAGGATTCCGTCGCCATCCAAGCGCGCGGCTTTCTCAAGCACGGCATCGCGGCCATCGCCGTCGATAAGCCTGGCACCGCGGATGCGCCGGTTCCGGTGCGCCCGGGCTCCGAGCGGATGATCTCGGCGATTATCGATCACGTCGGAACGCGCAACGATCTCGATGGCAGCCGCGTGATCGTGCGCGGCCAGAGCTGGGGCAGCTATTGGTCGGCGCGTGCCGCCTATGCCGAAGCCGGCCGTCTTAGGGGCGCGGTATTCCAGAGCGGTCCGGTGCATCGCTATTTCCAACGCGCGTGGCAAGAAGAAGCGTTCCAGACCAAGGAGTTCCTGTTCGACTATGTGCCGTCGCGCCTACACATGCTTGGGGTGAGCACGGTCGAGGAGGCGTTTGCCTTTATGCCGTCGCTGTCGCTGGTCGATGGCGGCCTGATCGAGCGGCCGACGCCGCCAATGTTGCTGATCGGCGGCGCGCAAGACACCCAGGTGCCGTTCTCGGATCTGGTGCTGATGCTCCAGCACGGCGGTCCAAAGCACGCCTGGATCAACCCGCAAGGGCAGACCATGGGCCGCTCGCCGACTGTCAAGGACGACGATATCTTCCACGACGTGGTGGTGCCGTGGGTGCGGCAGCGGTTTGCGGTCTAGCCGTTCAGTCGATCTTCAGGTTCGCCGCCGCGATCACTTTGGCCCATAGCCGCGAGTCGCTGCGGATCAGTTCGGCATAGGCCTCGGGTGTGCTGGTGATCGATTGCATCATCTGCTTGGCCAGGAACGTGGTTGCGAAGTCGGGGCTGTCGACGATCTTGCGTACATCGGCATTGATCTTGATAACGATCGGGCGCGGCGTTCCGCCGGTTGCGAACAGGCCGAACCAGGACTTCGCTTCAAAGCCGGCGAGACCGCCTTCGGCTACGGTGGGGAGTTCCGGAAAATCGGCCAGCCGCTTCGGGCTGCCGATCCCCAGAAGCTTCAGATGGCCGGCCTGCCATGACTGCAGCGCCGAGCCGAAACTGACGAACATCATTTGAATATGTCCGGCGATGACATCGGTCATGGCAGGCGCCGCGCCGCGGTAGTGGACGGCGGTGAGCTTGATGCCGGCCTGCGACTGCAAGGCTTCCATATTGAGGTGGCCGGCGGAGCCGAGCCCGAAGGTGCCGTAATTCAGCGTGCCGGGCTTGGCCTTGGCGAGCGCGATCAGGTCGGTGACGTTGTTTGCCGACAGCGAGGGATGCGTCACCAGCGCCTGATGCAGCACCGTGAGTCCGGTGATCGGCTCGAAATCCTTGACCGGGTCATAGCTGAGCTTGCGATAGAGGTGCGGATTAACGGTGAAGGTGACATCTGGGCCAAGCAGCAGGGTGTGGCCGTCGGGCGCGGCCTTGGCGACGTGATCGGCGGCGATCTGGGTGTTGCCGCCCGGCTTGTTCTCGACAATGACTTGCTGGTTCCAGGCCTTGCCGAGGTGAAGTGCCAGCGCGCGCGCGGTTGCATCGGCGGCGCCGCCAGGCGCCGAAGTCACGACGATGGTGACGGGCTTGGTCGGGAACGTCTGCGCATGGGCGGTCGCGGCGCCCAGCAAGCCAATCGCAACGACAGAGTTCAGCAGCTTTCGCATCGACGCCGTCCTTCGTTGGTCTAACTGCCGAAAAGTGTCTCAGCCATCCAGTCCGCGGTCAACGGACGGAACTTGTAGCTGATATTGAAGCACACATGATTGCCTTCCGGATACAACACGAATGTCGACGGACCCGATGCCTCGCGCGCGAGGCGTTCGCCTTCCGACGGCGGGATCAGGCGGTCGCCGCCGCCATACACCACCAGCAGCGGGCACTCGATCCGCGCCGCCGCGCCTTCGAGTGTCATCCGTTTTGCGAATGCATGGCTTTGCGCAATGGTCGTGGCATAGCTGCGCACGCGGAATACTTCCTGCGAGACCTGCGGCATCTGCGGCAGGACCCGGCCCCAGTCATAAGGACCGCAATTGGCGATGCAGGCCCGGATGCGGGGCTCCTGCGAGGCGGCAAGCGGCGCGTAGAACGCGCCAAGACTTTGCCCGACCACGCCGACCGCGTCGGCGTTGACATCGCTGCGATGCTTCAAGCCGTCGATCACGGCCCCGATGATATTGCCCCAGTCGGTGCGGATCGGCAGCGAAAATGCGGTCTCGCCCTGACCGGGGCCATCGAGGGTTATGGTCGCGAGCCCCCGCGCCAGAAACGCCTCGCTCCAGGCATGCAACTCCTCTTTACAGGCGTCTAATCCCGGCAGGATGATCGCAACCGGCAGCCGCGCCGCGGCCTTGGGGCAGCGCAACCAGCCATTGAGATGAGTGCCTTCAAACGGAAATCGCAGGTGTTCCGCCGGCGGATTCATCGTCGGCGCGGCGGCCTTATAGCAGCGCATCATGGCTTCGTGGGCTACGCGGTATTCGTCCGTCCGATCGGCGAACAAGTGCTTGCCATGGTGATAGTAGATCGCCGCGCGCAGGAACGCTTCTTGCGCAGTGACGTGGCGGCGCGCGGACAGCGCTTCTTGCGCAAGCCGCACATGTGCAGCGGCTTCTTCCGACCAGATCCGGCACCAGTCGTCCCAGCGCCCGATCCGCGATTTCAGCCGCTCGAGATCGTTCGGGTCGACGCCAGTTGCGACATAGCGCGGCGTGAAGTGGGAGAAGATGAGATCAACTTGCGGATCGCGGGCCATGGTTGCTTTCAATGTTCGAGCGCGCACAAACTCTTGTAGCGCGCGATGGCGGTCGTGAGGACGGTTTCGCCCGGCTCTTTCCACCAGCTCTCGGACAGAATTTCCACCGCCTGCGGGCCATGGAATCCGGCGGCCTCAATGGCGCGGCGGATCGGCCGGAAATCGATCACGCCATCGCCCATCATGCCGCGGTCGAGCAGCATGTGCCGGGTCGGCACCAGCCAATCGCAGATATGGTGCGCCAGAATTCGCCGGCCGGCGCGTGCGATCTGCGCGAACAGCTTCGGGTCCCACCACACATGATAGGTATCGATGGCGACGCCGACGCCGTCGCCCAGCGCGTCGCACAGATCGAGCGCCTGTTCGAGCGTGTTCACGCAGGCGCGGTCGGCGGCATACATCGGATGCAGCGGCTCGATCGCGAGCGGCATCTTGCAGGCGCGGGCGTGCGGTAGCACGGCGGCAATGCCGTCGCGCACCATGGCACGGGCGCCGGCAATGTCGCGCGAGCCTTCCGGCAGTCCGCCGCAGACCAGTACCAGGCAATGCGCTTGCAGTGCGGCCGCTTCATCGAGCGCGCGCTTGTTGTCGTCGATCTGGCGCTGGCGCGCGGCGGCGTCGGGGGCAGGAAACATGCCGCCCCGGCACAGGTCGGTGACGCGCAGCTTATTGTCCCGCACGATGCGCGCGGCTTGCGCCAGACCGATTTTATCGACCTGGTCGCGCCATGGCGCGATGGCGGTGATGCCATGCCTGAGGCAGGCGTCAACCGCCTGCGGCAGGTCCCATTGTTGGCGCACGGTGGCGAGATTGATCGCGAGGCCTTCAAGCGTC
The DNA here is from genome assembly GCA_022841625.1 of Xanthobacteraceae bacterium. GTDB lineage: Bacteria > Pseudomonadota > Alphaproteobacteria > Rhizobiales > Xanthobacteraceae > VAZQ01. The sequence goes on from JALHRD010000004.1 coordinate 8,410, forward strand.
ATTGGACTTTTCCGACCTGGCCGCAACGCGCCCACAATGGCGCCGCGATTTTGCAGCGTCTTTCGCGCGCTGTGAGATCCGGGTAGCGCTTCGATTGTCATTCAATATCGGCATCTTATGGGCTGCATCTTGCGGTTCACGGAGCAAAGCGAGGATGGCGGGGCTGAGCTTCCTGTATATGTCCTCGATAGAATCAATTCGTACCGAACGGCTAAAAATCTTGTTCACATCGGTTTTGATGGGCACGCCAATAATCTCGACTTTTTTCTCTGCTTCAATGAAGGCGACGACGTCACGAAAATGGCGCGCCGTAAAATAGCTGATATCATCACCTTTCTTGCTGATATATGTTCCGCTGGGGTCTCCATCGGTAACGACGAGCATGACCCGGCGTTTGGCGCGGCTCTTCTTTAGCCGTTGGTAACACCATAGGGTGGCCTCACCGTCGTAACCGAAATAATGCATCCCGGTGTGCAGGATGGCGCACAGGCGGTGTGCCGTTGATAAGTTATGAGGTTCGTCGCGCGTTTTGAAGACGACGTAATGGATCGGTCGATTGCGGCCGACGACATTCGGAATGATCTCGCCGGTTGTCGTGTGACCTATAATTTCCGTTATAACCTCGCCCTTTGTCAAAAGGTCACTCAAACGGTCGGCGATCATGTAGGCCAATTTATAGCGCTCATCGACTTGCATGGAGCACGATACATCGAGCAGAAGGGAGACTATCGTTTCCCGTTCTTCCTGGGCCTCTTCGACCAACTTCATTTCGGGTGGGCTGCTAAGGGGGGCGATGACTTTTTGAGTCAAATAACCGAGCATCAATCCGCCTTCGTCCGATGGGATCCAGCGCATGGTCGATTTTTTTGGCCAGGTTTCCTTGGCATATTGCAGCCATGACCTTTTCGCCTTCGCCAGTTCTCGCCCGTGTTGCTCATACAGTTCTTTAATAACGGCAGGCACGGTCCACACACGAAAGTCCTGGGCTCTTGTAATCTGATCTTTGACGGCCGCGGACGCCGGACGGTAATAATTAAGCGTGGGCCGCGCTCTGCGTTCCGTTTTGCGTTTCGAACCGGGCGCGCTTTGTTGGGTGTCTATGCGTGACTTATTGTCTTCATCTTTATTCGTTGCATCGGGCGGCGCCTGCAATAGGCCTCCACGGGCCGCATGGAGTTTTTCTTTCATCGCGAGATAACTTAATGCGGAGTCATCCGGCTCCTCCAGAAGCAGTGGAAAAAATCCCGCCACGATTTCGTTCAGGTCACTCAATCGGCCAAAGGATTTAGCGAACTGCTGTCTTTTGTCGTAAATGCGTCGAATAAGCTTGGCATATTCCGGCGGTCTTCCAGAGAATTTGAAAATTCGTTCCTCTGTTAGCAGGGGCTCCAGCGCAGCTGTTGTGGCAGCCAATGCGGGCAGGGCCTCGCGCGCCACGCGCAAGGTGACAAGAAAGGCCTGCAAGTCATAATTGATGATTTTGGGTTCGGCTGTGTCGAGAAGATATTCGTGGAAAGCGCCGAGATTTTTATGAATACCAGCATATTCTCGGTATCGGCTTTGAACGAATGCCGCATAACCGACGACATCGATGCCGGCATCAAGCATATAGGCCGGATCTGAATGGGATGGTCTTATGGCCGCGAGAAATTCATTGTCAAGAAAGTGCAAAGCGATCGCCCGCAAATCATGTAAAGCGCGCTCAGCTTTCGGGTTCGACAGAATAACCGGTAGAAATCCGACAGCGCTGCCGCTCTTTAGCCCGGCAAGGCTTCGCAAGACGCCGCGCGGATCTGCTGACAGTCGTTTTTTGTCGCCGCCAAGCATCATTTACCTGAAGATATTCGATTCGCTGAATGCTTGTCGGAAATAAGCCGCGGTGAAAGAAAACACAGGCTGTTTGGGGTGTGAGCTTACATCTGTCCGATTTAACCGAGTCTATTCTTGGTGTCCAACCGAGCGCACCATCGGTGTTGCATGCAAGGAACGGCGGTCGGCCAGGGCACGGCAAAGACGGTGGGTGGTCTTTTCTACGAGACCCCGAGGGGCGCAATCGCGCGCGGGCGATCACGCCATCGCTGGCCCACGACGCGTTTCCAGTCCGGGTTGAGGGGCCGCCCCGGCGGCACCATGGCGAAGGTTCGCACTAACCGACACCGGCGACAGCCAGCACCTGCTCCATGCGGCGCGTCGCCAAGTCCGGATCGCGCAGCACCCGCGCCCGGTCGGCGAGGCGGAACAATTCCGCAAGGTGAACGATCGAGCGTGCGCTTTGCTGCCCGCCGACCATGGTGAAATGGTCCTGCAGCCCATTGAGATAAGCCAGAAACACCACGCCGGTTTTGTAGAAGCGGGTTGGCGGTTTGAAGATGTGGCGGCTGAGCGGCACCGTTGGCGCCAGGATGTCGTGGAAGGTCCGCTCGTCGCCGGCCGTCAGGTGGCCAAGCGCTGCCGCCGCTGCCGGTGCGATGGCATCGAAAATGCCAAGCAGCGCATCGGAATAGCCATGCGCGTCGCCTGCGATCAATTCGGCATAGTTGAAATCGTCGCCGGTATACATGCGCACGCCGGCCGGCAGGCGGCGGCGCATGGCGATTTCCTTTTCTTTGGATAAAAGCGAAATCTTGATGCCGTCGACCTTGGCCGCATTCGCGGCGATGGCTGCGAGCGCGGTATCCATGGCGGTGCCGTGGTCGCGCGATCCCCAATAACCTTCGAGTGCTGGATCGAACATTTCGCCGAGCCAATGGATGATCACCGGCGCGCGGGTCTGCGACAGAATGCGATCATAGACGCGCAGATAGTCGTCGGCATTGCGCGCGGCGCGGACCAGCGCCCGGCTGGCCATCAGGATGATGCGCCCGCCCAGTGCTTCGATTGCTTCGATCTGCTGCTCATAGGCGCGGATGACGTCGTCGATGGTGACGCCCGCGTCGGCCGCAAGCTGATCGGTGCCAGCGCCGCTCGCGATCCGCGCGCCGGGCCGATCCTTGGCGGCATCGAGCGAACGGCGGATCAATTCAAGCGCGGTCGGCCAGTCGATCCCCATGCCGCGCTGCGCGGTGTCCATCGCCTCGGCGACGCCCAGGCCGAGATCCCAGATGTAGTTCCGAAAGGCGACGGTCTTGTCCCAGTCGATGGCGGCATCGAGCCAGGGATTGTTGTCGGCCAGCGGATCGGCGGTGACGTGGACGGCGGCATAGGCGATGCGTGACGCGTTGCCGGGCTGCGCCGCGCCGTCGATCACCTCCAGCGGCCGGTTGCCGACGGTGTAATCCTCGAAACGGCGATCCGGCAGCGGTAGTTTGATGGTGGTCATGGCCTGGGATTCACGCCGCAGCCCGGGCGGCTTGCAAGGTCGGCACGTCAACCCAGCGCCGTTCCGTCCAACTCTTCATGGCCAATTCGGCAAGTTGGACGCCCTTGGCGCCCTCGAACAGGTCGCGCTGCCAAGGCGTGCCCGCGACCACATGGCAGATGAATTCCTCCCATTGCAGCTTGAAGCCATTTTCGTAGATCTGATTGTCGGGCACTTCTTCCCATTGTTGTTCGAACTTCATGGTCTGCGGCTCGTCGGGGTTCCACACCGGGCGGGGTGTGTTCACGCGATGCTGGGTGAAACAGCGCGTCAGCCCGGCGACCGCGGAACCGCGCGTGCCGTCGACCTGGAACGTCACGAGGTCGTCGCGCTTGACGCGCACGCACCAGGACGAATTGATGTGGGCGATGGCGCCGCCGGCGAGCTTGAACGTCGCATAAGCGGCGTCGTCGGCATCGGCGGCGTAAGGCTTGCCGGTCTCGTCGACGCGCGAAGGGATATGGGTCGTGCCGAGGCACGATACCGCCTCGACCGCGCCAAACAGATTGTCGAGCACGTAACGCCAGTGCGGCAGCATGTCGAGGATGATGCCGCCACCTTCCTTCTTGCGATAGTTCCAGCTCGGGCGCTGTGCTGGCTGTCCCCAATCGCCTTCGAACACCCAATAGCCGAACTCGCCGCGCACCGAGAGAATGCGGCCGAAGAAACCGGAGTCGTTCAGCATTTTGATTTTGCGCAGGCCCGGAAGGTAGAGCTTGTCCTGCACCACGCCGCTCTTGAGTCCTTTGTCCTTGGCGGCCTGTGCGACCGCGAGCGCCTCCGCAAGCGTTTCCGACACCGGCTTCTCGCAATAGACATGCTTGCCGGCGGCGATGGCCTTGTGCAGCAGGCTGGCGCGCATCTGGGTCGAGCCGGCGTCGAAGAAGATCGTGTCGTCGTTGCCGGCAAGCGCGGCATCGAGGTCAGTCGCGGTCCGCTTGACCCCGTGCTTCGCAGCAATGGCTTGCACCTTCTCGGCATTGCGGCCGACCAGCAGTGGGTCGGGCATGACGCGGTCGCCGTTTGGCAGCGCCACGCCGCCTTGATCGCGGATCGTGCAAATCGAGCGTACCAGGTGTTGATTGTAGCCCATGCGGCCGGTGATGCCGTGCATGATGATGCCGAGACGTTGCGTTGCCATGTCGATTTTCTCCAGTCGGGCGACCATATAAGCCCATTTCTTGGCCTGCCAGCCCGAACTTGAATGCAGTGGGCGGTCGTGCGACAGATTTTGCGTCACAGTCGGACGGGGGTATCATGAAAATCAAGCGCGTCACCGCTCACGCCCTCAGTCCTCCGGTGCCGATCAAGGCGCCCGGCATCGATCGCAGCGTTAACCGTCCGATTGTCTTCGTGGAGGTTGAGACCGATACGGGCGTCGTCGGCCATGGCATTACCAGCCTGGCGCCCGCGAGCAGCACGGCGGCGTTGATTGAGCGCTCCATCACGCCGCTGATCCTTGGCATGGACGCACGCCGGATTGCCGATGTCTGGAACGCGATGTATCGCGAGCTCTGCCACCGCGGGCAGACCGGGCTTGGCTATCACGCCATCAGCGCCATCGACATCGCGCTTTGGGATATTCGCGGCAAGGCGCTCAAGGAGCCGGTTTGGCGGCTGCTCGGCGGCGCCCGCGACAAGGTGGCGTGCTATGTCACCTGCGGCCTGCCGTCGATGGACCGCGAGCAGCTCGCTTCGGTTGCGAAGCATTGGGTCAACCAAGGTTTTGGCGGTGTGAAGATGGTCGTGGGCGTGATCGCGCGCGACCGCGCCCATGAATTTCCCAATATGACCGAAGCGCTGCTGGAAGATGCCCGCCGCGTCAAGGCGGTGCGCGACGCAGTCGGGCATGGCGTCGAGATCGCGATCGATCTCAATTGCGAGATCGACCCGGCGCAGGCGCTGAACCTGGTGCGAATGTGCGCGACCTATGGGCTGGCCTTTGTCGAGGAGCCGGTGCCGGACAATCATCCCGGCCGGATGGCCGATTTCCGCCGCCAGACTGGCCTGCAAATCGCCGCAGGGCAAAGCATGGGCGCGCTCTACCGCTTTGCTGAACTACTCAGCCAACAGGCGGTCGATATCCTGCAGCCCAATGTGGTCAATTGCGGCGGCTATACCGGCGGGATGCGCGCCGCCGATCTGGCGCTCGGTTTCGCAACGCCGATCTGCAATGGCGGCGGTTCGACCCAGCACAATCTGCATTTGCAGGCGGGCGCGGTGAACGGCACGATCTGCGAATGGCATCCTTACCAGTCGGCCGGCGCGGTCGCGGCAATCTGCCCGACGGCGCCAATCCCGCAAAACGGGTATTTGGTACTGACCGAAGCGCCCGGGCTCGGCTTCGATCCGGATCCGGCGGCGTTGAAGGAATACGCCATCAAGCCATAGGCCGCGCCATGACCAGCCGCTGCACCGCGTTGAGCGTCGGGTTCCTCATGTTGGCGGGCGCCGCTGCCGCCGATCCGGTCGCCGATTTCTACAAAGGCCGGATCATGACGGTGGTCATCTCCGGCAGCACCGGCTCGACCTATGATGTTGGCACCCGGCTGATCGTCAAATATATGAGCCGCCATATCCCAGGCCAGCCACAGATTATGCCGAAATCGATGATCGGGGCAGGGCATCTGATCGCGACCAATTATCTCTACAACGCCGCCGAGCGCGACGGTTCGGTGATCGGCTCGATCGGCGAGACCGTGCCGATGGCGCATTTGCTCACGCCGCAACAAGTGAAATTCAAAGCCGGCGAATTCTTCTGGCTGGGCAATCCGGCGGTCACCAACACCACCATCATTACCTGGCACACCACCGGCGTGCGCACGCTGCATGAGGCGACCAAGCGCGAGGTGGTGCTCGGCGCCTCCGGTGCGGGCTCGCCGTCTTCGCAAGTGCCGCAGATCCTCAACAATGTGCTCGGCACCAGGTTCAAGATCATCAATGGCTTCCCCGCAACCGCGATCGACGTGGCGATGGAACGCGGCGAGGTCGAAGCGCGCGGCGGCATCTCCTTCGGTCGCTTGAAGTCGTTCCGTCGCGCCTGGCTCGACGAGAACAAGGTCAACATGCTGGTGCAGATCGGGTTGCGGCCGGACCCGATGTTCGCCGCAGTGCCGCTGTTGGAGACCTACGCGCGCAACGAGGCCGAGCGGCGCATCTTCCGCTTCATGTCGGCCTCCTCGATGGTCGGTCGACCTTTGGTGGCGCCGCCCGGCGTGCCGGCCGAGCGGGTGGCGGCGCTGCGGCGCGCGTTTGATCTTACCATGCAAGACAAGGAATTTCTCGCCGAGGCGACGAAACTGCGGCTCGACGTCGAACCGGTGCAGGCCGCGGAATTACAAGCACTGGTGGTGGAGATTGGACGCACGCCGGCGGACGACATCGCGGTCATTCAGGCCGCGCACGCGACCGGCAAGTTCTTCAATTGCAAGGAAGTGGTGAAGGACGCCAAGCTCTGCGACGGCAAGGACGGGGATTAGGCTTACCCCGGACGCGGCGCAAAGCGCCGCTGATCCGGGGCAAAGCTTTGCCTGGGAAAATTACTTCTTCGCCTTGTGGTCGTCGATCAGCTTGAGCAGTTTCGGCGGCGACATCGGCAGCGATTGCGGGCGCACGCCGATGCATTGACCGATGGCATTGGCAATCGCCGCCATGGTCGGCACTACCGGCACCTCGCCGACGCCGCGCAGCCCGTAGGGATGTCGCGGGTTGGGTATCTCGACGATTTCGGTGTCGATCATCGGCACGTCGGAAGCGACCGGCATGCGGTAGTCGAGGAAGCTCGGATTCTCCAACCGACCGTCCTTGCCGTAGCAATACTCCTCGTTGAGCGCCCAGCCGATGCCTTGCACCGCGCCGCCCTGGAACTGGCCTTCGACTTGCAGCCGGTGGATTGCCTTGCCGGCATCCTCGACCACCGTGTAGCGCTTGATGTCGACGCGGCCGGTTTCCTGGTCGACGGCAACGTCAACAATATGCAGCCCGAAGCCGGGCCCCGCGCCGGTGACGTTCATTTCCGAGTGGCCGGCGATGGCGCCGTGGGTCGCCATGGTCTTGGCGGCGATCTGTGCAATCGATAGCGGCTCGAAATTGCCGACATTGGCTCCGGCGGGCTTGCAATAGCCATCCTCGAAGGTGACTGCGTCGGGCGAGACACCCCAGAGACCGGCGGCGCGCTTGCACAATTCGGCAATCGCCTTGCGGGCGGAATCGATGATCACCATGCCGGTCGAGAAGGTGGTACGCGAGCCGGCGGTGACGCGGTTGAAGCCCAGCGAATGGGTGTCGGCCATCACCGCGCGCACTTTGTCGACCGGAATGCCGAGTTCTTCCGCTGCCATCATCGAGATGGAAATGCGTGAACCCGCGACGTCGGTGGTACCGAGGATCAGCGTCACCGAACCATCGATGCCGATATTGAGCGTGCCGGTGGTTTCGCCGCCACGGTTGAACCAGAAACCGGAAGCAGTGCCGCGGCCCTGGCCGGGCGGAACCGGCGTGCGGTAGTGGTCGCATTTCTTGGCGGCTTCAAGCGTTTCGACAAAGCCGATCGGGCCGAAGGTCTCGCCATAGATCGTCTTGTAGCCCTCGGTGGCGGCGTTTTTGAGCCGGAAGTCGATTGGGTCCATGCCGATCTTGCGGGCGAGTTCTTCAATCACGCCCTCGACACCGAACACCACCTGCGGCACGCAGGGCGCGCGGAACGAGTTCACCTTCGGTCGGTTTGACACGACTTCGTAAGAAACAGTCTTGACGTTCTTGAGCGCATAGCGCGTGAACATCGCCTGCGGCGCGTTGGTGAAGGCCGAGCCGGTGAAGGGGCCAGTCTGGAAAATCAACTCGGCTTCGGCGGCGGTGATGGTGCCGTCCTTCTTGCAGCCGATCTTGATGCGGGACTTGGTGCCCGAGACCGGGCCGGTGGCGCGGAACACCTCGTTGCGGGTGAGCGCGATCTTCACCGGCCGCCTGGCCTTGCGCGAGAGCTGGATTGCGATCGGCTCCGGATAAAAGCCGGTCTTGCCGCCGAAGCCGCCGCCCATTTCGGATTGCTGGATGCGGATCTTGGCGGTCTCGATCTTGAGGATGTTGGAAAGGCGGTCGCGATAGACCCACGGCGCCTGCGTGGAGCACCACAATTCGATTTGACCGTCCTCGGTGGTGGAGGCGACGCAACCCTGCGGCTCGATATAGCCCTGATGCATCGGCTTGGTGTCGAACTCGCGCTCGACGATGACGTCGGCTTCGGCGAAGCCAGCCGCGACGTCGCCGATGCCAAGCTCGTATCGCTCGACCACGTTCGTCGGCTGGTCGGCGCCCTTCACACCCTTGGTGCGCAGATAATCGTGCAGGATCGGCGCGTCGGGCTTCATCGCCTCGACCGGATCGATCACGTGCGGCAGCACTTCGTATTCGACCTTGATGAGCTTCAGCGCCTCCTTGGCGATCGACTCCGAGGTGGCGGCAACCGCGGCCACCGGATGGCCGTCATACAAGGCTTTCTCGCGCGCCATGGCGTTGCGGGTCATGTCGCCGTCGGCGCTGCCGGCCTTGATCTCGGGGAAGTCGTCGCGGCAGATCACCGCCTTCACGCCCGGCAGCTTCTCGGCCGCCGAAATATCGATCGACTTGATGATGGCGTGTGCGTGCGGGCTGCGGAGAATTTTTCCGACCAGCATGCCGGGCAGGTACATGTCGGCGCCGAATTTGGCACGGCCGGTCACCTTGTCGATGCCGTCATGCTTGATCGGCGAGGAGCCGACGATCTTCAGCTTCTTGTCGGGATTGAAGCCGCTCTTTTCCAGAATCGTTGCCATGATCAGGCTCCCCTCATTTCCTTCGCTGCCGCCTGCACGGAGCGAATAATTTTGTCATAGCCAGTGCACCGGCAGAGATTGCCGGCGAGCCAGTAGCGGATTTCGGTTTCGGTCGGATCGGGATTGCGTGCAAGCAATGCGCGGGCGGCGATCAGGATGCCGGGCGTGCAGATGCCGCATTGTGAGCCGTTGAGTTCCAGGAACTTCTGTTGCAACGGGTGCAGCTTATCGCCCTGCGCCATGCCTTCGATGGTGTCGACCTTGGCGCCGTCGGTCTCGACCGCCAGCACCAGGCAGGCGCAAACCATGGTGCCGTCGACCATCACCGTGCAGGCGCCGCAGTCGCCGGTGGCGCAGCCTTCCTTGGTGCCGGCGAGTTGGAGCTCATCGCGCAAAACGTCGAGCAGGGTCTGCTGCGCTTCGCACAGATATTCGTAGCCGTCGCCGTTGACCGTGGTCGTTACATGATACTTCTTCGACATCAGTTCTTCCTCGCCACTTCGAGCGCCTGCTGGGCGGTGCGTTTCGCCAGCACGCCCGCGATCTTGATCCGATATTCCTTGGTGCCGCGCTTGTCGTCGATCGGGCGGCACGCGGCGCTGGCGGCGGCCGCGAGCTTGTCCAGCGCGGCGGCATCGACCTTGGTGCCGATCAATGCATCGGCGCATTCCTTCGAGAGCAGCACGGTTGGTGCAACCGCGCCGAGCACGACGCGCGCCGCGGTGCAGGTGCCGCTACTATCGAGCGTGAGGTTGATGCCGACGCCGACCACCGCGATGTCCATTTCGGTGCGCGGGGTAAAGCGCTGATAGGCGTCGCCGGAATGCGGCGCGCGGGGCGGCAGGAAGAACGAGGCGATGATCTCATCCTTGGCGAGCGAGGTCTTGCCGGGAGCGGTCGGGATTTTTTCCACCGGAACCTCGCGGGTGCCCTTGCTGCCGATGATGCGGGCGATGGCGCCGGCGGCGATCAGCGGCGGTACGCTGTCGGCGGCCGGGGAGCCATTGCAGAGATTACCGCCGATCGAGGCGCGGCCGCGCACTTGGATCGAGCCGATCAGCTTGACGCCATCGAGCACTCCCGGCCAGGTCTTGGCGAGCGCCGCATGGTCCATGATCGTCAGGCCCGGCACCGCCGCGCCAATGCGGAATCCGCCATTCTCGGCCACGATCTGCCTCAGTTCGGGGATTTTCTTGATGTCGACCAGGAGCGCGGGTTCGATCAGGTCGGTTTCCATCTGCACAATGACGTCGGTGCCGCCGGCCAGGATCTTCGCCGGTTCGCCGGCACTTGCCAGCAGCGCAACCGCCGCCTGCAATGTCTCTGGCGCTTCGTATCTTACATCCACGCGCGTTACTCCCCCGCTACGCATCGGCGGCGACCGCCGCCGAGATTTCATGATTTTTCGTTTGGCTTGGAGCCGTTTGGATCAATCTTTTTATAGGACAGTTCGCGACAAGTCCAACCCGGCCCGGTTCATCCGTGCTATGGCCGGTCGGTTCGCTCCCGCCACGGCCTCTGTGTATGCCAGATCAGCCCCCCAGTCCGAATACGTCATCGCGTTCGGTCGTCTTCGACCGGCTGCCGCTCTATGCCGCCGCTGCCAGCCGGTGGCAGGCGATGGATGGCGTGCGGCGTGGGATCGTGTTGGTGTCGCTGGGGTCGCTGACATTGGTTGTCATGGCGGCGCTGGTGAAGCATGTCGGCGAGCGGCTACCGGCCATGGAGATTTTTTTCTTCCGCTCGTTGATCGGGTTTGGCCTGGTGCTGGCCGCGTGCTGGCGCGATCCGTTCGAGGCGCTGCGCACCAAGCGGCCGGGCATGCATTTCGTGCGTGGCGCGACCGGTGCGGTCGGCAATGCCTGTTTTTTCTGGACGCTGACGAACATGATGCTGGCCGATGCCATGGCCCTGCAATTCTCGCGGCCGTTGTTCATGATCCCGCTGGCGATCATCTTTCTCGGCGAATTCGTCGGCTGGCGCCGCGCTGGCGTCGCGCTGGTCGGATTTCTCGGCATTGTCGCCTATGCACGACCATTCACCGGCGGATTCGAGCCTGGGGCCTTTATCGGCGCGCTTGGCGCGTTTACCGGCGGTCTGGTGGTAATCTGCATCAAGCGTTTGCAGACCAGCGAGCCGACGCGCGTCATCATGTTCTATTACGCGTTCTGGAATGCGGTGATTGCCGCGGTGCCGGCCGCGATCTGGTGGGTGACGCCAAACCCCTACGAACTCATTATCCTGGTGCTGATCGGCTTCTTTGGCATTTCCGGGCAAGCGCTGATCACCCATGGATTGTCGCAGGGCGAGGCGACCGTGCTGGTGCCGCTCGACTATTCGCGGATCGTCTATTCCGCCATCATCGGCTATTTGCTGTTCAGCGAGGTGCCGGGGCCGTGGAGCTTTGTCGGCATGGCGCTGATTGTCGGCGCTTCGCTTTACCTCGTGCTGACCGAGAAGAAGAAGCAGGCGCCGACCCAGCCGGACTGATGCCAACCGCGGCGACGATTCGATGCTAAAAATTGGCCGCGATACCGGTGGGGAAACGGGACATGACCATGGCGCGAATGCTGACGGCGACCTTAAGCGTTGTTGTTGCGGCGCTAACGCCAGCATCGGCGCAGGAGTTCTACGCGAATAAGACCATCACCATGATCATCGGCAGCAACCCCGGCGGCGGCTACGACCTCTATGCCCGCGCGCTGGTGCGACATTACGCGCGGCACATCCCCGGCGAGCCGAACATCGTGGTTCAGCACATGCCGGGCGCCGGCAGTGTCAATCTCGCAAACCATCTCTACACCCGTGCGCCCAAGGACGGCCTGACCATCGGCATGATTTTCCCCGGCGTGGTGGTCGGCCCGCTGTTTGACGAGCGGATGGAGGCGCGCTTCAAGCCGACCGAGTTCGTCTATCTCGGCAGCGCCAACAACTCGACGCGCGTGTGCGCTACCTATGTCACATCAAAAACGCGCACCTTCGCCGATGCCCTGGCGCGCGAAACCGTGATGGGCGGTGACGCGCCCGGCGGTTCGCTGTTCGACTATTTGCAGTTTCTGCGGCGCGAGGTCGGCGCCCAGTTCAAGATCGTGCGCGGCTATAGGGGCAGCGTCGACATCTTGCTCTCGATGGAGCGGCAGGAGATCGAAGGAATCTGCGGGCTCGACTGGTCGAGCTTGCGCACGCAGCGGCCGCAATGGGTGACCGACAAGCGGATGCACGTGATCTTGCAGACCGGGCTCGACGACCATGCCGGGTTGTCGTCAGAGGGCGTGCCTAACATATGGAAATTTGTGAAGGATGCCGAAAGCCGCAGCGTGCTTGAACTGATCCTGGGTCAGCAGGTGTTCGGCCGGCCGTTTCTGCTGCCGCCCGGTGTGCCGGCGGAGCGCGTGGCGGTGTTGCGCCGCGCCTTCGACGATACCGTGGCCGACAAGGCCTTCCTCGGCGACGCCGAAAAAATGGGGCTCGAGGTAACGCCGGCAAGCGGAGCCCGCGTACAGGACTTGGTTGAGCGGATGTATTCTTCGCCGCCGAACATCGTCAAGCGGGCGCGCGAGGCGTTACAGCCCTAAGAGTTAATCCAGCAGTGCCTTGCGCACCCGCGCGATCAGCGCATCCGGCAGCGCATAGGCGTCGCGCACAATGCGCTCCATCTCCTCGCCGGAGGTTGGATCGATCGTCAGCTGTAGCTTTTTGGTCTCGGCAAGAAAGGTGGGATCCTGCATGGTTGCCATGAATGCAGCGCGCAAGGCTTGTCGGCGGTCGGCCGGAATGTTGGGCGGGGCAATATAGGGCCGCGCCAGAACGGTGCTGATGAAGATCAGGTCGAGCGCGCGGCGGTTGTCCGCGTCCGGAACCGAGTCGTTCACCAGCGGAACGCCGGCCGGAACCTCCGGCATCTTGCGCGGAGCGAGCTGCGCCACGATGTTGAGGCTTCCGTCGGTAAGCCATTGTGGCCGCCCGGCCTTGATGCCCTCCATGTCCCAGACCCGGCCCGTAATCTCGCCGCGCTCAAGCGCAATGGCGGCTTCACGGGTGCCGGGATAGCCGAGGATGATCTTCATCCGGTCGAGGCCGAGGATGTTCTTGACCGCGAGCGGGAGCAGATAAGTATCGCCGGTGCGCGAGGTGGCGCCGACGATCAGGCCCTTCTGCCGGACATCCTCCAGCGTCTTCACGCCGGAGGTATGCCACGCCACCAGCACGCCAGCGGAACTCACCGCGTTGCCGATCATGGTCATCTCGGGGCCGGAGAACTGTGCCTTCGATTCGGCGCCGGCGAACAGCGTGTCGAACACCAGCGCGGAATTCACCGCGCCGAAAGCGGTGCCGTCCTGCGGCGCGCGCTTGGCCAGATGATTGGCGAGGATCATGCTGCTCGCGCCCGGCATATTGACCGGCAGCATGGTCGGATTGCCAGGGATGTGGCGCGGCATGTGCCGGCTGATGGTGCGGGCGAACAGGTCATAGCCGCCGCCGACGCCATAGCCGATGTAAACCGTGATGGTCTTGCCCTTGTAGAACTCGGCGACGCTCTGTGCGGCTGCGGGCGTGGCCATCAGCACGCAAGCGGTGGCCAAGAAGGCGCACCACGTAATCGGCTTGGAAAAGGCCTGCATTTTGCGTTCTCCGCTATTCATTCGTTAAGGCCGGCGGCCGCAGCACCACCAATCCGTCGAGCGCGACCACGCCTTGCGCGCGGACCAGCAGCGGATTGATGTCGATTGCCTCGATGGCGTCGCCAAGCTCACGCGCGAGCCGCCCAAGATTGACCAGCGCCGTGCATAGCGCATCGATGTCGCCCGGCTTGTGCCCACGAAATCCCTCCAGCAGGCGGCCGGCGCGGGTGGCGCGCACCAGCTCATAGGCGCGCGCGCGGTCAAGGGTTGCCGGCGCAAAGCTCACATCCTTGAACAATTCGACCAGCACGCCGCCCAAGCCGAACATCACCACCGGTCCCACTTCAACATCGTGCTGCACGCCGATTACGACCTCGGTGCCGTCGTCGATATGCTGCGCCACCAGCATACCGTCGAGACGGACGGCGCGCGCGCTGGCGCAGGCGGCGATCCCGGCGGCAGCTTGCCGCACCGCGTCGGCATCGTGCAGGTTGAGGCATACGAGCCCAGCGTCGCTCTTGTGCGGCAGCGCCGCCGACACGGCTTTCAATACCACCGGAAATCCGATCGCCTGCGCGGCAGTCACCGCGTCCTCGGCGGTTGCGACCAGCCGCTCCAAGGGCAGCGGAATGCCAAACTCCTGGAGCAGCGCCTTTGAATCGACCTCGTTAAGGGCGGTCGGGCGATCGAGCGTGCGGGCCCGGTTGCGCCAGCGCCGTGCGACTTCGGTGTCGGCGGGCGGTGAGACGAACGGCCCGGCATGGATCGGCCGCGCCGCGGCGCGCGCCAGCGCATCGACGACCCGCAAGGTCCGCTCCGTTTCCCGCAAGAACGGAACATCGGGAAGTTCGGCGCGCACCGAGCGGCCATATTCGGTGGCGCTGACCAGGAGGGGTGAGAACGCTGCGACGCTCTTGCCGATTGTCGTGGCGCGCCGTGCAATGCCGGCGACCGCGCGTAGATTGGACACCCGCCGCGCGACGCTGTCGTCGAGCGGCAATTCTTCCGCGATCAGTACGGTGTCGACTTCCGGTGCGTCCACCAGGGTGTTCAGACATGCGGCGTATTGCTTGGTTGGGATGGTGCGTTTGGTGTCGAGTGGATTGGTCGCGTCGGTTTGATCGAGAATGGCGCATAGCGCGGCTTGCGTGCGCTCCGATAGCGACGCAAGGGGCGCGCCAGTGCGTTCCGCCGCTTCGGTTGCGAGGCTGCGCAAGGCGCCGGAATTGCTCATGACCGCAATATTGCGACCGCGCGGCAGCGGCAATCGGGCGAGGAACTCGACCGCCTCGACGGCGTCCTCGAATGAATCGAAGCGGACTATGCCGGCGCTCGCCGCCACCGCGTCGAACGCCGCCGCATTGCCGGCGAGCGAGCCGGTATGGGCGAGGGCGGCCGCCCGGGCGGTTTCGGAACCGCCGATCTTGACGACGACGACAACCTTGCCGTTGGCGCGGGCGCGGCGCGCCGCCTCAAGAAAATGGCCGGCGTCGGGAATGGCTTCGATATAGCACAGCACAACGCGCAGCGCGGCGTCGTCGGCGAAGTAGTCGATGAAGTCGGAGACCTTGCAGCCGATTTGGCTGCCGCAGGACGCCAGATAGGCGACCTTGAGGCCGAGGTCGTTAATCGCGCGGTTGATCGATGCGCACATCGCGCCGCTTTGCACCACCACGCCGATCGGGCCGGGCTGAAGCGCCTGCAAGGTTTCGTCCGGAATAGTCGCGAAATTTGCTGCGCCACAGGCGACGCCCATGCAGGTGGGGCCAATCACGACGATGCCGGTGTCCGCGATGGTCTGCCGGAGCGCGGCGCCGCGCTTGCGGCCGTCCAGGTCGCCGCCTTCGCCGAAGCCCGCGGCATAGACGGTGGCGCTGCGGGCGCCGGCGCGCGCGCCATCCGTCAGGATCGCCAGGGTGGTTTCGGCGGGCGTGAAGATCGCCAGATGGTCGGGCGCTTCCGGCAGCGCGTCGAGCTTGGGATAGCAGGGGGTATCCCAGATGGTCGTGCGGTTCGGATTGACCGGAAAGACCTTCCCGGAAAATCCAAACCGCACGAGATTGTCGTAAACGCGTTCCGACCAATGACCCGGCCGGTCCGAGGCGCCGACCAGAACGACGTTGCTCGGGTGGAACAAGTGCCCGATTGCGTCGTTCCGGTTGGTCATGCGGTAGGACACACTGAGTGCTTAAACGTTCTCGGTCTTGCGGAACGGACCGAGGCCGGGTCGGTATGACTTTTCGTCGAGGAACTGCTTCATGCCGTGCTGCTCGCGGATTTCCTTGTCGTTCTTCGTCAGCGAGTCCTGCTTCGACTTAAGGTAGTCGCGCGCCTGCTTGTCGTCCATCTTGCGCACCGCCTTGATCGCTTCCTTGGTGTAGCGCACGACGTTGGGATTAAGCTTCATCAGCTTCTCGGCGAGCTTTACCGTCTCTTCGCGCAGCTTCGCCTTCGGGACCGCGAAATTGACCAGTCCGATCTCCACCGCACGCTTGCCGTCCAAGGTATCGCCGGTGACGGCATAATACAGTGCGTGGCGCGGCAACAGCATGTCCGAGAGGTTCCAGCTCACGAGGCCGCCGGGGATGATGCCCCAGTTCACTTCCGAGAGGCCGAAGGTGGCGTCTTCGGCGGCAATTGCGAAATCGCAGGCGCAGAGCTGGGTAAACGCTCCGCCAAATGCGAAGCCTTGCACCATCGCGATGGTCGGCTTCGGAAATTGCGAGAGCCGTTCCCAACGCCAGTTGTGGCTGTTGTTGTTGGCCTTGTAGCGCGCCTCCGGATTGTCCTGCGTGGCGCGGAAATAGAGCCGCAGGTCTTGGCCGGCGCACCAGGCCTCGCCCTTGCCGCCGAGCACGAGCACTTTGGTCTGCTTGTCGGTGGCGAGCCAGTCGAGCGCGTCGTCCATGTCGGCATGGAGGTCGGGGCTCATGGCGTTGCGCTTGTCAGGACGGTTAAGCCAAACGAAGGTGATGCCGCCGTCGCGCTCGATCAGAATATTCTGGTAGGTCTTGTCAGCCATTGCAGTCACTCCTTTCACGGTGATTCCGGTCGGGGGTAGTGGTGACTATCCGTAGGTGTTGAGCACATGGCGCGCGAGCGCCATGCGCATGATCTCTGGCGTTCCTTCGGTGATCATATGACTGCGTTGGTCGCGCCAGAGACGCTCGACCGGCAGGTCGGTGGTGAGGCCAATGCCGCCATGCACCTGCAGGCACATATCGGCGGCCCGCCACGCCATCTCGGTACAGAACAATTTTACCATATAGGCTTCGTTGCGGTCGCCGTCACCGCGATCGTGGCGCGCGGCTGCACGGTGCACCAGAAGGGTCGCCGCCTCAAGGTCGACATAGGTGTCGACCAGGCGGAATGAGATCGTCTGCCGGCTGGCGATCGGTTGGCCGAAGGTCACCCGCTGCTTGGCATAGCCTGTTGCGAGTTCAAGGCAACGATTGGTCGCGCCGAGCGCGCGCGCGGCTTGCTTGATGCGGCCGGCGCCGAGCCATTTTTGGCCGAGGCTGAAGCCCTTGCCCTCGTCGCCGACCAGGTGGCTCTTATGAATCCGCACATTGTCGAAAATGATTTCCCAGGGGGTCTCGCCGGTCAGTGTCTGGTAGCACGTCGACAGTTTGACTCCTGGCGTGTCCATATCAAACACAAAGCAGGAGATGCCGCCGCGCGAGCCCTTGCTGCGGTCGGTCGCAGCCATCAGGATCACGAAGTCGGCGCTGTCGGCGCCGGTGATGAAGCGCTTCACGCCATTGATGACATAGTGGTCGCCGTCGCGAACCGCGGTGGTTCGCATGGCGCCGGGGTCCGAGCCGGCTTCCGGTTCGGTCTGGGCAAAGCAGCTCTCGCGCTCGCCGCGCGCGGTTGGCATCAAATAGCGTTCGCGCATCTCGCCGGTCAGCGCGTAAAGCGGCGCGCGGACTTCCGGGCCCAGGATGCGCACCACGCGGGTCGGCAGCGCCACCGTGCGGCCAAGCTCTGACCATACGATTGAGCGGCCGAACACGCCGAGCCCTTGGCCACCCAGTTCCTCCGGTATGTCGATTTGATACAGGCCGAGTTGCTTGCAGCGCTCGATAAGCTTGGCTTCGATCTCGGGCCTGAGCTTCTGCTGGCCTTCGATCAACGAGCGGCCTTCCAGCGGAATCAACTCCTCGTCGACGAATCGCCGCACCATATCCCGCAGCATCGTCAGCTCGTCGGGCAGCTCAATCTGGACGTTCACCTTCATGGATCGATACAAACGCTGCCAGCTTCCAGCCCGTACAAGCACGCGACCGGATAGAGAT
Organism: Xanthobacteraceae bacterium; assembly: GCA_022841625.1. Taxonomy (GTDB): domain Bacteria; phylum Pseudomonadota; class Alphaproteobacteria; order Rhizobiales; family Xanthobacteraceae; genus VAZQ01. The sequence goes on from JALHRD010000004.1 coordinate 26,501, forward strand.
ATTCGGGCGCACCATGATGGCTGCGCGGCAGACGGTCAAGCAGCACGCCGCCGGCCAGCGGTTAGCTTGTCAGCATGTGAGCCTTCACCTATCGTTTGTTGCACAAGGCCTTTGCGGTTCGAAGAGACAAGCTTTCTGGTGGAGGCGCGGACAATGTTTCCAAAGAATGGCTGGTATGCAGCAATCTGGTCGAAGGACCTGGCCGGGGAGCCGGTCGCGCGGACTTTCCTGGGCGAGCCGGTCGTCTTGTTTCGCGGGCAGGGCGGCCAGCCGGCCGCGCTTGAGGACCGTTGCTGTCATCGGGCGGCGCCGCTTTCGCTTGGCGCTGTCACGGGCGATCACCTGCGCTGCGGCTATCACGGCCTGACCTTCGATGCCAAGGGGCAATGCGTCGCGATCCCCGGGCAGGACAGCGTGCCGCCGGGCGCGCGCGTGCGCGCCTATCCGGTAGTCGAGCGCTACAACACGGTCTGGATTTGGATGGGTGATCCGGCGCGCGCCGATGACAGCAAGATCGTCGAACTGCCCTGGCTGGCCGACAAGGGCTGGACGCTGACCCCCGGCTATCTGCGCATCGATGCGAATGCGCAGCTCCTGATCGACAATCTGCTCGATTATACTCATGTCGCCCATCTGCATAAGAACACCATTTCGGGCGATCCGCGCGAGGCGACGACGCCGACCAAGACCGAACGCCTGAACGACGGTGTGCGGGTCGGGCGCTGGATGATCGACTTCGTGCCGCCGCCCTTGTTTGCCAAGGCCGGCGGCTTTACCGGCAATGTCGATCGCTGGCAGCATGCCACCTGGCGGCCGCCGAGCATCGTTTACATGGATGTCGGCGCCGCCAAGACCGGCACCGGCGCCCCAGAGGGCGACCGCAGCCAAGGCATTTCGATCTGGTCGACCCATCTGGTGACGCCGGAATCCGAAACGACCTGCCACTATCATTTCGGCTTTGCGCGCAATTTCCAGCGCGACGACGCGGCGATGTCAGCACTCCTATACGAGGGTACGGTCAGGACCTTCATGGAGGACAAAGTGATGTTGGAGGCGCAGCAAAAGAACCTCGATGGCAGCGGGATCGACGGGCTCATTCATATCGGCGCCGATGCCGCGCAAATCCAGGCGCGCCGGATGCTCGACGAACTCTACCGTGCCGAGATGCGCTGAACCGAGGTTCATCGGCGGAGCCCGGGACGGAATGTCCGCCCCCGTCCGACGTGACTTGTTGTAAGCTTGGCTGAGGAGTTGCACGAGGTCTTAGGATGAGGCTTGGCTATTTCACGATGCCGATGCATCCGCTCCACCGCGACTGGGCGGAGACGCTACAGGAGGATCGGCAGATCGTCATGCTGGCGGACAAGCTCGGCTATTACGATGCATTCATTGGCGAGCATCTCACCGATGCGAACGAAAACATCACCAACAGTCTTTTGTTTCTCGCAACGCTTATTTCGGAGACCACCAATATCAAGCTCGCGACCGGCACCACCAACCTGTCGCAAACCCATCCGGTCCTGGTCGCAACCCATTCCGCGATGTTCGACCATCTGGCGAAGGGGCGTTTCATCCTGGGCGTCAGCCCCGGCAATCTGCGGACCGATGCCGAAGTGATCGGCAATCTCGACGAGGACCGCAACAAATTGTTCGAGGAGGTGATCGACGTCGTTCTGGAAATCTGGGCCCGTGAGCCGCCCTATAACATCGATCTGCCGAACAATCGCTTCAAAGTTTCGACGGCGAAGAACGCGCGGCTCGATATCGGTCTTGGCATTCTGGCAAAGCCTTACCAGAAGCCGTATCCGGAAATTGTCGGCACCGTGGTCGCGCCCTATTCCAAGGGCGTGGTTGCGATGGGACGTCGCGATTTCCATCCGCTCTCGGCCAATTTCCTGTTGCCGAAATGGGTCAAGACTCATTGGCAGAATTATGCGCAAGGCAAAGCCGAGGTTGGCGAGACGCCGCGCGTCAGCGATTGGCGGGTGGCGCGCACGATCTTTGTCTGCGAGGACGACAAAATGGCGGCGCGTTATGCCCGCCACGACGCCAACAGTCCGTATCTGTTCTATTTCAAGCAGCTGCTTGCAAAGTTCCGCCAGAGCGGACGGCTTGCCCTGTTCAAAGACCGCATGGACCAGCCGGATGCAGAGATCACCGACGACTATGTGATGGACAATCTGGTCTGGTATGGCCCGGTCAACAAGATTGTCGATCACATTCTGGCATTCCGCGAGGAGATCGGGCCGTTCGGCGAACTGGTCTATTGCGGGGTCGACTGGGCCGATCCGGCGCTGTCGCGGCGCTCGATGGAACTGTTGGCGACCGAAGTAATGCCGCGCGTCAATAACGCGATTGGCACGTCGCTTGCGGCGCAATAGGCTGCTGTCAGGGCGTTGGGTGCGGCGGCGACGTCTCGCTTGTTCTGTCAGCAACCCCACGCGGGCGACCCAGGAGACATGAATGAGGCTGCTCCGGTTTCTTGGCCATGGCGCGGTCGCGGCGTTCGCCCTGGTCGTGGCTGCACCGGCGGTGGCGCAATCGCTTGAGGAATTCTACCGCGGCAAGCAGCTCAACATGATCATCGGCTACCCGACCGGTGGCAGTAACGATATTTATGCCCGCACGGTCGCGCGGCATATTGGCAAGCATATTCCGGGCAACCCGACGGTCATTCCCCGCAACATGCCGGGCGGCGGCAGTCTGATTGCCGCCAACCATGTCTTCAACGTCGCACCCAGGGACGGCACCACGCTTTCGCTGATTGCGCCGACCCTGCCGCTGGAAGAGCGGCTGGGCGTGCCGAACGTCAAGCTCAAGACTGCGGAGTTCAATTGGATCGGCCGGGTGGCGCCGTCGGTGAACATGACCTTCGTAATGGCCTCCGTGCCGGTGAAGACCATCCAGGATACCTTCAAGCGGGAAGTGATCCTGGGCGCCAGCGCGCGCTCGTCGACGGTCGCGATCTATCCGGCGGTGCTTGGCAATGTGATTGGCGCGAAATTCAGGATTGTGATGGGCTATCCGAGCTCGACTGCATCGATGCTCGCCATGGAGCGCGGCGAGGTCGAGGGCCATTCCACCAGTCTTGAAGTGGTGCGCGCCGTGCATCCGGAATGGCTGCCGGAGCGAAAAATTACCGCACTGGTGCAGTACGCGCTGCAACGGCATCCGGAATTGCCGGATGTGCCGATGTCGTGGGAACTCGGCCGCAACGATGAGGAACGGCAAATTCTGCGCATTGTCGCCAATGCAACCGAAGTCGGAAAAATGATTCTATCGACGCCGGACACGCCGGCCGAGCGCATCCAGGCGCTACGCCGCGCGTTCGATGCCACCATGAAAGATCCGGCGTTCCAGGCGGAGTTGAAGACCCAGCGCGTCGAACTCGGGCCGATGACAGGCGAGGAACTGCAAAAGCTGGTGGTCGAGGTGGGTACGGTCTCGCCGGCAATCATCGACAAGGTCAAGGCGATTTATCCGGTCAACTGACGAGATTGCGCGTGCGAAGATTGCTCTTAATTGCTTTGGCTACCGTGACCTTGCTGTCGCCGACGCTGGCGCGAGCACAGCCGGTCGCCGAATTTTATCGCGGCAAGTCCGTCAGCCTGATCCTCGGTTATCCGGGCGGCGGTAGCAATGGCATCTATGCGCGGGCGGTGGCGCGCTATATCGGCCGGTATATCCCGGGCCATCCAAATGTAATTTTCAAAACCATGCCGGGCGCCGGCAGTCTGATCGCGGCCAATCACTTGTTCCATGTCGCGCCCAAAGACGGCACGGTACTGGGCTTTATTTCCGCGACCATTCCGTTGGAAGAATTGCTGGGCGTGGGTAGCGTCAAGTTTAAATCGTCCGAGTTCAATTGGATCGGTCGGGTAGCGCCCGGCGTGAACATGACATTTGTCATGAACACGTCGCCGGTTAAGTCCATCGAGGACGCCTATCGAAGGGAATTGGTCCTGGGGGCGTCGGGACGAAGCTCGACGGTGTTCATCTATCCGGCGGTGCTCGGCAATCTGGTGGGTGCGAAATTCAGGATAGTCATGGGCTATCCGGGATCGTCCGAGGCGATGCTGGCAATGGAGCGCGGCGAAGTCGACGGGCATTCCACCAGTGTGGAGATCGTCAGAGCGCTGCATCCGACTTGGCTGAGCGAGAAGAAAATCACCATTCTGGTGCAATATGCGCTGACGCGGCATCCGGAACTGATGAATGTGCCGATGTCGTGGGAGCTTGGCCGCACGCCAGAAGAGCAGCAGATCCTTAAAATCGTCGCCAGCGCCACCGAAGTGGGCAAGATGATTCTGGCGCCACCGGCCATGCCTGCCGACCGCGTTCGGGCGCTCCGGCGGGCGTTCGATCTGACGATGAAGGATCCCGAGTTCATTGCCGAACTTAAGGCCAATCGCGTCGAAATAGGCGCGATGGTCGGCGAGGAGCTGCAGAAGCTCGTGGCCGAGCTCGGCGCGACCGCGCCGGCGATTGTCGAGAAGGTGAAGGCGGTCTATCCATTGAACTGACCGCGCCTAAAACCGGAGTGATGCGATGGACGATGTGGTGGCCAACACGCGGAGCGACACCGCGCGGCTCGATTTGCAGGAGCATCTGGTCGACCTTGAAGCGCGGGGCTTGCTGACGCGGATCGATCATCCGGTCAACAAGGACACCGAGCTGCATCCTTTGGTACGGTTGCAATTCATTGGCGGGATTCCGGCGGAAGAGCGCCGCGCCTTTCTGTTTACCAATGTTGTCGACTCAGCTGGCCGCAAATACGACATGCCGGTCGTGGTCGGATCGATTGCCGCCTCGGCGGAAATCTATTCGCTGGGGATGCGCGCCAAGGTCGAGGATATCGGCCAGCGCTGGATCGATGCGATCGCGCACCCGATCCCGCCGATCAAGACCAATGCGGCGCGCTGCCAGGAGGTCGTCATCACCGGCGACGATCTGCGCAAGCCGGACGGCGGGCTGAAACTTTTACCGGTGCCGGTATCGACGCCAGGTTTCGATTCCGCGCCCTATCTCAGCGCCACATTCTGCGTCACCAAGGACCCGGACTCCGGCATCCAGAACGGCGGCACTTACCGTGCGGCCTTGAAAGCCACGGATCGGCTGGTGGTGCGGATGGTGGCGCGCGCTGGCGGCGCCGGCGGCTATCTGCATTGGGAGAAGTACAACAAGCGCAGACAGCCAATGCCGATCGCCATCGTGGTTGGGGCCGCGCCGGTGGTGCTATTCACCGGTGCGCAGAAGCTTGATGTCGATTGCGACGAGCTTGGCGTGGCCGGCGGGCTTGCCGGCCGGCCGGTGCCGGTGGTGCGGTGCAAGACCGTCGATCTCGACGTACCGGCCGACGCCGAGATTGTCATTGAGGGATTGATCGATCCCGAAAAGCTTGAACCCGAGGCGCCGTTCGGCGAGAGCAACGGCTATGTCGCGCTCGAAGCCTACAACATGCCGATGCAAGTGACCGCGATCACCCATCGGAAACATGCGGTGTTCGCCTCGATCATCAGTCAGGTGACGCCAAGCGAATCGAGCCTAGTCAAGAAGGTCGCCTACGAGCCGCTTTATCTCTCGCATCTGCGCGATGCGCTGGCGATCCGCGGCGTGCGCCGCGTGGTCATGCACGAGCCGCTGACCAATCTGCGTCCGGTCATTTTCGTGCAGTTCGCCGCCGGCACGCCGCGCTCGGAAGTCTGGCGCGGCATGAACGGTGCGGCAAGCTTCAACGCCATTGCCGGCAAGATCATCATTGCGGTGAGCGACGATATCGATCCCGACAATCTCGACGCGGTGATGTGGGCGATCGCCTATCGCTGCAATCCGATCGAGGACGTGCATATTCCGCCCTATCACGGCGGCGTGCAGGGCGCGCAATACGGCAATCGCGGGCTTGGCTCCAAACTATTGATCGACGCCACCATCAAGGGCTCGATGCCGCCGCTCGCACTTCCCAAGAAGGAATTCATGGAACGTGCGCAGGCCTTGTGGGTGGAGCTTGGGTTGCCGCCGGTGACGCTGCGCCAGCCCTGGCATGGCTACGAACTCGGCGATTGGATCGAGCGGTGGGATATCTGGGCGGATCGGGCGGTGTCGGGCCAGTGGGAGGAGACCGGCCGCGAGACGCTGGCGCGCCAGCGCAGCGGCCTCAAGCCGGAAACGCCAGCGCGCAAGGTGGCGGACTGATGAGGTGAGCAACACCGCCGCAAAGATTGCCGCCGATCATTGGGCGGGGAGGGCCGCGCCGGAGGATACTGTCGCGCGATGCTACGCCCGCATTCGTGCCCATGCTGATCCGGCGATTTTCATCACGCTACGCGATGAGGCGGACGCGCGCGCGGAAGCGCGTGCATTGATCGCGACGGGTGAACGGCCACTTCTCGGCGTGCCGGTCGTGATCAAGGACAACATTGATGTTAAAGGCCTGCCGACCACCGCGGCTTGCCCGGCCTTCGCTTACGAACCAGCAACGGATGCGACCGCGGTGGCGCGGTTGCGGGCGGCCGGCGCCATTGTCATTGGCAAGACCAATCTCGACCAGTTCGCGACCGGCCTGGTCGGCGTCCGCTCGCCCTATGGCGTGCCGCGCAACCCTTTCAATGCGAAGCTCATTCCAGGCGGATCGAGTTCTGGCTCCGCGGTCGCAGTCGCGGCGGGATTGGTTCCGCTCGCGCTCGGTACCGATACCGCGGGATCCGGCCGCGTCCCGGCCGCGTTGAACAATATTGTGGGACTGAAACCCAGCCTCGGACAGGTTTCGACCCGGGGGGTCATTCCCGCCTGCCGCACCCTCGACTGCGTGTCGGTGTTTGCGCTGACCGTCGACGATGCCGTGCTGGCGCTGTCGGTCATGGCCGGCCCCGATGCTACCGACCCCTATTCACGCCCGCATGTGCTCGCTCCGCTCGGGCCGATGCCGCGTGCCGTGCGCATCGGCGTGCCGCAGGTCGGGCAACGGGTGTTCTTCGGCGATCGGGAGGCGTCGTTGTCCTATGATGACGCATTGGCGCGGCTTCGGAAGCTCGGTGCCAACATCATCGAGATCGACTTCGAGCCATTCTACCAAACCGCACGCTTGCTGTATGAAGGCCCATGGCTGGCGGAACGTTATCTCGCGATCCGTTCGCTGCTGGCATCGTCACCGGACGCGATCCATCCGGTGACGCGCGCGGTCATCCTCGATGGCGCCCGCCCCACCGCCGCCGACGCGTTTTCGGCCTTCTACCAGCTCGAAGAACTGCGGCGCATGCGCGACGGCGTTTTTCGCGAGATCGACGCGATGGCGTTGCCGACCATGCCGACGGTCTACACCGTCGATCAGGTCGCCGCCGACCCGATCACGCTTAACAGCCGGCTTGGTACCTACACCAATTTCGTCAATCTGCTCGACCTTGCCGGGCTCGCGGTGCCGGCCAATATGCGGGGTGACGGCGCGCCGGCGGGGATCACGCTGCTCGCGACCGCGGGCCGCGATGCGGCACTGGCCTCGATCGGCCGCGTCTTTCACGCCGATACCGGCTTGCCGCTTGGTGCGACTGGGTGTCCCCAGCCGCCGCTCGCGGAACTATCCCCGGCGTTGCGCGCCGACGAGATCGCAGTGGCGGTGGTCGGCGCACATCTATCCGGCATGCCGCTTAACGGTGAACTGCGCGCACTTGAAGCACGCCTCGTCGCCGAGACGACGACCAGCGCCGATTATCGCCTGTTCGCGCTTCCCGGGACCGCGCCGCCGAAGCCTGGCATGCTGCGGATAGCGGACGGACAAGGCGCTGCGATTGTGGTCGAAGTCTGGGCGCTGACGGCGACGGCGTTTGGCCGTTTTGTCGCCGCGGTGCCACCGCCCTTGTCAATTGGGACGGTTCGGCTGGCAGGCGGAGACACGGCGAAGGGCTTCCTGGTGGAGGCTAAAGCGGTTGAAGATGCACGCGACATTTCGAGCTTCGGCGGCTGGCGGGCCTTCATGGCGGACGCGGGTTAGTCTTTCGGCTCGTCGATCACGCTGACATGGGCGGCGACGACAAACCAGCCATCCAGGAACCGTATCCAGGTTTGCATCTGCCGCCCGACCTTGCCGGGCGAGGTCGCGCGGTGGAATAGGGTGGATGCCACCGCGACATCGCGTCCGTAGGTCGTGATAACGGTTCTTGACAGCGTACGTGCCAAGCCGGCCGGCGATCGGGCGGCACGGAATGCTTCTATTTCCGCGAAACCGTAGAGGTTCTCCGCGCCGCCGTACCGGATGGTTCGCGGGTCATTGCGGAAGGTCGCGTCGAGTGTTGCGACATCGTTGGACACCAGCGCCCGTTCATAGCGTTCGAACGCGGCCGTCACTTCGTTGACAACGTCCGGCCGGTTGATCTCCATGCCGCCCTCCTAGATCGCGGGTCTGGCTGCCGCGGCAACGCCCGCCCGTTCGAGCGTGTGCGCAATGCGCAAGGCAACATCTTCGCGCCACGGCGCGGTGATGATCTGCACGCCCATCGGCAGTGGGGTGAGCGGCACTGGCACTGCGACGACCGGCAGCCCGATGAACGAGATCGGTTGGGTGTACAGGCCCATATTGGCGCGCACCGGCATCTCAACACCGTCGAGCAAGAAAGTGTTTTGGCCGATCATGGGGGCGGCGCAAGGCGTCGACGGCGCAATGATGGCATCGACGTCCTTGAACAGGGTGAGCACGCGGTCACGATACCAGCGGCGAAATTTCTGCGCCTGGTTCACCAGTGTCGCCGGCACCATCGCGCCCGCGATCAGGCGATCGCGCACCGCCGGATCGAAATCGTGCGCGCGGGCGCGCAACCGTTCGAGATGCAGGGTCGCGCCTTCGGTCGCCGTTATTACATAGGCCGCCGCGCGCGCCCGCGCCGCCTCGGGAATATCGATCTCGCGGGTCACGTTGAGCGCCTTGGTGACCCGCTCCACAGCTGTTAGCGCCTCCGGAAAGGCGCCGGCGCGAAAATAGCCCCCGGCCACTGCGATGGTGAGACCATCGGCGCCCTTGCCAATGCGCGGAACGGTCGGTTCGGTCGGCCGGTCGACGCAGACCGGATCGTCGGGATCGTGTCCCTGCATCGCGTCATAGGCGAGCGCAAGGTCGTAGACCGAACGCGCGAACGGTCCGACATGATCGAGGCTGCCAACAAACGGGAAGCTGCGTGCACGCGAAAGCCGGCCGTAGGTTGGTTTCAGGCCGAAGATTCCGCACAGCGCAGCCGGAACGCGGATCGAGCCATTGGTGTCGGAGCCGAGCGACAGCGGGACCAGGCCTCCGGCGACCGCGCCGGCGGAGCCGCTCGATGAGCCGCCGGTCATGCGCCTCGTGTCATGCGGATTGCGGGCCGGGCCGTCGTGGAGGTTTTCACCGGTGAAATCATAGGCGTATTCGCCCATATTGAGCGCGCCCACGAGCACAGCGCCGGCTATTTCCAGGCGTTCGATCAACGGTGAGTCCGCCGCCGCAGGCGGCCGATCCCGATTGATCTTCGAGCCGGCCAGGGTCGGCAGGCCTTTAACGTCGAACAGGTTCTTGACCGCAAACGGCACGCCGGCAAGCGGCCCAAGCGGCTTGCCGTTTTGGCGCGCGTCGTCGATCGCGGTAGCGCGATCCAGCGCGCGTTGTTCAACGACGGCCGTGAACGCATTGAGTGCAGGATTGCGTGCTGAAATACGCGCGAGCGCACCCGCGACAACATCGCGCGCGCGCGCCTGGCCGTCATGCACGGCGTGGGCGATCGCATTCGCGGACGTCCAGGTGAAATCCATGCTGGGTGTGTCCTGGACCAGGAGAAATGCCGTCAGGCGGCAAACACCGGCGCCGGTTCGGCGTCGTCGGGAAGTTTAAATTCAGCAACATGCGCGCCGTGACGCAAAGTGACTTGCAGATTGGTCTTCACCGCAGCCTTCCAATTCGGCTCGACCGGCAAGTCGAACGCGCGGGCGGCAGCCTCGATCAGGTCATCAAGCGGATCGGGCATGGTTGCTCTCCGGTTCGAAGGTCGGGTGCGGAATGGCGGCCAACAGCTCACGAGTATAGTCCGCTTCCGGTGCGTGCAGCACTTGGTTTGTCGGTCCTTGCTCGACGATCCGCCCGGCGCGCATCACCAGCACCCGGTCGCATAGGAGCCGCACAACGTTAAGGTCATGCGACACGAAGAGATAGCTCATCCCAAGGGTTTCCTTAAGTTCCTGCAAAAGGTTGAGGACCACCGCCTGGACCGAAACATCGAGCGCGGCGGTGGGTTCGTCGAGGATCATCAGTTCGGGGTGCAGCGCAATGGCGCGGGCGATGCCAACGCGTGCCTTTTGTCCGCCGGAAAGCTGATGCGGAAAACGATCGAGCAGGTCGAGCGGCAGCCCGACCTGTCGCGCCAATACCTCGCAGCGTGCGCGCACGGCATTGCGGCCTTTGATGCCGCCGAGCCGCAGGATCGGGTCGGCGATAGCGCGTGCCGCTGTGAACCGTGGGTTGAGGCTGTCGGTCGCATCCTGGAACACCATCTGGATACGCTTGCGGATCGCCAGGCGAGCGAAAGATTTGGCCGGGATCGTTCCAATGTCCGCGCCGTCAAACTGGATCAGGCCACTGGTCGCATCGGTCAGTCGCATGATCATGGTTGAAGTGGTGGACTTGCCGCAGCCGGATTCGCCGACCAGACCGACGCTCTCGCCGCGGCCGATGCTGAAGCTGATGCCGTCGACCGCGCGGAAAGTTTCCGACTCCGGAGCAGGGCCGCGGCGAAACAGGTTGGCGAGCGATCGGCTAGCGCCCTGACTGGGATATTCCTTGACGAGCTTCTCGACCACCAGCAGCGGTGTCTTGTCGGCGGCGATGGGCAGCACCTGGGCGGTTGGGCGCGCGATGGCATCCTCCGGCAGCAGATCGCGCAGCGATACGCCGGGCCGCGGCGTCGCACGCATCAGCCTCCGGGTGTAGGCGTGCTCCGGGGCGGTGAAGATCGCGCGCGCGGTCGCCGTCTCGACGATGTGGCCCTTTTCCATGACTGTCACGCGGTCGCAATAGGTGGCGGCCAGTCCGAGGTCATGGGTGATCAGGATGGTGGACATGCCGCGCTGCCGGGTGAGCTCGACCACGAGCTCCATCACGGTTTTCTGGGTGGTGACGTCGAGCCCGGTCGTGGGTTCGTCGGCGATCAGGAGCTGCGGTCGGCAGGCAAGCGCCAGCGCGATCACGATGCGCTGACACATGCCGCCGGACAACTCGAACGGATAGGCGTGATAGCGTTCGCGCGGGCGGGCGATGCGCACCTGTTCAAGCAACTCGATCGCCTTAGCGGTTACATCCTGCGAGCCGGCCTGAGCGTGCTGCATCAGCACGTCCTCGATCTGGTGGCCGACCTTGCGGATCGGATTGAGCGCCGCCCGCGGGTTTTGGAAGATCATCGATATTTCACGGCCGCGCAGATTGCGCATATCGCTTTCGCTGGCGGCACGCAGATCGATGCCACTAAAGGTGATCGTGCCCTCGGCGATGCACCCGGCCCGGTCGAGGATCCGCATCACCGCATAGGACGTCACCGATTTTCCGGAACCGGACTCGCCTACGATGGCGAGGGTCTCGCCCTTGCCGACGGAGACATCGATGCGCTCGACCGCGCAGACGATTCCGCGCCTGGTCGAGAATTCGACGGTGAGGTCGCGGATATCGAGCAGCGGCAGCGTTGTCATGGCATTCAGGTCCGCCTCTGCGGGTCGACGATGTCGCGTAGCCCGTCGCCCAGCAGGTTGAAGCAGAACACCGAAACCATCAGTGCCGCGCCGGGAAAAAATGCGATCCACCATTCTCCCGACACCATGAAGGCGGCGCCTTCTGCCACCATGATTCCCCATTCAGCCGTCGGCGCCCGGACGCCCAGTCCGATAAATGATAGGCCGGCGGCATTGAGGATCGCGTAGCCCATGGTGAGCGACATCTGCACTACCATGATAGGCATGATGTTTGGCAGCACCTGCGTTAGCACGATCCGCCCGTCGCCGTTGCCGGAAAGCCGTGCCGCCATCACGAAGCCGGCCTCGCGCCGCACATTGGCTTCGGCGCGGGCAATACGGGCATAGAGCGGGAAGTTCACGATCGCAGTTGCCAGGATAATGTTTTCGACGGTGTTCCCGAGCGCGGCGACGATGCCCATCGCCAGCACAAACAGCGGGAACGCCATGATGGTGTCGGCGATGCGGCCGACGATGCGGTCGGTCCAGCCGCCAAAGAAGCCGGCAGCAACGCCGGCGAGCCCACCCATCAGGAACACCAGGACGACCGATGCGACGGCAATAAATATGTCGAGCTGGGTCGCGACCACCACGCGGCTGAAGATGTCGCGGCCGAGCTGGTCGGTCCCGAACCAGTGTGCCATCGACGGCGGCTTGAGCGCCATCGCGGTGTTGCTGGCGTAGGGGTCGTAAGGGACGATCAACGGTCCGAATACCGCGGCCGTGATGATGAGGAGGAACAATCCGAAAGCAAAAGCCGTGACCGGATTCTCGCTCAGCACATAGCGGGCGTGATGCAGCAGGGCCATAAGTCCGCGGGCGGGACGACCGCTCGGCACGGCAAGCTCACTCATGCTTCGATCCTCACGCGTGGGTCGACCACGCCATACAGGATGTCGATCAGCAGATTGAGTACGACATACATCACCGCCATGGTGAGGACGAAACCTTGCACTGGCGCGAAGTCGGATGCGACCAGCGCCTCGACCGCGTAAGAGCCGATACCGGGCCAGGCGAACACCTTCTCCACCAGCACATTGGCGCCGAGCAGGAACGAGAACACCATGCCGAGCGTGGTGATAACCGGCAGCATGGCGTTGCGGAACGCGTAGGTGACGATCACCGTCTTTGGCGACAGTCCGCTGGCGCGGGCGGTGCGTATGAAATCGGAGGCGAGCACCGCCAGCATCGAGGCGCGCGTCATGCGTGCGATCGGCGCGATCGAGAAGATTGCCAGAGTCAGCACCGGCAGAATGAGCTGTTTGAGGCTAGCCAGGAACATATCGCCGTCGCCCGCGATCAGGCTGTCGATCAGGAAGAAGCCGGTGACCTGCGGCGGCGGACTGAAGAAGATATCGAGCCGTCCCAGCGGTGCTGGCGCCAGTCCCAACAGGTAGTAGAAGACGTAGACCAGGATAAGGCCGGTGAAGAACACCGGCAGCGACACACCAGCGGTTGCGATCACGCGACACAGATGATCGACCATTGATCCCGGACGGGTGGCGGCGAAGATGCCAAGCGGCACCGCAATCACCATCGACACTATTAGGCCTAGAAGGGTCAGCTCAGCGGAGGCCGGCAGCCGGGTGCGAATATCCGTCGCTACCGGCTGGCCGGTGGTGAGAGACATGCCGAGCTCGCCGCGCGCGAGATCCTGCACGTAGCGGCCGAATTGCACGATCAGCGGCTTGTCGAGGCCGAGCTTAACCCTGATCTGGTCAATCGCTTCCTGCGTCGCCGCAGGCCCGGCAAAGTAGGCGGCGGTGTCGCCCGGCAAGGCCCGCGTCAGCAGAAACGTAACGATCACCACGCCGATGAGGCTCGGCACCGCGATCATCAGCCGCTGGAGGATCATGCGCAGCATTCAAAAACGACCCATCAAAGGACCGGTTGCCGTCACGCCTTTGCCAGCGAGCGATAGTCAAGCTGCCGGTGGAACCAGTAGCGATAGCCCGAGATGTTTTTTTGCATTGCGACATTGAGATAGGGTTGGAACAGCGGGATGCGCGGCACCTCGGCGAATGCTTTGTTGACGAATCCGCGGACGTTCTTGTCGTAGGCGGCGCTGTCGTTCTCGGCGGCGGCGGTTCGTGCCGCATCGATATAGGCGTCCATCGCCTTGTCCTGGTAGCTCATCGTGTTGAAGACGGCGTTCTGGCCGTGATAGCTCCAGAAGAAGAAGTACTCGGGATAATCGAGCCAACCCGAGAAGGTGTTGACGATCATCGGAAGCTCCTTCTTGAGGAGTTCGTTGCGCCAGTTGGCGCCCGGGATCTTGTTGATCGTAGTCTTGATGCCGATTTGGTTCAGGCTTTCCTGAACCAGAACGCACAGCGGCTCGCCGATCACCCCAAAGCCCAGGTCGAATGACAGCGTGGTCTCCAGACCGTTGGGGAATCCGGCCTCCGCCATCAGTTGCTTCGCCTTGGCGATGTCGGTGTTGTAGCCATGTTGCTGCGGCCAGGTGAGGTTCGATGCGGTGTTGGTCTTGCCGCCATACATCGGATTGGCAAGACCGAACATCACGGCATCCATGATCTTTTGGTAGGGTATCGCGTAGGCGATGGCTTGGCGCAGTTTGACGTTGTTGAACGGCGGGTTTTTGCAGTTCAAGCCCAGGTACCAAATGCCGTTACCGATCGGCGTCGAGGCGACGCGAACCTTGCCGATCTGCCGTAGCTCGGCAAAGTCCTTGTTTGGCAGATCGAAGGAGATGTCGGCGTCGCCGCGCTCGATCAGCGCGCGCCGGTTGCCGGACGACGGTACGATCCGCCAGACAATGCGGCGCACCTTCGGCAGTGGCCCACTCTTCCAAGCGTCGTTGCGTTCGTAGACCACTTCGCTGCCGGGCTGCCAGCGAGCGACTTTGTAGGCGCCGCCGCCGGCGATGTTGTTCTTGGTGTACTCAAGGCCCCAGGGGTCTTTTTCATTGGCGTGTTTTTGGATCAGCTGCGCGTGGTAGATGCCCGGCACGATCACGGCAAGATCGGGTATTGTCAGGTTGTCCTTGCGGATGAAGTCGACGCGGAAGGTGTGGTCGTCGACGACCACGAATTGCTCGGGCTTCTCGAGCGACCCGGCCTTCATCTGGAAAGTCGGGAATCCGCCGACCGTGACCGCGCGGTCGAACGACCACTTTACATCCTTAGCGGTGATCGCGGTCCCGTCATGGAACGTGGCGTTCTTGCGCAGTTTGAAGGTGATTGACTTATCGCTCGCCGTCCATTCCTCAGCCAGCTCGGGTGTGAAAGTGTCCCGGTCGTAAGACTCGGTTCCGTCGGCAAGCGTCTTTTTGCCGTGCGACATCAGTCTGTCGTAGCAATTCCATGACACCTCATAGCCGGGGCGATTGGTGCCGACGCCGTGAATGTCGAAATTGTTCGGCCCGCTTTCGGTGACGAACAGCAGCGTCTCCTGCCGCGATTGCGCCTTGGCCGGCGACCAGATGGCTGGGGCGGGCAGCGCTGTACCGGCGGCAACTGCGGTTACGGACTTCAAGAAATCGCGACGCTTCATGGCAGGCTCCCGGGCTTGTAGGGCGGCAATCCCGGTGTTCTCCGCAAGCCTCGTGCCAATCCCGGCAAGCGGGTCGTCGCAGGACACAAGTTATTGATTTTTATGAAATCTCTATATTTGACGCTGGGATCGCGACGGTGGGGGGAGCGGCGCAGCCTATTTTTTTAGCATCTGCTCACGAATGAAGCTCTAGGCAATGCCGTCGTCGTCGCGGCGCACCGGCTCATTCATCGCCACGTCGCTGCGGCGTTCATTGCTCATGGCTTGCCCGAGCGAAAAGTAGTCACTCTCGGTCGCAAGTTGCGCCTGGCGCGCCAGTTCCCGCGGCCAATGGCCGAGATCGTAGCCATGCCACGGCGATTCTGGCGTCAGCGGCGGCAGGCCGAGGCGCTCCCAGAGTTTCTTGGCATTCTCCATGAATTCCCGCTTGGGCAACGCGACCGGTGCGAACGTGCCTTTCAGGGTAGCGTTGATCAGCACCGCGGCGGTCTCGCCGCCGTCACGCGGACCGCGCGGCCCGTGGCCGGGATCCTTGTGCGGGATCAGCTTGAGGTCATGTTGCGGCTGACAGCGATAGGACATCGCCCACAGCAGCGCGTCGGCGTTGTCCGGCTCGATATCTTCGTCGACCGCGACGATCCATTTTCCGGCAAAGCGGTGCAGCGACGCCGCGCCGTGCAGCGCGCGCCATATTTCCGATTCGGGCGCGCCGCGCGTAAACTGGATCGCGATCACCGCATAGAGGCTGGTCAGCGGCTCATGCATTGCCACCCGTTTGACGCTGCGGACTGACAGCGCCGATTTGAGATAATGCAGGAGCACCGGTTCCATTGCGACGCGGCGAATGACGCTCGATTCGCTGGGAGTTACCTGGCTGATGAATGAAGTGAGGATCGGATGGCGCCGTCGCGTAATCGCGGTGACGTCCATGAAAGCGTTGTATTCCTGCAAATTGACATAGCCGTGCGACTCGCCGAACGGCGCTTCCGGCTCCAGCAATTCAGTATTGATAAAGCCTTCGATCACATATTCGGCTTCCGCCGGCACCAGGAGGTCGACGGTCTTGCAGCGGACCACATTGATCGGCCCACCGGCAATAGCGCCTGCAACCGCAAGCTCGTCGAGATCGACGGCCAGCTTTTGCACCGATGCGTAAGACACCACCGGCGGGCAGCCGACCACCACCGCGCAGGGCAGCGGCTCGCCGCGCGCTTTGTATTTCTCCCAATGGACGTAGATGCCGGCGCGCAGCTCCACCGATGGGTTCATGCCGAGCCGTTTCGGTGCCTTGAGCTGGCCACGGTAGTTGCCGACATTCTGCACGCCGCTGTCGGGATCCTTGGTGATGTAATGCCCGGCCGAGAGATAAGGCGCATTGTCCCAGCCGGGCGTCGAGATCGGCACCGGCAACCCGTCGAGCGCCTGGCCGTCTTTGTCCAGGTCAGCGCCGGTGATCACGATCTCCTGGCATGGCGCGTCGGTCACCACGCGCGGCGGGATTGGATTGGCGATGGCATTGACCCAGGCCGCGCCGATCTGTTCGAGCGGCTTGCCGAATCCGGTGCGATAGACCGCGCGGTTGGCGGCGAGCCCCGCCACCAGCACCGCGCCGTCGTAACGGCGGCCTTTTGAATCCGTCGGCTGGGTAAAGAGGAATGCCTTGCGGTCGGGTTCGGCAATGCCGCCGCGATACTGCCAGCGCACCAGCGGGTGCATTTCGGTATCTTTGTTGATGGGCTCGTCGACCACCACCAGGAGATTGTCGCGCGCCAGCGCCAACACGTGTTCGTGCAGGTCGGGGTAATTGCGCGCATGTTTGGGCGTGCCGTCGCGATAGCGATCGAGCGCGGCGTGAAGCGTCTTTAGGGTCCTGTCTTCCATCAAACGGTCACGCGCCCATCGTGCTGGGGTACATAATCTGATTGTACAGCCAGCGCGAGAGTGCAAAGGCGCGGGCATCCTCATTGAAGAAGCCCAGCACTTGCAGACCGAGCGGCAGCCCGTTCTCATTGATTACCGGCAGCGACAATGCCGGGACGCCCAACAGCGAAGCCGGCACCGCGAACTGCGAGTTACCCGTCGATTTCAGGCCCTTGGGCGCGCCGCCCGGGGCCGACAGGGTGATGCAGCCGTCAAACGATCCGGCGAGCGCGGCATAGCGCGCGCGGATGCGGGCGCGTTCAATGAGCGCGGCGCGATAATCGTCGAGCGTGAGCGCCTCGCTTTCCGCAAGCCGCGTCTGCATCACTTTGCTGAGTTTCTGAACGTCGCGATCGCGCGCGCCGCGCAGAAACCAGCGCACCTCGAAGCTGTTAATCTTGTTCGACAGCGCATGGGCGTCGGCGATGGCGGTTTCGACCTCCTCGATCTTTGCATCGGTAACGCGCGTTTCGATCTCGACGCCCGTTTCCCGCAGGTCTCGATGCATCACCACCATCGATTCCTGCAAGCCGTAGCTGGTGTCTTTCCATCCGGCCGTATCGAGCACCGCCAATCGCTTCGGCTTGGCCGGGGCAGGGCACCGGTCCGGCCCGACGAGCCCGGGCGTTCCGGCATCGCCACCGACCCGCGACACGATCTCGTGGGCGACCTGCCAAGTGTCCGCCAGCGACGCCGCGATGATACCGGTGCAGCTCTGGCTCTGGTAGTCGTGGCAGCCCTCGCGATTGATCGCGTTCACCGACGGCTTGTATCCAAAGCAGCCGCAATAGCTCGCGGGACGGATGGTCGAGCCGATTACCTGGGTGCCGAGCGCCGCGCTCACCATGCCGCAGCCGACCGCGGCGGCCGAGCCACTCGACGATCCACCTGGCGTGTGCTCGAGGTTCCAGGGATTGCGGGTGCCGCGTGGCTCGGTGGCGGCGAATTCGGTGGTCACGGTCTTGCCGAGGATGACCGCGCCTGCCTGCCGCAGCGCCGACACGCAGGCGGCATCCTTGTCCGAGCGCCAGCCGGCAAACAGCGGCGACCCCATTTCGGTCGGCATGTCGACGGTCTCGATGATGTCCTTGATGCCCATCGGCATGCCGTCAATTGGCGAGGCCGGCTTGCCGGCTTTCCAGCGTGTGGTCGAGGCGTCCGCCGCAACGCGGGCGCGCTCAATGTCGTGGGTAACAAAGGCGTGGACGTGCTTCTCGCGGTTGGCGAATTCGCCCAGGCAATCTTCGAGGAAGTCTCGTGGCGTCAATGCGCCGGCGATGAATTGTTTGGTGACGGCAACAAAGGGGCGCAGCGTCGGCCGCGCCGCAATTTTTGCTGCTGCGCGAATCGTCACGTTTCCTCCAGTTCGAGCGCGTCGGCGCGGCGCTGGCTCGCGACCATGGCCGTGCGCAACAGGAACTGTCTGGCGCGGGCGGGATCGGCTGCGGTGGCGCGCAGATCGTCGAGGTTCTTCTTGCGCACGTCCGGGTCGCTGGCTTCCAGACGGTTTTTGTTGGCGATCGATTGTTCCTGCACGAATTCGGTGGCGACGGTACGGCGTTGACGGTCGTAGAGGTCGAGCAGCCGATCGCTCGCGCCGTCAAGCAGAATGCGCGCAAGCTTATCGGACAGGTTGGCGCCGTCCTGAAGCCCGCCATTCAATCCCATGCCACCGATCGGATTGTTAACATGCGCAGCGTCGCCCGCCAGCACCACGCGGCCCTTGCGGAACGTGTCGGCGACACGCTGGTGCGTCACATAGAGATTGCGATGGATCACCTCGTAATCGTGCGGCGCCGGAAAAAACTTCTGCATTAGCACCTGCACCGCGGCGTCACTGGTCAATTCCGCTTCCGGCGTTGTGGAATCGGTCGGAAACACCGTGCGCCACAGTCCGGGAGGGCCGTCGGCCGAAACCTTGAAGCAATTGCACCATGCGCCGGGGTCCGCGAAATAGCTGCGGTAGCAATAGCCGCGATTGGCTTCGAAATCGAACGGCGTCGTGAACACGATGAACCGCTCGGGCCAGGTGAAGCCGTCGAATGCGATGCCGGCCTGCTTGCGCACGGTGCTGCGGCCGCCATCGGCGCCGATGACATAGGCGCCTTTGTGGATCTTGCTGCCATCGGGCCCGCTTACGGTCACGGTCGCGGACTTGGCATCCTGCGTCACGTCGGTTACGGCATGGCCGTACATGAGCTCGACGTTCGAAATCTTTTCCAGTCGCTGCAGCAGGAGCTTGGCGGTCTTAAACTGCTCGCATTGCACCACGAACGGATGCCGCGTGTCGTTCTTGAGGACCGCGTGATCGAACTCCGCCACCAGCGCGCTAGTCGGTCGATCCCAGAATTGGAAGATCGGTGCGACCAGCCCGACCCGCGCCATGTCGTCGGCAAGCCCGTCGTCGCTCAAAAGATCGAGCGTCGCGGGATGGGTGGTTGCGGCGCGGGGATCGGCCTGTGGGCTGTCGTTCTCGTCAAACAACCGGACCGGTATTCCCTTGCGGCCTAGCAGCCATGCACAAAGGAGGCCGACGGGGCCGCCGCCTGAGATCAGGACACGTCGGTCCTCAGTAGCCATGAGAGCAGTTCCGTTGCTTGTCTGTTACTTCTTGCTTTCGTCGTAGTAGTGAACTTCGTAGAGCAGGCACCCCTGCTCGGACTTGAATGGTCCGTGATGGACACCTGGCGGGCGGCAGGCATAGGTCGGTGCCTGGAAGCTTTCACCGCCTTGGCCATTGGTGTCGTTGCCGACGATCAGGTCGCCCGACACCAGATAAACTTCTTCCCAGTGGTCATGCACGAATGGCACGGTTGTGTACACGCCCGGGTCAAAACGCAAAAGCCGTGTTCGGCTCCCCATCTTGCGCTTCTCGTCAAGGTCGCTGGCGAGCGTTTTCTCCTTGATGCCGGCGGGATAGCCCGGCGGCGTGAACCAGCCATTGTCCATGTCGATACGTTGGAACTCAAGATGCGGCTTGTTGAAAGGCATTGTGACGGTTCCCGGCGATGGCCTCGATGAGACGTAATTGCAAAAGCGGCGAAAAGATCAAGCGGTTGCGGCGCTGCATGATCAATTCCAAATCTAGCCAACAAGTGTCAAGGTCATGGGTTACCATCGACCGGCGGTAACGCAAGGGCTTTGTCGACTAGAGCAGTGGCGCGTTGGTAGTCGAAGAAGCGGTTGACGTTCTGCTTGATCAAGAACGAAGCGCCGCCGTAGAATTTTTCGTATTGTTGGTGGCGGCTGCCGAACTCCGTACCGATGAAGTCCCAGGCGTGCCGCAACAGCGCCATCCGCACCTTGGCGCCGGTTGCGGCGGAGCGCATGTAGCGCTCGATGTCGCGCGCCGCCTCTGGGTTGTCGAAGTCGCGCACCGAGGACGGCAGCGTGATCATCGCGGAACCGGAAAGTTCGCGGATTATTTCAAGCATACGGCCATTGAATTCGGATTGCATGGCCATGGCCGAATAAAGCGTTATGCGCGACGGCCACAACACGCCGTTCTCGTCAATCGGGGCGGTGGTCTCATGCGCAAGCAGCATGTTGTCGTAGATCGAGACCAGCGCGGCGAGTTCGCCCATGACGGTCGCGACCGCCGGATTGGCGTCGTTACCGGTCATTTCGTTGATCCGCTTGGCCAGTCCGATCATGAAGCGCAGTTTGGTGACATAGCGCACCTGGGCCTGATGGTTGCCGTAGAGGTGGGATGGCGTCTTCCACCACTGGTCGCGGCAGAGTTCTAGGTTGCGATAGACGAACACATGCTCCCACGGCACGAATACGTTGTCGAAAATCACATAGGAGTCGGTCTCGTCGAAGCGGCTCGACAGCGGATAGTCGAACGAATTGCTCGCCATGGCGGCGTAAGATCGCCGCGGATAGAGCTTCACGCCATTGGCGCAAACCGGCACCACCAGGCTATTGGCATAGTTCTCGTCGCCCGGCTGCAAGGGATGGATGCAGCTTAGGTGGATATAGTCGGAATAGATCGCGCCGGTGGCGAGTTGCTGGGCGCCGGCGATGACGATGCCGCCATCGGTCTCCTTGACCACGCCGGCATAAAGCGTCGGATCGCTTTGTTTGTGCGCGGGCTTGCTGCGATCAATCTGCGGCGGGACGATCGCATAGCTGACATAGAGGTGCTGGTCGCGCGCATTTTGGTAGAATGAGGTGACGGCATCGGAAAAATTCGCGCCGGCAGTTTTGAATAAGTTTGGAACAGCTGCGAAGCCGCACAGGAATCCCGCGACGTGATCGAGGGTGCGGCCCATCAGCCCGAACGTCGCTTCCGCCCAGGTTTCGGAGAACTGCCGCCGCGCCGTCAGGTCGGCATGCGAGCGCGGTATCTGATAGGCGCGCAGCACCGGTTCGCCGGTGGTCGGCGAGGTGAACGTCATGCGCTCGCGCATGTCCGGGGCGGCGGCGATGTCATACAGGCGGGCAAACGAGCGGGCCGCTTCACGCAAGGATTTGTGGCTGGTGACGTCGGCGATTGTCTCGCCGTCGAGAAAGACCCGCCGCCCGTCATTGAGCGATTTGAGATAATCCGTCCCGCTTCGCATGCTCACCGCTTTGATCCTTGGTCTATTGCGCGCTGTTGATTTTCCTGACGAGCTCTATCACATCGGGTGGCGCGGTATAGAGTTCAGCGACCAGCGCTTGCATTTCCGCGCCGGCGACCGGCGCAATTTCAAGCTTCAATTTGGCGGCTTCGGCCAGGAGTTCGGGATCCCTCATCATAGCCTCGAAGCCGGCGCGCAGTTCGGCCATCCGGTCGGCGGGGACATCCGGCGGAGCCACCAGCGGCCAGGCCAGCACGACATCGGTCGACAGAAAATCGATGGCGCGCTTGCCGGCTTCGGTCGGAGCGAGATCGCGGGCGACCGGAACCTTGGGAAGGTCGCGGGTAAATTGCGCCAACAGTGTCAGGGTTCCGTCGTGCAGCCAGTTGGCGGCGCGGTTCACAATGCTACCGACGGTCCAGCCGCAATAGCCCTCGACTTCGCCGCGTTCCACCGCCAGCGTGATCTCATTGCCGCCGGGATATCCCGATACGATCTTGAATTTGGTGCCGAGCAATTCGTTGAAGGCGCGCGGATGGGTGAGCGTTCGCGAACCCGGTCCGGTTGCGCCGACCACGGTTTCGCGTTTGGTGACATCGGCCATGGTCCGCACCGGAACCTTGTTCCAGGTGGCGCAGACGATGTTGTCCTTGGTGCGACCGCCGATCCAGTTGAAACGGCGAGCATCATATTTCGCCTGCGGATTGCCGAGCAGTGGCTCCAGCACGACGCCGCCGCCGACCACGGCCAGGGTGGTGCCGTCCTTGGGCGCCGCATTGTTGAGATGGAGCGTCGCAACCAGGCTGCCGGAGCCCGGCATGTTGCGCACGATAACATTGGGATTACCGGCGATGTGTTTGCCAAGATGGCGCGCAAATAGCCGTGCCGTGGCATCATAGGTGCCGCCGGTGGTGAAGCCGACCACAATGGTGATTTGCTTGCCCTGGTAGAACGGCGCGGTTTCAGCCTGCGCGGCGCTGGTCGTGAACGCGGCGATGGCCACGGCGGCAAGGCGTTTGACGCGGGTCATGTCGTTCTCCTGCGCTCAGACGGCGACGCGCCGTGCCGCCATGGTCGTGCCAAGCGGCATTTCGGCAATCAGGCGACCGAGGCCTTGGACCGGCTCGCAAATTCTGAGGTGGCGTTGGATGTCCCAGCATTGCGCGGGTACCGCATGAAACACCGGCACGCCGAGGTCTTGTTCCAGGCGCGCGATAATGTCGAGTGTCGGCCAGGCCGGCCCAAGCATGTAGATTCCCTCGGCGCTGTCATTGCGGCGAAACGTGTCCGCGATGAAATCATAGACCCGGCTGCTTGGCAGCTCCGGTACTTTGTGAAAGTCGACATCGATGCCGACCATATCGAGACATTCGAATCCGGCGTCGACGAAATATTGCCGGTAAATCCGGTTGATGTCGCCACGGAAATAGGTCGCGCCGACAATGCGCTTCACCTTTAACGCGCGCATGGCGTCGATATTGCTGGTGCCTGAGGTGAAGACCCGGGTGTTGTACTGCGTCTCCCAGCGGCGGATTAGTTCCTGCTCTTTGGCGTAGCCCAGCACCATGAAGGGCGGCGCACCGGACGGATTGATGACGTCGACGCCCATTTTGGCGAATTCCGCGACCTTGGCCTCATAGGCGGGGATTGCAGCTTGAAATTCGTCGAGCGCGCCGCGTTGAACGTCGAGCGCCAGCGGAATCAGTTCGATGCCGGGCGGCAGAATGCGCAGGAGATCCTCAAAGCCGCCGGTGCGCTGGGTCGGCCGGACGATCCCGACGGTGCCACGAACTCCCGCCATGACAAGCTCCCCTATTTGGTGGTGGACGCGCGCGCCAAAAGATCGCGCAACCGATCGACCACCGGCTGCGGCGTCGCCTCGACCTGACGAACCATCTCGGTCAAAGCCGGCCCGCCGATCCAATTGCTGTCGAGCCCGAGCTTCTTGGCGTCGCTGAGATATTGCGGGTCGACCATGGTCGCGGCGAATGCCGCTTGCAAAGCGGCGATCCGGTCGGCGGCATCGGTCACCACCGCCAGCGGGCGCGCCATCGCAAATTTCGCGGCATAGGTCCGCAGCACGGCGCGATCGGCGTCGGTTGGCGCGAGTTCCATCGCGGTCGGTACATCCTTGATCGCGGCGAGACGTTCGGTCCCGTATTGGATCAGGATGCGCACCTTGCCGTCGCGCAGCCAGTCGGCGCGATTGACGGTGAGGTTGGAGAGCCCGGTATTGTTGCCCTGCACCTCGCCGCGCTCGGCGGCGATGTTGATCTCGTTCTGGCCTTGATAACCGGTCACCGGCTTCATGCGCGTGCCGACGATCTGGTTCGCGAGCATCGGCAGGATGAAATTATCGGCGGTGGCGGTGGTCGCGCCCATCAAGATCGTTGTGGCCTTCAGATCGTCGAGGGTCTTGGCCGGCGCAGTGTGCCACACCCAGGTCACCTGCGGTTCCTGCAACGGCGTCCCAAGCCAGCCAAACCGGCCGACGTCGAATTTGATGTTGCCGCCGTCCGGTGAAATCAATCGCAGCCGCGGTTCGAGCGGTACATTGCTGGTCGGCATGCCGAGGATGGTGCCGTCGCGGCGCGCGACATTATAGAGATGATTGGTCATGACCATGCCGGTCGCGCCCGGCATGTTGCGCACGACAATGGCCGGATTGCCCGGAATGTGCCGAGTCATGTGACTGGCGATCAGACGCGCCACCACGTCATAGCCACCGCCAGCGGCGGCGCCGACCAGGATCTCGACGGTCTTGCCGCGATAGAAGTCGGCGACTGGTTGCGCCGGTGCCTGCCCCGATGCCAAGGCAGTGGCGGTCAGCGCTATGCTCAATCCTATCGCGATACGCATCATCGTGCCTCCGATAGCGACGCGAGCAGCCGGCCGTGGCCGCGGATGACGTCATTGATGCCGAGCGTGTGAAAGGCGGCGAAGAAATTTGCGTGAGTATAGCAAACGACCGGCAATGCGCGTTCGCGCTCGATGGCGTCGACTACCTGCGCCGCCTGCCATTGCGGGCAGGGCAGATAGAGCGCGTCACACCGACCGGCGCGATCGAGCACGCTCCCGGCAAAGGCATGGATGTCGGTCGGCGGTAGGTTCTGCATGTCCTTGAAAGGGAGATCCTTGCCTTCGGCATGGACGATTTCAAAACCATGCGCGGTAAGATAGGCCGACAACGCCGCATTGTGCCATTCGGGATAGGGCGACGCGATTGCGATACGGTGGGCGCCGACGCGCCGCAACGCCGCGATGCCGGAGCGCACGCCGGTGGTCGCCGGGACTTTGGCGACTGTCGCGATGTCGTTTATGATCAAGTCCTCGTATCCCTTGCCGCGCGCCACCACCAAGGGGCCGCCGCCGTGGACGATGTAATCGACGCCACGTGCGCCAAGATAGGCCGCCGCTTCCTTGACCTGCCCAAGTGCGCGGTCGAAATGCTCCTGCGTCCAGTTGTCGATGTTGCAGGTCACGCCGACGAGTCCGACGCCTTGCGGCGCAAAGCGATAAAAGTCGAACGGAACCAGTTCGAGCACCGACGGCGAAATATAACCAATCCGCTTACGCGCGCCGAACATGGTTTAATCCTTGGCACAGTTACGGCGGGTCTCACGCACTTCGAACAGTGTCGCGCATGATGGGCAGGATGTTTCCTGAAGCGTGAAATTCGGTCCGTCGCCACGGTGTCGCAGTGCCATCCATGGACTGGCGACCGCCAGCGGCCGTTCGGTCACTGCGACCCGTCCGTTGGGGCCGCTCAGCGCTTCTCCGCAACGGCGGCAATGCAAAATACCGTCGGCCGCAAGATTGAGATTTTCGGCCGCGCGCCACGGCGCTGCACTTTTCCCGTTCGCGTTGGTATCGGCGGCCGGATATTCGCAGCGGTCATCGCTGCGCCATCGCGCGGTCGGTCGTTGCTTGCGCGCGCCGCGGGTTTGATCGCGCAGGGCGGTTGTCGCGGCGTCATCGACTGACCCGTCGGCCTTGAGTGCGACGCTGTAATTGTCGCGCGCACGTTCGCGGCTAACCCAGCCATGGGTGACATCATGCGCGACCCGCGCCGGCTCGCGGTCCAGTGGATCGCCGAAGCCGCCACCTCCGGGCGCGAAAAACGCTAAGACATCGCCGCGCTTGAGCACGTCGCTGGCCTTGGAGGGCAGGTGCTCGACCGTGCCGCCGAACTCGGCATCCGTGCGCGGGACACGTCCCTGTTCCAATTCCTTCCAAATGTCGGTGCCGCGCAGCAGGCGCACTTGCGATCCGGCGCCGGGATAGCCGCCGTCGATGCCATGGGCATTCGATTGCTCGGTGCCGGCGGTGTTGGTCGATTTGAGCACCATCTCGGGTACGCCAATCGGCGTCAGGGCCACCGTGGCCGTCAGTCCGCCGCGCCAGCGTCCGGCACCGCCGGAATCGGGGAGCTGTTTGCGGTAGAGATAAAGCAGCGGCAGTTTCCACTCCTGGCTCTCGACATTGGCCATGCTGGCGGAAAACGACGTGGTCTGTCCGGAATGGCTAAAGCCATCGGCGAACGAACGCGCCGCGGCGCCGCCGCCACGGTGGTCGGAGAGCAACGCGCCGACGCGCTTGCCGTCGGCGGTGGTGCCGAACAGGTTGTTGCAATTGGCCGACACGCTCCACGATGAGCAGACGCGGTCGCGGAAATCGGCGGAGGCATCGAGCATCTTGGCGACTGCCTGCGAGGCTGCGACCGTCACCAGCCAGCGGAAGCCGATGGTGCAGATGCTGACCGGCGCCGGAAAGCTCGCATTCACCACCGTACCGGCCGGCGCCGTCACCTTCAGGCAGCGTTTGACGCCGTCGTTCCAGTCGATGTCGCCCTGACAGATGAAAGTGTAGATCGGCACCGCCGCGCCGGCGACGGTGGCGTGATAGGTGCAGTTCACCGCGGCGTCGACTTGTGGCGACGAGCCGGTAAAATCGAAATGCAGCGTATCGCCTTCGCGCTTGAGGGTGACGACCACGCGATGCAGCCGCTCGGAACCGACGCGGTCGCCATCCATCCAGGCCTCGCCGGTCCAGGAGCCATGCGGCAGCCGGCGGATGCAATCGCGCAAACGACGCTCGGTGAGGTCGAGCGATTGCCGCATCACCGCGCGCACCATCGGCGCGCCACGTTCGTCGAGCAGCGGGATCAGCCGCTTCTTTGCGGCGTTGATGGCTCCGATCTGCGCCCGCAGATCGAGCGCCACCATATCCGGCAGGCGGGAATTGGTGACGAAGGTGTGCTCAAGCTCGGGCAACAATTCGCCTTCGTCAACCAGTTTGAAAAAGTAGCGTGGCGGATCCTGATAAAGATTGCGCGCATTGATGCAGAAGCTGCCCTCGTCGATTCCACCGACGTCGGGATGATGCAGCACATTACCGACCCACATCATAATATCGCCGCCATAAAACAACGGGCTCGCCAGCACCACGTCGTTCTGGTGCAACGCGCCAAGGAACGGGTCGTTGGTCAGGAAAATATCGCCATCGCGAATCGAGCCGGCGCCGCGCATGATCGAGCGCAGCGCATCGCCGATGGTGCCGACATGGACCAGCGAGCCAATGCCGGCGGTGGTGACCTGGCCGTCCTCGGAGAATAATCCGACATTGAAATCATTACCCTCGACTACGATCGGTGAGGACGAGATCGTCCGGATCGCGATCGATTGTTCGTCGTTGATTTGCCACAGCCGATGCTTGATCACCTCAAAGGTGATCGGATCGACCTCGAGCGGCGGTTGGGCGCTCGTTGTCACGGCTCGCCGCGCTTCCATTTGAGAATTTGCGCGGTCCGATCCAGCACCGCCTGCGGCGTCTTGGTGACCTGCCGCACCAAGCCATCGAGCGTTTCCCCGGTCTGGACGCGGATGACCATGCCGGTCTTGCGGGTCTCGTTGAGAAAGTCGGGGTCCTTCATGACCGCGGCATAGGCGGTCCGCAGGGCGGCAACGCGGTCCTTCGGCACGCCGGGGGCGACCCAGTGGCCATAGCCGAGCGCGGTCGGCAGGCTCACGACCCTGATGACGGCCTTGCGTTCCGCGTCGTCGATCAGGTTGAGGAGCAGAGGAACGGCCGGCAGGTCGGGCTCGCTCTCAAGGCCGACCTGCACCAGGATGTTGATCTTCTTCTCCGTAATCCAGTTCATATTGGCGGTCTGTACGCTGGCCCAGCTATTGCCGCCGCGGCCCATCACTTCGCCGCGTTCCATAGCAAGGTGGATCTGCGACGAACCCGCATAGCCGGTGATCGGTCGAAAGCGTGTGCCGATCATCTCATTGACCAGATTCGGGAAGATCACCGAATCCGAGGCGACGCCGACCGCACCCAGCGGTACGTCTTGGCGCTTGGCATCGTCGAGCGTTTTGATGTTGCTGGTGTGCCAAGTGTAAAGCAGGCCATTCGAGTTCGTCATGCTGCCAAGCCACTGCATGCCGGCGGCTTCGAACTTTGCGCCAGCGCCGCCGAGCAATTGGTACATTGGAGCGTTCTGGTTGACCGCGGCAATCACCGTGCCGTCTTGCGGCGAACCGGCATAGACGAAATTGGCGGCGCGCACGCTCGCCGCGCCTTCCATATTCTGCACCACCACGGTCGGATTGCCGGGCAGATGCTTGCCGAGATAGCGGCCGAGGCTGCGCGCATAGAGATCGTAGCCGCCGCCGACACCGAAGCCGACCACGATCTGGATGGTCTTGCCTTTGTAGAAATCGGTAACGCTTTGCGCCGATGCGGCTTGTGAGCAGACGGCAAGATAGGCCGCGGTCAGTATTGTCTTGAGTACGGAACTCATTGTTGCCACTCCCTACTGGCCCGGCTCAATCGCAAGATTGCCGTAGACGTCAAGCGTAGCGCGGGCGCCCGGCGGCAACCAGACGGTAGTGCTCTCGCGTTCGACTATGGCGGGGCCGTGAAACGGCCGTTCGGGCATGAGCGCGTCATAGGCATAGACGGCGGTGTCGATCCAACCCGATTTGCGCATATAGACCTTGCGCTGGCGTGGCGGCGCGGCCACCGGGCGCTTGCCTTCGAACAGCGCCGAGAAGCGCGGCTTCGCGGTCTCTGCCACAGCCTCGGCGCGGAAACTGATAATTTCGAGTGGCGTTTCCCGGCGGAAGGTGCCCGCACCATAGCGCTGCTGGTAGAGCGTTTCGAACGCGGTTCGCATCGCGACAAGATCGGCGGCGGCAATTCGTCCTGACGGCCACGCCAGCGGAATCTCGTTCATTTGCCCGACATAGCGCATTTCGAAGCCATAGCGCATGGTCACAACGCCGGGATCGATCCCACTGGCGCGCATATCGGCTTGCGCGCGTTCGCTAAGCTCGGCGAACACGGCATTGGCGGTGGCGACAGCCGTCGGTCCTTCCAGCAGCGCCGGCGCCGAGCGGACGTGACGATAGGCAATGTCGGAGAGCGCCACGCCGAGGGCTGAGAACACCGGCGCGGCATAAGGCACGATCACGCGCCGGATGCCGAGCTGAGCGGCGAAATCCACGCAATGCGCGCCGCCGGCGCCGCCATAGGACAGCAAGCAGAACTCGCGCGGGTCGTGGCCGCTCTCGACCGTCACCTTGCGGATCAGGTCGGCCATTTTCGCGGTAACGACTTCGTAAATGCCGGCGGCAGCGTTAAGCGGATCGAGGCCAAGCAGTGCCGCGATGCGCGTTGCGATGGCGTCGTGCGCCTTTTGCGGGTCGAGCCGGTAGCGCCCGCCAAAAAAGGTCGTGGGGTCGATAATACCGAGCACCACCAGCGCGTCGGCGACGGTCGGTTCGGCGCCGCCGCGGCCGTAGCAGGCAGGACCCGGCTCGGCGCCCGCGCTTTGCGGGCCGACCTGCAAACGATAGCCGTCGCTCCATGCGATCGAACCGCCGCCGGCGCCGATGGTGACGACCTTGACGGTCGGCACATGCACCGGCAGTCCTTGATCGAGGAACGGTGACGCCTCTTCCTCGAACACGCCATCGACAATCAGGCCGACGTCAAAGCTGGTGCCGCCCATGTCGGCGGTGATGATCTTGCCATAGCCAAGCGCTGCGCCGATGTGGCGCGCCGCCACCAGCCCGCCGATCGGACCGGAATTCACCACCGCCACCGCCTGATGCGCCACCGCCTCGGGCAGCATCACGCTGCCGGAGGATTTCATGACCTGAACTGGGCGCGTCAATCCGCGCTTTGCAAGTTCGCTCTGTAAGCTGCCGATATAGCGCTCAGTCACCGGACCGATGAAGGCATTGACGACAGTCGTCACCGTGCGTTCGAACTCGCCCATGCGGGGCGCGATTTCGCAAGACAGGCTGATCGGAAGCTTGGGCGCGACCGCGGCGGCAATTTCGCGCATGCGGCGTTCATGGATCGGATTGCGAAACGACCACAGCAGACACACCGCCAGGCTCTCTGCGCCGGCGGCAACAAGGTCCATGATCGCCGCGCGCGCTTCGATCTCGTTGAGCGCCACCAGCACCGTCCCCTCGGCGACGACGCGTTCGGTAACGCCGCGCACCATGGTCTTGGGCACCAATGGTGGCGGCGGTTCGGTGTGCAGGAAATCCATTGCCTTGGACTGCGGCAGGCCGCCGGCGCGCCCGACCGGGCCGCGCGCGATGATCAGCGTGTCTTCAAAGCCCGCCGTGGCGATGAGCCCGACGCGGGCGCCGCGGCGTTGGATCAGGGCATTGGTCGAGACCGTGGTGCCATGCGCAAAGCGTTCGGTTTGCGCCAGCAGCGTTTCGACATCGATGCCGGCCGACTGTGCCAAGGCTGCGAGCGCATTCAATATGCCTTGCTCGGGCGCCGCCGGTGTCGAGAACGCCTTGTCAAAGCGCAGGCGGCCTTGGCTGTCGATCTCGACCAGGTCGGTGAAAGTGCCGCCGGTATCGACGCCGAGGGTGCGGCGCACCTGCATCAGCTGCCCGCCGTCGGATCGGTCTGCGAACGCGTTCCCCAGGTCGCGAGCGTGCCGCCGTCGACCCGCAGATCAATGCCGGTGATGAACGACGCTTGGTCGGAGACCAGGAACAGCACCGCATTGGCATGGTCCTGCGGCTGGCCAAGCCGGCCGAGCGGGATTTCGTCGAACGAGCGCGCGGCCGCCGACTCAACCGCGCCGACCGACGCGCCGGTTTTGGTTGGCGACACCGAATTGACGCGAATTTTGTGCGGCGCGCATTCGACCGCAAGCGCGCGTGTGAAGTTGAGGATGCCGCCTTTGGCCGTGGCATAAGCAATGGCGTTCTTGCGGCCGCGATGGCCGGTGGTCGACGCGATATTGACAATCGCGCCAGGCTTTCTGGCGTCGATCAAGCGCTTGACCACCGCGCGGCTGCACAGGAACGCGCCTTCCTGGATCGTGCGGGTCACCAGCCGCCATTGCTCGACCGAGATGGTGAGCAGGCCGCGCGGCACCGTCACGCCGGCATTGTTCACCAGAATATCGATCGGGCCGCGTTTCTTGCTCGCATCGTCGACCGCCTTCTCGACCTGATCGGGATCGGTGATGTCGAACGGCAGGGCCATGGCTCTTTCGCCGGCGAATTTTGCGGCGCTTAGCGCAAGCTCGGGCTTGAGGTCGTTGCACCATACCGTAGCGCCCGCTTGCGCCAGCGTCGCGGCGATGGCGCGTCCGATATTGGGGCCGGCGCCGGTGACCAGCGCGACGCGCCCGGAGAGATCATACGTCATCGTCTTGGGGTTCCTTGAGTCGGGGAACTTATTTCTTGTAGGGACCGAGTTGCTTGAGCGCCGCTTCGACGAATGAATGATCGACCAATTGCTCGACATTCACCGTTCCGGTGATCAGTTTCTGCTCGCGATAAAATGCGAGATCCTCGGCGAGGCTCTTGATGTTGACGTAACCGTCCGGATTCATGCCGGTGGGCGTGATGGCCTTGTAGATCTCCGGATCCTTTATTGAGGTCGAAGCCGCCAGAATGGCGATCACCTGGTCGGCATTCGGCCCGGCCATGCGGCCATCTTGCAGCGCGCCGTTATAGAAACGCACGCCGCGGATATAGGCGCGCATGAAGCGGTTGGCCTGGTCGGTCCGCTTGGCGAATTTCTCCGAATAGATCAGCACCGCGATTTGGTGGTTCGGGATGATCTCGTCGTCGCGCTTGAGCAGCACGGCGAATTTGTTGCGCACCGCAATCGTCGCTGACGGCTCGACCGATGCCGAAGCGTCGACCGCCTTATTGCCAAGCGCCGCCACATGCTCGGGCAGCGGCATATTGATCGTGGTCACGTCGGAATAACGCAGCCCCGCCGATTTGAGCAGCACGTTCAATGTCGCGGTGTTGCTGACGCCGGGCGCGTTCATCGCAAAGCGGAAGCCCTTGAGATCGGCCAGTGTCTTGTAGCGCCCGCTCTCCATGTGATCGGCACGAATCAGGATTTTGGTCGCGCCATAGCCCGGCGGCGACGAGGCCTTGTCGGCGACGATTTTGATGTTGATGCCTTGCACGGTCGCGTTGTAGAGGCCGGCGGATGCCGAGCCCGCGCCGACGTCGAGGGTTCCGGTGCCGAGCAGCGGCACCATATCGGCGGCCGAGCGGAAATTGGTGACCTTCACCGTCAGCCCTTCGTCGCGGAAGTAACCGAGATGATCGGCGATATAGATCGGTGCGTCGCTGGTGGTGGCGGCGGCGCCGACGGTGATGGTGTCTTGCGCGTTCGCGGCGACCAGACCGAGGCATGAGACTGCGATGGCCGCGATCCAGCGCGATAGACGCTTCATGGGTTCCTCCCTTGCATCGCGCCCATTAGTGACCGTCGCCGGCGAGATAGCGTTCCAGCGTGACCGGGTTCGGGCGCACCGCCGGCTCGTTGAGTTCGACTCCGGCAAACGGCGTCGCTTCCTGGTACCATTTGCGCTGCGCTGGCAAACCCCACGGATTGACGCGGAACGGATCGGCGGGGTCCCAGCGCACCGGCGCGACTTCGAGATCCATGGCCTGATAATGGGTATTGAAGATTTCAACGCGGTGGCCGTCGGGATCGCGCAAATAGACATACAGCGCGTGGCCCGGCCCGTGTCGCCCGGGGCCACGTTCAACGCTCTTGCCGAAGCCAAGCGCGCCGGCGCAGTCGCAGGCGCGCATGATGTGAAAGCTTTCCGGCGCCGCGAAGGCGGCATGGTGCAGGCGCGGGCCTTTCTCTTTGAAGAATACGATGTCGTGCGGATTGCCCTTGCGCGCGAGGAACACGCCGGCGAATTCGCCGCTGTTACCCGGCGACAGATATTCGGTGAGCCAGAAGCCCGCCGACATGTAGAATGCGCAGGCCTTGCCGACATCGGGCACCAGAATTTGATAATGGTCGATCCGCAGCGCCGAGCCGCCCTTGTGGAGGTGGAATTGGGTGAGCGGCCGCGGCACGACCGTCATTGAGGCGCAGAACTCCAGCGGCACACCGGAAATGTCGGTCACATGCAGCGTCTTGCCCTGATGCGGAACATCGGCCCAGGCGGTGTTCAGGCCCTGGCGGTCGAAGAATGCCTTCAACGGTTCGAGGTCGCGTTCGCGCAGGACGCGCATGCCGACGCGCTCGCAGCGCGGCGGTTCTTTGGATCGCTTCAGCACCAGGCTATGATGGCAGGCTTCCTCGATGCCGCGGAGATAGAGCGTGTCGCCGGTTTGTTCGGTGACCATGAGGCCGACCACCTCGGTATAGAACAGCCGGCTTGCCTCGAGGTCGGCCACGGTGAGCACGACATGGCTCGTTCGCGTAATGTTGAAGGGCGGGTCGAGGTTCAGTTCAGGGAGGTTCATGGTCGGTCTGACAGTTGTTATGAGGGGACGGCGTGCTAGATAATCGAGTTTTGATGGATCGGGCGCAAGCGACATGAGTACCATATGACGACGGGGATAGGTCAGCCGGTACGCCGCAAGGAAGACGCGCGGCTCGTCATTGGGGCCGGATGCTTCAGCGACGATGTCGATCTGCCACGCCAGACCAGGGCCTTCATCCTGCGATCGGTGCATGCGCATGCCCACATCCGGGGCATTGATGTCAGCCAGGCCAAGGCGACGCGGGGCGTGCTGGCGGTCTTGACTGGGGCCGATCTCGTTGCCGACGGCATCAAGCCGATCCCGCCGGATGCCTCCATCACGGTGCCGGTCGAGGCCCAGCGCAAGCTGCCCGACGTGGTGCTGATCAATAAGAACGGGCCGTATCAGGCGACGCCGTTCCACATCCTGGCGATCGATCGCGTGCGCCATGTCGGCGAAGCGGTCGCCCTGGTCGTTGCGGAGACGTTGGCGATTGCCAAGGACGCCGCCGAAAAGATTGTGGTTGATTACGAGCCGCTGCCGGCCGTGACCAATACGGCGCAGGCGGCCGGGCCCGCCGCCATACGACTTTATGACGATGCTCGCTCCAATCTGTTCTGCGAGGCCGAGGTCGGCGACGCCCAGGCAACCGACCGGGCGTTCGCAACCGCCGCCCATGTGGTTCGGCTCGAAACCTGGATTCAGCGCGTCACCGGCGTCCCGATGGAGGCGCGCACCGCGGTCGGTCACTACGACTGGCAGAGCACACGCTATTTCCTGCATGCCGGTTCCGGCGGCGTGGTGCGTCAAAAGGGTGAGTGCGCAGCGATCCTTGGGGTGCCGGCCGAGCACATCCAGGTGGTGGCGCGCGACATCGGCGGCAATTTCGGCACCAAAAATTCGCTGTTCCCGGAATTTCCGCTGGTGCTGTGGGCGTCCAAGCGCGTCGGCCGTCCGGTCAAATGGACCTGCGAGCGCAGCGAGGCGTTCCTCAGCGACTATCAAGGCCGCGATCTGGTGGCCGATGTCGAACTTGCCGTCGACGAGAAGGGCCGGTTCTTGGCGATGCGGGGCGCGCATTTGAGCAATATCGGCAGCCATGCCGCATCGATCGTTCCGCTGCGCAAGGGGCTCACGATCTGCACAGGCGTCTACCGTGTGCCGCTGGCGCACTTCAAAGCCTACGCCGTGCTCAGCAATACGATGTCCACCATCCCCTATCGCAGCGCCGGCCGACCGGAGGCAACCTACCTGATGGAGCGGCTGTGCGATCTCGCCGCCGACAAGATCGGGATCGATCGCGTCACGATCCGGCGGCGCAACCTGATCGCGCCGAAGCAATTGCCTTATGTCACGGCGCTCGGCACCAAATACGACAATGGCGAATATGAAAAGGCGATGGATCTCGCCGTTGCGATTTCCGACTGGAAAGCCTTCGACAAGCGCCGGCGCGAGTCGCGTAAACGTGGCATGCTGCGTGGCATTGGGCTTGCGAATTATATCGAATGCACCATGGGCTATCCGCGCGAGTGGTCGAAAATCACCGTGAAGCCGGAGGGCCAGGTCGAAGTCGCCATCGGTACGCTGTCGAGCGGGCAGGGCCATGAAACCAGCTTCGCGCAGTGTGTCAGCGAGTGGCTTGCGGTGCCGTTCGAGCAGGTGACCTTGGTGCAAGGCGACACCGACATCGTTCCGGTCGGCGGCGGCTCGCATTCCGGCCGCTCCATGCGCTTTGCGAGCATCGTGATGGGCGCCTGTTCGAACGCGATCGTCGCGCGAGCGAAGCGCATCGCCGCGCGCATGTTGGAGACCGGCCCCGACAAGATCCAATTCAAGGACGGCCGTTTCCGCAGCGACACATCCCAGCGTTCGTTCGACGTCTTCGAGATTGCGCGCGCCGCCCAGGCGCTGAACGATCTCGATGACGATCTGCGCGGGCCGCTGGTGGCTGAGAGCGATCAGCATTTCACCGATGGCGGCTATCCTTACGGATGCGCGGTCTGCGAGGTCGAAATCGAGCCCGATACCGGCGCGGTCGAGATCGTGCGTTATTCGGCGGTCGATGACGTCGGGCGCGCGGTCAATCCAATGATCCTGCATGGCCAGACCCATGGCGCGATTGCGCAGGGCGTCGGGCAGGCGTTGTGGGAGCATTGCATCGTCGATCCCGACAGCGGGCAGGTGATGACCGGTTCGTTCATGGATTATGCGATGCCACGGGCCGACATGCTGCCATCGTTTCGTACCGAATTGATGGAAGTACTCTCGCCATCGAATCCACTGGGCGTGCGGGCCGGTGGCGAAGGCGGCACCACGCCTGCGCTCGGCGCGGTGGTCAACGCGGTGGTCGATGCCTTGCGTGACTTTGGCATTACCCACATGGATATGCCGTTGACTCCGGAAAAAATCTGGCGTGCGATCCGCGATGGAAAATCGCCGTGAAGAAGCCCGATCGCTCCCTGCGCGCGCCGGGACGAGCAGGAGCACAGAGGCGGGTGATGCGTCGAAGTTTAAGTATGGCATTGGCCGCCAAGAGTTTGCTGGCCGCCAAGAGTTTGCTGGCCGCCAAGAGTTTACTGGCCGCCAAGAGTTTACTGGCCGCGATGAGTTTGACGGCCGCGCCGGTAGCCGCTGACAGCGTCACCGAATTCTATAAAGGAAAGACGGTCACCGTCGTCGTCGGCTATCCGCCGGCCAGCGGCTATACGCTCTACGGTCAGATGCTGGCGAAATATTTGCCCGAATATCTGCCGGGCCGTCCGGGCGTGATCGTGCAGAGCATGCCGGGCGCCGGCAGCATCAAGGCTGCAAATTACGTCTACATGGTCGCGCCAAAGGATGGCACCATGCTCGGTATCTTCAGCGTCGGCGCGTTGATTGACGAATTGCTTGGCCTGTCGAACACGAGCTTTGACGCCACCAAATTCGGCTGGATCGGCAACATGGACGAAAGCGTCGGAGTCTGTGTGGTCAAAAGCGCATCCGGCGTTCGCAAATTCGAAGACCTGCTGCAGCAGGAAGTCGTGTTTGGCGGCACCGGGCCGGCTGGCGGCGCCACTCAGGCGGCGCTGGCGTTGGCGCGGCTCTACGGCGTCAAGATCAAGCTGATCAAAGGTTATCCGGGCGCGCAGGACGTCGTGCTGGCGATGGATCGCGGCGAGGTCCAGGGCGTGTGCGGCATCACGATCGCGGTTCTCAAGAGCCGGCTGTCGCATCAGATCGCCGCCGGCGAACTGGTGCCGATCGTCCATGACGCGATCAAGGATCATCCGGCATTGCCGGGCGTTCCAAGCGTTTACGCCTTCGCCAAATCGGGCGACGATCGCAAGGTGCTGGATCTGTTGTTTGGCTGGCGTGTGCTCGGTCGTCCGATCGCGACCCCGCCCGGAGTTCCGGTTGAACGATTGGCGGCGTTGCGCAAGGCGTTCTTGGGCGCCATGAGCGACCAGCGCTTTGTCGCCGATGCCGCCAAGGCGCAGCTCGATATCGCGCCGGCGTCCGGCGAGGCGGTGGCGAGCCTGATCGCGCAATTGTTCAGCCAATCCAAGGATACAATCAAACGCGCGGCCGATGCGGTGCGCAATTGACGCGCACCGATTGTCGGAGGGGGTGATGCCGTGGTTGGCGTAACGTTTGAGGCGGTTTCCAAGCGCTATGGCACGACGCGCGCAGTCGATGGCGTCAGCATCGACATTGCCGATGGCGCGTTTTTCGTCGTGCTCGGCCCGGCCGGTTGCGGCAAGACCACGCTGCTGCGCCTGGTTGCTGGCATGGATGCGCCCGATGACGGTGTCATTAAGTTTGGCGACACGCCGGTCAGCCGCGCCGGCTGGACACAGCCGCCGGCTGAGCGGCAGGTCGGTATGGTATTTCAATCCGGTGCGCTGTGGCCGCATTTGAGCGTGGCGGAGAACGCTGCCTTTGCACTGCGGCTGCGCGAAATGCGCGATCAAGATCGCATCCTGCGTGTGCAGGAAACGCTTGCCAAGGTCGGTCTTGAAGCGCTGGCTGAGCGGCGACCGCATGAATTGAACGCCGATCAGAGACAACGCACCGCCTTGGCCCGTTGTCTGGTGATGCGTCCACGCATCGTCCTGCTCGATGCGTTGCTCAGCGATCTCGATCCGCAGCAGCGCGATGCGATGCAGCAAGATATCGCGCAACTGAATCGGGAAATCGGGACGACCGTGATTTGCGCGACCCGCGATTCGGCGGAGGCGCTGGCCTATGCCACGCATATCGCGGTGATGGATGCGGGGCGCGTTGTGCAGGTCGATGCGCCGCGCGTTCTCTACGGCGAGCCGGCGACCGAAGCGATCGCCCGCCTTTTCGGACGCGGCATGGTGGTGCCGGCGACGGTGATCGGCCGCACCAGCGAGCGCGTGGTCGTCGATGTGTTCGGCCATCGGCTGCAAGTGCGCGGCACCGGGCAATCCGGCGAGCGGCGGTCGTTGTGCCTGCGCGCGGAAGGCCTGGCGCTGGCTGAGAGCGGGATCCGCGGCCGCGTGACCGACGCGGTTTATCTCGGTGCGGTGACGCTGGTGACCGTTCAGCCCGATGCCGAGGGCGCTCCGGAATTGAAAATCGCGCATGCCGGCGCGCCGCCGGAATTCGGCGCGGCGGTTTCGGTCGACGTGCGCGACGGATGGATCATTCCGTCAAACACCGGTTCGGCCCCGGCATCGGTTCAAGCCTAGTCGTCCGGAGCTTGGTCGCACAGAACTTGGTCGCTCGGATCTTGCGCGATCTTTGACGTCGCGGGCCAAGCCGCGCGGGTTAGCCCGGCTCCTTGCCGTTGAGCAGCCAGCCAAATTTCTCTTTCGCCTTGCGCGCGATTTCTGGGCTCGGCGTATTCGACGGCGGGAATTCGTCCTTCCAATGGAAAGGTTTGCAGGCGTTGATCAGCGCGACCGAATGGGTGATGTCGCCGGCCTTGCGGCGCGCCGGCGGGATCGCAGGATCGGCGCTCGAATCCCAGGAGCCGCGAATAAACTGAATCGATTCGACCGGGTCGGTGCGGGTAATCATGGCCCACAGCATGTGGTCGAGATTGGTCACGTCGACATCGTCGTCGCACACCACAATGTATTTTGAGGCATAAGCCGATGCGCCGCATTGCGCGGCGATATGGGCGGCCTGCACCGCGTGGCCGGGATAGCGTTGCGTGATCGAGACCGCATGCAGCATGCGGGCGCCGCCGACCTCATGGCACCACACTTGATTGATGCCTGGCACCCCGGCATTGGTCATGTTCTGCTTGATCATTGCCGACCGCATGACCGCGCGGTAGCGCGCCATTTCGTCGGGCCCGCCGCCCATCGGCGGCACGCCGACCAGGATCGGATCGTTGCGGTGGTAGATCGCTTCAATGTCGATCACCGGCAGGTCGCGCACGCCGCCAGCATAGTGGCCGCTCCATTCGCCGAACGGGCCTTCCGGGTGGCGCTTGACCGGATCGACCCAGCCCTCCAGCACGACCTCGGCATTGGCGGGGAAGGGCAGGCCGGTCACCTTGCCGCGCACCATCTTGACCGGACTGCCCCGCATGCCGCCCACGATGTCGATCTCGAAGGTGCCGTAGGGCGCCTCCACGCCGCCATAGAAGAACGCCAGCGGATCGCCGCCGAGCACCATCGCAATCGGCATGCGCTCGCCGCGCTTGAAATATTTTTCGCGATGAATCCAGCCGTGATGGCCGCGCGCCATCACTAGGCCGACGGTCTTCTTGTCATGGACCTGCGCACGATAGGCGCCGGCATTGAGCCAATGTTCTTCCGGATCGATGGTGACGCTGTAGGTGCCGGTGCCGATGTAGCGGCCGCCGTCCTTCTCGTGCCAGACCGGCGAGGGGAATTTGGTCACGTCGATGGCGTCGCCGGTCAGGATGTTTTCGAACACCGGGCCGCTCTCGACGATCTCGTGTTTGATGATCTTCGGGTCTGCTAGATACGCTTCTCTATAAGCATCGCTCAGTTCCCATTTGGTCAAGTGATCGGGAAAGCCGAGCGTCATGTTGCGGCGGACGCCGGCAAACATGTTGAGCAGCAGCCGGAATCCCTTTGGGCAGCCCGGCACCTCGTCGAACACCACGCAGGGGCCGTGCTCCGCGCGCAGGATCGCCTCCGCGACCAGCCCGATGTCCTCTTGCCAACTCGCGCCCTTGAGGTGTTTCACCTCACCAAGCCGTTCGGCCTGCACCAGCCATTCGCGCAGGTCGTCATAGGCGATGTGGGCGGCGACGTTGCTTCCAGCAGCCATTTATTTTCTCCCGATGCTGGACCGTTATATCCCTACGGGGATCGGTTTGTCATATGCAGGTGCTTCTCCGCCCTCACCCTGAGGAGCGAGCACAGCGAGCGTCTCGAAGGGCGGCCCCAGTCAGGCAAGTTATCGCTCTCGCCGACGCGCAAGCATTCGGAGTTGATCGAAATCTCCGCGAATGGGCGCTTCCTTTTTCGCCCGCGACCAACCCTTAATTTGGCGCTCGGCCGCAATGGCGTCGGTGATCAGATCAAACGACTGCGAAAATACCAAGGTGGCCGGACGGCGCCTTGCGGTGCAGCCGTCATAGGTTCCGGCATTGTGCTGCGCAACACGCTGCTCCGGT
The DNA here is from genome assembly GCA_022841625.1 of Xanthobacteraceae bacterium. Classification (GTDB taxonomy): domain Bacteria; phylum Pseudomonadota; class Alphaproteobacteria; order Rhizobiales; family Xanthobacteraceae; genus VAZQ01. The sequence goes on from JALHRD010000004.1 coordinate 66,619, forward strand.
CCAGAACGCGCCGTGCCGGTGTAGTAGCTGCCATCTGCACAACGCAGGATGTACAGAAAGGCACCATCGGTCATCGGGCCGACCTCTCCTTCGAGACGCTCGCCATAGCGCGTCCAGAAGGGCGGTTTACGCCCGTCTTCGACGGGCTATGGACGCGCGTTAACGCGCTTATGGCTCGCTCCTCAGACTGAGGGCGGATTGTAGGTCGCGCAATGTCGAGGCATTTTGGGCCGCAAGTAGCAAGCGGCCTTATGTTTCAAGACACAACGCCTGCTACACTCGTTCCGGGTCGCTGACGGCAGGAAGGTTTGGAGCGGATGTACAGAGATTTGCGCGAATTCATCGCCGAAGTCGAAAAGCTCGGCGCGCTGCGGCGCATCGCGGATGCCGATCCGCATATCGAGCTTGGCGGCATCACCGAGGTCGCGGCCGGATTGCCGGAGTGCCCGGCACTGCTGTTCGATCGCATCAAGGGCTACCCGCCGGGCTTTCGGATATTCACCAATGCCACCACCAGTCCGCAGCGCGCCGCGCTGGCGCTCGGGCTCGATCCGACATTGCGTCCACTCGACGCGCTGAAAGCCTGGATGGCCAAGCGCCAGACGATCAAGAGCCAGAAGCCCGCCATGGTGAAAGACGCGGCATTCCTGGAAAACAGCGTCAGCGGTGACGCCGTGGACTTGCGCAAACTGCCGGCGCCGGTGTGGCACAGCAAGGACGGCGGGCCCTATATCGGCTCGGGCTCGATTGTCATCATGCGCGATCCCGACTCGGGCTGGATCAACGCGTCGATCTACCGCGTGCAGGTGCATGGCAGAAACAAGGTCACGGTGCAGTTCGACCATCTCGGTCGGCACGGCGCGATCATCGCCAAGAAATATTGGGACGCCGGCAAAGCCTGTCCGTTGGCGGTGGTCAACGGCATGGACCCGGCGCTGTTTATCGCCGGGTTTGAATATCTCGTCGCCGGGCAGTCCGAATATGAATTCGCGGGCGCCATCAAGGGTGCACCCATCGAGGTGATCGGCGGCCCCAAGACTGGCCTGCCGCTACCGGCGTATGCGGAGATCATTCTTGAGGGCGAGTTGCTATCACCGAGCGTCGAGACGCTGGCTGAGGGGCCGTTCGGCGAGTTCACGGGCTACTACGCCGCCGACAAGCGGCCGTGTCCGGTGATGCGGGTCGATGCGATCCATCATCGGAACGATCCGATCCTGCTCGGATCGCCGCCGATGAAGCCGCCGCGCTTTCATTTCGGACTGCCGTTTCGGGCGGCGGGGATATGGAGCAATCTGGAAACGGTGGGCGTTACCGATGTGGTCGGCGTTTGGCAGCACGTTGCGCAGCTGATGACCGTGGTTGCGATCAAGCAGCGCTATGCCGGACATGCCAAGCGCGCGGGGCTGATCGCCGCCGCCAACAGCTATATGGGGCGACTGGTGGTGGTGGTCGACGACGACGTCGATCCGTCCGACCTCAACGATGTGATGTGGGCGATCACCACGCGCTGTGAGCCCGCCGAACAGATTGACATCGTGCGCGACGCCTGGTCGTCGGCGCTCGATCCGCGCATTCCCGAGGAGGCCAAGCGCCGCGGCGTCACCTCGCATTCCAAAGCCGTGATCGAGGCCTGCAAACCGTTTTCCTGGATCGACAAATTCCCGCCGACCTCGGCGCTCACCCAGGACGAGGCACGGGCGATTTCGGACAAATGGGGTGGGGTGTTGAAGGGGTAACACGCTCTCGTGTCCCGGCCGACGCGAAGGCAAAGCCGAAGCGAGAGCCGGGACCCCGGTTTCTTTTCATGCACCGAGTAACCGGGGTCCCGGATCAGCGGTGCATCGCTTTGCGCTGCACCGCGTCCGGGACACGAGAGGGCGTCCCTGTCCACATCGGCGCGTGGATGCGCTAAGGAGTGGGCGATACCGGCGCGGCCAGCCGGCCGAGGGTTCGAACAAAGGTTTGAGGAGAGTTTCCCCATGAATGCACCCGTTCGGCATCTGCCATGGATTGGCGGCGCGGCGAGCGTCGCGGCCGATACCAAATTTTCGCCATTGGTGTCGCCGATCGACGAGACCTCATCGTCACAGATTGTCGAATCCGACGCCGCCATTATAGATGCTGCCGTCAAGCATGCGCATGCCGCCTATCTGAATCATGCCGATGCGACCGTCGCAAAGCGGCTCGAGTGGCTCAATGCCGCCGCCGACGCCATCGACAAGATCGAGGCCGAACTGGTCCGTTCGCTGATCCGCGACATTGGCAAGCCGCGCCGTGCGGCGACTTTCGAGGCCAAGCGGGCTGGGGCCTTCATCCGCGCCTGCGCGGCGCAGCTGCCGCATATTAATGGCGAGGTGCTGCCGCTCGATGTCGCGCCGACCGGCGCGGGCCGTTTTGGCTTTACGACGCGCATTCCCTATGGCGTGGTCGCGGCGATCACACCATTCAATGGGCCGGTCAATCTCCTGGTGCAGAAGATTGCGCCGGCCATGGCGGTTGGCAATGCGGTGGTGGTGAAGCCGTCACCGCCCGGCACCGAGGTCGCGCTGTTGATCGCGGAGGCGGTCAAGAAGGCTGGCGTGCCGGACGGACTGTTCAACGTGGCGCCAGGTGGGCGCAAGACCGCGCAGCTCCTGGTCGCCCATCCGCTGGTCGCCGCCATCACCGCGACCGGCTCGACCGCCATGGGCAATGAGCTTGCGCGCGCCGCCGGCGCCAAGAAATTCGTCGCCGAACTCGGCTCGAATGCGGCCAATATCGTTTGCGCCGATGCCGATCTTGCCGATGCAGCGACCCGGATCGCCGGTGCTGGCTTTGAAGCGAGCGGCCAGCAATGCATCTCGGCGCAACGGGTGATTGTCGAGCGCGCCGTGTACGAGAAGTTTCTTGAACTGTTTGTCGCCGCTGCCAATAAGCTCAAGGTTGGCGATCCCGAGGATGGCGCAACCGATGTCGGCCCGATGGTGAGCCGCGAGGCCGCCGATCGCGTCGAGGCGATGGTCGCGGACGCCGTCGCCAAGGGTGGCAAGCTTGTGCGCAAGCCCGAACGCAAGGGCTGCATCCTCGGCCCGGCGATTGTCGCCGAGGCGCCATCCAATGCGCGGCTGATGGGTGAAGAAGCGTTTGGCCCGGTGGTGGTGGTGCAGCCGGTCGATAGCGTCGATGCGGCTATTGCGCTCGCCAATTCATCTGAGTTCGGCCTGCAAGGCGCCTGCTTCACCAAGAGCCTCGAAACCGCGTTCAAAGTGTCGCGGCAATTGCGCGTCGGTTCGCTCTGGATCAATGATGCCAGCCGCTTCCGGCTCGATATGTATCCGTTTGGCGGCGTCGGCTCTTCCGGATTCGGCCGCGAGGGCGTGCGTTATGCCATGGAAGAGCTGTCGCAGTGGAAGTTCACCGGCATGCGCGTGATGCCCTGAGCGGTCGTTGAACGCCACGCGCAGGGGCTCCATCGGAAATGTCATGCTGTATGACGGTGCATAAGCCGTCGGTCCGGTTCGGGGTCGCAATCGAGGCCGGATCGGCCGTCAATGGTATTGCCACGCCGCGATATTGCGGTACTTTTATATGCTGTTAACGTGTTGTTGACGACCGTCTGCCGTTGTTAGGGGCGGGGTCCTGCGTTGCATGGGGCCGCGAGGGACGGAAAATGTTGCTTCGGTCGGCCTTGTCCGGTGTTGCGGTCGTTGTGGCTTGTCTGGTCGCTATGCAGCCGTCGCAAGCGCAGCGCGTCGCGGTTGGGACGGCGTCAAGTTACGAAGCCAAGCTCGCGGCCTATAGCAAGGCGCGTGCCGCCTATGAGGCCGAGGCCAGCAGCTATTGGACCGCGATCGCTGACAAGCGGCGCATCCGCTTTGCCAAGCGTCGCAACAATGAGCTGGTTGGGCTCAACGACTACGTTCTCACCCAACCGCCGGTCTATGCCGGTCCGCCGCGCCCGATCGATCCAAGCGCGCCGGACCACGATCCGACCAAGCCGCCGCGCGCGCCGATCCCGGTGGTTGCCGATTTTCTGCAAGCTGCCGCCGAACACTATCGCTTTGTGCCGCAGCGGCCTGAAAGCGAACTCGCGTTCAAGCGCGCCTATGCCGCCACCGCCAAGGCGGCCGGCCTGACCCGCGATCAAGTCGTGCGCATCTATGCGTTCGAGACCGGCGGCAATGGCACCTATGACGTGCAGTCGGGCCTGACCCATCCGCGGCCCAACGCCCGCGCGATCTCGACCGCCATTGGCTATAATCAGTTGCTCACCACCAACAGCGTGAGCCTGCTGGCCGGCCACGGCGACCAGTTCGTTCAGGCGTTGCGGCACCGGAATATTGCCGACGGTAGGATTGATCATCTGCGGCGCATGATCGCGTTCAGCCGCACGGTGCCGAACCAGTGGAGCGAGCAGGACAAGCTGGCGAAGACCCGCGGCGGTATGGGCATCCATGCGGCGGCGCTCGACCGCGATTTCGGGCCGTTGCTGCAAGTCCAGAAACTTTTGACCTCGATCAAGTTTGCGCAGACCAAGGGTCACACGGCGCCGTTGACGGCCGCCGAGCTCGAAATGATGAACCTGACCGGCGACGGCAATGGCATCGATCTCGTCACCATGCCGCAAACGTTGCGCGAGCGGGTGCCGACCGCGAATTTCTTCCAGCGCGGCGGCTATGAGCGTAACGGCATCGCGCGCCGCACCGGCACGGTGGCGGCGCTCTATACCGAAATGAACGGCATCATGGATCGGATGTCGCAACAGCCCGGCGCCAAGGAACTGGCGTCGGTGTTCTAATCGCGCCGTCCCTTGGCCGCTCACATTGTCAGAGCCATTAGGAATGGCGCATGATCCACGAACGGCAAATCAGAGCCTCGTACACGGATGCGGCGATCCGGGTTTATCAGGCCTATTCCGACGCCATCGCCGACGCGGCCATCAAGCACGGCACGTTCGTCTCGCCGCCCTTCAGCATGAACCGGATGACATGGATCAAGCCCTCCTTCCTGTGGATGATGTATCGTTGCAGTTGGGGCTATAAGGACGATGGTCAGCGGCGCATCCTGGCGATCGACATCACCCACGAAGGGTTCAGATGGGCGCTAGCGCATTCGTGCCCGAGCGAGCGGCCCGCAGGGCTCGGCGACGAAGGCTGGCGGCGGCTCAAGGATCAATCTCCCGTACGCGTTCAATGGGATCCTGAGCGCGACCTCCATTTCACGCCGCTGCCGCATCGCGCTATTCAGATTGGGCTGAGCGGCGAGGCCGTGCGCCGCTATGTGCGCGAGTGGATCGTGAAAATGACGGACGTGACCGCGCTCGCACACGACATCTGCGCCGATGTGAAGGCGGGCGTTTTGGATCGCGCCCGCTCGAAGCTGCCCGTCGAACGGGCTTATGAGGCGGATCTGCCGGCTTAAGCAAGGGCGGATTATGCTTCGCTATCCGCCCTACGCGGCGACATCGGGGCACACACCTACATCGTGAGAACGATTTTTCCGAAGTGCTGATTGGCGCGCATCATCGCCAGCGCATCGGCGACCTTGTCGAGCGGAAAGGTCTTGTCGATTGGAAGGGTCAATTTTCCGGCTTCGACTGCCGGCCAGAGGTCGGCCCGCATCAGCCGTGTAACCTCGTTCAACTCGTCCTGGGTGCGGGTGCGGTTGGTGACGCCGATATAGTCGAGCCGCTTGAGTGCGTGCAGGTCGAAATTGATTTCGCCCTTGGTGCCGCCGAGCCGGCCGACATTGACGATGCGCCCGAGCAGGGCGGCGGCTTCGAAGCTCTGGTTGACGGTCGTTCCGGACACCATGTCGACCACCAGATTGACGCCCTTGTCGCCAGTTGCCTTCTTGACCTGCTCCGGCCAGCTCGGATCGGTGGTGTCGAGCGCGAGATCGCAGCCATACTCTTTCAATCTGGCGCGGCGGCCGGCATGGGTCGAGGTGCCCATCACCAGCGCCGCGCCCTTGAGCTTGCCGATTTGCATCCCCATCAGACCGACGCCGGAACTCGCGCCTTGGATCAAGAGCGTCTCGCCGGCCTTGAAACGTCCGGCGGTGACGATGGCGTTGTGCATGGTCTGCAGCGCCACCGGGAAACACGCGGCCTGCTCATAGGTCATGTTGTTGGCGGGAATGCGACTCGCGCGCTGTTCGTCGGTGGTGACGTATTCGGCATAGCCGCCCGGCGCTGCCGCCATCACCCGGTCGCCGGCCTTGAAGCCCTTGACCGCGCCGCCCACCGCCTCGATCTCGCCAGCGCATTCAAGCCCGATCCGCGCGCCGACGCCGCCGACCCGGCCGTGCTGCTGGCCGGACGCGACATGCAGGTCGGCGCGGTTAAGGCTGGTCGCCCGCACCCGGATTAGAATTTCGTTCGGCTTTGGCGCGGGCTTCGGCAGTTCGCGGACTTCGACGCCGTTCTCACCCAGGACTGCGGCTTTCATTGGAGCCTCCTAATTGTCGTTGTCTGGATTGTATCAGCCCCAGCAGCCGCGCGGGCGTCACCGGCAGGTCGGTGATGCGGACGCCGAGCGGCCTCAGTGCGTCTTCGATGGCGGAGACGATCGCGGCCGGCGCGCCGATGGTCCCGCTCTCGGCCGCGCCTTTGACGCCGAGCGGATTAAGCGGCGTCGGCGATTCCATGTGATGAATTTCGATCGGCGGCACGGTATCGGAGGTCGGCAGCATGTAGTCGGCGAAGGTCACGGTCTGCGGCTGGCCCGCCGTGTCGTAGCGCATCCATTCGTAAAGCGTCGCACCGATGCCATGGGCCACCGCGCCGTGAACTTGGCCTTCCACCATCATCGGACTGATCATGCGTCCGCAGTCATGGACGACCACATAGCGTAGCAGGCGAACGTGCCCGGTCTCGGGGTCGACCTCGACCTCGCAAACATGCGTGCCATTGGTATAGGTGATCGCCGGCGGCACGAAATCGCTGGACGCGGCAAGCCCGGGCGTCACGCCGGCGGGCAACGCAAAGCCGGCGACGCCACTCACGGCATGGGCGATTTCGCCGAGGCTTTTCGTCAGGCCGGGCACGCCGCGCACGCGCACCTCGCCGTCGACCAGTTCGAGATCGTCGGTTGCAACTTCGAGCATGGCGGATGCGACTTTCTTGGCCTTGTCGGCGACCAAGGTCGCGGCGAGATGCAGCGCGCTGCCGGCGGTGACCGCCTGGCGGCTGGCATAAGAGCCATGGCCGAGCGGCGAAGCGGCGGTATCGCCGGCAATCACCTGCACGCGATCGGCACGCACGCCGAAAGTTTCGGCGGCAAGCTGCGCCAGCATGGTGTGGGTGCCCTGGCCTTGGTCGGTCGCGCCGGTCGTGACAACAATCGCTCCGGAGGATCCGATGCGGACGCTGACGCTTTCGAACGGGCCGCGACCGGTGCCTTCCACATAATTCGACAGCCCAAGCCCGATGAAGCGGCCTTGCCGGCGGGCGGCTTCCTGCCGTGCCGGGAAGTCGCGCCAGCCCGCCGCCGCGAGCGCGCGGCGCTGCGATTCCGGATAGTCGCCGCTGTCGTAGGTCATCGCCAGGCCGTCGCGCGTCACCACCTCGGTCACGTAGGGCATCTGGTGGGCGCCGATCAGGTTGCGGCGGCGGATTTCGTCGCGTGGAAGCGATAGATGCTCCGCAATGCGATCGAGCAGACGCTCCATCACATAAGTTCCCTGCGGGCGGCCGGCGCCACGCGACGAGGTCGCCGGCACATAATTGGTCAGGCACACCGCAAATTTGATATCGACCGCCGGCAGCACATAGGGGCCGATGAAATTGGTGGCGGAATTCTGCGCTGTCGACAGGCCGGAGGGAGTTGCCGCACCGTGGTCGTGATGGACTTTGCCGCGCACCGCCAACAGCTTTCCATCGGCGTCGACGGCGGCTTCGAGATCCCAGTCCTGCTCGCGCTCATGATTGGTGGCAGTGAAGCTTTCGCGGCGGTCTTCGATCCATTTCACCGGCGCACCCAGCAGGCGGGCGACCGCCGGCACCACCAATTCCTCCGGATAGAACGGGTTCTTTGGTCCAAAGCCACCGCCGACATGGGGCGCGATCACGCGCACTTGGTTCTCGGTCAATCCAAGCGTTTCGACAATGACGCGTTTGGCCTTATGCGGCATCTGGGTTCCGTCCCAGACTGTCAGTAAATCCTCGGCGACGTCGTGGCGCGCCAGCACCGCGCGGGTTTCGATCGCGTGTCCGCCGCCCTTATGGATGCGGAAGCGTTGCGCGATGCAATGCGCCGTACCGGCGAAAGCGCGCTCGGCATCGCCGTATTTCAAGGCCCATTGCGCTAGCAGATTGTCGGCGCAGTCGAGCCGCGCCTTGGGCGCGCCGGGACTGAGCGCGGCCACCGGGTCGGTGACCGCCGGCAATTCTTCAAGATCGAGCACCACCAGATTGGCGGCATCCTCGGCGCAGGCGCGGCTTTCCGCCACCGCCACTGCCACGGGCTCGCCGGCATAGCAGAGTTCTCGGTCCGCGAGCCACGACGGATCGACATGGTGTCGAATGGCGGCGACCGGCAAGGCGAGCGGAATGCGGTCGTGGCCGACAATCGGTCGCAGATCCCGATAGGTCAGGACGGTCCGCACGCCGGGCAGCGCCTTTGCGGCGCGCGCGTCGACGCCTTTGAGGCGCGCATGCGCCACCGGACTGCGCACAAAGGCGGCATGCAAGAGGTCGGGCAGGACAATGTCATCGACAAAACGTCCGCGCCCGCGCAACAGCGCGGCGTCTTCGACGCGCAGCGTGGGGCGGGTGAGTGGCGTGTACGTGGGATCGGTGGCCATCAGATTGCTATCGGATTGATGGTCACGGCCCCTGGACCTTCTGCACTACGGGACTCCACTTGGCGAATTCCTCGCGCAGATAGCGGTCGCCGCGCTCGGGGCCGTAGCCGATCAGCGGCTCGAAGCCGGAAACGACGAGCTTGCTCTGAAATTCCTTGTCCGCCCATTCCTTTTGGGTGACAGCGTCGATCTGCTGACGGATTGGCATGGGCGTTTGGATTGGCGTGAAGATGCCGAAGAATATCTGCGATACGAAATCCTTCAGCCCGCCTTCGTGCGAAGTCGGGATGTCGGGCGCCACGTCAAGCCGCGCCGGCGCGTTGACCGAAAGCAGGCGCAGCTTGCCGTTGCGATGCAGCGCCACCACCGCCGACGTGATGTTCGGGAAGATCACCTGGATCTGCCCGCCCAACAGATCGTTCATCGCTGGCCCGACACCGCGATAGGGCACATGCAGCATGTCGAGACCGCCGGCCTGCTGCTTGAACAGTTCCGGCGTGATGTGGGTGATGGCGCCGACGCCGCCGGAACCGTAGCTGAGCTTGCCGGGATTGGCTTTCAGATAGGCAATCAGCTCCTGCACCGACTTCACCGGCAGGGACGGATGAACCGCAATCGAGGTCGAGGTGGTGGCGACAATCGAAATCGCCGCGATCTCCTTCAGCGCATCATAGGCCTTGTTGTTGGAGCCCTCGCGCAGAACCAGCGTGCTGGTGCTGCCGACCAGCAGGGTATGGCCGTCGGCCGGCTGTTGCGCCACGTAATTCAGCGCAATTGACGAGCCGCCGCCGGCGCGGTTTTCGACCACGACGGTGCCAAGCGCGCTCCGCGCCCGTTCGGCCCAGATACGGCCGATGACATCGTGCACGCCGCCCGCCGAGGTCGGCACAATCAGGTGAATTTGTTTGTTTGGGAACGCTCCCTGCGCCAGCGCCGCGCCTGGCGTCGCGGCGGCCGCAAGGGCTCCGGTCAGCAATGCGCGCCGCCCTATCGTCATGTTCCACCTTTGCTCTTATCCGTTGGATACTGTAGCAGCTTTGTGCCGTGTTCTAGAGGACCTGATGATCGACGCAACCCATGACGCCCGCCGGCGCAGCTTTATCGAGAGCGCCAACGGCCATCCGGATTTTCCGATCCAGAACCTGCCGTTCGGAATTTATAGCAAGCGCGGCGAGCGGCCGCGCGGCGGTATCGCGATTGGGGATGAGATCTTCGACCTCAAGATCGCAAGCGAGGCGGGGCTGCTTTCGGGCGAGGCCAAACGCGCGGCGGAGGCAGCCTCCGGTCCTCGGCTCAACGGCTTGTTTGCGCTTGGCGCCGGCCCACGCGCGGCCTTGCGGGCGCGGCTTGCGGACCTGCTCGATGCCGCTGGCGCCGAGCGGCGGCAGGTGGAAGCGATGCGGCCGCTGCTTCTGAGCCGGGCCACCGACTGTGAACTGCATCTACCGGCGCGGATCGGCAATTTCACCGATTTCTATGCCGGCATCCATCACGCCACCAATTCCGGGCGCTTGCTGCGGCCCGACAATCCCTTGCTGCCGAACTACAAGCACATCCCGGTCGCCTATCACGGCCGCGCATCGTCAATCCGGGTGTCGGGCACGGAGGTTCATCGGCCCAATGGCCAGCGCAAACCGCAGGCGGCAACCGAGCCCGATTTCGGCCCCTGCCGCTATCTCGATTACGAATTGGAGATGGGCGTCTGGATTGGCCCCGGCAATGCGCTCGGCGCGCCGATCCCGGTTGGCGCGGCGCGCGATCACATTGCCGGCTTTAGCCTGCTCAACGATTGGTCGGCACGCGATATCCAGGCCTGGGAATATCAGCCGCTCGGGCCGTTTCTCGCCAAGAACTTTGCCACCACGGTATCGCCCTGGGTGGTGACGCCCGAGGCGTTGGCGCCGTTCCGCGTCGCGCAGCCGCCGCGGCCGGAGGGTGATCCGCGCCCGCTCGATTATCTGATGGATGCCGCCGACCAGTTGACCGGTGCGTTCGATATCGCGTTGGAAGCTTCGATCGTCACCGCGGCGATGCGCGCGAGCGGCGCGGCGCCGCATCGTCTGGCCGCCAGCAATGCGCGTCACCTTTATTGGACCGTGGCGCAGATGATCGCGCACCACACCTGCGGCGGCTGCAATCTCGAAACTGGCGACCTGATTGGCACCGGCACGATCTCGGCGCCGGATGGCGTCGGCAGCATGCTGGAATTGACTCGCGGCGGCCGCGAGCCGGCGACGCTGCCGTCGGGCGAAACCCGGCGTTTTCTCGACGACGGCGACGAGGTGATCTTCCGCGCTTATGCGAAGCGCGACGGTTTCGCGCAGATCGGCTTTGGCGCGTGCCGGGGCAGGGTGGTCGGTTAAGCTCCGCGCTTGAACGGCGTTTACACAGCGCGCGCGAACGGTGCGCTATCGCACGAACTGATCCGTGAACAGATCGTGGTAGCTCTTGAGCTTCTCGTCCGGCTTCAGCAGGCCGGCCTCGATATTGAAGCGTTCGGCATTCTCAAAGCCAGCCGCCGAAAGCATCAAGTTGCGGGGGGTGATCTTGCGAGTGTCGTCAAAGGCCAGCGCGAATTGCTTGTCGCCGATCTGCGCAAAGCGTTTCTTGAGCACGGCCTGCGCTTCGTCCGGCCGATCGAACATAAAGGCCACAGCGTCGCGGAACACGCGCCCGACCGCTTCGCACAGCGGCTTGCGCTTGATGCAGGTCTCCGGCTTGGTTGCGACCATGGTGTTGGCAAAGGGCCAGAGTTCCGGTGGGTCGCCGTCCGGGCCACTTGCAATCATCACGGCCGTGCCGTCGGCCAGCGGCCCCTGCACCCACGGCGGCGCCATGGTGAAGCCGTCGATCTGCTTGGTTTGAAACGCTGCCAGCATATTGGGCGGCTGCATCACCGCGACGCGAATTTCCTCCGGATCGAAGCCCGCGCGCGTGGCGATATAGCGCAGATAGGCATGGATCACCGAATTAACCGCATCGACCGCGATTGTGCGCCCGCGCAACGCTAGGGCGCGCTTCTCAAGCGGTGCCTTCGGGTCGAAGCCCACAGCAAGGTCTTTGCGCAGCACCAGCTGGACGCTCGGCCGGTTGACGGTCCCGACAATGCCCAACAGGCGTTGACCGCGCGCGGCGGCGCGTGTGACCGCGCTGCCCGACGACTGGGTGAAATCGGTGCTGCCCGCGATCACCGAATTCATCGCCCCGATGCCGGAGATCTGCACGGTCTTCATCTTGACGCCGTGTTTCTCCCAGAGGTTCAGGTCGTCGGCGAGATAGCCAAGGCTGAACGCCAGGCCGACGACCGGCACCGCCATTACGGCTTCGTTCTGGGCTTGAGATTGGGCTTGAGCTTGGGCTTGGGCTGCAACCGGCATCGCACAAGCGGCGATTGCGGCAGCCGCAAGCCGCTGAGCTGCGGATTTCACGATGCGTGCTCCCTTGCTGCCTTGTGGGGCGCGTCTTGCGGCGCCCTGCGCGGCTATCGCAACAGATTACCAAGCACCTTTTGCGCATAGTCGATGATATCGGGCGGGGTGTTGACGATCGCATGGGCGATCGGCTGGGCCACCTCGCCAGTCATCGGCTGGATATCCATGCCGCCCATCTTGTCGGCGTCGGCGAGGAATTGCGGGTCCTTCACGGTCGCGTCGAAGGCGCGCCGCAGCGCCCGGACCCGTTCGGCCGGGACGCCGGGGGGCGTGACCAGCGCGCGGGCCACGGTGGTCTCCGCCGACAGAAATGCCATGAACTGACGGTCGCGGTCGTTGTTGACCAGATCGATCAGGGTCGGGATGTCGGCAAGTTCCGGATCGCGCTTGAGCGCAATCTGCACCAGCACGATCAGCTTCTTCTCGCGCACCCAATCCGGCTTGGTCGACTTCCACGAGGCCCAGGAATTCGACGCACGACCCTGAATTTCGCCGCGCTCCATCGCCAGGTTGACTTCATTGCCGCCAGGATAGCCGGTGACCACCTTGAACTTGGTGCCAACCAAAGCGTTCAAGACCGCGCCATAGACTTCGCCAGCGGTTCCGGCCGGCGCGCCGATAATCAGTTCGCGTTCCTTGACCTGCTCGATCCGGGTAATCCCTGACGTGTGCCAGGAACTGGTCACATTGGGCGTCGAGGTGGTGTTGCCGATCCACGAAAACTGGCGGACGTCGAATTTGATGCCGGGTACGCCGACCGCCTGCTTGTTCATCATGTTGGCCATGATCATGTGAATCGCGGTGCCGTCTTGCGGCGCGACATTCGCCAGCCAATTGGCGGCGTTGATGCCGCCGGCGCCGGGCATGTTGCGTGGCACGATTGACGGTTCGCCCGGAATGAACCGGCCGAGGTGGCGGGCCAGCAGTCGCGCGCGGAAATCATAATCGTTGCCCGACGAGGTGCCGATGATCAGGCTGATCTGCTTGCCTTTATAAAAGTCGGCGACGGCGTCGGCCTGCGCCGGCGGACCCATGGCAAACGACATCACAAGCGCGGTAGCGGCGATGGCGGGCAGCCGTCCGGTCATTGGTTTCCTCCATTTTTTCATGGGCGATGCTAGCAGCCTTGGGTGCTTGTTTGTAGGTCGGATCGCGTGTCAGTTAGGGGGTGCCAATCGCCGCATCCGCGGGCGATTGAGGGAGCTTCAGGCAGGGCCATGACAGGCGTCGATCTCGAAAAATTCCGACTGCGACGGTTTGTCGACCAGCTGAAAGCGATCGGCGAGGTCGATACCCACGACCGTCCGGTCGCGCTGGCCGATATCAGTGCGATTATCGAGGGTTCGCCGCGTGCGTCGCTGTTCAAGGATGCGGGGCCTGAGCATTTCGAGATGGTCGGAGCGGTTGGCGGCAGCCGCCGCCGGCACGCCGCGGCGTTTGGCACCAGCGACGAACGCAATCTGGCGCAGGAGTTCGGCCGGCGCATGGCCAATCCGCAACCGATCGTCGAGGTGCCGCAGGCCGATGCGCCGGTGCAGCAGGTGGTAGTGGCCGGCAATGATGTGGACCTTGCCAAGCTACCGTTTCACTTGCAGCACGCCTATGACGGCGCGCCTTATCTGTCAGCGGCGATCGACTATGCCGTCGATCCCAAGACCGGCCGGCGCAATGTCGGCTGCCGCCGGCTGATGCTGCGCTCCCGCAACACCATGCTGTCGAACCTCACGCAGGTGTCCGATCTCAAGCGCATGTTTCTGGAATGCGTCGAACGCGGCGAGCATCTGCATCTGAATTTTGCGGTCGGCTCGCATCCGCTGGATTTCCTGGCGGCCTGCGTGCGGGCGCCGGTCGATGACGAATTCGTCACCGTCGCTTCGCTGCGCGGCGCGCCGCTGCCGCTGGCGCGCGGCGTGTCCAACGGACTGCCGGTGCCGGCGGATGCCGAACTCGTCATCGAGGGCTATTTCGACAAGGCCGGCTATACCGAGATCGAGGGGCCCTACGGCGAGTTCCTGGGCTATTACGGCCCGGCGCATGTCGATCCGGTGTTTCATGTCACCGCCATCACCATGCGCAAGGATGTGCTGCACCAGACCGTGCTGCATGGTGCCGTGAAAATAGCGCGCACCGAACACGCCCATCAATGCGCGATCCTGACCGAGGCGCGTATCCGGCAAGTGCTGGGCGCCGCCGGGATCGATCCGGTCGCGGTCTATGCGGTGCCGAGCGCCAGCGGTCTACTGCATGCGCGCGTGTCGGTGCGGGCTCCCGGGCAGGGGCGCGCGGTGATCGCGGCGCTGTTTGCGATTCCATTTCTCAAACATGTCTATGTGCTCGATGCGGAGGTCGACATCTTTGCCGATGAGGAAGTGGAATGGGCGATGGCCAATCGTTTCCGCGCCGACCGCGATCTCGTCACCGCGACCGGACAGATGGCGTTTCCGATGGATGTGACGATGGGAGAAGACCGCACCACCACCAAAGCGGGGTTCGATCTCACGGGTCTCCTGTCGCGCAGCGGCGTCGAGGCCAGGACCACCCACGCGCCGCGCATTGACGGCGCGCCGCGCTATCAGACCGTGGAGCAGGCGCTTAGCGCACGGCCGATGGCGTTTTCCGAACTGATGGCGTCGCTCGGCAGCAAGGATGGGCGCGAGATCGCAATCGAACTCGACCGGCTGCGCGGGGAGGGTGTGCTGACGCGGAGCAACGATGGCGAGTGGATGTTGAAATGATCGAGCCATTTTCCGGGCGCGGCGCAGCATGAAATGATGCGCTGCAGACCCGGGATCCCGGTTGTTGACTTGTGAAGAAATCGGGGTCCCGGATACGGTACACCGCTGCGCGCTGCGCTGTATCCGGGACACATAGGTTTCAAAATTTCGGCGCCTCGCCGTGGAACGCCTGCGTGATCAAATTCGCGATGTCGTCGCGCGTGACCGGGCGCGGGTTGACGAATTTGCCGGCGGCTACGATGTCCACCGCTTTCGGAATATCGGCTTCTTGCATGCCCAGGCCCTTCAATCCGGTCGGCAGTTTAAGACGGACGTTGAGGTCGTAGAGGCCGCGCCCGGCGTCTTTGACGCCGAGCGCATGGGCGATCAGTTCCATGGCGCGCGGTGCGGCCTTGGCATTGAAGGCGATGGCATAGGGCGTAAAGATCGCATGGCAATGCGAATGATCGAGCCCGAACGCCTGCCGCACCCGCTGCGCCAGCGCGTGCTCGACGCCGGCTTGCGCCCGAAAGGCGGCGGCGAGCCAGGCGCCGTAAAGCGCGCTGGTGCGCGCCTCTATATCGTCGGGGCGCTCGACCACGCGCGGCAGCGCGGACCCGAGCTGTGCCACGGCGGTCGACGCCATGGCCTCGACCACCGGATTGCGGTCGGGTCCATAAAGCGTTTCAACCGCATGCGCCATGGCATTCATGCCGCTCGCCGCCGAGGTGCGCGGCGGCAGCGAGAGCGTGAGATCGGGATCGTAGATCGCGCTCAGCGGCAGGCAGTTGTCATGGTCGCCGGCCATTCGATCCTTGCCGGCGCCAATCGACCAGCTCGACGCCATTTCCGAGCCTGAATAGGTCGTGACGACGGCGATCGAGCGTAGCCCTGCGGTGGCGGCGACGGTCTTGGCAAAGCCGATCGGCGAGCCGCCGCCAATCACCAGGATGCTGTCGGCATTCTTTTGCCGGGCATGCTCAACGAGCTTGGCAAGGCGCTCACGGGCATCGCCAGACTTAGGCAGTTGATGGATGTCAGCGATGCGGTCCGGTGCTTGCGATCGCACCCGTTCCGCGGTGGCTCGGCTTGAGGTCGTACAGAGAATGAGCGCGCGCAAGCGCTGATGCAGCGTCAACTCGTCGGGCACCGATTGCAGCGCGCCACGTCCAAACAAGATGCGTACGGCCTGGGACTGATAGACGAAGGGGTCGGTCATGCTTGTTCTCTGTTGCCCGTTTCGGCCCGGTTCGGTAGACCGAAGCCAAGTTCATGTCGTTAGGGTGGAGTTCGGGGGCGCGTATGGCAGTCACAAAGGATCCGGTCAGTGGGCTCGAATTCTACGAGCTCAGCCACCCGTGGGGAATGTATACGCCGATCTTTCCCGGCTACGAGGAAATCAAGCTCGAACGGCTGACCTATCACGCCAAGCATGGCGTGATGACCCACAAGATTTCGACCATTTTCCATACCTCGACCCATGTGAATGCGCCGATCCATCTGCTGCCCGGCAAGGCCGCCGTCGGCGACCTGGCGCTGGAGCGGTTTTTCGGCACCGGCGTTGTGCTGTCGATCCCAAAGAAGAAGTGGGAGCTGGTCGAGGCTGTCGACCTCGATGCAGCCAGGCCCGCGATCCGCGCCGGCGACATTGTGCTGATCAATACCGGATGGCACCGGCGTTATTCCGACAGTCAGGAATATTTCGGCCACGCGCCGGGGCTCAGCAAAAATGCCGCCGAATGGCTGGTCAAGAAGAAGGTCAAGCTGGTCGGCGTCGACACCGCTTGCGTCGACCATCCGCTCGCGACCTCGCTAGGGCCGCATCGCAACGGCCCGCAGATCAAATATCTGTTGCCGGAATACAAGAAAAAGACCGGGCGCGATGCCATTAAGGATTTCCCCGAGTGGAACCCCGCCCATAAGGTGCTGCTCGGTGCCGGCATCCCGACCATCGAGAATATCGGCGCCGATCTCGACAAGCTGTCCGGCAAGCGTTGCACCTTCCAGGGCTTTCCATGGAAATGGCACGAGGGCGATGCCTGCGTCATTCGCCTGGTCGCAATCCTCGATCCGAAAGGCAGCAACCGGCTTGAAGCAGGCGACGTGAAGAAGCCTGCGGTGAAAAGCGCGAAGTCATCGGATGAAATCAAATTCTATGACCTGACCCAACCTTGGGGCCACGGCATGCCGCAATGGCCCTCGCGCGCGAATCTCAATGTCCGGGTGGTCGAGTTTCACGCCAAGGACGGCCTGTTGGTGCAGCAGTTCGAAGGCATCATGCACCGTGGCACCCATATGGATGCGCCGATCCATGTGCAGGAGAACCAGCC
Source organism: Xanthobacteraceae bacterium (assembly GCA_022841625.1). Taxonomy (GTDB): domain Bacteria; phylum Pseudomonadota; class Alphaproteobacteria; order Rhizobiales; family Xanthobacteraceae; genus VAZQ01. The sequence continues at coordinate 83,878 of JALHRD010000004.1, forward strand.
GACTCTGACCGGCTATCCGCTTTGGCGCTTCTTCGGCACCGGCGTCGTGGTTTCGATCCCGAAGAAAAAATGGAGTGTCATCACGCCCAAGGATTTGGCGAATGCCGAGCCGAAGATTCGGAAAAACGACATCGTGATGATCAATACCGGCAGTCATAAGAACTATGGCGACAATCCGGATTACTATGCCTATTCGCCCGGCCTCTACAAAGAAGCCGCGGAGTGGATTGTCGAGCGCGGCGTCAAGCTCGTCGGCGTTGACGTGCAGGCGCTCGACCATCCGCTTGGCACCTTTTTGGGCCCACATGGGCCGGGGCCGGCGCAGCCGCACCTCGATGATGAATATTTGGCCGAGACCGGCCGCCACATCATTGATGACTTCCCGCATTGGGAGCCGGCGCACAAAATCATGATGACCAATGGCATTCCCGGCATTGAGAATATCGGCGGCGAGATCGACAAGATCACCGGTCAGCGCTGCACGTTTTTCGCCTTCCCGTGGCGCTGGCCCGATGGCGAGGGCTGCGCGCTGCGGGTGGTGGCGGTGCTCGATCCGACGCAGGCGTTCCGCTTCGAAACGGGAAAGTGACGTGTTTGGTGCCGAGCAGCGGCACAGGTGCAGTAAGGCCAATACGCGTGCCGCGGGCGCCTACCCTCTCCCCTTGCGGGAGAGGGTGCCCGAGCGTAGCGAGGGCGGGTGAGGGGGGAATGACGATCGATCTCGGCAATGACCCCTCACCCGGCTCGACAACTTCGCGTCGCTTAGTTGTCTCGCCACCCTCTCCCGCAAGGGGAGAGGGTCACGGAGTTTGCGGCTCCGCTTGTTCAAGGATCGAACCATGATTTCCGAACCGCTCCGCCATCCGCTGTCGCTGTTCGACAACAAGGGCAAGGTCGCGATCGTGACCGGCGCGTCCGGCGCGTTCGGGCGCGGCTGCGCGATCACGCTCGGCGCGCTCGGCGGCAAGCTGGTGCTGGCCTCCGGCAGCAAAGGCGAACTCGATGAGGTCGCCACCGAGGTGAAAGAGGTCGGCGGTGAGGTCGAGACGATCGTGCGGCGCCCGGATTCGCTCGACGACGCCAAGGCGATGCTCGACGCGGCGCTCACGCGTTTCGGCCGGGTCGATCAGCTCGTGGTGGCCTCCGGGATGAACAAGCCGGGCTTTATTCACGAACTCGACTATGAGGACTGGCAAGCGGTGATGGACGCCAATGTGCGCGGCATCTGGCTGATGGCCAAGGCCGTCGGCAGCCATTGGATCGCCAACAAACAACGCGGCAAGGTGCTGTTGATGTCCTCGGTGCGCGGCCGTCACGGCAATTATTCCGGCTATACCGGCTACTGCACGTCCAAGGGCGCGACCGACTCGCTCACCCGTGTGCTTGCCACCGAATGGGCCAAGCATGGCATCACCGTCAACGCCATTGCGCCGACCGTGTTCCGCTCCAAGCTCACCGCCTGGATGTATGGCGACGACCAGCTCGGCCAGCAGACGCGGGCGCGCTCGCTGTCGCGCATTCCCCTGGGGCGCCTGGGCGAAGTCGAGGACCTGATGGGCATGGCGGTTTATCTGCTCACGCCGGCGTCGGATTTCTGCACCGGGCAGATCATGTATGTCGACGGCGGGTACACAGCGGGATGAAAACCATCGGCGTTGTCGGCGCTGGCCTGATGGGCCACGGCATTGCGTATCTGTTGGCGGCGGCCGGCCACACCGTGCGCATCTACGATCCGTCGGCGGAGTGGCGCAAATCATTGCCCGAACGCTTGGAGGTCGCGCGGGCGCTGCTCGACGGCGAGCCGGCGCTGCTCACGCGTATCTCGGCGCATCATCAAATGGCTGCGGCCATGAAGGATGTGTCCTTTGTGTTCGAGGCAGCGCCGGAAAAACTGCCGCTCAAGCAGGAGATCTTCGCTGAGCTTGAAAGCGTGACAGCGCCGACTGCCATCCTGGCCAGCAACAGTTCGGCGATTCGTTCGACCGAGATTGGCGCCAAGTTGAAGTATCGCGACCGCGTGATCGGCACCCATTTCTGGAACCCGCCGCATCTGGTGCCGTTGGTGGAAGTGATCCAGAACGACGCCACCAGCGACGACACCGTGCGCAAGACAATTGATCTCCTGCGCGATGCCGGCCGCGAGCCGGTGCACGTCAAAAAGGACATTCCCGGATTTGTCGGCAATCGGCTTCAGCACGCGTTAAAGCGCGAGGCGATTGCGCTGGTCGCCGCCGGCGTTTGCGACGCCGAAACCATTGACACCGTGGTCAAGTCGGGCTTCGGTGCGCGCATGGCGGTGCTCGGGCCGATGGAGCAGTCCGACCTGGTCGGTCTCGATCTCACGCTCGATATTCAGAATGTGCTGATCGCCGATCTCGACAATTCGATCGAACCGACCGCCTTCCTCAAGGACAAGATCGCATCCGGCAAGCTCGGCATGCGGACCGGCGAGGGTTTTCGACGCTGGACCAAGGAGAGCGCTGACGCGGTCCGCGCGCGGCTGCGCAATTATCTCGCCGCGCAGGCGAAAGCGGCGAAAAAATAGTCACTCCGCAGCCGCCTGCGCGCGTCCGCGCAACGGCGCGATGATCTCGTCGCGGATGGCGTGGACTTCGTCCACCGTCGGCACGAATTTCAACAGGAACAGCTCGATTCCCATGTCGGTATATTTCAGCAATTGGTCGCGCACTTTCTGTGGCCGGCCGATGCAACCCGATTTCATCGCCGGGCCGACCCGTGACATCATCTTGCGCATGTCGGCATCGGGATCGTCAGGCGTGAGCAGTTTTTTGGCGCGCGCGAGCGCGGCTTCATCGGTGTCGCCAAAGGCGACAAACGGATTGAACGCAAACCGAACCTTGCGGCCATATTTTTCGGCCCGGCGGTTCATTCCGTCCATGGCGCGGCACAGGCTCGCCTCGACGCCGGCGAGATCGCTGGCGTTCTTGTCGTAGTCGAGAAACCACCAGTCGGCATGTTTCGCGACCATTTCCAGGCCGCGCTCGCTGCGGCTCGCCGTGAAGATGTCGGGCCGGGTCGCAGGTTTGAGCAGCAGTTGCGACTCCTTCACGTTATAAAATTGTCCGCTGAAGGAGAACGGCGTCTCGCTCCACATCCCGCGCAGCACCCTGACGAATTCTTCCGCCCGCACATAGCGGTCGTGTTCGTGCAGCAGAATGTCGCCGCCATACATCCGCGCTTCGACTTCGTTCCAGCCGGTCACCAGATTGATAGCGCTGCGGCCGGTGGTGAGTCGGTCGAGGCAGGCGGCCATCTTGGCGATCAGGGTCGGATGCCAGAGCCCCGGATGCACCGCCGGCATGGCGCGGAGGTTCTTAGTCCATGAACTGATCGCGGCGGCGAGAATCCAGGCTTCAAAATCGGCGCCAAGGTGTCGCTCGGCATAAAGGCAGAGATCGAACCCGGCCTGGTCGGCGGCGCATAATATGTCTCTGGCGAGTCCAAAGGCCGGATCGATCTCGCCCGCCGGCAGCGGTCCGAGTGCGCCTTTGACCGAGCGGGCGATCTCCTTTGAGCCCACGGTGACATGAGGCACCGGCGCGTACAGGCCAAACAGCATCGAAGAGCTCCTGGCTCCCGGCGGAAAAGCATCGGCAGGCCGTTGTTGACGCACCGCCAGCGACGACTAATGTAGCGCCAAATTCCGGTCAAAGGGACCTGCATATGGCCAAGAATCCCACCGTTTCAGACGAACTTGCCAAGAAATTCGCAACCGAGAGGGACACCCCCTATCTCGCCTGGGTGCGCGCAGAAGGGCTCGACGTCATCGGTGCGCAATATGTGCCAAACCTGCGCACGGTCGAGCTCAAGCCCTGGGCACGCCGGGGCGGCGCCGGCGTCTATATCAACCACGATGCCTCACGCACCTCGAACGACTGCTACGTTTGCGCGATTCCGCCCGGCGGCAAGCTCAGCCCGCAGCGCCAGCTCTATGAGGAGATGATCCTGATCCTCGACGGCCGCGGCGCTACGACAGTCTGGAACGATGCCGGCAAGCGCATCACCTTTGAATGGAAAGCGGGGGCGATGTTTGCGATCCCGCTCAACTGCTGGCACCAGCACTTCAACGGTTCCGGCCAGGAACCGGCGCGCTATGTCGGCGTCACCAATGCGCCGTCGGTGATGAACCTCTATGACGACAGCAATTTTATTTTCAACACAGCTTACGACTTCAAGCACCGCTTCAACGGCGAGCCCGACTATTTCACGCCCAAGGCGGAGAAGAAGGGCTTCCTGCTCGCCACCAATTTCGTCGCCGACGCGGTCAATCTTCCATTGATCAGCGCCATGGAACGCGGCGCCGGCGGCGGGCATATCCGCTTCAATATGTCAGGCGGTATGCCGAGCCATATCTCCCAGTTTCCGGTTGGCACTTACAAAAAGGCGCACTGCCACGGGCCCAGCGCGCATGTCATCATCCTCTCCGGCGAGGGCTTCTCGCTGATGTGGCATGAAGGCCAGGAGCCGCAGCGCTTCGACTGGCAGGTCGGCACCTTGATTGTGCCGCCCAATCGCATGTTCCATCAGCATTTCAACACCGGCCCGACGCCGGCGCGCTATCTCGCCTTCAAGCATGAGGTCGCCTCATTGCGCAATTCGCAGGGTGTGCCCATTGCCTGGATCAGCCGCCGTGTCGGCGGCGACCAGATTGACTATGCCGACGAAAAGCCCGAAATCCGTTCGCTGTTCGCCGACGCGCTGGCTCGCCACGGCGTGACGCCAAAGATGGACGATGCCTATACTGCGGAATTGGCCGACCTGCCGCCGAAATCGCCGCAGCGCGAAGCGGCGGAATAACCATGGAGAAAATCATTGAGTGACGCAACCGACGCCATCGCGAACAAAACTGCGGGACCACCCGGCCCGGGCCATAACGTCAAGGGCGAGGAGGTGGTGTGGGAGCGCTGGACCAAGAAACGGGTGTTTGTCCGCGCGCTCGAAGGCACTTATGGCAATCTGGTCAAGGATCTGTTCGAGCAGCCGCGGGTCTATCGCAGCCGCGATATGCAGTGGAAGGGCGGTCCGTCCTTCTACGGCAAGAAGGTGATTAACCCGCAATCCGCCAAGATCGCGCAGTCCATTGAGACCCATATCGAGGTGTTCGCCCCCGGCGGCTATGGCCAGAAGCATGGCCACATGAATTCGGCGGTGTTCTATGTGCTCAAAGGCAAAGGCCACGACGTTCACGATGGCCGCCGCATGGACTGGGAGGCCGGCGACGCGCTTCTGGTCGAGAATGCCTGCGTGCACCAGCATTTCAGCGACGAGCCCGATGACGAATCGATTGTGCTGGTAATGAAGGCGAAGCCGCTGTTTTTGTTCATGCACATGATGTTTCAGAAGGTCGCGGAGTTCCCGCCCAAGGAAGCGACCGCCAAGCAACTGGCGTATTCGCCGCCGTCCGGCCTTTAAGGAGAAAAAAATGAGCGTCATCGACCCGCGCGAGCGCGCGAAAGCCCATGCCCAGACCAGGAATGTCGATTTCTACGCCGAGGCGTTGAAGGCGTCCGAGCAATTCCGCCAGGAATACCAGGGCCGCATGAATGTGGTGAAGGGCGCCGACATGCCGTTCGAGCGCTCGCCCAACGGCCTGATCAAGCACATCATCAATGAAAAAATGGACACCAAGGAGTGCTGCCTCGATATCTATATGCAGTTCCTGCCGCCCGGAAAGGCATCGGGTAAGCACCGACATCTCTCGGAAGAAGTGTTCTATGTGGTCGAGGGCAGGGGCTACGACCTGCACTGGGACGTAAAGTTCGACTGCAAAGAAGTGATGGAATTCGAGTGGGACGCCGAGCCCAAGCGTTACGAGTGGGAACAGGGCGATTTTGTCTATATCCCACCATACTGCATCCATAAGCACTTCAACGCCGACCCGAACAATGAAGCGCGGATCATTGTGATCAACAGCCGGATCATCAAGCCGATGGGTTTCGACTGGTTTGATCAGCTGGAAAATGCCGAGGGCTTTTGATTGCTCGCAGTTGCCATGGGCGGGCTTGTCCCGACCATCGTTGTCTTATTTTTCTAAAGGTCGGACGTGGATGCCCGCGCACTGCGCGGGCATAACGGATACGGAGGCACTACCAATGTGCGGCGACCTAGAGGACGACGACGGCGACAGCAAGCTTGAAGAGATACTGTACGCGCGCTTTGTCGCGCATGCGCGCGCGCTGCTGGCGAATGCGCCGTCGGCGCAAGAGGTTCCCACCGATAACAGTCGCTACATGGAAAAGCTGTTCACCGACGCGCTCAGCCGCGCGGTGAAGGATTGCGAGCAGGCCGCGGCCGACAAGCGCTACGAACGCATGATTGCGCAGCCGGTGGTGTTCGCGCGGCTCGCTGGCTTTCTGGCCGCTCACATGTCGCTTGGCGAGGACCCACTGCGCCGGGTGATGGAGGCGCTGATGCTGGGCTATTCGGAGGCCGAGGCGCTCGACCGTGAGCGGCGCGACTATGACCACGGCGACGTATCAGTGCGAAGCTAACGCGGGCTAACTCCTGATGGTGAGGAGTGACGTCTACAAATCCCCCGGCGGGGTGTAGTTGAGTTGCTTCTCGGTGCCGGTCTTGGGCGGCATTTCCGCAACTTTCTGAAACAGCATGTGCATGAACAGGAACAGCGGTTTCGCCTTCATCACCAACACGATGGTTTCGTCTTCCTCTTCTTTGCTGAAGTGCTGGTGAACGCATGCATTCTCGACAATCAAGGCGTCGCCCGCTTCCCATTCGTAGCGCTTGCCGTCGTGGATGTCGTGGCCCTTGCCCTTGAGGCAGTAAAACACAGCCGAATTCATGTGACCGTGCTTGCTGGTTTGGGCGCCCGGCGTATAGACCTCCATGTGGGTTTCGATCGACTGTGCGACCTTCACCGCCTGCGGGTTGACGATTTTCTTGCCGTAGCTCTGCGGCCCGCCTTTCCATTGCAGGTCGCGGGTCTTGTAAACCCGCGGCTGCTCGAACAGGTCCTTGACCAGGTTGCCATAGGTGCCTTCGAGCGCGCGCACGAAGATGCGGTGTTTGGTCTTGCGCTCCCACACCACGTCGGCAAATCGGTTATGGCCAGGTGCGGCGTCGGCGGTTGAAGCGGCGATGGCATTGGTGTCTTCGGACAAAGTAGACTCCTTCCGCGGTCGATTCACCAAAAGCCTTGACATATTTGCGGATTTTGTCAACGCGATCGGGTTGATCGGAGCGTCGTGCGGCCTTAGTCATTGCCGCAGGCTTCGAACAGATCTGGTGAGGGGAACACAAGCGTGGAATTCGACAACTCCTTTGAGGTGCCGCTATCGCCGGCGGAAGCTTGGGCGGTGCTGATGGATATCCGGCGCATTGCGCCGTGCATGCCGGGCGCCGAACTCACCGATGTGATCGACGAGCGAAATTACAAGGGCAAGGTCGCGGTGCGGCTTGGTCCGGTGGCGCTGACTTTCGCGGGGCAGGTGACATTTGAGGAGATCGATAACGCGCGCCGCGGCGCGCGGGTGAAGGCGCAGGGTACCGATTCCAAGGGCCGCGGCGGCGCCAATGCGGTGGCGTCATTCCGGGTCGAGGATGCGCCAGGCGGCGGCTCCAAGGTCCTGATCCATACCGACCTCACGCTGTCGGGCTCGGTCGCGCAATATGGTCGCGGCGTCGGCATGATCCAAGCCACGGCGGCGCAGATCATCGGCCAGTTCGCCAATAACCTAAAAACGCATGTTGCGCGCGACGGTGTCCCGGCGCTGACCGCCGGCGGTGGGCCGTCGCCACCCGCCCCACCTCCGGCCGCCAAACCAATCTCGGGATTGTCGCTGATGATGAAGGCCCTGTGGGACTCCATTGTGCGGCGATTGACCGGCCGGCCGCGAACATAACGGTGTCAGTCATATCGAGGTTCTGGTACGGCGGTGCCGCCAAGCACCGCCATGCGCTTCCTCCGCCAGGGCGCGACTGCTAGGATTGGTCGCTGGCCTTGCGTGAATTGAGGCCGGGCTCAACCAAAAGCGCTCACCGGAGTGGGAGGAATTTCAAGATGACCAAGATCGGAATGCTACGTTTGTCGCTGATTGCGTCAACCGTGCTCGGCGTGACGTCAGTGGCGTTCACGCAACAGGCAGACATGTCGTTCTTTATTTCCAGTGTTGGCAAGGGCAATGGCGCCGATCTCGGCGGGCTCGCTGGCGCCGATGCGCATTGCCAAGCGCTCGCCAAGGCCGCTGGCTCGCCCAGCAGCAATTGGGCCGCTTATCTGAGCACCACCGAACCGGGCGGCAATGCCGGCGTCAATGCGCGCGACCGCATTGGCAAGGGGCCCTGGAAGAATTCCAAGGGCGTAGTGATTGCAAAGAGCGTCGACGATTTGCACTCGGCGTCGGTCAACATCAACAAGCAAACCGCGTTGACCGAGAAGGGCGAGGTGGTTGGCGGCAGTGGCGACCCGGTGAATGTGCATGACATTCTCACGGGCTCGGATCCGCAGGGCCAATACTCGACGGCCGGCGGCGAAACCACCTGTGGCAATTGGACCAAGAGCAGCGATGGTTCCGCCATCGTCGGCCATCACGATCGCACCGGTCTGATGAAGGAAACCAGGCACATGACGTCTTGGAATTCCTCGCATGGTTCGCGCGGTTGCAGCCAGGATCAGTTGAAGGCGTCGGGCGGCGCCGGCCTGATCTACTGCTTCCGGACCGACTAAACGCGCTAACAGCACGGCCTCGCAACCGGTTCCCACCGGTTTGCGGGGCCGGCTGGCGCTATGGCTCCTTGGAGTCGATCAAGATGAAGGCGATGCGGCAGGGCTCCTTGCCACGATTGACCCAGGCATGATTGGTGCCTTGCTGAATCAGCACATCGCCGGCCTTGAGATGAATCTCTGAGTCGTCCAGCAGCATGTCGATCTCGCCATTCATGACAATGGCGTAATCGATGGTGAGCGTGCGGTGCATATAAGGATGCCGCGGCGGCAACCCGCGGCTCGGAGCGTGGTCGCCGATCTGGTGGTGCAGGTGGTTATTGTCGAGCTTGTCGACCTCGGGGCCGACCGGCGGGAAGTCCACAATCCGGAACACGGAGCCGGAGGCAGGCGGCGCGATGCCGATCTTGCCCATGGCGAGCGCGGCGCGGTCGCTGGGGCCGCTGATGTCGGCCGGTGTCTCGCCGGTCACCCACAGGAGATGTGAGGTGGTCGGGCGATCGGGGCGCTTGACGGTGTGCGGATTATTGCCGTCGAACAAGACCACCGCCTTGTCGTTGGCGTCGACGCTGGTAACGACGCGGCGCACATTGTTCAGGGGCATTTCTCTTCCTCCCGGATGATCGTTGTCGGATGGGATGGTGGCTATACAGGATCGGCGTCGATCAGGACGAATGCCACATAGCATGGCTCGTTCGTTCGGTTGCTCCAGGCGTGGTTGGTGCCACGCTGGATCAGAACGTCGCCGGCTTTTAGCAAGACCTCACCTTCGTCCATCAGGGCGTAGATCTCGCCCGACAGCACGATCGCATAGTCGACCGAGCTGGTTTTGTGAAAGCCGAGGTGGCGGGCTTCGCGCCTGTCGGCCGCTTGCAGCCAGCCCGAGCCATCGTCCGGGCCGGCACGTTCTGCGGCGAGCGCCTTAAGACGTTCTTTGTCCGGCGGGTATTCGATGAGCCGGAAGACACTACCATTCTTGGGTGGCGGCAGGCGAAAGCCGTGCGCGATGGCGTCGTCATTGCCGCGGTTATCGGCTGGTGTCGAATGGGTTTCCCACAATTCCATGACGATGGCGCTGCCGGGGCTGCGCTGGAATACATGCGGCGTTGCCGCGTCGGTGATGAAGATCGACTTGCCCTCGGAATTGTGGCCGGTGACGACCCGGCGGGGAACTCTTGGCATGGCTGCTCCGGCACGGAAAAAACGAACAAGGCTGACATGCCCCGCGGTAAGCCGCAGTGGCGCGTCACTATAACAGTTTGCCGGCAATCAAAAGGTGGATTTCAATCGCAGATGATCGAGCCGGTTCATCGATTTCACGGCGACGCGCTTCACGCCATCGGTTTGCAGAAGTTCGAGCGTCACCGCGGCGCCGGCGCCGCCAATCGACCAGAGCTTGCGGTAGAAATCGGCAAGCGAGCGCGGCGCATCGCCATTGATCGCGATAATGATATCGCCTGCGCCGACGCCCGCCCGCTCGGCCGGCCCATCGCCGGTGACGCGGCTGACGAATACGCGGCCGCGCACCTCCTCGGCATTGAGGCCGAGCCAGGGTCGGCCGGGGCCGGAGACGCGGCCAAGGGTCAACAGATCGGCCATGATCGGCGGCAGCAGGTCGATCGGTACATACAGGTTGCCGGGTAGATTTTTACCCTGACCGGTGACGTCGCCGACCACCAGCGAGCCGACCCCCACGAGTTTGCCGTCGCGTGAGACCAATGCGGCGCCGCTCCAATCCGAATGCGCAGGCGCCGTGAAGATCGCGCCGGGGATCAGGTACTCCCAGCCGGCGGCGAATTCGCGCAGCGACATCACGTAAGCAGGCGCGATCCCGGCGCGGCCACCGAAGCTCGCGGCCAGCACTTGATCCTGCTCCTTCAGATCGGCGGATTTTCCGAACGGCAGCGGCTTGACCTTGAGCGGTTCGGTGGCGCGCAGCAGGCCAAAGCCGGTATCGTGGTCGTAGCCCACCACCTCGGCGGCGCTCTTGCGGCCGGCATTGGTGGTGATCTCGGCGGAATGCGCTTCCACCATGAGATAGCCGATGGTGAGGATCAGGCCGTTGTCATCAATCACGATGCCGGAGCCGGCGCGCTGCTGGCCGAGGCCGCGAACCGTGCGCCCCTCCGGATTGATGTAGGTCTTGAGCTGCACCACCGCCGAAAGCAGCTCGTCGGCGGCGCTGTTGGTCTGCGCCGATGCGCCAACGTTGCCGGCCAAAGCCGCCAGAGTGGCGGCGACCAACAGGCGCCAGCCCCAAAATCCACGGTCGTTTCGACGGATCGTCTGCATCAAGGGAGGCCTTTTAGCATGGCGAATCCCGGCACGCCCATCCTAAAGCCAACATGGAACCACCGCCAGCGGCCGTTTTGCCGCCGGCGGTCAGTCGGTGGAATGTTGCTGCCTAGGGTTCAAGCGAAGCGGCGTAGGCGGAAAGCGCGATCATGTCGTCGATCGTCAGTTTTTCGACCACCGCTGTCATCAGCGCGATCGCGTCGCCTTTGCGGCGGCCCTGCTGCATGTCGTAGAGTTGCCGGAAGGTATAGGTCGGATCGCGACCCGCGATACCGGGAACCTCGCCAAGACCTTTCAGCGTCGGTCCGTGGCAGATGCCACAGGCAACAGTCTTGCCGGCCGTGCCGGCCGCAAGCTGCATTCCATTGGCGATGCTGCCCGGCGGTACATAGGCCACGAAGTTGGATTTCGGATTGCGGCGCTGCGCGCCCTCGGCGCTGTCCGGAATGATGATGATGCGGCTGCCGATCGGTTCGGTGCCGCCCTCCGGCTCCGCATAGCGCATGCCGCCGCCGCCGACAAAACTCTTCGGCGCGGTCGCACTCTCGACTACCTTCTGCCGCGACTGTGGCTTGAGCGCTGCATAATATTCGCTCGAGATGCGAATCTCCTCATCGGTCATCGCCTTGGCGATTTCAATCATGGTGGTGGCGCGCAATCCGACGCGGTTATCGTTCTTGTATTCCTCCATCGCGCGGATCAAATAGCGCACAGGGAGGCCGGCGATGTTGGCAGACTCAGGATGGCCGCCGCCGGTCGGCAGATGGCATAACGCGCAGGCCCGGTATGCCGGCGGCCGCCCGGTCGCGACCGCGGCCGGCATCGGCGGATGTTCGTCCGGGAACCAGTCCGGCGGATTGAAGCCATCGCCGATCTGTGCCGCAGTATATTGTCTCTTGCTGCCCGGCACCGTGAGCATTTTTTCCTTGTCGGGTGGGCCTTTGCCTTTCGGGGTTGGGGGATAGGCCCAATCCATGCCTTCGACCGCAACCGCAATCGCCGCGGAAAGCACCAATACCGTTGCTACGAAGACGATTCTCATCTGGACCCTCCCGTTTCATTCTTGATTAGTGCGCAGGATAGCGGCGGCGGCATTGCTCCACAAGCAAGCCGGACGCGAATTCAAAGCATTGCGTTCGGCAGTCGCATTTCCTACGATTACCGCCATCATCGGACAACGGCCCGCAAGCGGAGGACTCCCATGCCGAAAATTCGTCACCTGGCGATCAAAACCAAGAATCCGGAACGGCTGGCAAAATTCTATGAAGAAGTGTTCGGAATGAAGTGCATTCACTCCGAAAAGAGCGGCGCCCGCTACATGAGCGACGGCTATCTCACGCTCGCGATCCTGCGCAATCGCGGCGAGGCGACCCCCAGTGGCATCAATCATTTCGGATTCCAGGTCGAAGATATTGCCGATGTCGAGGCCAAGCTTGCCAAATGGGAAGAGCCGATGACCGAGCGGCCCTCAACCCGGCCATTCGCCGAACATCGCGCCATGGATCCGGACGGCAATTTGTTCGACATTTCGGTCCATGGCTACGACGAGGTGGAATACGCCGCGGATCGCGATTCCAAGGCGAAGAAGGCTCCCGAGAAGCAGCCCGCCTAGATCCTGGTGCGTTTCGGATACGTCCTCAGTCTGAGCGCCGTCACGCTGATTGCGTCGGTAGGCGGCGCGCCGGCACAGGATTTTTATGCCGGCAAGGCGCTCACCGTGATTGCGGGATTCCCGCCGGGCGGTGGCGTCGATGGCGAGATGCGGGTCTTGACCCGGTATCTTGCGCGCTACATTCCGGGCAATCCCACCATTATTTCCCGCAACATGCCAGGCGCGGGTGGGATCGTGGTCGCCAATCATCTTTACAATTCGGTTGTGGCAGACGGTCTCACGCTCGGCATGCCGGGGCGCAGCGGTTTTCTTTTGAGCAATGTCGTGCCCCAGTCCAACATCAATTACGACCTGGCGCGCTTTTCTTATGTCGGTGGTGCCGGCAGCGCCGCCAACGCACTCTGGCTGCATCGCCGCACCGGCGTTACGTCGTTGGCAGAGTTGCAACGCGCCAAGAAGGACATTGTGATTGGCGCGCTCAATGCGCGCTCGGAAAATGCCATCGCGCCGCGGGTGCTTGCATCGTCGGAACGCTGGCCGTTGAAAGTGGTGACGGGCTATCCCGGGTTCAACGAGGTTTTGATCGCGCTGGAACGCGGGGAGGTCGATGGGCTGTTTTCGCATGAGGGTAGCGTCGCGAATTCGCGGCCGGACCTGATCGCCAGCGGCGCGGTCAAGGCGATCGTGCAGTCCCACGACGCCTTCCCGGGGGTACCGGTGCTCGCGGATATTGTGGCCGATCCGCATGCGCGAGCGCTACTCGGCCTGGTCACGACGCCAAGCCTGATTGGACTGCCCTTGCTCGGTCCGCCCGGCATTCCGGCCGAGCGGCTTGAAATTCTGCGCGCGTCCTATAATCGGCTCATGGAAGACAAAGAGTATCGGGCGGAGGCTGACAAGCGCGGCTTGCCCGTCGGTCGGGCGCTGGCGGGCGACGAATTGCAAAGGCTGATCGTCCAAAGCCTGTCCAATGTGCCGGCGCGCGTGGCCAAGGAATATATGGCGTTTGCCGGGATCAAGGCCGAGTGAGTTGAATGGTAAGGCAAGAGAATTGCGACATCATTGTTATTGGCGGCGGCAGCGCTGCATTCGAGGCGGCGGTCGCTGCCCACGAAGCCGGCGCGCGGCGCGTCGTCATGCTGGAGAAAGCGCCGGAGGCCGAATATGGCGGCAACGCGCGCTATTCGGGTACCGGCTTTCGTTTCGTCCATGGCGGTTCGCCCGAAATCCGGCAATTCATCCCGGAGGTGGACGATGCCACCTTCGCCACCATGCAGATTGGGCCCTATGGCGCGGACGACTTTCTTGCCGATCTCGATCGCATGACCGAAGGACGCATGAACCGTGTACTGGCTGAGACATTGGTTTCGGAATCGAATGCGGCGGTGCACTGGATGCGCGACGTCGGCATCAAGTGGGAGCCGTTGAAGGAGCATGCCAAGGTTGACGGCAAGCGCTATTTCGAACGCGGCATTGCAATTCATGTCGCTGGCGGCGGTCTTGGGCAGCTCACGCAATGGCGGCGGATCGCCGAAGCGCGCGGCATTGAAATTCGTTTTGAGTCGCCGGTATGCGCCATCCTTGGCGATTTGCGTCGGGTTGAAGGCGTTAGCGTGAGCGGGCCCGATGGTCGCTATGATCTCAAGGCCAAGGCGGTGATCGCCTGCGCTGGCGGTTTCCAGGCCAATGCCGAAATGCGCGCGCGTTATCTCGCCGGCAATACCGACCGCATGAAAGTGCGCGGCAGCCGTCATGATACGGGTGAGGTGCTGCGAATGCTGCTCGACCTCGGCGTGCGACCGTCGGGGGAGTGGCGCTCGGGACACATGTCGCCGATCGACGCCAACGCACCGGACGTCGAAACCCCTCAACACGAGGATGGCCGCGGCAATACCCAAAGCCGCTACGATTATCCTTATGGGATCACGGTCAACGCGCTTGGCCAACGCTTTTTCGATGAGGGTGAGGCACAGCATTCCTATACCTATGCCAAGACCGGCCGGGCAGTGCTGGCGCAGCCGGGCGCGCGCGCGATCCAGATCTACGATCAGAAAGGTGTGCGTTGCATTCGCTATCCGCACCACAAAGCAACCTATATGGAAGCCGACACGATTGCCGATTTGGCGGCGAAGGTTGGGCTCGAAGCTGCGGTGCTGGTCCAAACGGTCGAGGAATTCAACCGCGCGGTGCGCGACGATAAGCTATTCTTCCCGGGCAAGCTTGACGGCCGCGCGACTCAAGGCCTCGCCTTGCCAAAATCGAACTGGGCCATCCGGATCGACGAGCCGCCATACCGCGCTTATCCGGTCACCGGCGGCATTACCTTCACCTTTGGCGGCGTTGAGATCAATCGCCAGGCGCAGGCGATGAACTCGCTCGACCAGCCGGTTAAAGGTTTGTTCGCCTCGGGCGACATTGTTGGGCTGTTCTTCCACAATTATCCGTCGTTCACCGGACAGACGCGCAATGCCGTGTTTGGCAGGTTGGCCGGGCAGGCGGCGGTCCAGGAGAATTAGCCGGTATTACGCCCGTGCACGTTCCACCTCATCCTTGAGGTGGCCCCAAATGCCGTAGACGATCTTGCCGTAACGCGGATCATTGCGCAGTTCGAGCACGTTACGCGGACGCTCGAGTTCGACATCGATGATCGACTTGGTGCGGCCGGGACTGGCGGTCATCACCATGATCTTGTCGGCGAGCGTCACCGCCTCGTCGACACTGTGGGTGATGAACACAACGGTCTTCTTGTCGACTTCCCAGATTCGCAGCAATTCCTGCTGGAGGATGGTGCGGTTCTGTTCGTCCAGCGCGGAGAAGGGTTCGTCCATCAGCAATACTTCCGGATCGTTGGCGAAGGCGCGCGCGATCGACACGCGCTGGCGCATGCCGCCCGAAAGTTGGTGGGGGTAATGTCCTGAGAAACGCGTCAGGCCGGTGCGATCGAGCCACATCGACACCGAGGCCTTGATTTCATCGGCCGGCGCCTTGCGCATGCGCAGGCCGTAGGCGGCGTTATCCCACACCGTCATCCACGGAAAGATCGAGTCGCCTTGGAAGATCATCGAATATTGCGGCCGGCCGGGCTTTGGCCGCGCAATCTCGACGGTGCCGCTGGTCACGGTTTCGAGTCCGCCCAAGATGCGCAACATGGTGGTCTTGCCACAGCCGGACGGTCCGACGATTGCGAAGAAAGTGCCTTCCGCGATATCGAGCGATACGTCGTCAACTGCGATCAAATTCTGGAAGCGTTTAACGAGGCTCCTGATTTGGATTTTAGCCGGCGGCTTGTCGGGCGCGTTCATGGGTCCGGCTTCCATCGAATGACCCAACGCTCGATCTCACGCAGCAGAAAAGTGACGGCAAATCCGATCAGCGCGATGGTGAACAGCCCGACATACATTTTAGAAACCGCGAAAATCTCCCAGGCGCTCCAGATCATGTAGCCGATGCCGCTTTTGGCCCCAACCATCTCCGTAACCGCGATCAGAATAAGAGCGATTCCGGCGCCGAGCTTCACGCCGGTCATGATGAATGGCAGTGCTCCCGGCAATGCGATGGTGCGGAACGTGTCCCATTTACTCGCCTTGAAGCTTTTACCGACATCGAGATAGATCGGGTTGATCTGAAGCACGCCGGCGGTCGCATTGATCGCGATTGGGAAGAATACGCCGATCGCGACCATGACCACTTTGGACATTTCGCCGAGTCCGAAAATCAGCAGGATGAACGGCAGGATCGCGCTCTTGGGGATCGGAAAGGTCGCTGAGATCAGCGGGTCGATCAAGGCGCGTACCGGCCGCGAGATTCCCATGCTGATGCCGATGATGACGGCCGGAATGCCGCCGAGCATAAAGCCAAGCGCGATCCGCTGCAGGCTGATCGCCACATGCTCGATCAGTTCACCGGTGCGGGTGAGCTCGATCAATGCGCTGGTGATTGTTGACGGAGCCGGGAAGAAACGCACGTCGATCAAGCCAAATTGAGCGGCCAGCTCCCAGGCGAGCAGCAGTCCAAGCGGCGAGCCTATACTCATCAGCCGTTCGCGGCGCCGGGCAGAGAGCCGTTGCGTTTCGCCGACGTCGACGCCCGTGGCGACCCGCGGCGTGTTGCGTTCGGTCGGAGTGCCGGTGTCGCGGTTGGTCATCTTATTCGTCACCGCAGCGATTGCCGAAGCGCGGGCATGACCTGCTGGACGAAGCGGTCAATCGAGCCCAGTGCTTCGGCAAGGGTCATGTCGCCAAAGACGAACTGTCCAACCGCGTAATTAGCGCCAGATCCGGCAAGTTGGGTTCGCAGCATGGCGATGCAGGTTTCGGGTGTGCCGGCGACGCCGCGACCACCATCCATGATCTCGTCGAATTCACGTGCCCGTTCGCCTTGTGTCGGCACGGTGCCGTGCTTGCGCCACAGATGGTGAAAGCTGTCATGCCATTTCCGGTAGGCGCGCCGCGCCAGCGCCAGCGCCGCCGCATCGGTATCGGCGACGACGACGAAACGACCGAGCCCAAGTTTTGGCAAGGGTGTATCGCCGCGCGTCTCCCGCCATGCGCTGCGATAGCTGTCGGTAAGCGCGCGCGTCTCCGCGCTGGTCGAGAGCGAAACAAAATTGTGGCCATTGCGCGCCGCGCGCGTCGCGCTTTCCGCGGTAGCCGCGCCAATCCAGATCGGCGGGTGCGGCTTTTGGTAGGGCTCAAGCTCCATCGGCACATTGTCGAAGCTGAAATACTTGCCTTGGAAGGTCACCGCTTTCTGCGTAAGTCCCTGCATCATCACCTGCCGGGTATCTTCGTAGCGCGCAACGCGCTCGGTGGGGTCGATGCCAAACCCCTTGGTTTCGATCGGCGAAATGCCGCGCCCGATGCCGACCTGCATGCGGCCTTTGCTCATTTGATCGAGCATGCAGATTTCCTCGCTCAGGCGCAGCGGGTGATAGAGCGGTAACGTATAGACCAGTGGACCAAAGCGGAGCTGCCGGGTGCGTTGCGCCACGCCCGCGAGATAAACCGACGGGGAGGCCGCAAGCCCGAGCGGGGTCTGGTGATGTTCGGCGACGTGATAGCCATAAAATCCGGCGCGATCATAGGCTTCGACAATCTTGAAGCGATCTTCGTAAAATTGCTGCAACGGCGCGCCATTCGCGTCGACATGATCGAAGATCCCGAATTCCATGGCGGTCCGTCCCGGATAGTATTTCGCAGGGCGACAAAGGCTAGTGCGGTTCGCGCGGCGCCGAGGCCGATACCGCCGCGTTGAGGGTCGCCGAATAGGCGGCCGCGCTGGCGGGGTCCATGCGGCTGCCGAACTTCAGGAACTCCTTGATGCCTTGCAGCGAGGTCGCCGCCCGGCTGAGCAGGCTTTGCGATAGTGCCACCGCTTCGCTTTCGAGTTCGCTTGCCGGGATCATCTTGGTGACGACGCCCAGAAATTCAGCGCGTGCGGCGCTGATCCGCTCGCGCGAGAACACCAGATAGGCGGCGGTTTTGTACGGAACGCGATTGAGCAGCGCCCACATCACCAGCGTCGGGGCGATATTGTGGTTGAGTTCCGGCACCTGGAAAATGGCATCGTCGGCGGCGAGTGTCATGTCGCAGATCGCCGCCAAGGCACAGCCAACACCAATCGCTTCGCCTTGCACGATTGCGAGCGTCGGCGCGCGCGCCTCCTTAATCGCTGCGTAAAGCGTGAGCGGCACTTCTGCGACTGGATGGCGCATCTGCAGCGGGGTCATGGTGTCGCGGTCGATCTTCGGCGCCTGGCGGCCTTTGCAGAAATTCGTGCCGCTGCCGCGCAGGCGGATCAACTTGATCTCCGGTCCGACATCGCGCAACGTGCGCGCGATTTCGAGGCCCATCTCATTGGTGATGAGATTGCCCTCGCTGGGACGGTTGAGAATGACATCAAGACAGTCATTCTTGATGTCGAACAAGACCGGTGATGCCAAGTCGTCCCCCTGCTTGTTGCGTCTTACTGACCCTGCACCGTAATGCGCGCCTTCTCGATCACGCTTTTCCACTTCGGCACTTCTTCAATAATGCGTTTACGGAAATCGTCCGGCCCGCGACCGGTTGCCTGAAAGCCGGCCTTGAGCAATCGTTCGCGCACATCCGGCCGTCGCACGACTTCGATCGTTGCTTTGGCGAGCCGATCGATGATGTCCTTCGGTGTGCCGGCGGGCACCATCAGGCCTTGCCAAGTATCGGCCAGTGCCGCTGGAACGCCAGCCTCGACGATGGTCGGCACGTCCGGCAATTCCGGCCAGCGCTCGCCGCCGCTGACCGCCAACCCGATGAAGTGGCCGGCATCGATTTGCGGTTTGGCCACCGAGATCGAAACCGAGGCGACATCGACGGTTTTGCCGAGCAGCGCCTGGGCAGCCTGCGCGGCGCTTGCATAGGGAATGTGGACCATCTCGATGCCAGTGTTGAGCTTGAGCAGTTCGGCGGCGAGGTGGGGCAGGGTGCCGGCGCCGGGCGTCGAATAATTGAGCCCGCCCGCTCGTTTCTTGGCGTAGGCGATCAACTCCTTGATTGATCGCACGCCGATGTCCGGACGAACCGCATAGATGACCGGGAAGGTGGTCACCTCGGCGACCGGATCGAAGTCCTTGATCGGGTCGTAATGGACTTTCTCATAGAGGCTCGGGTTCACCGCGTAGCCGGTCGCGGCCACCAGCATGGTGTAGCCATCGGGTTTCTGGCGGGCGGCATAGCCGGTGCCGAGGCTGCCACCGGCGCCGCCGCGGTTCTCCACCACGATTGGTTGCCCAAGCGCCTCCGCAAGCGGCTGCTGGATCGCGCGTACCACGACGTCATTGGCGCCGCCCGGCGCAAACGGCACGACAACCGTGACCGGCCGATCGGGGAAAGCGGCCGCCGGGTGAGGCGGTAGCGTGGCGACTGCGGTGCCGGCGGCGGCAGCCGCGAGGAAGGTCCGGCGGGACAAAGGGGGCATTCGGATCGTTGTCATCATTGGTCTGGTCATCTTAACCCGCGCGCCCGGGGTTAAGCACGCGTTTTCGCACGATATTGGTTTATCGATGGCAGACGCGCCGTCCATGTGGAAGCGGCCGGCGTGACGAGCATGCGGCGGTTTGATAGACGTAACACCGGTTGATGTCGTCGCAGGATGAGCCCATGGCTATCATGACCGAAGCGCGTCTCGATATCGTCAAGCTGTCGCAGCACATCGGCGCCGAAGTACGTGGGATCGATCTGCGCGCTAAACTCGACACGGAGATCATACAGGCGATCCGTCGAGCTTGGCTCGATCATGCCGTGATCCTGTTCCGTGGCCAGGATCTTGCGCAGGAGGACCTCATTCGGGTCACTGGCTTTTTTGGTGAGCTTGGCAAGCTCGCGCGGCCGCAGGAGTTTTTCCCGAAGGGCTACGCCCGGCTGCTGCCCAACATCATGATGATTTCGAATATCCGCGAGAACGGCCAGACCATTGGCGCGTTGCCGGACGGCGAGATGATGTTCCACCACGACATGCTGCATGCGGAAGTTCCGCATGATGCGACGCTGCTGTATGCAGTGGAGGTGCCGACCTACGGCGGCGATACTTTGTTTGCGAGTGGGGTTGCCGCCTACGAAACGCTCGATCCGGCAATCCGCGCCAAGCTCGAAGGGCGCACGGCGTTTCACCATTATAATTATGGTTCGACCCAGCGCGGCGACGACCGTGGCGTCGCTGCTTTCAGTGAATCGACCCATCCGGTGTTCCGCACCCATCGCGAGACCGGCCGCAAAGCGATCTATGTCAACCGCTTGATGACGGTCGGCATTGTCGACCTGCCGCAGGCCGAAAGCGACGCATTGCTTAATGCGCTGTTTGACCATTCCGAGCGGCCGGAATTCGTCTATGCCCATGTTTGGCGCAAGGGCGATCTCCTGGTCTGGGACAATCGCTGCTCGATGCACGCGCGTACGGATTTTCCTTCCGACCAGCGCCGTCTGCTTTACCGCACCACGGTCATGGGACAGGAGCGGCCCTATTGAGGGCTGGAAGGACGCGTTGTGCTACTGCCCAACTGTGATGTTGGCGGCGCGAATCACGCCACCCCACAGCTTGGCCTCGGACTTGATGAATTCATCCATCGCCGCAATGTCGAGATTGCTCGACTCCACGAAAATCAATTTCAGCTTGGCATCCAATTCGGGCGTCTGCATCGCCGCGACGATGGCCTTGTTGAGCTTCGCGCGGATCTCCGGCGGCGTCTTCGGCGGTGCCATCAGCGAAAAGAAGGTGGTTGAGTTAAACCCTGGCAGCAAACCGCTCTCCTCGATGGTCGGCACCTCGGGCAGCAATGCAAGCCGCTTGAGCGTCGCGGTCGCGATGATGCGGACCCGGTTGCCCTGGTAGAGTGGCAGGATCGTGCCGAGGTCGCAGAACATCGTATCGATATGCCCGCCGGCAAGGTCGTTCACGGCGGGCGCCGCGCCCTTATAGGGCACGTGATTGACTTCAATGCCGGTGCGGCTCTTGAACAGTTCGAATGTCAGATGGCTGGTCGAGCCATTGCCTTGCGATGCATAGCTCAGCGTGCCGGCATTGGCTTTGGCATGCGCGATCAGTTGGGCGACAGTCTTGGCTGGCGAGGCGTTCTTGACCGCCAGCACATTGGGGCCGACCGCCATGATCGCGACTGGCGTCAATGTTGCGGGATCGTAATTGAGTTGCTTGAATAGCGCAGCATTGGCGGTAATCGTTCCGGGCGGCGTGGCCAAGAGCGTGTAGCCGTCGGGCGCGGCGCGCCACACCGCTTCGCCCGCGATATTGTTGCTGCCACCGGTGCGGTTTTCGACCGTCACCGGCTGGCCCCAAAGCCGTTGCAAGTGGTCAGCGATAATCCGGGCCGACAGATCGACGCCGCCGCCGGCCGGCGAGGCGCTGATGATCCTGATCGGTCGGTTCGGGAAATTCGCGTCCGGCTGGGCCAAGGCCGGTCCGGCCATGAGCCCGCACGCCAGCCCCAATAGTCCAAATGCCAATTTAATCATGACGCGCTCCGAACACTTGTCGAAGCGAGCTTAGCGCGCGTCGGACCGGCGTCAATCCGTCAGGCTGTAGCGGCCTTCGGCCAGTTCGCGCTTAAGCCGGCCCTTCCGCCGCAAGGCGTCAAGTTCAACAACGATTTCACGGCCGTCATCGGAGCCGAGCGCGGTCATCAGGTTCTCGAAATATTTCGGACCGTCGCGCAGGGCGGCCTCGACCGAGGCGAAGCGCGCGCCCTGGTAGCGCGGCGGCTGCGGAATCTCGGCTTCGAGTTTTTTCTGGTTGCCGATCGGCATTGTAAGGTCATAGCCGGCCTTGGCGCCGAGACTGCCATGGCCGGCGAGCGACGGATCGAGCGGAATGGTGCGGAACGCGCTGGCGACGACGAAATCGCGGTCGGGCTGAAAGCGGGTCGCCAGCGCCCATTCCATCTGCTCGTCTGAGAAGATGTCGATGTCGGGGTCGACCACGAATACGTTTTTGACATTGGCGAGCGAGCCAAACGCAGCGGCGATGGCGTTGCGAGCCTCGCCTGGTACGCGCTGGCGGATTGCAATGCGCACATTATAGACGCCGCCGGTCGCCGGCGGCGCGTAGACCGCCACCGGCTCGCGCACCGCGGTTTCGAGCGCCCGCCAGATTAGGACTTCGGTGCGAAGCGTACAGAGCTGCGCGGTGTCGGTGCGGCTCATGGTGGCGCCGCCGATAGTCAGCGTTTGAAACAGCGCGTCCGATCGACGCGTGATGGCGGTGACATAGAACACCGGATTGGTTTTCACGCCGCCGTAGTAGCCAAGGAATTCGCCATAGGGGCCTTCCGGCTCCTTATAGCCCTCTTCGCCCAGATAGCCCTCGATCACCCATTCGGCATCGGCCGGAACAAACAGATCGTTGGTGATGCTCTTGACGATCGGCATCGGTGATGCGCGCAGCGATGCCAGAAGCTCCATTTCGTCGCCCGCCATGCGCATGGTGGCGCCGAGATAGTCAATCGGATGGCCACCGACCACGACGCTCATCGGCAGCCGCTCGCCGCGCGCATGCGCCGCGAGATAGATATTGCGCAGGTCACTCGGCGCGACCAGATCGATGCCGGTGGTGTCGCGCCCACGCACCATGAAGCGGCGCAGACCGACATTGACCGCCCCGGTCGCCGGATCGCGGGCGAAATCCATGCCGGCGGAAATATAGGGGCCGCCATCCTTGCCGTGCTGCAGATGCACCGGCAGTTTGGTCAGGTCGATGTCAGCGCCGGTCGCGACTACCTGCTGCACCGGGGCCTCGCTGCGGCTCACCGCGACGAATTCCGGTTTGCTGCGCAGCCGCCGCAGGATTTCGGGCAGCAGCTTCTGCGGCGTCACGCCGAGCGATCGCGCGAAGCGTGTGCGGCTTGCGAGTGCGTTGCCAACGAGCGCGTGCCCGCCGGCCTGCTCAAACAGCACCGCCTTGGGATTGCCTTCGAGTGTGACGGCCACCTCGGAGAGCTTGCTCTTGCCAGGACGCCGTTCGAGTTCTTCTTGGCCGAGCGCTTCTACAAAGCGACGCAGACTGTAGCGGTCGAAGTCGACCTTTGTAGCCGCCGTGGTTCCGACTTGCTCAACGCCCATGGTCTGCTCCGTGAGAAAAGTTGTGACGGACATTATCACGCCGCCTAAGCAGCGCGATATCCTTTGCTATCGCAACGATTTGTCCATCGGCACGAACAGGCTTTCGAGCGGGATCGGCTCTGCGATAAAGTCCTGTTCGACTAGGTACTGCATCAAGGCTTCGAGGCTCGGGCGGTTGGCTTCAATGCCGCAAGGGTAGGGGTCGCCGCCGAACACGTCGTCGAGTTCGTGCAGGTCATGGTGCAGCCACGGCAGCATCAGCGGGTGGCCGCGCTTGAGCCGCGATAGCGCAAGATTCTTGGCGTCGACTAGGCCCTTGTAAAGGCGGCCGGCGATCGATGGATCGCGCTCATGGACTTCGCGGCGGATCACCACCAGATGCATCATCGGAAAAATACGGGTCGATTTGGCGAAGGCGCGCTCGACCGCGCGTGCGTCGGCGAACAGCGGCACAATGTCGGGATGTGGGATCGGATGCTGCGTTCCCATGATGACGTCGATCTCGCCCTCGGCGAGCAGTTCGCTGAGCGAGCGGCCCTGCGGATCGCGTTCGATCTTGACCGGCTTGAGCAGTGGCGGCGCGCTTGGATCGCCGTGTGAGCCGGCGTGATTGATGGCGCCTTCGAGCCAGCGGCACGAGGAGAGATCGACGCCATATTGATGCATCAGGTGACCGCGGATCCAGACCGCAGCGGTCATGGTGTAGACCGGCACGCCGACTCGTTTGCCGGCGATGTCCTTGGGTTCGCGGATGCCGGCCTTGCGATTGATGTAGATGTAGCCATGCCGGAACACGCGCGATGGAAACACGGGTATCGCCACGAATGTTCGATCGCCGCGGCCGAGCCGGCTGATGAATTCGGAGCTGGAGAATTCGGAGGCGTCAAATTCCTGCTTGCCGCCCATGCGGTCGAAGATCTCGCGCGGATTTGTGATGGCGACGAAGTCGAGGTCGATGCCGTCGACTTTGACATCGCCGGTGCGCAACGCATCGGTGCGATCGTAAAGACCGCAGGCAAAGGAGAGCTTCAGGTCGGACACGCTCTTACCTCAAGGATGACGAAGTTTGTCGAGACCGAGGCCTAACACAGCCACGACGCGAATGGACCATCAACGACGCGGCTCACGAAATCATGGCCGGGACATTTCGCCCGGCCATGACGCGGAAAGGATACACGACCGTTTCGGTCAATCGATGATGACGCCGGCCGCTTTGATCGGGACAGCCCACTTGGCGATCTCGCTCTTGACGAGATCGGCGAGATATTGCGGCGTCATCTCGTTCGGGGTGGAGATCTTGGCGCCGAGGGCAGCCAGCTTCCCGCCCACCGCCGGCGACTTCATCGCTTCGATCGCAGCGGCGTTGAGCCTTGCAACGACGTCGGCGGGCGCGCCCTTGGGCAGGAAGATCGCGTTCCAGGTATAGGCGATCAGGTCCTTGGTGCCTTGCTCAAGAGCGGTTGGCAGGTTGGGCAGCGCCGGGGAGCGCTCTTTGTCGAAGATCGCCATCGCTTGCACGGTTCCTTGTTCGACGTGCGGCTTGGCGGTGGTGATGATCTCGCACAGGAAATCAATTCGTCCGGCAGCCAGATCGATCATTGCTGGTCCGGTTCCCTTGTAGGGGATGTGATTGATATTGGTCTTGAGGATGTAGTTGAGCAGCACGCAGCCGAGATGGGTTGCCGAGCCGGCGCCGGCCGAGCCGAACTGCATCTTGTCTTGGTTTTTCTGTGCGTAAGCGACAAACTCGGCGAAGTTCTTGACCGGTAGATCCTTCCGCACCGTTAGGATGATCGGGACTTCCGCCAGCAGAGCCACCGGCGTGAAGTCGGTCATGGAGTTGTAAAGCGGCTTTTTGTAAAGCGTCTGCCCCTGGGCATGGGTGCCCACCGTTCCAAGGACGAAAGTGTAGCCATCTGGCTTGGAATCGGCCACACGGCGCGATCCGGTCTGTCCGCCGCCGCCACCAACGTTTTCAATCACGACCTGCTGGCCGAGGATCTCGCCCATGCGTGCACCAACCACGCGGCCCAACACATCGGTCGGGCCGCCGGCCGCGAACGGGATCACCATGGTCAGCGGTCTGTTCGGGAAGTTCTGCGCCCAAGCGCCGGCCGTCAGGGCGAGCAGGGTGCATAAGGTGGCTGCCAGAAACTTGTAAATCATCCTTTCCTCCTTGCGGTATAAAATCGACCTGTTTACAGGGTGGCGCGGTCGCGCGCTACGCTCATTCGGCGAAGACGCCGGACGCCCTGATTGGCGCCGCCCACTTTTCGATTTCGCTCTTCACGAACGAAGCGAGGTATTGCGGCGAAGTGCGGTCGTCCGAAACGATCTGGGCGCCCAACGCCTCCAGGCGATTGCGCATTTCGGGAGTCTTGATCGCTTGGACTGCGGCGGCGTTAAGCGTTTTGACCACGGCGGCGGGCGCATTCTTCGGCAGGAAAAGTGCGTTCCAGGTATAGGCCTCAAGACCCTTGAAGCCTTGCTCTAGTGCCGTTGGCACGTTCGGCAACGCCGGCGATCGCATAGCATCAAGCAGCGCCAGCGCGCGGACCGTGCCGCCATCAATCTGAGCCTTGGCAGCCGTGATGGCTTGGCACAGAAAGTCGATGCGCCCGGCGAGGAGGTCTTGCGTGGCTGGTCCAGTGCCCCGGTACGGCACATGGGTAACCGCGGTGCCCATCACATAGTTGAGCAGCACGCAGCCCAAATGAGACGCAGCGCCGACGCCAGCCGAGCCGTATTGCATCTTCATATGGTTCGCCTTGGCATAGGCGACGAATTCCTTGAAGTTGTCGGCCGGCAGGTCCTTGCGGGTAATGAGAACGATGGGAACCTCTGCCAGCAGCGCAACCGGTGTGAAATCGGTGAGTGCGTCGTAAAGCGGTTTCTTGTAAAGGGTCTGGCCTTGCGCATGGGTGCCGACCGTGCCGAGCACCATGGTGTAGCCGTCGGCGGCGGCATCGGCGCCGCGCCGCGCACCGGTCATCCCGCCGGCGCCTCCCACGTTCTCGATCACTATCTGCTGACCGAGAATTTCTGCCATCCGGATTGCGACCACGCGGCCCAACACGTCAGTCGGTCCGCCGGCGGCGAACGGGATGATCATCGTCAATGCTTTGTTGGGAAAGGTTTGTGCGGCGGCGCCGGCCGTCAGAGCGAGCAGGGCGCATGAGGTCGCGGTCAAAAGCTTGTTAATCATCGTTTCCTCCTCGGAAGCTAGGTTGAGTTGGGCCGATTGTTTCGCTCCGGTCAAGGTGCTGGCAAGCCGCAGGGCCGCTGTGGCTTGCCGGCTCTGGTAGTCCCGCGTATGACCCATTTTCGGATCGAGAGGGACTTTTCATGACGCGCGTCGCCATCGCCGGTCTTGGCGCCATCGGACGGGTGCTGGCGCGTCGGCTCTATGATGGAATTCCTGGCTTGACGCTCGCCTGCGCGTCGGTGCGCGATCGTGCCAAGGCGCAAGCTTGGCTCGAGCGCGAGCGCATCGTCTGTCCGCTGGTGGATCTTGCCGCAATGCCCGACCATGCGGATCTGGCGGTCGAATGTGCGCCGGCCGCGGTGATCGAGGATATCTGCCGGCCAATGCTGGAAGCGGGCAAGACGGTGATGGTGCTCAGTGCCGGCGCGCTTTTGGCGCGGCCACATTTGATCGCGCTTGCCCGCGAGAAGGGCGGGCAGATCATTGTGCCGACCGGGGCTCTGCTTGGACTGGATGCGGTCACGGCGGCGGCCGAGGGACAGATTTCTTCGGTCCGCATGACCACCCGCAAGCCGCCCAATGGTTTGGTCGGGGCGCCTTACCTGACGGCGAACGGGATTTCGGTCGAGGGGCTCAATACCCCAAAACGGGTATTTTCCGGCAATGCGCGCGAAGCGGCAGCAGGGTTCCCAGCCAATGTGAATGTCGCCGCAGCGCTTTCGCTGGCCGGGATTGGTCCGGAACGGACAACCATCGAGATCTGGGCTGACCCGACGATTGACCGAAACTGCCATAGTATTGAAATCGAGGCCGATTCCGCGCGATTCTCGTTTACCATTGAAAATGTGCCCTCCGAAAACCCAAAAACCGGGAAGATCACCGCACTTTCGGTGCTGGCAGCCCTGCGAAAACTGCATGCTCCCCTCAGGGTCGGCACTTAGGTTCTGCGGAAAAGCCCCGAAACGAGGCAGTTTTGGGCATGGATTTGCGGGTTTTTCGCAAATTAGGCTTGGGGAAGCGAATTTTGGGTTATCATGTAAGCTTATTCGGGCTGCTCGGCTCGAAAGTCTCGTTGGGGGGCCTCGGGGTGGGGTTTCCGGCGGCGGGTGTTTCCTTCCCAGACCTTTGAACCTGGTCGCGCGCCCCTGCGACTAACTAACGAGTTGGCCGTCGAGCAATGCAATCCGCATCGGACGAAGTCCTCATTGGACGCATTGCAGCCGGCGACCGGCTTGCCATGCAGGTGCTGTTCGCGCGGCACCATGTACGGGTCTACCGGTTCGTGTTGCGTCTGGTTCGTGACGAGTCGGTTGCGGAAGATCTGATCAGCGAAGTGTTTCTTGACGTGTGGCGTCAGGCTGGTCGGTTCGAGGGGCGGTCGCAGGTTTCCACGTGGTTGCTGGCGATCGCACGGTTCAAAGCCCTTTCTGCGCTGCGGCGCCGGTCGGACGAAGAACTGGATGACGAGACGGCCGAGGCAATCGAGGATCCGTCAGACGATCCGGAAGTTGTCCTCGACAAAAAGGACAAGAGTGCTGCGATCAGGAAGTGCTTAGAGAAGCTTTCGGCAGAACATCGGGAGATCATCGATCTGGTCTACTACCACGAGAAGTCGGTGGAAGAAGTTTCCCAGATCGTTGGAGTTCCCGAAAACACCGTGAAGACGCGCATGTTCTACGCGCGCAAGCGCTTGGCGGAGTTGCTCAAAGCGGCAGGAATTGACAGAGGTTGGCCATGATGAACGTGAGCAAAAAAGAGGCGCCCGAGCGCCAGGACATCGAGGCCCTCTTGCCGTGGCACGCGGCAGGCACGCTGAGCCGCCGTGACGCCGATCGCGTTGAGCGGGCGCTCGCCAGCGACCGGGAACTCGCGCGCCGTTATCAACTCGTTCGCGAGGAACTCGGCGAAACCATCCATCTGAATGAGACGCTCGGCGCCCCGTCGGCGCGGGCCATGGAGAAGCTGTTTGCCGCCATCAATGCCGAGGCGCCGGTCACCAAGAAAAAGGCTTCTTTCAATGTGGTCGGGCGCATCGCGGAGTTCATGGCGAGCTTCAGCCCGCGCACCGTGGCTTATGCCGCTACCGCCGCTGCCTTGTTGTTGGTGGTGCAGGCCGCGGTCCTGACCAGTGTTGCCTTCCGCGATCCGGGAACTGGTGCGCGGCCTTACGATTACAAGTTGTCCTCGTCCGAACAGCGCGCCGTCGTGCGATTTAATACGAGTGCTACGGTTGCCGATGTGACGCGCTTTTTAAACGTCAATAACGCGGCCGTGGTGCAAGGTCCGCGGCAGGGCGGTCTGTACGAAATTGAGATGATTGGGCCGAGGGTGCCGGAAGCCGAGTTTGCGCGCATCGTCCAGCGCTTGAAGTCGGAAACCAGGATCATCGAGTTCATCGCCGTCAAAAATTGACTTTGGGATCCGTCGCTTCGTTGACAAGCAGATGGCTGCGGGGGCGCCAATTTCGTGAGCAGAAACCAGGAGGTTTCGCGCCGTGCCCAGCCCGCTCATTCGGTCGATGCTGCGTCCTGATCGGATCGTTCCAGCAGCCTTCGCTGCGGTCTTTGCGCTGTTGTCACCGCCAGCAGTCGACGATGCGGCGGCGCAGGGATTTCGCGTTCAAGGTTTTGGCGGCCCTTCAGGCGGCGCGCATCCGCGCGGTCTGTCGCATCGCTCGGTCATCAATTCCAAGACCAAGGACGCCCCTTGGTCGCGCGCGGCAACCCGCCAGCCAAATCAAAAAGGCGGCATGGCGAGTGGCGGTCCGCGCCGTCCTGGCGGTGAATATCCCAAACGCCCTGGCGGCGAAACGGCGGATCCGCGCCGCCCGAAGGGCGATCACCCAAATCCACGTTGGCCGCGGTTTCCCGGCCCCGGCGGCGCGGTTGTCGCCATTCCAGGCGGGCCTATGCCGGCGCTGCCACCCAACCTATCGAGCCGTCGATCCGGAACCGGCGTGCCGTCCGCCGACGAGCGCCGCTATGTGCCGAACGAGGTCGTGGTCGAGGTCGCGCGAACGCTCTCGCCACAGGCGCTCAATGCGCTGGCGCGTCGCCATCGCCTGAGCACATTGCAATCGTTCGAGATCCAAATCACCGGCACCCGTTTCCAGCGCCTGCGGATCGACGATCGTCGCTCGGTTCCGCAAGTGGTGCGTGCGCTTGAAACCGACGGCGCTGTAATGGCCGTTCAGCCAAATTATATCGCCACGCTGCAAGAAATGGGCGCACGCCTGTCGCTGCCAGCGGATATTGATCTGTACGCGCCGGGCAGAATGCGCATGCCGGAAGCGCTTCGATTGGCCACCGGTGATCGCGTATTAATTGCTGTCATCGACGGCGGCGTCGATACCGGTCACCCTGAATTAAATGGGATGGTGGTGACAACTTTTGATGCAATCGGAACTGGCGATCACATCCATCCGCATGGAACCTCGATTGTTGGCGCGATCGCTGCGCGCGCCAGACTGCAAGGAACCGCGCCTGGCGCCCATATTCTCGCCGCGCGCGCGTTCGGCACCAACCGGAACGGGATGGATGGCAACACGTCCGATATCATCAGGAGTGTTGATTGGGCCGTGCAGCAAGGCGCGCGTGTCATCAATATGAGCTTTGCCGGTCCGCGCAACCCCGCGCTTGAGCGGGCGCTGGTGGCTGCGCGCCAACGCGGCATCGTGTTGGTTGCCGCGGCCGGCAACCAGGGGCCGAGTTCTCCGCCACTTTATCCCGCGGCGCTTTCCGGGGTCATCGCGGTTACGGCAACCGACCAGGACGACCGCATCTTCCGCGCTGCTAATCGTGGAAACCATATTGCCGTCGCAGCGCCGGGCGTCGATCTCTGGCTGCCAACCCTCGACAACGATTACCGGCTGACTTCGGGCACCTCTTTCGCGGCCGCCGCGATCAGCGGTCTGGTTGCGCTGATGATTGAGCGCAATCCGCGGCTGTCCCCCGACCAAATCCGCAATCTCCTGATGTCCACCGCGCGCGACCTTGGACCGGCCGGCCGCGATCCCCAATTCGGGGCCGGGCTGGTCGACGCCTACCAGGCGGTGATTTCGGTCATGCCGCCCAGCCCGACCGCCGGCCGCCCTGTTACGGCCGAGAATGAAGTTAAATAGGCCAGCGGATCCCAGCAGATCAACGTGTTGCATTTAAATTTACCGCTGCCGTGAAATCTCGATTTTTTCTTTCGACCGCCTTGAACCTTTCGCGACCGGGCAACGACCAATGAATGCAAGGCCATGCCCCGGCCTTCCAAGTTGCACAGCCCCCGATCGGCGCGCTCCCGCCCCCCCGCGATCCCCGCGCCGATCCATTGACCCGCCCGGACCACCCCTCCGGGCGGGTTTTTCTTTGGGCTTTTGCCCTCAACGATGGCCACACGCGGCGCGATGCTGGCCGACCAGTGCGACCGCGTGCGCGCTGGTGCCATGGGAGGGCCGATGTCGTCGCGGCGCGCGAAGTCTTTGGATCCTCCGATTGGGATGCCCACTGCGGGTAATTCAATCCCTGCCGTCGCGCTCGCTAAGCCGCCTAAAAGTTAGGTTGACCAGGTTGACGGTAGGCTGGCGCTGTTGCTGGCCGATGCGTGGCGTGTGATTGCCACGGGTCCTTCCGTTGAGTGTCCGGCGTGAGGAATTGCGACCGCGACGGATGTCCAGTCGCAACGCCTCTCAAGAGCCTAAAGAACCTAAAGATGGAATCTAAACTCAAGACCCCACGTAACGCGCTACGCTTGGGGTCGTGGTTGTTTGGGGGCGGCTCAGGTTGAAACGTCGCTTCTGATTGCAGCATGGTCCCCGCCGAAAGTCTAATTCGGCAGTATTGATCCCGCGCCGAAGCCGGCCGGTCACCACTATCTGAATCCGGCGCGGTAGTAGGCTGCCAGACCCGCGATTTCGGACGGCGTGAGTTGGGCCGCGATCGTTCGCATGCGCGCGTATAAGTCGTTGCGACGTTGCCCGGAGGCGTACAGATTTATCTGCTGGATGAAGTACTCGTCTCGCTGCTCGGCGAGAACCGGCGTCTCGATCGGACCACCAGACCCAGCGCGATGGCACGATGCACAGGGCGGAATGCCGCGGCGCGGATCGCCTAGCTCGACCAGCGTTATGATTTCGGCGGGCGCCGGCGCGAGCGTCGCCGGGTTTGGGTTGCGCATGGGCCGGCCGGCATAATATGCGGCAATATCGGCGAGCGCGGTTTCATCCAGCGCACGTGCGATCCCAGCCATCAGGTCATGCGCTCGGCTGCCGGTGCGATAATCGGAAAGCTGCTTGTAAATAGCCGGCCCAGATTGGCCCGCCAAATGTGGAACGTCGGGCGCTACCGCGATGCCGGTTTCGCCATGGCATGCCGCGCAGGACTCCAGCGCCTTGGTGCGTCCCCGCGCGGGGTCCGCGCGCGCCAGGATATGCAACAGCTCCGACGTCCATACCACTTGGGAAACCGGCGTCCGCTGTACGCGGTCCGATGGTTGCGGTTGCGCCGGGGAACCTGGAAGAATACCGAGTGCGCGACAGATCGCCGTATAGGCATCAAGCCCGGCGCTGCGACCCTGTACGACTGGGATGATCAGCGCGCCGAGTATAATTCCGCCCAGCAGCGTGCCCGCAACCGCGACCGTCGACCAGAAGCGCCAGGGCTGATCCAGCAGGCGCCGATCAATGGACGGTGTCTCATGAGAGTCCGACATTGCGCTCTCCTATCGCATGCGGTGAACGATCGCGCTTGGCGATGGTTCAATCAGGAATTGCGCGATGGGTAGGCCGTAAGCGACCAGCATCAATACGAGGACCAAGACATTCCATAGTCCGAAGCTGTTCAAGACCGCTGGAACGCGCTGTGGCGGATGCACCGCAATCGCATAGAGCGGTCGCGCAACCGCCAACACCGCGCCGCGGTGCAGCACTGCAAGATTTCGCAGGAACAGCAGCGCGGAGGCCAGCAGAATGATGCCGCCAATCAGGGAAACGATAACCCATGGCCCCCATCCGGCGATGATCGGATCGGCATAGTTGAAATTTGCAACGCGCCGCCATTGACCCTGCAGGCCGAGCCAGTGCCACGGCAGCGTCATCACCATCATTCCGACAAACCACGACCAGAGCTGGAGCCGAAGCAGTGACAATGTTGGATGTTCGCGGCCGGTCAGGCGCGGCCATATTTCGTAGCAAATTGCGAAGTACATGATCACGACCGAACCGCCAAAGATCAGGTGGAAATGCGCGGTCACCCACGACGTGTTGTGCACCATCGCATTCATGCCATAGCCCATATTGATCAGCCCACCGAAGCCGCCAAATCCGAGCATGACGAAGCTCAGGCCAGTCGCCAAAACCATCGGCCGGTCCCATGGCAGGGTCGCGATCCACCCGAACGGGCCGCGGCCTCCACGCAGCCGCCCGGCGATTTCCAAGGATGCCGTGATCGTGAAAATCGTTAGCAATGTCGGTACCGACACAAAGGCCGTCAGCACGACCTGAATGAATTTCGTGGCATTGCCATGCTCGGGATCCATCAACAAATGATGCAATCCAACCGGCAGGCTGTAGACGAGAAACAGGATGAAAGTCAGCCGTCCCATGGTGTCGCTGTAGAGCCTTCCGCCGGCTGCGCGGGGAACCATGGTGTAAAAGGCGATATAGGCCGGGATCAGCCAGAAATAGACAATCGCGTGCAGCGTCCATGAGAACAGCGTCCGGGAAAGTCCGACATCAATAGTGTGAACCAGTCCGAGCGCGGCCGGTATCACCTGGAACAAAAGCTGCACCGCCACGCCGACCGTGGTCCACAACCACATCACCGCGTTGGCGACCGTCGCGAACATGGCAAGCGGCACCGGGCGCCCTGGATTTTCGCGCTTCCAGGCCGTCATGGCGACCATCATCAATACGGCCCAGATCCACGACGCAACGACCAGCAAGACCAGCCCGATATAGAACCAAGCGCTGCCGGTTAGCGGCGGATAGAAAGTATAGAGCACCGACGCCTGACCGTTCATGATCGGGGCGAATGCGACAACCACCCCCACAACCGCCAACCAATAGGCCCCCCAGGCCCAGGCTTTACCTGGCAATTGTCGATCGAGCGCCGTTGTCGCGACGAAATAGCCAAAGCCCATGATGAAGAAGGTTGTGAGCACAAACGCCAACGCCACGCCGTGCGCCGTGACCAACATGTAATACTGGCCGGGGGTGCCGACGCTCGCGCCCAACGGGCTGCGCACCCACATCTGCCAAGTTCCGATCGCGCAGGCGGCGGCGAAAAAGGCGAAAGCTACCCAGAAGTGAGCCAGGCAAAGTCGCTTAACGCTGTGCACAGGACACCCTCCCGTTGGAATCTGGCTGGAACTGGTTCTCGGGCAGGACCTGAACTGTGGCCCACATCTCGCTGTGTCCGAGACCGCAATATTCGTGACACGGCATCAGGAGATCCCCGGTGCGGGTGAACTCGGTATGGACCTGCGCGACATAGCCTGGAACGACCATGGTGTTGACGTTGGTGCCGGAGATGAGCAGTCCGTGGAGGACGTCGGGTGCTACAAATCGCAGCGTGACCGGCCGGCCGACTGGGACTGGAATGCAGCGTGGCAGAAACGCGAACTGCGTCGCAATGACCCGGACAACGACGCGGCCGTCGCTCCCAACGCTCGTGCCCAGGTTGTCCTCAGCAAACTCACCTGACAGATGAAGCGCCTTTGGGTCGAGGCGCTCGACATTGCTGGGCGGATTGACGCCGATGGAGAGCGCCGTGAATACGATCATACTCAAGATCGCCGCGATCAGAACGCCGACCCCGAAGGCCCAAAGCAACTCGGTCCCGAGGATCCGCCGCTCATGCAACTCTTGATGAATTTCCGTCATTGCGTCACCCCACGCTGCCTCGTGGAATGAACACGAACAGGTAGATCAGCAGATAACCGACTACGAGCAGCGCCACAGTCGTACCGGCGAGGATGCCAGCCCCGAGAGGAACAATGCGCATCGCTTGTGCCAGCGCCTCTTCGTCAACGTCGTCCGCCGTGTCGGATATTGGATGCTCCGAACGTAATTGATTGGAATTCACAATGGGCTCCGTCAGACTCAGTCAATGCCACAACGTGACGTCTACTAAAACGAATCGCATCAGCATTTGCGCTGGATCAATGTCGAAAATCGATTCCGGTGATTCTTGTTTATCAAAGAGCGGCAACCGTGGACGGTCTGACATGCGAACAACTTGGCAGCTATTGTTTACCGCGCTGTTGGTAACATCCGCGGCCGCGCAGTCAGGGCTTGAGCCTGCCGCGCAGCGCGGACTGACGATGGCGCGCACGCTTTGCGCCCGTTGTCACTCCATCGACAAAGTATCGCCGAGTCCGCTTGCAATCGCGCCGCCGTTTCGCACCTTGCATCTGAAATATCCGGTGGAAAATCTCGAAGAGGCAATGGCGGAGGGTATTTCAACCGGGCATCCGACCATGCCGGAATTTCGCTTCGATCCCGCTCAGATTAACGATTTCATGGCGTTTCTTAAATCGCTCGAACGATAACCGCCGGACCACCCTGGTGGTCAAATTCCAACATTCGCATCCCGCGCAAACCGCAAAGCGGTAGCGAATGTCAAATCCACTCCGCTGGGACTGGCGCGGGTTTAGCTGACTTGACCGATCGCTTTAAAATCGCCGGCCGACGGCAGGACCATGCCGGATACAGGCTCAATCCAGACCAAATGGTCCTCCACGCGCTTTACGCCGGGGGTGTTCTCGGCCAGCACACGTACGCCCTGGCGCTGCCGCTCTTCGGTCAGTGTTCCCCATAGATGTGCAATGCCGTCCTTGACGATGACGTCGACCAACGCAACCGGCGCCCAGCTTTGTTTCGCGAGTTCCGCCAGCAATTGCTGACGGATTGCTGCGTCCGTAACGCTGGCAGGCTTCGCTTCTCGCCCGACTGAGGCGAGCGCGCGCAGGAGATTGGCACGGCTGATAATCCCCACAACATGATCGTTGCGAACGACGGGCAGCCTTTTGATCCTCTTCGATTCCATAATGTTCACGACAACGGTCAATGGCGTATCCTCGGTCACGGTACGGACCGGCGTTGTCATGAGTTCGTGGACCTTCCGTCCGTGCGTTTTGACATATTCAGTCGCAAGCTGCCCCGGCCCGACCAGGAACTCGATCCAGCGCGGCCGCCGCCTCTGCGTGTCAAGTTCGCTGCGCCGTAGCAGGTCGCCCTCGGTCAGGATGCCGACCAGAGCGCCGGTGTCGTCGACGACTGGAAGCCCGCTGATGCGGCGCTTCAACATCAATTCAACCGCGTGCGTAATGGAATCGCCGGGGCCGATGGTGATCATATGCTGTGTCATTACGTCGCCAGCGTTCATGGCTCTCTCCTATTGTCGCACTCAGGCGTTTAGTTCGGTAAGTTCCGAGCGGTTGCGCAGCACGATGCGGCGCGACCCCATAAATTGAATGGTCGATCCCTCCGAGAGCGCAGTCAGCGTTCGCGACACGGTCTCGATCGTCAGCCCAAGATAATCGGCGATGTCCTGCCGTGACATGGGAAGCTCTACATAGCCTTTTCCGGCGAGGCGCTGGGCCATGTCCAGGAGAAAGGCCGCGATCCGTTCTTTCGCTGTCTTGATCAAGAGCAGCGCATGATTTTGTGAGCGCTTTAATTCGGCGGCGGTGAGTGCCCATAGATGGTGCGCGACGTCGCCATTGGATTCTGCGGCGCTGAACACAATGCTGCGCCGGATCATCAGGATCGTCGCCTTATCGATGGCCTCGGCCGAATGGGAATGTTCGGCCTCAGATTCCAATCCGAACACTTCGCCGGGCAGGTAGAAGGCGGTGACCTGACGACGGCCGTCGCTAAGGACTTTGTAGGCACGTACCGAGCCACTCAGAACCTTGTAAACATAGTCGGCATTTTCGCCTTCGCCGAAGATCTCGGAGTTGCGCTCGAACGGCATCGCAACGCCGTTGTTTCGCCCGCTGTCAAAAAGTGGAGCGTGCGCTGCAGCAGCTCCCGCCTTGTGATTGCAGGGAACGGTGGCCAATCGGGTTCGGCTGATCATGGTTCGCTCTCCCTTTATTGTGAGCCAAACCTACCGATGCCGACGACAGAGAAAATTCCGGTCAGTCTCTTAAGGGATATCCCTTAATTGACGACTGAGCGCCCAGCGACGGCAGACCGGCCTCTAAGCCCGGGTCCGCCGCCGATGCGTGAAATAAAATAACGATATCAATGTGATAGAAGCGCACAATGTTTGGATTGCAGCATCAGATCGCTGGTCACCCCGCCGAAAATCCATTCCCGCAACCGGGTATGGCCATAGGCGCCCGCAACAATGACATCGGCGCCGATCTCGTTTGCTTGATTCATCAGTTGCTCGGTGGCATTGCCGTGCAGCTTGGGTACCCGATGGCGGGCCTCGACCCGGTGGCGGCCCAGCCAAGCGGCGACGTCCGAAACGTGGCGGTTGGCAGCGGACCGGTCGTCGTCCGATTCGACGACTTCCACAACCGTCACCTCTTTTGCCTTCTGCAAAAGTGGAAGGGCGTCGACAATGGCGCGTCGTGCCTCACGCGTATCTTTCCAGCCGACAACGACCCGTTGGAGACTCAAACGATTGGTTTCGGGCGGAACCACCATCATAGGGCGACCGAGATTCATGACCAATTCGCTTGGATCGAGCCGCCACAGTGGATCGGTTAAGCCACCGCCTTGATCGCTGCCGGTAATCACAAGGTCGGCGGCGCGGGCCTCTTGCGCAACAAATTCCGCGGGTGACGCGAAGGCCGAACGCCATTCGGTGTCGGTGCTCCGGTTGTGGACGGCGGCCTTGAATTGTTGCTGCAGCGCGCCGAGTTTTTCTTCGGCTTCGGCCTGGAGCTTTTCGACCAGGCTAAGGGCAAACGAACCGTCGGCATAAACCATCGGCTGCGGCTGGCAAGCGGCGACCCCGATCAGCTTTGCATCGAATTGCTCGGCAAGATCGCCCGCAACCCGCAGCCGGGCGTCATTGGGCTGATAAAGATCGAGGTGAACCATCAAGCTTGAATAGGCCATCGGCAACTCCGCAATTCCCTTCATCCCCCGGATTAGGAATTAATTATACTAGTGACGATCGGCCGTCCGGCATTGACCAAGATCAAAGCCCATCGACCCGCGCGAGCCCGCTACGAAAACCACAGCGCCAGCGCATGCCCTGCCGCAAATGCCAGTGCCGCGGCAACGCTGCCTATTGCAAAGGTCTCCAGTGCGGAGCGCCACGCCGGTTGCGCCGTCCAGCGGCTCTTGAGCGAGCCGATCAAGAGAAATGCCACCGATGTTGCGACCGTGGAGGACACCAGGCCGCCGCCGAACAAATAGGGGATCAATGGAATCAATCCGCACATCGCGAAGGCGCCGAAGGTGCTAAGCGCGGCCCGCGCTGGCGAGCGGTTGAACGGCGCCATTCCATATTCTTCCAAAACCATGGTTTGCGCCCATTTCTTCTGATCGGCGGTGATGACCAGGACTGCGCGCTCCAAGTCATCGCCGCGAAATCCCTTCTTGGCGAAGGCCTGCCGAATCTCTTCCCGTTCGCCATCGGGGGCGAGAGCAATATGCTTGTGCTCGATGCCGATCAGCCGCGCATATTGCTCGCGCTCGGACTTGGTGCCGGCGTAATTGGCAATGGCCATCGAAAATCCATCCGCCAGCAGATTGGCCGCCCCCAAAATCAGCACGATCCGCGACGGCAAGTCGGCGCCGGCAGCGCCGGCCGCCACGGCAAATGTGGTGACGGCGCCATCGATTCCACCATAGACAAAGTCCCGCAGATAGCTTTGCGTCGGATGCTGAGCGAGGCGTAGGCGAATCTCCTCGGGCGTATGGCCGTGTTCCAGCGGAGTGGCGCCATGCTCAGACATATCCCAACCATCGCCAGTAGGTGGCGCCGAGCGCCATCACCAGAGCGAAGGCGATGACCGTCAGGACCAGACCGATCTGCACGAATTTGCGCGCCTCGAAGGTTTCGGTTCCGTAGGCGACCATGTTCTGCGGCGCATTGACCACCAGGATAAATCCGAAGCTCACGACGAACTGGAGGATGAGCGTCATTCCGACAATGTTGATGCCCGGCGTGGCGACGCTCTGCAGCACGGCAATCACGATGGGAATCATCGCTGACGCGAGGGCGGTCGCACTGGCGAAGCCGAGATGAATGACGATCAAGAACAGGCTCATGACCCCGAGAATGAACAATATCGTTGCATTTTTGAGCCCGAATTCCAGAACTACGATGTCGGCCAGCCAGACGGCGCCTCTGGTCTGTAGCAGTGCCGTACCGAGACTGATGCCGATGCCGAACAGGACGATGGTGCCCCACGGAATGTTGGGTTGGGCTTGTTTCCAGGTCATGATCCCGATGCCGGGCAGGAACATCAGCGCCACGGCCGCAATGGTCGTTGAACTGGTGTCAAACCGATGAAGGACGCCTTCGGTCGACCACAATCCCAAGAGTGTCAGCGAAATAGCCAAGAGCTTCTTTTCCTTGGCGGACATGGGCCCGAGGTCGGCAAGCGCCTTGCGGATCGCTTCGCGGCCGCCCGCCACATTTTTGATCTCGGGCGGCATCATCCAATTCATGACGAAATACAGTGCGATCGTCATCAGGATCGCAAACGGCGCCGCGGCGACCAGCCAATCAAGCCAGGTGATGGTTGTGTTCAGCATTTTCTCAATGAAGCCGACGGCCACCATGTTTTGTGCCGCGGCCGTCTTGATTCCGACATTCCAGATGCTTGCGGTCTGCGTCGTCGTAATCATCAGCATGCCGGCAAAGGCGCTCTTCTTGTCGACGCCAAAAGCCGCGATGACGCCGAGCATGATCGGCACCAAACACGAAACCCGGGCAGTGGTGGACGGCACCAGAAATGCCAGTACGATCCCAACCAGCATTGAGCCGGCAACGACATGACGCGTCTCGGTTCCGACTTGCGAAAGAATCACCAGCGCGATGCGGCGATCGAGGCCGGTTGCAGTCATGGCCGCGGCGAGAAACAGCGCGGCGGCGACCAATGCCAGGGCCGTGCTGGCGAACCCGCTAAAGGCGAGGCCGAGTCCCGCGCTTGTGCCCATGAGCGCTTTGGGATTTGCGGGGTTGGGAGAGATGCCAAGCAGGAACGCCATCAGCGCGGCGATCACCACCGCGGAAACCGCATAGTCGAGCGCCTCGGTCATCCAGACGATGACCGCGAAAGCCAGAATCGCAAGCATGCGGTGGCCTGCGACCGGCAGCCCTTCAGGCGTGGGCAGCGCCAAGATCAAGGCTAGAATGGCAATGGCGCCCAGCAATCCGGCATAGGTTGTGAGCCGCGCCGGTTGCCCGGCCGCGCTCGGACCCGCAGTAGGGACAGGCAGTGGATTGGCAACCGACATGGCATTCTCCCGCGGCGATTGGTGAATTGCCGCTCAACAATGGATCGGGCGGGACGGGCTGCGCTTTGAGACAAGTCAAACGGCCAGGTTGCAATGGCTGCGACACATGAAAACATTAGCGCATCGGTCTGGTCTTGATGCAGACCCGTCTCAAACGACGAAGTGACAATGTCGGTTTATCGCCTCGACCGCCTGTTTTCGCCACGCTCGGTGGCTATCATCGGCGCGAGCCCGCGTGAGCGTTCGGTCGGACGTGCGATTTTAAGAAACCTGCGTGACGGCGGCTTTTCCGGCGATATTCACCTGATCAACCCGCGCTATGACGACATCGACGGTGTTCGGACCGTTCGTCGTCTCGAGGAATTGGCGACACCGCCCGACGTGGCGGTCATCGCAGCTCCGGCGCAGGCGGTGCCGGCAATTGTCAGCGCCGTGGCGGAGAATGGGGTTGCGGCGGCCATCATGGTTACAGCCGGGTTGGGGCGCGGTCCGGAATCTCTGGCGGCAGCATGCGAGCAAACCGCGCGCACCGCGGGGCTGCGGTTGGTTGGGCCAAACTGCCTCGGCGTGATGGTTCCGCGGGCTCGGTTCAACGCAACTTTTGCGACCCGGATGCCACCGGCCGGCGATCTTGCGTTGATTTCGCAATCGGGCGCCGTGGCGGCCGGTATGGTCGATTGGGCGGTCGGCCGCTCAGCCGGATTTTCCGCGATCGTGTCGATCGGAGATCAGCTCGATGTCGATTTCGGAGACTTGCTCGATTATTTTGCGCTCGATCCGTCGACCCGAGCGATTCTTCTTTATGTCGAATCGATCAAGGACGCGCGCAAATTCATGTCGGCGGCGCGGGCCGCGGCGCGCGTAAAGCCGGTTATTGTCATGAAGGCCGGGCGACATGCCGAAGCCGCGCGTGCCGCTGCAACGCATACCGGCGCGCTGGCTGGAACGGACGATGTCTATGATGCCGCGTTTAGGCGCGCCGGCTTGTTGCGGGTCATGGACTCGGCTGAGTTCTTCGACGCGGCGGAGGCGCTCGGGCGGCTGTCGGGTCCGATCGGAAGGCGGCTTGCGATCTTGACCAATGGCGGCGGAATCGGCGTGCTTGCCATCGATCGCCTGATCGATTTGGGTGGTTCGCCGGCCGCGATATCCGAGACGACGATGCAGCGGCTCGATGCTGCGCTGCCGCCGACTTGGTCGCGATCCAATCCCGTGGACATCATTGGCGATGCGGACGCCGCGCGATATTTGCTTGCGCTCGAAGCATTGTTGGACGATCCGGCGGTCGATGCGGTCCTAGTGATGAATGTTGCCACGGCGCTGGCGTCGGCATCGGACATTGCCCGCGCGGTTGCCGATCTGGTCTGCGTGCGACAGCAAAGCTGGCCGCGATCCAAGCCGATTCTGGCGACATGGTTTGGCGACCGAGGCGAAGCTTCCGCGATCCTCGATCGCGCCAAAATCCCGAATTTCCGGACCGAGGCCGACGCCGTCCGGGGCTTCATGCATTTGGTCCGGCATGGCGAGGTCGTACGCAATTTGATGAAAACGCCGCCCAGTCTGCCGCGCGACTTCTCGCCGGACGTGCCGACCGCGCGGCGTTTGGTCGAGCAGGCCTTCGCGGATGGACGCAAGTGGCTGGACCCGATTGAAGCGACCAGCTTACTGCGGTGCTATGCGATCCCGACGGCGCCGATCTCGCTGGCAGCGAATGCGGCCGCAGCGGTGGAGGCAGCCGCCCCCTATCTTGCTGCTGGTGGGGCCGTCGTCGTCAAAATACAGTCCCGCGACATTGTGCACAAATCCGACGTGAACGGTGTGCGCCTCGACCTGACCAGCGCCGCGGCGGTTCATGAGGCGGCGGAGCAGGTCATCGCGAGCGCGAGAACGGCACTGCCCCAGGCGCAAATCTCAGGCGTCACCGTTCAGCCGATGGTTCTGCGGCCAAAGGCACGCGAGCTGATTGCCGGCATCGCGGACGATGCCACCTTTGGCCCGATCATTGTGTTCGGTCACGGCGGTACCGCGGTTGAAGTTATCGACGACAAGGCGTTGTCGCTGCCGCCGCTCGACCTCAATATGGCGCACGACTTGATCGGCCGTACGCGCGTGTCACACATTCTCGAGTCCTATCGAAATGTTCCGGCTGCGAAGCGAGACGAGGTTGCCCTGACGCTTGTGAAATTGGCGCAACTGGCGGCGGATCTGCCCGAGGTCCGCGAACTCGACATCAACCCGCTGCTGGCAGATGAAACGGGAGTTCTCGCGCTTGATGCCCGGGTGGCCATTGCGCCGATCGGGCCCAAGCGGGGAGGGCATCCGCGCTTTGCCGTTCGGCCCTATCCGAGCGATTGGGAGCAGCATCTCGAAATTGCCGGGATCGGTAATGTTTTCATTCGCCCGGTACGACCGGAAGACGAGCAGCTTTACCGGGACTTCTTCCCCCGGGTTGCGCCCGACGACCTGCGATTGCGGTTTTTTGCGCCGGTCAAGGATTTCAACCATGCGGTCATCGCGCGGTTGACCCAGCTCGACTATGCGCGTGCCATGGCGTTTGCCGCGATCTC
Source organism: Xanthobacteraceae bacterium (assembly GCA_022841625.1). Classification (GTDB taxonomy): domain Bacteria; phylum Pseudomonadota; class Alphaproteobacteria; order Rhizobiales; family Xanthobacteraceae; genus VAZQ01. The sequence goes on from JALHRD010000004.1 coordinate 126,276, forward strand.
CGAATCGACAGGGCAATTGCTGGGAGTGGTCCGGCTGCACCTGGATGCGAATTACGAGATCGGCGAATATGCCATTCTCTTACGCTCGGACGTCAAGGGTCATGGCCTCGGCTGGAAGCTGATGGAGCTGATCATAAGATACGCTCGGTCCGAAGGGCTTCAGCGCGTCAAGGGGCAAGTACTCAGTGAAAACGTTGTCATGCTCAAAATGTGCCGTGAATTGGGGTTCTCTGTGAGCGCCGACCGGGATGCAAAGGACATCCTCGACGTCAATTTGGCGCTGCATTAGCACGTGCCCGGGGTGTCTCTCGGCAGCGCCAAGCCATTAACCTATAGGGCTGGATCTTTGAATCCTGTTACGCCCGTATGCGAGGTCGTAGTAGACTTTATTTTATGGACCATACAATCGTTCCAAATAAAGCCGCAACGGAGCTGAATAGCGCGTTTCGGGCTTTCGAGCATGCGCAGGTCATGGGCCGCCTGCTTGATGGGAGCATTACCCATTGGTCGTCGGGCATGCAGCGGCTTTATGGCTACCGGGCGGAGGAAGCGCTCGGTCGCCGCGCTCAAGAGTTACTTCAGACTGCGCTTGAGCGTCCGTTAGCCGAGATTTCCGCTGAATTGCATCGAAACGGCGTGTGGGACGGCGAGGCGACCAATTATCGCAAAGATGGTTCGGGCATTGTCGTTGCCACCCAGTGGTCGCTCTGGCGGAGTGACGGCGCTGCCGAGATTGTCGAGGTTCACCACGACATTACAAATCTGAAGCGGGTGGAGCGGGATTCAGCGGCGCGTGAAGCGCATCTCAAATCGATCCTGGAGACCGTCCCGGATGCAATGATCGTGATCAACGAGCGAGGCATCATACAATCGTTCAGCGCGGCGGCCGAGCGACTGTTTGGGTACGGGCCGGATGCAGTCGTCGGCAAGAATGTCAAGATGCTGATGCCGTTGCCGTACCGCGAAAATCACGATGGCTATCTCGAACGATATCTGCGGACCGGCGAGCGACGGATCATCGGCATCGGCCGGGTTGTGGTCGGTGAGCGCAGAGACGGTTCGACCTTTCCGATGGAATTGGCGGTCGGAGAAATGCGTTCGGCGGACAAACGCTATTTCACTGGATTCATTCGCGACCTGACCGAGCGGCAAAAAACCGACGCCCGCCTGCAGGAATTGCAGGCCGAACTTGTCCATATTTCCCGCCTGACGGCGATGGGCGAGATGGCGTCGGCGCTGGCGCATGAACTCAATCAGCCGTTGTCGGCGATCGCCAACTATCTCAAGGGCGCAAGGCGGCTCCTGGAAAGCCGCGCCGATGACGACAGCAACATGGTTCGCGGCGCCATGGATAAGGCGGCGGCACAGGCGTTGCGCGCCGGTGAGATCATTCGCCGGTTGCGCGATTTCGTTGCGCGCGGCGAGGGCGAGCGACGCGTCGAAAGCATCACGAAATTAGTCGAGGAAGCGAACGCTCTCGCACTGGTGGGTGCGAAAGAGCATGATGTCAGGGTGCGGCACCGGATCGATCCCGCGCACGATCTGATTATGGCCGATAAGGTGCAGATCCAGCAGGTGCTGTTGAACCTCCTGCGGAATGCAATCGAGGCCGTGGCCGAGGGCGCGCGGCGGGAATTGGTCATTTCGACGCGACCTGTGGCGGGCAGCATGGTTGAGGTCTCGGTCGCCGATAGTGGGCCGGGCATCAGCCCCGATATTGCGCCGCAATTGTTCCAGCCATTCGTGACCAGCAAGCCGCAGGGAATGGGCGTCGGCCTTTCGATTTCGCGCACGATCATCGAGGCGCATGGCGGCCAGATCTGGACCGAACCGAATCCTGGCGGTGGCGCAGTTTTCAAATTTACGCTTCGTACGGTGCCTAAGGAGTATATGTGAACGATGTCCGTCAATAACCTCGTCTACGTAATCGACGACGACGATGCGGTGCGCGATTCAATGGCTTTCCTGCTGCGCGCCGCCAAGATCGACGTTCGGACCTACGAGTCCGCAACCGCATTCCTTGATGCGGCGGCGGAAAGTGAGAGCGGTTGCATTGTGACGGATGTTCGGATGGCCGGAATCAGTGGAATCGATCTTCTCCGCAAGCTAAGGGAGCGCGGCAGCACGATCCCTGTGATCGTGATCACCGGTCATGGCGATATCCAACTGGCGGTTGAAGCCATGAAACTGGGCGCGGTCGATTTTTTGGAAAAGCCGTTCGATGACGAGATCCTGCTTGTATCCGTCAAGTCTGCGCTCGATCGGCTGGAGAGCGCGACAAAACGCGGCGCGGAGCATGCTGAGCTCAATAGTCGAATCGCCTCGCTTTCCACCCGTGAACGGGAGGTCCTGGAAGGCTTGGTTGCCGGCAAGCCCAACAAGATTATTGCATACGATCTTGGAATTAGTCCACGCACTGTTGAGATTTATCGCGCCCACGTCATGACCAAGATGAACGCCGGTAGCCTTTCCGAATTGGTTCGGATGGCGCTGATTGCCGGCGTGCTGCACGCGGCAGGGCCATAAATTCACAGGCAGTTCTTGAGTTAGGTCAAGGCCGATTGGCGGTCCCACATCCAAGTGTAATCAAAAGTTACACTTGGACGCCAGCGAATGGCCGGTCATTCCGACATCGTGCTTGACGGCAGAGCGGTGCTGATTGTCGACGACGATCCGGCGGTGCGCAACTCGTTGCAATTCCGACTCGAAATCGAGGGATATTCCGTTCGAACCTATGCCCGCGGCGCTGATTTGCTGGGCGACCCGACCGTCTCCTCGGCGGGCTGTATTATTGTCGATTATCGCCTGTCGGACATGAACGGTCTTGATCTGCTGCAGGACCTGCATCGTCGCGCGATCAAACTCCCAGCAATCCTGATTACGACGCATCCGAATGCGTCGGTGCGTGCGCGGGCGGCGGTGATCGGCGCCGTGCTGATCGAGAAGCCTTTGCTCAACGAGGCTCTGATCGAGGGCATTCGATCGGCCATGCGCTAGTGGAGTGGATTTGACATTCGCTACCCCTTTGCGGCTTGCATGGGATGCGAATGTTAGGATCGGACCACCAGCGCTTGTGAGCAGAAGCCTAACAATTGACTTAAGTCAAAGCCGGCCAGCGAGGCTCCGTCAACAATTTCGGCGTTTACCAGAGGAGATTCTCGTGCCCGTCGAAAGCGTTGTGGTCTTGGTTGCTATTGTTGCCGCCTTCGTCATTTTTGGCGGTGTGCTCGCTTGGGCGGAGCGTCAAACTCGCAGTCCACACTGATGTCAGGCTGCTGTTTCAACAGACACGACCCGGAAAGTGTGAACGTCACCGTCATCTTCGGTAATCGAGACATATTCCCCGGGAACGAAAGCGTGGATGCCAAAGCGATAGCCCGCTTCGTCGTCGTCGGCCCGGCTTTCATCATAATCAAAGACCCAACGGGCATGCTCCGCGCCGCCGGGCTTGTGTACCAGCCGGCCATGTTGTTCCGGCTCGCCATTCCAGAAGCGACGCACGCGGCAATTGTCGCGATATTGTCGCCACAGCGCGGCATCGATATGGCCCCGGGCGTCGATCGGCGCCACGAATTCATAGCCGTGGCGCGACGATCCCTCCGGAAAGTCCTTGGAGCGCGCCAGACTTAATCTAATGCGCTTGAGCGAATGGGGCAGTGTCATTGATTCCTCGCATGGACGGCAACTTTCATTATTATATTCTGACCAATGGACAGTTTTTGCTTTGATCTAACGCAATAAAGCACCGCCACACTTGACGCTTTCATGGTTCAATTGCATCGGGCGATCAAATGAGCAGCCGCAACGACCATTGGTCCGGCCGAGCCGGCTTCATTCTCGCCAATATTGCCGCAGCCGTTGGTCTCGGCAGCATTTGGAAATTTCCCTATGAGGTGGGCACCAATGGCGGCGGGAGTTTCGTCATTTGTTACATCATCGGGCTCATTCTTATCGTTTTTCCGCTGATGCTTTGCGAACTCGTGATCGGTCGTCACGGACGTTCCGATGCCATCAGAAGCGTCAGCGCGGTGGCCGCCGCGGCCGGGGCTTCGCAATGGTGGTCGTTGTTCGCGCTGCTCGGTGTCGTCACCGGCGTTCTCATCCTGAGCTTCTACTCGGTCATTGGCGGCTGGGCGATGGCCTATCTCGTCGACACGATTGGACATGGACTTCCCGTGCAAGATGCGGCCGGCGCAAAGGCGCGTTTTGAGGCGCTTTTGGGCTCACCGGTGAGGCTGCTGCTTTATCATTTGGTGTTTATGGCGATTGCTGTCGTTATCGTTGCGCGTGGCGTGGCGAAGGGGATCGAGCGGGCGACCATGATCCTAATGCCGACGCTGATTGCATTGATCCTTGTGCTGGCGATTTATTCATTGAGCCGAGGCGGGTTTTGGCAGACTTGGAACTATCTCTTTGGGTTCGATTTTGCGAAGATCACCCCGAAGATTGCGCTCGAAGCGTTGGGGCTGGGTTTCTTTTCGATTGGCGTTGGGCTTTCGATCATGATCGCCTATGCCGCATATGCGGATCGGCAAATAAATCTGCGACAGGTTGCGGTTGTGACGCTTGTGAGCGATACCGCAGTGTCCTTTCTTGCCGCGTTTGCAATTTTTCCAGTCGTGTTTGCGGAGAATCTGGATCCGTCGAGCGGTGCCGGGCTGGTCTTTATCACTTTGCCGCTTGCGTTTTCCCACATGCCGTTCGGCACCTTGGCATCAATCGCGTTCTTCACGTTGCTTTTGGTCGCGGCCATTGGTTCCGCGATCTCGTTTCTGGAACTTGCGGCTACACCGCTTCAACACGCGCTAAAATGCTCGCGGGCCGCCGCCTGCATTGTCTGCGGGGCATTCTGCTGGTCGCTTGGGTTGATGACCGTGCTGTCGTTTAACGTCTGGGCCGAATGGTTCCCGCTTTCCGCAATCCCCGGTTTCGCGCGTGCGACCTGGTTCGATCTGATCGACCACATCACCTCGAATGTGTTGCTGCCGATCGGTGGTTTCGGGATCGCGGTCTTTGTCGGTTGGGCGGTTCCCCGGTCAATGGTCGCGGGCGAGTTGCACATCGGTGGCGCGGCATTGCGTGCGCTTTACGTGCTGTTGCGCTACGTGGTCCCGCTTGGCATCGTCATCGCCAGCGTCGCGGTATTTTTCTAGAGGCAGATTCGCCAGTTCAAATTCGCCAGTTCAAACCGTGGCCAGTGCTGTGCCTGGTTTGGTCACCAGGGCGTCGCGCGCCGCATCCTTGAACGGCTGGTCCGGTGGCAAGATAACGGCGGCGGAGCGGACGCGCTGATGGGCGAGGTCGACGCCTGGGGGCGTGGCGTTGGTCTCGGCCAAGGCCTTGGCGGCCCGGTTTAGGCGATGGCGGGCCATGATGATGCCGTTATCGGTCGAGACCAGGTTTTCCTTGGTGCGGTCGACGATCGGCCCCATGCTCTCCTGCAGTGATGCATCCTGCATGGCGATGCCTTCGACGCCGCTGTAGGTGTCGCCACGCCGCTGTGCGTCGCGGTTGATCAGGTAGTCGTTGTCCTTGTTAGCGACCGGCCGGTAAGTGCCGGGCGCGTTAAGAACGTGGATGCCTTTGCCAACCTGCATTGCCTCGCGCTCGGCCGCGGTGATTGGGCGTGTGGGGTGGAAATCGTAGCTCCAGGCCCAGCAGTTTTCGTCGTCGATCGGAATCCAGAAGTGGCCATGGACGGTGTGGCCACCGCGCGGCGGGATCATGGTGAATGACGGCATCACCCATTGCGTGATGCGCCAATAATAATTGCCATTTTCGGCGTTGCGGCGCGCGCCGATATACAGTCCACCGGGGCTCTCGACCACTTCGAACATAGGCTTCATATCGCCCATGTTATATTTATTGCCCTGCGCGCCCTGGAACAGCGGGTCCTTGTTGATGTTATCGCGATGCAGCCAGGAGACGTGGCTGGAATCGATCCCGCCCTCCATAGCCTGCAACCAGTTGCTCTCCTGGAAGCGTTTGGAGACGAAGCGGTGCGCGCTCGGGACCATCGCAAATTCCCACTCCGGAAGCGGCGGGGTTTGATCGGTTGGCCCCATATAGGTCCAAAGAATTCCGCCGCGTTCGACCAGCGGATAGGATTTCAGCTTGATCTTTTTGGCAAAACCGCTTTCTTCAGGCTCGGAAGGAACTTCGATGCATTGCCCGGTGAAGTCGAACTTCCATCCGTGATAGGGGCATCGCAGGCCGCATTCCTCATTGCGTCCGAACCACAGTGAAACGCCGCGATGCGGGCAGAATTCATCGATCAATCCGTACCGTCCGAGGCTGTCACGAAATGCCACCAGCCGCTCCGACAGAACCTTGACGCGAACCGGCGGACAATCGTTGGCAGGCAACTCTTCGGCGAGCAACGCCGGTAGCCAATAGCGACGGAACAGGCTGCCCATCGATGTACCGGCGCCGGTACGGGTGACGATGTCATTTTGCTCCTGCCTCAGCATCGCGGGCCTCCCGATGGTTGAATTTGGTAACTAATGATGGTGAGACCTCCCGGTCGGGTCCTTGATTTGAATCAATTCGCGTTTGGCCGGGCATGCATGACTTTGATTCAAGGCAGCGCGCGGTCGGCCGTTGCCGCGACTGCTTGCGATCTTCTTGTTGTGAACGGGGGGCACCATATGCCGATGCGTTCTCGTTGCAGCCGATAGTTCGACGCTCGCGAACAAAGCAGTTAAGCAAAGCGTTTCACTGACAAAAGCCCTGAATGCTCCGGTGATCGTGGTCGCCGTGACCGAAGCCTGGTCCGCGTTGGATATGGGGCGGGCGGCCCGTCACGGGGACCTTAATCCGGTTGGCCAGGACGAAGAACTGACCGCCGCGGCCGCTAAGGGAGCGCTCGACGGGGAGGCGAAAATCGCCAAGTCGCACGGCATCGCGTGCGAGCTGATTCATGTGCGAGACCAACATCCCGCAGAGGGCATTGTCACGACTGCAACGGACAAGGGTTGCGACTTGATAGTGATGGCATCGCATGGCCGCCGTGGCATTGGCCGCGCCTTACTTGGCAGTCAGGCCAATGAAGTTCATGCGCATAGCAAGGTACCGGCGCTCGTTGTGCGATAATTGCCTTGAGGCCATCATTCATCGCGTCCGCGGTGTCGTTTACCGTGGGCGAATTGCTCGAACATAATTCCAAAAAGGGGCAACCGGCTTTCGGAAAAGATTATGCTCAACCAACGAAGTTAGACCATGATCCGATTCAATGGAATCGGATCATGGTCTAAACGTCGGAGAGCCATCCGCGCACAAGCGCGTGGCGAATGAGTTCGACGCGGGTCTTGAGCCCGAGCTTTTCCATACCGCGCGCCTTGTAGGTCTCGACCGACTTCACGCCGATGTCGAGTTTGCTTGCAGTTTCCTTATTTGAATAGCCCCTAGCGGCGAACTTCAGGACGGAATCTTCCCGGTCGGTCAGCATCGATGTGCCCGCTTCGGACTCAGTCGGGCGCGTCGTGTCCGCTCTTGAATTGAGTGCGTGCTTGGCGATCGCCGGGTCGATATATATGCCGCCGGCCAGCACCGCGCGAATTGCCGGGATGGCAGTTTCGAGGACGTTCCGTTTCAGCATGTATCCGCGTGCTCCCGCACGCAGGGCGTGGTTCACATGGGCGCGATCTTCGTGCTGCGAGAATATCAAAACGCGAATAGAGGCAGTCTGCTCCGCAAGGCGGTGCAACAAGCCGATACCCGATAGCGCGGGCATCGAAATGTCGACGATGGCGAGGTCGAGTGCGGTCTCGCGAATCTGCCTGAGCGCTTCCAGCCCGGTGGCGGCGGTGCGCACGACCTCCAGATCGTCCTGGGTTTCAATGAGGGTGCGCAGCCCCACAACGACGACCGGATGATCGTCCGCAAGCAGGATACGTTTCTTTTCAATCACGCAACCATGATCTCCCGCTCCAGTGGAATGCGAACGAACAGGCCAGTGCCGACACCGACTGTTGATTCTACTTCGAGCCCGCCGCCGATCAGCGATAGGCGCTCGCGCATGCCGGCGAGGCCGAGGCCGCGGTTCCTATTCTTGGTCTGCTGCAAGGACTCGATATCGAAGCCGCAGCCATTGTCTTGGATTATCAGGCGCAGTTCCGGCCCATCGAGGTCGATGACAACGTTGACGAATGTCGGCTGTTTGGCGTGTTTGGCGACATTTGTTAGCGCCTCCTGAACCGTCCGATAGACGGCGGTGCTGACTTCGTTCGAGAGCTGATTGACTCGTTTGTTGCCGCAAAAGAAATCCGCTGCGATGCCAAAATGTGCGCCCCATTCCGTCACGTGACCGGCAAGGGTATCGATCAGGCCGACGTCATCGATGGAAGCGGGCCGCAGTTCTTGGGCGATGCGGTGGAGGACTTTGCTCATATTGCCGAGCTTGTCATGGAGGCTGTGGATTCGATCGCGGCTGGTATCGCTGACCAATGGTTCGAGCGATTTCAATTCCATCATGGCGGCTACGACGAATTGGCCGGTCTGGTCGTGCAGGTCCCGCGCAAGACGTTCCCGCTCTCGTTCCTGCGCCTGCATCAGGCGACGCTGGAGTTCGTCGCGTTCGCCGAGGATCTCGGAGAGACGGCTTTTTGCAAGTTCCTGCGCAGTGTGGTCAACAAATGTAACGATCGTCAGTTCGCCCGCGCTCGTCTTGATAGTGCTTGCGCGGATATCGATTGAAAATTCTGTGCCATCCTTGCGGAGCCAGCTGGGCTTTGCGCCGGTGCCGACTACGCTTGCAAGCGGCGCGGCCTCGCGATTTTGTCGGTGCTCGGCGGATCTGAATCTTGCAGGCAAAAGCATATCAACCGACTGGCCGATCAGTCCGTCGCGACTGTAGCCGAATATCCGCTCAGCCGGTGCGTTGAGATAGACAATGGAGCCCTGGCTATCGATGACGGCAATGCCATCCGATGCGGATTCGGCAATCGTCTGAAACTGTTGTTGGCTTAGCCTTCGCTCGACGATGGCAGCGGTTTGCAAGGCGCCCAATTTGGTTGCGAGCCATCGCTCCAGTTTGCGCGCGGCGGCGGCGGCAATGAGCAGAATGAAGACGCTGAAAGCCGCCAGACAACTCAGCGCCAATCTCGTTGGCGCTGCGAGTGCGCGATCGGGAACCGCGACCGCCGCGGTCCATCCGGTGACCCACGAGCGCTCGTAGAAATAGGTTGCGGGCGTCCCATCGTGGAGTGTTCCGGCAAGCCGGCCGACGGGTGGCGCGGCGCGATCGGTTGTGTTTGGGGTCCCTGGAATGATCTGGCCGGTGTAATCGTCGTGTTTTGCCGAATGCGCAACTGTTCGACCCTCTCGATCGATGACGGTTGCAACCCAATCCGATCCCAAATCCAAGTCGCGCAAAATGCCGGCGACGGCGTCGGTGCTTTGAACGAGCGCAACGGCATAGCGCGGTTCCGTCTCGCGATTGATCGGAACCATCGTAATTGTAACGGCCATTTTCTGTAGCTGGCCGAAAAAGACGCCGGAAACTTGCGGTTCCCTTGTAGCGAGCACGTTTCGTGCGGTCTGAGTTACGATCGGTGATGCTTTCGGTGCCACCAAGGCGTCGAATGCAAAAGCGGTATGGACCGCCAGTTCATCGCGTTGCAGGTCGCGCAATGAAATGTAAACGCCCAATTCCGTGGAGGCTTGAACGGCTTGGCGATGGAATCCTTGCAGATCCCCGGCTTGCAAGGGTGGGGAACTGGCCAGCGCCGTGAGCATACGCTGCGTGTCGTTCATGGAACGATTGAGCGTTTGGACAACGCTTCGCAAGTTGCGCACGGCGCGGGCTTCGATTTCTTCGCGCGCGGCATTCGACCAGCTACCTGCATACCACGCGGCAAACAGCAGGCCGGGAACGAGCGCCAGCAAGATCACCGCTGCGAGCAAAACGCGGATCACGTCGCCGCCGCCTTTAAACGTTCGATTACGCAAGGTTGCTCCGGAAATTGAAGTATTGACCTATCACAACCTCGCTCGACGTCATTGATGACGCGTGGACGTAAGGGGCGTCGCGCGTATATGATTGGATAAATTATTGATATGAAAAGAATTTATTTAAAAAAATACGATAAATTAATGTTGATAACTATCGCAGGTTGCCCTCCGCCGGCAGCGCGGGGCGCCCTTTCGGTTGTGATTCGCGCCGGCGCGCTCGGTGTCGCTTGCGACGTCTTTCCCGCCTGGGGCGAGATCGTTATTTCAGGCCGGCGGCACGCTGAAGCCGCGACAAATCGAGAATTGTCAGGCTGCCCTTCTGAATATCGATCAGGCCTGAAAGGCGCAGCATATTCATCACACGGTTGACGTGAACCGGCGTGAGACCGACGGCGTCGGCGATTTGCAGTTGGCGCAGAGGGAATTCAAAGGTGAGGTTGTGCACCATGCCGCGTGCGCCCAGCCGTTCCATCAATTGTAGGATCAGCGAGGCGATCTTTTCTTCCGCGGAGCGTTGGCCGAGATCGGCGAGCCTCTGATAGGCGGCATTGTTCTCGGCGATACACATTTTCATGAAACTATCGAGCAGATGAGGGTCGCCGGCCACCTTGCTCCGGAGTTCCGCATTCTTGATCGACCCATAACGGACTTCCGTGATGGCCTCGACATGGAACGCCATGCTTTGCTGAAACGCGGAAACCGCGGAAAATAAATCGCCCGGCAGTAGAAACGATAAGACTTGACGGCGGCCGTCGGAAAGCCTCGCAACGCGGCAGGCCCAGCCTTCGCATACGACAAAGGTGTCCTCGGTGGCCTCGCCGCGCATATAGATGTTTCGACGGGCTGATACTTTTCGGTGCGATGGCGTGAATGCAAGCTGGTGTTTCTTCAGTTGTTCTCCAAAGTCACCCAACAGGATTTCGAAGGGAGCCGGCTCGCTCGCTCTCGCCGGGGCATGTGATGCTGCCAAGTGGCTGGCGGGCAATTCTGGGCTGGACCGTCGGAGACCGCCGGACAGAACGTCGGCTTTACCGGCCTCCGGTCTGAAGCTGCTCGGTTCCAAATTGCTCATCGGTTGTCGCGCGCCCCACAGCGGCCCAACAAGCAAAAGCTATTATCCTAAGTTGGCAAATTAGATTGGCGTGAGTTCCCGCGCGCCATGTCAGAGGTTTCCTGACGTGTCAGGCTGCCCGATGGCGAAGGTGGCTTCGCGGGGCCGGCTGCGGCATTTGCGGCAATTTCTGAGCTAGGCGAATCATGGCGGCCTGTGGAATAAGCCGATGGTAGTAAGGATTTAGTCCCTAGTCCTGAGGAGCAGCTTATCGGTTGGTTTGGTCGAGCGATGCGTCCCCTGAAGTTGATTGAACGCGTCCATCAGGCTCTTGCGCCGCCACTTGGCGGAATGATTGCGCTTACCCCCGACCATGACCGACCGGCCTGCATTCAGCGAATTTGGCAAGACCGCCGCGAAATGGCGCGATCTTGCGGAGAAGCGTAGGGACTATCTTGCCGAACTCCACCGAAGCGGACGTTGGCGCCGCTATTACGAGGAGGACCGCCTGTTGGAGCGAATGCGGGCCGTTACGGCGGTTTGCGAGCGCTGGACGGAAGTCGTAGAACAACACCAGCAGGTCCTATCGGAGATCGAAGCGCTAGGCGCAAAGCGCGATGCGGCCTGAGTGTCGTTGTATCGCTTCAGCATTGTAGAGATTTCATGGTCAGCGCTCTGTTCTTGCCGATTCGGCTTGCCGATCTCGAGCTTGCCAACCGGATTGTGGTTTCCCCGATGTGTCAGTACAGCGCCAATGACGGCGTGGCGTCCGACTGGCATCTGACCCATCTCGGCTCGCTCGCCAATTCCGGCGCCGGCCTGGTGATCGCCGAAATGACCGATGTGGAGCGGCGCGGTCGCATCAGCCATGGCTGTCTCGGTCTTTACTCCGATGCCTGCGAGGCGGCGCTCACCCGCGTCGTCGACCATTGCCACCGGATCGGCACCGCTAAAATCGGCGTCCAACTTGCCCATGCCGGGCGCAAGGGCTCCGCGCGCATGCCGTGGGAGGCGCGCGGGCAGGGCGGCACCGCAGCGCCCGATCCATGGCAGACCATTGCGCCGTCCGCTGTTCCCTTCGGCGCCGATTGGGCGGCGCCGCGGGCGATGACGCAGGAGGACATCGACAGTGTTCGCGCAGCCTTTGCCATGGCGGCGCGGCGCGCCGTAAGGTGCGGTTTCGACGCCATTGAGCTGCACATGGCGCACGGTTACTTGCTGCATAGTTTCATCTCGCCCCTGTCGAACCGGCGCAACGATGAATATGGCGGCACGCTGAAAGGGCGCATGCGTTTCCCGCTGGAAGTCGCGCGGGTAGTGCGCGCCGAGGTGCCGAAAGCGACGCCGGTTGGCGCGCGTATCACCGGCACCGATTGGGTCGAAGGCGGGTTGACGGTCGACGATGCGGTGGTGTTTGCGCGCGCGCTCAAGACCGCGGGCTTTGACTATGTCGACGTGTCGTCGGGCGCAATCACCGCCGAGGCGCAGCGCGCGCCGACGCCTGGGTTCAACCTGCCGTTCGCCGAAAAAGTGAAGCATGAGGTCGGGATCGCAACCCGCACGGTCGGCTTGATCGCGACCCCGAAGCAGGCCGAAGCGGTTGTCGCCGACGGCAAAGCCGACATGGTGGCGCTGGGGCGGGCGTTTCTCGACGATCCGCATTGGGGCTGGCACGCAGCCGCGGCGCTTGGCGCATCGGTCGCGCGACCCAAGCAATACGCGCGTGCCGACCCGAAGACCTGGCCGGGCGCGTGCTACCGCGACTGATTGGTCGTCCCGCATGGACACATTCGTCTTTGTTGCGGTGCTGTTTGCCGCATTGTGTCACGCCGGCTGGAATGCCGCCGTCAAGCGTGGGCTCGACCCGCTCGCGACCACGATCTCGATTTCAATTGGCGCAGCCGCCGTCGGCCTGGCAATGCTCCCGTTCACCGGATTGCCACACGATCCAGCCTGGTCCTGGATTATCGCCTCGGTGTTGATCCACCTTGTCTATTTTGCGGCCTTGATTGAAAGTTATGTCGCCGGCGATATGGGGTTGGTTTATCCGCTGGCGCGCGGCGCGGCGCCATTGATGACCGCCTTGGCGGCGGCTGCGTTACTTGACGAGCGCCTTTTGCTCCTGGGTTGGTTCGGCATTGTCGTACTGGCCGCAGGCGTTTTGCTGCTGTCGCTGCGCGCCAGCCGCGATCTTGCGAAACTGGATCGGCGCGCCATCGGTTTTGCCCTCCTGACCGCGGTGACAATCTGCGCTTATACCGTCGTCGACGGCATCGGTGCGCGCCGCGCCGGCAGCGCGCATGCCTACACCGCCACGATGTTTTTCGGCATTGGCATCGCAATGGCGCTGTATGGGCTGGCCCGGCGTGGGGTCGGGATCTTTGCGTCGATGTCGCAGCATTGGGGGCTGGGTCTGGGCGGCGGGGCGATGCAGGTGACATCCTACGGAATTGCGATCTGGGCGATGACAGTCGCGCCAATTGCGCTGGTCGGCGCCTTGCGCGAGACCAGCGTGTTGTTTGGAGCGATCATCGCTGTGGTGTTTTTGAAGGAGCCGCTGTTGCTGCCGCGGGTCGCCGCCGCATTTCTGATTGTTTGCGGATTGGTGTTGATCCGGCTGAGTTAGATCAGTGTGAAAACTCATCCGATAGGCCGAGGCCGCGCAGCCGCGGCAAGTCCTCGGGCCGATCGACATCCCACAACGTTGCCGGTTCCTGCCAGCTGAGGCGGTGGTGGCGCATACGCTGACGGGTTTCCGCCATCACTGCATCAGTGCTCCATGGCATTTTCGTAAACAATGCCGGCACGGGATGGCGCATGCCGATCAAGACGTAGCCGCCATCCTCGGCCGGAAAAATCACGGCATCGCAGCCATTGCGCAGGAGTTTGGCCGCCTTGCGCAAATGCATCGGCGTCATGGCGGGACAATCGGCGCCAACGACAAGTGTGGGACCAGTCGACGCTGCGAGCGCGGCCAGCATGCGGGCGCCAAGATCACCGTCGGGCTGGCGGGCCAGCGCGATATCATGGCGGCTGCGCAGCGCTTGAAACGTCGGGTGGGTTTCGTCTGGCGACGTCCATATCGTAATCGGGCCGATGCTGGCGGCGCATGCGGTGTCGACAATCCGTTCGGTCAGCCGCGCTTGCAGCCGCGCGGCGCGGTCGGCGCCTAGCGCCGGAATGAGCCGCGTCTTGGCAAATCCTGCGACCGGCGCTTTGGCCAATATTGCGATCGCGGTTGGCTCAGCCTTCGTCATATCCATATTGCCGTGCCAGTGTTGCCGGATTGGCGCCGAAGAAATAGGCGAGCCGCAACCGCCACATCAAGACGATCGTTGGGACGATGCCGTGGGCTTCCCACCGTCGGCCGGATGTGACGACGCACTCTTTCAGGCACAGCGGACGATCCGCGCGCTTGAGGCGCTTTGACAGCGCGATGTCCTCCATCAGGGGAATCTCGGGAAATGCGCCGGCGGCGTAAAATGCCGCGCGCCGAACAAAAATCGCCTGGTCCCCGGTCGCAATTCCGGTGAGGCGCGAGCGCCAGTTCATCATCGATGCGACAAGCCGGAGTGCCGGATGCCGCCCAGCGATCCGCACGTCGAAGCGCCCCCAATTTCGGCCATTGCGGGCCAGTCCGCCACACACCAGCGCTACGGCTTCGCGCGGTAGCCGGGTATCGGCGTGCAGAAACAATAGGACATCGCCGGAGGCTTTGGCGGCGCCGGCATTCATCTGCAATGCTCGTCCGCGTGGCGCCGCGATAACATGATCTGCGTGCGCCTGCGCGCGCTGCACCGTGGCGTCCTGGCTGCCACCGTCGACCACGATGAGTTCAACGCCGTCCTGGCGCAGTTCGGTCAGCGCGTTGAGCGCGGAGGCGATACCGTCGCCTTCGTTCAGCACCGGGATGACAATGGAAAGCCGTGTGATCGCCACGGAAAATTATTCCGCCGCTGCAAGCGCACCGCCACAGCTCGATCCCTGCCCGGCGGTGCAACCGTAACAATGACCGGCGACGCGGACCGGGTTGCCGGCGAGGTCCCGGTCGAGCAGGTCGGCAAGGTGGATGCGCGTTCGTCCGCCATGGGTGAGCGGAAGGTCGAGCATTTGGTTGAAGTCGCAGTCGTAGATGATCCCCTGCCAATCGACCGAGATCAAGTTGCGGCACATCACATGATCGAGATTGGCGGCGACATGCGCATCGCGTAGTACGCCGAGATAGCGATCGAATTGCCCCTTGATCGCCAGCATCGCGCCGAAACGCTTGATCGGCATATTGGCAAGCGCGAAAAGTCGATTGAATGCCACGCCATAACGCTCGCCGAGCACGCGCCTGTAGTCGGCCTCGAGCGCTGCTTGCGGCGGCGGGAGTGACGCTTCTTGCGGATTGTAGACGAGGTTGAGCACCAGGCCGCTGCCGTCATGGCCGTAGCCGAGGGCGTTGAGCCGTTGCAGGGCTCGGATCGAGGTTGCAAAGACACCGCTGCCGCGTTGTCGGTCGACATTATCCTCAAGGTAGCAGGGCATCGATGCGGTTACTTCGACCTGTTCGCTGGCCAGGAAAGCGGCAAGATCCGCTTGGTCTGGCTGTTCGAGTATCGTGAGATTGCAACGGTCGATGACACGAACGCCGAGCGTGCGGGCGCCGCTCACCAACGGTCGAAACTGCGGATTGAGTTCCGGCGCGCCGCCGGTGATGTCGAGGGTCGCGATTTTTTGTTGTTTGAGGAATTCTAGCGCGAGGTCGGCGAGCTCCGGCGACATTTCCTCTGTGCGGTAGGGACTCGCGTCAACGTGGCAATGCACGCAAGTTTGATTGCAGCGATAGCCGACATTGATCTGCAATGTATCGGGGCGACTGCGCCGAATCGGCGGGAACAGGATTTGATCGAGAAGCGGTAAGGTATCGCGCATTGGCGCAGTCTAGAGAAGTCTGTGCGCATAGTCCCGATCCGACGTGGATTCACAAGTAAATGTGAACGGGATTACCGTGCGACGGTCGGCGCGGCGAGCGCGCTGCCATTATCGACACCGACGCGGCCGAAGCCCGGCAGCTTCAGCGCTGGATGCCGCAGATCCAGGCCCGCGACGAGCCCGAGCATATTCAACTCCACGCCCTCGATCCATCCAAGCTTAATTCCGACGACGCCCGACAGCGACAGCTCGACCCCGGTGCGGCTGTCGGTCTGGCCGGCGTAAAATCCGTTTCGAAAGTCTTTGCCGATGGCGTTCGGTGGCAAGGTCGTCGCGAGCGCGGGCACGGCGCTCAGAATAGCGGCGACGAAGGTGTTGCTGTTTGGCCCCGGCCACATGCGATAGTCGCCATGATTGCGGTATCGGTAGTCAGCAATGGCGCGTTCCACGGCCGGGATCAGCGCTTGCGCAGCGGCGCCTTTGACATCGATGACGACACGCGGCGCGTCGCCGTACCAACGCGCGTCCGGCGCCCAGGCATTTTTGCGAATCGGCTGCCCCCAACCCACCAGATCGTAGCGGATCCAGGCCGTTGCGCCTTCGGTTTTGAAGACGACCCAGCTATGGACCGAGAAAATGCCCTTCCAGCGGGCGGTGCGGCCAGTGAAGATCAGCAACCGCGCGTCGTGATCGGCGGCGGCGTTTGGCAGCATCCCAACGCTGTCCCAGTTGGCGGCGCGAAAACTCGCCGGGTGGTCTTCCAATGAGTAAACGACGGTCCGCGCGGTGAGTGGCAACAGGAACAGGGCGGCGAGGCCGATAAGAAGCCTGCGAAGCGTGATGATGCGCATAGGGCGGATTTTGGAACACCTGCGGTCAGACAAAAATATGGCGGTCGACTTCACAGTCCGCAATGACATTATCGTGATGTTTGAGCGTCACGTTATCCGTGCCGCGGTGATCGCGGCGCGCACAATGGCTTCGCCCGCGCGGACGAGTTGATCGAAGCTTAGCGGTTCGCCACGCCGGCAGTTGGTTGCGCGGACCATCGGCACATGCACGAAAGCGGCGATTTTTGGCCCACCCGGTCGCGCGGCGGCTTCGGCGGCGCGCCAGCACAGATAGTTGCAGAGGTAGCGGCCGGCGTCGCGCGAGGGTGCGGCGTTGGCACCGGCCGACCGCGCCGCCCGGATGAGCCGCTGTGCCGCCGCGCGCAGTGGCAGGGTTGCGTCGGCGCCCGGAGCGATCGTTCGGGCCGTTGGCCTGCGTCCCGCTGCATCGGGGAGCCGGCGGCTGAGTGCGTTACGCGCGCGCGTTTCGATGCGCAGGTTGCGGCTGCGTCCGGCAAGTCCAAACATCAAAAGAATGTCGGGCTTGGTGCGCGCCAAGAGTTTGGGCAGGTCGTCGTCGACCGCTTGGTAGCTCGTGCGGAAAACATGCGATGTGCGCTTGGCGCTAAGAAGTGCCAGCCGGCGGTTGCGATCGAGCCGTTCAACCAGCTGCGCAGTTGGATTGAACGGTGCGCCCGGAAACGGCCCAAACCCGGTGAGGAGAATGTTCATAGGTCCGATGATCGGTGCTGTTCGCAGTGCCGCCGATTTGAAGGTCCTGCAGTGCTCGCAGCAAACTCGATCAGGATCGTCAAATCGAAAAGCGGCATCAGCGCTGCCGGGGCCGTACCAGGACCGCGAGCTTGCCGTGTTCCGGTTCTTTTGCCGCGGTCGCGCGAGCCAAGGCAAACAACTGTTCCGGCGTTTCGATGCGGCAGGGCGTATCGCCGGTCTTAATGCAAAAACGGGTGCGCGCGGTGTCGGTCGCGTCGTTGGGATTGATTGCGAACACCAAGTAGACCCCGTCCGCGATTCTGCGCGCCAGTGCGTAGAAATAGGGTCGTGGCGGCCGTTGCGCCCTGGCCTGCACGATCAGGTAACGACCTTCATAGGCATGCACGGTGAAATCGCTGACCTCGATCGGGCGGCCGCGCGCGGTGTAGCGCCGGCCAGCCCACTGGAACTGATGGGTGCGCGGGTTGCGGGTGGCGCCCTCCTGGACATCGAAAAGATGAATCTGTCCGCCATCGCCGAGTAGCGCGTGACCATCGCTTAGGATGGGTTCCGTGGAACTGACGCACGCAGAGGTTGTGAGGCCCAGGCACAGGATAAGTGCCAGCCAGGCCTGTCGGGCGGCGCGGGCAGCGCCTGTGGACCGGAATCGGGTCATTTTTTTATGTGAATTCAAAAGCATGTGCTGTCCAAGCGAAATTTTCTGGCGGTATCATGTTTAAATTTGAACTTTTCAGCTGTTCCATACGACAAAATATGTATCATGCCTCCCTGTGGGGGCGGCGGAGGGACTTATGGGTCGACATTCGCTGTCGGCGGCCGTTTCGGCTGCCGCTATCCTCGCTATATGCGGTATTTCCACGACACAAGCCCAGGACCTGCAGTGGCAGGTCGAGAATCCGTTTCGATTCTTCAAGAGTACGCGCTCGTTCGCTTTGCATGAAGCCGCCTTTAATGCGGCCCGCGGCAAGGGCGAGATGCCGCGCGACGTGGTCTGGCGCACCGAGCGCCGGCTGAACGATCCGGATTGTAAGGATTCCTCAACGCCCGATCGCTGCGCGGCGACTGCGGGCAAGCGGTATCAGCAAAGTCGCCTCGGCTGGGCGGCCCAGACGCTGAGCGACACCTGCTACGATCGCAATGCGCGGCCGCGCCGCTACAGCGCGACCTGCGAGCGCGTGTACTCCTGGGGGCGTGCCCGCGAAGACTATGTTCTGCCTGAAGCGCATACGGTTTCGATTGCAATTGCTCCCGAGAAGCTCGCGGGGGTGAGTGGCGACTGCACCTGGATGTGGCGTCCGCGCCGGACCGGCGGTAAGGTTGAGACCCTTAAGCAGGCTTGCAACAACCGGCTGACAATTGCGCGTGTTCCCTATTCGCGCGATGCCGCGAATTCCGGGGTGTCAGTTGCGGTGACGTTGCCCGACGGCAGGCAGTTCGCCGAGCGCGACGTTGTTGTCGAGGATCTCTTCATCGTTGCGCTGGGTGATTCATTCGCGTCCGGCGAAAGCAATCCCGACCGGCCGGTCCAGTTCAGCCCGTCGCGCGAGATGGTCTACGATCCTACTTTGCTGCAGGACGAAGTTGCGATGGGCCCGCAGCCCGAAATCCCGCCGGTCAAAGGCTTCGGGCTTTCGTCGAGCGACCCGAAAACCAATCCCAAGGTATTGCCGCGGCGACTGATGGAGGATGAGCTTGCCGAGCGGTTTTTGCGGCTGTCGTCGCCGGAGTTCCGCACTGCCTTCGATCGCGCCAGCGCGCAATGGCTGAGTAATGATTGCCATCGCTCGCAATATGGTTATCCGATTCGGGTCGGCCTCCAGCTTGCGTTGGAAAACCGGCACCGCTCGATCACGCTCGCGACCTTCACCTGCTCGGGCGCCGAGATCGCCAATGGGCTGTTCTTGGAGATGGACCCACGCCAAGGCTTTAGTGAGCCGAATGGTAAGAAAGTTCGTGCGCAGCTTGACCAGTTGACCGAGCTGTTGTGCCGCAGCGATGCGCGGCGGCAGTCGACCTATGCGCTGCCGATGTATTCTGCAGGCAACACCTCCATTTCCACGCAGAACGTCACCAAGAGTTGGTGTCCGCCCGACCAGCGCAAGCGGCCGATCGACATGGTGATGATGTCGATTGGCGGCAATGACGTCGGCTTTGGCGGCCTGGTGGCCTATTCCATGACCGAGAGCGCGGCGGACTTCGCGCCGATTGCGGCCTGGGTCGGTTCGTCGATCCGCTTCAGTCCGCAGGTTTCGCGGGTCTATCTCGAAGTGCTCGATGAGCGCATGAAAGTGCTCAAGGACGCGCTGCAGCAGGGCTTCGGCATCGAGCCTCCGCGCGTGCTGCAGACCACCTATGAGCCGATCCAGTATGACGAGAACGGCGCACTCTGCGGCGCGCAGCCGACGCTCGGCCTTGACGTCCATCCGGGATTGCAGCTGCATCGCGGGCGGCTGAAGGAAACCGCGGATTTCCTTGACGAGTTCCTTGGGCGGCTCGAATGCATTGCCAATGGACGCGGCCGCAGTTGTCCGGGCAATCTTGCCACCGGCGCTTCGGGAACGGGTTTTAAGCTGATCACCGACCATGTCCCCGAGTTCACCAAGCGCGGCATTTGTGCGCGCGATCCGAAGCGTGCGCTGGCCGACGGCATCAATATGCGCGTTCCCCGCCGGTCGCCCGGGGCAGATGAATTCCGGCCGTATTCGCCGGCGGCGACGCTACCCTATGCGCGCCATTGGCGGCTGTTCCGCACGCCCAATGATGCGTTCCTCACCGCGCATACCCACCGTGAAGGGGTGTCGGCGTTCGATATCCTGCAGCCGGCCTATGCTGGGCTCTATAGCGGTGCGATCCATCCGACCGCGGAGGCGCATGCGATTGTCGCGGATTACGTGGTCCGCCATGCGCGCGGCATTGTCGATAAGCCGCGTCCGGCGCAACAGGCGGCGCAATAGCCGTCGCGCTTGGTCGACCGCTATGAGAGCGACATCATGCCCCGCGCGAGTGTGGCGGTTCAGAAATCCGCATCATTCTCGCGGCGAGTCGGAAATGCGGACTTCTGAACCAAAGCCACACTCGATTCAAGGAGTTGCCAGTGTCCTTCGATTCCGAAGTTCGTTACTGAGCGCGTTGCATGATGATACGAACTTCGGAATCGGGACACTGGCGGGGCATGATCATTCCGGGACCATTTTTGAGTTCGGTTCGCCGGCCGAAAGCGTGGCAAACAGCCTGGCGGGATTGCTCACGCCATCGATCGAACACTCGAACGGGTCGCGAAATGTTATGCCGTGGGCAGACAGCAGGGCGGTATCCTGCGCCTCGCATTGCGGCAGGTACAGGAACGTCTCCTTACCCTTCCTGGCCAGGATCAGATAGATATAGGCGTTGCGATTGTTGCCCGGCTTGGATTGGCCGACGATGACATTATTGCCGACATTGTGGAATGAAATCAGCAGCGTGCTCTTTTCACCGACAAAGGCGTAGCTGCCATCAAGCGATGGCGTCACCATCACGGTTCGCCGCTTGATGTATTTGCCGTTACCGACATGCTCGAAAACGCCGTAACGTCCGCCGTTTCCAAATGCAGCGACCGCCGAGGAGAGGGGAAACTTCGGCAATTCTGACGTAAAGCAGCCTGTCAACAACAAACACAGTATGACGGCAGCGGACGGCGGAATGAGCCTGCGCATAAGAGCCTCTAAACCGACCTGCGGTTCATCGTCATCTGCTGTTTTCGCCTACGATTGGGTCGGGGCAAATCCAGCGGGGGCCGCGTGACAAAAGGTACAAGTCCTGGGCAGCCGCGCTCGCGCGAGTGAGCGGAAAAAGACGTTAATCGGATTGGCAATAACCTTAGCACGGACGTTCATGGTTGCTCCCGATTATTCCGCAACCCTTGGATGACTGAGCCGTTGATTGAGCGATTGCAGGACCCCTTCGGCCGCTTGGGCGACCACGGTCCCGGGCGGGAAGATCGCCGCGACGCCGGCGCGCTTAAGGGCGTCGTAGTCCTGCGGTGGCACGACGCCGCCAACCACGATCATGATGTCGTCGCGACCGAGCCGTTCAAGCGCGGTCCTTAACGCGGGGATGTGGGTGAGGTGGGAGGCCGCGAGCGTCGAGATGCCGATGATATGGACATCGGCATCGACGGCCTGCTGCGCCGCTTCTTCAGGTGTAGCAAACAGCGGGCCGATGACGACCTCAAAGCCAAGGTCATCGAATGCCGAGGCGATCACTTTCTGTCCGCGATCGTGGCCATCCTGCCCGGTCTTGGCGACCAGAATGCGCGGCCGGCGTCCTTGCGCCGCAAGGAACGCTGCGGTTTTTTTGCGCATGCGCTCGACCGCCTCCGACACGCAAGGTTCGCGCCGGTAGACGCCCGGGTTGACCTTTACCTCGGCCTGGTGGCGGCCATAGACCTGTTCAAGTGCGGCCGATATCTCCCCGACCGTGGCGCGCGCGCGCGCAGCGTCAATCGCCAACGCCAGCAGATTTTCGTTGCCGCCGCCGGCAGTGCGGGTGAGCGCGGCCAGGGTCTGCGCGACCACCTCGGGATCGCGCTCACGTCGGAGCTTGGCGAGCTTCTCGATCTGCGCCTGCCGCACCGCGGCATTATCGATCCGCAGCAGTTCGACCGCGGCGTCATGCTCCGGCCGGTGTATATTCACGCCGATGACCGCTTGCTGGCCCGCATCGATGCGCGCTTGCGTGCGTGCCGCTGCCTCCTCGATGCGGCGCTTTGGCAGCCCGGCCTCGATCGCCTTGGCCATGCCGCCCAGTTCCTCGACCTCCTGGATGTGGCGCCAAGCGCGTTGCGCCAATTCGGCCGTCAGGCGCTCGACATAAAACGAGCCGCCCCAGGGATCGATGATGCGCGTGGTGCCGGACTCGCGCTGCAACACAATCTGGGTGTTGCGCGCGATACGCGCCGAGAAATCGCTCGGCAGCGCCAACGCCTCATCGAGCGCATTGGTATGCAGCGATTGCGTGCCGCCTTGGGTCGCCGCCATTGCCTCGATCATGGTGCGCACCACGTTGTTGAACACGTCCTGCGAGGCGAGCGACCAGCCTGAGGTCTGGGTGTGCGCGCGCAGCATCAGCGAGCGGTCGGACTTCGGCTCGAACGGTTTGATCAGTCTGGCCCACAGCATGCGCGCCGCGCGCTGCTTTGCGACCTCCATAAAAAAATTCATGCCGGCGTTCCAGAAAAACGATAGCCGTGGCGCGAAGCGATCGATATCGAGGCCGGCGGCGAGCCCCGCGCGCACGTATTCCACCCCGTCGGCGAGCGTATAGGCAAGCTCAAGGTCGCAGGTCGCGCCGGCCTCCTGCATGTGATAGCCGGAGATCGAGATCGAGTTGAACTTCGGCATGTGCTCCGCGGTATAGGCGAAGATATCGGAGACGATGCGCAAGGAGGCCTTTGGCGGATAGATATAGGTGTTGCGCACCATGAATTCTTTTAGGATGTCGTTCTGGATGGTGCCGGTGAGCGCCTCCTGCGGCACCCCCTGTTCCTCGGCGGCGACCACGTAGCTCGCCAACACCGGCAGCACCGCGCCGTTCATGGTCATCGACACGCTCATCTGATCGAGCGGAATGCCGTCGAGCAGCGTCTTCATGTCGTTGATCGAATCTATCGCAACGCCAGCCATGCCGACGTCGCCGGCGACGCGCGGATTGTCGCTGTCATAGCCGCGATGGGTCGGCAGGTCGAAGGCGACCGAGAGCCCCCGTTGCCCGGCTGCGAGGTTGCGCCGGTAAAAAGCGTTGGAATCCTCGGCGGTCGAGAAGCCGGCATATTGCCGGATGGTCCAGGGCTGGGTGACGTACATGGTGGGGTAGGGACCGCGCAGGAACGGCGCGATTCCGGGATAACTGTCGAGGAAGTCGAGGCCGTCGAGGTCGGCGGGACCGTAAGCCGGCCTGACCGCGATGCCCTCCGGGGTGAGCCAGGGTGGGGCGGCGGTCGCCGGCGGTGGCGTTGGGGACTCGCGGAATGCGACCCTTGTGAAATCAGGAATGGCACTCATCGGCTGATGGTCATCCGCTGCTTGCTCCGGCGTTCCGCTTCTTTAATGATATCATGAATTTTGTGGAATTCTGGGATGCAAGAGTGAGCTATGCATAAGTCCACATGCCGCCAGATGTCACAATACCAAGTATAACCGAATAACGTTGTACAGTCGTTCCGGCGACCCCATCTGATTGGTCATGGCCATGAACGAAGCCTTGCCTTCCAACAAGCAGTTCGGTGCTAACGCCGATCCGGACGAGTTCGTCAGCCTGCCGGGCTGGCTCTATCACGACGCGGAATTTTTCGCGCATGAGGTCGAGCGGGTGTTTCGGCCATCGTGGCAGGTGGTCTGCCATGTCAACGACATCCCGAAGCCGGGCGATTGGCACAGCTTCGATTTTCTCAACGAGTCGATCGTCGTGCTGCGCGGCGACGACGGCGTCGTGCGAGCGTTCCACAATGTTTGCCAGCATCGGGCGTCGCGGCTGCTCGATGGCGCGTCTGGCCACTGCGATCTCCGGCTGACCTGCCGCTACCATGCCTGGAGCTATGACCTGCGCGGCAAGCTCGCGGGCATCCCGTTCCGGGATACGTTTGTCGGGCTCGATCCAGCGCTTAACGGGCTCAAGCCGGTCGAGCACGAGATCTATCACGGTTTCATTTTTGTGCGGCTGGCCGGTCATGGACCGTCGGTCGCCGCGATGATGTCGCCCTATGAGGATGAAATCGCCGCCTACCGCATGGAAGAACTGGTGCCGCTTGGGCGCGTCACGCTGCGGCCGCGCGCGGTCAACTGGAAAAATATCGCCGACAACTACTCCGACTCGCTGCATATCAATGTCGCGCATCCCGGCCTGACAAGGCTGTTCGGCCGCGGCTATGGCATCGAGGCGCGCGACTGGGTCGACAAGATGTGGGGCGCGCTGCGCAATCAGCCGTCGGCAAACCGATCCGAACGCATGTACCAGCGGATTTTGCCGCCGGTGCCGCATCTGCCGACCGATCGGCAGCGGCTGTGGCTCTATTTCAAGCTTTGGCCGAATGTCGCCTTCGACATCTATCCGGATCAGATCGATTTCATGCAGTTCGTGCCGCTTACAGCGACCAGCACCATGATTCGGGAGATTGCCTATGTGCACCCGGATACACGCCGGGAGATGAAAGCGGCGCGCTATCTCAATTGGCGCATCAATCGGCAGGTCAATAAAGAAGACACCGCGCTGATTGCCAGCGTACAGGCTGGCATGGCGTCGTCGGGCTATGATGTCGGGCCGCTCGGTTCGAGCGAGGTCTGTCTGCGCAGCTTTGCCCGCAAATACCGCGCTTTGATGCCAATCACACGTGAGCGCAACGCGCCGCCGCCGGGCTGGAGTAAGCCTCCGTCACGCCGTCCGCAGGCGCGGAAAAAGCCGTAACGCATTGTCGCGCGTGACCGCGCGTAAGTCGGCATCGCTCATGCCGAGCTTGAGCAGCGCATCGACCGTGTCGGATACCTGAATGAAAGGGTAATCGCTGCCAAGCAGGAGCTGCGTGATCGGCATATAGCTGCGCGCCGCGCCAAAATTCCACGGGTCGGATGCTTGGGCGGTGTCGAAATAAAGCTTCCTGATTTCGGCCCAGGGACCGTTTGGGATCTTGGCGGCAATCTTCTTGTTCTCGGTCGCATGGCGCACGACGCGGCCGATCTGCGGGATTAGCGCGCCACCGGAATGGCAGAAAATATATTTAATGTCGGGGAAGCGCGTCAGCGTGCCGGTGTAGAGCAGATTGGTGACCGCGCGTGCGGTGTTGAATTGGTACTCGATGGTGGGGCCGGGCACATCGGGCAGGAGGCCGACGCAGCAGGCTGGCATGTTGGGGTGGAAGAACACCGTCGCTTTGCGGCGGTTCAGTTCCTCGAACACCGGATCGAAATGCGGATTGCCGGGGTAGCGGTTGCCGTAGCTGGTCAACAGATTGACGCCGTCGGCCTTGAGGGTGTCGAGAGCGTATTCCATCTCGCGCAGGCTGCCGTCGATATCGGCCAGCGGCAATGTCGCCATCAGTCCGAAGCGGCCATTGTGGTCGCGCACCAGGCCGGCGCCGTATTCGTTAGTATAGCGCAGCATGCCGCGGGTGCCTTCGATGTCGTCGAATTTGAGCCCGGGCTGCGAGATTGATAGCATCGCGGTCTGGATGCCGTTCTTGTCGAGTTGTTCGAGCGAGCGCTGCGGCGTCCACTGGCCAATTGCCGCCGAGCCGGCGGTGACGCCGGCGGCAAGCCGTTCGCCGACATATTTCGGCGGCAACATGTGATGGTGCACGTCAATGCGTTGGGGTTTGGCCTGTGCCGTGCCGCGTCCGGCGGACAGCGTCGCGGCGCCGATGGCGGCCGCGCCCGATAGGAATTTGCGCCGCGAGATGCCGCACCGGCAGCTTGCGTCGTGGGCGATGCGTGGCCTGGCGGGGTTCGCCGCTTCGGCGGTGAATGGGGTCATTGCGTTTCCTTTGGCGCTGGGCTGCGATGTGGCCACGAAATTTATCCGCGTTCGAACGGGGCTGCCAGTCGTACCGGCGCAAGCGGCGCGGCGGTGACCGCCGCTGGTAGGCCCGCAAATACGGCGCGCGCCACATCGAGCACCGCTACATCGGCAATATCGGGATACTCAGTGGCGCCGATCAGCGCGTCATCCTTGGCTGCTAACGCACGCTCGCGGGCGAGGCGCGCTGTTGCCACCCTGTCTTGAATCATTCCCCGCTCAAGCGCGATAGCGGCGCCGCCGGCCGCCTCGATGTCCTGGAACAGAGCCCAGGCCGCGCGGCAGAGCTTGCCGGTCAGGTCCTCGCTCCAGCCAGTCCCGGCGGTCGGATCGTTGACTCGCGCGATACCCGCTTCTTCAAGCAGGAGCAATTGCGTATTGCGCGCAACGCGTCGCGCAAAGCGGTCGGGCAGGCCGCGCGCGGCGGTGAACGGCAGGACTGCGATGCTATCGGCGCCGCCGACACCGGCTGAGAATACCGCGATGGTCGCGCGCAGAATGTTCGCATAGACATCGTCGCGGGTCATCGTGCGCCATGCGGTCTCCGCTTCTAAGAGAACAGGGCTCGGCGGGAGGGCGCAATTTTGTTCGACTTGCTGCCAAAGCTGCCGCAGGGCGCGGAATTTTGCCACGGTAAGAAACTGATCGGCGTCGGCGGACAAGCGAAAGCCAATCATGCGGCGCGCCGCGTCAAGCGCTATGCCGTTGGCCTCGATGGCGCGCAAATAGCTGACCGCGACGGCAAGCGCGAATGCAAGTTCCTGCGCTTCGGTTCCGCCCGCATTGTGCACGGCCCGGCCGTCGGCGACCGCAAATGGCCCCTTGAAGCCACGCTGCGCCAGCGCGGCGATGGTGGCCGCCAAGCGCGGTGCAAGTTCGTGCCAGGGCGCGCCCAACCGGCCGTGCAGCGCGAATGCGCCGAGGGGATCGAGGCCAAAGCGAATGTCGACATGCGATGGCGATAACCTGTGCCGCTCGACCAAGCTGGCAAGCGCCAGCGCCGCGTCGGGAGCGTATGGGCTGAATTCGAGCGCGATGGTGATTCCGGCATCGAGATGGACACCGGCCAGCGCGCGATCGATAGCATCCGGCGGCAGGCCGTAGCCATACGCGCCAATCGCGCCGGCCGGAATCAGGATCAAACCGCCGGCGCCGTGGTCGAGTTCATGCAGAACCTCGGCATTGCAGGCATCCGGATCGGGGTGGTCGATGCGCGCCATCACCTGCCATGGCGATCCGGCAGTGCGGCCTGCGATCGACGCGGCATTCGGCGCGCGGTTATAAAGTGGCTCGATGGTGAGGCGGTCGGCGCTCTTGCTGGTCAGTCGATCTTCGAAACGGGCACCCTTGAGCACGCCGTCAACCAGCTTGCGCCATTGCGCGTCGGTTGCCGGCGGGAACATGGCAGCAAAAGCGAGATCGTTGAATGTATCGGCCATAGGATCAAAATGGCACGACGATGGGCGTTAGGCCAACGCTTAACGGGCGGGGAGCCGGACGATTTTGGACGCGTCGACCCTGGTCAGCGCATCCCGCAGCCGGGTGCCTGCGATCACGCGATCTGGCGCAATCTCGTTCAGCGGTAGTAGCACGAAAGCGCGTTCAAACAATCGGGGATGCGGCAAGGTCAAATCCGGCTGGTCCATGGTGAGATCGTTATAGGCGATGAGATCGATGTCGAGCGTCCGCGGACCCCAGCGATGCTCATTGGCGCGATTGCGTCCAAAGCTGCGTTCCACCGCCTGCGCGCGGGCGAGCAGAGCTTCAGGCGTGAGACTGGTTTCGACCGCGATACAGCAATTGACGAATGCCGGTTGATCCTCGACGCCCCAGGGCGGTGTCGCGTAATCCGACGAGCGCGCGGCAAGCCGCATTTCGCGGCCATCGCAAAGCATGGCCAGCGCGCGATCGAAGGTTGCACGAACGTCGCCAATATTGCCGCCGAACGCAATGAGCGCTTCAGCCATTGCCTTGCCGTTTGCGGACGATGG
Organism: Xanthobacteraceae bacterium; assembly: GCA_022841625.1. Lineage (GTDB taxonomy): Bacteria > Pseudomonadota > Alphaproteobacteria > Rhizobiales > Xanthobacteraceae > VAZQ01. Next base: position 154,292 of record JALHRD010000004.1, read on the forward strand.
TCACCCCGACATCGGCAAAGGTCGCGGCAATAGGCGCGTGCGGCTTGTGAACCATGACGCGAACCGATGTGACGACCGGAAATGCTGTGAGGATGCCGTCGGCGACGGCGCCGGCTGCCGCCTCCACCAGCCGGTAGCGCGTGGCGCGGAATGCCCGGCTCGCCACGTCAACGACCCGATCGTAGCCGACGGTGTCGGCGAGCTTGTCCGAACGCGATGCCCGGGAAAGATCGATATCGAGCGTTAGGTCGATGTAAAACGTCTGCCCCACCTTGGCTTCATGCGCCATTACGCCGTGGAAGGCGTGCAGTGCCAGGCCGGTCACGTGGATCAAATCGGTCATGTCGCCCTCTTGATGGCGGCGGAGATCTTCAGTGCCTGCGCGGTCTCGGCGACATCATGAACGCGAACGATGGCGGCGCCGCTTTCAACCGCAATGAGGTGGCTCGCGATGGAGCCGCCGATCCGGCGGTCGGGCGGAGCAGGAGCGACGAAGTCAATGAAGCGCTTGCGCGAAGCGCCAACCAGGATCGGCAGCCCGAACGATTTTAGCTCCGCCAACCGGGCGAGGGCGATAATGCTTTGCTCCGGCGTTTTGCCAAAGCCGATGCCGGGATCGACGACGATCCGGTCGCGGGCGATCCCGGTTTTTTCGGCGATTGCGAGCGAGCGTGCGAAGAAGGCGGCAATATCGGCCATGATGTCGATCGATGGGTCTGCGGCATCGCGATTATGCATGAGGATCGCTGGGACGCCGTGCTTGGCGACGACGCCGGCCATGCCGTGATCGCGTTGCAACCCCCACACGTCATTGACAATACAGGCGCCGACGCCGATTGCCCATTCGGCCACTTCGGCCTTCATGGTGTCGATTGACACCGGGATGCCATACCCGACCACGGTCGGCAGGATCGGTTCGAGCCGCCGACGCTCTTCGTCGACCGACACCGCGACGGCGTTGCCATAAGGCCGGGTCGATTCCGCGCCGATGTCGAGAATATCGGCGCCTTCGGCCACCAACCGGCGGGCGTGGCTGAGCGCGCGTTCGGTTTCGAAAAAACGACCGCCATCGGAGAACGAGTCGGGCGTTACGTTGAGCACGCCCATGATGATCGGGCGGCCAAGCGCCAACAGCTTGGCCAGCGGGTTCTCGGCCGCGCGCAGCGCCTCGGGATGTGATGGGTGGGTATCGCTCACGGGCAGGCTTTGCGCCCGCGCGGGGATCGGTGTCAAGACAGCGTAACCGCGCCGCGTTGTTGTCCCAGGGGGAAGGCGGAGCGGTTAACGATAACTAAGCGGCTATTTCTTATAGGAGATCTTGAGGGACAGCTTCTTGGCGTGGTCGACCCAGCGGACCACCAATTTGGGCGACGGCAGCAGGCGCACCAGCTTCTTTTTCCGGTTGGCCTCGGCCATGGCGCTGACCAGGTTCTCCGGCTTGCGGTAGCGCAGTTCCCGGACGGTATCGACGCCGACTTCGCGCAACAGCGCCACGTAGCCTGGGCCCATGCCCTTGATTCTCAGATGGTCGCAGGCATTGGCGAACATCAGCAGGCGCTTCTCGCTGATATCGGTTTGGGCCGCAAGCTGCTTGCGGCCCTTCGGACTCTTGGCCTGCTCAAGCAACCGCTCCGTGGTGCGAATGCCGACCTTTCTGAGCGACCTTATTTCGTCCACATCGAGCCCCTCGATGTGGGTTATTGGATAAGACATCGAATTCTCCTCGGCTTCTCCCGCGCCAATTGACCGCCGCTACTTTGGCGTCACACAAATTGGCCGAGTCCGGGGATCGCGCCGACGATCTCGCCGACTGCGTCCTCCCCGATGGTTTCTCTTGCGTAATTGATCGTCTCACGGGTGACGGCCTGGACCTGCCCCATGCTAAGCCCAGCCGCCATCATGCGGGTTCCGGCGGCCATAACGCCGCCACCGAACATTCCGCCTAAACCTGAGTCCTGTGGGGCGTTTTCGATTGCAGCCGCAGCACCAGGCAATTTATCGATCAATTGTTTGATTTTGTCCGCCGGGCCTTCCTTCGCCAGGAATTGCAGAATAATTCCGACGGCCGTTGTCGCGGCTGTGGTGTTGACGCCAACTTTGGCGACAAGTCGCGCAATCAATTCGTCCATCTGCCCCTCACCAGCCCCACGCTTGCGACAGGTTAACCACATATTGTCTTGCAAAGATTTGTAAAACAAGCACGGTCGATGCGTGAAGTTGCCGAGCGTTGCATCTTTGCATCACTTTGCGAATTTTACAGGCAACAACAATGATTTGCGGTTACACAAATTTTCTGCGCGCGCGCGATATCGTAATGCTGACTGCATTATTGCAGGCGATCGCAATAGTTGTGACGGCGTTGAGGCGAGATTTTGTTGAAGGCGATGCAGCGTAACATTTGGACTCCAGTAGAGCCGGCTATTAGGTTGTGCCCAGGCAGCGCACATGCTCCGGCATGGCAGCAAGCGCGAAGTCTCGCTGCCGCCACCAGGCTGATGCACGGTTCAAATTTACAGCCGGTCGCGATTGACCGCGTCATCGAGATTGCGACAATGGTGTAATAAGAGAGCGTGTCGCTCGCGGTGGACCGCCGCAGACGGGCCATGGCGGAGGCGGTTGGGCAACAGGAGTCAAAAGCAATGGCAGGCGCAGTGCCGATTCCGGATGACGGAACCACGATATTTGTTGGACAAAGTCGCAAGCCCGAGGTTCTGACGCTATCGCTCGCGAACCGGCATGGGTTGGTGACCGGCGCAACCGGTACCGGCAAGACCGTCACTTTGCAGGTTATGGCGGAGGGATTTTCACGCGCCGGCGTGCCGGTTTTCGCAGCCGACATCAAGGGCGACCTTTCCGGCATTGCCGTGGTCGGGGAGGCCAAGGAGGCCTTCGTCAAACGGGCCAAAGACCTGGGAATCGCCTATCAACCGGACGAATATCCGGTCGTGTTCTGGGATTTGTTCGGCGAACAGGGGCATCCGATCCGTGCGACGATTTCGGAAATGGGGCCGTTGCTGCTGGCGCGGCTGCTTGACCTTAACGACACCCAGGAGGGCGTGCTCAATATTGCGTTCCGCGTCGCCGATGAGCACGGCATGCCATTGCTCGACCTCAAGGATCTGCGCGCGATGATCGCCTTTGTCGGCGAGCATGCGTCAGAACTGACGACGACCTATGGCAACGTCTCGAAGACGTCGATCGGCGCAATTCAGCGCCAACTCTTGGTGCTTGAGAACCAAGGCGCTGACAAATTCTTCGGCGAGCCGGCGTTGGCGCTCAAGGATTTCATGCGTACCGACCGTGACGGACGCGGGTTTGTCAATATGCTGGCCGCCGACAAGTTGATGGAAAATCCGCGGCTCTATGCGACCTTCCTGTTGTGGCTGCTATCTGAACTGTTCGAGGAACTGCCCGAGGTCGGCGACCCGGACAAGCCGAAGCTGGTGTTCTTTTTTGACGAAGCGCATCTACTTTTCACCGACGCGCCGAAGGCGCTGCTCGAAAAGATCGAGCAGGTGGTGCGACTGATCCGTTCAAAGGGCGTCGGTGTCTATTTTGTCACCCAGAATCCGCTCGATGTGCCGGAAAAGGTCTTGGCCCAGCTCGGCAACCGGGTGCAGCACGCGCTGCGCGCCTTCACGCCGCGCGATCAGAAGGCGGTGCGAGCGGCAGCCGAGACGTTCCGGCCAAACCCCAAACTCGATACCGCCCAGATCATCACGGAATTGGCGAAAGGCGAGGCCTTGTGCTCCTTCCTCGAAGGCAAGGGCACACCCTCAATGGTCGAGCGCACGATGATCGCACCACCGACGGCGCGACTGGGCGTTATTTCGCCGCAGGAGCGGCAGGCGGTGATCGCCAAAAGTCCGGTCAAGGGCAAGTATGACGACGCCGTGGACAGCGAGTCCGCTTACGAAATGCTCCAGAAGCGCGTCGAGCAGCAGGCCGAGGCGGCGAATGCGCCGGCGGCGGGTGGCGGCCTGCTCGGCAGCATCGGCGGCATGCTGGGCGGTCTGTTCGGCACCAGCCGCGCCCGCGGCGAGCGGCTTTCGACCACCCAGCGGGTGACCCGCGAGGTCACGCGCTCGGTCACCAATCGCGTGGTCGGCCAGATGGCCGGTAGCATCGGCAAATCGGTCGCCGGTTCGATGGGCAATACCATTGCGCGGGCTATTGTGCGCGGGACGCTGGGTGGGATATTGCGTCGTTAGGTCAAGGCATTATTCAGTCGATCGGTCATTGAGCCGTTCCTCGTGCGGGCATCACACCGTGCCGGTCCGTTCAAGCCGTCCCCAATTTCAACGTCTCAGTAACGGAACCCGGACATACCCATGAACGTCATCGCCATCGAGGAACATTTTTGGACCCCGGAGCTGCGCTCGCTGCGTCCGGCCGCGCTGATCCGCGACCCCGAACATGCCAAGCGGCTCGACGACATCGGCGAACTGCGCATCCGCGAAATGGATGAGGCCGGCATCGATATGCAAGTGCTGTCAGAGACGGCGCCGGCCGTACACGAGCTCGATCCGGACAAAGCGATCCCGCTGGCGCGCCGTTCCAACGATTACCTGTACGAGCAGATCAGCAAGAACCCCACCCGTTTCGCGGGCTTTGCGGCGCTTCCGGTCTCCGATCCCAAGGCCGCCGCCGACGAGCTTGAACGCGCGGTGACCAAGCTCGGCTTCAAGGGCGCGATGTTCATGGGGTTGTGCAAGGAACGATTCCTCGACGAAAAGTTCTTCTGGCCGATTTTCGAGCGCGCCGAAAAACTCGACGTGCCGGTTTATTTGCATCCTTCGAAGCCGCACCAGGCGGTGATCGACGCCTATTATAAAGGGCACCCGAGCCTGATCGGCCCAACGCTGGGTTTCGGCAGCGAGGTGCTGGCGATGGCCGCGCGGCTGGTGGTCGGCGGCGTTCTCGACGCTTATCCGAAACTCAAGGTGATCATCGGCCATCTCGGCGAGGGTCTGCCGTTCCTGCAGTGGCGGATGGATCGGTCGCTTGCGCGCGACGCCAAGCTGCCGCGAACTTTTACCGATTACGTCAAGCAGCACTTCTGGATCACCACCAGCGGCAATTTTTCCGATGCGGCGTTGCTTTGTTCGATTGCCGAACTGGGCATCGACAAGGTGATCTTCTCGGTCGATTACCCCTATGTGATGAATGCGCCGGGACGGCAGTGGCTCGACGCCTTGCCGGTGAGCGAGCAGCAGCGTGCACAGATCGCATCGGGCAATGTCAAAAAGCTCTTGAAGCTTTGAGCCAAGCCGCGCCGAGGGACATCGCCATGCCATCTCCATCAAACGCCTTGCCCGCGGTCCTCGATCGCATCGACGCCGAGCTCGACAACAGCGTCCGGCGATTGTTCGACTTCCTGAAGATCCAGTCGGTTTCGACCGATCCGGCCTATGCGCCGCATTGCAAAGCGGCGGCGGAGTTTGTGGCCAAGGATTTGGCGAGCCTGGGTTTCGATGCATCGCTGCGGCCGACCGGCGGGCATCCGGCAGTGGTCGGCAAGGCCAATGGCGGCGCGGGCAATGCTCCGCGCGTGCTGTTTTACGGCCATTACGACGTGCAGCCGGTCGATCCGCTGTCATTATGGCAGACGCCGCCATTTGCGCCGCGGATCGCTACGACGCCCGATGGCCGCAAGATTATTGTGGCGCGTGGCGCCTGCGACGATAAAGGCCAGGTGATGACCTTTGTGGAGGCACTGCGCGCCTTCAAGGCGGTCACCGGAAGCCTGCCGCTGCCGATCACCATGCTGATCGAAGGCGAGGAGGAATGCGGTTCCGCGCATCTGTTCGACTTCGTCAAGCGCAATGCCGCCGAACTTAAGCAGGATTTCGCATTGGTGTGCGATACCAGCATGTGGGACGCCAAGACGCCGGCGATCACCACATCGCTTCGCGGCTTGGTTTACGAGGAGGTCCGCGTCACCTGCGCCGACCGTGATCTGCATTCCGGCCTGTTCGGGGGTGCCGCGCAGAATCCGCTGCGGGTGCTTTCGCAAATTCTTGGCACCATGCATGACAAGCATGGTCGAGTAACCATTCCTGGATTCTACGACGGGGTGAAGGAACTACCGCGCGATATCAAGGCTGAGCTGAAGAAGCTCAGGCTGACGCCCAAGGAGTTTCTGGGCGGGGTCGGCCTGAAGATTCCGGCCGGCGAAAAGAACCGGATGCTGATCGAGCAGATTGCCACCCGCCCAACCGCCGAGATCAACGGCATGATCGGCGGCTACACCGGCGAGGGGGCCAAGACCGTGCTGCCGGCGCAGGCGACCGCGAAAGTCTCGTTCCGCCTGGTCGGCGATCAGAACCCGAAGAAAATCCAGGACGGCTTTCGCAAATTCGTGCGCGCGCGGCTGCCCAAGGACGCTAAGGTCGAATTTTCGAACTTCGGTCTTGCGCCGGCGATTCAGCTTGCGTTCGACAACCCCGCGCTGCTCAAGGCGCGCACGGCGCTGAAAGCCGAGTGGGGCAAGACTGCGGTGACGGTGGGCGAGGGCGGATCGATCCCGATTGTCGGCGACTTCAAGCGCATTCTCGGCATGGACACGATCATGGTCGGCTTTGCGTTGGACGATGACCGCGTCCACTCGCCGAACGAGAAATACGACCTCACGTCGTTCCACAAAGGAACGCGCAGTTGGGCGCGGATATTGGCGGCGCTGGCGGAGTAGGGCGTCCGATTAGACGTCAGCCATCCGTTCGTTCATTTTGCCGTCAGTCCGGGCTGGGTGAGCAGCGTGTCATAGGTGCGGCCGCGGATGTCGTAGACCCGCGCATAAATGACGCCGTCGCGCATGATCTCGACCAAGACCGGGGCATCAAACTTCCGACAGTAGAATTCGCCAAGCATCATGGCAAAATCGGCGCCCGTCGGATCCCAGGTGGTTTCGAAGGTCGGACCGAGTTCGACTTGCGGCGAGCGGTGATGGCCGCAGACCGCAAGTTTCCAGCGGCGATCGGGGGGCCTTGGCAGCCCAAGTTCGGTGATCTTTTCCGCGAGGCCATGCGAGGCTTGTTTCAAGGAAAGGCCCCAATAATCCAGCATGTAGCGATCGCGCGCGCCGCGCACGCCGCCCGCAAGCCGGTTGAAGGCGGTGTATTCATAAGGATGCAGCCGCACCATGTCGGCAACCGGCAGCGCGAGCCCGATAACCAGAACGGCGATCCCCGCCAGTGCCGCAAGATGGCCGCCGCGGCGCAAGGCGTCGCACAGCCAAGCGCCAGCGAGCCCGCCTGCCACCGCCAGTGGCGGCAGCACGAACAGGAAATGTCGGGCGCTGTTATACATTGCCGGCCGTAGGATGACCGCGATGATTATCGGCAAGGCGGCGGCGAGGGCGACCAAGAGCAGCGCTGCCCGTCGATTGGGTGGGGTGCTGCTGCGGCAGACGCTAATCAAACCGCCCGCGACCCCGCCAATGGCTAGCATGCTGAATAATTCCGGAAGCTGGAGCGTCAAGAGTGTCGGCAGATAGCCGCGCGGCATTTCGGTGACCTTGATCCGTGCGCCGCCAAACAATTCGTCCCACGGCTGTTCGAAGAAGCGTGAGAAATATTGCAGCGCGCGCAGCGGATTGAGCGGCTCGGCGGCGCCCCAGGGCCACACCAGCGCCATTACCGCATAGCCAAGCACGAGGCTCGGCAAGAGCCGCAGCAAGAAACCGCCGCATGCTGTGCCTGCGTTGCGCAGGCCGTCGCGGCGCACCGCGAGCGTGACCATGAGCGCCAGAGCGCCCAATGCATAAAGTGCGCCGAGGCCGCCCAGGATACGGGTCCCGATGGCGAGCCCCGCGCCGATGCCAAGCAGTGCCGCGGTCGTTGCGCGCGGTCGCGGATATTCGTCGAAGACCCGCACCAGGGCGAGCAGGAGGAGCGCCATCGCTACCGCAAATGGCGCGTCCTTGGCGTTAATAAAGCCATGGCCGACATAGAGCGGGCAGGTTGCGAGCAAAGCCAGCGCGATTAAACCGGCCAGCGGCCCGCCGATGTGCCGGCCGGTGCGCCAGACGATCAAGAGCCCGAGCCATCCGACCAGCGCCCCGGTCAGCCGGCGGGATTCGAATGGGCCAAGCGGTGAGAGCTTCGCGATTACCGCGGCGGCGAGATCGAAGCCGCCGCCATATTCGTACAGATTGACCCATGACAGCGCGCGCCGATCGGTCAATCCTGAGGTATAGAACGACAACAACAGACCGCCATATTCGGCGTGGGCGTAATCGTCCCAGGCAAGCCCGTAGTCGCGAAAGGTCAGAGCCGCGACCACGGCGGCTACCGCCAAAAGCGTGAATGCGAGCAGATCGGCGGTTCGGGCGGGCGAGTCTTGCGGCGGCATGGTCGCAGTATGCCTTCGGCGCCCGCGAAAACAAACTTGGCTTACGGTTCGCGGGCGGCATCGAAGCCGGCGAGCCAGCGCAGCAGGGTTACGCCAGAGCCGATCGATAGAACCGCAAGGTCGGCGGGCGGCTGCGGGGTGTCGGCGACCCCCGGCTGGTGGCGATAAATTTGGGACACGTCCAGCCACGCTCTGAATGCGATCAGCATTCCGAGGGCGGCATCGCGGGCGGCCGGATCGTCGCCATACGCACGTTCCACCACAGGTTCCAGCCGGCAGTCGATGTCGCTGGATGTCAGTTTGCAATATGGAAACATCAGCCCGAACAGCACCTCGATCGCCGACAAAATGGCGCGCCACGACTGTTTATAATTGGGCGGGTCCGCGCACAGATTGGTCGAGCTCATCGTCAGCAGCTCGCGAATCCGTCGGTAGCGCTCGGCTTCAAATCCGGCGATGGCCGACGTCAGGTTGCGTTGAAACTCCCGATCGATTTTTGGGTGGATGCCACCGACATCGTCGATGTCGTAGCCCAGGTTCTCTTCATCGAAGATTTGCCTGGCGGCGTCACGCCACCAATTCGCGGCGCTCTCATTGAGATGCCAGAACAGATAGCGGTAGACGATGGTCACCGCGTCGATAAAATCGGCTGTGTCGCAGTCTCGAATGAACTGGTGCCAGTGCGAGGGGTATTCCCCGTTACCCGGCACCGGAACGCCAAGATTGCGGGTGAGATAGGCGGCGAGGCCCGCCCCATGGTTCAGGACGGCGACGGCTTCGCCCAGCAACGCGCCAATGCGGCGGCGCGCGCGCGCGCTGTCCGGCACGAGGTTGCCAGGCTGTGCGTACAGCAGGCTAAATCGTTCCCCGGGCATGCGACGCACTCCTGGAGACACTTCATGGCTATCGGCTGGCCTGGTGGACGATCGTCATCGCGGCTTTCTCCCGTTCGGCGGCGATCGGGCCGTTGGCCGGGTGCTGAAGCTCGACATTGATCTCAAGCCGCGACACGATTTGTCCACGATCCATGGTGACGTGAACCTGATCGTGGTCCACGCTGACATGCTTTGCTACGACGGCGAGGATTTCATCGCGCAGGATCGCCAGCAGGTCGGGTCGGCCGCGGTTGGATCGCTCATGGGAAAGCAAGATGTGAAGCCGCTCGCGCGCAACCGGCGCGGTGCCGCGAAGGCGGAACAGACCCAGGACGCTCATGCCGCTCTCCGCCCGAGCAGTTTTTCGAAGATGCTCTTGCGATCGTTCGGTATCACCATCGGCAGGTCTTGCCCCAGCAGCCGGCAGGCCGCATCGCAATAGGCACGGGCCGGTGCGCTCGTTGGATCGTTCAAGGTGACGGGCGTGCCGAGGTTGGATGCGCGCAGGACTTCTTCGCTTTCCGGAATAATGCCGAGCAGCGGTAATGACAGGATGTCGAGAACGTCCTTGATGTTGAGCATCTCGCCACGGGCCGCGCGTGCCGCGTCGAAGCGCGTGATGAGGATGTGCTTTTCGATGCGCTCGCCCAGCTCCGCCTTCTTGGTCTTGGAGTCGAGCAGGCCGACAATGCGATCGGAATCGCGGACCGACGACACCTCCGGATTGGTCACGATGATGGCTGCGTCGGCATAGCGCATGGCAAGCGTTGCGCCGCGCTCGATGCCGGCCGGACTGTCGCAGATCACCCAATCGAATTTTGCGCGCAGTTCTTTAATGACGCGCGCTACGCCGTCATCGGTCAGCGCGTCTTTGTCTCGCGTTTGCGAGGCCGGCAGCAGGGAGAGCGTGTCGATCCGCTTATCGCGAATAAGCGCCTGCGGAAGCTTGGCGATGCCCTGGACGACATTGATCAGGTCGTAAACGACCCGACGCTCCGCACCCATCACGAGATCGAGATTGCGCAGGCCGACGTCGAAATCGACGACCACGACGGTTTGGCCGGTGACGGCAATTGCGGCGCCAAGGGCGGCGGTCGTTGTGGTTTTGCCGACGCCACCCTTGCCGGATGTTACGACCAGAACTTGACTCATGTTATTGCCTCCAACTCTTAGACTAAGGGAGCTACCATTACGATGCCGTTTTGGAGCCACGACTGGGCCGGTTGGCATCGGGTGTCCGCATCCAATTCTTCGGCGGTTCGGTAGTAGCCATTGATTGCAAGCAGCTCGGCTTCGTTTCTTTGGCAAAATATCCGCGCGCGGTCGTCGCCCTGCGATCCGGCCATCGCGCGACCCCGCAGCGTGCCGTAGACATGGATCGATCCGCCGGCAACGATTTCCGATCCCGATGCGACCGAACCGAGGACAGTGACGTCGCCGTCCGGGAAGATCACCGTCTGTCCAGAACGGATCGGCGATTCGATGAGCAGTGACGCCGGCGCTTCGGGCGCTTCCGCGTGCGCAGAAGTGTCAGGCGCGGGCGCGCGTTCCGCATGACGTCCGCCGGTGAGGAGCGGCGGCAGTGCAGGCCCGAGTTGTGAATGGTCGGCGCCTTCGAGGCCGATGATGTGGATCTTGCGCTCGGCCAGCTGCCCGATCAGATCCACGATCCCGGCGTGCTCGAGCTTGACTGCGCTGAGGTCGAGCACGATCGGACGGTTGGCAAAAAATCCCGGAGATCGCTTTGTCCAACTGTCGACCTTCGTGAGCCAGTCGGCGATCGGCGCTTGGGGCGCCAGCACGAAGGCAATGTAGGAGCGAATGCAAAATCGGATCGAATTATTCGCATTGGCTGGGTCGGTATCGGTCACGGCGACCACTCTTTCTTACTGACTACGGACTGACGCGTGGCCAGCACGTTGAGCGCCGATGGTTAACGAGGGGTTAACGCCGAGCGGGTTTGACTGTATTGAGGCGCCGTTTTTGGTTGCGACGGTAGAATACTGTGGGCGCGTCGATGCCAATGGTAGAATAGTGCCGTCGAAATGGGGCGTGCGCTAAGAAATGAAATTGCGTTCGACGCGACTCAACCATTCAAGGTGCGCGAATCTTGTCCGACAACTTGAGCCTCAGGTGGTGGGAACGCAATGTTTTGAGGCGGGGCGAACTTAATACTATGGCGAATCAAGTCGCGTCATGCTTGGCGGGGGCGGCCTTGCCTCGCTAGCGATCGCAGTGGCCAAAGATTTCGATGGCCATGGATCTGGATGGTCCAGCATCGCTGTGGCCGAGGATCGCAGTGGATAACTCTGGGCAGTATTCTTGGCATATTGAAAGCGCTGCTCCGCCTCGTGGATCAGCGATGGTTGAGCCGTGGTGCGCCTATGCTATCGTATTATCAGGTTCAGATTGAACTGGACGGAAATAGGGGGCTTCAATGGTCGCATTCTTCCAATCACTTCACAAAACGCTGGCCGCAGGCGTTGGATTGCTTATCGTCATTATTGTCCTGGTCGGCCTCATCAGCGGGCGGTTCATCAAGCTTGATACGGCGTGGTGGTTGTTCTTCTGGCGCTGGCTGCACATCATGGCCGGCATCATGTGGATAGGGCTGCTCTGGTATCTGAACTTCGTCCAGACCCCGACGGTTCCGAAGATCGAGCCCGCCGAGCACCGCGCCGCGATTACCAAGTTCATCGCACCGAACGTCTTGTTCTGGTTCCGCTACGCCGCGCTCGTTACCGTTGTATTCGGCCTCATCTTGGCGTTGCATCGCGGATATTTGGTGCAGGCGCTGACCTTCCAGGCGCCGTATTACACAATCGGCATCGGCATGTGGCTGGCGCTGATCATGGCGTTCAATGTGTGGTTCATCATCTGGCCCAACCAGCAAAAGGTTCTTGGCTTGGTCGAGGCGTCGGCAGACGAGAAGGCCGCCGCCGCCCGGCTTGCCGGTATGACCTCACGCATCAACACGATGCTGTCGATCCCGATGCTCTATTGCATGGTGGCGCAGAACAACGCTGGTCTCTGACGCCAATCGTCATGGTGCTTGACACTCTTGCCACGTCAGGACCGTGCTAAACGCTTGTCATGGCCATCCATGTCTTTGATCCGACATACGATTCAAGACGTGGGTGCCGTGGCGGCGCGGGTTCCGCCGCGCGCCGCGTCGTTAAGCACGATTCAGCGTTGTGGATAATGCCGCGCGATTGGCCATTGCGCACTTCCAAGAACGGGATCAAAATTATTTACTAACCATATTGGGCTGCATGGGGCTGCGCGTAATGGGGGCGTGGACGGGGCGTTAGTCTGATGTCTGTGGTTTTTGCCGTTTTGGCTGTCCTGCTGATCGCTGTCGGGTGCGCGTTGGTCGGGTATGGCATACCGATCAAGGAGTTAGGATTCGATCCGACACTGCTGGCGGCGGGCTCGCATGTTGTCGTGGGCGGGCTGCTGCTGTTGGGGCTGGCGGCGGTGCTTGCAGAACTGCGGCGCGCGCGAATCTCCCTGAAGCAACAACAATCACAAGGGTTCACGCGCGCGGTGAGGGTGGCTGAGATGCCGCCGCTGCAGCCAAATAGGCCACCCCTCCATGAGCCTGCCGTTGTTGCCAGCGCGGCCGCCGCGACGGTTGCCCATGAGGCCGCTGCCCCTGAGCCGGCTCCCGTTGCCCGGGAACCGGTTGTTGTTGCCAAAGAACCAGTTCCGGAATTTGCTCGGGAGGCTGCTACCGCGAGCGGCGGTCTGTCGGTGAGTGCGGATGCGCTGCCGTCAGCCGTCGGCACATCGGAAATCGCCATCGAGCGCTTGCGATCAAATGTGCCGCGCCCCGGCAAGAGCGCTCAGGAACTCGAGGACGCGCCGCTGGCGCCGAATGGCCGAGCGGGTGCGAGTGAGCCGGTTCCGCCGCAGCCGCCACCTCATTCGCAGCCGCAACCGCGGGTCGATATAGCCCCGCAATCATCGGGTGTCGCTGCGGTTGAAGCGCGCGAGCCGAGGCTCGATTTCCTATTCCGCCCGCGGCCGCCTCGGCCAGCACCGCAGCCGCAAGAGGCCTTTGATTCACTTTGGCCGACACGGCCGTCGCGCGATCGGCAGCCCAATCCCCGCCTGGATGTGGCGCGCGCTCCCGCCGCGTCGTCGTTTTCGGCACCCCAGGCGCCGCGCGCGGCGACAATCCTCAAGTCCGGGGTGGTCGACGGAATGGCTTATACACTCTATGCGGATGGCTCGATTGAGGCGCAACTTCCGCAAGGGACCATGCGTTTCAGTTCGATCGCCGAGTTGCGTACGCACATCGAAGCCAATTCTTAGACGAATATTTGGCGTTGTCTGAGCTTTGGGCCAACGACACCGCGCCGAAATCGGTAGGTATCGCCGTCGCCGCGATTTTATCCACCGCGTGGCGGATGCACGAGGTTTCCGGCCGGCGCTCATGCCGATTATTGCAAGAATATTTGTGGTAATCCAAGAGAACAGCCGAAACAATTCAGACGGATTACTTCGATCCGCTGTGTATTCTGATCTTGCACAAGGGCGGGAACCGGCTAAAGATGCCAAGCATTCGGATTGCAATGCTTCGGGATCAGTATTCCATGACCGACAACGGCTCAGATGGGTCATACATTGCGCTGACGGCGACCATCGTCTCAGCCTATGTCAGTAATAATTCCGTGCCGGCCCTAGAGTTGCCGAGCCTGATCCATCAGGTGCATTCAGCGCTCGCCCGCGTATCGAATGGCCAGGGCGAATTGCCAAGCGAGCCGTTGCGACCGGCGATCTCGGTCAAGAAGTCGATCACGCCGGGGCATATCGTGTGCCTGGAAGACGGCAAGAAGTTCAAGTCGCTCAAGCGTCATTTGCGTACGCAATACGGGATGAGTCCCGAGCAGTACCGCGAAAAATGGGGTTTGCCGGCGGACTACCCGATGGTCGCGCCCGATTACGCGCAGGCGCGCTCGCAATTGGCCAAGCAGATGGGTCTTGGTCAGCAGCGCCGGCGGCGCAAATAAGAATTTGAGGTGGCTATCGCGCCAAGGCCAAGCGGGCGTCGGCCTTGATGCGCTCGACCATCGAACGAAATCCGTTCGATCGCTGCGGGGTGAGATGCTCGCGCAGACCCAGCCGCTCAAACAGCGCGACCGCATCGGTCGCGAGGATCGTGCGGGCCGTTCGCCCCGAATAGGTCGCAAGCAGGATTGCAATCAAGCCTTTGACAATATGCGCGTCGCTGTCGCCGACGAAATTTAGCACCGGTCCGTCGGCGCCGTCGGTTCGGACATTGGTCGCAAGCCAGACCTGGCTGGCGCAACCCTGGACCTTGTTGCGATCATTACGATCGCGCTCGTCAAGCGGCGACAGCTTGCGACCGAGTTCGATCACATAGCGGTAACGGTCATCCCAATCGTCGAGCACCGAGAAATCGTCGACGATGGCTTCGATTGTGTTGCCGGACGAGGCGGCCTGCGCATTGCTCATGCGGCATATATAGGCGAGAAGCGCGTCCGCGACTACCGCTGGCTTGGCCGATGCGCTGCTCAACTCGGCCGTGCGGTGCGGATGCGATCCGGCGACTGCGGGCCGTGCCAAGGCGGCGACAGGTCGGCCGGCCGCAGCGTATTTTGCGACGGCTTCGATGCCGGCAGCGATCCGGTCGACCGCACGGCGGTCTCACCGCCGAAATGTTCGTGCAGGAACTCGTACAGCATTTTCGCGCCAACCTGCGCGCGCTGCCCAAGGGTTGTGGCGGTTTGTGAACCGACCTCACAAGCCGCGGGCTGACGTTCGCAGAATGACTGCATGTCCGAGACCGCCGCCTTCGCCGCGACGATGGCCTCGCCCGCGCCGACCTGCGATTTCGGCAAAGGGGTCGTGCCGCCGCTTGGTAGCAATACCAAGACGACGCCCAGCCAGAAGGCAACTCGCAATAGGAACCGCATGACGTGCCCCGCTTCCCCGCGTACTTTGTGCCGCTTCAACGACGAAGCTAGCAGATAGGTTTGAAAGCGCGGTTGGTGGCTGGCAGTGAATTTTGTCTATATTTAACACAAATGAGCATCAAACTTTCAGACAATTTGAATGATCGCCGTAGGATTAGGTTAACGGCGGGCAAGATGGCGCCATTGCGGATTGGTGATCGTGCCCGCCGATGGGCCAGAACCCCCTGACCGCTCAGGCGGAAACCGAAGATTCACCATTTTCGAACTATCGCTGCCGCATTGCGTTCAAACCCCCGCTCGCCACGAACAGAGTGGCTGGCGCGCCCGCATTCCTTAGCGTTCGCTTAAGCGGGTTCTGACACGATCCTCCGTTCAATCAGGGGGGCGCGTCTGCATTGTCGGGCGTGCCAGGGAACGTGAACTTCTTCGCACCGGTTCGCAAATTGATGCGGGCGCTTGCCCGGCGTTCCCGGCCGTTCGATCTGGAATTGGCAGGCTATCGTTCGCTTGCAAGCGGCATGAGCGACGTCATCACGCACCATGCCCGCAATGGCGCGGTGCGGTTTGTCGCGCCGGCGGTTGAGCGGCTGTTCGGGCTCAAGGCGCAGGATCTGCTAGGGCACGGCCTGTTTGAGCGCGTCCATGTCGCCGACCGACCGGGTTACCTCAGTGCGCTGTCCGATGCCGCGGCGTATGGCCGGGATTGCTCGGTAGAGTTCCGGGTGCGCCAGGATGGCTCTTTGAGCAAGTTCGTCTGGGTCGAAATGCGCGCTCGCGCGCTCGATCAACCGCTCGCTGGAACCACCGCCGGCCGGGAAGTCGTGGCGGTGATGCGCGACATCACCGAACGCAAGCGGCAGGAGGTCGCGCTCGACGAGATTCGTTCGGAGGCCCAGCGCGCGAATGATTCCAAGAGCTGGTTTCTTGCGACGATGAGCCATGAATTGCGAACGCCGCTCAATGCCATCATCGGATTCTCCGAAATGTTGACCAAGGAAGAATCGCTGATGATAAGCGCCGAACAGCGTCATAATTATGCGCAACTTATCAACGACGCTGGCCACCATCTTCTTGCGGTGGTGAACGGCATTCTCGATATGTCGAAGATTGAGTCCGGCAATTTCACGATAACGCCGGAGCCATTCGACCCCCGCCGGGTGATCGAGGAATGCTGCCAATTGCTCGGCTACCGGGCCCGTGACATGGGAGTTGATCTGCGCATCGATATCTCTGAGAGCCTGCCGGAAATAACCGCCGATAAGCGATCGGTGCATCAGATCATGCTCAACCTAGTATCGAACGCCATCAAGTTCACCAATCGCGGTGGTGCGGTCACCGTGCGTGCGCAGTCCGGCGCGGACGGAATGATGGTCGTTGTCGAAGATACCGGAATTGGTATTGGGGCTGAGGACCTGTCGCGCGTCGGCGATCCATTTTTCCAGGCGCGCTCGTCCTACGATCGGCGTCACGATGGCACCGGGCTTGGCCTCTCCATCGTCAAGGGGCTGTTGTCGCTTCAAGGCGGGCAATTGGAGATCGAGAGCACGTTGGGCGAAGGCACGCGTGTGACCGTTCTCATGCCGCTGAAGGGTGAAGCGGTTCGCGAACAAAGCGAGGTCGTCACGCTCGGCCGGCAGCAACCGAGCCCGGCGGCAGAGGGCGACGTGGATAACCGGGTGAGGATCCGTGCGTAGCAAAGGTCGCACCGGGCGCAATGCCGTAACCGCCGTCGCCGTCCGGCGGCCATCGCTCATTGAAAGTCTCGGCTGGAGCAACCGCGACGCGGTCGGCCTTGCGGTGGTACTGGCTGGCACGATTATCATTTTGGTCAACATCCTGTTTCTGCAGCCGGGTCCGCATCCGGCGCCGATGGTGAAAAGCAGCATCGCCGCCATCACCGCGCCAAACCCTGCGGCAAACCCGGCATCCAGCGTAAAGTCGCCGCCTGCCGGCAAGAGTAGCCCGTCCGCCGTGCGGCGGGACGATGCGGCCCCGCAGCGGGTCGAGCATACCAAATCGGTGCAGATTGCCGGTCCGGTGGCTGCGACCCGTCCGAGTACGGCCATTGTCGCCGACATCCAGCGCGAGTTGGCGCGTCGTGGCTTCTATGATGGCGTTGTCGATGGTCGTTATGGCCCGAGAACCGACGCTTCCATTCGGGACTTCGAACAGATCGCTGGTTTGCGGCCGAGTGCCGAGCCCAACGAGGCGTTGCTGCGTGCGATTCAACGTTCGACGGTCCGGTCGCGACCTGGGCCCGAACGTCCGCCCGCGCCGATCCCCAAAGCCAAGCCGGATGCTATTGCCGAATTGATTGTGCCGCCACCGTCGAAGCAAGTGATTGCCGTGCAGCGGGCGCTTTCGGAGTTTGGCTACGGGCAGATCAAGCCGACCGGAATTGTCGATCCTGAGACGCAGTCGGCCATTCAGAAGTTTGAACGCGAGCGCAAACTTCCGGTTACCGGGCAGCTTTCGCATCGCGTCGTACGCGAGCTTGCTGCGATCACCGGCCGGCCGCTAGAATAGCCTATGACGTTTTCCCCGCAGGCAATCCGGGCCCGATGCGTCTGAAATCCGCAATCTGGGTCGCGGCCTACATCCGTCGTTGTGATGTTGAGGGCGTCGCGGCCGCGGTGCGTCGCCGTGGCGCGGAGGACGCCGGCGCGATTTTCATCAAGCTCAACCGTCTGGACGGCACCGCCGAGCTGTTCAGTCCTGCGCCACAAAGCACCTTTGACGACGTGCGACCTGCCGATCGTGCGTTTGTCCGAACCTTTGGCAAGGAGCCGGTGCTTGAACAGAAAGTCGAAGGCCAACTCGTGAAGGAGACCCGCTTCGACCCCGATGTTTGGATCGTCGAGGTGGAAGACCGCGCGGGGCGTCACTTCATCGACAATATCGTTGCCTGACGCTACTGTCCCGATTCCGAAGTTCGTATCATCTTGCAGCGCGCTCAGTAACGAACTTTGGGATCGAAGGACACTAGCAATTCATTGATTCTAGTGTGGCTTAGGTTCAGAAGTCTGCTATTCGGACTCGCCGCGAAAAGGTGGCGGACTTCTGAACGGCCACGCTACCGGTCGCTTGCGGCGCGGCGCAATGTCGGTGTTTCCAGCTTACCTGCAACGGCGCCGACCCGCTCCGCCGCGGGACGTCTGGCGGCTTCCGTGCTTGCCGCAGGCGTGACGCCGGCAGCGCGTTCGGTCGTGTCGGCCGCCCGCATGATTGCGACCATCCGGCGCGCGGCGTCCACGCTGATCTCGCCATAAAGTCGGGACAGCTCGTAGACCCGGTCGACCGACTGGCCGACGCGTGGGTTCAGGAACAGTACAATGCGTTGCAGTACATCGGCCGGTAGCGTCATGGCCTTGGCTGCGACGACGATCGGTTCGCCCAGTTCATCGTCGACAACGCGGCACGATAGCCGGTGGGAGATGCCAAGCGCGCGTTCGAGCTCGCGTGTGACCGTGTTGCTGTTGTGCCGAAGCGCGGCCGTTTCGATCCGCCAAATGTCGGCCCGTTGCAATGCCGCCGGCGGCGCCCCGGGCGGCCAGGTTGCATAGTCGAGATTGAGCAGGATGAGGCGGCGCTCCGGGCTGTCGGCCGCGAAGAACAATTCGTGGAGCTCGATGGCGGCTGAGTCGGCTGCTGCCGCCCGGTCGTCGGTGTTATGTGGGCTGTCCGCGGCGGCTGCCATGGCCGCCGGGATGTTTCGCGCGGTCGGAGGCGCCGGCATGGCTGGCGCCGTTTTGGCCGCGGCGGCCGGCTGGACGCGCATGGACAGAATGCGGGCGTGCTCAAAGCCTCGTTCCCGGCCGATGGTCTCGCAATCCTCGGGTGTCAGGCATGGTGAATGCAGCAGCACCGGCTCCGCGACTTCGATCACGTCATGGGCGAGCCGGAGCATGACTTCGCGCGGCGCGCAGGCGTGTGGCGCAAGCCGCATCGCGACCGCGGCGCGTGTGGCGATGCTGGTTTCGTCAAACAGCCGAATTGCCAGCTCGCTATAGTGCTGCACATCGTCAGCCGAGTGTACCGGGCTGTGGAGATATTGGTCGGTGAGAACCCGCAACAGGGTCGGCCTGATGTCGACCTGTTTGCGATCGAGTTCGAACAGGCCCTCAAGCCCCGGTGGTGCTGCGTATCGTCCCATGGCCCCGCTCGACATTGCCGCCTGTAATTTTCTGAGAGTTTAGGGCTGTCGCGTTAGCGGGGCGTTAACCTTGCAGGTTTTCTATAGCGGGAGGTGTCGGATTAGGGCGGGCCAGAAGCGCCCGGCGGGGGACTGAGTATGGGATTGGTGATTGGATTTCCCGAGCACGAGCGCAGTACACGCGGAGGCCGTCTGGTGCGTGCGGACGAGTCCGCGACCGTGATCATCCTTCCGGTCGTTCGGATTGAGCGTTACACGGATGAACCGTCTGAGATCGGAGCGAGCCGCAGCCAGCGCCGAAGACGTCGTCGCCGGGCTTCCCGCGGCAAGGTCAGCGCCTGAGGTCGATCCCATGGACCGCCGTGCGCGCTTGCTTGCGATGCCACGCAGCCGTCGGCGGATTGGCCACCTCATCGGTCTTCTGGTTGTGGCAGGCCTGTCGGCGGGCTGTGTCGAGACCGGCGATTTCGGGCGCCTGAGACCGGAACTCACCGCTGAAAATATGCACGATTGGATCGGCAGTGACGCCGCGAAGCGGGTCGGAGGACCGATTTCCGAGTTTCGAACCACCGATCAGGAGCGCGAACTGCGCGATCGCGCGTTTGGGCTGATCGATCCGCCCTATAATCGCAACCGCTGGGATTTTGAATGGGGCGAGCAGAAGCACGGGCGCAAGGCCACCAATCCACCGTTTGATCGGGCCAGCTATCTCGCCAAGCTGCATAAAGTCGACCGCCGCTCCGAAGTGTCCGCCTATGCGCAGATCGCCACCGACGCCCGCAATGATGTCGAGCGGATGCCGGCATTCTTCGATATTGCCGCGCGCGTGACCGATATGGATCGGCGTCGCGAGCAGAGTCTCGAGCATGTTTCGAAGGTCAATCCGCGCGAACGCGGCAATGTGGTTGCCCGCACCAAGGAAAATATCGCGATTGTTACCTGGGCGTGCCAAGCACTCAATGAGCGGCTCGCATCCTATCGCTATGCGCTTGAGCGCTTGGTGATTGCGGTGCCGAACGCCGGCGCAGCGGAAGCCGACCGTGCTGTCGAACTTTTGAAGATGCAAATAGCCCGGTACTGCGGAAACCAAGGCAATATGGTGACGGTGCGCGGCTGACCGACGGGGCAGGCTGCACGTCAATTTACTGTGCGCATTTTGCCGCCGCGAGCGCAGCCTGCGCCGCCGGCAGGTGGCCTGGCTCCACCGCCAGCGCCTTGATGACAATAAGTCCGGTCAGCGTCGGCGATTCCACGATCAGCCGGTCGGCGGCGGTGACTTCCTCATCGCCCGGCAGCTCGCCGCGCTGCTCGCTGGTCATCAATTCGAGTTCGATCACGCGGCGGCCGGCGGCGCGGTCATTGATCGCGTAGTAAGAGACGTTGTGGCGGGTGTAGAACGAAACTGAGGTGTAGGCCGGGCTGACCGGAACGGAAAACTTCATCGGTCCATTAGTGATGTCATAGCGGCAGACCGCCAAGGCGAAGGCTGGGTCCAAAAACGGCACCACGGAATTTTCCGGCGTGGGTAGCGGTATCGCGGTGACGGTATTGACGGCAGCCAACGGCGCCAGGCGCGAATAAGCGTTCTTGGTCGCAAGCTCGGGCAGGATCAGCACGGTTGAAAAATGCACGATGCCGCCGAGCAGGGCGCCGCCGAGCAGCCAGAGCGCCAGCCGGATCATGGGCAGTCTTTCCGCGTGATGGACGGCATGGTCACCTCGCGGCCGCGGGTCGCGGCGCCGATCGGCGTGTCGTAGAGCCGTAGCACCAGGACATAGCGTTCGACCGCGCCGGTCGGCAGCCAGTTGCCGCCGCGTGCGCGCGGGCTTGCCACAATTTCGAACGAGCCATTGGCCCGGCGCACGATTTCGTGGCTGGTGAAACCATAGCGCTGCATGGAGTTGCGCACCAAGCCGCCGTTCGGATCGTGCAGGGTGATGGTCCAGTAGCGCGCCTGCGGCGTCATTCCGCTGAGCAAGACGTCGCAGCGACCGTCCAGTGCCGCACCGCGGTCGTCGCTGCGCGCGATGAATGCAAGTCCGTCGCCGGAGCCCACCGGAAGTTCGCCGCTGCGGGCGACCATGGCGCGCGCATAGGGATCGATGCTGGCGGTGCCCTGTCGTGGCCAAGCCGTCCAGGCGCCGACCGAGAGGCCGCCGAATGCCTGGCCGCGCGTCAACGCAAGCCAAGTTCCGCCAAGGCCGACCAGCGCCGCGACGCCCAGGGTAAACAGTATTCCGAGGAGCAATCTCACCGTCGATCCGCCCGCATGGTGTCCTAATCTAAATTGGGTACGATTTCGTAGCCCCGAATGCCAATCTCACACAGCAATGTGGATTTCGACGCATGAGAACCCGGCGACGTCGATCGATTGACTTTAATTGCCGCGCACCGTGCCGGTCGGTTGGCGGTCGGAGGCGGAAGCGACCGTGCCTCTCGGCGTCGCAGGCGGCAGGTTTTCGGCGTCGGCGCGGCTTTCAGGTGTTTCGCGGGTGGCGAGCGCGCGCGTGACCTCGTCCATGGTGTGCTCCAGCCGGACCAAGATTTCCGCGCCGCGGCGGGTCAGCACATATTGTCGCGCATTCGGCGCAATCGGGCGGCGGGCATCGGCGAGCGGCGGTCGTGCGGCCTGGCCGGGCGCCTGCGGACCGACGCCGGGCAGCGGCCGCAGCTCGATCCCCTCATGCGCGTGAATCATGATTTGCTGCCAGGTCATGGCCGGCAGCGAGCCGCCGGTCATGCGGTTGGTCACTTGATAGTCGTCATTGCCGTACCAGACGCCGGCGATGTAGTTGCCGGTGTAGCCGATGAACCAAGCATCGCGATAGGCATTGGTGGTGCCGGTCTTGCCAGCGATCGGGATGCCGGGAAGCATGGCGCGGCGGCCGGTGCCTTGTTCCGCCGCCAAGTTGAGCATCATGTTGATGTCGGTGGCGACTTGCGGATCGATGACTTGGACCGGCTTGCGGCCGTCGCGATCGAACCGCCACACCAGATCGCCGGTGCCGGTGCGCACCTCAAGCAGGGCATGCGGCGTAATCGATTGGCCGCGGTTGACGAAGATGCCGAAAGCGCCGGTGTGGTCGAGCACCGTGACTTCGTTGGCGCCGATCGGCATTGACGGGGTGTCGATCAAAGGCGAACGCAGGCCGGCCTTGCGCGCCAAGTCGCGGATCCTGGCGCGGCCGGCTTTGGGATTGCCATTACCCAGCGCGATCGACAGCTTGACCGGTACCACGTTGATTGAGCGTTGCAGTGCCGCGGTCAGCGACATCGAGCCGGAATATCCGCCAGAATAATTCTTCGGGCACCAATTGCCGATGCAGACCGGCGAGTCGACCACCACCGAGGTCGGCCGGAAGCCCTTGCTCTGCAACGCCGCGGCATAGACATAAGGCTTAAACGACGAGCCGGGCTGGCGCAGCGCGTCGGTGGCGCGGTTGAACTGGCTTTCGCCGTAATCGCGGCCGCCGACCATGGCGCGCACTGCGCCGTCGTGTTCCATCAGCACCGCGGCCGCCTGCCGAGCGCGGTATTCGCGGCCGTGCTGGCGCAGCATGGTCTCGACCGCCAGTTCCGCCTGCCGCTGAAGGTTGAGATCGACCGCCAGCCGCGCCACGAATACGCGGTCGCTGCCGCTACGCGGCAGCGTCGCCGCAAGCTTCTTCATCTCGTCAAACGCCCAATCGAGATAATAATTGGGCGCGCGCTCGTCGCGCCGATCGATCACCGACGAGGGGTTGCGCCGTGCGCCGAACACTTGGCCCTCGGTCATGAATCCAGCTTCGACCAGATTGTCGAGCACGACATTGGCGCGGGCACGGGCGGCCGGCAGATTGACATGCGGCGCGAATTTCGACGGGGCCTTGAACAGGCCGGCGAGCATGGCGGCCTCGGCCAAGTTTACGTCGCGCGCCGATTTGTTGAAGTAGAACTGCGCGGCGGCGTCGACGCCATAGGTGCCGCCGCCGAGATAGGCGCGGTCGAGATAGAGCTTGAGAATGTCGTTTTTCGACAAGCGGACTTCGAGCCACACCGCCAGGAACGCTTCCTTCACCTTGCGCTCGATGGTGCGCTCGTTGGACAGAAACAGGTTCTTGGCAAGCTGCTGGGTGATCGAGGAGCCGCCCTGCACCACGCCGCCGGCGCGCGCATTGCTGATCATCGCGCGCACGGTGCCGGCGATATCGATGCCGAAATGCTCGTAGAAACGCCGGTCTTCGGTTCCGAGCACCGCCTTGATCAGATGGTCGGGAAATTCGTCGAGCGGAACGGCGTCGTTATGGCGGATGCCGCGCGAGCCGATTTCGTTGCCGTAGCGGTCCAAGAAGGTGACCGCGAGCTGCGAGGCTTTCAGCCAATCCTCTTCGGTGGTTTCGCGGAACGCCGGGATCGCCAGCGCCAGCGCCAGCACCAGGCCGCCCGCGCCCAGCGACAAGCCTTCCGAGATGGGCTCGACCAGATACCAGCGCCGCCAGCCCGACACATGGAAGCGGTCCATGAATACGGTGAAGCGCTCGTATAACTCACGGCCCCACCGCCGGCTGTCGTACAGTCCGGAATCGATGCGCGCGTCGAGGTCGAGCAGGAAGCGATTGAGCTTCGCCTTCCAGCCTTCCTTCTGCGGGTCTTTGCCGATGAGGTCGTCCAAGGCCTCGGGTCCGCTGTTGTGGCCGCGCGCGCGTCAGGTCGTGCCGACCTGCCGGTCGATATTATCCGCAAGTCTGTCTTTGGTGAACGACTGTTCAGTTGTGGCCAATATTGCTGGCACAATTAGGGCCGCACCAGCCGTGCTTGGCACGAATTCACCGCAAAACGTAGCCGATTTAAGGCCCTGGCACTATTGCAGGCGGGTGACAGGACGGCAGGAAAGCGCGGGGGCTGTGGAGAAAGGGTATCGGGGTGAGGAGATATCTTACACCGCCGACCCTCTTACACCGCCCCTGTAAGATCGAAAAACGCGATAATTATTTTTTATATCAATGACTTATCGTTTCGATCTTACATCTTACAGCAAAATGCGCAAACTTGCGTCTAACGGACCTCCGGCTTGCGCTCAGCCGTGCGACGGCGGAGTTCGCGGTCATCCTGCAAGATGAATAGCCGCAGCATAGCAAGCACCATCACCAGAATCGCGACCGGCGTGACCAGTGCAACGATCTTGAGCATTTCAAAGTCGGTCATTCACGCAGCCTCCCGGGCAAGAGCCTACCTAATTAATGTAGGAAGCCGATGCCTGCACAAACGACCACAATGGCGATGACGTCGATGGTTGCGAGCCGCAATTCGGCGATGCCATAGGCCAAAAACAACGCCCCCGACATATGGAACATAACATGAACAAATTCAAGGGCTGATCCGGTGGTTTCTTGGTTTCGACCATCACGTTTCTCTGCCAACGTGATTGTCCAAAACCGAGGCGAGGCGCGGCCGGATGTTCGAACAGACCTTCAAGAATATCGACGATGTCCTTTGGAAAGAGGCCGGCTGCGCCACCGAGCTCGACTACACCGAGCAGACCTCGTGGATTCTGTTCCTCAAATATCTCGATGATCTGGAGCGGACCAACGCGCAGAAGGCCGAGCTGGCGGGCAAGAAATACCAACCCATCATCGACCAAGCGCGCCGCTGGTCGGCGTGGGCGGCGCCGAAAAAGCCCGATGGCGCGTTCGATCACGACAAGGCGCTGACCGGCGACGACCTCATCGAATACGTCGATGAAAAGCTGTTCCCCTACCTGAAGGGCTTCCGGTCGCGTGCGGAGGGCGCCGACACCATCGAATACAAGATCGGCGAGATCTTCAGCGAGATCGAAAACAAGTTCCGCAGCGGCTATTCGCTACGCGACGCGCTGGAACTGGTCGACGCCCTGAGCTTCAAATCGCAGGAGCAAAAACACGAGCTGTCGCATCTCTACGAAGCCAAGCTCCGCAACATGGGCAACGCAGGGCGCAACGGCGGCGAATACTACACCCCGCGCCCGCTGATCCGCGCCATGATCCAAGTGGTCAACCCGCGGATCGGCGAGCGCATCTATGACGGCGCGTGCGGCTCGGCGGGCTTTCTCTGCGAATCCTTCGATTATCTCACGCGCGAGCGCGACACGCTTTCGACCAAGGACCTCAGCACGCTTCAGACGCGGACATTCTACGGCAAGGAGAAGAAGAGCCTCGCTTATGTGATCGGCATCATGAACATGATCCTGCACGGCATCGAGGCGCCGAACATCGTTCATGCCAACACGCTCGCCGAAAACATCAGCGACATCCAGGACAAGGATCGCTTCGACGTGGTGCTGGCCAATCCGCCGTTCGGCGGCAAGGAGCGGCCGGAGGTGCAGCAGAATTTCCCGATCAAGACCGGCGAGACCGCGTTCCTGTTTCTCCAGCATTTCATCAAGTCGCTGAAAGCCGGCGGCCGCGCCGCCATCGTGATCAAGAACACGTTTCTGTCGAATACCGACAATGCCTCGGTGGCGCTGCGCAAGGAGCTTCTGGAGAACTGCAACCTGCACACGGTGCTCGACATGCCGGGCGGCACCTTCCAGGGCGCGGGCGTCAAGACCGTGGTGCTGTTTTTCGAGAAGGGCGCGCCGACCCGCAAGATCTGGTTCTACAAGCTCGATCCCGGCCGCAATCTTGGGAAGACCAATCCGCTCAACGACGAGGACCTCAAGGATTTCGTGGCGTTGCAGGCGACGTTCGAGGACAGCGACAATTCATGGACGGTCGACGCCAAGAGCATCGACAAGGCCACCTGTGACCTCTCGGCGAAGAACCCCAATAAGGCCGACGAGACGGCGCTGCGTGACCCAAAGGACATCATCGCCGAGATGGCGGCGCTCGATGTGGAGAGTGCGGAGATTCTTGCGGGCATCGGGAGAATGCTGTGAGGGAGGGATGGGCCGTCCGACCACTTGAAGAGGTCGCTGATGCTTGTCTTGGCAAGATGCTCGACAAGAACAAGAACCGCGGAGAAGCCAAGCCCTACCTGCGCAACTTGAATGTTCGATGGTTCGAATTTGATCTGAGCGACATGTTAGAAATGCGCTTCGAAGAGGGCGAGCGCGAGCGCTATACGGCGAGGAAGGGCGATCTTCTAATTTGCGAGGGCGGCTATCCAGGTCGGGCGGCAATTTGGCCGTACGATGAGCCAATATATTTTCAAAAGGCGCTACATAGAGTCCGATTTCAGGAGCCAGAGCGCGCCAAGTGGTTTCTATACTATCTTTATCTTTGCGATCTCAATGGATCGCTGCATGATTATTTCACTGGTGCGGGCATTCAACATTTTACAGGTGAGGCCTTGAAGCGGTTTCGTATCCCACTTCCCCCGCTTCCCGAACAACAACGCATTGTCGCCATTCTGGACGGGGCCTTTGCGGGGCTGGCGACCGCGGCAGCCAACGCCAAGAAGAATTTGCAGAACAGTAGCGAGCTGTTTGATGGCTATCTCGAATCTATTTTTTCTCGAAAGGGGCAGGGATGGGTTGATAGAGTCGTGGGAGAGGTTGCCGACTGCTGCCTCGGTAAGATGCTCGACAAGAGCAAAAACCGCGGAGAACTAAAGCCGTATCTTCGAAACCTGAACGTGCGTTGGTTTGAGTTTGATCTCTCTGACATTCTTGAGATGCGCTTCGAAGAGGACGAAAAAGATCGCTATTCAGCCATCAAAGGTGACCTCCTAATCTGCGAGGGTGGATATCCGGGACGAGGTGCAATTTGGCAGGATGAGCAGCCGATCTATTTTCAGAAAGCGATTCATCGTGTTCGGTTCCGTACGCCTTACCTCAACAAGTGGTTTTTGTATTTTCTCTATCTTATGGACGCAAAAGGCGAACTCCGTCGCCATTTCACAGGCGCTGGAATTCAACATTTTACGGGACAGGCATTGTCAAAATTTAAGTTTCCAAACCCTCCAGCAGCAGAGGTCCGTGAGCATGTGGCGATATTTGATGAATTGGCAGAGCAGACCAGCGCGCTTAAGAAGATTTACGAGACAAAGCTTGGTCAACTCAGAGATATTAGACAGTCTATCCTGAAAAAGGCCTTTTCCGGCGAACTGACATCGCCGCCGTCGCAAGCGATCAAAGAGGCCGCCGAGTGAACGCCTCACTGCAATTCGTTCTCGACCTCCGCAAGCTTCGCCAGATGCCGCAGCAGGCCGGTCTTGAGCGGGCGGTTGCCGTGAATGGGAATCGACAGCCGCACGATGCTGCCTGGCTTGCCGTAGATGTGATGGCTGCCCGCGACCCGCAGCAGCCGCCAGCCGCGACGTTCCACCAGCCGTGCAAATTCACGGCCGGAAACCACCTTCATAAAGCGATTTCCAGAATGCGCTGCTTGCCGCCGGGTTTCGGCTCGGCGATGTCGACGGACAGGCAGCCCTCGATCGCCTCATGCAGGTTGCGCATCAGTTCGTCCATGGTGTCGCCCTGCGTCGCACAGCCCGGAATGGCGGGGACCTCGGCCCAGAAGCCGCCTTCCTCCGCCTCATGCACGACGGCCTTGATCTTCATGGGTTGCTCCGCTGATTCCTGGTCACCGCTGACTTATCTATTATCACATTCCGCCCGTGGGAGGGGGATGGCGTGAACGAGGCGGAAACCCGCGCCGAACTGATCGATCCCGCGCTGCGGGCGGCGGGCTGGGGTATCGTCGCCGATAGCCGGGTCCGCCGTGAGACCATCTGCCCCGGCCGCATCGAAGGCGCGGGTCGGCGCGGCAAGCCGGAAATCGCCGACTATGTGCTGACCCTCCGCAATCACAAGCTGGCGGTGATCGAAGCCAAGGCCCGCGATAAGCCCGACACCGAAGGCGTCGGGCAGGCCAAGGCTTATGCCGAAAAGCTCCAGGCGCGCTTTGCCTATTCCACCAACGGCCGGCGCATTTATCAGATCGACATGCAGACCGGAGCGGAAGCCTATGTTGAGAGCTATCCGACACCGGACGAGCTTTGGGCGAGGGTGTTCGCCAAGCCCAATGCCTGGCGCGACCGCTTCGCCGCCGTCCCGTTTGAAGAACGCGGCGGCACCTGGCAGACGCGCTATTATCAGCACAACGCGATTGAAAACGCGCTGGAGGCAATCGCTGCCGGCAAGCAACGCATCCTGCTGACACTCGCCACCGGCACCGGCAAGACCGCGATCGCCTTCCAGATTGCCTGGGCGCTGTTCCAGAGCCGCTGGAATCTGTCGCGCGAGCCGACGCGGCGGCCGCGCATCCTGTTCCTGGCCGACCGCAACATCCTGGCGGATCAGGCCTACAACGCCTTCGCGGCGTTTCCCGATGACGCGCTGGCGCGCATCAAGCCGGAGGAAATCCGCCGGCAAGGCCGCGTGCCGAAAAACGCCAGTATCTTCTTCACGATCTTCCAGACGTTCATGAGCGGCACCGGGCCGGACGGACAGCCCGCGCCCTATTTTGGCGATTATCCGCCGGATTTCTTCGATTTCATCGTCATCGACGAATGCCATCGCGGCGGCGCTAATGACGAGAGCAACTGGCGTGGCATCCTCGATTATTTTTCGCCGGCGGTTCAGCTTGGCCTGACCGCGACCCCCAAGCGGCGCGACAATGTCGACACCTACGCTTATTTCGGCGAGCCGGTTTACAGCTATTCGCTGAAAGAGGGCATCAATGACGGCTTCCTGACGCCGTTCAAGGTCAAGCAGATCGCCACCACGCTCGACGATTACGTCTACACACCCGACGACAAAGTGGTCGAAGGCGAAGTCGAGGAAGGCAAGCGCTACCGCGAGCCGCAGTTCAACCGCACCATCGAGATCGAGGAGCGCGAGCGTTACCGCGTCAAGCTGTTCATGGACCAGATCGATCAGCGCGAGAAGGCGCTGGTGTTCTGCGCCACACAAGGGCACGCGCTGCTGGTGCGCGACCTGATCAACCAGATGAAGACCAGCAGCGACCCGAATTATTGCGTGCGGGTCACGGCTGATGATGGCGGGCTGGGCGAGCAGTGGTTGCGGACGTTCCAGGACAACGAAAAGACCATCCCGACCATCCTGACCACCTCGCAGAAGCTGTCGACCGGCGTTGATGCGCGCAATGTCCGCAATATCGTACTGATGCGGCCAATCGGCACCATGATCGAATTCAAGCAGATCATCGGTCGCGGCACGCGGCTGTTCGACGGCAAGGACTATTTCACGATCTATGATTTCGTGAAGGCCTATGAGCACTTCAATGATCCCGAATGGGATGGCGAGCCGATCGAGCCTGAGCAAGCCAAGCCGCGCCCTGTGGGCATGGCGGAGGAAGGCCGGGAATTGGACGGTGAGCCGCCGGCCGCGCGGCCCCAAAAGATCAAGATCAAGCTCGCCGATGGCAAAGAGCGCACCATCCAGAGCATGATGGCGACCACGTTCTGGAGCCCGGACGGCAAGCCGATTTCGGCCAACCAGTTTGTCGAGAAGCTGTTCGGAGAGCTGCCACGGTTCTTCAAGGACGAAGCGGAGCTTCGCAGACTGTGGAGCCGGCCGGACACCAGGAAGCGCTTGCTGGCGGGCCTTGCCGAAAAAGGCTTTGCCGGCGAGCAGCTTGCTGAGATCAGCCGCATGATCAATGCGGAGAAAAGCGACCTGTTCGACGTGCTGGCCTATATCGGATTTGCGCTAGCGCCCATTACGCGGTCAGAACGGGTTGAGGCGTGCAAGGATGTCATTCTTGCGCGCTATGACGCCAAGCTTCAGTCGTTTCTAGATTTCGTGCTGGCGCAATATGTTAGGCAGGGCGTGCGTGAGCTTGACCAGGAGAAGCTGGGCGATCTCCTGCAACTGAAATATCATACGATTGACGACGCTGCCGCGCAGTTGGGCGGGGTTCCGACCATCCGCGACACCTTTGTTGGATTTCAGCGGTACTTGTACGATTGACGGCTCGATATCCACAGCAAACTCCCCTTGGGCTGCTATGGTTAAATCCATGACGCGGCCAAATGCGATTCCCTGATGCCCCCCGATAACGCCGACGACACCCCGTTCTGGAAGCGCAAAGCCCTGTCGGAGATGACCGACCGGGAGTGGGAATCGCTGTGCGACGGCTGCGGCAAGTGCTGTCTGGTCAAGCTCGAGGATGCCGACGATTCCTCAAAAACCTATTTCACCGATGTCGGCTGCAAGCTGCTCGATGGCGAGACTTGCCGCTGCACCGACTACGCCCATCGCACCGACAAGGTAAAGGACTGCGTGCGGCTGACGCCGCGCAACATCCGCCGCATCGTCTGGCTGCCGCCGTCCTGCGGCTATCGGCTGGTCGCCGATGGCAAGGATCTGTACTGGTGGCATCCGCTGATTTCAGGCGATCCGGAAACCGTCCACATCGCCGGCGTCTCGGTGCGCGGCAAAGTCGGCGCGTCGGAGCAAGCGGTGCGCGACGACGAGCTTGAGGATCGCATTGTCGATTGGCCGCTGCGGTTGTCGCGCTTAGCGCGTCGAAGACGCGCGTGAACGCGCTTAGGGCACGCCGAAGACGCGCGTGAACGCGCTTAGGGCACGCCGAAGACGCGCGTGAACGCGCTTAGGGCACGCCGAAGACGCGCGTGAACGCGCTTAGGGCACGCCGAAGACGCATGTGAACGCGCTTTAGAGCGCGTGATGTAAGGCGCGTCATCGTGATTTAAGGCGCGTCATTATGTGAGCTGCATGTGAGCTGCATGTGAGCTGCGCGGCTACGCGCGCGTCAAATGACGCGGTGGCCGAGCGCGAATTGCAGCGGACCGAACAACAGGCATACCTCGATCACCGTAAACACTGCGTCCGGATCGTCCTCGGCCGCGAGAATG
The DNA here is from genome assembly GCA_022841625.1 of Xanthobacteraceae bacterium. Taxonomy (GTDB): domain Bacteria; phylum Pseudomonadota; class Alphaproteobacteria; order Rhizobiales; family Xanthobacteraceae; genus VAZQ01. The sequence goes on from JALHRD010000004.1 coordinate 185,413, forward strand.
TGGATCAGCTTGACCTGGATCTCAAGGTCGCTTGGAACGCCGTCATGCACGGCGCGGTAAAGGCCGGGCTCGTCGGGACAGCCGAGCGCGCCCCAGGTGATATGCGCAGCGTCGGCTTGCTCGAGGTCGGCCTGTTCAGCTTCAGCTTGCTCGGCTACAGTATCGGTATATTGAGCGGTGTGTTGCGAGGAAGCCCTTAGCGCGGACAGCGGGGTGACCTGTTCGATCATCCCCCGCTGCGCCGCCACCAACCGCCGCGCCGACATCCGTCGTCCCCCTGAGCCGTGCGCGGACCCTACGGCGATTCCCATTTTTTGACCGCGCGGAAATTGCCGCGAGCGGAGTTGTACACAACTTCAATCGGTTCGACCGCCGCATTGCCTCGCGCCGCCGGCTGCGTCAGGTTGCCGCCACATGAACCCGCCGCCGCCACTCGCACATTCCGAAATCCGTCCGATTATCGCCGGGCTGATGCTGGCGATGTTCCTCTCGGCGCTGGAGCAGACCATTGTCGCGCCGGCCCTGGCCGCGATCGGGCGCAGCCTGAGCGATGTCGAGAACCTGTCCTGGGTGGTAACCGCGTATCTCCTGGCGGCGACCGTCGCGACGCCCCTGTTCGGTAAATTGTCCGATATCTACGGGCGGCGCGCGATGATGCTGATCGCGGTCGCGATCTTCCTTCTCGGTTCGCTCGCCTGCGCGCTGGCGCCCAGCATGGGGGCGCTGGTGGCGGCGCGCGCGCTGCAGGGCTTCGGTGGCGGCGGTATTCTGCCGCTGGCGCAGACGGTGATCGCCGACATCCTCACGCCGCGGGAACGGCCGATCTTCCAGAGCTATTCATCGGTGATGTTCATGGCGGCGTCGATCCTGGGTCCGCTCGCCGGCGGCTTTCTCACCGATTATCTGCACTGGTCGTTTATTTTCTGGATCAATCTGCCCTTGGGCGTGGTGGCGCTGGCGATGACCGACCGCGCGCTCAAGCGCATTCCGCGCAACGATCGGCCGCATCGGCTCGATGGTGTCGGCGCCGTGTTGATGATTGCGGCGGCGCTGGCGCTGTTGTTGGCCCTGAGTTGGGGCGGCGTGCGCTATCCCTGGGGCTCGGCAACGATCCTGTTGCTGTTCGCGGGTTCGCTCGCACTGTGGCTGGCCTTTGGCTATTGGCTCTCGGTCGCGCCTGAGCCGTTTATCCCGTTGTCACTGGTGCGCGAGCCGGTCATCGGGCTGATGGTGACGGCCGGATTCTTCGCGATCGGAACCGTCATCGGGCTCTCGATCGTGGTGCCGCTCTATCTCGAACTGGTGCTCGGCTTTTCGGCGTCGAGCGGCGGCATCGCGCTGATCGCCTATGTGGTCGGCACCTCGCTCGGCTCGCTGTCGTCGGGGCGGCTGATTGCGCGGCTGGTGCATTACAAGCGCGTGCCGCTGGTAGCGATGCCGGTTTCGATCGCGACCTTCCTGCTATTGGCGTGGCAGCCGGCTGGCTGGTCGCTGCCGGGCATTTGCCTGGTGCTGGCGGCCAACGGCCTCGGTGTCGGCACCATGTATCCGCTCACCACGGTGGTGGTGCAAAACGCGGTCGCGCCGCAGCAGTTCGGCGTTGCCACCGGCACGCTCAATTTTTTCCGCCAGCTTGGCGGCTCCATCATCGTGGCAGTATTCGTGGCGATCGTGCTCGGCGGGTTCGAGGACAGCGCGCGGTTGATCGAGGCGGTGGCCACGCATGGCGCGATCGAGGCGCGCATCGCCCGCACCGCCGAATTCGCGCCGCTATTCCGCTGGGTATTCGTGGCGGCGGCGCTGTTTCTCGCCTTGGCGACGCTCGCGGTCATGCTGATCGAGGAACGCCCGCTGCGCGGCCGCGCGCCGCCGGCGAAGTAGCGCTCAAATCCGCTCTTCCGGCGGTTTGACGTGGCGGAAAGAAGCCAGCAGCGCCAGGTCGTAGACGATCTTGAGCGCGCCGCACATCACCAGCGGCAATCCGGAAAACGGCGTGGCCAACAGCACGCCGGCGAGCGCAGGGCCGAGCGAGGAGGCGAGGCTGCGCGGCACCGCGGTCACGCTCGCCGCTGCGGTGCGCTCGGCCGGCGTCACCACCGCCATGACGTAGGACGAGCGCGCCGGCACGTCCATCTGCGACAGCGCCGAGCGAACCAGCAGCAGGCCGAGCGCGACAATCAGATCCGGTGAGAACGCCGCCAGGATGAGAAACAGGCTCGACGGGATGTGGGTGAACACCATGGTATTGATCAACCCGATCCGTCCGGACAGCCACGCTGCCACCGGATAGGAGAAGGCGGTGAATACGCCGGTCCAGAAGAAAAACAGGCTCGCGGCCGAAAGCGAAAGGTCGAACCGCTCGAATAGCCACAGCGCCAGCAGCGATTGCACGACCAGCCCGCCGGCAAACGAATCCAGGCTGAACAGGGCGGCGAGCTTGTAGACCGTCCAGCGCGAAGGTCCGAGTGGCGTGCTGACGACCTTCTGTTCGGCTTGAGCGCGCGGCAACTGTCGATAGAGCAGGGCGCCGACCACGCCGAGCACGGCATAGCCGTAAAACATGGCCTGAAACGAGGCGATGCGGCCAAAACCCATCGCCACCAGAAGGTCGGGCGTGGCGGCCGCGAGCGAACCGGCGGCGGTCGCCAGCGCGCCGGTCAGGCTGTAGCGGGCAAAGGCGCGCGTGCGCTCGGCGTCGGTGACGCTGCGCGCCAGCATGGCGTGCTCCAGCGGCACCAGCACGCCGGAGTCGCCGGATTGCGGATTGATGGTGCCGACGAAGGCGACCAGCAGCACGAACGCGATGTGCTCGGCTTGCGGAAAGACGATTCCCGTCGCCACCATCAGCCCGGCGCCGGCGATCATCATGGCGCGCAGGTCGTGTCGCGGCGCGACAAAGCCCACCGCCAGCGTGAGCAGCGACGAGCCTAACAGTGCCGCGGTCGCGACAATCCCGATCTCGATGGGGTTGAACCCGATCGCCGACAGATAGGCCGGCAGGATGATAACGGCAAAGCCGTCGCCAAAACCGCGCACGCCGCGCGCAGTGTAGAGCCATTTCAGTTCGGAGCGATCGGTCACGGCAATATTCCCAGCAGCCATCAGCCTCCTCCGGAGATCGAAGGAGACGGTGCTTGGGCTCGCGCGCCTTGGGAGAAAACGGGGCGACCGCCGAAAGCCCCATCGGCAAATAGTTATCGCGATCGGCGGTACGGCGCAAATTTAGCGAGACGGGGATTCCGCATGGCTGCATCCCGCAGTGCAGCATTGTGTTTTGGCGTGCGCCAGCGCAATTCTAGCGGCATGTTCCGGTCGGATGTAATCGCCCCCGCCCTCCCTTCGTCCCCGCGAAACCGGGGACCCAGCAGCCAAAAGCGAGCAAAATGCTGGATTCCCGCTTACGCGGGAATGAGCGGCGGAGAGTTCGGATCGAACGGAATATGCACTGCCGGCATGCACCAATTCACCCGTCCACGCCGCCGGTCGCCATCGCGCCGATCATGAGCGCCATATGAGCGCCTTGCAGGATTCCGAAGCGAACGCGCCGCTGCGCCTGACGCATGTCGAGATCCGCCGTGTGTTCTATGGGCTGATGCTGGGCGGATTCCTGCAGGCGGTGAACCAAACCATCGTGGCGAGCGCGCTGCCGACCATTGGGCGCGAACTCAACGATTTTCAAAACCTGTCCTGGGTGATCATCGCATTCCTGCTGTCGTCAACCATCGTGGCGCCACTATACGGCAAGCTCGCCGATATCCACGGCCGGCGCGGCATGATGCTGACCGCCATCGGACTGTTCGTCGCCGGCTCCGCGTTGTGCGGCGCGGCGTCCGACATGGCGACGCTGATCGCCGGCCGACTGCTGCAAGGGATCGGCGGCGGCGGCATCGTGCCGATGGTGCAGATCGTCGTCGCCGACATGGTGACGCCGCGCGAACGCGGCCGCTACCAGGCCTATATGGGCACCGCTTGGATTGCCGCCGGCACACTCGGCCCGGCGCTGGGCGGCATCATTGCCGACTATTGGCACTGGTCGATGATCTTCTGGCTGAATGTGCCGCTCGGCCTTGTGACGGCTGCGCTGCTGAATCAATCAATGAAGCGTCTGCCGGCGGCGGGTCGCCGCCACGCGCTGGATTTTCTCGGCGCGGCGCTGGTGATGGCGGCGGCGACGCTGCTGCTGCTCGCGCTCACCACCGGTGGCACGCGCCTGCCGTGGATATCGCCGACGATGGCCGTGCTGGTCGGTGGATCGATCCTGCTTACCGTCGTGGTGGCGTGGTGGCTGCGCCGCGCTGCCGAGCCGTTCCTACCGCTCAATGTGTTGGCCAATCCGGTGGTGCGGCGCGGCACCGCGGCGACCAGCTTTGCCATGAGCGTGATGACCGGCTTCATGATCTACATGCCGCTGTATTTCCAGGTAGTGCACCAGTTCACCCCGACGCAGTCCGGCCTCGCGCTCATTCCAGTGATCGTGATGACGACGCCCGGCTCAATGGCGTCGGGCCGCGCAATGATGCATCTCAAGCACTACAAGCTCTCGCCCTATATCGGATTGGTGTCGGCGACGCTGGCGGTCGCGGCGCTGGTGGCGTGGCCGGACATGCCAGCGCTCTGGGCGGTGTTCGCAACCGGCGTGGTCGGCTTCGGCGTCGGCACGGTGTTTCCGTTCGCCACGGTCTGCGTGCAGAACGCGGTCTGGCGGCACGAGGTCGGCATTGCAACCGGTGCGCTGAATTTTTTCCGGTCGCTCACTTCGGCACTGGCGGTGGCGGTCATGGGGGCGATTCTGCTCGCAGGCTTGGGTTTTGCGCCGGAGCGGGGCGGGGTTGGCGTCGAGGTGTTGACGGCGAATGCCGGCGCCCCGGGCTTGGACGCCGCGGGGGTATTCCGCTGGGTGTTTGTGGCGGCGCTGGTGTTTTCGCTGATCGCGCTGACTGCGGCTGTGCTGGTGGAGGAGCGGCCGTTGCACGGCGCTCAGGAAATGCCAAAACCGGAATAGCTGCGGTGGGCGCTGGCGGTCGGAAACGCAATGCTGCCCACGCCCGATGGGCGCGAGCAGCTAGACGCTTGTGCAGGGCGCCTGGGTAAATTCGTCGATCAGTCCAAACGGCCGAACTCGCAGCCTTGGGCGACGTAGCTGTAGCGCGGCATGCCGTAGCGATCGTGCCGGACGGTCGGCCGACAACGCGTGAGCCAGCGCTGGTCGCGGGCCTCGGCCACGGCGCGATCGTCCGCCGATTGCGGCACCGAAATTACGTATGGATTGACGCGCCCGCTGCGGTAGGTCTCGACGCAGGATCGCATGCCGTAGCGGCCGTAACAGTTATAGGTAAGAACGCCCTCGGACCACGCCGGGGCGCTCGTCATGTTTAACGCCAGGAGCGCACATGCGGCGATCGCGGCGATTGGTAAACAACGGCGTGGCATCGGCTTCCTCTTGCGGTTCAAATCGATGCGCACCGCTAATTGCGTAATTGCGGCGCGCTCATTTGAACCAATGCAACCCCGGGGCCAGTTCAATTTGTGCCGCGCCGGCACAGAAGCGTACCGGCGTGGGATCGATAAGTTAACGCTGTCCGATAATGGTTGCGCGCGTCATGATGTTTCACCGGGCCAAGCATGACGTTTCACCGGACCAAGGCAGATTGCATTTTTTGTGCCTGACCGACTACCCAGGCGCGATAGCGCGTTAGCGGTGTTACGCCGGTCAGGCCGCCGCAGCCGTCCGTGTTGCGTGGGCCGGTCGACCAGCCCACCACGCCAATGACCGCCAGCGCGCCGCCGGCATTGGTAAACACCGGAGCGCCGGAATCGCCGACACAGGCGCCGAGCCCGGCGCGTTCATTCTTGGTGGTGGGATCCATCAAGCGAATCTGAAGCGAGCCCGGTTGGCCGGTTGCCACCAGCGTTGCCGAGCGCACGGTCCCGCCGCTGCGGCCATTGCCGGGACTGGCCAGGCCGTAACCCGCGACCAGGAATGGGTCGCCGACGGCGACTTTGATATCGGCCGGACCGAGCGGCACCGGCGCGCTTGAGATCGTTTCCGCGAATTTGAGTAGCGCAATGTCGGCGGTGGCGCGATGGCGCTGCACCGCCTCCGCTTCGAATTGCGGATGGCGTACGGTCGCCGCAATCGATTTGAGCATCGGTTGCCCATCGGATCCAGACAGCGCGAGCTTGTAGGTGTTGCCGGGTAGCACGCAATGCGCCGCCGTCAGCACGAGGTCGTGCGCCAGCGCGACGCCGCTGCAAAATCCGGTTGGGCCAGTCAGCATCACCACCGCATGCGCGAATTTCGGCGCATGTGCGGCGCCGCCGACCATCGCAGCAGCGGGGGCGGATAACGACAAGGCCAACAGAACGGCAATCATGCGCGCCATAGCGCTGTGGGAGAACCCATTTTGCTTATGCTTGTCAACGCCCGGAACCAACCAAGCGCATACGCGTCCAGCCAGACCCGCTTCGATCCCGGCGGGAGTTCGGCCAAGTTGAAAGACCCCTGTATGGCGATGACGCCGCACGGCTGCCGTGGCCTTGAAGACAAGCGTGGCCTTGAAGACAAGGTGGTCGAAGACACCGCCCAGTGGATCGGGAAGCATTGAGGGCGTCTTGCATTCTGCCCACCGCTTCGCCACAACCCTTAATTGCGGCCGTTCATGATCGGTTCAGGCCTGCAAGCTATGTTTACGGCCATGGAAGTTGTGAGACTCGCCCTGGTTACGCTCGCGCTTTTCTTGCTCGGGCCGCTGTCGGCTGTTCCGACCGCGGCGGAACCGCGCACGCGCTGCCTGACCCGCGACCAGCAACGCACCGCGATTGCCGAGCGGCGAGCGGTTCCTTTGGCGGCCGTACGGCTGGCGGTCCGCGCCCGGGCGCCCGGGGAATTAGTGCGGGCCCGGCTCTGCCAGGAACCCGAACGGCTGATCTATCTGCTGACAGTGCTGCCGCGCGATGGCAAAGTACGGCAAGTGGTGGTCGACGCGAAAAGTGGCGCCGTGGTGAGCGTCCGTTAGCATCCGGAACCGAAGTTCACTTGGTATCGCGGGGTGAACGGATTTCGGCTTCAAACAGCGACCGAAGCGGAGAAGGTAGTGCGGCTCCTCGTCATTGAGGACGATCCCGATCTTAACCGGCAGCTGGCGACGGCGTTGACCGACGCCGGCTATGTCGTCGATCGTGCTTTTGACGGCGAGGAAGGACACTTTCTCGGTGAAAGCGAGCCTTACGATGCGGTGATTCTCGATATCGGCTTGCCCAAGATGGATGGCATTTCGGTCTTGGAATCCTGGCGGCGCGCCGGCCGCAGCATGCCGGTGCTGATCCTCACCGCGCGCGATCGCTGGAGCGACAAGGTGCAAGGCTTCGACGCTGGCGCCGACGATTATGTCCCCAAGCCCTTCCATCTTGAGGAGGTCTTGGCGCGGATCCGCGCGCTGCTGCGCCGCTCGGCCGGCCACGCCAAAAGCGAACTCAATTGCGGGCCGGTGCGGCTCGATACGCGGACCGGCCGGGTGACTGTGGAAGGCAATCCGATCAAGCTCACCTCGCACGAATATCGGCTGTTATCCTACCTGATGCACCATACCGGCCGGGTGGTGTCGCGCACCGAATTGGTCGAGCATCTCTACGACCAGGACTTCGATCGCGACTCCAACACCATCGAAGTATTCGTCGGCCGCATCCGCAAGAAGCTCGGCATCGACGTGATCCAGACCGTGCGCGGGCTCGGCTATCTGCTTTCTCCGCCCGATGCGCGCTAATTCACTTGCGCTGCGTCTGTTTTTCTCGGCGACCACTTGGATCGTGGTAATTCTGGTGGCCGCCGGCATCATTCTGTCGGGGGTCTATCGTTCGGCTGTCGAACGCGCGTTTGACCGCCGGCTGCAGGTTTATTTGCGCACGCTGGTGGCCGACGTCGCGACCCCCGATGAAGTTTCCGAGCGCTTTCCACAGTCGCTTAGCGAGCCGCTATTCGAACTGCCGCTGTCGGGCTGGTACTGGCAGGTGACGCGACTCGATACCGCGCGGCCGGAGCTGCGTTCTTCGCGTTCGTTGTGGGATTCCACACTGGCGCATCTTGACGAACGCGCTGCCACAACCTCGCCAGGCGGCGCGCGCCAGGGCTATGTCGATGGCCCCGAGGAGCAACGCCTGCGCGTGGTCGAGCGTGCTATCGACCTCGGCGACGAGGGCCGCTTTATCGTGACGGTTGCAGGTGACGCCGCTGAGATCGAAGAGGAAATGCGGACCTTCGATCGCGCGCTGATTGCGACTTTCGCGGTTCTGGCGATCGTCCTGCTTTTGACCACGACGTTTCAGGTTCGCTATGGCTTGGCGCCGCTCAAGCGCATTTCGGAGGGGCTTGCGGCGATCCGTTCCGGCAGGTCAGAGCGCCTCGAAGAGGGCTTCCCAATCGAGGTCGCGCCCTTGGTGCGCGAGACCAATGCGCTGATCGACGCCAATCGCGAGATCGTCAATCGAGCGCGCACCCATGTCGGCAATCTGGCGCACGCCCTGAAGACGCCGATTTCGGTCATGATGAACGAGGCCGCTGCGAACACGCCGGATCCGTTGGCTGAAAAAATTCGCGAGCAGACCGAGATCATGCACGATCAAATCGCGCGCCATCTTGAACGCGCAAGACTCGCGGCCCGGGTGGCGACGATCGGCACGGTGTCCGAGGTTCGTCCGGTGATTTCGGCGCTTGCGCGCACCATGGAAAAGATCCACCACGGTCGCGGTCTGGCGATCGATATCGATGTCGCTGAAGAGATGCGTTTTCGCGGTGAGCAGCAGGACCTTGAGGAAATGGTCGGCAATCTCGTCGACAACGCCTGCAAATGGGCGCAGTCGCGGGTCACCATCGAGGCGTTTCCGGAACAGCCCGACGCCAGCGGCGAGCGCGGCTTTGTGCGCATCTTGGTTGACGACGACGGGCCCGGGCTGACGCCATCCCAGCGCGAACAGGTGGCGCGACGCGGCCGCCGGCTCGACGAGACCAAACCGGGCTCTGGGCTCGGGCTGTCGATTGTCATGGAGCTTGCAACGCTTTATGGCGGCCGGCTCACGCTGGGCACGGCGCCGATCGGTGGCCTGCGGGTCGAGCTGGTGCTGCCGGGTGCCTAGCCCGCATATCTCACAGAACTGAGTGCATCGGGACGTCGAATCAACGAAAGTTGTTGTGCCGCAACGACTTTCCAACGATTCGAGGATCGCCCCGATGCCGACAGAGTGTAGCG
>JALHRD010000005.1 GCA_022841625.1 Xanthobacteraceae bacterium
ACTCCCAAAAACCCTCGCGTCCCACCACGCCACGGGACACTGCGCCCCGCAAAAGTTCAACAAGCCGGCAAACAAAACCGCTCGATCAAGCGCGGATTCTGTGAGATATGCGGGCTAGGAGCCGCGCCATGCTGGCCAGATCGATCTTGTCACTGTTGATGTCGAGCGTCATGGTGCTGATGGTGACGCTGCTTGTCACATTCCTCAATCTGGGCCTTGCGTCTAATTTCGTCATGCAATGGGCCAAGGCCTATTTCCTCGCCTGGCCGGTCGCGGCCGCGACCGGCTTTATCATTATGCCGGCGGCGCGCCGCCTGACCGACCGGATCATGGCCCAGTTGGAGCGGACCGCCTGATGCTTTCGGCACTCGACCTTGCCCGCCGGATTGAAGCCGGTACGTTGACGCCGCGTGCGGTCGTCGAGATGTGCGCGCAGGCGATCGCAGCGCGCGAAGCTGAGATCGGCGCCTTCACCGCGCTCGACCTCGAAGGCGCGCGGCGCATTGCCGATAGCCGCGCAGCGCTGCCGCTGCGCGGACTTCCGGTCGGGATCAAAGATATTTTCGACACCGTCGATTTCCCGACCGCCTATGGCTTCTCCGCCTATGCCGGACATCGGCCGAATTCCGACGCCGCCATGGTGATGGCGGTGCGCCGTGCCGGCGGAATCATTCTCGGCAAGACCGTCACCACCGAACTCGCGAGCCTACAACCGGCCGGCACCCGCAACCCGCGCAACCCCGCGCACACGCCGGGCGGCTCGTCGTCCGGCTCGGCCGCGGCGGTCGCCGCCGGCATGGTGCCACTGGCGTTCGGCAGCCAGACCGGCGGATCGGTGATCCGCCCGGCGGCCTATTGCGGAGTCGCAGGCTACAAGCCGTCATATCGTTTGATGCCGACGGTGGGCATCAAGACCTTCTCATGGTCGCTCGACACCGTCGGCCTGTTTGGCGCCGGGATCGAGGACGTGGCGTTCGCCGCCGCCACCACCACCGGCCGCGACTTGCGGATCGATCGGCAAGCGCCGCAAGCGCCATCGATCGCGCTGGTGCGAACCCATCTGTGGCCGGACGCAACGCCCGACATGCAGGCCGCGGTCGAGCGCGCCGCGCGCATCGCCGAGGCAGCCGGCGCGCGCGTGACCGAGCTGACGCTGCCGGAAATTTTCGAAGACGCAATCCGCTATCACGGCATCGTTCAGGACCACGAAGCGTTCCGCGCACTGGCTTATGAATACGACATGCATCGCGACAAGCTCGGACCAATCCTGAGCGCGCAACTTGACAATGCCGCGGCCATCACCACCGATCGCTATGACGACGCCCGGCGCAACACCCGCCGCGCGCGGCAGGTCTTTGCCGAACTGATGGCCACAACCGACGTCATCCTCACGCCGTCGGCGCCCGACGCCGCCCCGCATGGACTGAGCGCCACCGGCAAGCCGACGTTCAATCGATTATGGACCCTGCTTGGCGCGCCTTGCGTCAATGTGCCGGGCCTCATCGACCCCAACGGACTACCGCTTGGCGTGCAGATCGTCGGACGCTTCGCCCGCGACAAGATCGCGCTGGCGGCGGCGCGCCACCTTGAGGCGGCGCTGGCCCAGGCCGCCAAGCGATAATGCGGCGTATCGTTATCGACCATTCACCGTAACGTTTTCGCTCGCAATATCAGTCGCTTGAAAAGTCATGCGCATAACTCAATCCAGCCATTCGCGCAATTTCCGCGGCGCACCCTGTTTCTCATTTCCGCAAATGCATAAATCTGCTAAACTGAACATATGTCCAACAAACTGGGAGCACCCGCGTGAACCTTGCTCTAAGGTTTGAAATGCTGGCGCTTTATGCAGTGTTCGTGTTTGTGGGAGCAATCGTGTTGGGAGCATTCTGAGAATTTCGGCCTGATGGCCGGTGCTCTCGCTTCGAACGAACGGCGCCCTCGCCTCATACAAACAACGACAACCTCCGACCAGAATGTTTCAGGCACCGGAGCGGGCAACCGCTCCGGTGTTTGCTTTTCATCATCCGCGCGGCGTGACCGCGATCAGACCCGCACGACCGCCAACGGATCGTAATTGAGGATCGGCGCCAGCCAGCGCTCGGCCTCGGCCATGCTCCAACCCTTGCGGCGGGCATAGTCCTCGACCTGGTCGCGCTCGATCTTGCCGACACCAAAATAATGCGCGTCGGGATGGCTGAAATAGAGCCCGCACACCGCCGCGCCCGGCCACATCGCAAAGCTCTCGGTGAGCTGCACGCCGGTGCAGGCTTCGCCGTCCAGCAAACTGAACAGAGCTGCCTTCTCGGTGTGGTCGGGCTGTGCCGGATAGCCGGGCGCCGGACGAATGCCGCGATATTTCTCCGCGATCATTTCGGCGCAACTCAAATCTTCATCGGCGGCATAGGCCCACAATTCCTTGCGCACCATCTGGTGCAGCCGCTCGGCAAACGCCTCCGCCAGGCGATCGGCCAGCGCCTTGACCATGATGGCGGAATAATCGTCATGCGCGGCCTTGAAGCGATCGGCGATGGCATCCTCGCCAAGCCCGGCGGTGACCAGAAATGCGCCGACATAATCGGCGGTGCCGCGCGGCGCCACGAAATCGGCCAGCGCCACATTGGCGCGGCCCTCGCGGCGCGCGAGCTGCTGGCGCAGCGTGTGCAAGACCGTGATCGGCTGCGCGCGCTTCTCATCGCCATAGACCACAACGTCGTCGCCTTCGGCGTTCGCCGGCCAGAATCCGACCACCGCCGACGCGCCGAGCCAGTTCTCCTCGACGATCTTTTTCAGCATCGCCTGCGCGTCATTGTAAAGCGAGCGCGCCGCCGCTCCGACCTTGGCGTCTTCGAAGATCGCGGGGAACTTGCCGGCGAGCTCCCAGGTCTGGAAGAACGGTGTCCAGTCGATATAGGGCACCAATTCCGCTACCGAGAAGTTATCGAACGCGCGCGTGCCGATGAAACGTGGCTTGGGCGGTGCGTAATTCGCCCAGTCGATCTTGGCCGCATTGGCGCGCGCCGCCTTGAGCGGCAGCCGCAGCTTGTTTTCTTCCGCGCGCGCATGCGCGGCGGCGATCTTGACATATTCCTCGCGAACCTCGGCGACATAAACCGGTCGCTGCTTGCGCGACATGAGATTTTGCGCGACGCCAACAGCGCGGCTTGCGTCGGTTACGTAGACCGCCTGACCGCGCCGATAATTCGGATGGATCTTCACCGCCGTATGGGTCCGGCTGGTGGTCGCGCCGCCGATCAGCAGCGGCAGATCGAAGCCCTGCCGCTCCATTTCGGCGGCGACGTGGCACATTTCATCGAGCGACGGCGTGATCAGGCCCGACAGTCCGATGATGTCGGCATTCTCGGCTTTCGCCGCCTCGAGAATCTTTGCCGCCGGCACCATCACGCCGAGATCGACGACCTCATAATTGTTGCATTGAAGCACGACGCCGACGATGTTCTTGCCGATATCGTGGACGTCGCCCTTCACGGTCGCCATCACGATCTTGCCGTTGGAACTGCGCCTGGTGTCGCCATTGGCCTTCTTCTCGGCCTCCATGAACGGCATCAGATAGGCCACCGCCTGCTTCATCACGCGTGCAGACTTCACCACCTGCGGCAAAAACATCTTGCCAGAACCGAACAGGTCGCCGACCACATTCATGCCGTCCATCAGCGGACCTTCGATGACGTGCAGCGGGCGCTCAGCCCGGATGCGCGCCTCTTCGGTGTCAACCTCGATGAAATCGGTGATGCCATGCACCAAGGCATGGGCCAGCCTGCGCTCGACCGGCCATTCGCGCCAAGCACGATCGACTTCCTTCTTCTCGGTGCCGTGCCCGCGGAATCGCTCGGCAATCGTCAACAGCCGCTCCGATGCGTCGGCCCGGCGGTTGAGCACCACGTCCTCGCAGGCTTCGCGCAGTTCCGGATCGAGGTCGTCATACACCGCCATTTGGCCGGCATTGACGATGCCCATGTCCATGCCGGCCTTGATGGCATGATAGAGGAACACCGAATGCATGGCCTCGCGCACCGGCTCATTGCCGCGGAACGAAAACGAAAGGTTCGACACGCCGCCGGAAATATGGACATGCGCAAGATCGCGCCGGATCTGACGGGTGGCCTCGATGAAGTCGACGCCATAGCCGTTATGCTCCTCCATCCCGGTCGCGACCGCGAAGATATTCGGATCGAAGATGATGTCTTCGGGCGGGAAGCCGACTTTGTTGACCAGAATGTCGTAGGCGCGCGCGCAGATCGCGACCTTGCGCGCCATGGTGTCGGCCTGGCCCTGTTCGTCGAACGCCATGACCACCACCGCGGCGCCATGGCGGCGCACCACCCGGGCCTGAGCAACGAACGCCTCCTCGCCCTCTTTGAGCGAAATCGAATTTACTACCGGCTTGCCTTGCAGGCATTTCAGACCGGCCTCGATCACCGAGAATTTCGATGAATCGACCATCACCGGCACCCGCGCGATATCGGGCTCGGCCGCGACCAGATTAAGGAAGGTGACCATCGCCTTTTCGGAATCGAGCAGGCCCTCGTCCATATTGACGTCAATGATCTGCGCGCCGTTCTCGACCTGGTCGCGCGCGATCTCAAGCGCGGTCGCATAATCGCCATTGGTGACGAGCTTGCGAAACCGCGCCGATCCGGTGACATTGGTGCGCTCGCCAATATTGACGAACGGGATCGCATCGGTGAGCGTGAACGGCTCGAGGCCGGACAGCCGCAGGCGGCGTTCGATCTGCGGGATTTGCCGCGGCGCCTTGCCCTTCACCGCCTCGGCAATGGCGTGAATATGCGCGGGCGTGGTGCCGCAGCAGCCGCCGACCACATTGACCAGACCGGCGGTGGCGAACTCCTCGATCAAGCCCGCCATAAACTCCGGGCTTTCGTCATAGCGCCCGAATTCATTTGGTAGCCCGGCGTTCGGATAGGCGCAGACCAGCGTGTCGGCAATGCGCCCAAGCTCGGCGATATGCGCCCGCAATTCCTTGGCACCGAGCGCGCAGTTCAACCCGATTGTCAGCGGCGCCGCGTGGCGCACCGCGTTCCAGAACGCCTCCGGCGTCTGACCCGACAACAACCGGCCCGAGCGATCGGTGATGGTGCCCGAGATCATTACCGGCAGCGTCCGGCCCATGGCTTCGAATGATTCCGCGAGGGCATAGATCGCGGCCTTGGCATTGAGCGTATCGAAGATCGTCTCGATCAGCAGCAGATCGGCGCCGCCTTCGATCAGCCCGCGCGCCTGCTCGCCATAGGCGACGCGCAATTCGTCAAAGCTGACGGCGCGATAGCCGGGATTGCTCACGTCCGGAGAGATCGACGCCGTGCGGTTGGTCGGCCCCAGCGCGCCCGCGACAAAACGCGGGCGGCCGTCTTCGCTCTGCGCAATGTCGGCGGCGGCGCGCGCAAGCTTTGCGCCCTCGACGTTAAGCTCGCGCGCAATCTCCTGCATGCCATAGTCGGCCTGCGCGATCGACGTTGACGAGAAGGTATTGGTCGAAACGATGTCGGCGCCGGCACGAAAATATTCGAGATGGATGCGCTGGATTGCCGCGGACTGGGTCAGGATCAGCAGGTCGTTATTGCCGCGCACCTCGCGATTCCAGGCGTCAAAGCGCGCGCCGCGATAGCCTTCTTCGTCAAGCTTCAGCTCCTGGATCATGGTGCCCATGGCGCCATCGAGCACCAGAATGCGTTCGGCCGCGATGCGGCGGAAGGTTTGCTCGGTGTTGCTTTTTATATCGGTTATATTGGCCATTTGGCACTCGGCATGCGTTCGTTGGGTCAGGCCGCCGCCTGCGTAGCCGGCCGCAGTCCAAGCAGGTGACACACCGCATAGACCAAGTCGGCGCGGTTCATGGTGTAGAAGTGAAAATCGGTGATGCCGCGATCGACCAGATCGAGCACTTGCTCGGCGGCAACCGCCGCCGCGATCAGTTTGCGGGTTGCCGCGTCGTCATCGAGACCCTCGAAGCGCTCGGCCAGCCAGTTCGGCACCGAAGCGCCGCAGCGCGCCGCAAAACTTCGGGTCTGCTTGAAATTCTGCACCGGCAGGATACCGGGCACGATCGGTACATTGATCCCCGCTGCGCGCACGCGATCGAGATAGCGGAAGAACTGCTCGTTCTCGAAAAAGAACTGCGTGATCGCCCGCGTCGCGCCGGCATCGACCTTGGCTTTCAGCATATCGATATCGGCGGCGACATTGGGCGAGTCCGGGTGTTTTTCCGGATAGGCCGACACCGATACGTCAACATCGGGCGCGAGCCGCCGAATGCCACTGACGAGATCGGCGCCGTTCGCATAGCCGCCGGGGTGCGGCGCATATTTGTCACCGATGCCGCCAATCGGATCGCCGCGCAGCGCCACGATATGACGCACGCCGGCTTCATGATAGGCGCGGATCACCGCGTCAATTTCGGCTTTGGTCGCGGCAACGCAAGTGAGATGCGCCGCCGGGATAAGCGCGGTCTCGCCGATGATGCGTTTGACGGTCGCATGCGTGCGCTCGCGCGTCGAACCGCCTGCGCCATAGGTCACCGACACGAAGCTTGGGCGTAGCGGCGCAAGCCGCGTAATCGATTCCCATAGCGTCGTTTCCATCTCCGCTGACTTCGGAGGGAAGAACTCAAACGAAACCCGCATGCGGCATGCGTCGCCGGCATGAACGAATCGGCTCAAGCGCGCGTTCATCAGGCGACTTCCCGCTCTTTGGCGCCCGCAATCAGCACGCGCGGGTCGCGGCCAAGCCAAAGCGACACTGCGATCTTGCCTTCCGTTTTTCGGTTGGGCGAAAGCGTCTGCTGCGCCACAACATCGAGACCGGCGGCGGCGAGCCAGCCGCTGATCGTCTCCGGCGCGAAGCCAAGCCGCCGGTGGGCGTGCTCGTCGCGCAGAAACTCAAGATTGTGCGGCGCGAAATCGACCACCAACAGCCGCCCGGACGGCCGCAGCACGCGCGCTGCTTCGCTGATCGCGCGCGCGCCATCGTCGAGGAAGTGCAGTACCTGATGGATCGTCACGACATCGAATGAATCTTTCGGCAGCGCGAGGTCGTAGATATCGCCCTGCCGCACGCTGCACTGGCGCAACCCGGCGCGATCAAGCCGCGCGCGGGCGAGCGTCAGCATGTCGCGCGACATGTCGAGACCAAGCCCGCGCTCGAGATCCGGGCCGAACAATTCGAGCAAGCGCCCGGTGCCGGTGCCGAGATCGAGCAACGAGCGGAATGGCTTGTCCGCAAGCGCCGCGACAATCGCCTGCTCGACTGCGTCATCCGCAACATGCAGCCGGCGAATGCGATCCCACTGCGCGGCATGGCGGGCAAAATATTTCTGCGCCTCCGCCGCGCGGCTGGCGCGCACGGTGGTGAGCCGCTCGCGATCGCGGGCGATGGTGACGTCGCGCGGATCGAGCCGCGCGACCAGTTCACGGGCAAGCGATGCGCCGCCGCCACGATCGCCCAGCCGAAAAAACGCCCATGTGCCTTCGCGATAGCGTTCAACCAGCCCTGCCTCCGCCAATAACCGTAGATGCCGCGAAATCCGAGGCTGCGACTGCCGCAAAATGTCCGTAAGTTCGGAGACGGTCAGTTCGGCTTCCGCCAGCAATGCGACAATCCGCAGGCGCGTCTCTTCGCCGGCGGCTTTAAGCACCCCGTTCAGATCGGCAAATGGCAGTTGGGCGGGCGACGACATCAGCTCGGTCCAATGGAAGACTATATAAGGATATCTTTATACGTTTAATTAAACGTTATCAAGAGCCGCCCGCCAGCCCAGAAAAAAGCGCCGATTTCTGTGGGACTTGTTAATCATGGCGCGGTCGTAGCCGGGTTTTCCGGCGTGGCCACTCACCGGGGGAGTGACATCCAACCACCATGACCAAGGATCCCAACGCCTTCGGCCTGTGGGACGGCGAAGTCACCGCCGACCTCCCTAAGGATTTTGACGCCGGACTTTATTTTATCGGCCGCATCCACACGCCCTGGAAGGAGCGCAAGGATTGCCCAAAAAACGCCCGTGAATCTGAGGCGGTTTGCACCATCGAAGTCGATGAGCGATGGGCGCCTGCGCTCAAGGACATCGAAAGCTGCAGCCACTTGGTGGTGCTTTACTGGATGGATCGGTCGCGCCGCGACATCGTTTTGCAGGTGCCGCGGCATTATGGTGTGCAACGCGGCACCTTTTCATTGCGGTCGCCGGCCCGGCCTAACCCGATCGCCCTGAGCGTTGTCCGGCTGCTCAAGATCGAAGGCGCCACGCTTTCGGTGGTAGGCCTCGATTGCCTCGACGGCACGCCACTGGTCGATCTCAAGCCTTATTTTGCCTCGACCGACGCCGTGCCCGAGGCGGTGGTCGGCTGGCACAAGACCCGCCAAGGCTGACCGGGCCAAACAGCCGCTGCCATCAATGACCTGCGGCGGGACCACAATCCGCTCGCAGAACTTTAGCCAATTTATTGTTGGGAATTTTGAACCCAGTGCCCGGCTGCGCCCACCAATCATCAACAGATGGGGTGCAGCATGAACACAATCCTCAAGACCGCCGCCGCGATCGCCGCGCTGTTGGCCGCCAACACGATTTCCGCTTCCGCCAATCCGCTATTCCTGTTCGGCCCGGCTCACAGCGCCCCCGCCGCCCAGACCGAGACGACCGACGAGCGCGCCGAGCTTCCCGCCCGCTTTCGCCGCCAGATCGTCGAATACCGCAGCAACGAACCGGCCGGCACGGTCATTGTCGATACCCCCAATACTTATCTTTATCTGGTGCTCGGCAATGGCCGGGCGATGCGCTACGGCATCGGCGTCGGCCGCGACGGCTTCACCTGGTCGGGCGTACAGACCGTCACCCGCCGCGCCGAATGGCCGGATTGGCATCCGCCGGCGGAGATGATCGCCCGTCAGCCCTACCTGCCGCGTTACATGGCGGGCGGTCCGGGCAACCCGATGGGCGCCCGCGCGCTCTACCTCGGCAACACGATTTATCGGATCCACGGCACCAACGCGCCGCACACCATCGGCCAACGCGTGTCGTCCGGTTGCATCCGCATGACCAATGAGGACGTCACCGACCTTTACAGCCGCGTCAATCTCGGCACCCGCGTCGTGGTGCTGCCGCAAGCCGGCCGCCATGCTTCATCAGGCAGCCGCACGGTGCAGTGATGATGAGCGCGTACTTCAGGCAACGCGTGTGTTGTTAAGTTGTTGAGCTGTTGCGTAACCAATGCCGGCCCCGCCGACACACGGGGCCGGCGGTTTGTTTTCGGTGCGAGGTGCCATCGCAAATAATTAGCTAGAGCAATGGATTTGACATTCGCTCCCCACCTGGCCGCAAGCACGCGATGCGCATGTCAAATCCAAAACTCCACGAGCAGCTCATACTTGCTAGAGCGTTTTGCGATAACGTTGACCTGTTTCCGTCGTCATGGCCGGGCATAGCCCGTCGAAGACGGGCGTAAACGCCCTGGTGTCCCGGCCATCCACGTCTTCGTTGCGGCACGAAAAACGTCGATGCCCGGCACGAAGCCGGGCATGACGGAGGAGAGACCGATTCAACCTTATCGCAAAACGCTCGAGTGGTTCTTTGATTCTAACATTCGCAAAATCGCCCGTGGAAATGGGATGCGAATGTTAGAATCGGACCACTAAGCCTTGCGGAACAGCGGCCAGAAATCCACAAACGAGGCACGGCCGGGCAGATCATTGAGAATCGACAGGATTTTCGCCGCCCGGCTCTTGTCGATCACCTGGGCGGCGCAGTCGTAGAACTTGTCCTCAAGCTCCGCCTGCGACATCGGCAGTTTCGACGAGCCGGTCGCAAAGTCCCGGCGTTCCTCAAACACCTGGCCGTCCGCCATGGTCATGCGCAGCTTTGCCGGGCTGTCGTCGCCGCCGGCGCCCAATTCCGGATCGACCGCCGCGGTGATCTTCGGCTGGATCGCCTTGAGGCGCTCGTCGAGCAGCGCCTTGGCGGTGAAGGCGGCAATCCGCGGCGCGCCATGCACCAGCGAATAGGGCACCAGAAAACCGACGCTGAATTTTGCCTGCTCGATATCCGCGGGCCAGGCGGTCGAAGCGCGCTGCCCGGCCGCCCGCGACACCCCGCAATGGATACTCTTGATGTCGTCGAAACGACCGGCGACGCGCGCGCGTAGCGCCAGCGCAGCTTCGATCGTGGTGTGGGTGAGCCCGCCGCACGGATATGGCTTGAAGCGATAGCGCCCGCTCACGAGATCGTAGCGGCTGCCGAAATCCTCAAAGCCGTCGAGCTTGACATCGATGCCGCGCGCGAACGACTGGAAATAACCGTTGCGGCCTTCGAGCGCCGCCGGGTTGGCGGTGTAGCCGGCCCTGGCCAGCGTCGCAGCGAGCACGCCGTTGCGCGCGGCATTGCCGGCATGCAGCGGCTTGGTCATGGTAGCGAAATTGGCTGTGAAGCCGGACGCCAGTGAAGCGGCGATGCCGATTGCGTTCGGGATCGCGGCGGCCGGCAGCTTCATCAGCCGCGCGCAGGCCGCCGCCGCGCCAATGACGCCGACCATGCCGGTCGAATGCCAGCCGTCAAACATCGGCCCATCCTGATCGGCGCGCACAACGCGCGCGGCGACTTCGGCGCCAATGATGAAGGCCGAAACGATCTCCGCCGGCGATGCGGCGGTGGCTTCCGCAACCGGCAGGATCGCGGGGATCAAGGCTGCAATCGCCTGCGCGCGCATATAGGTGAAATCGTAATCCATGGCATGCGCAGCGACACCATTCGCCAGCGCCGCGAGTTGCGGCGAGGCGCGCAGCGATTCCTGGACGATCGAAGCCTGCGGCGCCGACGCCTCAGCCTTCACCATGGCGACGATGAGATGCGACACCTCCTCATGACTGCCGGCAAGCATCACGCCGATGGTGTCGATCAACACCATGCGGGCGCGCGCGATGACCGGCTGCGGAACACCGCTCAGGTCGAAGCCGGTGACGAATTGCGTAATCGCATGGCTTACGCGCATCGCATTGGCCGCTGACTTGGCTTGCATCTTTGGCTCCTGCTTGGCGGTCTGCGCATGCGCGGCGCCGGCAATGCCGAGCACCGTCAGCGCGCCGGTGCCACCGACAAACAACCGGCGGTCAACCGCCTTGGTTCGGTCGCGATCCGTCATGGCGCCCTCCCTTGGCACGGGGCGACTGCCCCTCGCCGATGCCGCCATTCTAGTGGAGTGGATTTGACATTCGCCACCCCTTTGCAGCTCGCGCGGGATGCGAATGTTAGAATCGGACCCCTAACCGAGTTTGGTGGCGCGCACCCACCAGTCCGGATGCTTGGCGCGCAGCACGCGCGCCGCCGCGGTCGCGGCTGGCGCGGACCCGAATAGGCCGAAGCAAGTCGCGCCCGAGCCGGACATCCGGGCCAGCCGGCAGCCCGCAAGCGCACGCAGCTCCGTGAGCACCCGGTCGATCACCGGCGCAATGACGATGGCCGGCGCTTCGAGATCGTTACAACCATCCGCCAGCAGGTCGATCAGCGCGCCGGCACGCATACGCGTGCGCTCAATATGCGCTTCGATATCGATTCCGCTATCCGTGCGCGCCGCAATGCGACTGCGCAGCGCGGCAAATACATCCTTGGTCGGCACCGCAACCCGTGGATTGACCAGCACCGCCGGCAGCTTGGGCAAAGTGAGCGGACCCGAGAGGATATCGCCAATACCGCGCATCACTCGCGGCCGTGGATCGAGACACACCGGCACGTCCGCGCCGGTCGCACGCGCCGCCTGCATCAGGCGCGGATCGTCGCGCGCAATGCGGTTGGCGCGGGCCAGCAACCGCAGCGCCGCCGCCGCATCGGCCGAGCCGCCGCCGAGCCCGGCGGCGACCGGTAAGCGCTTGGCCAGACTGAAGCGGCCAATCTTCAATCCTTCAACCTGCTCGGCCAGTGCGCGTGCCGCCTTCAAAACGAGATTGTCGTTGAGCGATCCGGCCGCCGCCGCCGTCGGACCGCCGACGGCGAGCGCAAGCATGCGCGCGGGGGCCAAGGTCAACGCATCGCCAATGCCGGCGAACACCACGAGACTCACCAGATCATGATAGCCGTCGGCCCGCCGACCGACGACCCGAAGCGTCAGATTGATCTTGGCGGGCGCCCGCTCAGCGCGCGCGATCGGCACGCGCTCAGCCGCCGCCGGGCTTGGCGGTGGTGTCCGCCGAGGTGCTCGAAGGCGGATCGTCGGGAAGCCCCGACTTCAGCTTCTCTTCGATTTTCACCAGATCTTCCGGCTCCGGCTTGAGGTCGCGCGCGTGGGTCCATTGGAAGCGCGCCTCAAGCTGACGCCCGACCCGCCAATAGGCGTCGCCGAGATGATCGTTGATGGTCGGATCGTCGGGCTTCAATTCGACCGCCTGTTCGAGATGCTTCACCGCATTCTCGAAATTTCCCATGCGGAAATAGGCCCAGCCGAGCGAGTCGACGATATAGCCATCGTCCGGGCGCTGTTCGACTGCGCGCCGGATCATGCGCATGCCTTCTTCCAGATGGACGCCCTGGTCGATCCAGGAATAGCCGAGATAGTTGAGGACGTCGGCTTGATCCGGCGACAGTTCAAGCGCCGTTTTCATGTCGACTTCGGCCTTGGGCCACTGCTTGGATCGCTCATAGCAGATGCCGCGGAAATAATAGATCACCCAGTCGGTTTTATCCTTGCGGGTGAAACCATCGATCACCTTGGAATAGGTGACGGCGCATTCCGCAAAATTCTTGCGCGCGCGCTGGATTCCGCCAAGCGCGATCTTGGAATCGCGATCGGCGGGATTGGCTCCGACCAGTTTTTCGAGATCTGCGACCGCCTCTTCGGTGCGATCGAGACGATCGAGATTGATCGCGCGCTGGATCCGCGCGTGCAGACTGATCGGCGAGGTCGCCGGTACGCGCTCATAGGCCCGGATCGCGAGTTCGAACTTGCGCATGCCTTCATGAATCTCGGCCAGCGAGGTCAACGCCAAGGCATGGTTCGGCACCAGGTAGAGCGCAAGCTGCAGGTAGACGATGGAGACATCCTCGCCGCGCCGCCCGAGCGACGAGCCGATGCTGTAGAGCGCCTCGGCCGCGCCAGCGAGCGGTGAATCGACAATCGGCGCAACCCGCCGTCCGTTTTCGATATCCCGGATCGCTTCGATCACCAGCGGATGGCGCGGCAGCACTTCGTCGTAAGCGTTAAATACCTTCAGGGCCTCGTCGCGATTACCGAGACGGGCCAGCTGCCCGCCATAGGCTTGCGCGGCTCGCAGCGCGTTCGGATCGCTCTTATAGGCGCTCTCCAAGCGCTTGAGCGCATCGCGCCGTTGTCCCGCCATGTCCAGAATCAGACCGGCATGCAGGTCCTTCAGCGGGTTGTAAGATTCCGGACCGCCGAGCTTTTCAATGGTCTCAAGGGCGGCCTTGCTGTCGTTCGGGCCAACCTGAGTCCACGCGCCCAAGAGCGCCGCCGCCAAATCCGTGACCGGGCCGCGCACCGATTGCGCGAGTTGCTGGCGCGCCGCCCCGTTCTGCTTTTGCTTGATCGCCTTTACCCCAAGCACCAAGCGGGCGAGACGATCGCCTTTGTCGACCTGCAACAAGCGTTCCGCCAGACGGGCGGCTTCGTCGATTTCACCGCTTTGCAGAACCGAGGTGAAGGCGCGGTTCAGCAGCTCCGGATTGCGCGGGTCGCCCCGCAGGGCGACCTGATAATAGGTTGCGGCAGCCGCGGCGTCGCGCAAATTACTGGCGTGACGCGCGGCCAGGTAGCTGCCTGATGTCGAGATCCGCGGCAGCGCCGTGGTCGACTTCGCTTTCTGGCTGGTCTGGGCCTGCGTCTGCGCGGATGGAATATTCGCCCACATCAATAGGACCGCAAGCGCCACCGCGGCGGCCCGCAGGATCAAAATCGGGGAATTCACGGCTCGGTCGACTCCATTTGGCGGAACGCCCACAGCGCGGCCGCTGGCTTCGGGAGAGAATGACCTGTTTGCGCCCGCCCCGCAAGAACGGCGGCTTTTCGCTGTCCGCCGGGGCCTAAGCCACTTTGAAAGCGGCGGTATGGCAGCATCGTGACCTGACGGATCACATATTTGGATAATTCGGCCCACCGCCGCCCTCGGGGGGGACCCAGGTAATGTTCCGATTCGGATCCTTGATGTCGCAGGTTTTGCAGTGGACACAATTTTGGGCGTTGATCACAAAGCGCGGACCGCTCGACTCTGCGACCCATTCATAGACGCCGGCCGGGCAATACCGCGCCGACGGCCCACCAAACACCGCGTGCTCGGACGCGTTTTGCAAGGCAAGGTCGGCGACCTTGAGATGGGCGGGCTGGTTTTCCTCATGATTGGTGTTGGACAGGAACACCGACGAGAGTCGGTCGAAACTGACCCGGCCATCGGGCTTTGGATATGCGATCGGCGCAAATTCGGACGCCGGCCGCAAAGCCTGTGCGTCCGACTTGCCGTGACGCAGCGTGCCGAACAACGAAAAGCCCAGCGTATTGCACCACATGTCAAACCCGCCGAGCGCGATGCCAAGCACAGTCCCGTACCGCGACCAAAGCGGCTTGGCGTTGCGCACCCGCCAGAGATCGTTGCCAATATCGGCATCCTGCCAGGTGGCGTCATAGGCGCTCAGTTCGTCGTTGCTGCGGCCCTCGGCCAGCGCGTCGGCGACGTGATCGGCGGCGAGCATGCCGGATAGCATGGCGTTGTGGCTGCCCTTGATGCGCGGCACATTGACGAAGCCGGCTGCGCAACCGATCAACGCGCCACCCGGAAACGACAATTTCGGAACCGACTGATAGCCGCCCTCGGTGATCGCGCGCGCGCCATAAGCCAACCGCCTGCCGCCCTCGAGTGTCGAACGCACCAGCGGATGGGTCTTGAAGCGCTGGAATTCCTCAAACGGGCTGATGTAGGGATTTTCGTAATTGAGATGCACGACAAAGCCGACTGACACCAGATTATCGTCGAAATGATAGAGGAATGAACCGCCTCCGGTGCGGTTGTCGAGCGGCCAGCCAAACGAGTGCTGCACCAATCCAGCGCGATGCTTGTCAGGCGCGACTTGCCAAAGCTCCTTGAGACCGAGGCCGAATTTCTGCGGCTCGCTCTCGGCATCGAGGGCAAATCGTCTCAGCAATAACTTGGTCAGATTGCCGCGCGCGCCCTCCGCAAACAGCGTGTATTTTGCGCGCAACTCCATGCCGCGGGTGAAATTATCGGTGGCTTTGCCGTCCTTGCCGATTCCCATGTCGCCGGTCGCGACCCCCGCGACCGCGCCGTCGGCATCATACAGCAGCTCGGCGGCGGCAAAGCCGGGATAGATCTCAACCCCGGCCGCCTCGGCCTTGGTCGCCAGCCATCGACAGACGCTGCCCAATGACACGATGTAGTTGCCATGGTTCGACATCAGCGGCGGCATCAGAAGGTTCGGCAATCGAACCGCGCGGGTTGCCGACATCCAATAAAACCGATCGTCGGCAACCGCGGTCATGATCGGCGATTGCTCGTTGCGCCAGTCCGGCAGCAAGCGGTCGAGCGCAATCGGATCGATCACCGCGCCGGAGAGAATGTGGGCGCCAACCTCAGATCCTTTTTCGACGACGACGACGGAAATTTCGGGCGAACGCTGCTTGAGGCGCAACGCCGCCGCCAGCCCGGCCGGGCCGGCGCCAACAATCACCACATCGAATTCCATTGCCTCGCGTGACGGGGGGGCGTTTTCGGCCATGATCCCTTCCTCACTGCCTCGAATCACGGAGTCTTTGCGGCATTCCCACCTTTTTTCCACGTTTGCAGCGGTGCGGCAATCGCTCACGGCATGCTATTCTATATCTCCTCGTGGACCCAGCATGACGATCGTCGATCAAAAGGCCCTGCGCGAAATCCTCGCCTTCTATCAAGAAGCGGGCGTCGACACGGCGATTGGCGACCTGCCGATCGACCGCCTCAACGCACCGGAACCATCGGTGGCGCCGCCGCCGGCGGCGAAACCGGCGCCGCCTCCAACGCCGGTCCGCACGCTGCTCGCCCGCGACCTCGCGAACGGAGCAAGCGCCGCTCCGCCGCCGCCGGACGCCGCCATCATGGCCGCCCGCGAGGCGACGCGGACCGCCGCCACACTCGACGAACTGCGCGCGATCGTGGAACACTTCGAGGGCTGCGCATTGCGCGCGACCGCAACCCAGCTCGTGTTCGCCCGCGGCACCCCGCAATCGCGCGTGATGTTTGTTGGCGAAGCGCCCGGTTACGAAGAGGATAAATCTGGCAAGCCGTTTGTCGGCCGCTCCGGGCAGTTGCTCGACCGCATGATGGCGGCGATCGGCCTCGATGAGAGCAACGCCTATATCGCCAACATCGTGCCCTGGCGTCCGCCCGGCAACCGAACCCCGACACCGCAGGAATCCGCCATCTGCCTGCCGTTCATCAAACGGCAGATCGAGCTTGCCGGCCCCAAAATCGTGGTGTGTCTCGGCGGCCCGTCGGCGCAAACCCTGCTCAATATCAAAGAAGGTATCACCAGATCACGCGGGCGCTGGTATCGGTTGCAGACCGAGGAACGCGAAGTGCGCGCGCTGGCGACCTTCCATCCCGCGTTCTTGTTGCGGAGTCCGTTGCAGAAGCGTCTCGCCTGGCGCGACTTCCTGGCGATCAAAAAGGCGCTGAGCGGTGCCTGACCGTTACCACCTGACCAGTTCGATAGCTCCGATCGCTGGCGGCGTCGGATCGGGCGGGACGGTTTCGGCGCCGGCTGCATCGGCCATCGGCCGTCGCACAATCGACAGGCGCAGGTGACGCATGCTGAAACCGCGCTGCTTGGATAGTCTTGCCATCGCCTCGGTGGCATCGAACGCAACGATCTCCCCGGATGCCCTGACCCCGTCGTCGCCGCGCCCGCTGCCGCCGAACAGTTCAAGCGCGCCAATGCGCTGCGAGGTCGTGGTGGGCGCGAAAACATCGCTGCCCTCCAGAACCAGGAACAGGTCGTAGGACGGCGAGCGGTCAGCCACCACAGCATCGCGCAGCACTACCCAGGTGCGCGGCGCCGGCGCGGCCTTGGCGGCCTTGCCCTTTTGCGGCGGCTGGCGCGGCGGCGTGACCGCGGCAAACACCACCGCGGTTTCGCGCGCGGACAGTTCGATCGCGGCCGCGCGCCCAAACGGCTCCGGCGCGGGCGGCGTAACCGTGATGGCTTTCATCTCCTGACGATGTTCGCGCCGCGGATCGCTGTCATAGCGGTAGCCAAGCTGAAGCTGGGTATCGAGCACATCGGCGCCGGTCATCACCCGGTCGTCGCCATTCTCGTCGACGAATGTGAACGGTGTGGTCATCCAAAGGCTGTCGTCAACCGGCGCCGTCCCGCCCTGCGCCGTCCACTTGGCCCAGATGCGATCGATATTGGCGGCATGCAGCCAATACACCGGATCGCGCGCCGCCGTAGCCGGCGACGAAAGATCGCCGTCACGACCGATCGAAAGGTGAAATCGATTGTGCAAAGCCTCGATCGCGCCAGGCGCCGCGGACTGTTTTGGATCGGCCACGCGAACCCCGCCAAAGCCGCCGCGCGGAATGAGCGGGTCGGCGGCGACGAATTGGCCAAGACCGAGCGCGGCCGCAAAATCGGCCGACATATCGGCGAGCGCCTGCGCGCCGCGCTCGAATGGCGCAGAGCGAAATGCCCGCGCCAAAGCATTGCGCCGCTGCGATACCGGCGTTTCGAGCTGATCGGATCCCGGGCGGAACGATTCCGGCAGCGTCAGCTGCCGCGGGTCGTCATAGGCCCAGTACGGCAAAGCTAAGGCCGGATCGCCGGATGCGCGCCGCAGGATCCGCTCAAAGTAATGCAGATGCATGCGCTGCCAGGCGAGAAAGAAATAGCTCTTGCGCGGGTTCTGCCGCCAGTATTTCGCCAAAGGCAGCGTCTCCCCGGCAATTTCGCGGGCAGCGACGCCAACCATATTGGCCTGGAAGCACCAACCGGTCTTGTCGGCAACATCGCGCGCCATCATGACGTCGACCGCGCGACGATAGGACTCGATCGCTGGGCTGTTTTCTCGCACCAGATCGGCCAGCGAACGCCGCACCTGCACGACGTTGGCCGCGCGTGCGCCGATGGGACAGAGCCCAATGGCCGCGACGCCCTGGCCAAACGCTCGGCGCGACAGCGTCATCGGAAATGCCCGGCGGCCCGCCCGAATCGGCGGTCGAACAATCCCACGAGCCCAACCTGCGGCGCACAGCTAACGGCCATCGTCTTGCCCCCCTTGCTGCCTCGCGATTCACCTCGGCGCATCATAGCAAATTGGCGGTGTCGTTATTCTTATGCCACAACCCGCCCTGCCCCACGGCTGCCCCGCCGGACAAATTTACATGGCCGCTATGTCGCACCCCCGCGACGATTCTGCCGCATTGGCAAAACATTTTCGTGCCGTAGTCTGATTATGCTGGAAGACGGCGGAGCATGGCGATGGAAGTCGATCCAGTCTTGATCGCGCAACTGCAGTTCGCCTTCACGGCCGCCTGCCACGTTATCTTTCTGGCATTGAGTATTGGGCTATCGGTCGCTATCGCCGCACTGCTGGCGATGTGGGCCAGAAGCGGCGAGGACCGTTATCAACGCCTGGCAAGGTTTTGGGCCCGGATCTTCGCGGTCGCGCTCGCAACCAGCATCGTTTCAGGGATCGCATTGTCGCAGCAGTTCAACAGCGGCTGGAGCCAGCTTGCGGTGTTTTCAGACAACATCCTCGGTCCGCCGATCGATTATGGGGTGACGATCGCATTCGTCACGGCCGGCGCATGTCTTGGCGTCTTGCTGCTGGGCTGGGACCACATTCCACGCTGGCTGCAAGCGACGGTCGCGATCGTGGCATCGGTTGGCGTCGCAACCGCAAGTTTCTGGGCGCTGGCAGCCTATAGCTGGATGCACACGCCCACTGGACACACGATCGTCGACGGCGTGGCCATGCCGTCCGACTGGTGGATTATCATTTTCAATCCAAGTTTCCCGTATCGCTTCGCCCATGTGGTCAATGCCTCCCTCCTCACCACCGGCTTCGTGGTGCTTGCGGTCGGCGCGCGCTATCTGCTCGCAGACCGCCATCCCGAGCAAGCCCGCATCATGATGACGATGGCGGTGACGTCGATAGCGATCCTGGCGCCAGCGCAAATGTTGATCGGCAATTTGCACGGACACAACACACTCAAGCATCAGCCAATCAAAGTCGCCGCCATGGAAGCCCACTGGGACAGCGACAAGCCGGTTGACTTTCATATCCTTGCCTGGCCTGACAATTCCGCTGAGATCAACCGCTGGGCTCTGTCCATACCAAATGCCGGATCGCTGGTGCTCACCCATCGGCTCAAGGGCCAGATCATCGGACTGAAAGACGTCGCGCCGCAAAATCGCCCGCCGGTCAAGACTGTATTCTTTGCCTTTCGCACCATGATAGCGGTTGGTCTGGCAATGATCGCGGCATCCCTTGTTGGGGCTTGGCTGCTTTGGCGCGGGATGCTGTTTGAGACCCGATGGTATCTGCGGATCGCGGCGCACGCTTGGTGGTGCGGCTTTGTTGCAACGATTGCCGGTTGGATCGTGACCGAAAGCGGCCACCAGCCCTGGGCCGTGCAGGGCATCTTACGAAGCGCCGACGCGATCACACCCTTGGCGACATCGACAGCGCCCATAATGCCATCGCTGTTGGTCATCGGCAGCGCCGGCATGCTTACCATTGCGATCTACGCAATCGTCCGGCTGATCGCGCTTGGGCCGCAGGGATCAAGCGGCGCACCGCCAGCACGCGGATCAACCGCGCCGCCGGGATCGAGTCACGACCCTCGGCATCGGGCGCTCGCATCCGGCTCCTGAAATTATCGCAGGGCGATGTGTGGGCGCGCTGCCACTGGCCGGGCAATCCGCGGCGAATTCCAAAAAGTTATTTCGGTTCTTCTTTCCGCTCCGCGCCCGTTTTGTCCTCGGGCGCCTTCTCACCCGACTGTGGCCGGATGACCGCCCAGCCGTAACGCAGCGCCGGCAACCGTCCCGACACCGGGCGGTCGAATACCCAGGTTGCGTCCGGGACAATGTCGGGAAAGCGCTCCTTGATATCGGGCGGCGGCATGCCCGCGGTGTCGGTGGTCGGCCAGACGACAATCGCCCCTTTGCGGCGTAATTCGTCGAAAGTCACCCAGGGCGTTCGCTCCGGCGTCGCATCGAGAAACAGACTTGGCCGGCTGGCCGATCCAAGCGAGATCAGCGCCGCCGTGCGCGGATCCCCGGCAACAATGTCGAGCGTTGCCCCGGTACGGCGTTGAAACCGATCCGCAAAGAATTGCCCAATCTGCCGCGCCGGCTTGTTGACGTTGAGATCGACGCCAAACCACGGCAGCGTGTACACCGCCAGCGCCGCCAGTACCGGCGGCACCAGCAGCAGACCGAACCAGGTCGCGATCACGATATGCTGGTGACTGAGCTCAATGCCGTTGCCGGCCAACAGAACAATGGCGAGGCCGGAAAACACCACCAGCGGCGCCGTTCCACCAACCGGCGACGGCCAGCCGGCCAGCACCGCCGCGGTCGTCGCGACCAGCGCCGGCACCAAGGCAAAATAGAGGATGAATTGGCGTGCAAATGGATCGACCGGCGCCCGCACGATGACCGGCGATGGCTCTTCCGTGACCCATGGCCAGCCGACCACCGCCGACACCAGCACCGCGAGCCCGGCATGGGCCGCAAGGATCAGCGCAACCTGGCGCATCCAGGCATAGAAATTATTGATCGCGGATTCCGCGGTGCGCAACTGTGTCAAGCGCGACTCAAGTCCGGCGCCGGTTTCCGACAGCCACAGCAGATGCGGCAGCAACACGATGATGGCGACGATGCTCGCCAACCAGGGATCGCTTGAGCGCATCGCCGCGCGCGCCCGCTTGTTGACCGCGGTGAACAGCGCCAGCACCGCCAGCAGCAAGAGCCCGGCATAAGTGGTGAGAAACAAAAGGCCGATTTCCACCGCCAGCGCGACCCAATAGCCGCGCTTGCCCTCGCTGACCGCGAGCCAATAGTGCAGCAGCACCAGCGCCCATAGCGCCATAGTCAGCGTGGCGGGCCCGAAGTCGGGCGTCGGCACCGTGAAGGTGGAAATACCCACCATCAAGAGAACCGCCAAAGCCGCATGCTGCGCGCCAACAATCGCGCGGCCAAGCGCGAACACCGCCCAATAGGTCACCACAACGCAGATTTGCGAAAGCAAGTAGACGCCAAACAGCTGATTGCCGGCGAGCATGTAGGCGCCTTCCGCCAGCCAGAACGCCAACGGCGCACCAAGATAAGTGCCGAGCTGCAATTCATTGCCGATCGCGAGCACAAACGGCAGATCGCCCGGCGGCCCGGAATAAAGCAGCGTCGGAACCAGCGTCCACAATGCCGCCTGCAACAGCGCGGCAATCCAGACCGCCAACGCCGGACGCGAGCGCAGGAGTTCGACAAAGATCGAAACGTAAAGCATGGCCCCCGCGGTATTCGATGACGCTTAATTCGATGACGCTTAAACCCACCCCGAGATGAGATTAGGGCCGGTCGTTAAAGAGGCAACATGGCCGACACCGTCTCAAGTGCCCCGCTTCCGAAGTTCGTGAACCATCGCAGCAATCACTTACATGAACTTCGGAAGCCAAGGGGCACTTGCAAGCCTATGAATCTCAAGCCTATGAATCTAGTGCCGCTTTTCGATTTGAAGTTCTTAGCTGAGTTTGCCGCAAGCGCTGTAGGAACTTCAAATCGGCGGCACTAGCGCGGCCTCCTTAGCACAATAATGGGCCGCGACCGGTGAGAACGACCGGCGGTGATGGATCGTCGGTCCGAGCCGCGCCAGCGCCGCCATATGTTCCGGCACTCCATAACCCATATGACGCTCGAATCCATAGCCTGGATAGGCCAGCGCGAGCCGTGTCATTAGGCGATCGCGGGTTACTTTCGCGACAATCGACGCCGCTGCGATCGACGCCACAATACCATCGCCACGAATGACCGCTTGGCAATCGCAACCGGCATCGATGCGATCGCGCCCATCGACAAACACCAGTTGCGGTTTGACCGGCAATGCTGCAACCGCCCGCGCGAGCGCCCACAGCGAGGCGCGCAGAATATTGTCGCGGTCGATCCGCGATGGCGGCGCGAGCGCCACTGCGACTTCGGCGCTGGCGCAGATCAGGTCATAAAGCGTCTCGCGCGCGGCGCGATCGAGTTTCTTGGAATCGTTGAGCCCGCGCGGCACCCGATCGGGATCGAGAATCACCGCCGCCGCGACCACCGGACCCGCCAATGGGCCCCTGCCCGCCTCATCGCAGCCAGCGACCGGCCACACGCCGCGCTTGATCGCCGCCCGCTCGCGACGAAACGTCGGGCGGATCGCATCCTCCCCCAGCGGCAGGCGTTCGGCACGGGCAGCGGCAGCGCGACTCATGCCGCGATGGTGCGCGCGGCGGCCGACAAGTCAATGTATGTGTCCGAGAAGGGAAACCGAGGAAGACCACGAGCGAGCGGCAGGATCGACCTTCAAAACAACCTCAGTTGCGTCGCATCCCGCTTTGGCGGCGAAAAATGCGCGGCGGTGAGCCGCGTGCGCGCCCGGTTGAGCTTGAGTTTATCGCAGCTGGCCTCGAAGCGGCGGCCGATCATCCAGGCGATCGGGCCGGAGCCCGTCATCCGCTTGCCGAACTCCGAATCATAGTCCTTGCCGCCGCGCATTTCCCGCACCAGCTTGAATACATGGCGATAGCGGTTCGGGAAATTCGCTATCAGCCATTCGCGAAATAAGTCGCGCACTTCCAGCGGTAGCCGCAGCAAGACATAGCCCGCTTCCTGTACGCCAACGGCGGCCGCCGAATCGAGAATGCGCTCGATCTCGGCATCGTTGATGGCGGGAACGATCGGCGCGACCATCACCGTCGTCGGCACGCCGGCCGCGGACAATTGCCGCAATGCGTCAAGCCGGCGCGCCGGCGTCGACGCGCGCGGCTCCATCGTCCGGGCAAGCTTGGGATCGAGCGATGTCACCGACAAGGCGACTTTAGCGATATTGCGTCTGGCCATGCGCGAGAGAATATCGAGATCGCGCAATACCAGCGCAGACTTCGTAACAATCCCGACCGGATGGCCGAACCGTTCCAGCACCTCCAGAATCCGCCGTGTGATCTGATGCTGCTTCTCAAGCGGCTGATAGGGATCGGTATTGGTCCCCATGGCAATGGTGCGCGGCGAATATTTCGGATCGGACAATTCGCGCTCCAGAAGCTTCGCCGCTTCCGGTTTAATCGTCAGCTTGGTTTCGAAATCGAGCCCCGGCGACAGGCCGAGAAAGGCATGCGTCGGCCGCGCATAACAATAAATACAGCCATGCTCGCAGCCGCGATAAGGATTGATCGAACGATCGAATGAGATATCCGGCGAATCGTTACGCGTGATGATCTTGCGCGTCGCGTCGATCGCGACCGACGTCCTGAACGGCGGCAATTCCTCAAGCGCCTGCCAGCCGTCGTCGAATGCGATCCGCGCTGCCGGCTCGTAACGGCCGGAAGCGTTCGAGATCGCACCGCGGCCGCGCCGCCGCGCGGCATCGATGACCGCCGCTGCGTCCACCGGCCGATCGAGATCGATGGCCGCAGCACGTTGGTTGAAGCCGCCCGCCGGCATCGGCATGGAGGGCGAATGCGCCGGCGGGCGTTTCAAGGCTGGCGAAGAAGAAGCCATGCCCACTCCCTACACCCAGATCGCGAACAAAACAAGAACAAAATATCAACTCTTCAAAAAATCTGGCGTCTCGTAGCCGGGCCCGCCCGTTACCGACACATGATAAGGTGGACGTTCAATCCCAACCGGAGCGGTTCTCATGGTCAGCGTGGTGATCCCCACGCACGAATCCGAGCGCGCTTTGGCGCATACCCTGGCCGCTTTGGTTCCGGGCGCGCTCGACGGCGTGCTGCGCGAGGTGATCGTGGCGGATGCCGGCTCGCAGGACGGGACCGCCAAAGTCGCGGACGTCGCCGGCTGCCAATTCATGGTGACGACCGGGGCACGCGGCGTCCGGCTGTCGGCGGCGGCGGCAGCGGCCCGCTCGCGCTGGCTGTGGTTTCTTCAGCCGGGCTGCGTTCCGGGCTCGAACTGGATCGAGGAATTGGTCGGCTTCATTCGCGCGCGCGAACTGGCCAGCGACGCCATCGATCAGGCAGCGGTGTTTCGCGCCCGGCCGGACCGCAATCGCGCGCCGTTATCCGAAGCCCTCGCCCTGATCGGCACTGCGCTCGGTGCAAAACCGAAACCCTCGCAAGGATTGCTGATTGCGAAATCGCTGTATCAGCGCCTCGGCGCGCACCATCCGGAGGCGACCGATCCGGAAACCGAGTTGCTGCGCCGACTCGGCCGCCGCCGCATCGTCACACTCGGCTGCGGCATGATGCATACGGGCTGACGGCCTTCAAGATCACTTAACGCGTCAGCTTGTCCTTGAGCCAGTTCGCAATCATGGTCGGGATCTCATCTTCCGACTGCCCCGGGCTGCGGCCCATGTGGCGACCTTGCGGATAGATGCGCGCCTCCTTGGGCGTGCCATGCTCCATCAAAAGATAGATATCCTGCACCGGCGCCTGATCGTCGAGCTTGCCGTTGACGCCCAGGATCGGCGCCGACGGCCGGTCGATCAGGCCCAGCTGCTTGAGCGAAAGCTTGGGCACGGCATCGAGGAACTCATCCATGGTCCTGGTCCCCATTGCCTGAGCGCGGGCTTCGAGCAGGTTCGCGGCGCCGAACAGGTAAGTCGCGCCGCCGGTGGTAAAGGCCGGCACCAGCCAGTCGCGCTGGAAGCCGTAGTGAACGTTGCCGCCATGGAACACCGCACCTTTGAGCCGCTTGGCTTCCTCATAGGCAAGCCGCGCCGCCCAATAGCCGCCGAAGCTCGCGCCCCAGACGCCGATGCGGCTGCCGTCGACATCGCTGCGACCGACCAGATGATCGATCCAGGCCGAGTAGGTTTTCACCGCCCGCGGATCGCCGTAAAGAATTGGATTCTCGCCGGTACCCGGCATGTCGACTGTCAGGGTGGCGAGGCCGGCACGATGCAGGAAAGCGATCTGAAATTCGCGATCTTCCTTCCAGCCGTCGACCCCGCCCCAATGAACAACGATCGGCGGACGCGTCACGCCTTTTGGAATTGTCAGATAGCCGACGAGCTTGATCCCTTCAAACTGGGTCTCGATAATTTGCAGCGGGTTCTCAAAGTGCCGCGCCGCCTTGCGGTACATGCGCACCGAATGCTGGTAGGCCTCCTTCTTACCCGCCGTGTTGGCGACCGGGTAACGCCCGACGCGGCAATAGTCCGAGGCCAGGAAATAGATGTCCGCCAGTTCCTTGCTGCTTGCCCCCGCCTTGGCGCGGGCATCGCCCTGCGCCTCGTAGTCGAGCCCAACCTTGCACCAGCTCTGCGCCCAATGATCGCGGTCGAGGCTGGTTAGCGAAGCGACAATACGCTTGGCGTCATCCGGGCGGATATGGCCGAAGGGGTTGATCTTGCCGGCACGCCGCAGCACCTCCTGCTTGACTTCTTCCAGGGAGCGCACTTGCGCCGTCGCCGGCAGCGTCGTGACGAGCGACAGCACGGCCGCTGCCGCGCCAGCAACAAGACGGTGCATGAATTCCTCCCGGTACTATCGTTTCGATTGCGCAAACTATCGCGCATCCGGACCGCGATGCAACCGCACGCACCGCGCTGGCCAGACCCCGACCGCACGGCTAACATCCTCGGCATCAAGCAGGATGGAGAGTTCCATGCACGCGTTCCTGATCCTGGCCCTAATGCTGCTCGGCGCGACACCGGCGGCGGCGCAGCAAACGAGCGCCGACATCATCCTCGTTGGCGGCAAGATCGTCACCGTCGACGACCGCTTCACGATTGCCGAGGCGCTTGCGATTAAAGATCAACGCATCGTCGCGGTCGGCACCAATGCCGAAATCGAAAAGCTCAAGGGGCCGCAAACGCGCACCGTCGCGCTCGGCGGCCGCACCGTCATTCCCGGCTTGATCGACAATCATTCGCACTGGATTCGCGCCGCCGAACACAACGAGTTGCGGTTTGACGGCGCGACCACGCGCAAACGCGCCATCGCGCTCCTGACCGAACGCGTGCGCGCCGCCAAACCCGGCGAATGGATCGCCGTGCTCGGCGGTTGGTCGGAACAGCAATTCACCGACGAGGAGCGCGGCTTCCCGCTCGCCGAACTCGACGCGATCGCGCCCAGCAATCCGGTGGTGCTGCAATCGGTTTACAATCACTCCTATCTCAACAGCGCGGCATTGAAGGCCGCGGGCATCGATGAAAGCACCGCCAATCCGCCTGGCGGCCAGATCGAGAAGGACGCTGCCGGCAAGCTGACCGGCGTTATACGCGGCGCCGGCGGCGTCGCTTTCGTCGCCGCCAAGGTTCCGCACGCCGATCGGGAGACCTGGTTTGCCAACACCCGCAAGCTCGTCGCGTACCTGAACGCGCTCGGCATCACCGCCTGGTCCGACCTTGGGGGCCGCGGCATGAGCGCCACGCACTACGAGCCGTACCGCCGCCTCGCCAATGCCGGCGAACTCAACGTGCGGGTGTTCTGGCTTACCATCCGCCAACCGGCCACGCCCGAGCAGATGGATCGCGTGCTCGCGGAAGTACCGCAGTTGCTTCCGTTCCAGGGCAACGACTATTTCGACCACATCGGCTGGGGCGAAACGACCTACGGGCCGGCAACCACCAACACCATGCGCGCGGATGGACCGATCGACCCGGCCGCCATGGCGCAGGTGCGGCGGCTTGCGGACGCGCTCGCCCGGCAGGGCATCCACCTCAATGCCCATGTCGAGATGCAGACCGCCATCGACGCCTACCTTGAACAATACGAAGCACTGAACAAGACGCGCCCGATCAAGGGGCTGCGCTGGGCCTACTCGCATCTCGATCAGGTGACCGAGGCGCAACTCACGCGCATGAAACGGCTCGGCATGTCGGCGCAGCTCCACAGCCGCCCATTGA
Source organism: Xanthobacteraceae bacterium (assembly GCA_022841625.1). Lineage (GTDB taxonomy): Bacteria > Pseudomonadota > Alphaproteobacteria > Rhizobiales > Xanthobacteraceae > VAZQ01. The sequence goes on from JALHRD010000005.1 coordinate 27,078, forward strand.
TTCAGGGCGCGTTGATGCACAAGGTCCACGGCGACAAGGCCTGGGACATGCCGCCGTTCCGCCGCGTCCAGGATTCCGGCATTCACTGGGGGCTCGGTTCCGACGCCACCGCCGTGACGCCGTCAAACCCGTTCTACACCCTGAGCTTCGCGGTGACCGGCAAGATGATCGGCGGACGCCACGTCAATCGCCAGACCATCACGCGCGAGGAGGCGTTGATCGCGCACACCCGCGCGAATGCCTATTTCCTGTTCCAGGAGTCCAATCTTGGATCGCTGGCGCGTGGCAAATATGCCGACCTTCTGGTGCTCGACCGCGACTACCTCACGGTGCCGGCCGACGAGATCAAGGACATCAAGCCGCTGCTGACAATGGTGGGCGGCAAGACCGTGCACGACGCCATGCCGCGGTGACGGCCCATTAAACCGTCGCGCCTTTGGCCTTCGGCCGCCGCAAGTGTTCGTCGAGCCGCGGCATGATCTCGACGAAGTTGCAGGGCCGATAACGATAGTCGAGCTGATGCACCAGGATCTCGTCCCAGGCGTCGCGGCAGGCGCCCGGCGAGCCTGGCAGGCAGAAAATATAGGTCGCGCCGGCGACGCCGGCGGTGGCGCGAGTCTGGATCGCCGAGGTGCCGATTTTGGCGTGGCTCACCATCAGGAACAGCGTGGCGAAGCCTTCCATGCGCTTTTCGAACAGCGGCTCAACCGCCTCGGGCGTGACATCGCGGCCGGTGAAGCCGGTGCCGCCGGTGGTAACGATCACGTCAACCGCCGTCGTGTCGATCCATTGCCGCACCCGCGCGCGGATCGCCTCGACATCGTCGGTCACGATCGCCCGCTCGAACAGCGCATGGCCGGCGGCCTGGATGCGCTCGATCAGCGTTGCGCCGGATTTATCGTCGGCGACCGCACGGGTGTCGGAAACCGTAAGCACCGCGAAGGTCAGCGGAACGAATTGTCGCGTTTGGTCGATGCCAGGCATGGCGTCATTATTCCGCGCGCCCGAGGACGTTGGCAAGGTCGTGATAGACCGTATGCAGGTGTTGCGCCACCGGATCGACCGACCCGAGTTCGATCACAAAGCCCTGCCCGATGACGCGGTAGCCAAACGCTCGCCCCACTTCGTTCGGTCCGGACCAGGCAAAATGCACGGCCTCGCGGTCGCCCAAGCGCACCCGCGCGCGCTGCGTCTCGGCCAGCGCCGGCACCAAATAGTCGACCGCGTAGAGGTCGATCAATTGCCAGATCAGGTCGCGCTGCGCCGAAGTCAGTTCGGCGGCCGCGATACCGACAGCCTGCGCATTGGCGCGCTCCTTTCCGGCATAGGACAGAATATTGTTCATAGGCGCGGCCGAGACCCGCGCCCTGGCCTGAAGTTTCGGATCGAGGTCGCCATAAAGCCGCCGCGCCAGGGTTTCCTCGCCGCGCAGCGTGACCAGGCCAGCATGCTTGCCCGCGGTAACCCGATTGGGATTGACCGAGAACGACGATGGCGTGACCGAAACGATGCGGTTGTCGAGCACCGCGATCGACTGATGGAGATGATGACCCTCAAGCCGGAAACCCCAGGCGCCGGTTTCCGACGGTGCGCCAAACACCGCAAACGAGAATCGCTCCGATGAGCGCTGGCCGGACATGTTGCCTTGCGATGCCAGCACATCCTGCAGGATCATGACGTTGCGGCTTTTTTCGATGCCGTCCGGCGACAGCAAGACCGCCAACACCGCCCAAGCCGCCTGTTTCTGCGCGGGATCCATTTGCTCAAGCCGCAGCCCGGGCTTGATGTTGTCGCCGCTGCCGAAGTAGTTCCAATCGCGCCACTGCGGCCCGTTCCAGGCAAAGGTCGCAGACTGGCGTTTGTCGCTTTCGAGGCCGGCGAGAAATTTTCTGGTCGCCGCCAGCGGATCCGCCGCCGAACCAAGCCCAGCCTGCGCCGCGCCCAGCCTTGGCAGCATCGCCGCCCCGACAAATGTTGCGCCGCCCGCGATGATACGGCGACGATCAAGGGCTCGGTTATGCATGATCCCTCCCGGTGGCAACAATCGACCGAAGTCTCGCTTAGAGCTTCGCCGTCGGCGCAAAGGTGTTGCAGCTTTCGAGCGTTCCCTGCTTGAAGCCGGTGAAAAACCAGCGCTGGCGCTGCTCGGAGGTGCCGTGGGTAAATGAGTCCGGCACCACTTGTCCCTGCGAGCGCCGCTGCAATGTATCGTCGCCGATCGCGCTCGCTGTGCGCAGCGCGGCCTCGATGTCGCCGGGCTGCAAGCGGCCCTCGGACCGATTAGCCCAAATGCCGGACAAACAATCGGCCTGCAGTTCGACCCGGACCTGAACGCGGTTGGCCGCCGGCGTTCGCCCGCCCACGGCCTGCTGCTCCCGGTGCGCCTTCGAGAGAATGCCAAGCTCATTCTGTACGTGGTGAGCGACCTCATGCGCGATCACATAGGCCTGCGCAAAGCGGCATGACGGGCTGCCGGCATCGCAGCCACGGAACCGCGTCTCGATCATCTGGAAGAAAGACGTATCGAGATAGATTTTTCGGTCGGCCGGACAATAGAACGGCCCCATCGCCGCCATGGCCGTGCCGCCGCAAGTGGCCTGCGTCCGGCCGGAATAGAGCACCAGCACCGGCGGACGGTAGGTCCGATTGCTGCGCGCGAAAATATCCTTCCAGGTCGCCTCGGTGCTGGCGAGGATGCGCGTGACGAATCGTCCGGTCTCATCCTTCGGCGATGCGCCGGGGCGACTGGGCTGCTGCCCGGGCTGCATCTGCTCGACGCGCGGCTGCTGGCGTGAAAACTGGTCGGCGGCGCCGATCAACATGCGCGGATCGATGCCGGTTGCGTATCCGATCAGCCCGAGAATCAGAACGGTGCCGATCGACAATCCGCCTGCGCCGCCTGGAACACCGCCAAATCCACCACCGCCGCCGCCATAACCGCCGCCACCGCCATCGCTGCCACGACGATCCTCAACGTTCTGACTTTCCGGCAGGTCTTCCCAGCGCATGATCGAAATTCCTAGCTACCGCCCGCACTATCGCGGGCGATTGACTTGCCTATCAGCGGCCTTGCCGATCCGAGACTTTGCCATTCGTGGCTAGGCCACCCCTGACTACCACGTCCGTACAATGTCGGTGTCGCCATCGGCATCAATATAATGACTCGGCATTTCTTGCCTAGCGGATTACCTACCGCGATTAAGTCGTTTTTTACCTTGCTGCGTCATGATGCTCCTTGTCGGTTGTAAGGTCCCGCGTCGCCGGCCACGTCGCCTGAGTCAGAGTTCTGATCATGGTTGTGTCACGTCGCGGGGCGTCCGTCAGGGCGCCCCGCGTCAGTTCTGAACAAGTTCCCGGTACCCAAATCCTGGTCGGCGATTGCGTCGCGGCCATGGCACGGATGCCGGCGGAGAGCGTTGACATCGTCTTCGCCGATCCGCCGTACAATTTGCAGCTGCAGGGCGATCTCAGGCGTCCCGACGATTCGCGCGTCGACGCCGTCGACGACGATTGGGACAAATTCGCGAGCTTCGCCGCCTATGACGATTTCACCCGCGCCTGGCTGCTAGGCTGCCGCCGGGTGATGAAACCGTCGGCCACGCTGTGGGTGATCGGCTCCTATCACAATATTTTTCGCGTCGGCACGATCCTGCAGGATCTCGGATTCTGGATTCTCAATGACGTGGTGTGGCGCAAATCAAATCCGATGCCCAATTTTCGCGGCCGGCGCTTCACCAATGCGCACGAAACGCTGATCTGGGCCTCGCGCGACGAAAAGGCGCGTGGCTATACTTTCAATTACGAGGCGCTGAAGGCCGGCAATGAGGACATCCAGGTCCGCTCCGACTGGACCATCCCGCTTTGCACCGGCGAAGAACGAATCAAAGACGCCAGCGGCAAGAAGCTGCATCCGACCCAGAAGCCCGAGGCGCTGCTCGCCCGCGTGATTCTCTCGTCGTCGCGGCCGGATGACGTGGTGCTCGACCCGTTCTGCGGCACCGGCACCTCAGGCGCGGTCGCTAAACGCCTCGGCCGCCGCTTTATCGGGATCGAGCGCGAGCAGGGCTATGCCGATGCCGCCAAAAAACGCTTGGCCGCGGTCGAGCCGCTGCCATCCCCCAGTATTGCGCCATTCATGACCGCACGCGAAGCGCCGCGGGTGGCGTTTGCGACGCTGCTCGAACGCGGGCTGGTAGCCGCCGGCGCCGAGCTCACTGACGCCAGGCGCCGCCACAAGGCATTGGTGCGCGCCGACGGCGCGGTCGCGCTCGGCGAAAAGGTCGGCTCGATCCACCGCATCGGCGCGCTGGTGCAAGGCCTCGATGCCTGTAACGGCTGGTCGTTCTGGCACCTCGAAACGCCCAAGGGCCTGATCTCGATCGACGTGCTGCGTGCCGAGATTCGCGCGGAGATGGCGACGCCGGCGGTGTGAGCGGCGCAGCCCTGCAACCTGCCCCCGCGGCAGGTATCAGGAAGCCGGCCAGAAAAACGGTAGCCAGCGCCTGACAAACAAAATGCTTTCGCCAAGGGAGCGTTGGGTCTCAGGGGCGGATGTTCGAAATTTGATGAACTTGTTTTTGGCTGACCCAATACAGATCGTGCCATCCATCTTGCTATCGAATGTAAGCCACGCGCAATTCAGGCGCGACGTCATTTTCTCGTCAGGGAGGGAGAAGCCCTTCTTCACCTCGGCGTTCTTGCGGAATTGAATGACCTCTTTGAGGGACGAACGCAGTTCCGCAAGGATGCGGTCATCGTCCGGATCGTCCGGAATGGTCTTTTCGCCCAGATCATAGACATAAATCGTGGTGGTGATCGGACCCAGTTGATAACCAACGCTGTGTCCAAGCCCAGGATTTGACTTTTCGTACTCGCGGACGCTGGTTCGGCGCGCACCGGCAAACTCGATTGGAAATACGAACGCACCAATGCGCGCCGGTTGATCCGCGGGAATCTGCATCGGCGCTTGGGCGTATGCAAAGCCAAGCGTCGCGCTGAGGATGGCGACCGCGCCAGCAATACGCGAAACCGGGCCTGCCATCGTGGCAACCCTCACGAACAAAACACCCTTGCCTTCTTGCCCTGCACCGGCACCACGCGCGGCGCCGGCATAAGCCCCGCGACCTCCAGCACCAGCTTGGTGCGGGTGGCCTCCTTGAACTGCTCGCGCTCGCGGATGCCGATCACGAAAGAACCGGGGCCACCGATGACGCAGTCCTCGTAGTAGACGTCGAGATGTTCGAACGTCGCCCCCCACATGCCGTAGCCGCCGCTTCGGCGCAGCATGATCGGCAGACCATTGATGGTAATGCCGGCTGCCAGTACCTCGTCGCGCATTTTGGTGACCGGCGGCCCTTGATTGTTGACGCCGTCGCCGGAGACATCGATGACCTGCCGCAAGCCACGATAGCCGGACGCATCGAACAGCGGCTTGGCGAATTGCAGCGCGCCGTAGATCGAGGTGCGCGGCGCACGGCGATACGGCGCGCGTGCGATCTCGCTCGCCACCGCCTCGGCCGCGGCCGGGCCGTCGATCAACCGCCATGGCATCAGGATGGTCTGGTCGAACAGGCCCGCCCACTCGAAATAGGTCACCGCGACTTTGCCATGGGAGCCCGCGCGCAGCGCTTGCAAGAATTCGCGCGAGGTCAAGGCAGTGACATAGCCGTCACGCTGCAATTCCTGTTCCTCGGGATCCATCGAGTTCGAAACGTCGACCGCGATCACCAATTCGACATCGACTGGCACCGCATTGGGCCGCTTGTCGGCCAAGCGAAGCGCCGGGGCGGCGAAGCCGCCGCTCCAGGCCGCGATCAGCAGCGCACCGACAACGGCGCCAACTACAATCTGGCAGGTCCGAGCGCGCATGCGGGACTCCCTACACAGCCCATCGTGACGCGATGCCAGTCCCGAGACAAGCTAGCGAAGCGACTAAATTACGGCGGCGAACACAAAACTCACGCGCCGGCGGGCAACTGATAAAGCGCGCCATATTTGCCGCGCAGATAGGCAAGATAGGGCTTCATGGTCATCGGCTCGCCGGTGGCCCGCGCGATCAATGCGTTCGGCGTGAACTTGCTGCCGTGCCGGTAGAGATTGTCGACAAGCCAACGATGCAGTGTACGGAATTCACCGCGCGCGATCTCGCTGGGGATGTCGGGATGCGCCTTGATGGCGGCGGCGTAGAACTGCGCACTGAGAATATTGCCGATGGTGTAGCCCTGGAAACCGCCGCCGAGGCCGCCGTAATACCAATGCACGTCTTGCAGACAGCCGTCGCGATCGTCGGGCGGCGCAAGTCCGAGATCGGATTTCATGCGTGCGCGCCAGGCTTCGGGGATGTCCTTGACTGCAAGCCGCCCTTCCAACAGGTCGAGTTCAAGATCAAAGCGCAGCATGACATGGAGATTGTAGGTGACCTCGTCGGCGTCGGTCCGGATCAAAGACCGCTCGACCTTGTTGATGGCGCGATAGAACATATCCAGCGATACGTTGTCGAACTGGCCGGCAAACCGGTGGCGCAGCGCCGGAAAGAAGTGCTCCCAGAACGCGCGGCCGCGCCCGACCACGTTCTCCCATAGCCGCGACTGGCTCTCATGCACGCCGGCCGAGACGCCCGAGCCGAGCGGCGAACCGTCAAGCGCTATACCGACGCCCTGCTCATACATGGCATGGCCGGCTTCATGCACGGTCGAGAACAGTGCGTCGCCCAGATCGTCCGCGCGCACCCGCGTCGTGATCCGGACATCGCCGCCACCGAATTTGGTGCAGAACGGGTGATGCGTCTTATCCAGACGCCCGCGTTCGAGATCGTAACCGAGGCGGACGGCGACATCGAGGCCAAACGCAAGCTGGGCGGCTTCGTCGAACGCGCCGCGCAGGCAGCGGTCATCGGCCACCGGCTGTTCGGCAACTGCCCGGACAATCGGCACCAGTTCACGCCGCAGATCCGAGAACAGCGCCTGGACCGACGCCGTGGTCATGCCCTCATCGGCGTCGTCGATCAGCGGATCGGCGACGCGATCGTACGGTGCGAAGAAATTCGCATAGTCTCGGGTCAGTTCGATGGTCTTTTCAAGATATGGCCGCATGGTCGAAAAATCATTGGCCGGCCGCGCCGCGATCCAGGCGTTGTAGGAGGCCGAGCCATGCCGGTTGGCGCGCTCGACCCAGGCAGCGGGAACCTTGATCGCCTTTTCGAAGTCGCGCCGCGCAACGCGAATGAGCGCGGCATCGTCGGAGTCCGGCGGCAGGCGCTCGGCATATGCGGTCAGCGCGTCGATCAGCTTGCCGAGCGCGGGATCGATCGCTCGTTCGTGCCGCAGGCGCGACACCATTGCGCTCTGGCGTCCGCGCGCCACAGCGCCGCCTTTCGGCATGTAAGTCGCCTCATCCCAGCCCAGAACCGCCCCGACCCTGCCGAGATCGCTGATCTCGAGCAGGCGCTGTTTGAGTTCGGCGAGCCGATCCTCGGCTGAGCGCCCGCCCCTGACGGACAACGCCTTGGCGCTGCGCGCGCGGGCAGCGGGCTTGGCGACGCGCGCATGGCGGGCCTTTCGGACGCCGCTGCGAGATTTGGCGGATCGCCCCTTGAGGCGCACGGTCTTTTTCATGGACATGTCCTGTTCGGTTCCGCTGGAACCTGCCGCAGAAATAGCCGAAAATAAGGTATAGTACGATCATATGCGCTCGGCGCATTGGAGGCTTGCCTTGAAACCGTTGCTGGCTGCCATTGCTTGCGCCACGGCTCTCGCACTTTCCTCCGGCGCCGCCGCGCAAACCTACCCATCGCGCCCGATCACCATGATCGTCCCGCTCGCGCCGGGCGGCTCCACCGACGTGATCGCGCGCATCATGGCGGAGGGCATGCGCACAGCGCTCAACCAGACAATCGTGGTCGAAAACACCACTGGCGCCGGCGGCACCATCGGCGTTGGCCGGCTCGCGCGCGCGACGCCCGACGGCTACACCTTCGGCATCGGCCAGTGGGGCACCAACGTCGCAAATGGCGCAGTCCATAACCTGCAATATGATCTGTTGAAGGACTTCGAGCCGATCGCCCTGATCGCAACTCAGCCGTTCCTGATCGTGGCGCGCAAGTCGATGCCGGCCAACAACCTTACGGAATTGATCGCCTGGCTGAAGAGCAATGCCGGCAAGGCCTCGCAAGGCAATTCCGGCATCGGTACGCCAAGCCATGTCGGCGGCATTTTCTTTCAGAACGCAATCGGGGTGCGCTACACGATGGTGCCTTATCGCAGCGCCGGCCAATCGATGCAGGATCTGGTCGCCGGCAATATCGACATGCAGCTCGACACGCCGGCGGTTTCATTGCCGCAGCTGCATAACGGCAACATCAGGGCCTATGCGGTGACCGCCAAGCGCCGGTTGACGACCGCGCCAGAGATTCCAACCACCGACGAAGCCGGCCTGCCCGGGTTCTATTTTTCATTCTGGCATGCGTTCTGGGCTCCCAAGGGCACGCCCAAAGACATCGTCGCACGGCTCAATGATGCGGTGGTGCGCAGCCTGACCGATCCCGGCATTCGCCAGAAATTGATTGGCGCCAGCCAAGACATCTTCCCGCCCGAGCAGCTTACGCCGGAAGCGCTTGGCGCATTCCAGAAAGCCGAAATCGATACCTGGTGGCCGATCATCAAAGCGGCGGGCATCAAAGCGGAGTAAGCGAATGCAGAGCTATAATCGCGCGGCCGAGGATCTCGGCAATTCGGTCCATCTCGAACACGTCAATGTGCAGATCCCGGATCAGCGGATCGCCAGCCTGTTTTACGTGGTGGGGCTCGGGCTGACGCGCGATCCCTATCTCAACGTCGCCGACAACAATATGTGGATCAATGTCGGACGCAGCCAGTTCCACCTGCCGACCGGCAATCCGCAGGTCTTGCGCGGCCATACCGGCATTGTGATGGAAGGGCGCGAGGCGCTGCTGGAGCGGTTGAAGGCCGTCGCCAGCAAGCTTGACGGCACCCGCTTTGGCTTTGCCGAGCGCAACGATCACGTCGAAGCGACCTGCCCGTGGGGCAACCGCGTGCGCTGCTATGAGCCGGATACCGCGCGCTTCGGGCGCGTCACGCTCGGTTTTCCCTATGTCGAATTCGATGTGCCGCCCGGCGCGGCCACGGGCATCGCCCGGTTCTATCGCGAAATGATCGGCACGCCGGCCGAGGCGGCGAACGGCGACGGCGCTGTTGCGCGGGTCCACGTCGGCAAGGACCAGCATTTTCTGTTTCGCGAAACCGACCGGCCGCTGCCCGACTTCGACGAACATCACGTGCAGATCTATGTCGCGGATTTTTCAGGCCCGCACCGGCGGCTCAAGGAGCGTGGCCTGGTCAATCGCGAGGACAATCAATACCAATACCGCTTCCGCGATATTATCGATCTCGACAGCGGCAAGCCTCTGTTCACAATCGAGCACGAGGTGCGCAGCCTCACCCATCCGATGTTTCTGCGCCCGCTGGTCAATCGCAATCCGATGCAGACCACCCGCAACTATTCCATGGGCCACGACGCCGCATCGTGGGCGATGGGCCCGGAGCATTTCGACGACCAACCGCAACGGCCGATGTGATCGCCTGCGGCCACGCAAGACAGTATACCGACGGCGCCAAAGCCGCCCGGATAACCTCGGGGAGAACATGGATGAAGTCCCTCTTAGCCATGGCGCTCGCTATCGCCGCATCGATGCCGACGGTCGCATTCGCGCAGCTAGAAAAAGGAACGCAAATGCGTGTTCATGTCATCACCTGCACCGGAACGCTGCCGCGCAACCCGAAGAACCGGCTGGAATTTCTTCGTTATGCCACCACCGGCGAGCCGCGCCTGACCAGCAAGCAATTGGTCGAACGAATCCCCGAGGTGCAGCAGTTCGCCCGCGTTAGCGTGGAGTCGGACGAATTTCTGCCCTGCGACTCGTCTGAGAATTTCAAGAACCTCGGCACGATGGTCGATGCACGGCTCAAGGATCCCGATATCGCCGGCATCGTGATCACCCACGGCACCAACACGCTCGAAGAAACCGCCTATTTCCTGAACCTGACGATGAAACACGAAAAGACCATTGTCGTCGTCGGCGCGCAGCGGCCGTTCAGCACGTTGAGTTCGGACGGTCCACTCAACCTGCTCAACGCAATTCGCGTTGCCGCTGACCCAGCCGCGCGCGGCAAGGGTGTGCTGGTCGTCACCAATGACGAGATCAACGCGGCGCGCGACGTGACAAAATCGAATACCTATCGGCTGGAAACGTTCCAGTCCCGCGAACTCGGCCTGCTCGGCTATGCCGACCCGGACCGGATCGTGTTCTATCGCGCGCCAACCCGCAAACACACGATGCAATCACAGTTCGATCTCACCAAGATCGCCGCGTTTCCGAAGGTCAGCATCCTCTATAGCCATGCCGGCGATGACGGCGACCTCGCCGGGGCCGCTGTGGCAGCCGGCGCCAAGGGACTGGTGATCGCCGGCACCGGCGCCGGCCATACCCAGAATGCGCGCAAGGCGCTCAAGGCCCTGCACGATGCGACCGGCGTGGTCGTGGTCCGCAGCGCGCGGGTCGGCGCCGGCCGGGTGATCCGCGACGACAATTGGCAGGAGCCGGGTTTTGTCGCCGCCGACAATCTCAGCCCGCAGAAGGCGCGCATCTTGTTGCAGCTCGGCCTGGCGGTCGCCGCCAAGCCCGACGACATCCAGCGGATGTTCGACGAGTATTGAGGCGCGTCAGCCTGCGAGACTGGCGCGGTGGCGCGCCGCTACTTCGCCGCCGTCACGCGAATCTCCACCATCTTGGCCGGCGATTGCAGCCGCGCCTCGATGCAGGCGCGCGCCGGCGCGCAGCCCTGCGGCACCCAGGCGTCCCAGACTTTGTTCATCTCATCGACGGTGCGGATGTCTTGCAGCCAGATCGTCGCCTGCACGAGCTTCGATTTATCGGTACCGGCCTTGGCCAGCAGCGCGTCGATTGCAGCGAGAATTTCCTGAGTCTGCGCGGCGACGCTCTGCCCCGCGGTCTTATCCGCCGTTAATCCCGCCAGATAAACCGTGTCGCCATGCACCACCGCACGGCTCAGCCGGGCCCCGGTCTCGAAACGTTGGATGGTCAATTGCGCCTCCTTTGGCACCGATATCGGGGCACCTTTCCCGCTGGCCGGCGGTGTAGTGTATGTATAATGGCTGGCCGGACCTTAGATGCCAAGCTGTGCAAGAGTAACCGCAATGAAGCACCCATTAAAGCGCCGCCAATTCCTTCAGCTTTCGGCCGCCGCCGCCGCGACCCTCGCCGCGTCGGCGGCTGGGGCACAGTCCTACCCGACCCGGCCGGTCCGCATGATCGTTCCGTTCGGCCCCGGCGGCCCGACCGATGTCGCCGCGCGGCTGATCGCACAAAAGCTGTCGGAAAATCTCGGCCGCAATTTCCTGGTCGAGAACGTCGTCGGTGCCAGCAGCAATATCGGCACCGCGCAGGCCGCAAAGGCGGCGCCGGACGGCTACACGCTGCTGGTCACCGTCAACAATCTCGTCATCAACCCGCCGCTGTTCGAGAAAGTCGCGTTCGACCCCTACAAGGATTTCGATCCGATCGTGCGCGCGGTCGGGTTTTCGTCGGCGTTCGCGGTGCATCCGTCGGTGCCGGCAACCAGCGTCAAGGAACTGATCGCGGTCATTAAAGCCAATCCAGGCAAATACAGTTACGCGTCGCCTGGCCTCGGCACCCCCTCGCATCTGCTCGGCGAACAGTTCCGCGTGCTGCACGATCTTGACATCGTGCACGTCCCCTATGGCGGCAGCGGCCCCGCGATCACCGCGGCGATTGCGGGTCATACGCCGATCTGCTTTGCCGCAATGTCGGCGGCGGCGCCGCAGGCACGTGCCGGCAAGCTGCGGGTGCTCGCGGTGCTGAGCAAGAACCCTTCGTCGTCGATGCCGGAGGTCCCCACCATTGCGGCCGCCGGTTTTCCGGGCCTCGACGGCGATGGCTGGGTGGGCGCGCTGGCGCCGGCAGGAACGCCGAAGGCGATCATTGCCCTGCTCAATAGTCAGATCAACGCCATCATCGCGCTGCCGGAGTCGCGGGAGAAATTCGCTTCGCTTGGCCTCGATCTCGTCGGCGGCACGCCCGAGGATTTCGCGCGCGACATGCGTGCCGAAGGCGAGAAATGGGCCAAGGTCATCAAGGCGGCCAACATCAAAGCGAATTAGAGCGGCCGCAGACAACAGGGAGAATGCACATGGCGGGACGATTATTGCTTGCCGCGCTGGGGGCGACCCTGGCGAGCATCATCACCGCGGCGTCGGCGAGCGCGCAGATTGCACCGAAGGTTCTGACGCCGGGAGTCGCCCAGCCCGCCTCCGCGATCTATATCGGCAACAGCTTTTTCTATTATAACAACAGCCTGCACAATCATGTGGGGCAGCTATTGCGCGCCGCCGACCCCGCCTATCGGTTTCGCGCGACCTCGGTGACCATCAGCGGCTCGGGCTCCGACTGGCACGATGTCGGCTCCTATTTCCGACCCAATGCCATCGGCCGCTATTCGTTCGACACCAACAACAACATCGTATTCAACAAGATCGAACGGTTGTTCGACTTGGCCATCATGATGGATTGCAGCCAGTGCCCGGTGCATGCCCAGCTGCGGCCGGTGTTCTTCGAACACATGAAGCAGCACGCCGCCACCGTCCGCAAACACGGCGCCCAGCCGGTGTTGTTCATGTCCTGGGCCTATGCCGACGCGCCCGAGATGACCACCCCGCTTGCCGACGCCTATACCACCGCCGGCAACGACAACGACGCCTTCGTCATCCCGGTCGGGCTCGCCTTCGCGCGCGCGATGGCGCAGCGGCCGGCGCTCAATCTCTATGTTGCCGACAAACGCCATCCGAGCCTCGCTGGAACCTATCTCGCCGCCGCCACGACCTATGGCGCGCTGTTCAAGAAATCCCCGGTCGGGTTGAAGTACGCCGCCGGGCTCGACCAGGAGACCGCGGGCTTTTTGCAGACCACCGCGTGGGAGACATTAAATGCGTATCTCGCGCCGCTCGGCACGACGGCGCGGAACTAAATCATCAAGCGCATGCGCCACGACCTTGCGCATGACGCTGGGTAACGCCTCGCCCGCCAGTTCCGCGATCGCAACCCAGCGGGTCCCTGCCGGCGCGTTGGCGCTATGCGGCAGCTTGGTCGCATAGACCACAAGCTCCAGCGGAAAATGCGTGAACACATGCCTGACGGCGCCCGGCAACCGCCGCCAAGAAGCGCGTGCGAGGCGCGGCGCCTCTTTTAGCGCCTGATCGTTGTCGAAGTCGTGCGACCAGACCGTGGTCGGCACCTCGGTCATGCCGCCCAGCAATCCTTTCGGAGGCCGACTGCGCAGCAGCATGCGGCCATCGGCGGAAACCACCACGAACGCCGCCCCGCGCCGCAACCGGCCTTCCCGCTTCGGCGTTTTGCGCGGAAACGATTGCGGATCGCCGCGCCGGCGCGCCGCGCAGCTGTCGATCCACGGGCAAAGCGCGCAGGCCGGCTTGGCCGGCGTGCAGAGGGTGGCGCCAAGATCCATCAGCGCCTGGGCAAAATCGCCGGCCCGCTGCGCGGGTGCGAGCGATTGCGCGCGGCGATGAATCTCCGGCTTGGCCGCCGGCAGTTCTTCCTCAATGGCAAATAGCCGGCTCAACACCCGCTCGACATTGCCATCGACCGGCACGGTGCGATGGTTAAACGCGATCGCGGCAATCGCGGCGGCGGTATAACGGCCGATTCCCGGCAGCTCCACGAGCGCCGCCTCGGTTTCGGGAAAACCGCCCCGCGCGGCCACCGCTTGGGCACAGGCGTGCAGGTTGCGCGCCCGCGCGTAATAGCCGAGCCCGGCCCATAGCCGCAGCACATCGTCGAGCGTCGCCGCCGCCAGCGCGTCGACATCGGGCCAGCGCGCGACAAAGCGCATGAAATACGGCGCCACCGTTTTCACGGTGGTCTGTTGCAGCATGATTTCCGACAGCCAAACCCGATAGGGATCGATCGCCGCGCCGGGCCTGGCCCGCCACGGCAGCGCCCGCGCGTGCCGGTCGTACCAGTCCAGCAGATCGCCGGACTTCGCGCTCCGCTGGGGCGCAACGCCCGGGCGCGTCGTGGTTTTGCGATTGCGCATGATCTTATCGGGAAGTCGGTGCTCAACCCGGCTATTCGGCGTTATGCTTGAACTGCTACTATCACAATACCCGGCATGACAGAGCAGCCCCCCACGAACAAGCCCTGGAAGACCCAAGCGCGCCCGCTTGCGGATATCCTGCGCGGCACCATCAAGGACGCCTTCGCCAAACAAGGCTTCGCGGCAACCGAACTCATCACCCGTTGGCCCGAGATTATCGGACCCGAAATCGCGGCCCATTGCGAGCCGGAGAAAATCCAATGGCCGCGCGCCGCCCGTGGCGCCGACGATTCGCCGCCGGGCACATTGGTGCTGCGGGTCGAAGGCCCGACGGCGATTGAAATCCAGCATCTGTCGCGGGTGATCCTCGAGCGAGTCAATCGCTTCTTCGGCTGGCAGGCCGTCGCGGAGCTACGGCTGCGGCAGGCCCCGCTCGGCCGGCGTGAAAAGCCGAAGCCGCCGGTCGCCGACCACGCGGCAGCCGACCGCATCGCCGCCGCGATGACGGAGATCCACGACGAGAAACTCCGCGCCGCATTGGCCCGGCTCGCGGCGAGCGTCGCCAAATCCTGAAAGGGAAACTGACAGACCTCACAATCTCTTGACCGGACGGCCTGTCTTTGCCGCAATTATTCGGTCAAAATAGGCTATCTGCATCGCCTTGCGCCATCGGCCGGCAACTTACGGAGCGTCCTGTGAAAACCACCCGTCGCGAGTTTACCTGGGGCGCTAGTGCGCTGACCTTAAGTACGGCCCTCGGCGGCCTCGCCACCATGGCGCTGGTTGCGCCGGCGTCGGCGCAGGCGCTCCTGATGCAACCCAGCCCGCTCGGCGACATGGCGCTCGGCGACGAAAAAGCGCCGATCACCATCATCGAATACGCCTCGATGACCTGCCCGCATTGCGCGGCATTCCACGCCACGACCTATCCGGAACTCAAGAAGCGCTACATCGACACCGGCAAGGTCCGCTTCATCTTCCGCGAATTCCCGCTCGACCAGCTCGCCCTGGCGGCGTTCCTGCTGGCCCGCTGCTCCGGCCCCGACAAATATTTCCCAATGATCGAAACCTTGTTCCAGCTTCAGAAGGAATGGGTCACGCAAAAGCCGCTCGGACCGCTGATGGCGATCGCCAAGCAAGCCGGGATGAGCGAGCCGGCCTTCAACGACTGCCTGCAAGACCAGAAGCTGATCGATGGCATCGAGGAAGTGCGGCAGCGGGGGATGAAGCTCAATGTCCAGTCCACCCCGTTCTTCTTCGTCAATGGTAAGCCGATGCGCGGCAGCTACTCGATTGAGGAATTTGAGAAGGCGATGGCCCCCTATCTCAAGGGCTGATTAAGGGTTTCGCGTGGCTGCCGCCCGTCCGCTCTGTCGGCAGCGGGGCCCATGTTTAGCCCATGTTTAAAGGAGAATTTTGTGGTACAATGGCTACAATGACGCCAACGACCAAAACCCTCCTCGAAAAAATCTCCTCATGGCCGGAACGGGACCAAGAGGAACTTGCGGAATATGCGCGCGAAATCGAAGCGCGGCGCGCCGGCGTTTATGTCTTGAGTGATGAGGAGTGGGCCGATTTACAAGAGGGAATTGCTCAAGCTGATCGGGGTGAATTTGCGCTTGATGAGGTCGTAGCAAAAGCTGACAAGCGACATGGTGTATGAAGGTTCGTTACACGTCTCGCGCATTCGCTGAACGAGAGAGAATTTTTTCATACCTTGATAGAGCGAAGCCCGAAAGCCGCTCAAAAAGTGATTAGCCGGATCGTTGGAAGAATACGAACGCTTGAACACCATCCGTACAGCGGAAGGAGAACCGACCGGGGCGACCTCTATACATTTTGGGTCGCCGCCACGACATACCGCGTGTACTACCGCATCGACGGTGACGAGGTGGTTATCATCCACATCAGGCATACATCGCAGCGTCCGTGGCGGGGAGAAGAGTAGCGCCGACAACAGTCGACGATCCACTTCGGCAACACCGGGGAGACGAACCCTGGCAAATTGTCCAACACGTGGCGGACGGGCACGCTGCTTCGGCTATGCTCGACTCTGCGTGGGCGCTGGCAATCAAGCTCAACGTCCAGTCCACTCCGTTCTTTTTCGTCAATGGTAAGCCGATGCGCGGCAGCTATTCGATTGAGGAATTCGAGAAGGCGATGGCCCCCTATCTCAAGGGCTGATAAGGGTTTTTCCAGGCTATCCCGGCGCTGACGGGTGGCCCGGCGGCGGCCACGAAAGCCAGCCGATTTCGTTTACTTTTTGTTGCGGAATCAGTTGGTCCGATTCATTCTCCCGCCCGATGCGGCACCTTCCTCGACCCAGCGCATGGGCGCGAGTCTTGGATGGATTCGCATCGTTCCGCCGCGCCGCGGAACGATGCGTGATTTGGCTCGCACCGGCGTACCGCCCGTTGCTATCGACCTGTCGTAACCTTGGAATGTCCGTCCGATGAAACTGACGCGCCTGCGCCTGCTCGGCTTCAAGTCCTTCGTCGAGCCCACCGATTTCCTGATCGAGCCGGGCCTGACCGGCGTGGTCGGGCCGAACGGCTGCGGCAAATCCAATCTGGTCGAGGCGTTACGCTGGGTGATGGGCGAAACCTCGCACAAGTCGCTACGCGCCGCCGACATGGACGACGTGATCTTCTCCGGCACCAACGGTCGGCCGTCACGCAACCACGCCGAAGTCGGCATGCATATCGACAACCGCGCTCGCAAGGCGCCGGCGCAGTTCAACGATCACGAGCAACTCGATATTTCGCGCCGGATCGAGCGCGACAAGGGCTCGACCTATCGCATCAACGGCCGCGAAGTGCGCGCCCGTGACGTCCATATCCTGTTCGCGGATGCCTCAACCGGCTCGCGCTCGCCGGCGCTGGTGCACCAGGGTCGCATCGGCGAGATCATCCAGGCCAAGCCCGAGCAGCGCCGGCGCGTGCTTGAAGAAGCCGCCGGCATTTCCGGCCTGCATGCACGACGACACGAAGCCGAGCTGCGATTGCGCGCCGCGGAGCAGAACCTTGCGCGTATCGAGGACGTGATCAACCAGCTCGCCAGCCAGGTCGACTCGCTCAAAAAGCAGGCGCGCCAGGCGCTCCGCTATCGCGCCATAGCGGCCCAGGTGCGCACCGCCGAAGCGACCCTGTTCCACCTGCGCTGGGTCGGCGCCAATGCGGAACTCGCCGAGGCCGAACAGGGGCGCAACCAGGCGGTTCGCGTGGTCGGCGAACGGACCGGAGAACAGGCGCAAGCCTCGACGCGCCAAGCCGAAGCATCGGCCGCCATGCCGCCGCTGCGCGAAGCGGAAGCGCGCGCCGCCGCGGCGCTGCAACGGCTGGTGATCGCCCGCGAAACGCTTGAGCAGGAAGAGACCCGCGCCCGCGACCGCATGGCCGAACTCGACCAACGCCTGATCCAGCTCGACGCCGACATCGAACGCGAGCGCCTGCAAGCGGCCGATGCCGAAAAGGCGCTGGCGCGCTTTGCGGCCGAAGAAGAAACGGTGCGCCGAGAAGCGACCGCCAATGCGGCAAAGCAGACTGGCGTCGACCGGCTGGTTTCGGAGGCCGACACGGTGCTGGCAGCCACCGAAAAAACATTCGGCGAACTGACCGGAACCCTGGCCGACCTCACCGCGCGCCGCAACCAACTGCAATCGGCGATCGATTCGCAAAGCGAGCGTCGCAAGCGGGTCGATGATGAACTCGCAGGCGTCGAAGCCGAACTGACCCAACTCGGCGCGGATGCGACCGGTCGGCCCGATCTCGTGGCGTTGGCCAAAGTCGCCGACACGGCGCAAGCCGCCGCCGCCGAGGCCGAAGCGCTGGCCGTGCGCGCCGAAACCGCCCATTCTGGCGCGCGGCAAGCGCTCGACCTGGCGCGCGAACCGCTGGCGGACGCCGAGCGCCGCGCGCAGCGACTCGACACCGAATCCAGGACGCTGGCTAAACTTCTGCATGTCGACACCAAGGGCCTGTGGCCGTCGGTAATCAACGACATCACCGTGACCAAAGGCTATGAGGCAGCGCTCGGCGCCGCCCTCGGCGACGACCTCGAAGCGCCGGTCGACCCGTCATCGCCGATTCGCTGGGCCGGGGCGGCGGTCGAGCCTGACGACCCGCATTTGCCCGAAGGCGCCGAATCGTTGCGGCAACACGTCCAGGCGCCGGCCGCGCTGACGCGCCGCCTTGCCCAGATCGGCGTCATCGACCGCGCCGACGCGCCGCGTTTTCTTGCCATGCTCAAGCCGGGTCAACGCCTGGTGTCCCGGGATGGCGACCTCTGGCGCTGGGACGGATTTTCAGTCGCCGCCAACGCGCCGACCGGCGCCGCGCGACGGCTTGCCGGCAAGAACCGCCTCACCGACATCGAAGCCGAGCTGAACGCGGTCCGCGGCGAGGTCGATGCCAAGCGCCGCTCGGTCGAGACCGCCGAGGCCGCCGTGCGCGCGGCGGAGCTGGCCGAAACCGACGCCCGCGCGCAATGGCGCGAGTTGCAACGCGCGGCCGCGACCGCGCGCGAACAGCATGCCAATGCCGAACGCGAAGCCGGCCGCGACGCCGCCCGCGTGTCGGCGCTGACCGAGGCACGGAGCCGCCTTGTCGCCGGTCGCGACGAGGCGATCCTGGCGCTGCAACAAGCCGAGAGCGAACTCGCCGCGCTGGCGCCCGCGGCCGACATCGAGGCCCTGCTCGCCACCGTGCGCGGCGACATCGACACCCACCGCTCCCATCTCGCCGAAGTACGCGCCGAAGCGCAGGCCTTGGCGCGCGAGGCGGAGCTGTCCACACGACGGATCGCGCAAATCGGTACCGAACGCGACGGCTGGATTTCCCGCAAGGAAAATGCCGCGTCCCATCTTGCAGCGCTCCAACTGCGGGCTGAGGAAACCGCCGCCGAACGCGCCAGCCTCGCCGAAGCGCCGGCGGTCTTTGCCGAGAAGCGCACGGCGCTGATTGGCGAGCTCGAAATCGCCGAAGCCGCGCGCCGCTCGGCCGCCGACCAACTCGCCCTTTCCGAGAACGCGCTTGCCGCCGCCGATCGCGCCGCCCGCGCAGCCCTCGAAGCTGCCAGCGCCGCGCGCGAGGAGGCTGCACGGGCCGAAGAACGTTTCGCCGGCGCCAACCGACGCCTCGCCGATATCGAGCACGAAATCCGCGAAATGCTGGAGGCCGAACCCGCAGCACTTGCCGAACTCGCCGAGCTTGCACCCGGCGCGGAATTGCCGGCCGCCGCCGATGTCGAGACCAAGCTCGACCGGATCCGCCGCGAACGCGAGCGGCTCGGCGCCGTCAACCTGCGCGCCGAGGAGGAATTGCGCGAAGTCGAGACCCAGCACGGCAATCTCGCCAAAGAACGCGACGATTTGGTCGAAGCCATCAAACGGTTCCGCCAGGGCATCCAGAGTCTCAATCGAGAAGCGCGCGAGCGGCTGCTGGCCTCGTTCGACGTGGTCAATGGCCACTTCAAGAAGCTGTTCGCGGAATTGTTCGGCGGCGGCACCGCCGAACTGCAACTGGTCGAGGCCGAGGATCCGCTGGAGGCCGGGCTTGAGATCGTTGCCAAGCCGCCGGGCAAGAAGCCGGCGACGCTCTCGCTGCTGTCAGGCGGCGAGCAAGCGCTGACCGCGCTCGCGTTAATCTTCGCGGTCTTCCTCACCAACCCCGCGCCGATCTGCGTCCTGGACGAAGTCGACGCCCCGCTCGACGATCACAACATCGAACGCTTCTGCGACCTGCTCGACGAGATGACGCGCTCGACCGACACTCGCTTTGTGATCATCACCCACAACCCGATCACCATGGCGCGGATGAACCGCCTGTTCGGCGTAACCATGGCCGAGCGCGGCGTTTCGCAACTGGTGTCGGTTGACCTCGAAGACGCGGTCAAGCTGCGCGAGGCAAGTTAGGATTTCTCTTCCGCTCGTCCCCGCGCATAGCCCGGAGAAGACGGGCGTACACGCCCTTATGCCGGGGACCCAGTCTTGAAGATGATTCTGGATTCCCTGCTTTCGCGGGAATGAGCGGAGGGCAGAGTCACACAACATCAGCTTACATCGAGCTTGAATAGTTGCGCCGCATTGGTGCGGCCGATCTTCAACCGGTCGCCCTCGCTCATGTCGACCGCATCGAACCAATTCGCCGCAAGTTCGATCTCCTCGAACGGCCAATCGACCGAGAACATCACCCGGTCGGCGCCGATCTGAAGCATCGTATGCATCAGCCCGAGGCTGCTGTAATTGCCCGAGGTCGTTACATAGAAGTTGGCCCGGAAATAGTCGGCGATCTTCTTTTTGGCGCGATTGCCGTCGGTCTTCTCCGCGCCGGTGTTGCAATTGTCGATCCGCCATAGCCCAAATGGCAGCCCCTCGCCCAGATGGCCCAGCACGATTGAAAGCCGCGGGTAGGCGTCAAACAATCCTGAACCCATCAGCCGCAAGGCATGCACAGCGGTTTCATTACCGAACGCCCAAGCCGCACCCATCAGCCAGGGGTGGCCATCGTAAAGCCGCGCGTCGCGCAACAATGGGCTGCGAGGATGCAGATAAAACGGCACATCGAGGCGCTCGACCGCCGCCCAGAACGGCCGATATTGCGGCACATCGTAATAGACCACGTTGTCGGGATCGTTGACCTGCGAGAAGCCGTTGACCAGCGCGCCTTTGAAACCGAGCTGCGTAACGGCGCGCTCGAGTTCGGCAATGGCAAGATCGGGCGACTGCATCGGCAACGCGGCCAAGGCCTGAAACCGGTCCGGGCGTTTCGCCACCAATTCCGCCAAGGCGTCATTGGCCCGTCGCGCCAGCGCCGCCGCGGCCGCCGGGTCGGGCACTGCCTGAACCGCCGGGGCATTGAGCGAGACCACCATCATCTCGATGCCATGCCGGTCCATGAGCCGAAGTCGCTCGCCGTGCAGTTCGAGCAGTCGCCCCTTGAGCTGCGACCAAGTGCCTTCTGCATAAGTGCCCCGCGGATTCACCGCGGTCTCGGGCACCGCAAAATGTTCTTCGAGTCCGATCTTTCCCCGCATAATCCTCAGCCCAATCCCAGCTTGAACAGTTTTGACGCGTTAAGCCGCCCAATCTTGCGCCGATCGTTCTCGCTGATTGGGGCATGGTCGAACCAGATCGCGGCATGGTCGACGTTTTCGAACGGCCAGTCGGTCGAGAACATGACGCGGTCCGCGCCGATTTCAAGAACAGCGTTGATCAACGCCTGGGTGCGGAAATTTCCGGAGGTCGTGATGTAGAAGTTCTCGGAAAAATAATCCGCGATCCTGCGCTTGGCCGGATAATTATGCCGGCCGGGGACCCAGGCATTGCAATGGTCGACCCGCCACATGCTAAACGGCAGCCCCTCGCCCATATGACCGAGCACAATGGCGAGTTTGGGATAGTCGTCAAACAAGCCCGAGCCCATCAGACGCAACGCATGCACCGCCGTTTCCTGGCCGAACGCCCAGGCCGGGCCCATCAGCCAGGAGTGTCCGTCATAAATCCGCGCATCGCGTTTGAGCGGATTGCGCGGGTGCAGATAGAACGGCACATCGAGCTGTTCCAGCAATTTCCAAAACGGCCGGTATTGCGGCAGATCGTAATAGACGGTCGTGTCCGGATCGCCGACCTGCGAGAACCCATTGACCAGAACGCCCTTGAAGCCAAGATCGCGGATGCAACGGTCAAGTTCGCGGATCGCCATATCGGGATCCTGCATCGCCAGCGCCGCCAAGCCCTGAAAGCGATCCGGCCGCTTGCTCACCTCTCGCGCGAGATAGTCATTCGCCTTGCGGGCAATGTCGTTGGCAAGCGCCGGATCGGGGATCGCCTGAACCACCGGCGCGTTGAGCGACAGCAACATCATCTCGATGCCGTGCTCGTCCATCAGCCGCAGCCGGCCATCGTGCAGGTCGAGCAACCGTGTCTTCAGTTCAGCCCAGATTCGATCCGGAAAAAAGCCGCGCGAATCCTCAAGCGTTTCCGGAATTGCGAAATGCTCTTCAAGCCCGATTTTGCCCTGCATCGTCCGCCCCCAACGAGGCCGCCATCAAGGCGCGAATGGCGAAAACAAGCAAGAGCGCCCCGGCAAGGGGCCGCCCGCCCCTTTTCCGCCAGACTATCGTTGCCACTATGATTTGCGGTAGCTTGGTGCGCGCAACACCTTCCGGAGCAATATCCCCATGTCCACCTCCACCTGGATTGTCCTCGGCGTTATCGGCCTCTTGGTCGCCTGGATCGTCGTCCTCTATAACGGCCTCGTGGCCATGCGGCAGCGGGTCAATCAGGCATTTGCCGACATCGACGTGCAGCTCAAGCAGCGGCACGATCTCGTGCCCAACCTGGTCGAAACCGTGAAGGGCTATGCCGCACACGAACGCGGCACGCTCGAAGCCGTGGTCCAGGCGCGCAACGCGGCGATGACGGCGCAGGGGCCGGCGCAAATGGCGCAGGCCGAGAACATGCTGAGCGGCGCGCTGCGCCAATTGTTTGCCCTGTCGGAGGCCTATCCGGACCTCAAGGCCAACCAGAACTTCCAGCAATTGCAGACCGAGCTTGCGGATCTCGAAAACAAGATCGCGGCCGCGCGCCGGTTCTTCAACAATGCGGTCCAGGAATACAACACCGGCATCCAGCAGTTCCCCGCGGTTTTGTTGGCAGGCCCGACCGGATTTACGTCCAAGGAATTCTTCGACCTGGGCGCCGAGCGCACGACAGTCGGCCAAACGCCGCAGGTGAAATTCTGAAACCGGCGCGCGTTCCCGGCGGCGCAACGGGCTGCGCCGCCGAACCGGAACCCCGATGCGTTCAATGAGGTCCGACCAGCCCGTGAGGTCCGACCAGCCCGGATCGTCGGCGTCTCGTTCTAACGCGCGGCCGAGCGCGCCGCGCCCGGAACAAACAAACTAGTAAGAGCCCATGGCCTACGGCCTTTACTCCCACATCCAGACTAACCGGCGCCGGTCGGTAGCGTTGCTGGCGGGGCTGTTCTTTCTGGTTTATCTGATGACGTTTGCCGGTGCGCTGTTCGCCGAAGCACTGAGCGTTGGCGACGCCTCGATCGCCTGGCTACTGCGCGCCGCCTATCGCGACCTGATCGTGGCATTGCCTTGGGTCACCATCGGCACCCTGATCTGGATGGCGATCGCCTACCGCTACCATCAGGCAATCATCGATGCCCTGACCGGCGGCCATGATGTCTCGCGCCAGGAACAACCGCGCATCTACAATCTTCTTGAAAACATGTGCATTTCGCGCGGAATCAGCATGCCGAAGCTCAAGCTGATGGACAGCCCCGCGCTCAATGCCTTCGCCTCTGGGCTTACCGAGAAGCAATACGCGATCACTGTCACCACGGCGCTGGTCGACAAGCTCGACGACGCCGAGCTTGAAGCGGTGCTCGGCCATGAACTGACCCACATCCGCAATGGCGACGTTCGCATGCTGGTGGTTGCGGTCATTATCGCCGGCGTCATCTCCTTCCTTGCCGAGATGGTTTTCCGTGGACTGTTCCGCACCGGCCTGCCGTTCGGACGCGGCAAAAGCAGCGGCGACAGCAAGGGCTCCGGCGGCGTATTCCTCGCCATCGTCATTGCCCTGGTAGCGATCGCGGTGGCGTGGCTGCTGTCAATTGTGATCCGGTTTGCTCTATCGCGTCAGCGCGAGTTCCTGGCCGATGCCGGCGCGGTCGAACTGACCAAAAATCCCGACGCCATGATCATGGCGCTGCGCAAGATCGAAAATCGCGGCGAGTTGGAGGGCGCGACCTCGGCCGTGATGGAAATGTGTGTCGACAATCCACGTTCCGGCATCGCCGATCTGTTCGCCAGCCATCCATCGATCGACGACCGGGTGGCCGCAATCGTCCGGTTCGCCGGCGGCCGTGACCCCGGCCCGATTACACTGCCCGAACCGCAAGCGCCGGAAGGACCAAACGACGCGCAGGCCGAACAACCGCCCGCAACAAGCCCGAACACCGCGCCGGCAACGCCCACGCCGTCCGGAGCCGGCGAAAATAAGCCATCGCTGCCACCTTGATTTGGCGCGTTCGGCGCGCCGCCGGATCGGATCCGCGAATCGGCCTCGGACAATGCCGGTCTGCCATTTTTTCTTAGGAAATGCTTAACGGGCAAATCATCCATGTTCTGCCAGTTGATAACTCGTCAATTCCTGTTCAATAGCGGCCGGATTGCGGGACTGTGAGGGCGCCGCGACTAGACCAGTTGCATCTACTCTGCCATGTTAATCGCGGATTTTAGGCTGCGTACGCTGCGGCCACGTATTTTGCGAGGGGAACCATGGCTAAACCAACCGTCATTCTCGTAGGCGCCGACAAAGGCGGCGTTGGCAAGACCACGGTCACGCGCACTCTTGTCGATTATTTCACGGCTCATCACGTGCCACTGCGCGCTTTCGATACCGAGGCGCCGCGGGGCACGCTCAAGCGCTTCCATCCGGAACTGACCGAAGTGGTCGACATGACCAAGATTCCGGATCAGATGAAAATCTTCGATACCCTCAGCCCGGCGGAATCGACTGTCACATTAATCGACATCCGCGCCGGCCTGATGACACCGACTTTGCAGGCCCTGCGCGACATCGGCTTTATCGAGGCCGCCAAGAAAGGGCAGATCACTTTCGCCCTGTTCCACATCCTGGGACCGACGATCGCCTCGCTCGACGAAATTGCGGAGACCGCAAGCTACCTCGGCGACGCCCACTATTTCCTGGTCAAGAACTTCATTAACAACACCCACTTCTTCGAGTGGGATGAAGCGACCCACAAGACCTATTTCAACCGCATCAAGGACGCGGTTGAAATAACGATCCCCAAGCTCAATGAAATGGCGACCGAGCAAGTCGACCTGGCCTCGGTGCCGTACCTGACGTTCATCGCCAACAAGAAGCTCGGTGGCGAGCCGGCAGCCTATTCTTTTGTTCTCCGAGGCTATGTTCGGCACTGGCTAGGCAACGTCTGGGCGGAGTATGATCGGATCAAGCTGACCGAGATCGTGGCTTCGCAATCGCAGGTTTCCCCCGACGCCGGCCAACGGGCGCAGACCCCGCGGGTCGCGTAATCGCCGCAATTGTAGGGCCGCGATACGTCAGGCGCCGCGTTTCGCGGCGGTCCTAATCCGTCCGGCGCCCGCCGCGGCGTGGAGGCTGCCTGGTGCCGACGAGCCGCAGTCAATCCGTCCTTGGCTCACTTGGAGTCGACCTGGATGAGGGCGGCGCCAGGATGCAAGGCGACGCGAACGTCGGAACCACGGTTTTTATCGTAACCTCCCCGCGCCCGGCCAACGGCAAGACCATGCTCGCCCGCCTGGTTATCGATTACCAGCGTGTGGCCGGCCGCGCGGTGGAAGCCTACGACCTGGGCCGCAGCGAGCCCGCACTGGTCGATTTCCTGACCAATCTGACAACCGCCGCCGATATCAGCAGCACCACCTCGCAGATGGCGCTGTTTGACCGGCTGGTGCTCGCGGACAACGTCATCAAGGTGGTCGACCTCGGGCACGAATCCTTCCAGCGCTTCTTCACGACCGTCGAAGAAATCGGCTTCATGCCGGAGGCCGATCGGCGCGGCATCCAGATTGTCATTCTATTCGCAGCCGATCCGCACCCCCAATCGGTGCAGGCCTATGTCAATCTGATGTGGCGGTTCCCGAACGCTGTGCTGGTGCCGGTGTTCAACGAAGGCATTCTCAAAGGTCAAAAGCTGCGCGAACTTTACAAATTCAGCAGCGCCGCCACCGTGCCATTGCAAATTCCGCTGTTGCCGCCGGCGCTCAAGGTCCATGCGGAGCGCCCGGAGCACAGCTTTGTCGATTTCCACAGCCAATTGCCGATGCCGATCCCGATTGGGCTCGCACTCGATCTGCGCTCGTGGACCCGGCGGACCTTCCTGGAACTGCGCGAGTTCGAATTGCGGCTGCTGATGGAGAAGCTGCGGGCGTCGCTCAAGGTTTAGTGCGCCACGACGCTCAATGCCCCTCAAAGGCCACCAGCGTTCGGACCGGAACGCCAAGCTTGCGCAGTTTGTCGGCGCCACCGAGTTCCGGCAGGTCGATGATAAAGCACGCCGCCAGGACTTCCGCCCCGATCTGGCGCAAGAGCTTGATCGCCCCCTCAGCCGTGCCGCCGGTCGCGATCAGGTCATCGACCAGCAGCACGCGCTCGCCCTTGCTGATCGCGTCGACGTGGATTTCCATCTCGTCGGCGCCATATTCGAGCGCATAGGCCATGCGCACGGTCTGATGCGGCAGCTTGCCCTTTTTGCGGATCGGCACAAATCCGGCTGACACCTGATGCGCCACTGCGCCGCCCAGGATAAAGCCACGCGCCTCGATGCCGGCGACCTTATCGATCTTGGCGCCGGCCCAAGGCTGCACCAGCTCGTCGACCGCGCGGCGGAACGCGCGGGCATCGCCAAGCAGCGTGGTGATGTCACGGAACATGATCCCGGGCTTGGGATAGTCCGGAATGGTGCGGATAGCAGCCTTGAGGTCGTGCGCGAACGGAATGTCCATGGGGGGCTCAGAATTTGACGAATATCGGCGGCGGGCTCTTGCGATGCCGCTCACTCTGGCGAACCATAGGGCCGGGTGCAACCGGAGACCCGCGTCATGAACAGCCCTGACCACCATCGCATTACCATCGTCGATCTGCGCATTCCGTTTTTCCGGCTGGTGTTTTTCTTCGTCAAAACGGCCTTGGCGATGATCCCGGCCCTCATCATCCTGTCGCTGATATTTGCGCTGGTCGGGACCCTCATCGGGGCTGCCTTCCATGGCTATTTCCCAGACCTGCAAAAGCTTATCGAGATGATGGCCCGACGCATCACGATTTGAGCGTCACGAGCGTGGCGTTTCAGAAGTCCTCACCCGCTCCCCGCTCGTCCCCGCGCAAGCGGGGACCCAGCAGAAAATAGCAAGATTCTGGATTCCCGCCATAAGGGCGTTCACGCCCGTCTTCGACGGGCTATGCGCGGGAATGAGCGGTGGAGAGTTCGAATCGAGCGGAATATGCACGAGCGCCTCAGCACCCTGCCCGCCACCGCGTCGAGCTTCTTGATGAGTTTCTTGTCGCGCGCCTTCGGATCCGTGATCAGCGCGGTGTCGAGCGCGCGGTCGGAGCCGATCGGACATGGCTCATGCTCGCGTGGAAAGTCCTTCGCCAAGCGAGCAACCAGACGCTTGGCCTTGTCGGCATTCGCCGACAATACACCGACGATGTCCTGTACCGTCACCACGTCATGGTCGGGATGCCAGCAGTCGTAATCGGTGACCATGGCCACGGTGGCGTAACAAATCTCGGCTTCGCGGGCGAGCTTGGCCTCCGGCATATTGGTCATGCCGACCACCGAATAGCCGAGGCCCTTATAGGTCATGCTCTCGGCGTAAGTGGAGAACTGCGGCCCCTCCATGCAGACATAGGTGCCGTCGCGCATGACGGCGATGCGTTCGGCTTTCGCGGCATTCGCAAGATGGTCACGCAACCGCGGCGACACCGGATGCGCCATCGACACATGCGCCACGCAACCTTTGCCGAAAAACGAGGACTCGCGCTTGTAAGTACGGTCCACAAATTGATCGATCAGCACGAAGGTGCCGGGCGAAAGTTCTTTCTTGAACGAACCGCAGGCCGACAGCGACACCAGATCGGTGACGCCCGCGCGCTTGAGCACATCGATATTGGCGCGATAATTGATGTCCGAGGGCGACAGCCGATGCCCTTTGTCGTGCCGCGATAGAAATACGATCGGCAGCCCCGCGATCTCGCCCATCCGAAGCGGGCCCGACGGCTCGCCCCAGGGACTTTTGATCTTACGCGAACGCACTTTTTCCAGGCCCGGCAGATCGTAGATGCCGGAGCCGCCGATGATGCCCAGCACGGCCTTGGTCATGGCTTCACCACCTCAAACGCCTGGCTGGCGAGCTTGCGCTTAGCGCCATCCCACAGCTCGAAGGTCCAGATGCCCGGCACCATTTCCCAATCATATTCGAAGACGTAACCGCGATAATTGATAGCGCCCACGGTCGCGAACAGCATGTTGTCGCCGCGCGTCTTCACCGCGCCGGTGTCGGGGTTTTTCAAGCCGGGCGCCGGATATTGGGTGACTGAAATCAACCGAACGGAAGCGCCCTTCGGCTGGCCCACAGGCCGGTAACGCATTCCGAAATGGACGCCGATCTTGGCCGGGATGCGCGTCGTCAACGCCACCAATTCGGTGTCGCTCAGGATGTTGCGTTTGCCGGTTGCGGTGCCGGGCGCGCGCTCAATTGCGTCGGTTTCCGCGCGATAAATTCCGGCCTCGACGATCTCGATGCGATCGATCTTGCCGGTTTGCGCCGATGCCTCGCTAAGCAACGCAACAAGCAAAAGGCCTGCAAACGCTAGAGCGTTTTGCGATAATATTGATCTGTTTCCTTCCGTCGTCATGGCCGGGCATAGCCCGTCGAAGACGGGCGTAAACGCCCTGATGTCCCGGCCATCCACGTCTTCATTGCGGCACGAAAAACGTGGATGCCCGGCACGAGGCCGGGCATGACGGAGGAAAGACCGATTCAACCTTATCGCAAAACGCTCTAGGTGCATGGGACGACTTCGGTTTCGCCGCAGGCGCCCAGAATCAACCGTGTGCGCCGAGCGACTTCCAGACTTTCTTCTTCGTGAAGTAGAGCAGCCCCGCGAACACCACAAGGAAGAGCATCACCTGCAGCCCGATGCGCTTGCGCGCCTCAAGATGCGGCTCCGCGGTCCACATCAGGAACGCGGTAAGGTCGCGGGCCATCTGGTTGACCGTAGCCGGGGTGTCGTCGTCATAGACCGGCTTGCCGTTGGTGGTGATCCGGCCCTCGGTCAGCGGCGGCGACATCGCCAGGAAATGACCCGGGAAATATTTATTATAGAAGGTGCCGGGCGGCGCGGTCACGCCCGCCGGCGCGTCGCTGTAGCCGGTGAGCAGCGCCACCAAATAGTCGGCGCCGTGCTCCTGATACTGCGTGAACAGGTCGACGACGAACCACGGGAAACCGCGCTCATAGCCGCGCGCCTTCACAATCAGCGATAGGTCGGGCGGCACGCCGTTGAAGCGCGCCCGCGCCTGATTTTCGTTCTTGTAGGGCGCCGGGAACCGATCGGACAGCCGACCGGGCCGATCCTTGACCTCGCCCTGATCGTCCGGCTCCGCTGCAACCTGATATTCGGCGGCGACCGCGGCCGCTTGCGCCCGGGTGAATTCCGGGCCGCCCGGCTCGGCGAGATTGCGGAACGAAACCTGCGACAGGCCGTGACAGGTCTGGCAGACCTCGCGATAGACTCTAAAGCCGCGCTGAATCTGTCCGCGATCGAACTTGCCGAACGGGCCGGCGAACGACCACTTCTGCTTTGGCGGCGTGTCGGCTTCCGCCGCCACGCTGGGCGAGGAGAACCCGATCAGGCCCGCCAGCATAATGGCGACGACCGCGGCGGCGCTCGCGCGCTTGAGCACGGCTTCGGTGATCGAGCCCGGCACCGGCAGCGTCTTCTCGTAGCGGCCGAGCAGCGGCAAAACCACCAGGAAATGCGCGAAGTAATAGATCGTCAGGATCCGCGCCGCGAAGACATAGACGCCTTCCGCCGGCTTCGACCCAAGCCAGCCGAGCCCGACGCAGGTTGCGACGAACAGCCAGAAGAAGAACCGGTACCGCGGCCGATAGCGCGCCGAGCGCACTTTCGAACGGTCGAGCCAGGGCAGGAAGGCAAGGATCACAACCGAAGCGCCGAGCAGCGCAACCCCGCCGAGCTTGTCCGGCACCGCCCGCAGGATCGCGTAGAACGGCAGGTAATACCATTCCGGCACAATATGGGTCGGGGTCACCGCCGGGTTGGCGGGAATATAATTGTCGGGATGGCCGAGATAATTCGGCGCATAGAACACGAAATAGGCGAACAGGACCAAGAAAACCGCAAGGAAGAACCCGTCCTTGATGGTGGCATAGGGTGTGAAGGTGGCGGTGTCGCTGGCCTGCCGCGGCTCTATCCCATCCGGGTTGTTTTGCCCGACAACGTGCAGCGCCCAGACGTGCAGCACCACCACACCCACGATCACGAACGGCAGCAGGTAGTGCAGCGAATAGAAGCGATTGAGCGTCGGATTGCCAATCGAATAGCCGCCCCACAGCCAGGTGACGATCGGCTCACCGACAATCGGCAGCGCCGAGAACAGATTGGTGATGACGGTCGCGGCCCAGAAGCTCATCTGCCCCCAGGGCAGCACGTAACCCATGAAGCCGGTCACGATCATGAGCAGCAGCAAGATCACGCCGAGGATCCACAACACCTCGCGCGGCTCCTTATAGGAGCCGTAATACATGCCGCGGAGCATATGGATGTAGCCCGCCAGGAAGAACATCGACGCGCCATTGGCGTGAATGTAGCGCAGCATCCAGCCGTAATTCACATCCCGCATGATGTGCTCGACCGAATTGAAGGCATGGTCGACATGCGGCGTGTAGTGCATCGCCAGCACAATGCCGGTGACGATCTGCGTCGCCAGCAGGAATGTCAGAATGCCGCCGAAGGTCCACCAATAATTAAGGTTGCGCGGCGTCGGATAGACCACAAAGGACGAATAGATCAGCCCTGCGATCGGCAGCCGGGCTTCCATCCATTTCATGAATGCGTTTTGCGGCTGGTAGGTCGGATGTCCGCTCATGATCTAACCTTGCAGAATTATGCCAATGTCGCGCCGGCGATCAGCCGATCCGGATTCGGGTATCGGAAACAAACTCATAGGGAGGCAGCGGCAGGTTGGTCGGCGCCGGACCACTGCGGATACGGCCGGAAGTGTCGTAGACCGAACCGTGGCAGGGGCAGAAATAGCCGTTATAGGCGCCCTGGTGCGCCAGCGGGATACAGCCGAGATGAGTGCAGATGCCAATCAACACCTGCCACTGCTCCCGCTTTGGCTTGACTCGCGCCGAATCCGGCTGCGGATCGGGCAAGCGCGCCACATCGACGCTCTGTGCGTCTTCGATCTGCTTTTTGGTGCGGTGATTGATAAAGATCGGCTTGCCGCGCCAGAACACCTTGATGACCTGGCCTTCCTGGATCGGCCCGAGATCGACCTCGATCGGGGCGCCGGCCGCGATGGTGGAGGCGTCCGGGTTCATTTGCGCGACCAGCGGCACCAGCGCCGCGGCTGCACCGATCGCGCCTACGGCGCCGGTCGCTATATAGAGAAAGTCGCGGCGCGTGTGCTCGGCCGAAGTCGTCGTTGCCACGGTTGAATCCTCTCCCAAATGCGAGGGCGTCCAGCCCGCGCGGGGGACCATCGGAATGTACGCTTCCGGAGGCGGCGGGCAGACCGGCTGCTCCCAATCCCGGGCAAGGACGGGTCGGTGCGAACCGGTGGCGTGTTATTGGCACCCTTAACCGGATAGCGCAAGTCCGCCGGGCACTTGTGCCCGGTTTCCGAAGTTCGTGAACCATCGCAGCAACCACTTGCACGAACTTCGGAAACCAAGGACACAAGTAACTCTATGATTCTAGTGCCGCTTTTTGATTTGAAGTTCCTAACCGAATTTGCAGCAAGCACGGTAGGAACTTCAAATCGGCGGCACGAGCTTGGGGAGCCGCTCACAGCTACCTTTTGGACGATCGCGGGACCCGCGACATATCGCCTGCTAAGAACCCGGAAATTCGCTATTTTGTCGCCATGCGGATCGCACTTTTCGAACCCGATATCCCCCAGAATGCCGGAACGATTCTCCGCCTCGCCGCCTGCCTTGGGGCCGAGGCCCATATCATCGAGCCGGCCGGTTTTCCGGTCACCGACCGCGCCTTCCGGCGCGCCGGAATGGATTACCTCGACCAGGTGTCGATCCAACGGCATGCCAGCTGGGACGATTTCGAAACCTGGCGGCGACGGGACGGCGGCCGACTGGTTCTGTTCACCACGCGCGGCAGCGACTCCTATCTCAACCACGCCTTCCGTGGCGATGACGTGCTGCTGTTTGGCCGCGAGTCGGCGGGCGTGCCGGACGCCGTGCATGCGGCGGCCGACGCGCGGCTTGTCATCCCGATCCGGCCCGGCCTGCGCTCACTCAATGTCGCGATGGCCTGCGCCATGGCCTTGGGCGAAGCGATGCGGCAGACGCGGGTGGCGTGACGGACGGGCGGTCGCGCACGTTCCATTCAAATGAAGCCAAAATGTCTCGCCGCTCGTCCCCGGCGAAAGCGGGGACACAGCCCGTCTGGCTTACCACGCCACCATCCACGGAGTGTTCCACGTTGAACGCCCGCGCGGATGACGCGATCATGCACTGCGCCAGAGTCGCATGGCGGGTGGGTGAGACGGTGACGATCCGCTACCAGCCTGACGCGCCCGAGGCCGCCGCGATCAATGCGTTCTATTCGCTCTGGCGATTGCCTTTGACTTTCGCCGTCATCGGCGCATTTGTTGTGCTGCTCGCCGGGTTGGTCGCTCTGATATTGACGCTGCTGCGCAGGCTTTCGGCGCGGTCTCAGAGCTAGCAAGGAGCACAGTGCATTACGCCAATCATGGCTCGCTGCACTCACCAAACGTGTCAAACTTCCGGCGCTACGCCGCTTCGTGTGTATCCACGGTCACGGACAGGCGAAGGCCCATCGCTTTGAGCACGCTCAGCAAGGTCGTGAGGCGGGGGTTGCCTTCCGTGCTCAGTGATTTATAGAGCGCTTCGCGGGCAAGACCCGTGCGTTCGGCGATCATCGCCATGCCCTTGGAGCGAGCGATGTCGCCCAGCGTGGCGGCGATGATTTGGGCGTCGCCATCTTCCAGCGCAGCGTCAAGGAATGCAGCGACGGCTTCGGGGGAGTCGATATACGCGGCACTGTCATAGGCGCGGGTCGTGACTTTGCTCATCGGTTGTCAGCCTTCCAGTCTTGCCAAAGCGCTTGCGCCTTTTCGATGTCGCGGGCTTGGGTGGATTTGTCGCCGCCCGCCAAAAGAACAATGAATTCATCGCCGCGCGTTGCATAATAGACGCGATATCCGGGGCCGGTATCGATCCGCAGTTCGCTCACGCCCTAACCGACGGGGCGCACGTCACCCGGGTTCCCGCCGGCAAGGCGTCTGATGCGCATGTCGATGCGCGCGCGAGCCTGCGGGCCGCGCAGCCCCACAATCCACGCGTCGAAGGGTTCCGTGCGAAGAAGCCGCGCCACAATTTAATTTGTAATATATAGATTACACATAGATTACGAATTGTCAAGGGCCAGTTCAGCCCGTTTTGGCCTGCACCCGGTTTCATTGACAGCCGCCTAAGCGCGCTCGCACCGCGGTACGTTTTATGTGCATAGCGCGCGACCTGCGCGTTAGCCGCGCGGCATCAGCATTTCTCCTGCGTTGGTGGCGCGCGCTACGCGAAGTTATGCACCGCGATGGGGTCCGCACGTCCACAACGCGCGCGACCGTCTCATCGACCCGCCGCATTGCCGTGCAAAGGTCGTCGCGCACGGTCCGCTTCGGGCGGCGCTCCGCGTGATCATGTTTACCGCCGTCATTGCGGGCCGCGCTTCGCGCAGACCCATTGGCGGCGACCCGGAATGAGCGTGCTCGATGCCGACGCAGTCAATGTGTGAAATAGCTGTAAGAGTGTAAGAGTTATGAACCAACTATCTGGAAAAGAAAACGAATTCCGGTTTTTCGCCGTCTTACAGCACGCTGTTTGCCGCTGTAAGACTGTAAGATTGCGCAAGATCGCGGCAAGATCGCGCGGCGAAGTCGATGCGGTCAATGCGATGCATCAAAAACCTCATGTCAGTAAGATCGACGAGCCAAGCATTTGGAAGAGCAAATGAATTGTGGTTTTCTCGATCTTACAGCAGGCAGTAAGATCGCCGCCGGCGCAAGATCGCGGCGCAGCCATGCGGCATCCGCCGGGACTCCGGCCGCGGCATGTTGTTACATTGCAAACACAAAAAGCGCGGGACGCAGCCGCGCAAGACGCTAAGGGAGGATGCAATGACCGATAAAAATTCGGGCTTGGGCCGCCGCCAATTTCTCGGTGGCGCGGGCGTTGCCGGGGTCGCCGCCGCCGCCACGCTTGCACCGGTCGCGCCGGCCAATGCGCAGGCGCCGGCCGCTGCCCCATCGCCGCCGCCCGCCGGCTACACTTTTTTTCAGCCGCAGGAAGCGCTGTTCATCGAGGCGGCGGTCGACCACATGGTGCCCAAGGATGAACTGACGCCGAGCGGCACCGATATCGGCATTGCCACTTATATCGACCGCGCGCTGTCGGGCGGCTGGGGCAAAGGCGACCGGCTTTATCTGCGAGGACCGTGGCCGCGCGGCACCGCCAATCAAGGCTATCAGCTCCCGCTGACGCCGGCCGCGCTCTATCGCGCCGCGATCGGCGGCGCCAATGAGCATTGCCGCAAAACATTCGGCCAGACCTTCGACCGTTGCAGCGCCGCGCAGAAGGAAACGTTCCTGCAAGAATTATCGGGCGGCAAGATCACGCTCGCGGGCGGGCTGCCGGGCCGCGCGTTCTTCGGCATGCTCTACCAGAACGTCATGGAAGGCATGTTCGCCGACCCGATCTATGGCGGCAACCGCGACAAGATTGCCTGGAAGATGATCGGCTTCCCCGGCGTCGCGGCCAACAATGCCGAGAACATCAAAAAATACAACGACGGACGGCGCTTCGCCGCCAATCCCGTCGGCATCGCCGACATGTCCTGAGGGAGGAACGCATCATGGCAACCAAGCTTCCTCCCGTCGATATCGTTATCATTGGCATGGGTTGGACCGGCGGCATTCTCGCCAAGGAACTGGGGCCGACCGGACTGAAAATCGTAGTGCTCGAACGCGGCGCGCCGCGCTCGCCGCAGAACGATTTCGCGGTGCCCTATATCCGCGACGAGCTGCGATTTGCGCAGCGCAACGACATGATGATGGACGTGTCGCAGGACACCTACACCATCCGCAACAATCCGTCCGAGACCGCATTGCCGATGCGGCGACTGGGCTCATTCCTGCCGGGCGAAGGCGTCGGCGGCGCGGGCGCGCATTGGAATGGCGTCACCTGGCGCTGGCCGGACCACGAGCTGCGCATCCGCTCCAAATATGAGGAGCGCTACGGCAAGAACTACATCCCCGCCGACATGCAATTGCAGGACTGGGGCGTCAGCGGGCCCGAGCTTGAGCCCTATTACGACCGGTTCGAATATGTCGCGGGGATTTCCGGCAAGGCCGGCAATCTCAAGGGCCAGATCCAGAAGGAGGGCAACCCATTCGAGGATCCGCGCGCGCGCGAATATCCGCTGCCGCCGCTCTTGCAAAACCATGCCGGACAGATTTTCTGGAAGGCGGCCAAGGACCTCGGCTATCACCCCTTCATCCGGCCGACCGCCAATGCGTCGCAGCCCTATACCAATCCCGACGGGATGAAGATCGGGCAATGCCAATATTGCGGCTTCTGCGAACGCTTCGGCTGCGAGGCCAATGCCAAGGGCAGCCCGAACATCACCGTGATACCCGTTGCATTGCGCAATCCCAATGTGGAGCTGCGCACCTATGCCTGGGTCACCAAGGTGCTGAAGGATTCGACCGGCAAGAAGGCGACCGGCGTGCTCTATGTGAACGTGCTGACCGGCGAGGAGATCGAACAGCCGGCGGACCTCGTCATCATCGCCGCCTATCAGCTTTCGAACGTGCACCTGATGCTCGTGTCGGGCATCGGCAAACCTTACGATCCGGCGACCCAGAGCGGCGTTGTCGGCAAGAACTATGCCTATCAGGCCGGCGCCGGCGTGACGCTGTTCTTCGAGGACAAGAGTTTCAATCCATTCATCGCGACCGGCGGCTGGGGCACCTCGCTCGACGACTTCCACACCAATTGGAACTTCGACCGCGCCGCCCATGGCGGGATCGGCGGCGCTTACATCACGGTCGGCGGATCAAACGGCCGCCCGATCGCCTATCGGCCGGTGCCGGGCGGCACGCCGCAATGGGGCTCGGAATGGAAGCGCGCGGTCGCCAAATGGTATCACAGCGCGGTGTCAATCAGCGCGTCGGCATCGGTGATGCCGAA
The DNA here is from genome assembly GCA_022841625.1 of Xanthobacteraceae bacterium. Taxonomy (GTDB): domain Bacteria; phylum Pseudomonadota; class Alphaproteobacteria; order Rhizobiales; family Xanthobacteraceae; genus VAZQ01. Next base: position 63,299 of record JALHRD010000005.1, read on the forward strand.
CCGCGTGAACTATCTCGATCTCGATCCAACCTACACCAACCGGTTCGGCCAGCCGCTGATGCGCATGACGTTCGACTTCCGGGAAAACGAGCACAAGCTGGTCAAGCATGCGGCGGGGATCATCGGCGGCATCGGCAAGGCGATGAAGCCGACCCGCATGGGAACGCCAACGCCACGATTGAGCTGGAGCGTCGTGCCCTATCAGAGCACGCACAATACCGGCGGCGCTGTCATGGGCATCGATCCCAACACCAGTGCGCTCAACCAGCACTGTCAAAGCTGGGATCTATCCAATGTGTTCGTTACCGGCGCATCGGCATTCCCGCACAATTCGGGCTATAACCCAACCGGCCCGGTTGGCGCCCTCGCCTACCGGATGGCTGATGCGATCCGCGAAAAATATCTGAAGCGCCCGGGCTTGCTGATCTGATGATGGCGATGGCGATCCGTGTGCTGGCCGCCGCCGGCGCGATAATGATTTCATTCACAGCGGCGGCGCAGGACGCGCAACGCGGCGAGGCGCTGTACGCCCAATGCGTCGCCTGCCACTCCTTCGACCCGGCCCGCAACGAAGCCGGGCCGCATCTTAGGGGCCTCATCGGCCGCAAGGCTGCGAGTGTCGGCGACTTCGTCTATTCGCCGCCCATGCGCCGCTCCGATTTCGTCTGGACGACGGAACTGCTCGACAAGTTCTTGGCCGAGCCACAGGAGCCGCCGTTCCGCGGCAACCGCATGCCGTTCGCCGGCATGCCCGACGCGCAGGCCCGCGCCGACCTCATCGCCTATTTGAAACAGGCGAGCCAGTAGCCGTGACCGCTGGTATGGCCTAATGACAGGCATGGATGTGAGCCTGATCGAAACCCGCAAGGCCCGCGCGCGAACCTGGTTCGAGAACCTGCGCGACGAGATCTGCGCCGCCTTCGAGGCGTTGGAGAACGCCCTGCCGGCTTCCGCGCGCCATGCGGATCATGCGCCCGGCCAATTCGTCCGCACGCCTTGGACCCGCACCGACCATACCGGACAACCCGGTGGCGGCGGCGTGATGGCCATGATGCACGGCCGGGTGTTCGAAAAGGTCGGGGTGCATTGCTCGACCGTGCACGGCGAATTCGCGCCGGAATTCCGCAAGGAGATCCCCGGCGCCGCCGACGATCCGCGCTTCTGGGCCTCGGGCATTTCACTGATCGCGCATCTGCATAATCCGCACGTGCCGGCGGTGCATATGAACACGCGCTTCGTCGTCACCACCAAAGCGTGGTTCGGCGGCGGCGCCGATTTGACCCCGGTGCTCGACAAGCGCCGGACCCAGACCGACCCGGATACCACGGCCTTTCACGCCGCGATGAAAGTGGCCTGCGACGCGCACAAGGCGGTCGCGCCCTATGACAAATACAAGCAATGGTGCGACGACTATTTCTTTCTCAAGCACCGCAACGAGATGCGCGGCATCGGCGGCATCTTCTACGACTATCTCGAAGCCGACTGGGACGCCTGCTTTGCGTTCACGCAAGACGTCGGCCGGGCATTCCTGAGAATCTATCCGGAACTGGTGCGCCGGAATTTCGCGACGCCCTGGAGCGAAGCCGAACGCGAGGAGCAACTCGTGCGCCGCGGCCGCTATGTCGAATTCAACCTGCTGTACGACCGCGGCACCATCTTCGGCCTGCGCACCGGCGGCAATATCGCGTCGATCCTCTCGTCGATGCCGCCGGTGGTGAAGTGGCCGTGACGAAGATATTTTTTGCCAAGCAAGATTGCTATCGCATGGGGCGCCGAACGATCCGACCTGTAATTGGATTCGCCGCCAATCGTGTCATCGCGGGCGCATGGCGGAGGCGATGTCGGTGCGGGCGAAGTCGACACCCTTGAACAGCAGCGGCTGGTCCAGGGTCTTGGCCAGTGCATAAGCGAAACAATCGCCGAAATTGAGCTTGGCAGGATGCCTGCTGCCTTTGCCGAAATCGCGATAGGCCGCGCGCGCGATCTGCGCTTGCGCCGGGGTCACCGCTTCGACGACGATCTTGGCCGCGGCGACGAAATCGTCGAACCGCCGCGTCGCGATGGGATCGCGGCCGGCATCGATCACGACGGCGGCTTCGACGAAATTGACGGTGCTGATGCGCCGCTCGGCGGCACGCGGACACGCGAGCGAAGCCGCGATGCCATCGCCATCCTGTTCGTGCGCGACCCGCTCGGCCGCAATGCCGCCGCCACGCGCATGCTGCGCGCGCTCTACGGCCTGACCGAGGCCGAAGCCAACCTCGCCCAGGCGCTGCAAGCCGGCGTGCTGCTGGCAGACTACGCGCGCGAGCACGCGGTAACGCTCAACACCGTCTACACCCACCTGCGCCGCATCAAGGACAAGACCGGCTACAGCCGCATCGCCGCGCTCACCCGCAAGCTCAAGGAGTTGCAGGTGTCAGTGCGGACGGATTAAAGGCGGCTCGTGTGGCGGTTCAGAAGTCCGCTCCATTCTCGCGGCGAGTCCGAATAGCGGACTTCTGAACTAAAGCCACACGAGACTCAATGAGCTGCAAGTGTCCTTCGATTCCGAAGTTCGTAAACGAGGCCGCCGCAGAATGATACGGACTTCGGAATCGGGACACTCGCCCCCATTGCAATGCCGCGCACGATCCTATATATGGCTACCCATATTATTTGACCCATATATATGGGCATTTAACCATGAAGACCACGCTGGAAATCTCCGATCCGCTGTTGCGCGATGCCCGCAAGGTTGCCGCGCAGGAACAGACGACGCTTCGCGATTTGGTCGAACAAGGGCTCCGAAAGGTCTTGGCCGACAAGAAACGGCGCAAGCGGCCGTTTCGGCTGCGTAAGGCGAGCGTCGGCGGCGGCGGGCTGAACCCAGAATTGGCCGATGCAGGGTGGGATCGGATACGCGATATCATCTACGAAGGGCGCGGCAGTTGATCGCAGTCGACACCAATATCCTGGTGTACGCTCATCGCGAGGATTCGCCGTTTTATGACGCCGCCTTGCATTGCATCACCGAGCTTGCGGAGAGCACAGCGGCCTGGTCAATTCCCTGGCCCTGCCTGCACGAGTTTTTCGCGATCGTGACCCATCCACGCGTCTACAAGCCGCCGAGCGCAATTGCCGTAGCCTTCAAGCAGATTGAAACTTGGATGGAATCGCCCAGTCTGGTGCTGCTTGCCGAACATGACGATTATTGGATGACGTTCCGCGCCGTCATCGCCGCGAGCCAAGTCACCGGCCCTCGCATCCACGATGCGCGCATCGTCGCCTTGTGCCGCCATCATGGCGTGCGCGAACTTTGGTCTGCCGATCGGGACTTCAGCCGGTTTGGGGACATGAGGGTTGTAAATCCGCTGGTCAGATAGGCGCATCATGACGGTAACAAACCCAGCGCGGGAGCGGCTTGAGCGCGGCGAAGTATCGCTCGGGTTCGGCATCCGCGTCGCGCGCTCGGTCGAGATCGCGCGGGCCATGCGCGCAACGGGCTTCGACTGGCTGTTCCTCGATTTCGAGCACGGCGCCATGTCGGTGGAGACCGCGGCGGCACTGTCGGTCGCGGGCCTCGACGCCGGCATCGCGCCGCTGGTGCGGGTGCCAAAGGGCGACACCGCGTTGGCGACGCGTCTGCTCGACAACGGCGCGCTCGGCGTGGTGATGCCGCATGTCGACACCGCCGACGAGGCGCGCAAGACGGTCGCCGCGCTGAGCTACCCGCCGCGCGGCAAGCGCGGCCTGTTCGGCAGCCTGCCGCAGTTCGGTTTCGGCGCGGTCGATCCGCGCACGATCATGGCGACGCTCAACGCCACCAACCTGATCGTGGTGATGATCGAAACCGCGACCGGGGTGGCGAATGCCGAGGCGATCGCCGCCGTGCCGGGGGTCGATGCGCTTTTGATCGGCACCAACGATCTGGCGCTCGATCTTGGCGTGCCGGGCGACCTCGGCCACGAACGGGTGACGGATGCCTATCGCCGCGTCATTGCCGCTTGCCGCGCCCATGGCAAGTGGCCGGGCATGGGCGGCGTCTACAACCAAGCGCTGATGCAGCGCTATGTCGAGATGGGCTGTCTGTTGCTGCAGGCCGGCTCCGACCTCGGCTTCATGCTCGATGGCGGCGCCCAACGCACGACATTCCTGCGTGGATTAAAGACTCCGCCCTAACGCTGCGCTCGCGGGCCGTCACTCCGTCTTGGCGGTATCGACGCCGGCGGACTCCGGCAGCGCGAGCAAGGGCGTCAACGCGCGCGCGCTCTTGAGGTTTTCCAATGCCAGCAGCGCCTTGAGCAGCGCGGCAGTCTGCTCGGCGCCCGCGAACGGCGCCATATTCTCCTTGAGCTTGCCCGCAAGATCGGCGTCGGTGAACGGGTTCTTCGGGTGGCCGGGGAACGGCTTGGCTTCGCCGCGCAGCACCGTTCCGTCGTCCAACTCGATCTCAACGCGCGACAAATAGCCGGCCTCGTAGCGCTTATGTTTGCCGCCCGCATTGGTGCCGAGCTCCGGCGCCGGGAATGCCTTGACCTTGTCCTTGACGAAACGACGCCGCGCCGGTGCGAGCACGCGCGCGGGCGCGAAACTTTCGGTCGTGATTGCGCCATCGAGCACCGCGGCGGCGACGATATAAGGCATCGCATGGTCGGCGGTTTCGCGCGAAATCGGATCGTAGGGCGCCTGGCGGATTGCGACCAGATGCTGATAGGCGCCCTCCTCCGAATAGACCCGCACCTGCGCGATACGCGACAGGTCGGCGCATTGCGCACGCGCCGCCAGCGCCGCCTGGATCGCGCTCTGCGCCAGCGAGCCGACCGGCCAACGCTTCATGGCGGTTTCAGTGACGCGGCGCAGCGGCCGCTTCGGACCCAGCAAGCTCTTAAGCACCGGGATCGATTCATCGGATTTGTTGACGAGCTTATTGATGAAACCCTGCTTGCCGACAAACGGCCGCACCGCGCCCTCGACTCCGGACTGCGCCAGAAGACAGGCCTGCAACGCGTTGCGGATGGCATCGCTGCCATTGAACCGCTTCCACATCGTGAGATCGCCGCGCGCGTTGAGATCACCGGACTCAATTTCGTCAGTGGCCATGTGCGGCACCACCGTCATCGCCAGCGCTTCACGGGTCTGCGCCGCGCTCAGGCCGAATAGCCGCGCGATCGCGCAGGTGCCGCCGATCGCAACCAGATTGGTGTAGTCCCAGCCGCCCGGCGCGGTGGAAAAGGCGTCGAACATCGCCGCCACCACCTCATAACCGAGCGCCGTGGCGGTGAGCAGGTCCGCGCCGCTGGCGTCGGCCCATTCGGCGGCCGCGATGACGCCTGCGACCATGTCGCTCGGGTGGCCGCTGTTGCGCTTGCCGACAAAGAAATCGTTGTAGTCGTAGCAGCGCAGCAGAACACCGTTCGCGAGCGCGGCGGTGTCCGGCATGGCGCGCCGCTCCGAGCCCCAGACCACACAGCCGGCGGGCGTCGAAAAGCGATAGGCATGACGGCGCGCGGCCTGCGCCGCCGGATGGGTCAAGGCGCCCATCGCCACTGCGATGGAATCGATCAGCACCGCTTTGGCGGCGCGGCTCGCCGCCGCGTCGAGCGCGCCGGGAACATTGGCGACGAAGTCCGCGATCAGTTCGGCAACGTCGTCACGATAGTCGGCGAGATTGATGGGCGAGGCTTCGATAACAGACATGACGCTTACGCCCCTTCACAACTGCACATGCGCACGACCATACCAATCTCCGGAGGGATCGACATTTCTTCCCGTCATGGTCGGGCTCCGTCCCGGCCATCCACGGCTTTAAATCGACTCGTGATTTACAACGTCGATGCCCGCGACAAGCGCGGGCACGACGAGTCAAACATTACACGCCCTGGTACCGTTGCAACCGCCAAACGTCCGCGCCATCAAACCGCGACGAACGGCTGGCCCATGCGAACCTTAGACGCATCAAGCGCCTTGCCTTTGAAATCCTCGGTCTCGGGAATGACGAACGACGCCGAGCGCACTTCTTGCGCCTCGGGCTCGACGCCCGGTGGCCGCTCACCCTGCTGTAGCGCCGCGGCGGCTTTGCGCAGCCGCAGCCGCGCCATGATGATGGCGTTGTCGGTTGAAACCAGGTTCTCCTTGGAACGGTCCTGAATAGCCCCCATGCTTTCTTGAATCGCGGCGTCCTGCATGGCGAGACCCTTGACGCCGCAATAAGTCAGGTTTGCTTCCTGCGCCGCCCGATCGATCATGTAGTTGTTGTCGCGATTGGCGAGCGGACGGAAGGTGCCGGGGATCAATTCGGCATGGACCCCGGCGCCCTGCCTCATGCCCTCAATCTCCTCGTCGGTGAGCGGCCGGGTCGGATGAAACGTCATGGTCCAAGCCATGTTGTTGGTGTCATCCATCGGCACCCAAGCGTGGCCGTTGAGCGCGTTGCCCTTGTAAGGCGGAATCAGCGTGTACCAGGGGAACAGCCATTGGGTAATGCGCCAATAGTGATAGCCGGCGTCGGCATTGCGCCGCGCCCCGATCAACAGACCGCCCGGCGACTCCAGAATGTCGAACACGGTGTTGGTATTGCGGGTGTGCTTGGCGCCGTCGGTGTTGCGGTGGAGCGGATCGCGATCGAGATCGAAACGGTGCAGGAACGAGACGTGGCTCGAATCGATGCCGCCCTCCATGCCCTGCAAATAATTGGTTTCCTGCCAGCGCTTGGTAATGAAAACATGCGACTTTGGCAGATGAACCCATTCGAAATTCGGGGCCGGCGGCCGCTCGCTGTCAGGCCCCATATAGGCCCAGATGACACCGCCGGCCTCGATCGTCGGATAGGATTTCAGTTTGATCTTTTGACAGAAGCCGCTGGAAGCGGGCTCGGACGGCACATCGACGCATTGCCCGGTCACATCATATTTCCATCCGTGATACGGGCAGCGGAGGCCGCTTTCCTCATTGCGGCCGAACCACAACGAAACGCCGCGATGGGCGCAGAATTCGTCCATCAATCCGATCCGCCCCTCGGTATCGCGGAAGCCAACCAGCCGCTCGGACAATAGTTGAACCCGCACTGGCGGACAGTTCGGGCGCGGCAGTTCTTCCGCCATCATCGCCGGGATCCAGTACCGCCGGAACAATTCGCCCATCGGCGTGCCCGGGCCGGTGCGGCAGAGATATTCGTTCTGCTCTGCGGTGATCATGTGCAATCTCCTTCGTAGGCTGTGAAGCGCATCGTAGCGACTGCCTGAGCGAATCTAACCACTGACGAAGGCTCCCGTCCAGCATTTGCGCTTACGGCAATTTGCCAGCCGGGACGCCCCATGGCATGAAATAGCGATCGGTTGGTCGGCTGCCAGGAGGCGTTCGGTGCAGCAGCAAGCAGAAGTCGCCCGCCCCATTCCGGGACACCGCATTGTCGGCTACCGAAACTCGCAGCCCCGTAATGTGCGGCTTTACGGGCTGGGCGATCTCGGCGCGCGGGTGGTCGGCGAGATCGGTAAAAAGGGCTGGCCCAACGTGGCCGTGACCTCCGGCCGTGCACGCGTCGGCTGGCGTCAAGTGGCCGGCGATGCGAGCGATTCCGACACCAATATGATCGTGGTCGTCTGCGGCGAAGCCGACACGGAGTTATTCGATGCAGAATCCGAAAAGCCGGATTCGCTCGTGACCTTCGTCTTGCTGCAGAGCACCGGCAATATCCTGGTGGTCGGCGACCGCAAGCTCGCCAAGGCGCGCGCCCGCTCGGACCTGTTCGTGACCACCTCGGACGTCGCATACGTCGCCGACTTGATCGAGAACCTGGCAAGCTGACATTGCGGCGGTCGCGTCAGTGCTCGCTTAACAAGCGGCCGTAGCCCTCGATCCGATCGTCTATGCCGGCGCCGCGTAGCGCCCCCCAGATTGTCGCCTGCGACGTCGACATGACGCTCACACCGAATTCGCGCTCCAGCGGATCGATCGCTTCGATCGTTGGCCAGTTCGGGGTCCGCAGCAGGATTGAATCGGCCTGCGGATGCTCGCTCATTAGACGACGGCCCATCACCAAAGCGGCATCGCGCGGTATGCTGCCGAATGCCGGGAGCGTACTGCCCCAGTGGGTTACCCCCAGAACCTCGCAGCCCAATGCTCTGATGTAACCGGCCTGCCGTTCGTTTTCCTCGGGCCCATAAGGCTGAGCGAGCACGACTTTTTTACAGCCAAGCGCGCGCACAGCCTGCTCTTCAATCGCGGCGCCAGTGGCAATCTTGACGCCCAATTCGGATTCGAGCTGCGCAATGACCTCGGTGGCGCTCTCGGCGCCGCGCGACATCGCGATCGGCGTGCCTCCCAATACCACAATGTCAACGCCCGACTGCGCAATTGCGCGCGCCGCCCGCATGGTGATCGCGTAAGCTTGATCGATTTGCGCCGTGGTCGGCTGGCTGACGCCAATGGTGGTAACAACGAGCGTCACACCCTTGGGGACGATCCGGTAAAATTCATAGGGGAAGACTTCGGCGAAGAACGGCGGCGAGGTGTAGCCAACCCGCGCGCGGCAGCCATAGAGAACCGCGCGCGCGCGCTCAGGCGATTGGGACATCGTAGGTCGCTCCGGCCACATTGACGGTGCGCAACGCGCGCCGCCGCAATGTCAGGCGAGGCCCCTGCCCTGTCAACGCTGCTCTGTGACTGACGCAGAGCTGACTCTCCGCGTTACTTGTTAGTGGTCACCTTCTTGCCATCCTCAAGCGCCGCCACCGCACGCGCAACGATCGGAGCCGGGGTCGCAAAAATCCTGCCGAGCAATTTTGCGATGTCCTCGCCGCGCATGGCGTCGACGTCAAGAAGCTGCTTCTTCGCATCGGCGACATAATCGGGATCTTTTATCACCGCATCGAATGCCCGGCGCAGGACCGCGACCCGCTCCGCCGGAACGCTGGGCGGCGCCACAATGGGATAGGCCATATCTTGCCGCGCAAAGATCAATTCCAAGACGCCGCGATCGGAATCGTCTTTGGCAAACTCCGTCACCAGCGGCGCGCTGCCCATGTCGGGATGTTTCTTCAGGCCGAGCTGAAGGAGAATGTTGATTTTTTTGCCTGTTACCCATTCCGGCCGACCGGCGCTGATCGTGCTCCAGGAAATAGCAGCGCCGTCGGCCTCGCCGCGCTCCACCGCCAGAAGAAAATCATTGGCGCCGGGATAGCCGGTAACAACCTTGAACTTGGTGTTGAGCACACCGTTGAGAATGTAGGGGTAGATCACGCTGTCGGCGCCGGGGCCAGAACCAGCGATCACCATCTCACTCTTCTGCGCGTCCGCGATGGTCCTGAATGGCCGCGCATGCCAGCCCATCAGCATGCTGACATCCGCGGTCTGGCTGCCGATCCAATTGAACTGGCGCGCATCATATTGGACGCCGGTCGCATCGAGCAGCTGCTGCATCGCAAGCCCACGTGCGAACATGCCGATGGTGGTGCCGTCCTTGGGAGCCGCATTATAGAGGAAATTGGCGGCGCGCAGACTGCCGGCCCCGGCCATGTTCTGCACGACGATGTTTGGATTACCCGGCAGATGCTTGCCAAGATGGCGCGCGAAGGTCCGCACGTAGATGTCATAGGCGGCGCCAGGCGGATAACCGACAACGACATTGACTGTTTGTGCGGCAGCCGGCGTCCCCGCAGCACACGCAATAAGCAGGGCGAGCGATCCAAGCTTGATTGCAATCGTCATGGCGACCCTCTGTGACCTACTTTGTGAGCATTTAGCCTAGTGTCCCGATCCCGAAGTTCGCATCATTTTGCGGCAGCCTCGTTTACGAACTTCGGAATCGAAGGACACTCACAACTCATTGATTCTCGTGTGGCTTTGGTTCAGAAGTCCGCTGTCCGGACTCGCCGCGAGAATGTAGCGGACTTCTGAACCGCCACACTAGCGCGGTCTTGCGGCCGATTGAAGCCCGGCCAACGCCCAATCTAAGCAAATCTCAGGCCATCCGACCCGCAAGGTATCCAGGTCCGACAGATGCCGGCGCGGGCAATTCAGCGCATCAGCGCGCCCGCGACCATGGTGCCGCCGCCGATCAGCACCACCACATCGAGGATCGCGGTATGAACGGTGAGCGACATCCGCACGACCAGCGCCTTGGCGATGAAAGCGCCTGGCAGCGCCACCGCGCCGATCAGCAATGCGAACGCCATGACACGGGCGTCGATCACGCCGGAAAATCCGAATACCGCCATCCGTACCGCCGTGACCACAATCGAGATCACGGCGTCGGTCGCGACCACCGCCGCACCCTGCAAGCCCGCGGCCATCAGGAGCGATAACAGGATCACGCCGGCCCCGACGGTGCCGCCGACCGCGCCGCCATACATCACTGCACCGATCGCCAGCCCCTTGCCGTCGAGCGCCAAGACATAACGCTTGAAAACATAGCGCAATGGTACAGTGAGCATCAGCATGGCGCCGATGACGATCGCCGCCCCCTTGCCGGTGAGCAAGGTATAGCCATAGGCGCTGACAATGCAGGTCGGCGTCGCCAGGATCGCCACCAGCGCGGCGCGGCGCCAGTCGATCAGATTTTTGAACGCCAGCGCCCGCCAGGAATTATTGAACAGCGCCGAGATCGCAATGATTGGAACCACCGGCTCGGGCCCCAATATCGGCACCAAGACCAGCGGCATCAGCGCGCCGGTGCCATAGCCGGCCACACCACCGATCATTGATGCGATCAGCGCGACCGCGGCGATGAGCAGGAGTTCAGCCAGCGAGATCGCATTCAGCGAAGCGAGCAGAGCCTCGAACATTTCACCCACGTCTTGTTGTTGGTACAGCAATAAAGGCGTGGATGGCCGGAGCAAGCCCAGTCACGATGAAAAACCGGCTATTTCACCGTTTGCGCGGACTTCAAGTCCGCTGGCGAGATCAGCACGTCGAAGCGCGCGCACCAGATGATGACGCTCGGATATTTCGCCAGGCCGACGCCCGCGGGGATGGCATAACGCTGACTGCCCTTGAAGGCTCGCAACCGGCCGAGGTCCACGAACATGACATCCTTCATGTCTGACGAAGAACGGATCGACGCCTTCGGCACCAGATAGACATGGAATGCCGGGCCGGGCCCAACCTCGAAATCCTGCTCCAGAAAAACCGCTCGTTCATAGACGCCCACCTTACCCTTGCCGTAGTGAATCGGGTCGGAGGGATTGGCGTGGATGAAGGTGCCGGTGGCAACCAAGCGGCTGCGGTCGGCCTCGGCCAGGGTCTCGGTCGCGGGCGGCGGCGCGAAAACATATGGAAAAATGAAAAAACCGAGCGCGACGCCGAACAGCGTCCCGACGATGCCGCCAATCATGAACACAAAGAGGTCGCGCAACAATCGGCGCATGATCAAGCTCCCGGCGCAGGACCGTTACATCGCAATACGCACCGCCGTCACCCGAGGTTACGCAGCGCGCCACGCTCAGTCGGCGCTGGGCAGGCGCCGCACGGTGAATTCGATGCAATCGTCGGGCAGGACCCGCCAGCTCTCGATCTCGGTTTGGTAGGCCGCCTTGGGAAAGCGGCGGAACAACTCCCGTGCCTTTTCGCGCGCCTGTACGCGCGGCAGCGCAAAGGTCTCGCGCCGGAAGGCATCGGCCTTGTGCCGCGCGAGCCGCATGGCGCTGCTGCGCGCCAGATCGGCCGGTCGTCGGATCGGGGGCATGGAACGCCTCGTTTTAAGCAGAATAGCGCGTCCCGCCCCCCGGTGCGAGTCGCCTCAATCGAGGGTATGCTCGTCGGAACAAAGCGTCATGGGAGGTTCTGATGGAGGTGAGATCCGGCCGACCGGGCGCTGCGTGCGCGCGCGGCAAGTTTTTTGGCTTGGCAACAGCGCTGCTGTTGCTCGCGGCGACGCGAACGGATGCGCAGGCCCAGACCGTCGTCGATCTCCAACTGGTTTTGGCCGTCGACGTCTCCGGCAGCATCAATGCGCAACGCTTCGAGCTTCAGAAAATGGGTTACGTCGCGGCGTTTCAAAACCGGCGCGTCCTCAATGCCATTCTCGCGGGCCGCAACCAATCGATTGCCGTAACGATGATGCAGTGGTCGGGACCATTCCTCCAATCGCAGGTTGTGCCTTGGGCCATTCTAAAGGATGAGTCTTCGATAAAGGCGTTTGCCGGCGCCATCGAATCGGCGCCGCGCATGATGTATGGCGGCGGCACTTCGATCTCGGGCGCGATCGACCAGGCCGCCGCGCTGTTTCCACATGCGCCGAGCAAGGCGGAGCGCCGCGTCATCGATGTGTCCGGCGATGGCTCAAACAATCGAGGCCGTTCGGTAACCCAGGCGCGCGACGAGGCGGTCGATGCCGGCCTTGTGATCAACGGTCTGCCGATCCTGGCGTTTGAACCGCAGCTCGATCGATATTTCAAGGACTACGTGATTGGCGGCCCCGGCGCCTTCATGATCGCGGCCAAGAATTTCGAAACGTTCGCGGAAGCGATTTTGATGAAGCTGATCCTCGAGATCGCCGACCGCACCCCGCCGCAGCGCCTCGGGCGGGCGGGCGGCGCTCGGTCGAGCCGATAGAGCCCCAAATAGCAAGAAGCGACCGGTGACAGACCGGCCGCTTCAAGTAATCCCAGACTACGATCGAAATCGTCGCGTCAGCCGCCGACCGCTTCGGTCACGCACTTCTTGGTGAAGCTGGTCTTGGCCGCGCCGGCGAGCTTTTGCGATCCCGCCTTGGTATCGCAAGCCTCCTGCGCTTCCCGTTCGCATTTGCTCATGAAGCTTGTCATGGCAGCGCCTGCCAATTTTCGCTTTGCCGCTTCTTCCTTGCAGGACGCCGCAAGCGATGGGCCCGCGGCATAGAATGAGGTCAGCGCAACCGTTGCAACCACAGCTGTGATGATGCGAATCATGTCCTTCCTCCGTGAATCGGCGAATCTGCGCACCCGCCGGACTCGTAAGCCTAGCGAGTCTCGCCCGGGTGTGTCCATGGAACCGGGCGTAATTTTTCAACTCTGTTACACGACCATATCGGCCTTATGACAGGACCTTTATATCGCGCGACGCTGGCACGCTTAGTTTTTGCCAATCGTCGCAACGACAATCTTTGCCAGGGCCTTGGCATCCCTTGGAAAGTCCTGCGCGATCCAGGCCGCTTCGGCCGCCCGCATTGCCTCACCCAACGCCGGCCCTTTGGCGACGCCACGCGCCGTGAAATCGGCGGACTTCAAAGGAAATGCCGGCGGCGTCCAACGCTCCGGCAGCAGGATGAGATCGTGCCAGCGGTCATCGGCAACGCCTTCGGACCAGGCCCGCGCCCACGCCAACAGCGCGCGGTCGAGAAATTTCTCCGGCCCGAGCCGGTAAATCAGCACCCGCGCGTCGTGCATGCCGGTCGCAGCCGAAACGCGCCACCAGCCGTCCGCCATCGACGCCAGGCGCTCATGTTCGGCATTGGCGAGACGCAGCCGCTCGCGCAGCCGCTCGGCGTCTTCAGCAACATGGACTGCAAGCGCACCCAGCCGACGCATTGGATCGGGCGTCAATGAAAGCTCGCGCTCAAGCTTGATCATATTGGCAAGGCTCGCGAGCAGCGGCACGCCGCCAAGCACCGCCATCAACAGACCGGTTTCGCTCATGGCGATCAGCGCCGGCACCACATGCGGCGCAACCAGGAGCTTGAGCACCTCCATCCGCACGCGCTCGCGGGACAGCGTCGCAAGCCCGGCACGCGCCGCAATGCAAGCGGCAAGCCCATTAGCATCGGGCGCGCCGCCGTCGCCACAAGCAGCGTAAAAACGGAAAAATCGCAGGATGCGCAGATAATCCTCGGCGATCCTTTTTTCCGGATCGCCGATGAACCGCACGCGCCGCGCGGCGAGATCGTCGAGACCGCCGACGTGATCGTGAACCGTGCCGTCGCGCGTTGCGTAAAGTGCGTTCATGGTGAAATCGCGCCGCGCCGCATCGTGCTGCCAGTTGCGCCCGAAAACCACCCGCGCATGCCGGCCGAAGGTCTCCACATCCTCACGCAATGTGGTCACCTCGAACGGCGTGCCCTCGACCACCACGGTGACGGTGCCATGCTCGATGCCGGTCGGCACCGGCTTGAAGCCGGCGGCCTTGACGCGCCGCACGACCTCGTCCGGCACGGCTGTGGTGGCGACATCGATGTCGCCGACCGGCGCGCCAAGCAGTTGGTTGCGCACCGCGCCGCCGACCACACGCGCCTCTTCGCCATCACGATCGAGAACGGCCAGCAACCGCGGTAACGCGCCTTCGCGCAGCCAAAGCGCGCGTTCGGGAGCGATCGCGACGCGGTGCGACGAAGTCATTGCGGCATCTCCGGCCTTACTTCACATATCCCGGAACAAACTTGCCGTCTTTGACATGCGCCGGAACATAAATCGAGCGTGGCGGCGCACCGCTCCAATGCGCCATCACCATGAAACCGCCGACCAATAGGAGAAAGCCCACGATTAGCAGCACAGTCACGCGCCTGAGTGACCAGTTGTCGCGTTCGAATATTTTGCCAGTTTTGGTCATCCACAGAAACAGCATATAGAGCGCAAACGGGGCGGCAAACAAAGCCAGTTCTGTCAGGATGGGGCGGATCATGGCGGCGTAACTTACACTGCTATTTCCGAAAGCGGCACAGGAGAGTTCGCACTATCTTACACATTTGTTTCTAGCCTTCTGTTTCCGCCTTCGCGAGGCGCCCAGCCGGTCGACCGGCGCCATCTTGGCAACCCAAACGCCTTCACGCCGCATAAATCCGCTCATAGAGATTGCGCAAGATTCCCGCGGTTGCACCCCAAATATAGCGTTCGCCAAACGGCGTCGCATAAAAATGGCGCGTCAGCCCGTTCCAGTCGCGGCTGTGACGCTGGTGGTTCTCGGGCGACATCAAAAAATGGAGCGGCACCTCGAACGCGTCGTCGACTTCGTCGCGGTTGAGCGTCAGCGCGAAATCGGGCGCGACGCGCGCCACCAACGGCACAATGCGGAAGCCGAATGTCGTCAGATAGAGATCGAGATAGCCGATCGGTTCGACGGCGTCCGCAGCCAATCCAATTTCCTCATCCGCCTCACGCAGCGCCGCCGCCATCGGTGAATCGTCAGCCGGGTCGATCTTGCCGCCGGGAAACGAGATCTGGCCGGCATGATCCTTCAAGTGTGCCGTGCGCTGGGTTAGCAACACCATCGGCTCCTCGCGCGCGACCACCGGCACCAGCACCGCCGCCGGACGAATTGGGCGTACCGCCGCGATTGCCGCTGTCATCGGGTCGAGATCGTGGTCGCCGCGCGCCGGCACGACCGCACTGTCATTGATCCCTGGCGGCACATCGAGGGTCAGCATCGCGCGGGCGCGCACAAAGAATTCGGCAGGCGTGGCGCTCATTCGCGATTGTCTCCGGCCAGTGCCTCACAGACCGCCCGGGTGACGTCGACCGTGCCGGCCTTACCGCCAAGGTCTGGCGTGTGCAACGCCTTGTCCGCCGTCACCCGCTCGATCGCCCGCATCAGGCGCGCCGCGGCAGGCTTCTCTCCAAGGTGCTCCAGCAGCAGCACCCCCGACCAGAACGTCCCGATCGGATTAGCGATGCCTTTGCCCATGATGTCGAAGGCCGAACCATGGATCGGCTCGAACATCGAGGGGAATTTCCGTTCCGGATTGAGGTTGGCGGTCGGGGCAATGCCGAGCGAGCCGGCGAGCGCCGCCGCCAGGTCGGACAGAATGTCGGCATGCAGATTGGTGGCGACGATGGTGTCGAGCGATTGCGGCTTGAGCGTCATGCGCATGGTCATGGCGTCGACCAGCATCTTGTCCCACGTCACATCGGGAAATTCGGCCGCGACCTCGGAGGCGATCTCGTCCCACAGCACCATGCCGTGCCGTTGCGCATTCGATTTGGTGACGACGGTGAGAAGCCTGCGCGGCCGGGTGCGGGCCAGCGCAAAGGCAAAGCGCATGATCCGCGCGACGCCCGCGCGCGTGAACACCGACACATCGGTCGCCACTTCTTCCGGCAGGCCGCGATGTACGCGCCCACCGATGCCGGCATATTCACCCTCGGTGTTCTCGCGCACGATCACCCAGTCGAGCTCCGGACCGGCAACATGGCGCAGCGGGCTCACAATGCCCGGCAGAATGCGGGTCGGCCGCACATTGGCGTATTGATCGAATGGCTGACAGATCGCGAGTCGCAGGCCCCACAATGTGACGTGATCCGGCACATCGGGCGCGCCGGCCGAACCGAACAGGATGGCGTCGTGGCTTTTGATCAGATCGCGGCCATTGTCCGGCATGAAAGCGCCGGTCTTTTTGTAGCGCTCCGAACCCCAGTCGAAATGATCGAACGCCAGATCGAAGCCGCCGTCGCGGCGGGCGCAGGCCGCGAGCGTCTCGACGCCGGCGGCAACGACTTCAGCGCCGATGCCGTCGCCGGGAATGGCTGCGATTCGATAGATGCGCATGGGAAACTGTCCTAACCTGGAAACCAGCGGCTTCACGTTCTTGTCGGCACCTCAATGAGCTCAAGGTGACGGGCCATGGGGCGAAAGTCGCGATCATTGCGGGGCAACGGATGGCGACTTTCGATACATCAGGTGCCAATCAAAAGGTCGATCGTCTTGCGGATCGCGATCACACGCGCACGCAACGCGCGGAAATTCCGAGCCGCGGCAAGCGCATTGCCCGCCATCGATACAATGTCAAAGCATGTCGCTCGGAGCAATCGCCTGCCCAAAATTACCGAAACGCCTCGATCTCCGCTGCCGCCGCCATGGCGTAGAATTCGCCGCCCGACGCCACGCCAAACATGCGCACGCCATCGACGTCACGCTCTTCGCCCAGTTCGACCAGATCGTAGAACAGCGCCCGCGTCACCTTCGCCCAGAGATCGCGCCGCACATGCAGATAAGGCTTGAGCCCATCGGTGCCTTGCTCGCGCTCGAAGCGTAACGCGTGGCCGGGTCCGCAGGCGACCCAATCGTCCACATTGGTACGAAAGTGCAGCCGCCGGGCGTGCGGCTCGGCGCTTTCTTCAACCGTCAGTTCGACCGCCAGGAACGGCGCGTCATCGACGGCGATGCCGACCTTTTCAACCGGCGTAACCAGGAAATAACTTCCGCCCTCCCGCTTGAGCACCGAGGCAAACAGCTTGACCAGCGCTGGACGCCCAATCGGGGATTTCAGATAATGCCATGTTCCGTCTGCGGAAATTCGCATGTCGAGATCGCCGCAAAACGGCGGATCCCATAAATGCACCGGCGGCGGTCCCTTGCGAGCGGCCGCGTCGACCGCTCCCAGGATGCTCGCAAGACTTTGATCGGATTGCCCTTCCTTCGCCATTGTTTCCTGGAATGTGGACCCGTGATGAGCCGCCCGTTCCCCATGATCGCGACCGCGGGCGAGTTTATCCACTGTCACCGGCGATGTCCGGCCGATCGAAAAAACGCGCCAGCGGCCAAAAACGAGGGCGCGTTGGCGCTGACCGCGGAACGATTACCGCAAACCCGCAGGAAGACAGGATCGCACCTCGTGAAAAGTAGCGTAATCTGCGTTCAGTTACAGAGATTCGTGCGCCCGGGCACCCACGAATACGTCGCTGACGGTACTTTACCGCATATCGCGCGCGCCGCGCGCGCCCTATAATGATCCCGTGGGGCACGGCCCCTGTAAGACGCCGGTAAGACACAAGTGCCGCCGATTTGAAGTTCCTACGATGCTTGCGGCAAATTCGGTAAGGAACTTCAAATCGAAAAGCGGCACTAGATCCATAGAGTTGCTAGTGCCCCGTTGTCGAAGTTCGTTTCAGTGGTTGCTGCGATGTATCGCGAACTTCGGAAACGGGGCGCTAGCGTCGGAAATATAAGGAGCAGATGACATGGCGGCAGCCGGAGACGGGCTGGAAAAGCTTGAAGACATGATCGTGCGCGCCGCCGAGGCAACGAGCGCGCAGGTCGCGGCTGCCAAAGCTGCGATCGGCAAAGTCATCTTCGGTCAGGAGCGTGTCGTCGAGCAGGCGCTGATCACAGTGCTATCGGGCGGACACGCGCTGCTGGTCGGTCTGCCCGGTCTTGCCAAGACCAAGCTGGTCGAAACCATGGGCACCGTGCTCGGACTTGAGGCCCGGCGTATCCAGTTCACGCCCGATCTAATGCCGTCCGACATCGTCGGTTCCGAGGTGCTGGAAGAAAGCCCGGGCGGCAAGCGCAGCTTCCGCTTCATCCCGGGGCCGATCTTCGGCCAATTGCTAATGGCCGACGAAATCAATCGCGCATCGCCGCGCACCCAATCGGCGCTCTTGCAAGCGATGCAGGAGCAGCACGTCACCGTCGGCGGCAACCGCCACGACGTTCCCCGTCCGTTCCATGTGCTCGCGACGCAGAATCCAATCGAACAGGAAGGCACCTATCCGCTGCCCGAGGCGCAACTCGACCGCTTTCTGATGCAGATCGACGTCGACTATCCCGATCTCGAAAACGAGCGCAAGATCATCTTCGACACCACCGGCACCGAGGAAAGCAAGCCGAAGACGACAATGACCGCCGACGAACTGATTGCCGCGCAGCGGCTGGTGCGCCGCCTGCCGGTCGGCGAAGCGGTGGTCGATGCAATCTTGACACTGGTGCGCGCGGCGCGCCCGGGACCGGAGAGCGGCGAACTCGGCAAGCTGATCGCCTGGGGGCCGAGCCCGCGCGCCAGCCAAGCGCTGATGCTTGCGGCGCGCGCGCGCGCGCTGATCGACGGCCGGTTGTCGCCGTCAATTGACGACGTCTTCGATATGGCCGAGCCGATCCTCAAGCACCGCATGGCGCTGACCTTCGCTGCCCGTGCCGACGGCGCGACCATGGAAGATGTGATCGCCCAGCTCAAGCAGCGCATCGGATAGACCGAATGGCGCGGCGGGCGGACAAGCATGAGACCAAAGCGGCGCTGCACGCCAGCGGCGAAGCCCGCTCGCTGGCCGAATCTCTGCCTCGCCTGATCCTGGAAGCGCGCAAGATCGCCGCCACCGTCATTCATGGACTGCACGGCCGCCGGCGCGCCGGACCTGGCGAAAACTTTTGGCAATACCGCCGATTCATTTCAGGCGAGCCGGCGCGCCGCGTCGATTGGCGACGCTCGGCGCGTGACGGCATCCTGTATGTGCGTGAGCAGGAATGGGAAGCCGCGCATACCGTCTGGATCTGGCCGGATCGTTCGCCGTCGATGCTGTTCACCTCGCCGCTCGCAACCGAATCAAAATTGAACCGCGGACTGGTGATCGCCTTCGCGCTGGCCGAGGTTCTGGTGCATGCCGGGGAACGCGTCGGCGTGCCGGGCCTGATGCGGCCCACCGGTAGCCGCAACGTGCTCGACAAAATGGCGAACGCGATCGTGCATGACGTGACCGAGCGCGCCAGCCTGCCACCGTCGTTCGTGCCATCGTCGCTGTCGGAAATCGTGATGGTGTCGGACTTCTGGTCGCCGATCACTGAAATTAGCGCAACGCTATCGCGGCTGTCCGCAACGGGCGCGCACGGCCATACCGTGCAGGTGGTCGATCCGGCAGAAGAGACATTCCCCTATTCCGGCCGCATCGAGTTCATCGAGCCTGAAGGCGCTGGCTCGATCACCGCCGGCCGTGCCGAGGCGTGGAAGGCCGATTACGACAAACGCGTCGCCAACCACCGAACGGCGCTGCGGACCGAGACCGACAAACTGGGCTGGAGCTTCGCGATCCATCGCACCGATCGGCCGGCGACCGAATTGCTGCTGGCGTTGCACGCCCGCATGGCCGCGCCGCCGCCGGGAGCGGTGGTCGGCGGCCGCATTCAGGCCCGGAGGTCGGCATGATGCCGTGGCTACCGCTCGGCTTCGCCCAACCGCTGATGCTGCTCGGCCTTTTGAGCCTGCCGGTGCTATGGTGGCTGTTGCGTCTGATCCCGCCGCAGCCCAGGCGCATTGATTTCCCACCGGCGCGGCTCCTGTTCGATATCAAGCCGCAGGAAGAAACGCCGCGCCGCACGCCTTGGTGGCTCACGCTGCTCCGCCTCACGCTGGCGGCCCTGGTAATCCTGGCCGCTGCCGGCCCGCTCTGGAATCCGGCGGCGGAGTCGACCCGAACAAACGCACCGCTCGCGCTTTTAATCGACGACGGCTTCCCGGCGGCCGGCACCTGGGAGGCGCGGGTGCGCACCGCCGATGACCTGATCAACCGCGCCGAAGCCGATGGGCGCGCGGTCGCACTCATCCCACTGTCGGACACCAGCCGCGAAATCGGCTTTGAGACGCCGGGCGCGGCGCGCGTGCGTTTAAAACAGCTTAAGCCGAAGCCATATGCGGTGCAGCGCTCCGATGCATTGCCTGGATTGAGCCGTTTCTTCGGTGCAACCCCCGAAGTCGAAACCGTATGGCTGTCTGACGGAGTTGACCTGGGCGGCGGTACGGAATTCGTTGCCGCGCTGGGACGCTTGGTTGGAACGCGCTCCATGAGCGTGATGGAAGGCGGCTTGGCGCCGACGCTTGCGCTGACCGGCGCCGAGAACACCGCCGGCGCATTGACGGTTAAGGTGTTGCGCTCCGCCAAGGGCAGCGCACAATCCGGCGTGATCCGCGGCCTCGATCTCAAGGGCCTGCCGCTGGGCGAAGCGACGTTCGCCTTCGGCGTCAATGACACCGAAACCGAGGCCGCGCTGACGCTTCCGGTGGAAATCCGCAACGACATCGCCCGGCTCGATATCGGCGCAGAACGATCGGCCGGCGCGGTCCAATTGCTCGACAAGCGTTGGCGCCGGCGCGCCGTCGGCATCGTCAGCGGCGCGTCCACCGATACCGCACAGCCACTCTTGGCCTCGAGCTACTACCTGACCCGCGCCCTTGGTCCATTTGCCGATGTACGTCACGCCGATCGCGGTTCGGCGGCGCAGGCGGTCAATCAACTGATGGATCAGCGGCTGCCAATGATGATCCTTGCCGACGTCGGCAATGTCGCCGAGGCGCGCGAACGGCTGACGCGCTGGATCGAAGATGGCGGCGTGCTGGTGCGCTTCGCAGGCCCGCGGCTGGCGGCCAGCGACGACGATCTCGTGCCGGTCAAATTGCGCCGCGGCGGGCGCGCGCTGGGCGGCGCGCTAAGCTGGGACCAGCCGCAATCGCTCGCGGCGTTCTCGCGCGAGGGCCCCTTCGTCAACATGACCGTGCCGAACGACGTGACCGTGAGCCGGCAGGTCCTGGCCGAGCCGGACGCCACGCTCTCCGAGCGCACATGGGCGACATTGGCAGACGGAACACCGCTGGTCACCGCCCAGCCGCGCGGCAAGGGGCTGATCGTCCTGTTCCATGTCAGCGCCGACACCCGCTGGTCCAACCTGCCGCTGTCGGGCGCCTTCGTGGATATGCTTAAACGCATCGTTGCGCTTGCCGGCACCAGCGCAACTGGCGGTGACGGCAGCCGCGGTGGTCGCGAAGCGATCCAACCGACCCGCATTCTCGATGGTTTCGGCGTATTCGGACCGCCGCCCGCAAACGCGCGGCCGGTCGCCGCGGGATATTCGGGCCGGGCGACCGCAGACCATCCGCCTGGATTTTATGGTCCGGCCGAGGGAATGCTGGCGGTCAATGCACTGACGCCCGACGATCGCCTCACGCCGCTGCAATTGAGCGGTCTCAATGCGCGGCGCGACGTCTATCGTGTGAGCGAGCCGCAGGATTTGCGCGGCCCGGTTCTACTGGCGGCCATGGCGTTGCTCGCGATCGATGCGCTGGTGGTGTTCCTGCTTGCCGGCGGCATCGCGCAATTGTTCCGCCGCCGCACCCGCCCGGCAACCGCAGCCGTCCTCGCGCTCGCGGCCGGCTTGGCGACGCTGACACTGACGCAGCCGGGACACGCGCAGAACGACGACATGGCAATGCGCGCGGCGCTTCAGACCCGGCTCGCTTATGTCATCACCGGCAATGACGAGGTCGACCGCATCAGCCGCGCCGGCCTACAAGGTTTGACTCTGTATCTGGCGCAGCGCACCGCGCTTGAAGCCGGCGATCCGATCGGCGTCGTCCCTGGCAAGGATGAGCTGGTGTTCTTTCCCTTGATCTACTGGCCGATGGTGGCAGGCACAGCCCGCCCCTCGCGCGAAGCGTTGGAGCAGATCGACGCTTACATGAAAAATGGCGGCACGGTGCTGTTCGATACCCGCGATGCGATCGAAGGATCGCCCGGAAGCGGCATCGTCTCACCCAACACCACGGCCTTGCGGGCCATTCTTTCCTCACTCGATATTCCGGATCTGGAAGCGGTGCCGCGCGACCACGTTCTGACCAAGACGTTCTATCTGCTGAAAGAGTTCCCCGGTCGTTATGCCGGCGGGCAGCTCTGGGTGGAGGCGACCGCGGCGGAGCGGGACGACGACACCCAGGAGCGGCCGGCACGCGCCAGCGACGGCGTCTCTTCCATCATCATCTCGGCGAACGATCTCGCCGGCGCTTGGGCGCTGCGACCGGACGGCCAAGCCATGCTGCCGATCGTCGGGGGCAATCCGCGCCAGCGCGATTTTGCGTTCCGCACCGGCGTCAACATCGTGATGTACACCCTCACCGGCAATTACAAAGCCGATCAAGTTCACGTACCGGCCCTGCTTGAGCGGCTCGGGCAGTAGGAGCATTTTGGTGAACCTGGGCATATCATTCGCGCCACTGGTCTCCGACATCATCCTGTGGTCGGCGGCTGCAACCGCGGTCGCGCTCACGATTTTGCTCTTAGCATCGCGCAGCCGCGGCGCCTTCGTGCGCGTCGCCGCGATGGCGTTGTTTGTGCTGGCTCTGGCCAACCCGTCGCTAACGCGGGAAGACCGCGACCCGCTGACCTCGATTGCGATCGTGGTCGTCGACAAGAGCGCCAGCCAAGAATTTGGCGACCGCCGCCAACAAACCGAGGCGGTGCGCGCGGCGCTCGCCGAGCGCTTGGGCCGGATCGCCAATCTCGAGGTCCGTTTCGTCGAGACCGGCGAGTCCGGCAACGATGCCGACGGTACGCGGCTGTTCACGGCGCTGACCGCCGCCATGACCGATGTGCCCCATGAGCGCGTGGCGGGCGTTATTTTCATTACCGATGGACGTGTGCATGATGTGCCCATAGACACCGCAACGCTCGGATTCGCCGCGCCGGTGCATGGCTTAATTACCGGCCGCCCGAACGAACGCGACCGCCGGGTGGCGCTGGTAACGACGCCGCGCTTCGGAATCGTCGGACAATCGCAGACCGTTACCTACCGCGTCCTGGACCAGGGCGTGCCAGCCGGCACGGCGCAAGTAACCATACGCCGCGACGGCGAGACCATCGATAAACGAAACGTTCGCGTCGGCCAAGAGGTTCGCATCAATGTGCCGATCCAGCATGCCGGACCCAATATCGTCGAGATCGAAGCCGCGCCGCTCGACGACGAACTAACGATCGTCAACAACCGTGCCGTGGTTTTAATCGAGGGTATCCGCGATAAATTGCGCGTGCTGCTGGTGTCCGGCGAGCCGCACGCCGGCGAACGCGCATGGCGCAATTTGCTCAAGTCGGACGCGGCGGTGGATCTCGTGCACTTCACCATCCTGCGTCCGCCGGAAAAGCAGGACGGCACGCCGATCAACGAACTGTCGCTGATCGCGTTTCCGACCCGCGAGCTGTTCCAGCAGAAGATCCATGAGTTCCAACTCATCATCTTCGACCGCTACGCCCGACATGGCCTGCTGCCAATTCTCTACTTTGACAACATCGCGCGCTATGTGCGCGGCGGCGGCGCCGTGTTGGTGGCCGCGGGACCGGATTATGCGAGCCAGACCAGCCTTTGGCGCACACCGCTCGAGTCGGTATTGCCGGCGGAGCCGAGCGGCCGCACCACCGACATGCCGTATCGCGCAAAGCTTTCAAAACTGGGCGCACGTCATCCGGTAACGCGCAGCCTCGAAGGCTCGCAGAGCGACCCGCCACAATGGAGCCGCTGGTTCCGCCTGGTGGATGCGCGCGCTTCCAAGGGCATGACGGTGATGGAGGGCCCCGACAGCAAGCCGCTGCTACAGTTGTCGCGCGAGGGCGAAGGCCGCATTGCACTGCTGCTTTCGGACCACATTTGGCTGTGGTCGCGCGGCTACGAGGGCGGAGGCCCGCATATCGACCTGATGCGCAGGCTGTCGCACTGGCTGATGAAAGAGCCCGATCTCGAAGAAGAGGCGCTGCGATTGACCGCGCGCGGCCGCGACCTCACGGTGCAGCGCCAAACCATGGCCGAAAGCGTCGGCGAGATCACGCTGACCGCGCCATCGGGCAAGACCCGCATACTCACTTTGTCCGAAGGCGATCCCGGCGTATTCCGCGCCACCATCGAGGTAGGCGAGCTCGGCCTGTGGCGCGCAAGCGATGGCAAGCTCACCGCGCTAACCAATGTCGGCCCTGCAAACCCCCGCGAATTCACCGAGGTTACTTCGACCACGCAAGTGATCGGCGCATTGACCGATGCAACCGGCGGCGCGTCGATGCGTATCGCGGACGCTTCGGGCGCGCTTACGATACCACGCATCGTGTCGGTGCGCTCAAGCGACACCTACCGCGGCGAGGATTGGATCGGATTACGCATGCGTGAGGCCAGCGTGGTGCGCGGCATCGGCGTGCTGCCAATCTTCGCAGGCGCCATTGGTCTGCTGCTGCTGATCGGAGCGCTGGCCGCCACCTGGGCCCGAGAAGGCCGCTAGTCAGCATAAAGCCGCTGCGGCCCGTGGCGGCAACCGGCCGCTGGCCGATTACGGCACTGCCCAATCCGGCTGGAGCCCTCCGGCAACGCCCTCGAACGCGCCGGCGACGATTTCGCATACCAGCAGCCGCGCCGGATCGACCGGGCCCGGCATCTTGACTTGGCCTTTTGGAACCGCCTTGAAGCCGAGCTTGCCGTAATACGGCTCGTCACCAACCAGAACGACCAGGCGATGGCCGCGCAATGTTGCTTCCGCAAGCGCGCGCTCGATCAGCGCCTTGCCGATCCCATGCTGACGAAATGGCGGCTCAACCGTCAGCGGGCCCAGCAACAGAGCGGGCGCGTCACCGATCCGCACGGCCGACATCCGCACCGATCCAACCAGCAATGTGCCGATCCGCGCGGTAAACGACAGCGCGCGGCTATGTTCGTGCCCCTCGCGCAAACGATAGGCGGACTTGGCGAACCGCCCCGGCCCAAAGGTACGCTCGTGCAGGCGCTCGATCACGACCGCGTCGTCAACGGTTTCCGGCAGGATGGTGAGGGACAAATCGCTCATGGAATGGCGCGACCCGCTTAGCACCCGGTAAGGCTTTGGTCCATCTATTGAGACCCCATATTGGCGGCCATTGGGATTGTATAGCGGACGTGTAGAGTGCCCGCGCTAACCATCGAAAGGAGCGGTTAATGGGGTTTTTCAACGACGGCGTCTGGACCGAAGACACCCCCGCCAACCGGTTCGAGCGCGGGCGGTTTATGCGCACCCCGTCGGTTTACCGCCATTGGATCACGACCGACGGCAGCCCCGGCCCAAGCGGCGACGGCGGGTTCCCCGCCGTACCCGGCCGCTACCACCTGTATGTCTCGCATTCCTGCCCGTGGGCCTACCGCACCACCCTGTTCCGCAAACTCAAGCAGCTCGAAAGCGCGATTTCCATCACCATCGCCGCGCCGCATTATGGCGAACGCAGCTGGCGCTTTTCCGATGAACCCGGCTGCATCCCCGACACCGTCAACGGCGCCAAGGAGCTTACCGAGGTCTATCTAATCGCCAATCCGCGCTATTCGGGGCGCGTGACGGTGCCGACGCTGTGGGACAAGGAACGACGGACAATCGTTAGCAACGAGTCCTCCGAAATCATCCGCATGCTCAATTCGGCATTCGATCGCTACACCGACAACCGGACTGATTATTATCCGCAGGCGCTCCGCGCGGAGATCGACCAGGTCAACGAACTGGTCTACGCCACCGTCAACAATGGCGTGTATCGCGCCGGCTTTGCGGTTGCACAAGACGCCTACGAAGAAGCCTGCCGCGCATTGTTCAACACGCTCGACAAGCTTGAAGACCGTCTGTCGCGGCAACGCTGGCTGGTGGGCGCGCAGATCACCGAGGCCGACTGGCGCCTGTTCTCAACGCTGATCCGCTTTGACGCGGTCTATCACTATCACTTCAAATGCAACCTGAAGCGGATCGTGGACTACCCCAATCTGTCCAATTATGTGCGTGATCTCTACCAGCAGCCAGGCGTCGCCGAGACCGTCAATATGGACCACATCAAGCGCCACTATTACGGCAGCCAGAGGCAAGTAAACCCGACCGGCGTCGTTCCACTTGGGCCGGTCGGAGCGGCGGTCGATTTTGACGCACCGCATGATCGCGGACGCTTCAGCCGTTAGTGCCCCGCTTCCGAAATTCGTGTCCGGCCGCGGCAAGCTCGACACGCCGGCGGTCTCGTTGGTTAAGGCTTTATTGATACAAACATCGGATCGTGGCCAACGGGGTATTGGCCGAACAATGGCGGCCAATCGTTAGGGACGCGCTATGGCCACGGCCAACCGGCAATATCACAGCACCGTCGCGACCGCGGATGCGGCGCTCAGCAAGATCAATGCACTCGGTCAGCCGGTCGATCCGCGCAGCTTCGCGCTCTGGTTCAAATATGCGGCCGGCGACAGCGGCCTTCTATCCGCCGCCATCAACGCGCGTCTTGCGCGCAATGGAACTCTTGCCGCCGAGGATATCAAGGAACTGCACGACACTCACATCGCTCCAGGCAACCTCCAGGACAAAGCCGACCACATCGGCGCGCGCATGGTGGGCGAGTTCGACCAGTTGCGCACCACGGTCGGAACCGCCCGACATTTGACGAACCAGTACTCACGCGAACTGGCGCGCGCCGCGCGGCAGCTTGGGAGCAGCCAGGACAGCGGGGACATTCGGACGGTCGTCGACAGCCTGATGCAGGTCACCCGGGAGCTCGTCGACAGAAACGCAAAATTACAAACCGATCTGCAGGCAATGTCGGAGGAAATCGCACAGCTTCGCCGGGAGACCGCGGATCTGCGCATGCAAAATCAGACCGATCCCCTAACCGGGCTCGGCAATCGTCGATTTTTTCTTGCCGCACTCAACCGCTCAATCGCAGCCTGCCGCGCCGCCAAGGCGCCACTGACCTTGATGATCGCGGATATCGATAATTTCACGTCTTTCAACAAGGACTACAGCAGTGTCGTCGGCGATCGTGTGCTTCGCTTCATCGCTACGATCATCAAAGAAGCGATTACCGGGCGCGATGTCGCGTCTCGTTACAACGGCGATGCGTTCGCGATCATTCTACCGACCATCAGCCTGGCACCCGCGGTCCGTCTCGCCGAGCAATTGCGGTATGCGGTCGCGAAATGCGAATTGGTCCGGCACACCACCGGTGAGAAGGCGCGGCTGACCCTGTCAGCCGGCGTCGCAACGCTCGACGCCGGGCTGTCCGCGCAGGCGCTCATTGAGGCCACCGAACTGTGCCTGCACGCCGCCAAGCGCACCAAACGAAATTGCGTGATTAGCGAGGTCGACGAAAAACTGTTCGCCGCCCTCACGCGCTCGCCCGCCCCCGTCGTTCGTTAAGGCCAAACACTGCAATCGCATATTCTGTGACACCGATCACATCGATCCGGGCGCTATCCTGCGACAAACAGGACAAGTGGAAGGTAAGACGGGTCTTCTGACCGGATACGGAAAGGCGACCATGCGCAGCGACGGCACACAATCCCAGATGGACCTCACATTACCTCCCGGTCTTTGGTCAGAGCTGTCCGCCATGGTCGCCCGCCTCCGGCGCGACTTGTTCGCAGACTACCGCCCGGAACGGCATTATATGCGCGGCCCCGGGCCGGCTTGGCGGCAACGACACGCCAGAATCTAAGCCCTTCACCAGCGTTCGCTCACAGCTACGCCACCCATCACCTCGATGATGCGGGCCCGCGTACCGGCGGTGGTGTCATTCGGCAATTCGTCGAGTTTGAAGAAGCCGTGCGCGACGACCTCGCGGTTGGGCACGGGTGTCGCCGTCTGACGGAAGTCGCGCAGCACAAACACCGCCACATGGTCGCGGCGCGATATCCGGCCGTTGAAAAACATCCCGTGCAGCATCGGCGGCGCGGTCGGCTCGATATTGCCCTCTTCGGCGAGCTCCCGAATCAGCGCATCGATCACGGTCTCGCCGGGCTCGACGCCACCGCCCGGCAGGTGCCAACCGGCGACGTAGCTGTGCTTCACCAGAAAGACCCGACCCGCCTCATCAATGACCAGGCCGCGCACACCGAGCGTCATACCGCGCGCAATTCGCCAATAAGCGTGGAGAACGCGCCACATCGCCGTTTCAATCGCTTGGCGAATTCGGTCAAGTCCAGTGGTTCGCTCGGTCACCGTGCAGGCTCCGCCTTTGTCGATTGGTTTGCACCGCATTTCGCGTTACATCCATGAAATCCGCAAGATTTCCACGCTGTGGGCAAATCGTCCGCATCTAGGTTGATCGCACAAGAGCGATAGTTTAGAAATTTTCTAATCTATTACCGGTTTCGAGGACTGCTCGTGAAACGCTTTTCCGACCTTACCGAACAGGAAGTGCTGGCGCTCGCGATCTCGAATGAGGATGAGGACAGCCGAATCTATCGCGGCTTCGCCGAGGGCCTGCGCGGGCAATATCCCTCCTCCGCCAAGGTGTTCGATGAAATGGCGGACGAGGAGGTACAGCATCGCACGATGCTGTTTGACCTCTATCGCAGCAAATTCGGCGAATATCTGCCGCTGATCCGCCGCCAAGACGTCAAAGGCTTCATCAGCAAGCAGGCGCTGTGGCTGATGCCGCAACTCAACTTGGACGAGGTGCGCAAATACGCCGAGGCCATGGAGTTTGAAGCGGAGCGCTTCTACCGGCGCGCCGCCGACACCACGCGCGACGCCTCGATCCGGCAACTCCTTTTGGAACTCGCAGAGATCGAGGGCCAGCACGAGAGCACCGCGCAAAAGCTCGGGCAGGAATTGCTCACGCCGACCGAGCGCGCCAAGGAAGACGAAACTGCCCGACGCATGTTCGTGCTGCAATATGTGCAGCCCGGACTGGTTGGGCTGATGGACGGCTCGGTCTCCACGCTGGCACCGCTGTTCGCCGCCGCGTTTGCGACCCATAGCACCTGGGAGACCTTTCTGGTCGGCATGGCCGCCTCGGTCGGCGCCGGCATTTCGATGGGCTTCGCCGAAGCCGCCTCCGACGACGGCTCGCTGACCGGGCGCGGCACGCCTTGGCTGCGCGGCCTGGTCTCGGGAGTCATGACGACCATCGGCGGCGTCGGTCACACCCTGCCCTATCTGATCCCGCATTTCTGGACCGCCACGATCGTCGCTATTATTGTCGTCGCCGTGGAACTGCTTGTGATTTCCTATATCCGCTATCGTTACATGGACACGCCATTCCTGTCGGCGGCATTCCAGATCGTTTTGGGCGGGACCTTGGTGTTCCTTGCGGGTATTCTGATCGGCAGTTCATAGATAGCGCATGGCCGCATTCCTGCTGGCGCATCTGTCGGACCCGCATCTTGCGCCGCTGCCGCAGCCGCGACTTACGGAATTGTTCGGCAAGCGCATCACCGGCTTGATCAATTGGCGGCGCAAGCGCGCGGCCATCCACCGGCCGGAGGTGCTGGCACGCCTGGTCGCCGATCTCAAGGCCCAGGCGGCGGATCACATCGCGGTCACCGGCGACCTCGTCAATCTGGGCTTACCCGCCGAATATATACGCGCGCGCGCCTGGCTCGACGCGCTCGGCCTGCCGCGCGACGTCACATTGGTCCCTGGCAATCATGACGCCTATGTACGAAGCGGCGTTGCGGCATCGCTGACGCATTGGAGCGACTTCATGCACGGCGACGACATGCCGATCGTTGCGTCGGGCTTCCCGTTCATGCGGCGGCGCGGCCCCCTGGCGCTGATCGGGGTGTCGACCTCGGTTCCAAGCCTGCCGCTGATGGCCACCGGCCGGATCGGGCCGGAGCAATTGCAGCGCCTGGAGCGAATTCTGCACGATTGCGGCCGCGCCGGGCTTTATCGCGTGGTGCTGATCCATCATCCGCCGACCAGCAAGCGCGCGCACTATCTCAAGCGGCTGACCGACGCCCCACGGCTGCGTGACGTGCTGGCGCGGCAGGGAGCCGAGCTGCTGATCCACGGCCACAACCATCGCCGCCAGACGGTTTGGATCAACGGACCGGCCGGCCGCATTCCGACAATCGGCGTGCCTTCGGCGTCGGAAGCCCCGCCCGGTGAGCACGACCCGGCCGGCTACAATCTCTATCGCATCACCGGCCAACCGGGCGCCTGGCGCTGCGAGGTGACGATGCGTGGCGTCGCCGGCGACAACGTGGTTGAAGTCGACCGCAAAGTGCTGATGGACGGCGTGGGTTAACCCGGCCCCGGCAGCAACAGCGCAAGCGCGATCAAAATTGCGAACCCGGCGAACAAGCCAAGCGCGAATATGCGCAGCGCCCGCAGCCAGCCGCGCCGCCGCGCCGCCTGTGCCTCACGCAGCGAACTCGCGATCGCCGGCGATTCGGCGAGCGCCCGCTCGCGCTCGATCAGGCGTTGCGCGACATATTTCGTCACGGCGTCCGCCAGATCGGGAATTCTGGTGCTTTCCGCCAGCACCTTGCGTCCGTAGCGCGTGTCCTGGAGAAAACGATAGATCCGCTTGTCACGTCCCATGGCGATATGAGCGATGGCGTCGATCCACAGGCGCGGCGTCTCGCCACGCGAAATTCCGCGGTCGAACAGATCGGTCTCCGCCGGAATTTCCGCAAAAACCGGGTCAAGCGCTTCGCTCAGCAGCTCAAGCCGCGCCACCTCAGCGTCGTGCAAATCCACCACCACGCCGGTGCGCTCGGCAGCGTCGATGCGCGCCCGTCGCAGTGCGTCCTTTAAGCGCTGCGGCTCGTCCGTGTCGGCCCGTGCAGCGGCCGGCTGATTCCTGCGTCCCCACATCGTCGCAAACTAGCAATGGCCGTGATCGAAGCAACACCAACGATTCCGGCCTAATCGGCCACAATCGCCATTCCAGGCGTTAATTGATGTTTATCAATGGTTTGACGTTATTTCGATGGATTCATGAGTGCGCGGCCCGTTTGGCACACCGGCCTGATGCAACTGCGCCAGAATTCGCTATTGTGGCCTGAGTAGGGGATACAGCCATGTTGTTTGTGATTCACGCCCTCGACAAGCACGGCGAGATGCCGCGGCGCGCCAAGCACTACCGCGACCATCGCATCCACCTCGATCGCGCCCAGGACTATGACGTCGACGTCATCACCGCCGGCACGCTTATTGCCGACGATAAAGAGACCCCCTGCGGCAGCGTTTTCGTGGTCGACGCCGATAGCCGAGGCGCCGCCGAGCGCTTCGTGCGCAGCGACCCCTACCACCTCAATGGCGTCTGGGAGCGGGTCGATATCCACGGCTACAGCAAAAAGCGCGGCACGCCGATAGCATCGCGGCGCGCCTGATACGCCGGCCCATTCGACCCACTTTTCACCGATCGGATCTCTGCCTATGCTGACGCATGATGCCAAAGACAATGGGAGGACGACATGAGTAACGCGACACTTCGAACATGGGTTGCGGCATCGGCCGCCACTGCGATCGCCATCACTGCCGCGCATGCGCAGGTCGGGTGGAGCCCGCTCGACCGCACCAACCAGGCCAAGAGCAACCAGAACACCGGACTAAAGCCGCACCCGACGCCGGTGACCGTGACCCCGGTCGAGAAAATTCCGGTCGACAAACTCACTTTGCCAGCGGGCTTCAAGGCGGAAATCTGGTCGCATGGCCATCCCGGCGGCCGCACCATGGTGCGGGGCGACAAAGGCACGATTTTCATGGGCACGCGCGGTCCCGGCCGCGTCTACGCCGTCACCGATCGCAACGGCAAGCGCGAAGTAAAGGTCCTGATGCAGGGATTGACGCAGCCCAATGGCCTCGCGTTCCGCAATGGCTCACTTTACGTGTTCGCGATCCATCAAGTGTTTCGCTACGACAATATCGAAGACAAACTCGACAATCCCGGCCCGCCGGTCGATCTGACCAAGGCATATAATTTGCCGGACACGGTCCATCACAACTGGAAATACGTCGCGTTCGGCCCGGACGGAAAAATGTATGTGCAGGTCGGCGCCAATTGCAATGTGTGCGAGATCAATCCCGGCATCCACGGGCAGATCCGCCGCTACAATGCCGACGGCACCGGCATGGAGATCGTGGCGCGCGGCGTGCGCAATACCGTCGGCTTCGACTGGCACCCGCAAACCGGCGAACTCTGGTTCACCGACCAAGGTCGCGACTGGGCCGGCAACGATGGGCCGCAGGACGAACTGAACCGCATCCCGCGCAATCAGGAAGGCGCGTTCTACGGCTTCCCCTATTGCCACGCCAACGGCACCCCCGATCCAGACATACGGCGGCCGAACCCTTGCAGCGGCGTCATGATGCCGGCGGCGTTGACCGGACCGCATTCGGCCGGACTCGGCATCACGTTCTATACCGGCAACATGTTCCCGGCCGCTTATCGCAACGTGGCGTTCATTGCGCGGCGCGGCTCGTGGAACCGCGAGCAGAAATTCGGCTATGACGTGGTAATCGCCCGGACTGCCGGTGCGCGGGCGGTCATCCAGCCATTCATGGGCGGGCTGCTCGACACCAA
Source organism: Xanthobacteraceae bacterium (assembly GCA_022841625.1). Lineage (GTDB taxonomy): Bacteria > Pseudomonadota > Alphaproteobacteria > Rhizobiales > Xanthobacteraceae > VAZQ01. The sequence continues at coordinate 95,995 of JALHRD010000005.1, forward strand.
GGCCAACGAGTTCCACGGCCGGCCGACCTATCTGTTGCAGATGTCAGATGGCTCGATGCTGGTGTCGGACGAACAAAATGGTGCGACCTATCGCATCTCCTATTCAGCCCCCCGCACGGCGAAGCGGTAGTTTGCGCTGGGCGTTCGATTGGTGGTCGCAGCCGCTAGCCCTCGGGCTGGCGGCTGTGGCGTTTTTTGTTAGCGACTCAATCGCCCAACCGCTACCGCTCGCGGAGCGGATAAAACTCTGCGCGACCTGCCATGGCGAGGACGGCAATTCGCGCGTCCCTAACATCCCCTCGCTGGCCGGACAGCCGGAATTCTTCCTGGTCAACCAGCTGTTCCTGTTCCGTGAGGGCGTGCGCAAGCTCGAAGCGATGGCGCCCTTGGTCAAGGACCTGAAGGACGACGATCTGGTGGCGATCGCGAAGCACTTCGCCGCGCTTGTCGCAAAGCCGAGCGAGGAACCAATCGACCCGGCACTGGCCAAGCGCGGCGCCGCATTGGCCGAACCGTTGCGCTGCGCGTCGTGCCATCTGCCCAATCTTGCCGGCCAAGCGCAGATGCCGCGGCTCGCGAAGCAGCGGATCGATTACCTCATCCATGCGATGCGGGAATTCCGCGACAACAAGCGATCCGGCGCCGACACGCTGATGAGCAATGTCATGATCGATGTCTCGGACGCCGACATTGCCGCGCTCGCGCATTATTCAGCCTCGCGGTAGGTCAATGCCGCACGTGTCCCGGGCGCAGCGCAGTACGAAGTAGTGCGCTGCAGACCCGGGACCCCGGTTTATTCAGAAACAAAGTAACCGGGGTCCCGGATCAGCGGTGCATCACTGCGTGCTGCACCGCGTCCGGGACACGGACTTGCGAGTTGCGCGGAGCACACCACAAGACGCTCGCGGACCCCTCGGCGCGCTGCTACTCTCTGCAAAACAATCCACGGGGAGGCGCCCATGAATCTGCAGCGCAGACAATTCCTGCACCTGGCGGCCGGCGCCGCTGCATCTTCGGCGGTATCGCACCGCGCCCAGGCGCAAGCTTATCCCACCCGCCCGATCACGATGATCGTGCCGTTCCCGGCGGCAGGACCGGCCGATGTCTTGGCGCGAATCCTGAGCGAGCCAATGCGGGCTTCGCTGGGCCAGCCCGTCGTCATTGAAAACATCTCCGGCGCGGCCGGCAGTATTGCCGTCGGTCGCGCAGCGCGTGCGGAACCCGATGGCTACACCGTCATTCTTGGAAATCTCGGCACCCATGTCGTCAATGGCGCGATCTACACGCTCCAATACGACCTGGTGAAAGACTTCGAGCCGATCTGCTTGCTGCCGACCAATTTTCAACTGCTCATCGCCAAGACCGGCGTCCCGGCGAAGGATCTGAGAGAACTCCTGCCATGGCTCAAGGCAAACGCGGGCAAGGTCACGGTCGGGACCGCCGGGCCCGGCGCCCCTTCGCACTTGACCGCGGTCTATTTTCAGAACGCGCTGGGCATGCAATTCCAGCTCGTGCCCTATCGCGGCACACCGCAAGTCTTGCAGGACTTGGCGGCCGGCCAGATCGATCTGGTGTTCGACCAAGCATCGAGTTCCCTGCCCTTGGTGCGCGGCGGCAAGATCAAGACCTACGGCGTTACGGCCCTGCGGCGTCTGGCATCCGCGCCCGATATTCCGACCTTGCATGAAGGCGGATTGGCGGACTTCCAGGCCTCTTACTGGTTTGGACTATGGGCGCCCAAGGTCACGCCCGCGCCGATCATCGCCCGGCTGAATGCCGCGGTGATCGCCACCTTAAACGACCCCGCCGTGGCCAAGCGGCTGACCGATCTCGGATCGGTACTGCCGGCGCCGGAGCAGCTTAAACCAGAGGCGCTTGGCGCGCTCCAGAGATCTGAGATCGAGCGCTGGTGGCCAATCATTCGCGCCGCCAATATCAAGGGCGAGTAGCCAGTGGACCGCAAGAATGACCGTACTTCCAGCCTAGTGTCCCGATTCCGAAGTTCGTATCATTTCGCGGCGGCCTCGTTTACGAACTTCGGAATCGAAGGACACTAGCAACTCATTGAGTCTAGTGTGGCTTTGGTTCAGAAGTCCGCTATTCGGACTCGCCGCGAGAATGTGGCGGACTTCTGAACCGCCACACTAGGTGGAAAGGACAGCAATGAAGCGTCCGCGTCGATGGCCTCATCCGGCGACGCTTGCCGCCGCGCTCGCCGTTCTATTCGCGAGCTTCGCTTATCATGACGCACGCTCCCAGACCGCGCGAACCATCAAGTTTATCGTCCCGAGCGCACCGGCTGGCGTGAACGACATCATGGCTCGGTTGCTGGGAGAACAGATCGCGCGCGCGCAAAACGTGACGGTCGTGGTCGACAACCGGCCGGGCGCCGGCGAAGTGATCGGGACCGAGGCGGCGATGCGCGCGGCACCGGATGGCAACACGCTGCTGTTCGTGGCCAATCCGTTCGTGATCAATCCAAGCCTGCGGAAAACAAATTATGATCCGATCGCGAGCTTCGAACCGATCTGCCAATTGGTAAGCGCGCCGACGCTGATCGTCGTCCATCACGCCTCGCCTTATCGCACACTGTCCGATCTGCTTGACGACGCACGCAAGCGGCCGGGCCAGGTGACCGTCGCCAGCATCGGCCCCGGCAGTCCATTTCACCTCGGAGTTGAGGCGCTCAAGCGCGCGGCCAAGGCCGAACTGACCTTTGTCCCTTACACCGGCAACGCCCTGGCGGTAAACGCGCTGCTGGGCCAACACGTCACGGCGATGTTCGGCACCTATTCGAATGTTGCGCAACAGCTCAAAGCCGGAACGCTGCGCGCCCTCGCTGCCGGCACGCGGACCAGAAACCAGCCATTGTTAGAGCTACCGACCGTGGCCGAGCTCGGATTTAAGGATTATGAAGTCACGGCCTGGTTCGGCGTGCTCGCACCGGCAAACACGCCGAGGGACCTGACCGCGCAATTTGCGCAATGGTTCATCGCCGCAATGCAGGCGCCGGAGGTAAAGGACAAGCTGATCGCGCAGGGGCTCTATCCGGTCGGCGCGTGCGGCGCGGATTTCGGCGCGCATCTTCGCCGACAATTCGACGATTACCGCCGCATCATTCACGAAGCCAATATCAAGGCCGAGTGAGCCCGATAGCCTCACGAAGCGTTGCGCTGCCCGCGCCAAATGCCGAGCGCTTCCTGCGCCGGACGGTCGGAGATCGAGAACAACACCGACTCCTTATTGGTCTGGTGCGAATAGCGCTTCCACGGCGGCACCACGAACACGTCGTTGACGCCCCATTCCAGCACTTTGCCCTCGACCGTGGTGGTGCCACCGCCTTCGGTGCAGACGAAAATGGTGCCGTCGGTCGCGCGGTACTTCTCGCCTTTGAAGCCCTTCGGAAACAGCGCCAGACTCGCGCCCATGGTAGGCAGCACCGGCCCGCCATTGACCGGATTGACGTAATGCACGCGGGCGCCGTGGCTCTTGTCGATCTCGCCGGCCTTCTTCAGGCGGTCGAGGATCGGCCGCGTGCGCGCATAGGTGTAATTGATCACCGGGCTGCGGTTGAGCGTGGTCGGCGCGCCATCGGGCAGCACGCCCGAGCCGTAGAACGCGAGCGAGTCGCCGTCGCCGCGGGTGGTATTCTGCATCTTGTTCTTGTCGTCAAAATAGTCAGCGAACGACGCTTCGAAAAAATTGACTGCGGGAAAATCGAGAACGTCGAGCCATAGCATCGGCTTTTTCGATGGATTGCCGTGATCGTGCGGCGCCCAATTGGCGGTGATCACAAAATCGCCCGGTGACATGAACGATTTCTCGCCCTCGACCGCGGTATAGGCACCCTCGCCGTCGAGCACAAAACGGATTGCCGAAGAGACGTGGCGGTGGGCCGGCGCAACCTCGCCCGGCAGGATCATCTGAATGCCGGCGAACAGCGTGTTGGTGGCTTTCGACTCGCCGCGCATTGCCGGATTTTCAAGGATCAGCACCCGCCGCAGCGCCTCCTCGGCCGAAATCAGGCCGCCCGATTCCATCACCAGCGCCTTCACGTCGTCATAGTGCCACACATGTGGCGCGCAGCGCGTCACCGGCTCCTTGGTGACCACCGAACTCATCACCTTCCACAGCGGCGCCATGTCGCGCTTGGAAATGCGTTCATAAAACGCCTCGCGCATTGCATCGATATTGTGCTTGGGGCCGGGCTTGCCATTCGACTTGGACTTGGCGGCAGCGGCGGTCGGCATGGCAGCCTCCTCGGATGGGGTGATTACATCCTAACGATAGGCCAAAACCGCCAAATAGTCCAATATGAAACTATCTCCTAGTGGTCCAATTCTAACATTCGCATCCCATTTCCGCGGGCGATTTTGCGAATGTTAGAATCAAAGGACCACTAGCAAGTATAGGCCGCTAGTGGAGTTTTGGATTTGACATTCGCATCGCGTGCTTGCTGCCAGGTGGGTAGCGAATGTCAAATCCACTCCACTGGGACGTCGGTTTTCGGCGGCTCCATTACGCAGTGCAATTGGCGAGCGCGGGCGGTGTGTTAGGCTTCCTACGCTCGCCCGGACAAAACGGAGCGCCCCATGGCCGAACCGAAGACCACGACCATCGCCGTGCGCGACTGCAATATTCGGCTCATGCGCGGCGGTTCCGGGCCGCCGCTCCTGTTCCTGCACGGTTCGAGCGGCGCCGGCGCCTGGCTGCCATTCATGCAGGCGCTCGCCGGCCGGTTCGATGTGATTGTTCCAGAGCATCCCGGCTTTGGCGCGTCCGATACGCCGGACTGGCTCGATACCATCCACGATGCCGCCTATTTCTATCTCGACTTTCTCACCCAGCTCGAACTCGAACGCGTCCATCTGGTCGGCGTCTCACTGGGCGGCTGGCTTGCTGCCGAATTGGCGGTGCGCGACACCCGCCGGCTCGCGTCCCTGACACTGGTCGACGCCGCCGGCATTTATGTTCCCGGCGTTGCGCAGATCGATACTTTCTTACGCAGCGACCAGCAGCGCATCCGCGATTTCTTCTACGACCAGACGCGCGCCGACGAGATGATTGCGCGGCTGCTGCGGCCGGAACTTGAAGACATCACCATGAAAAATCGGATCGCCACCGCCAAGCTCGCCTGGCAACCGCGCGCCCATGACCCCCATCTGCACAAATGGCTGCACCGGATCGATGTGCCCACATTGATCCTATGGGGTGCCAATGACCGGCTGTTCCCGGTAGAATATGCTTACGCCTATCAGCAACTGATCCCGGGCGCGAAAGCGGTCATCATCCCGGAATGCGGACACATCCCGCAGGTCGAAAAGTCCGCCGTGTTCGTCTCGGAGCTGACCGGTTTCATCGACGGCATGCGGATTGCCGCCTGAGGATCGCAAGATGAAATTCTTCAACTTCCATCTCATGCCCTATCGCCATGCCGATCTCGACGCGATCGATCAGAACGGCTCCGCCTGGGTGACCTTTTCCAACCGCCATTACGATCCGCAAAAAGGCGCGGAGCTTTATCACGAATATCTCGACCAGATGGAATTGGCCGACCGGCTCGGCTTCGACGGCGTATGCCTCAATGAGCATCATCAGACCGCCTATGGGATGATGCCGATCCCGGGGGTGCTGGCCGGCGCGCTGGCGCGCAGCCTCAAGCGGGCGCGGCTTGCAATCCTTGGCCGCGCGCTGCCCTTGCTCAACAATCCGCTGATGGTGGCCGAAGAATACGCCATGCTCGACAACCTGATGCGCGGCCGCTTCACCGCCGGTTTCGTGCGCGGCATCGGTGCCGAATATCATGCCATGGGCATCAATCCGGTGACCTCGCAGGAGCGCTACGCGGAAGCCCACGACCTGATCGTGCGCGCCTGGACCGAGCCAGGTCCGTTTACCTATGAGGGCAAGCATTATCACTTCAATTACGTGAACCCGTGGCCGCGGCCTTACCAAACCCCGCATCCGCCGATCTGGATTCCCTCGCAAGGCTCATCCAGCACAATCCGTTGGGCGGCGCAGAAGCGCTACACCTATGCGCAGACGCTATCCCCGATCGCGGTGGTGGCGCGGTTCTTCCAGATGTATCGCGACGAGGCGGAGAAGGCGGGCTATATGGCGACACCCGATCAACTCGCCTGGTCGAACACAATCTATGTTGCTGAAACCGACGCACAGGCGATGCGCGAGGCCAAGCCGCACCTCGAAGCGCTGGTCAATCGCTTCCTCAAAATGCCGGTCGAAATGCTGCTGCCGCCCGGCTACAGCAATATCGAATCGATGAAGCGCGTGCGCGCCGCCAAAGTCACCGGCAAGATTTCGTCGATCGAAGACTTGAACCAGACCGGCGTGGTCATCGTCGGCAGTCCCAATACCGTGCGCGAGAAGCTCGCCGAATATCAAGACCTCGCGGGCTTCAACACGTCGCTGACCAAGACCCAATTTGGGACGCTGCCCGACGACATGACCCGCGCCAATATGACCGCGATCGCCGAGGAGATTTTGCCGCACTTCCGCAACCGGCTGCCACAAGGCAAGCAGCCGGCGGCGGCGGAGTGAGGTGTTCCCCGGGTCTGCACCGCGTCATTTCATGCTGCGGTGCTCCCGGGACACGAGCAAGGAGCGACTTCAATGACACTGCCACGCCGTAAATTCCTGCGTCTCGCCAGCGTTGCCGCCGCGCTCCCTGCCCTCTCGCGCGCCGCGATAGCGCAGAGCTACCCGACCCGGCCGGTGCGCTGGATCGTGCCCTATCCAGCCGGCGGCGCGACCGATCTCGTTGCACGGCTGATGGGACAATGGTTGACCGAACGGCTCGGCCAGCCGGTCATCATCGACAACCGGCCAGGCGGCGGCACCAATATCGGCACCCAGGCGGCGGTAAGTTCGCCGGCAGATGGGTACACGCTGCTGTTCACCGCCTCGACCCACACCATCAATGTGTCGCTGCAGACCTTGCCGTTCAATTTCCTGCGCGACATCACCATGGTTTCGGGGCTGGCGGAACTGCCGCTGGTGTTGGCGGTCGGGCCGAAAGTTCCGGTCAAGACGCTCGCCGAATTCGTTGGCTATGCGAAAACCAATCCCGGCAAGATCAATGTCGCATCGTTCGGCTCCGCGACCATCAGCCATTTGGCAATCGAGTTTTTCAAGGCGACTGTCGGCATCGACATGGTGCATGTACCGTATCGTGGCGGCGCGCAGATCATGGCCGATCTGATTTCCGGGCAAATTCAGGCCGCGATCGACTCGCTGCCAAGCGCGCTGCCGCATATCAGGAGCGGCGCCATTCGCGGGCTCGCGCTGATGTCGCCGGCGCGATCACCGGTGCTGCCGGATCTGCCGGCGGCGAACGAGATCGTTCCAGGATTGGAAGTGCAGACCTTCTCCGGCATCGGCGCGCCAAGCGGCACCCCAGCCGCGATCGTCGAACGGCTCAATCGCGAGATCAATGCCGGGCTCGCCGATGCCACGATCAGGGCCCGCTTCGCCGACGTCGGAGCAACGCCCGCCATTGTCACCGCGTCCGCGGCCAATGCTTTTGTGAAAGCCCAGACCGAAAAATGGGCCAAGGTGATCAAGACCGCCGGCATCAAAGCCGAATAGTCAGGTATTCACCGCGCCGCCATCGACCGCGATGATCTGGCCGGTGACGAAATCGCTGTCGGCCGACGCCAGAAACACCAGCGCGCCCAGAATATCCTGCGGATAGCCGTCGCGTTTGATCGCGCGGCGCTGGACGGCGTTCTCGCGTGAACTTTCCACATGGCCGGGATTGTTTTCGACCACGCTGTCGGACAGCGTGAAGCCGGGCGCAAGCGTATTCACGCAAATGCCGGAGCCGCCGACCGCGCGCGACAGCGAGCGCGTAAACGCAACGACCGCGCCCTTCGAGGTCGTGTAGTGCAGCATCTGCGGCATGCCGCGGAACACCGAACCGGAGCCGATATTGATGATCTTGCCGTAACCTTTCGAGCGCATATGCGGCACCACATGCTTGGCCAACAGGAACGGCCCACGCACATTCACCGCCATCACCTTGTCCCATAGCGCAACATCGATGTCGGTGAATTCGGTTTCATCAAGCCGTGAATAAAGCGCGGCATTGTTGACCAGGATATCGACCTTACCAAACCGCTCGATGGTTTTGGCAACCAGCGCCTTGACCTGGGCCTCGTCGCCGACATCGCACACCATGCTGGCGGTGGCGTTGCGGCCATGCTTGCCGGCAAGCTCCTCCGCCAGTGCTTGGCCGTCCGCGATATCCGCGATCATCACGGCAGCGCCTTCGGCCGCGAGCGCGGCCGCATAGTGCCGCCCGATACCGCGGGCGCCGCCGGTGACGATAGCGCTACGCCCGGCGAGCCGCGCCATGATTAGCTCTTGCCGGTCTGCTTGCGCACAAACGGCGCGAACGCTTCGAGCTGCAGCTTGACCATGTCCTTGGTCGCCTGATCGGTGAGCTCAAGCGACCCCTCGGCAAATTTCTTGGCCGAGAAATTGACGAACACTTCCGGCCGGATCAGCATCACCGCTTCGACCGAAGTCAGGCACTGGCGCAAATGATACTGCATGCGCGCGCCACCCAGAAGCCCGCCGGCGCAGGATTGGATCGCGACCGGCTTGCCCTTGAAGGGATCGTCCTTCAAACGCGACGTCCAGTCGATGGCGTTCTTGAGACCACCGGGAATGGTCCAGTTATATTCCGGCGATACGATGATGACGCCGTCAGCAGCGCGGATCGCTTCCGCCCACCCGGTCACCGCCGCCGGCATGCCGGCATTCTGCACATCGGTATTGTAAATCGGAATATCGGCCCATGACGGCGCCGGTGTAATTTTCATGCCGGCTGGCGCCAGCGCCGGCAACGCCCGCACCAGCGCGGCATTGAACGAGGCTTTGCGCAGCGAACCGCAGATCGTCACGACACTCAAATCAGCCATTAAACTCCCCTTTTTCCAAGCAACCGACGACCAGCTTGTCCGGCCGTCGTGTTTGCAAATTCACTGTTGTTGTTCGATGCCGGCCTTCTCGCGCACCGCCCGCCAGCGATCGACCTCGGCCGCGATATGCGCGCGCAACTCCTCCGGCGTCGACGACCGCGGCAGCGCGCCGACTTTGGCGATCTGCCCACGCAGGCTATCGGTGGCCAGCAAATCGCGCAGCGCTTTGTTGGTCTTGTCGACGATCGCCGCCGGCGTGCCGGCCGGGAACGATAGGCCGTACCAGCTTGTGACGTCGTAGCCGGGCAATCCCGATTCCGCGAGCGTGGCAATCTCGGGCACGGTCGGAAAGCGCTGCGCCGACGTCACCCCAATCGGCCGCATCTTGCCGCCCTGGACATGGCCCAAGAGCGGCTGGATCAATTCGATCACCATCTGAACCTCGCCCGCGATCAACGCCGTGAGCGTCGCCGGGGTCGACTTGTAGGGCACATGCTGGATGTCGAGGCCGGCGAGTTGTTTCATATACTCGACGGCGAAATGCTGGGTGGTGCCGACGCCTGGACTGCCGAAATTGAGCTTGCCGGGATTGGCCTTGGTATAGGCGATCAGGCTCTTGAGGTCCTTGGCCGGAAAATCCGGCGCCGTCACCAGCATCAAGCCCGCGGTGCCGATCATCGACACCATTTGAAAGTCGCTAACCGAGTCATAGCGCAGCGATTTGTAAATTGCCGGCGCCACCACATGGGCGGCGCTCATCATCAGCGCGGTGTAGCCGTCCTTGGGCGACTTCGCGACCTGCTCGGCCGCCGTCGTGCCGCCGGCGCCGACCCGGTTCTCGACCACGACCGGCTGGCCCAGCGCCTTCGACAGCGGCTCCGCGACGATCCGCGCGGCAATGTCAGTACCGCCGCCCGGACCGAAACCGACTATGATCCGGATTGGCCGGGTCGGCCACTCCTGCGCTTGCGCAGGGCTGGCCACAATGGAAAGGGCGGAGAATACGAGCGCAGCACCGAACCCAAACCGCCTCTTCATGCGAAGCCCTCCACGCTTACCTCAAAAGTAGAACAGGCAACCACCTCATCCGCTCATTCCCGCGCAAGCGGGAATCCAGGGCCGCTGGCTCGGCTCAACCTGGGTCCCCGCTTCCGCGGGGACGAGCGGACTGCTCTCGATCTACTTCTCGTCTGCGATCGGGTTGACCAGCACGCCGACGCCTTCGATGTCGATCTCGCAAGTGTCGCCACCCTTCATGAACACCGGGGGTTTGCGCGCGAAGCCGACGCCGGACGGCGTACCAGTGATGATGATGTCACCGGGTTCGAGAGTGATGCCTTGGGTGACATAGACCAGCGTCTCGGCAACCGGGAACATCATGTTATCGGTGTTGTCCGACTGCATGGTGTTGCCGTTGAGACGGGTTTGGATCTTGAGGCCCTTGCCGCCGGGCGGGACTTCATCGGCGGTGATCATCCACGGTCCGAAGCCGCCGGTCTTGTCGAAATTCTTGCCCATGTCCCACTGGGTCGTTTTGCGCTGGAACTCGCGCACCGAGCCTTCGTTGAAGCAGGAATAGCCGGCGATGCAGGAATAGGCATTGTCCATGGTGAGGTGCCGCGCCCGCTTGCCGATCACGACCACCATCTCGGCCTCATAATCGAGCGTGTCCGACACCTTGGGCCGCACGATCGCCTGCTGGTGCGGCACCAGCGACGTCTGGCAACGCATGAAGATGGTCGGGAACTTCGGAATATTGTCGCGACTGAAGCCTTCCTTGACGTGCTCCAAATAATTGAGGCCAAGGCAGATGCTCTTCGGCGGCCGCGCGACCGGGAGCCCGAATTTGAGGCCCTTCAAGGGCTTGCGGGCGCTGGCGGGGGCGCGTTTGGCAAGGTCGGCGAGGCCCTTGAGGTCGCCATTGCTCTGGGCCAGCACGTCGGCAAGGTTCGACGGGACCTTGGCGTCGACCGCCTGCAGGTCGATCACATTGTCACCTTCGACCACGCCCAGGCGCAATCCCTCGTTCGTCTCAAAACCTACAATCTTCATGGCTTTTGAAGCTCCTGATCAGCTGACCACGGGACTATACCGAAGCGCAGGAAAGCACGTCTATACGGCAGCCCCCTTTTGCGGGGCCGCTTATAGCGGGCTCCCCTCGCCGTGTCTTGTGGGGGGCGGCCTCATTCGCGGCGCAGGGCGATGCCTGGACACCAAAACAGCCGTTAGGATCGGACCACGCCGGCACCGGCATCCAACCCGCAGTCTGCGCCATCGCACGCAGCCTTCAGCGCGCGATTGATGCGCCCGAGCCGATTGAGGTCGAACGGTGCGGCCACGCCGGCAGCATCGTTATAAGCAAGCATTGCGGACACGCGCGTCCCTGACGAAATGGTGATTCTATTATGCGAAGCTACCGCACCGCGTTGACGCCCGCGGTCGCGGCGACTCCATTCTGCGGGCCGGTGCCGCCGCTCACGCCAATCGCGCCGATGATCTTGCCATCGACAATGATCGGCAAGCCGCCTTCCGATGCGGTCGGACGCGCCTCATCGGGGAAGGTCATGAAGGCGACATTGCCGGCGGTGAATTGGTCGACAAAGACCTTGCTGGAGCGGCGAAACAATGCGGATGTGCGGGCCTTCGCGGTGGCAAGCTGGAACGACGCATTCTGGGTGCCATCCATCTTTTCGAAATAGATCACGCCGCCTTCCGGTCCGACGACCGCCACCGCCATGCGCCAATTGTTGCGACGCGCTTCCGCCAATGCAGCCGCAGCGGCGGCTTTGGCCTGTTCGGCATTGATCGGCAGACCGTATTCTGGCGCCGGCGGCGACGCCGCCTGCTCCGCCTGGGCTGGAGCGACCGCGAACAGTACCGAAGCGATCAACAGCGCCATCAGAACCCGCATTGACATTCTCGCCTCCTGATCCCCAGTACCGTTCAAGCCGCACCGCCAAACCGTCGCAATGCAGTCGCAACATACCCCGATTCCGGCACAATCCCTTGGGCAATACCCTGGGCGGTCGGCAACGTCTAACGAATACCGCTAAGATGGCCGAGCCGCAAATCCAAGAAACGACATAGTGGATTACGCCGCTTGCGATGGCGACCGCTAACGGGAGACAATGGTGGTGACGATAACGGACGGTGATATGCGAAAAAAGCTCCTGAGCTTTGTCCTGCTCTTGATAACGATCATTGCCGTCGGCGCGCCAACCACGGCCTTTAGCCAGCCCAATTGCCGCAACACCGGCAATTTCGATCAGTGGTTGGCGGAATTCAAGCGCGAGGCGGCGGCGCAAAAAATCTCTGCCGCGGCCATTGCCGCGGCATCGCCATACCTGACTCTCGACCAGCGCATTATCGGCATCGACCGCGGACAGCGGTTCTTCGCTCAGAACTTCCTCGATTTCTCCAACAAACTGGTTCCGGCCTATCGTCTCCAGCGCGGCGCCCAGATGATCAAGAAACACCAGGACATCTTCCAGCGCATCGACAAGGATTTTGGCGTGCCCGCGCCGGTGATCGTCGCGTTCTGGGGGCTTGAAAGCGATTTCGGCGCCAGCGCCGGCAAGGAACATGTGCTTCGCGCGCTTGCGACACTCGCCTATGATTGCCGCCGGCCGGAACTGTTCCGCCCGCGCTTGTTTGATGCCCTGCGCATGATCGAGCGCGGCGATCTGCGCCCCGAGGAGATGATCGGCTCGTGGGCCGGCGAACTCGGCCAGACTCAGATGATGACCTCGGAATATTACCGCAGCGCGGTCGACTATGACGGCGACGGCCGGCGCAATTTGATTAAGAGCGTACCCGATGTGCTCGCTTCGACCGCAAATTACCTCAAGCATCTCGGCTGGAAACGCGGCCAGCCATGGGTGCAAGAAGTGCGCGTTCCCGCCAATCTGCCTTGGGAGCAATCCGACCTGACGATCCAGCATCCGCGATCGCAATGGGCGAAGTGGGGCGTGACGCGCGCCGACGGCAGGCCACTCGAAACCGACGCCCTGCCCGCCTCGCTGGTACTGCCGATGGGGCGTTTCGGGCCGGCTTTCCTCGCCTTCGACAATTTCAAGATTTACACGGAGTGGAACAATTCGCTGATCTACTCACTGACCGCCGCCTATTACGCGTCCCGGCTGGCCGGCGCGGGACCCTATAATCGCGGTCTTGGCGAGAAGATCCCCGGACTGAACGCCGATGAAGTACGCGAATTGCAGACGCTCCTGGCCAAGCGCGGCTATGATGTCGGCCGGATCGATGGCATTCTCGGCTTGAAGAGCCGCCACGCCGTCCGCGACATGCAAATCAAACTCAAGCTGCCAGCCGATTCCTGGCCAACGGCGGAATTGCTCGCCCGCCTGCGCGGCGGGCGCTAATTGAGAGTGGAAGAGACCGCGATGACTAAGATCCGCGCACGCGCAATCGGCCTGCTTTGCCTGATGGCGCTAAGCCTGGGCGCAACGCCGATTCTGGCCCAGCCGGCGCCAAGCGCCGCCGATGCCGCGAACTATCCCAGCCGGATCGTGCGTCTGATTGTGCCATTTCCGCCCGGCGGCCCGGCCGACGTCATCGCGCGCTTTGTCGGGCAGAAACTCACCGAGGATTGGGGCCAGACGGTCGTAATCGAGAACCGGCCCGGCGGCAATACCGCGATCGCCGCGCAGCAGGTCGCACGCGCCGCGCCCGACGGCTACACGCTACTGATCCCGATGGACACCACCATGGTGCTCAATCCTCTCCTCATGCCCAACCTGCCCTACGATCCGCTGAAGGATCTCATACCGATCACCATGCTGACCAAGAACATGTCGCTGGTGGTCACCCGGATGGCGGGGCCGAAATCGATCCAGGACCTGATCGCGCAGGCCAAAGCCCGTCCCGGCAAGATGAATATGGGCGCCGGCACGATCACCTCGCGGCTTGGCGCGATCTTGTTCGCCAAAACCGCCGGCATCGACGTGCAACTGATTCCGTTCAAGGGCAGCGCCGAGATCGGCCAGGCGGTGCTCGCCGGCACGGTCGACTTCGCGCTCGACTCCACCGGCACCGCGTTGCCGCTGGTTCAAGGCGGCCAGTATCGGGCGCTGGCGAAATACACCAACCAGCCGCTGCCATTGTTTCCCGGCGTGCCGAGCCTGAGCGAAGCGGCCGGCCTGCCCTCGCTCGACGAAAGCTCGACCTGGATTGCACTCGCCGCCCCCGCCGGCACACCACGCCCGATCGTCGACAAGATCCAAAGGGCCGTCGCGAAAATCTATGCCGACCGGCCGACCATGCAGAAGCTCGAAAAGGCCGGCATCACGCCGATCGGTTCGACGCCTGACGAACTCACGGCTTTTATCCGCAGCGAGACTGCGCGCTGGTCGCAGGTTCTCAAAGAGAACAGCCATTTGTTACGGCTGGAAGAATAGACCCCAATTGACCGCATCATTCACGGAGTAACCATGGACACCGGCGCCAATGTCGCGAGCCACTCGGCCGCAAATTATTTCATCGAAGGATTAAACGAGGTCGGGATCGATTTCCTGTTCTCAAATATGGGCACCGACCACGCGCCGATCATCGAGGCGTTCGCCGGCCGCAAACGGCGCGGCCAGAAAGTTCCGACCATCTTGGTATGCCCGCACGAGAACACCGCCGCGCACATGGCCGGTGGCTATGCCCTGGTGACCGGGCGCGGCCAGGGCGTGCTGGTTCATGTCGATGTCGGCACTGCCAATACCGCCAACGCCATGCACAACCTTTATCGCAGCCGGCTGCCGGTATTGCTGATGGCGGGCAAAGCGCCGTTCACCACCCATGGCGAACTCACCGGCACGCGCGACAATTATGTGCATTTCGTGCAGGAGCCGTTCGACCAGGGCAGCCTGGTGCGGCCCTACACCAAATGGGAATGGACGCTGCCCTCCGGCATCGTCACCAAGGAAGTCATCCGCCGCGCCCACACCATCATGCAGAGCGACCCGAAGGGGCCGGTCTATTTGATGCTGCCGCGCGAAATCCTCACCGAAGTCTGGGCCGACGATGACGTTCGCTCCTATCCTGGCGAGCGCTATGGCTCAACCCAACCGGCCGGCGCCGATCCGCGCGTGGTCGACCAGCTCGCGGATGCGCTGCTGGCTTCAAGCTATCCGATCCTGCTCGCGTCCTATGCCGGCCGCACCCCGGGCGCTTCCGAAGCGATCGAGCGGCTCGCCGCGTTCGCCGGCATTCGGCTGTTCGAAGCCAATATGGTCAACAATTTTGGCCATGAAGGCCCGTGCTTCTGCGGCTTTGGCGGCGGCCCACACATCGGCAAGGCCGACTTCGGCCTGTTGGTCGACGTCGACGTTCCGTTCTTCCCGCGCGAGACCAAGCTCAACGAAAAGACGTTCTGGGGCCAGATTGACGTCGATGTGCTCAAGAGCGGTTCGCCAATGTGGAGCTTTCCCGCGAACCTGCGCCTGCAAGGCAGTAGCGCGCGGATTCTCGAACAGCTCTGCGAGGCGGTGCAACAAAAGGCATCGCCGGCGTTCCGCGATGCCGCCCAGGCCCGCGTCGCGGAGATGGCGGAGCAACAGGCGAAACGCAAACAAATCGCGGCCGAGCTCGCCGCCAACCAGGGCACGGTCGGGGCGATCAATGCGCATTACCTCTGCGCCGAATTAGCCAAGCGTATCGAGGACAAGGATATTATTTTCGCGGAAGCGGCGCGCAATTCGCCAGCGATCCAACAACAGATTCCGCGGCCGTTGCCCGGTACGGTCACACGGGTCGGCGGCGGTGGCCTCGGCTCGTCTGGCGGCATGGCGCTCGGCGCCAAGCTCGCCGCGCCCGACCGCATGATGATTCAAATCGTCGGCGATGGCAGCTTCTATTTCAACGTGCCAAGCTCGGTGTTCGGCGCCTCGAAACAATACAAGCTGCCGATCCTTTCGATTGTGGTCGACAATGGCGGCTGGTCGGCGGTGAAGGAATCGACGCTGCGCGTCTATCCCGACGGCGACGCCAAGTTCGAGGACGAGTTCTCGGCCAATTTGCCGAGCGACGTCGACTTCTCCAAAATCGGCGAGGCGTTCGGCGCCTATGGCGAGAAAGTCACCGACCCGGCCAAGGTGCCGGCGGCGCTCGACCGCGCCATCAAGGAGGTCAAGGGCGGCCGCTCCGCACTGCTGCACGTGACGGTGACACGGCTGTAGCCGTTGCGCGGCCAGAGAAAAGCGACTGACGGGAGCGGACGCTATTTCTTCACCATCGTCCGCACCACCGGCACCCAGCGAGCGACTTCGGCTTGCACAAAACCGGTCAGTTCCGCCGACGACATCAGGCGCGGCTCCTCGCCTTCGTTTTCGAAGTGCTTTTTCAACTCCGGCTTCACCGCTATCCGGAGCACTTCCCGATTGACCGCGTCGGCAATCGGCTTCGGGAGCCCCGCCGGCCCGCTGATCATGGTCCAGGTGGTGGTTTCAATGTCGGGATAGCCGAGTTCGCTCAGCGTCGGCAGGTCCGGCAGTTGCGGCAGTCGCTTCGCCGACGACACGCCGAGCGGGATGAGCGTCCCCGCCTGCACATGTTGGCGTGCGGTCGCCCAATTGAGCGCGCCCACCGGCACCCGGCCGGCCAGCAGATCGACCACCGCCGCGCTGCCGGCGCGATAAGGAATGTGCACCGCGTTGAGCTTCTCCTTCACCACCACATATTCAAACACAACATGGCCGACGGTGCCGGTTCCGGACGACACATAGGGCATCGCCTTGGTTTGCGACCGCGCATAGGCAAGCAGGTCCCGCATGCTCTTCACGCCGATGGCGGGATGCGCGACCATGATGCTTGGTGCGCCGCCGAAGAACGCGATGTGGGTGAAATCCTTGACCGGATCGAAACCGGGGTTGTCGCTCAGCGCCGCCGCCAGCACATGCACCGACATCCCGCCTGAGCCGAGCGTGTAACCATCGGGTTCCGCCCGCGCTAGCGCCGCCGCCCCGATCAGCCCGCCGCCGCCGGTGCGATTTTCGACCACGAATTGCTGGCCGAAGGCCTGCCCGAGATGATCGGAAAACAGCCGCGCCACCACATCGGCCGCGCCACCGGCGCCATAGGGCACCAGCATCTTGATTGGCTTATTCGGCCATTCCGGCTTCTGCGCGAACGCAGCGCCGGTAATGCCGATGGTCATTGCCAAGAGCAGCGCATGTCTTGTCATTGCGATCTCCGCCACACAACCGGCGCACGGCGCGTATTCGCAAACTACTTTGCCGCCGGAACGTCGAGCGCCGCCTTCACCCGCGCAACGATTTCCGGCCGGGTGGCAGCAAGTTCGCGCACCAGCGCCTGCAAGGCTTCGCCGGTCATCGGCGAGATTTCGAGCTGAAGCTTTTCGGCGTCTGCAATGAACGCCGGATCCTTCATGGTCGCGTCAAACGCGCGGCGCAATGCATGCACCCGTTCGGCCGGGACATCGGGGGGCAGGAAATAAGGCCGCGCATATTCGGTGCGAGCGAACAGGAGCCGCATCGCGGTCCGCTGCTCCTCGGTCTTGGCGAGATCCATCACCATCGGCACGCCCGGCAGTTCCGGCGAAGGCCGCATATTGTATTGCACGAGGAACTTGATCTTCTTCTCGTCGATCCATTTCTGCGACAGCGTCTTGACCGACGCAAGGCCGACGCCGGCATTGCCGTGGATCTCACCGCGCTCGGTCGCGATGTTGATCTCCGGCGTCCCCTTGTAGCCGCGCACCAGCCTGAACTTGTAACCAAACAGATCGTTGAGCAGCAGCGGGAAATCATTCATGGTTGTGCCAACGGTTGTCGAACCGACCAGCACTTCCTTGGTTGCCATTTCGCTGATGTGTGAAACCGGCGCCGCGTGCCAAAGGAACGCGACATAGGCTTCGCTCTGGAGGCTACCCAGCCAGATCAGTTTGGACGCATCGAACTGCGTACCGGCGACCAGCATCGGCGCCGTGGGCGCGCCGTTGAGCGGCGCCGCAAGCACGGTGCCGTCCTTCGGGCCCTGATTGTAAAGCTGGTTCGTCATCAGAATGCCACCGGCCGCCGGCTGGTTCTGGACGATCATGCTCGGATTGCCCGGAATGTAGTTGACCATGTGGCGGGCCAGTGCGCGCGAATAAAGGTCGTAACCGCCGCCCACGGAGGAGCCGACGATCAGTCGCATTTGTTTGCCCTTATAGAAGGCAGCGACATCGTCCTGCGCCAGCGCCGGCGCGACATGCACGGCCAATGCGAGCATCAAGCCAAAAAATCGGATTTGCATGGATTGCTCTCTGTTCCCGCTGCCCGGCTTGCACCGGGTCAATTTCCGCACCATTCCCGCCTTATTTGCTAATATTAGAGTACCCGTATCGCCGTGTCACAGCGCCCATCATGGTCCTATTGGCCGCGACAAATCCTCTAAATTGAACCGTTGTTAATCGACCGTGACTCAGTCAAAACCAAATCCGGCCGCAATATTCGACTACCATCGATTTGATCGACTGCCGTCGATGACCAATAGGAGGTCAAATTGTCCGGACTGCCCGTGAGCTTCACCAACACCGTCGTGCGCTACCGACACTGGCTGCTCGCCACTACCGTGGTGTCGGTGATCGCATTGCCGCAAATCGTCAGCGCCTTTGACGGAACATCGGATGCGCGCCGCATCATCGTTGCGCAGCAGCAGGAGGACCCCAAGAAGAAGAAGGACGCTCCGAAGGCGCAGCCGCCGCAGCAACAGCAGCCCAAGGCGGTGCAGCCGCCGCCACAGCAGCAGCCCAGGGCGGTGCAGCCGCCGCCACAGCAGCAGCCCAGAAGCGTGCAGCCACCGCCGCCGCCCCAGCAGCCCAGAAGCGTGCAGCCGCCACCGCCGCCCCAGCAGCCCAGGAGCGTGCAGCCGCCACCGCCTCCGGTGCAGCCCAAGGTCGTGCAGCCGCCGCAGCAACCCAAGGTGATTCAGCAGCCGCCCAAAACGGTGCAGCCACCGCCGCCGCCGATTCAGCCAAAGACCGTGCAGCCACCGCCGCCGCCGGTGCAGCCGAAGATCGTTCAACCGCCGCCGCCCGGGCAACCTAAGCTCGTGCAGCCGCCGGCCGTGCAGCCCAATGTGGTGCAGCCGCCGCCGCCCCCGGGACAGCCGAAGCTCGTGCAGCCGCCGGTCGTGCAGCCCAATGTGGTGCAGCCGCCGCCGCCCCCGGGACAGCCGAAGCTCGTGCAGCCGCCGGTCGTGCAGCCCAATGTGGTGCAGCCGCCGCCGCCCCCGGGACAGCCGAAGCTCGTGCAGCCGCCGGTCGTGCAGCCCAATGTGGTGCAGCCGCCGCCTCCGGGACAGCCGAAGCTCGTGCAGCCGCCGGTGGTGCAGCCCAATGTGGTGCAGCCCAATGTGGTGCAGCCGCCGGTCGTGCAGCCCAATGTCGTTCAACCCGCACCGCAGCCCAAATTTGTGCCGCAGAATTTCGGCCAACCGAAGGCCCCAACCGGCCCACAAATCGGCAATGTCAACGAACTCAAGAGCAAACGAGTTGAGAGCAAAGTCGGCAACCAGATCGTAATCCGCGAACCTGGCAACCGGGTGATTATCCGCGAGAACAACCACGTGATCATTCGCCACGATGAATCCGAACGTATGCGCCGCTGGGGCAACTCACGCTTCGAACTGCGTGGGCAGGAGCGCCTCACGATTGTCCGGCGCGGCGACTACGAAGTCGTGACGGTGACCGATGCGAACGGCCACCTGCTGCGGCGCTTCCGTCGCGATTCCGGCGGACGCGAATATATGCTGATCGACAACCGTCGGCACCTCGCGATCGGCGCGGCGGCGGTTGCCGGCGTTGTGTTGCTCGGCCTCGCGATGCCGAGGATCACCTTGCCGCGCGAACGCTACCTTGTCGACATCGACACTGCTCCGCCGGTGTACTTGTACGAAGCGTTGGAGCCAACGGTATTGGTGCCGATCGAGCGCGCTTACTCGCTCGACGAAGTCCGCGACAACTTTGAACTGCGCGCCCATGTGCGTAGCGTCAACGTCAACGTCATCACCTTCGCCACTGGATCGTGGGAAGTCACGCCCGATCAGGTTGCGCGGCTGCAGGCGCTCGCCGACGGCATTCTCCGTGTCCTCAACGAAAACTCCTCGTCGGTGTTCCTGATTGAAGGGCATACCGATGCGGTCGGCGGAGCCGAGGACAATCTCTCGCTGTCCGATCGACGCGCCGAGGCGGTCGCGGAGATCCTCACCACCCACTTCCAGATCCCGCCGGAAAATCTGGTGACCCAGGGCTATGGCGAGCAACATCTGCGCGTTCCAACCGACGGCCCCTCCCGCGAAAACCGTCGGGTGGAGGTGCGCAACATCACGGGTCTGATGGCTGGCCCGCAGGGCGGCCAGCCCGGTCGGCCCGGTCGGCCCGGTCTGCCGCCGGGTTAACTTGCTACGATCGATTGCACACGCGAAGTCATGCCCGGCCAACGTGCCGGGCATGATTTTTTCAAGCGCGCGCGGTCAGCCCCACAATTGCCTGCTGGCGATGGCGGCGCCTTCACTGAGCGATTTGAATTTCTCCCAGACGATGCTGGGGTGAATTTCCTTGGAGCCGGCGAAGGTGGCAAAACCGCAATCGGTGCCGGCGATCACATTCTCACGCCCGACCACCTTGGCGTAACGTCCAATCCGCTGGGCAACCAATTCGGGATGCTCGACCAGAATGGTCGAATGCGAGATCACGCCCGGAATTAGAATGGCGTCCTTCGGCAATTTGGCGCTCTCCCACACCTGCCACTCATGCTCATGGCGCGGATTGGCGGCCTCAAACGAATAGGCGCCCGCGCGAATCCCCAAGATCATATCGACGCAATCCTTGAGCTGCATGTCGTGAATGCGCGGACCCATATTGATGCTGTAGCAGGTATGAAACCTGATCTTGTCGGTCGGGATATCGCGCAAAGCGTGGTTGACCGCCGCAATCCGCGGCCCCGCCCATTTCTGGCAGTCCGCCACCGTCACGCCCGGTTTCAGCGCGTAGTAAGACACCAGCCGCGGATCGTCGATCTGGACCAGAAAGCCGGCGGCGACAATCGCCTTATATTCCTCCGCGAGCGCATCAGCGATCGCGAACAGGAATTCCTCATCGGTCTTGTAATAGGCATTCTTGTGCCGGTCCTCGACATTCGACGGCGAGATCGCCGGCATGAACGCCTCTTGCGGCTTGGCGCTGCCGAGCGCGGCTTTAAAATTTTCGATGTCGCGTTTCACTAGGTCGTGGCCCTTATAGGTGATCGGCCCGGTGCAGATCATGTTGGGCGGGCGCGGCGGCCCGGCATTGGCTGGCGAGTTATAATATTCCGGAAATGCCAGCGCTTCGCGCGACCGCGACCACTGATTGGTGGGGCTGCCGGTCTTATCGACTTCAAATCCGCCCAGCCGCTCGTTGATGTAAGTCACGAAGCTCGGCTTTGAATATTCGCCGTCGTCGATCACATCGATGCCGAGTTCGACTTGCTTGCGCACGATCTCCGCGACCGCCGAACGCAAGCGCTGCTCGTACCCGGCCTTGCCCGGCCCGCCATCCATCATTTCCAGCAGATCGGCCGGCCGCGGCAGGCTGCCGACATGGGTGGTCAGTATGCGGTTGCTGCTGCGTTTCATGCGTGATCGAACTCCCCGTTTATGCGCGGCACGATAGCCGAGCATGGCCGGATCGCAAGGGCGCGCGCGCACTGGACCGCCCGATAGACCATAGGACACACGGTCCCGGATCGCTTACGATCGCTGCAAAGCTGGGAGGACCGCCATGACCGTGACACGCCGGGTCGCCGCCACGCTGTTGTTCGCCGCCGCCGCCGGCGGCGCCCTGGCGCAGACGGGAGCGCCAGTTTGGCCGTCGCGCCCGATCGAGCTGATCGTTGCGTTTCCCGCCGGCTCCGGCGTCGATGCGATCGGCCGCGCGCTGGGGGCGGCGATTGCGCAGCAGGCTGGCCAGACTGTGGTTGTTCTCAACCGCGACGGCGCCGCCGGCACGCTCGGCTTTGCAACCCTCGCCGCCGCCGCGCCCGACGGCCATACCCTGGCATTCGGCCCGACCACCCCGATCGCCAACGCGCCTTATCTGGTGAAAGGCGTCCGCTACAATGTCGATTCCTTCAGCTATGTCTGCCAGGTGTTCGAGAATGTCTTCGCGATCGCGGTCGGACCGCAGTCGAAATTAAAATCGGCGCAGGAGCTGTTCGCGGCTGCCAACGACAGTCCCGGCAAGCTGACCTATGGCCATGCCGGCATCGGCACCATCCCGCATCTCTCGATGGAAAATACCGCCTTGGCGCTCAACCACACCTTCACCGCGGTACCGTTCCGCGGCGACGCGCCGTTGGTTCCGGCGCTGCTGCGCGGCGAAGTCGATTTCGCCGCCGCCGGCGTCTCGACCATCCGGCCGCAGCCGGCGATAAGGCCGCTCGCAATCTTTTCCGACAGGCGCCATTCGGCTTATCCGGAGATTCCGACGGTCAAGGAGCTTGGCGTCGCGGTCGGCGTGCCGCCCGGCCACAACGGGCTGTTTGCGCCGGCCGGATTGTCGGCGGAAGTGCGCAACGCGCTTGACGGCGCGTGCCGCACGGCGCTCAAGCAGGATTCGATCCGCAAGGTGATGGAGAACACCGGCCAGACGATCGAATATCTCAGCGGCGCGGAATTCCACGCCCAAACCGCCGCCGACTACACCGCCAAGGGCGCGCTGATCAAGCGACTGGGCCTGGGCGCGCCGTAGCGCCTTATCCCTCCCCGAAGGGGAGGGTGGCCGCGCGCAGCGCGGCCGGGTGGGGATCTCTCCTGGCGAGCAGTGTTTGATAAATGGTCTGCATGACACCGTTGAGGTCGCGATCAACTTCGTGATTCCAAAATCGCAGAACTGTATAGCCGGCATCCTTCAAGGCATTGTCGCGCGTGACATCGCGCTGCTGCCCCTCTTCCATTCCATGCTGTCCGCCATCGACCTCGACGATAAGTCTTTGACGACGGCATTCGAAATCCACGATGTACGGCAAGATTGGAGACTGACGACGGAAGTGGAACCCGAGCGGGCGCAAGGCGCGTAGACGCACCCAAAGTTTGACCTCCTGTGGGGTCATGGTCTTGCGGAGACGGCGCGCTTGGTCGTTCGCCATGAGCAAGAGCTTACATCATCCAAGCGGCCCCCACCCGACTGCTCGCTAACGCTCGCAGCCACCCTCCCCTCCGGGGAGGGATAAGACAGGCTACATCACGTCGCCCATGACGGCCTCGCCTTCGGCCGGCGGGCGTTCGTAGAATTCCGGATTCATCCGGCTGTTGACGCCTTCCTTCGCCAGCGTCGCCGCGAATTCCGCCCGGATCGCCGGGTCTTCCTGGTGATAGGGAATGGCGCTGCCGCCCTTGTTGAGATCGATCGCGCCGTAATCCATCAGCTGTTCGCCGGGGCGGCCCGCACGCCGCGCCCGCTGGTTGTTCGGCCCGTGCCACGCGCTGATCCGCAGGGCCTCCTTGCTGACGCCGAAATGCTGATGGAACCAGTCGCCTGCCATCGGCGCTGCCGAAACCAGCCCGACCGGCTCATAGTCCTGGCGCAACACCTTGTCGGCCTTGCCATCCTTCCATGGCTGGGTGCCGAGCGCCTCGGGCCAAGTATAAGTGTAGCCCTTGCCTTTAACGCACACGAGCACGGCGGCGGACTGATGCTTATGCGCCTTTGAATAGCGGCCGGTCTCGTGCTCGCCGATCCAGACATAGAAACGGTTATTCGCCATTTGCGGCTCGACCCGCCGATAGCCGGGCGAGCGCCGGTTATCGAGCGGCAGTTCGGTGTTGACGATATCGGGTACGAAATTGGTGCGCCGCATCGCCAGCCCGCGGATCGGGTCCGGCACCACATCGTCATTAGGTTTGAAGAAATCGTCGGCGCCCGAAAACCGCTCAGTGAAGGCATGCGGGCAATTGAAGATGAAGTTCGGGTTGTCGAGCAGGTTCATTACGTTTGGCGCCGACGTGCCGCACAGGATCAGCGCCGGTGAACTCGATGCATTGACAATGCGATGAAACGCATTGAGCGGGATCGCAAACATCGAGCCCTTCTGCCATTCGAACACATGCTTTTTGCTTTGGCCTTCCTGCCAGACTTCGGTCGAGCCACGGCCTTCGACCACCAGACAGACCTTCTCATAAAGATGCCGCTCGATATTGAGCGCGCCGGCGCCGGGCACCTCGACAATGTATTGGCCCCACAGGCCTTCGGTGCCGAATAGCTGGATATAGCTGCCGCGACCGCCAAGCCGCTTCCACGGCTGCATCGGCAGGTCCTGCACCCGCCGCACCCCGATGCCGCGAAAAACCGGAATGCCCTCCGCCTCCATGAAGGTGTCGTAGGGCATGGCCTTGCGGAGGAACTTGCCATGACCTGCGTTCTCGCCGGCCTTGGGTTCGTGCCAATGTTCGCCGCTGGTGGTGTCGTGCATGGGGTGCTCTCGCTGCTGAGGGTAACGCGTGGGGTGGACTATATCACGCTCACATATCCGGCGGTACGTCTTCGCCGTCGGCCGGCGGCCGTTCGTAAAACGCCGGGTTCATGCGGCTGGCGACGCCTTCCTTGCGCAGCGTGGCGTCGAACTCCTGCCGGATCGCCAGGTCTTCCATGTGATAGGGGATGGCGTTGCCGCCTTTGTTGAGGTCGATCGCCCAGATGTCGGCCATCGCCTCGCCAGGACGGCCGGCCTTGAGCGCGGGATGGTTGTTCGGCCCATGCCAGGCGAGGAGCCGCAGCGGGCCTTTGCTCACGCCGAAATGCTGGTGGAACCAATCGCCCGCCATCGGCGCCGCCGACACGATGCCGACCGGCTCGTAGTCCTGCCGCAGGACCTTGTCGGCCTTGCCGTCCTGCCAGGGCTTGGTCCCCAGCGCATCCGACCACGTATAAGTGTAGCCCTTGCCCTCGACACAGATCAGCACCGCCGTCGAATGATGCTTATGCGCCTTGGCATAACGGCCGGTCTCGTGCTGGCCGATGAACATGTAAAAGCGATTGCCCGCCATATGCGGTTCGACCCGCCGGTAGCCGGGCGACCGGCGATTATCGAGCGGCAGATCGCAATTGATTACATCGGGAATGAGATTGGTGCGCCGCATGGCGAGCCCGCGCACCGGATCGGGCGCGATCTCGTCATTCGGCTTGAAGAAGTCGTCGGCGCCGGAAAAGCGCTCGGTGAAGTTATGCGGGCAGTTGAAGATGAAATTTGGATTGTCGAGCAGGTTCATTACATTCGGCGCCGAGGTGCCGCACAGCAGGACGGCCGGCGAACTGGCCGCATTCACAAGGCGGTGGCACGCATTGAGCGGAATGGTGAACAGCGAGCCGCGCTGCCATTCGAAGGAATGGCGCTTGCTCTGGCCCTCCTGCCAGACCTCGGTGGTGCCGCGGCCTTCGACCACCAGCACCACCTTTTCATAGAGATGCCGCTCGGCATGAAGCGCGCCGGCGCCAGGGATTTCGACCACATACATGCCCCACAGGCCTTCGGTGCCGAAGAGCTGGATATAGCTGCCACGGCCGCCGAGCCGCGCCCACGGCGCCATCGGCAGGTCCTGCACGCGCCTGACCCCGATGCCGCGAAACACCGGTACGCCTTCCGCCGCCATGAAGCTGTCGTAGGGCATCGGCTTGCGCAGGAACTTGCCGAAGCCGGCGTTCTCGCCAGCCTTGGGTTCGTGCCAATGGTCTGCGGTGTTGTCGTGCATGAAGTCCCGCCTCGCCCCACGTGGACCGCCGCATCATTTGACAGCGTCAGACCCGGGAGACAAGCTCTTCGACGGCAGCGACTTGATGCTCGACACGATCTTCATCCGCCCTCAGGGCGAGCCATTAGCGCGTTTACGCGCGTCTTTCGACGCGCTATGGCGAGCGTCTCGAAGGATGGGGCGGCCTCATGCTTCGAGACGCGCACTTCGTGTGCTCCTCAGCACGAGGCCGATTGAGACCGCATGCGATCGCAGGAGAAGCTTATGTTTAGGATCATTCTATCAGCGGTCATTGGGCTTGTCGTGCTGGCCAATGAAGCCCTCGCACAATCCTGGCCGACCCGGCCGGTGCGGATCGTGGTGCCCTCGCCGCCCGCCGGTGGCACCGACATTGTCGCGCGCGTGATGGCCGAGCACTTCTCCAAGGCGTTCAAGCAACAATTCTTTGTCGAGAACCGCCCCGGCGCCGGCAACATGATCGGCATTGAGAGCGTCGCCCGCGCCGCGCCCGACGGCTACACCTTCCTGATGACGGCGAGCACGCTGTCGCTCAATTCGGTGCTCTACAAAAAAGTATCGTACGACCCGATCAAGGATTTCGCGCCGATCACCTTGGCGGCGACCGCGCCGAATGTGCTGATCGTCAATCCGGCAACGCCGGCCAAGACCCTGCCGGAGTTCATTGCACTCGCCAAACAGCAGCCCGGCAAATTGACCTATGGCACGCCGGGGATCGGCACCTCGCCGCATATGAGCATGGAACTGTTCAAGAGCCTCGCCGGCGTCGATCTGCAACATATTCCCTATCGCGGCACGGTGCCGGCCCTCACCGACGTCATCAGCGGCCAGATCAACGCCATGTTCTCGACCGCGCTTTCCGCCAAGCCGCAGATCGAGGCCGGCAAAGTGCGCGCCTTCGGCGTGTCGACCGCCAAGCGCAGCGCCGCGCTGCCGGACATTCCCACGATCGCGGAGGCCGGCGTGCCCGGCTACGAAGCCGTGCAGTGGTACGGCTTTCTGGCGCCGGCCGGAACGCCAGCCGCGATCCTGACGCTGATCCACGCCGAAGCCATGACAGCGCTCAACGCCGCCGAAATGCAGGAGAAGCTCGCACATGACGGCGCCGAGCCCGCCCCTTCGACGCCGGAAGCGTTCGCCGCTCACATCCGGAACGAACTGGAAAAGTGGCGCAAGGTCGCGAAGGCCGCCGGCATCGAGCCGTAATGATACCAGGAATCCGGGGTCCGGGGGTCAGCCCGAACCCTGATTACCGATGCCCGATTCCTGGCGCCGGCGCGCCCGGCTGTTTGAGCGGATGCGCCCGGGCGAAGGCGTCGATCGTCAGGCACGCATCGACAATGCGAGACACCGTCGGGTAAGGCGCAAGATCAACCTCGAACAGCTTCGCGCCGACCGCATGGCTGACCAGGCAGATATCGGCCAGTGTAACAGAGTCGCCATGGCAATGACGTCCGGTCTCGCGATCGCGGCTCAGGTGGGTTTCAAGCGCGACGAGCGCCTCGTTGATCCAGCGCCTGATCCACTTCAACCGCGTCGGCTCGTCGAGTTTCAGTTCGTGTTCAAGATAGTTGCGTATCCGCGGCACCACCAGCGGATGGGCATCGCACGCCACGATCAGCGCAAGGCCGCGCACCCGCGCGCGGTCGAACGGCTGCTTCGGCAACAGTGGCGGGTCGGGACGGATTTCATCGAGATATTCAAGGATCGCCAATGACTGGAACAGCACCCGTCCGTCGTCCTCGACCAGCGCCGGGATCAGCATCTGCGGATTGACCGCGCGAAACTCGGGATTGCGTTGCTGCCCCTTGACAAGATCGACATCGACGACCTCGGGTGAAAGGCCCTTGAGATTGAGCGCAATGCGGACGCGAAACGTCGCGAGCGAGCGCCAGAAGGAAAATAGTTTCATCGCAAGACCTCTATTCGTCACCACATTCGTTATGGCCCATCACGGTGCGCTGGCGCGGGCACCGCGGCAATGTGGTCCGGCCGCTGCGGCCTACCCCGCAACAGGCTGGCGGACGGCACAAAATTGAGCCATGCTGGCGGCAAATAACACGTCCATTTAGGGGAGGATACCAGCATGACCATTCATCGTCGCCGTGTCTTGAAAGGTCTGGCGGGCGCCGGCGCCGCGGTTGCGACGTTGCGCGCACCCTATGTTCACGCGCAGGCGCCGTTCAAGATCGGCCTGCTCACTGTCAAGACCGGCCCGCTGGCGCAGGGCGGCATCCAGATGGAACAGGGAATCCTCACGTTCCTGAAGGAAAAGGGCAACACCCTTGCGGGGCGCAAGATCGATTTCATCTCGGCCGATACCGGCGGCAATCCGGCCGGCGCCCGCACCAAGGCGCAGGAGTTGATCGAACGCGACAGGGTCAACATCATCCTCGGACCGCTCGCCGCCTTTGAACTTCTGGCCATCAACAATTATGTGCGCGATAACGCCACCCCGCTGATGAGTATCGCGGCAGCGGAAGACGTCACCCAGCGCCAAGCCAACCCCTTCATCATCCGCCCGTCCGCGACGTCGGCGCAGTGCTGTCACGTCATGGCGGACTACGCCGCCAAGGACCGCAATTTCCGGCGCGCCGCCCTGATCTCGGAGGACTTCGCATTCGGCTACGAGCAGATGGCGGGCTTCCAACGCGTGTTCGAGGACAACGGTGGACGCGTGGTCAAGAAGCTGTGGCCGCCGTTGGTGACGCCGGACTACACGCCCTATGTCGCGCAGATCGGCAAGGTCGATTGCGTGTTCAATGGATTCGCCGGATCGAATCCGGTGCGGTTCATGCGCACCTATGCCGATCTCGGGCTGCAAGGGAAAATTCCGCTGCTGGCCGGCTGGACGGCGATGGACGATGCACTGCTGCGTAGCCTCGGCGACGAGGCGGTCGGCGTATTGTCGGCGGCGTGGTATTCGGCCGACCTCGACACGCCGACCAACAAGCGTTTCGTCGCCGACATGCAGCGGGATTACAAGGTGCTTCCCGGTGGCTATTCCGCCGGCATGTATGTCGCCGGCCAATGTGTCGAAGCCGCGATCCAAAAACTCGGCGGCAAGGCCGACGACCGCAAGGCACTGGCCGACGCTCTGCACGACATCTCGCTGACCGACACGCCGCGCGGACCGGTCAAGTTCGACAAATTTGGCAACGTTATCGGCGACGTGTTCATCCGCCGCTGCGAGCGCAAGGGCAAAGTGCTCACCAATACGGTGATCAAGACCTATCCGAACGTCAGCCAGTTCTGGACCTACAACGAGGCGGAGTTTCTGAAGAACCCGGTCTATGCCCGCGACTACCCGCCGGCGAAGTATCTCGAATAGTCACAGTCGCTTGTCCCGGGCGCAGCGCAGTACGAAGTAGTGCGCTGCAGACCCGGGACCCCGGTTACTTGAGGACGCAAACAACCGGGGTCCCGGATCAGCGGCGCACCGTTCCGCTTCGCTCCACGCTGCACCGCGTCCGGGACACGAGAGTTCACCCCCAATGATGCAGCAGATCACGTCGGCGCAGGTCGTCATCCTCGCGATCAACAGTTTCGCGCTTGGCGGGCTGTTGTTTCTTCTGTCGGCCGGCTTCTCGCTGATCTTTGGGCTGATGCGCATCCCCAATTTAATGCATGGCGCGTTCTTCATGCTGGGCGCGTATTTCGGCGTATCGTTCCTGGAATGGGGTATGAACTTCTGGCTCGCGGCGTTGCTTAGCGGCCTCGCCATGGCCGCGATCGGCGGCCTGATCGAGCGCGTCCTGCTGCGCCGCCTCGAAGGACAGGTGCTGCCGCAGGTCCTGCTCACGCTCGGCTTCGCCTTCATCATCGCCGACATCTGCCTGATGATCTGGACCGGTGATCCCTGGCAGCCCACACCGCCGCCCGAACTGCGCGGCGCCGTGCAGGCGATGGGCATGTTCTTCCCGCTCTATCGGCTGATGGTTCTCGCCGTCGCGGTGGCGGTCGCGATCGCACTGTGGATCTTGGTCGACTGGACGCGGCTTGGAGCCATGATCCGCGCCGGCGTTGACGACCCGCCGATCGCCCGCGTCGTCGGCATCAAGGTCTCGCAGCTGTTTACGCTGGTGTTCTGCCTGGGCGCTGCGCTCGCGGCCTTCGCGGGCGTCATGGGCGCGCCGTTCCTGTCGGTCTATCCCGGCCTGGATTTCGAAATGCTGCCGCTGGCCCTAATCGTGGTGATCCTCGGCGGCACCGGCAGCCTGCTCGGCGCGCTGGTCGGCAGCTTCATTCTTGGCTTCCTCTACAATTTCGGCCAGGCGATGTTTCCCGACCTAGCCTATGTCATCTTGTTCCTGCCGATGCTGCTGATCCTCGTGCTGCGCCCGCAAGGCCTGTTCGGCCGGGTGATGACATGATTGCGCGAGCACGATATGCGGCGATCGCCACGGCGCTGCTGCTGCTTGTCACGCTGCCTTGGTGGGTCGGCAACACTTACTACGTCAACATCGCGAGCCAGATCCTGCTGTTCGCGGTGTTTGCGCTCGCGCTCAATATACTGGTCGGCTATGGCGGCCTGGTCTCGCTCGGCCACGCCGGTCTGTTCGCCGTCGCCGGCTATACCGCGGCGCTGATGTTGCAGGCGGGCTACGGCCATTTCGCCGCCAACAGCGCCGCCATCGTCGTGACGCTGGCGGCGTCCGCGATTTTCGCCGTGCTGGCGCTACGCTCGATCGGCATCGGCTTCCTGATGATCACTCTGGCGCTCGGCCAGATCATCTGGGGGGTCGCTTACCGGTGGGCCAGCCTCACCGGCGGCGACAACGGGATCAACGTGACGACGCGGCCGGCGCCGTTCGGGATCAGCCTGGCCGCCGCGCCCTCATTCTATTTCACGTCGCTGATCGTGTTCCTGCTGGCGCTCGCGACCATGGTGCTGTTGGTGCGCTCGCCGTTCGGCGCAAGTCTGCGCGGCACCCGCGACCAGGCGCGGCGGATGAACGCGCTCGGCTACAATGTTTGGCTGATCCGGTTCCTGGCAATCGTGCTTTCGGGATTCTGGACCGGCGTCTCAGGGCTCTTGTTCATCTACTACAACCAGTTCATCAGCCCGCAAGTGTCGGCGCTCACCACATCGGCCGAAGTGCTGCTGATGGTGATTTCCGGCGGGACCGCGACCCTGCTCGGCCCGATCGTGGGCGCGGTGATCGTTGTCGTCATGAAGAACGTGGTGAGCGCCTATATCGAGCGCTGGAACCTTGTGCTCGGCGTGATCTTCGTCGTGATCATCACGTTCATGCCTGAGGGGCTGGTGCCCGGCACGGTGCGCCTGTGCCGATGGGGCTGGCTTGTTATCCGGACACGTCTGAACCGAACGCCGGCGCGGACGGCCCGGGACCAAGCCCAGGAAACGCACGGCTCGGGAGCGCCATCATGAGCGCGCTCGCCGTCAATCAATTGTCCAAGGCGTTCGGCGGCCTGCGCGTCACTGCCGATGTCAACCTCGCGATCGAACCGGGCGAGCGGCGGCTAATCATCGGCCCTAATGGCGCCGGCAAGACCACGCTGTTCAACCTCATCACCGGCGAGATTGCGCCCGACAGCGGCTCGATTGCGCTGTTTGATCGCGACATCACCCGGGTGGCGAGCCACCGCCGCCCGCATCTCGGCATGGCACGCACCTATCAGATCATCACGCTGTTCGACCAAGACACCATCCTGCGCAATGTCACCCTCGCTTTGCTCGGACTGTCGTCCAAACGCTGGTCGCTGCTCGCCGATCTCGACCGGCAGCGGGAATTGACCGAACGCGCCCACGCAGCGCTCGGTCGGGTCGGTCTCGCGCATCTCGCCGACCGTCCGCTGGCGCAGACCTCCTATGGCGAGCGCCGCCGCGTGGAGATCGCCATGGCGCTGGCGCAAAATCCCAGGGTGCTGCTGCTCGATGAACCGTTCGCCGGATTGTCGATCGACGAGCGGCGCGACGTGCGGGCGCTGCTCAATGCCATTCCGCGCGAGGTGACCGTCGTGATGATTGAGCACAACATGGATGTCGCACTCGATTGGGCGGAGCGGATCACGCTCCTGCACTTCGGCGAGGTCATCGTCGAAGGAACCCGCGCCGAAGTGGTCGCCGATCCTCGTACCCGAGAGGTCTATCTTGGCCGCTAATCCACAGAATCGTCGAGCGGTAAGTCGCGTGGTTGATTGCGTGACGGTGCGGCGAACGTGGTGCGCCCTCTCTCCCTTTGGGAAAGGGTGCCGGCCGAGTCCGCTGCTCGACCATGCCCTAAACGGCAACCAACATGGCCGCTAGCGCGCTCGGCCTGCGTGAGATCGACGCCTTCTATGGGGACAGCCATATCCTGCAGAAGGTTTCATTCGCGCTCGGCGAAGGCCGCCTGCTCGGGCTGCTCGGCCGCAATGGCGCCGGCAAATCGACTTGCATAAATGTCGTGGTCGGCCTGCTGCCCGCGCGCGGCGGCACCGTCGAGGTCTTTGGCACCGACATCACCCGCCTGCCGCCGGAATCGATTGCGGCACGCGGCGTTGCGCTGGTCCCGCAGGGACGGCGCGTGTTCAAGAGCCTCACCGTGCGCGAGAACCTGCTGGTCGCCGCGCGTCCTCCCGGCGCCGGCAGCCGGCACGCGCCATGGACCGCAGAAACCGTGTTCGGCATGTTCCCGCGGCTCGCCGAACGCCGGCATCAGATTGCGGCCCATCTCTCCGGTGGCGAGCAGCAGATGCTCGCCATCGGCCGCGCGCTGATGGCCAACCCGCGAGTGCTGTTGATGGACGAGCCGTCCGAGGGGCTGGCGCCGCAGATCGTCGCCGACGTCATGGCGACGGTCCGCACGCTCAAGGAGAGCGGCCTTTCGATCGTTCTGGTCGAGCAGAACCCACGGCTGGTCCTCGACATCGCCGACGACATTGTGATCCTCAACAGCGGACGGGTTGCCGTGGTCACGACGCCGGCCGGCCTCGCGCGCGAGGGCATTGATCTCACCCAGCACCTCGGCGTGTATTAGCCGCCCGCCGCAATCAGGCCTTCGATCCGCTTGAGCTGATCCGGCGGCGTCTTGGAGATCCGCTCGATCAGTTTTTGGATATCCATGCCGCTGATCGGACTGATCTCGATGCCGACCTTTTCCGCGTCGGCAAGATAAGCCGGATCCTTGTGGGTCGCCATGAATGCCTGTTGCAGCGCATGCGCGCGATCCGCCGGCACTTCCGGTGGCGCCGCATAGGGCCGCGACAACGCGTAGGGCATTTCGAGAATTTCAATGAGGCTGCGATCCTCGGCGTTACGCGCGAGTTCGCGCGCCGTGGGCGCATCCGGAAACTCCGGGAAGCGGGCGCCGCGTCCGAACACCACCATCACCCGGGCAAAGCCGTTCGGCTTGAGCCACTCCGGCTTGTTGGCGCGCACCGACGATATCCCAACTGTGCGGCCGTCGACCTCGCCGCGCTCAATCGCCAGAAACAGCACGCCCGAGTCGGTGTAGCCGGCGATTACCTTGAGATTGAAGTCCAGCCATTCGCGCAGCAGGATGCCCATGGCATCGCTCGAGGTTCCCTCCGCGGTGCTGCCGAGGACAATCGGCGGCCCGCCGGCGCGGCGCGCATCCTCGATGGTCTTGATCTTTGAATCGCGGCGCAAGATCAGCGCATAGGCGTCGTTCTCCAGGCTCGACGACGAACCGAGCCAAGTGAATTTGGTCGGGTCGAACTGGACTTTCTGTCCGGTCTTGATCAGGCCGAGCATCGCCATGTTGCGCGCGAAGGTGCCGAACGCCGTGCCGTCTCGCGGCGCGACGTTGTAAAGATAGTTGGCGCCGCGCAACGATCCGGCGCCCGGCATGTTTTGCACCACAATCGATGGGTTGCCCGGAATGTGCCGGCCGATGTGGCGCGCCAGCACCCGCGCATAGACGTCATAGCCGCCGCCGGGACCGTAACTGACGATCAGGTTGACCCGCTTGCCCTTGTAAAACTCCGCCACCGCGTCGGCCTGCGCCGGCAGCGGCGCGAGCAGAGCAATCGTCAATCCCAGTGCAGCGCACAGCTTCGGCATTCATCTCTCCTTGGGTTCAACCCTTCGACTCGGAAAACAGCCGGCGAAGATAATCGAGTTGCTGCGGCGGCGCGCTTTCGATGCGCTTGAGCGCGCCCACCACCTCCTCGGCCGTGACCGGGCTCACGTCAACCCGCATTTTAGCGGCATCGGCGAGAAATTGCGGATCGCGATGGGCGGCGGCAAACGCCCGCTGCAGGGCTCGCGCCCGATCCGCCGGCACGCCCGGCGGCGCGGCGAACGGCCGCGACAACTGGTACGGCATTTCGGCAAGCTCGATCAGCAGGCGCGCGGCTTCGTTGCGCGCAAGTTCCCGCGCCGTCGGCACGTTGGGAAAGTCCTGGTGCCGGGTCGCGCGCGCGAACTGCACCAGCACATGAAAGCCGCTATTGGGTTTAAGCCATTCGGGCTTGATCGCTTTCACCGACGAAAGATCGGTGATGCGGCCATGCACCTCGCCGCGCTCCATGGCGAGAAACAACGCGCCGGAGTCCGGATAGCCCACCACCTGCTTGACATTGAGCCCGATGGTATCGCGCAGGACGATCGGCACGTCGTTGCCGGTGGCGCCCTCGGCGGTGCCGCCCAGCACCAAGGGATCGCCGCCGGAACGGCGCGCTTCGTCGATGGTCTTGATCGGGATGTCGGTGCGCACGATCAGAATATAAGCGTCGTCGGCAAAGCTCGACGATGAGCCGAGCCACGTAAAGCGCCGCGGATCGAACTGGAAGTTGGGGTTGGTGCCGAGAATGCCAATGAGCGGCATGTTGCGCGAGAAATGCGCAACCGCCGTGCCGTCCTTGGGTGCGAGGTTATGGAGCCAATTGACGGCGCGCAGCGAGCCAGCGCCCGGCATGTTCTGCACCACCACATTGGGCTGGCCGGGCATGTGACGGCCAAGATGACGGGCGACCAGCCGCGCATAGATATCGTAACCGCCCCCCGGGCCATAACCGACCGCCAGCGACACGGTCTTGCCGCGGTAGAAATCCGACACCGCATCGGCCTGCGCCGGCAGCGTCAGCAGCACCGCCAGCAACGCCAGAATATGCGGCGCCCATCGCATGGCACGCTCTCCCTCATTCATTGGTCAGGCAGACTATGCGGTCCCTAACCGCCCGGCAACGGCTGCCGCGAAAAGCGGTTAAGGACGCTTGCCCTCGCCGCCTTTGGCGTCGGACATGATCTTGCCAATCACCGCCAGCATATCGGCGGGCGCGTTGGCGATATCGTCGATGGCGCGCAGCACCTCGTCGCCGCCGATCGGGCTGACATCGACTTTGAGCCGCGCGGCGTCCTCAAGATAGAGCGGATCGCGATGCACCGCGAGGAACGCCGCTTGCAAGGCGCGCGCGCGATCGGCCGGCACGCCGGGCGGCGCCGCGAACGGCCGCGACAGCCGGTACGGCAATTCGGCGAGCGCAATCAGCGCGCGGGTCTTGTCGTCGGGCGCGAGTTCGCGCGCGGTCGGCACATCCGGATAGTCCGGATGGCGGGTGACACGGGCGAATTGCAGAAGCATGCGCATGTGGCTCGACGGCGCCAGCCATTGCGGATGCGACGAGGCGGTGGCCGAGAGCCCGACGAAGCGGCCGTCGATCTCGCGCCGGTCAACCGCGAGGAACAGCCCGCCGGAATCCGGATAGCCCGGAATGAGCCGCAGGTTGAGATTAAGCGCGCTGCGCAACACCATCGCAACGTCGTTGCCAGTCGCGCCCTCCGCGGTGCCGCCAAGCACCAGCGGCGATCCGCCGGGCCGGCGCGCTTCGTCGATCGACTTCACCGCCGCATCGCGATGCACGAACAGCATATAGGCGTCGTTGGCATAACTTGACGACGATCCGAGCCAGGTGAGTTTATGCGCGTCGAACCTGACATTGGCATTGTGGCCGATGATCGCCATCAGCGGCATGTCGCGCGAGAAGGTCGCGATGGTGGCGCCGTCCTTCGGCGCGGTATTGGCAAGAAAATTGACCGCGCGCAGCGAGCCCGCGCCCGGCATGTTCTGCACGATCACATTCGGCTGGCCAGGAATGTGGCGGCCGAGATGGCGCGCAAACAGCCGGCCATAAACGTCGTAGCCGCCGCCGGTGCCATAGCCGACCACCAGCTTGATCTGCTGGCCTTTATAGAAGTCGGCGACCGGATCCGCGCGCGCCAGCGTCGCCGACATGACAGCGGCGGCGCTCAATGCCAGGATGGCGGCTCGCGTCGGCAATCGTGGTCCTCGCGCGTTAGGCGAATCTTACCGCATAAATCGGCGGCAGCGTATGGCTGACGCAGGTCCAGCTATCGCCCTGGTTCTCGCTCACCCACAGGCCGCCGGTTGTCGAACCCAGCGCGAGCCGATCGCCGGGATCGTCCAGCGCAAGCGCGTGGCGATAGACCACATCATAGGCGTGGGTTTGCGGCAGTCCACCGGTCAGGACATCGAAGCTCTTGCCGCCGTCGCGGGTTCGCGTGACCGCCAGCTTGCCCTCGCGCGGGATGCGCTTCTCATCCTTGATCTCGGGGACGAACCAGGCGGTGTCGGGCTCGTTTGGATGCACGACCACCGGGAAGCCGAACACCGACGGCTCGACGCCGGTGATTTCGGTGAACGTCTTGCCTTCGTCGGACGAGACGAAAATCCCGTTGTGGTGCTGCACCCACATGCGGTGCGGCGCCGCGCGACATTGCACCAGGCAATGAACGTCCTGGGCGATCGGGTCGTGGGTCTGTTCCGGGGGAGCGTATTCGGCCCGCATGCCCTCGCCGCGCTGCGTCCAACTGTCGCCGCCATCCTCGGTGAACCAAATGCCGCCGGTCGAGACCGCGATCGAGACGCGCTTCGAGTTGCGCGGATCGACGCAGATCGAATGGATGCCGGGTAGGTCCGCGCCGCCGCCCATCCACTGCTTGCGCTTGGGATGCTCCCACAACGCGCAGATCATCTCCCAGCTCTGGCCGTGATCGATCGAGCGGAATAATCCGCCGGGCAGCGTGCCGCACCAGATGGTGCCGGGCTCGTCGGGACCGCCGGCTGCCAGCGCCCAGATCTTGGCGGTGCTCCAATTGAGCGGCCGGCCCCACATGTCGTTCTCCTCGTAGCCGTCCGGTTTGGGCGGATAGACCGGCACCGCGATCTCCTCCCACCCGGCAGCCGTCGAACGGTGCAGCTTGACGCCGAAATGGCCGTGATCGAGCGCCGCATAGCTGCGCCCGTCGCGCGGATCGGTGAGCGTGAGGGTGACATTGTCGCCCAAGAAATCGACCGCGGCGATGTCCCAGCGGGAGGCCTTGCGGATCACCGTGAACAGGCCCTTGCGGGTCGAGACCAAAAGTCTGTCACTCATCGTCAACCCCCCGACAAAGCCTGGAACACATGGATTGTGCTGGTGCCCGTCACCGCATCGGCCAGGCTCACGCGATCGCGGATCATTTTCCCATCGACGAAAATCGCCATATGCCGGCGCAACGCCAACTGATCGTCAAGCACATAGCCGCGCGCTCGCGGATTGTCCGCGAACACCCGGTCAAGCACCTCGCGCACGGTCTGCCCGGCGGCTTCGGCCTCCGGGCATCCGACATGGCGCTGAACATTGGGCGTAAAGACGACTCTGGCCATCAAGCGCTGCTTCCTCGGTGACGCCGTCGTTAGTTTAGCGGACGCGATGCGGCTTTTCCGGGACACGCCGGCGATTTCGGGCACGCCCGAGACCGCCAGCGCCGCATGACAGGCTAAGGACGAACGGCGCACCGCCCGGCCGACAGGGCCGACGGATTTTTACCTCACCCAAAAAACCGACTGGCATAGGTCGGATGCTCGATCTTGTTGTCGATCATGAACCGCGCCACGTCGGCGTGTTGCGGGAACCAGACGTCGGGGAAGCTCGTAAGATATTGCAGCACCTTGCGGAACATCGCCGCCATCAGCGGCCGGCCGCCGAAATGGCTATGCACGCCCACGTTAATGAGCGAGCCCGGCTCGCAGGCGTGCAGGTAATCGAAAGTCTCCTTGTAGACGTCGAAATAGATCTGCGGGCTCGCCCGCAACGCCCGATTGTCGACGAAGTCGCTCCACGGCACGATCACCACCGAGCCGCTCTTGGTCTTTTGCTGATACGGCAGATTGGAATCGAGCGCGTCGGAGCACCAGAGCAGCTTTTCCTGCACCACCAGATCGATGGTGTGCTCGGACCAGCCATAGATCGGCGTGATCCAGCCGGTCGGCCGTTTGCCGCCGGCCTTTTCGATGGCGTCAAGCGTCTGCCGGATGCGCCCGCGCTCCTGTTCCGCCGTCAGCGCGGCAAACACCTCGTCCTGCAAATAGCCGTGCCCGGCGACGTCGTGGCCGTCGCGAACATATTGCGCCACCGCTTCGGGATAGACTTCGGCCGAACGGCCGTTGCAGAACAGCGTCGCCTTGACGCCAACCTCATCGAGAATACGCAACAGCCGCCACACGCCCTCCTTGCCGCCATAGGTCGACCAGTTGATCCCGGCGATATCGGGAATACCCGGCTTGTTCGGCGTGGTGCGCGGGAAATAGCTCGGCGACTTCCCCTCCGACCAGGTCTCCAACAAGACGCTGACAATGACTGCGACGCGGCGACCCTCTGGCCAGGCGAATGCCGGCTTGTTCATGCACCACTCTCCTCGGTTCGGACAAAAACCTATTTGCTGCCCTTGCTGGCCTCGATCGCCTTGGCGACGACCGCTTCGGGCGTTGCGTAGATGCGCGCGATCAGCGCGCCGATCTCCTCACCGGTGGTCGGCGCGACAAACAGCCGGGTCTTCTCGACCTCGGCCAGCAGCATCGGATCTTTCATGGTGCGATCGAAGCTGCGGCGCAACAGTTCGGCGCGTTCGCGCGGCAGCTCGATTGGCGCATAGAACGGACGCCCCATTTTATTGGGCGCCGACCACAATGCGAGAATCTGACGCTCTTCCTCGTTGCGCGCAAAATCAAACACCGACGGCACGTCCGGCAATTCGGGATGCTTCTCCAGCGCAAACTGCACCAAGATCCTGACCTTCTTCTCAGTCACCCATTCCGGCTTGATCGATTGCAGCGTGTCCCACGTCATGCCGCAGCGGCCGTCGACTTCGCCGCGCTCCATCGCGATATGGGTTTGCGCCGCCGCCTCATAACCATGGATGACGCGGAACTTGGTGCCGAACAAAGCGTTCATGATATTGGGATAGATCGTGTCGGTGCTGGCGGGCCCGCCGCTGCCGACCACCATTTCGCGCGTCTTGAGATCGGCAAAGGTCTTGATCGGCGAAGCGTGCCAGACAATGCAGACATTGACCTCGTCATTGGCATTGCCAAGCCAGGTGACCTTGGTGGGATCAAACTGCGCCTTCACGCCCATCAGCGGATCAAACGGCAGCGCGCGATGACCGGCCGCGATCGCGGTACCGTCCTTGGGCGCGATGGCCTGCATGTGGCCCATCAGCCGCCGGCCGCTGGCGCCCGGCATGTTCTGCACCACGAAGTTCGGATGGCCCGGAATATTACGGCCCCAATGACGCGCCAGCATCCGGGCATACGCGTCATAAGGACCGCCGGACGTTGAGCCGACGAAAATATTGATGTCGCGTCCCTTGAAATAATCGTCGGCTACAGCGGAAAAACCTGTTGCAACAATGGACGAGAGCGCGATGAGACAAATTTTCAGATCAGTGCGGGGCCGACAAAACCGCCAGCCGCTCGTCCCCGCGAAAGCAGGGACCCAGTCGGGCGGTTGCAACGATTCTGGATTCCCGCTTGCGCGGGAATGAGCGGCGGAGAGGCCAAACCAGTCACAGCTTGCGCGCGGTTCCATCCTGGCCGTCCATGTGTCGTGCCGCCGTGACGCGGCCGTCACAGCTTCAGAAGTTTCTTGGCGTTGCGATAATAAA
The DNA here is from genome assembly GCA_022841625.1 of Xanthobacteraceae bacterium. Classification (GTDB taxonomy): domain Bacteria; phylum Pseudomonadota; class Alphaproteobacteria; order Rhizobiales; family Xanthobacteraceae; genus VAZQ01. Next base: position 135,601 of record JALHRD010000005.1, read on the forward strand.
TCCTGTCCTTTTCATCGGCGCTGAGCCCGAGCTGGTTAATCAGATCGACGCCTTCCTTCTTAAGCACGAACAAGGGCGGCGAGTCGGTGCCGAACAGGAAATGATCGACCCCGACCGTGTCGATGGCGCAACGCGCGCCGGGCGGATGATAGCAGGTCGATTCCAGATACATCATCTTCAGGTAATGCAGCGGCTCATGCTTGATCAGCATCGGCTCATAGGAGCCGAGGAAAAACGCCTCGTCTTGCAAGCGATAAGCGTAGTTCATGCGGCCGATCATTTCGCAGATGCCGCCGCCAAGATGGGTGCCGACCAGCTTGAGCGTGGGGAATTTTTCGAACACCCCGCGCACGATCAGCCGCGCGATCGCGAGCGCGCCGTCCATCGGCCGCCCGATGCTGGACGCCAGCCGATAATCGCGCATCCGCTCCTCGCCGAAGCCGACCGACGGCGGGTGAACGACCACCGGCACATCGAGTTCCTGCGCCAATTGAAAAAACGGCATAGCGTCGTCGTCGTCCGGATACTTGCCTTGCAGGCTCGAAGTGATCCAGGCGCCCTTGAGCCCGTCTTGTTTGACCGCGCGCTCGAATTCGCGCAGAAACTCGTCGCCGCCATAGGGCACCGTCGAGGCCATGCCGACAATCGCGCCGTGATATTTGTTCTGGCATTCGGCGTTGAAGCGATTCTGGCGCTGGCAGCGCTCAAGCTGCTGTTTGCGGTCCATGTCGCGCAGGTTGTGGATCGGGTTGCTGATGACGGTGATGTCCACGCCGCCGATCTTGGCGGCTTCCAACGCATTCTCGATAGTGGTGGGGGAACGCTTGTTCTGCGCGCCGATGTTGCGGTGGAACTGCGTGCCGGTGAACGCGGCCATGTCTTCCGGCGGCAGGACGTGAACGTGAAAATCAATGATCATTTAGCCTTCGCTCCCCGATCGGCGGAACGCCGCCTTGCCAGCGGCCACCCGTCGTCTCCCTGGATTTGATAGCAGCTACCGCGGGATGGGCAAAGGCACGCCCATCGCCTGGCCGTGCCAAACCGTCTCCCGGGCGCAGCGCAACATGAAACGATGCGCCGCAGACCCGGGACACGGAAGAGTGCCGCCGATTAGTGGAGTGGATTTGACATTCGCTACCCACCTGGCAGCAAGCACGCGATGCGAATGTTAGAATCGGACCGCTAGCGCGACGCCTTGATCACAATCGACTGGTAAAGATCCTGCCACTTCTTGGCATTGTCGAGCATTTCGACCGAGTCGATCAGTTGCAGAGGATTGCGGATGAATGGCGAGTCGATCTTGCGGCTCGGCGACACGAATTGCCGGCTCGCCAGGATCGGCTGGGCGTCGCCAATCAGGAAATCGAAAAACAGCACCGCCGCGTGCGGCTGCGGTGCATACCGCGATACGCCGGCCGCCGTCGGCCGCGCCAGCAGCGGCGGAATGATGAACCAGTCGAGCGGCGCGCCCTTAAGCTTGGACTGTTCCGCCAGGAAGCCATAGGCCGAAAGCCCTAGCGGAGTCTCGCCGGCGACAATCAGATTGTTCAACACCGAATGGCCGCGCCGCACCGAGATGCCGTTGCTCGCCACGATGTCGCGGAACAGCTTAAGCCCCTGCGCCTCGCCGAGCCCGAGCACCACTTGCGCGAACCAGTCGTAGTCCTCGGCCTCGACCGCGAGCCGGCCCTTCCAGCGCGGGTGGAGCAGATCCCGATAGCTTTTCGGCAGTTCGTCCTTGCGCACCAGATTGGTGTTGTAGGCCTGCACGAAGGTATTGAGATAGACCGATGCCCATTCACGGTGGGGCGCGATCGATCCCGGTATAAGATCGTCAAGCGGCGGCGATTTCACCGCGATCAGCAGTTTTTCGCGCGATAATGGCTCCAGCGCCGAACTTGAGGCCAGCACGACCCCGACCTCGTAGCGGCGCGCCTTGGCCTCGTTGAGCACCCGCTGCATCGCCGCTTCGGAATCGCCGCGCCAAGCCTTGACCTTGATGCCGTATTTCTTGGTGAAGGCCTCGGTCAGCGCTGCAATGTCAGCGACCGGGATCGAGGCATAGAGCATCAGCTCGCCTTCCTTGCGCGCGCCCTCGATCAACCGCTTCTCGCGATCCGGCCCCTGATAGGCGGCAATCTCGTCCACCCGGTTCTGCGCAAGCACGACGTTGCCCACCTGCGACAGCACAATCGCGGCAACCGACAGACCTAGCAATGCGGTTTTGAGCGCGGTCATCGCGTCTCCTGGAACACGCACACCGAGACGTGGCCGAATACGGCCTCTCATTCAAACTATTTGGCGTTCGCCACAAAGGCAATGTGAAGAATGCACTTCACCGGATTAAATCCAGTTCATATCCACTGCACCGCGCGCTTGTAAACGAATTGAGACATGTCACGATGCCGCCGGACCACGCGGGATGCGCCATGAAGATCGTCAAGTTCGAGGACTTCCATGTCGACGGCGGCTGGGATGTCTGGTCGTTTCTTAAGATCACCACCGACGCAGGCGTTATCGGCTGGTCGGAGTTCAAGGAAAACCGCCGCAAGGGGCTTGGCGCGGTGATCCACGGGCTTGGCGGCATGCTGATCGGCGAGGACCCCCGCGCCACCGGCCGCATCGAGGCCACGCTCCATGCCCAGACCCGCAATATGGCGGGCGGCCTGAACGCATCCGCGGCGGCGGCAATCGTTAACGCCTGCCTCGACATTAAGGGCAAGGCGCTTGGCATACCGGTTTACGAATTGATCGGCGGCGCGGTGCGCGAACGCATTCCGACCTATTGGTCGCGCTGCGGCGTGGTGCGGGCGCGCTGGGCCTCGCTGTTCGGCGGCAAGGTGATCGACAAACCGCCGGTGCGCAACCTGGACGATCTCAAGATCGCCGGCCGCGAAGCGCGCGAGCGCGGCTTTACTGCGATCAAGACCAATGTGCTGCTGTTCGACCGGAACGGCGGCCGCCAATACACCCCGGGCTCGACCCGCGGCATGGGCCATCCGGAGTTGAACCTGCCGGAGGCCGTGCTCGAAGCCACCCTCGCCCAGCTCTCGGCGCTGCGCGAGGGCGCGGGACCGGGCGTGCGGCTGATGCTCGACCTCAATTTCAACTACAAACCGGAGGGCTTTCGGCGCTTTGCCAAGAAGCTCGAACCGTTCGACCTGCTGTGGCTGGAAATGGATTGCCACGACCCCAAGGCGCTGGCGCTGATCCGGGCCTCCACCGCCACGCCGATTGCCTCGCTTGAGACCATCCTTGGGCGCCGCGCGCTGCGGCCTTATCTCGATGCAAGCTGCGCTGATGTCGCTATTATCGATTCAGAATACAATGGCCTGCCGGAATCGGTACGCATGGCGGCAATGGCGGATTCCTACGAGGTCAATGTCGCCTCGCATAATTATTCAGGACCGCTGGCGACCGTCATCTCCGCGCATTTCGCGGCGGTGGTGCCCAATTTCCGCATTATGGAACTCGACGTCGACGAAGTGCCCTGGAAATCCAAGCTCCTGACCAAACCTTACACCGTCGAAAACGGTGAATTCATCGTGCCTAACGGACCGGGCTGGGGCACCGACGTCAACGAGGACGAACTGCGCGCGCACGCGACCAAGGCGAACTGATGCGGGCCATGGTCGCAGCCTCGGTCGCAACGCCAAAGGCCCCACTCGATCAAGCCAAGCGCTATGTTGCACATTGATTGAAGGAGTGCCCTCACATGTATCACCGCCTAATAGTCGCAATTGCCGCCATGCTCGTCGGCCTGCCGATCGCGGCGCAGGCGCAAGATAAATTGCGCTTTGGCCAAATCGGCGGCTCGGTCAAGAGCGTTTCCTCGCTCGCGCTCTACACCGCGCAACGCAAGGGCTTCCTGACGCGCGAGAACATCGCCCTTGAGGTCATCCGCCTGCCCGGCGTGCATCACATGATCGAAGGGCTCGACAAGAATATTGTCGATGTCAGCCACACCGCCACGCCCTATCTGATTGAAGGCGCGCTGAAAGGCTCGAACGCCGTCGCCATTGTCGGCGGCCCCGCCAATACGATTTTCAGCGTGATCGCCAAACCCAACATCAAGTCGTTTGCCGATCTCAAGGGCAAAATGTTTGCGATGTCGCTGCCGGTCGACACGATCTCGATCTCCAGCCGGCTGCTGCTTGCCAAGCATGGGCTCAAGGATGGCGATTACCGCACCACCGAATTGATCGGCACCCAGACCCGCGCCAAATGTTTGAGCAGCGGCGAATGTGACGCGGTGCCGCTCGGCCAGCCCGACGACATCATGTTTGCCGCCAAGGGCTACACCAAGCTCGGCGATTCGCTTGAGGTGATCCCGGTGCTGCAATTCAACGTGATCGCCGCGCGGCGCGACTGGGCGGCGGCCAACAAAGACTTGGCGGTTCGCTTTGCCCGCGCCTTCGGCGACGCCTATCGCTTCATGCGCGATCCCAAAAGCCGTGACGAGGTGGTCGGCATCCTGGCGGCGACAACCGACGCACCGCCGGAGGTTGCCCGCGCCATGCTGGCGTTCTATTACGAGCCCGACCGCGGCGTGATGCCGCGGCAGGCCGAGATCAGCCTGCCGGGGGTCGCCAAGGTGATCGAACTGCTCGGCATTACCGGCGCGCTGAAGCCCCCGCTACCGGCGGCCGAACGGTTCATCGATCTGCAATATTTGAAGGCCGCCGGATTGCAGTAGGGCCCGACAGGGCAATCGCATATAGAGTTTGGCCTCATGCTGAGGAGCATCGCAGCGCCAAAGCGCTGCGATGCGTCTCGAAGCATGGGGCCGCCCCATCCTTCGAGACGCCGCGCGTTTGCGCGGCCCTCAGATGAGGGCGGAGAGAGGCCCGATTTGCTTGCGACTGTTTCCGGCCAGCCTCTCAGGACGAGGCGGATATCCATATGCGATAGCCCTGTAGGGCCCGCCGCATTGTCTTGCTAGTGCCACAGGTTCATTTCACACTGCGGCATTGTCCGACGGACTTCGCCGATCGGACCAAGGGAGGATGGAATGCAGTTAAAACATATCGCGTTCGCGACCGCGGCGATGATGCCGTTGGTCATGGCTGGGGACCTGATGGCGCAGCAGCAGCCACCGCAGTTTCCCAACATGACCTTCTTCATCACCTCGACCGGCGGGCCCAATGGCGCCAATTACGGTGGCATCGAGGGCGCCGACAAGCATTGCCAGGCGCTCGCCGCCAAGGCCGGCGCCGGCGCCAAGACCTGGCGCGCCTATCTCAGCGTCCAGGAAAGCGGCGGCACCAAAGCGATCAATGCGCGTGACCGCATCGGCAATGGGCCGTGGGTCAATGCCGCCGGCTTGCAGATCGCGGCCAATGTCGCCGACCTGCATTCCGACAACAACAAGATCAACGAGGATACCGGCCTCGCCGAGACCGGCCGCAAGATTCCGGGCCGGACTTTCGTGGTCAACCAGCACGACATCCTCACCGGCTCCCAGGCGGACGGCACCGCGCCACCGGCCGGCAAGGACATGACCTGCGGCAACTGGACCAGCGGCGGCGATGGCGCGGCGATGGTCGGCCATCACGACCGCGCCGGCCTGCGCGACGACGCACCGTCAAAGTCGTGGAACGCTTCGCATCCCTCGCGCGGCTGCAGCGCCCCCGCGCTGATATCGTCCGGCGGCGCCGGCCTGCTGTACTGCTTCGCCGCGAACTGACATTGCGATATTGACGCCGCCCGCTGCGACAAGCGCAGCGGGCGGTTTATTTTTACACGGCGCACCGCGAGAAGGAAGCGCACTTTCGCTCGACGCCGACGGCCGAGATTTCCGGTTCGCCGTGATGGGCCAATAAGCGCCATCTCTACAACACGGGATTATGGCGTTTCTGGCAGCAAACCCGTTGCGTGCTTCTGCGGAAGTCGAGGCGAACTTCGCGCCAAGCGCTCTAAGGTTGCTATTAATGGATTACCGATCGTTTTGCGCAACCGAGTTGGTCCACTAAGATCACCGCCGCACTTCGAACACGTCCGTCCGACGACTGGGGTGAAGGCTTGCTCACTCGCACTAAATTCCATTGCGCCACAGCAATCGCACTTCAGTGGAACGACTCGGCTTTCGAGATGCGGCAACGAGTTTTGGGCCATTAGTGTACGAACCATGACTGGATCCAATCTCACGCCGTCTATCTCCACGGCAGAGAAGGTCTCGTCAGGCTTGGCTAGTTCGCCGTCTCGTTTGTAAGCGTGCACATGGATGCCTTCTTTCTCGGGCTTTTGGGAGGACCAAATGATTGCGGGGTTGGAACCCCAGATTTGTATTCCACCTGGATAGTCGCGCTGTCGAAGTGAAAGGGATTTTGCCGCTTTCGTGGGCTTCCGCGGAAGCAGCCCTAAAATTTCCTGTGTTGTACGAATCGGATTCCCAATGCCTGAGATGGCATCGCGAAAGTTTCTACCGCAACCTGCGCATAAATGACGACGATGCGGGTGGATACTGAACCAGTCCTTATCGAGGTGGGCGTATCCGCAGAATGTGCATCGAACGTGACGTGTATCGAATCCGAATACGCTGCCGACCATGTAGTACACAGCGTCGGTTTCGGAAATCAGTAATCCGTTCGATGGATGCTGGCGACCGATCAACCTCACTCGTCGATAAGTACGGTCTATAACTTTGTTGCCGCCGGCTTTCTTTCGTGCATGAACATGGATACCAAGATCGAGCGGTAGGCGTGTCGTATCATAGATGGGCGGAACAGCACCCCACAGTGCGACTCCGCCCGGATACTGGTCCAGGTCCAGTTCGAGGATATCTTCAGGCAAGATGGGCGGAAGATGTGCCGCGCGGCAGACCTTCGCACGCCGGCCATACTTCGCGGTGGCATCGGCTTTGTGTGCGAGACACCAGTATCGTGTACCGCCATCTCGTCGCTTTCCGACGGGCTTTATATCGCAGGCGCTGTTATGCTCTTGCACTGTTTTCATTTGTAGACCGAATAATTCCAATTGCCTCACGTTCGAATTCACGATTCGAGATTCCTAGGCCGCTTTGGCCGCTTTCCTTAGGGACAGCAACCATGCACGTAGTTGGTGAACTTGTTCTTCTGTCAGTTGCGAACCGTAATGACCCACGATCTCCCAAGGCGATCCACCGTTCTTCTTAAGGATTTCACGCAGGACATCGAGCGTTTGTTCGCGGCCAAGCGCGATCTCGTTGGGTTTGACCAAGGCAATGCTGTTGGTGCCCACGATGTAGTTGGAAACACGCTTGGCGAAGGTCGGCGGATTATGACCGTCAAGTTGATGCTGCGCGCCATTGGCGTCCACTATGATGTTCCCGGTTAGTTGGCCGTCGTCACGCAGATGAAGGCGCTGATCCGGAAACATTTGGTATGCTTGCTGCGCATCTATTTTTTTCACCACTTCAAAGCCGCCCATGACAAATTGGCGAACATTGGGGAGCTTGCCCGATATCACGAATATATGGTCACCTTCTTTAATTTGGCGCCTGATGTCTGGGCGACAAGCTCCGAGGCTCGCATTTGGTCCGAGATACGGGTCTTTGACATGCTTCCCAAGTTGCGGATCATATCCGCTGCTGGTTATGAAAATTTTTCCAATCATCATTGCCTCCGTGGCCGCTTAGGCATCTTCTGCAAGTTGCCAATTCAGCTTTTGCTTAAGGGCGTTGCCCTGATGCGGCTTTAAAATCCCTTCAAATTGGAGACGACCGACAACTATTCCGGGACCGACGCCAATCGCCTCAGCAAAGTCGTGAATTCCTTCATTCGTGAGATCGTTCTTTCGCAGAAATTCGGCCAACGCTTTGGGCGGGATCAGCGCGTCCCCCGCGAACTGGTTAGCCTCTGTTTCGTAGCGCTGCATCTCGGGGTCAACAATTCGATCAGAGAGGTCGTTCGCGGCATTGTCGAGCACGAATGATCGCGTCTTCCTATGAAGAAGAATATGGCCTATTTCATGGAAAAACGTGAACCACATCTGGTCGTCGGTCTTGTACCGGAGTGTCAGGCCGACAAGCGCCTTCTTGTCAGGCAGCCAGCGTGCACAACCACTAATTCCCGAGTGCGGCAATTCTGGCACCCAGACAACAGCGACCCCAGCTGCTGCGCAAATGCTTTGGATCGGCTCCATAATCTCTTCGGCCCGCTTTCTCGTGAGCTGCCTTAGTATGTCAATAGAAGCGCGGAGCAACTGTTCATCGAAACCGGCGGTTTGAAGTTTCGCGGCGACAAGCTCGGTTTCACGGACCCACGCTGAAATGGATTCTACGCTCTTCGTGAATTTTCTGGTTTGTCTATACGCAACATCAAAATTACCCCACACAGTGTTCCAGCTTTCTGGCGAAGAAACGCCAAGGAAACTCAGCAGCGCATCCACTTCTGATTTTCCTGGATTCAAGAACCGAAGCTTTTTCATCTCCTTCAACGGAAATTTGCGCGCCCAGTCCACCCATTGAGCGGATTTGGCGAGATCCTGCTGTCGAGCTTCTGCCTCATCATGTTGACGTTGCAGGTTGAGCCAGAAATGCGCTGGTCGCTGTAGTACCTTCTCGAAAGCAAGCGCCGTCTGCGGCGTGATGGGCGCTTTTCCATTGCAGATTTCACTAATGGTCTTTGGCGTGAGCCCCGTACGTCGGGCAAGATCCCGCTGCGCCCATCCGTGAAATTCAAGATAGTCGACTACAACCTCGCCAGGATGCGATACAGCTGTGGTCTCAAGAAGAGAAATCTTGTGATCGCTATCCATGGGTATCCTCAATCGCTACGATTTCGATCTTTGTTATCGAAGCCCAGCGCTTTTGCTCATCAGAGCGATCTTTGGACGCGTTTTCTTCGATCGGAACGAATAACAGGCGGTAGGGCTGCTTCACATTGATGGAGAACGTTCCCGCGTGATCACCTTTTAACTCGTGGCAACGCTCGGGTCCGGACATAGGGGGCCAGAAATCTGCGAGCGAGTCGGCAGCGCGTAGCTCTTTAACCCGCATCATGATTTTCTTCGTCATGTCGCGACCATATTGCTTTTGACAGATTGCCTCGTTTTCGAGCGCCGCTTTGAGCTTCCCCTTGGCCCAGATTTCCATTTGTTACCCTTCTGGGTAATATCGCTCAATGATATATTATTACCTAATAGGTAACAATATAGGGCGCAAAGTGATACACGTCAAGGGCACATTTTTCTAGCCTTTATCAAAGACATAGGGCCAGATCGGAAATGACACGGGGCCGGGAATAAAGAGCATCGCAGCACAGCACGAAACCCCGGCCGGCGAAATGTCGCCTTCGAGTCATTCGCGTCGCGTGATCGATGCGTGATGTCCGCACCACTCAAATAGCGGAATCGAGTGGATGCAGTCCGGATCGAGCGGCGGCGAAAACCAGGACGGGCAGTCCCGCATTTCGCTTGGCTCATGGCGGGCGACGGCTCACTGAGGCGGTCTTTCCTGCGCTCACGCCCGCGCTCAGCGGGCATCCAGGAATTTTGCGTTGTCGCTGGGCTTCCGCCCTTGCGCTACGCGCTTGGGCGGGCTCGAAACCCGCCGCAGCGCGAACCGAGCGTAGGCGGGTCGCAGGCACGGGCGGACAGCGCTTGAGGCTGGTTCTTCGTTACGATTTATGTGGATAGAGCACGCCGCGCGGGTTGCCCGCATGGCACGGGAACTTCTCCCGTATTCGGGACGCAGGCGGCGCGACGTTATGCACCAAGCCGGTGCTCACACGTCCACAGCGCCGCGTGACGTATCATTGACCCACCATATTGCCGTGCAAAGCTTTCCGCCTGCCGGCGCCGCACCGAGCCGCGAGAAAAAGGCGCGAGCCTGGAATGACCAGCCGAGCGTTCCGTGCGATGCCCGCAATGCGCAGAAAAATCGTGATGTCAGCAAGATCGACCGGCCAAGTCACTGGAGACGCAAATGAATTCCGCCTTGTTCGATCTTACAGCCGCCAGTAAGACGCGCGCGGCAAACGATCACGTTGAAATAGCGGTAAGAGTGTAAGACTTTCGAGATAAGTAACTGGTAAATCGCATGAATTCGGATTTTCAGCGATCTTACAGCGCGCCCTATGAGGGTGTAAGATGTAAGAGATCGCGCACGATCGGGGCCTGCGCGATCGAATGGGCGCCGCGCTCAATCCATCGCGATTTTCGCTTTCTCGACAATGTCCGACGGCGCCTTGAACAGCGCGATCAAATCCTTTTGCAATTGTTCGCCCGAGGTCGGCTCAATCTGCGCCTTGGCGCGCTCGGCATCGCTGAGGAAAGCCGGGTCCCGGACCAGGCTATCGAACGCGCCGCGCAACGCCGCGATCCGATCGGCCGGAACGCCGGGTGGCGCAACCAATGCACGGCCGAACGCAGTCGACGCCGAGGCGAATTCAATGATCTGCTTCGCCACCGGTTCGTCGATCACCTCCTGCATCAGCGGAAGGTCGGGCAGTTCGCGGTTACGCCGCAGCCCGGTCTGAATCACCGGAACGATCGTGCCTCTGGCAATTTCGTCGACATGCGACGTGCGCCATTGCAGCCAGGCACTCGGCGCGAGATCGACCTCGCCCCGCATCAGCGCCAGGACATAGTCGGCCGAACCCGGATAGCCGCAGATGATCCGAAACTGGAAGCCGCCGAGATTCTTCATCAGGGCGGCGGTCTGATAGGCCTGCGAGGTCTTGCCGGTGCAGCCGACGGTCGATTGGATCTTGCGCATTTCCGCGATCGTCTTGGCCGGCGAATTCGGCCGCCGCATCAAAACCGCGCCAACCCCCGAAAACGTCCCGAGGTAAGTCATCTCCAAGGTTTTCCATTGCCCGACTTCAGGCTGCAGAATTTCGGTGTGCGCCATGGTCTCGGGAAACAATGCGATGACCGAACCGTCGCGCGGCGCGTTGCTATGGAAGTGCCGGATCGCGCGCACGCCACCGCCGCCGGGACGATGTTCGATAATGACGTTCGGGTTGCCCGGGATGTGACGCTTGATGTGGTTCGCGGCAAGCGTCGCATACATATGGTAGGAGCCGCCCGGCGGGTGGCCGAGCATAATCGTGACGGTTTTGCCCTTGTAGAACTGCTCGGGCGTCTGCGCCGCGGCCGGCACACTCGTGGCGACCGTGAATGCCGCGCAGGCGCCAAGCATCCAATCGTTCAAACCATAACGTCGACTTTGCAGCATAGGCGGCTCTCCGTGTCGCCGATGGAGCGCAAGTTCATCACCCGGCAAGATGCCGCCCCGCGGTTACGCCCTTGTACCCGCGGGACGGCCATGGTGCGCGGCGGCAAAGCGCCGCGCTGTCCCGCCGCTCTAGAGATTGACCGGCTGGCTCGTGAAGTCGCGCTTGCCAAGCTCGACCCCGCAATGGCGCAGCAGGTCATAGGCGGTGGTGCAGTGGAAATAGAAATTCGGCAGGATGAAGTTGAGCAGCAGCCCTTGCCCTGTGAACTTGCGCTCGTTGCTGCCGAGCTTCAGCGTAATGTCCTTGTCTTCGGTGCCATCGATCTGGTTTGGCTTAAAGCCCTTCACATAGTCGATGGCGTTGCCGACCCGCGCCTTCAGCTCGGCAAAATTGGCCTCGGTGTTGGGCATGTTCGGCATCTCGGTGCCGGCCAGCGCGCTGCAGCAGCGCATAGCATGGGTGGTCGCCTGCTGGACCTGGCGCGAATAGGGATACATGTCGGGAAACAACCGCATGTTGAACAGGAAATTGGGGTCGAGCTGCTTGGCTTCGATATGCGCCACCGCCTTATCGATGCAATTCGATTGGCCGGTCAAAAACTGCACGAAAATCGGCACCGAGACTTTGTACATTGAAATCGTCATTAGGTCGTTTCCTCGCACTTCTGGAGCTTCGATGTGCAACCTTAGCGCCTCTGCCAGCGCTACTCAAAGCCCCTTTCACGCCTGCGGACCGCGGGCTATAGCCGTTCCACGACCGACCGATCCAAACCAAGCTCCCTAAGGACCGCACGACGCATGAAAGCGAATGTCATCCACCAGTTCGGCCCGCCGGAAAATCTGAAGTATCAGGACTGGCCCGATCCCCAGCCCCGCTCTGGCGAAGTCCGCATTCGGGTGCATGCCGCAACGGTCAACCGCGTGCTCGATGTCAGTTTGCGCGCCGGCAAGGAGATGTTTCGCAAGCCGGAACTGCCGCTGATTCCTGGCGTCGACTGCGCCGGCGTGATCGATGCACTCGGCCCCGGCGTCAGCCGCCGCAAGATCGGCGATCGGGTCGCGGCCGCCGGCACCATGCCGATCGATATCTGCCCGGAAGACCGCGCCGGCTATAGCGGCCTTGAAGGCATGATGGGGATCAGGCGGCAGGGCGGCTTTGCCGAACTGGTCTGCGTGCCGGCCTGCGCCACGGTCGATGTGCCAGCCGGCCTCGACTTCCGCGACGCCTCGGTGGTGATGCGCCACGTCCCGACCGCCTGGAACCTTCTGTTCAACGTCGCCAAACTCAAGCAGGGCGAGACCGTGCTGATCATGGGCGCAGGCGGCAATCTCGGCAGCGTTGGCATTCAGCTGGCAAAAAACATCGCCGGCGCCACCGTCATCGCGGCCGCCGGCTCCGACGAGCGCTGCGCCCGCGGCCGCGCGCTCGGCGCCGACCACGCCGTCAACTACAACACCCACAATATCCAGGACGAAGTGCTGCGGCTGACCGGCGGCAAGGGCGTCAACGTAATCTACGACAACATTGCCAACTCGAAGGTGCTGCCGCTGGCGTTCATGGCGCTGGGCTTTGGCGGCCGGCTGGTGACTGCCGGCGCCCATGGCGGCCCCAACGTCGTGATCAATTTCGCGCATCTTTATCACAAGCAAATCACCATCCGCGGCCAGCCCGGCCACGATTCGTCCGATCTGCCGAAATGCTTCGCCGCAGCAGCGGACGGCAAAGTGAAGCCACAGATCGAACGGATCATGCCGCTGTCGCAGGCGGCCGAGGCGCATCGACTCACCGAGACCGGCGAAGTCGCCGGCAAGATCGTGCTCGACCCGACGATGGACAAATAAGTCCGCAATGAAATTGATTCCTCGACCTAACAACAGCGAGGCGGTCAGGTGACCAAAGCGCAGACGATCCCTCCGCCCCCCTCCCCCCGCGAGCCCTTGCGAGCGGTGGGGAGGGGTCGGGGGTGGGGGGCCGAACACGCCCGATTGAAGCGCCCCCCCCCCCGGCCCGCGCAAGCGCGCGCGCCGACCCTCCCCTCCGCTTCGCGGGGGGAGGGTAACCCGCGGCACAACCACCGCGAATGGAGCAAGGCGATGCGCCCGGCGATACTCGTTTGCTGGCTCGCATTGCTATGGAGCGCCGCCCTGCCCTTCGATGCCGCCGCGCAGTCAGCCGCGGACTTCTTCCGTGGCAAGCGGATCAATCTCTACGTTTCGTCGACGGTCGGCGGTGGTTACGATCAATATGCGCGACTGCTCGCCAAGCACATCGTTCGCCATATCCCGGGCGAACCGATGGTGATCGTACAGAATATGGTTGGCGCCGAAGGCATCCGCGCCGCCAATCATCTCTACGCGGTCGCCGAACAAGACGGTACCGCGATAGGCGCGCTGTCACGCAATGTCGGCACCGTGCAATTATTCCAGCCCGGCATTCAGTTCGACGCCCGCAAATTCCAATGGATCGGCTCGCCGCAGCAGGAGGTCGGGCTGTTCATCATCTCGACCCGCAAGGGTCTGCGTTCGCTCGACGACGTCAAGGCACGCGAGGTCACCGCCGGCTCGACCGCGCGCAATGCGCCGACCTCGGTCTATCCGCGCATGTTGAACGCACTCTATGGCACCAAGCTCCGGCCGATCGAAGGCTATCCGGGATCGCCGGAAGCGCTGGTGGCGTTCGAACGCGGCGAGGTCGAAGCCTATGTGTCGGGCGGCACCAGCGCCGCGACGCTCGGACGGATGATTCCCTGGATCAAGGACGGCACCGCGCGGGCGGTGATGCAGATGGGTATGAAGCGCAGCGCGAGCTTCCCGGAGGTGCCAACTGCGATCGAAGCAATGACGACGCCTGAAGCGCGGCAGATGTTCGAGATCGTCTTTACCGAACAGGTGATGGGCCGGCCGTTCGTCGCGCCGCCCGGCGTGCCGGCCGATCGCATCGCCGCGTTACGCACCGCCTTCGATGCGACCATGAAAGACGACGCCTTCCTGGCCGAGGCCAGATCGCAGAGGATGGAGATCGACCCCATCACCGGCGCCGAGATCAATGCCCTGCTCGACCGGGTTCACACCGCGCCCGCCGAGGTGATCGCGCAAATCCGGCAGTTGGTGAAGTGAATCGCCGCAACAATCGGCGCCGATTACGAGGTTGTGATCGCTACGGGACTTTTCGTGAATAGGGACGGCGCAAGCGACGCGCTAGCATCGCTGAGGTCAATGTCCATAACGGGGGTTTAGCGAATGTTGAAACGACGATTCATTCTGACGGCAGTCGCCCTTGGCATCGTTGTCCTGGCGGGCGCCAAGTCCGAGGCACTGACCAAGCGGGCGTTCGATCAGAAGGCTTTTGAAGCCGCCCAAGCCGCCGATCAACCAATCCTGGTCGAAATACATGCGCCGTGGTGCCCGGTCTGCAAGCTACAGGAGCCGATCTTGAGCAAGCTCGGCACCGAGCCGCGATTCAAACGCATGGTCGCCTTCAAGATCGACTTCGACAGCCAGAAGGACCTGCTGCGGCGCTTTAACGTGCAAAAGCAAAGCACGCTGATCGTGTTCAAGGGTCGCAAGGAAATTGCCCGCTCGACCGGCGACTCCAACGCCAACTCGATCCAGCAATTGCTGGCCAAGGCGCTGTAACAGGGCGCTTTGGTAGATCGTCCTGATGACCACGACCGTATTGGCATTTCTGGCGGGCATCCTTTCGACGCTGTCGCCCTGCGTGTTGCCGCTATTGCCGATCGTGCTGGGCACGGCGCTGAGCGAGCATCGCGCCGGCCCGCTGGCGCTCGCAGCCGGGCTTGCGCTGTCGTTTGTCACCATCGGCCTCCTGGTCGCCACCGTCGGCTTTGCAATCGGGCTCGATGGCGGCGTGTTCCGCACGGTCGCGGGCGTCTTGCTGATCGTGGTCGGGACCGTGTTGTTGGCGCCGCGGCTGCAAGCGCAATTCGCGCTGGCCGCCGGGCCGGTCGGCAACTGGACCGAACAGCGCTTCGGCGGGTTTTCGACCAGCGGGCTTGGCGGCCAATTCGCGGTCGGCCTGCTGCTCGGCGCGGTGTGGAGCCCTTGCGTCGGACCGACCTTGGGCGCGGCGTCGGTGCTGGCGTCGCAACAGACCGCGCTCGGCTCGGTCGCCGTCACCATGCTGGCTTTCGGCCTGGGCGCGGCCGTTCCGCTGGTGCTGTTGGGGTTTTTGTCGCGCGAAGCCATGATGCGCTGGCGCAATCGGCTGCTGGCTGCCGGCCAACGCGGCAAGCTGGCGATGGGTGCGATCCTGATCGCGACCGGGTTGCTCATTGTCAGCAATCTCGACAAGATGATCGAGACGTTTCTGGTCGAGGCATCGCCGGAATGGTTGACTGCGCTGACGACGCGCTTCTAACGGCCCGCGACATAGACCACGGAGGTATTCGATGCTTGAGCTCTATCACGGCGGCCATACCACCTGCTCGCGCAAGGCGCGGCTGTGCCTGAAGGAAAAGGGCCTCGCCTATACCAGTCATTTTCTCAATCTGCGCGGCTTTGAACAGCACACGCCGGCCTATCTCAAGCTCAATCCCAATGGCGTGGTGCCGACGCTGGTCGACGACGGCGAAGCGATCACCGATTCGATGCTGATCAACGAATATCTTGACGAGAAATACGATCAGCACATCCGCTTGCGACCGAACAATCCGCTCGACAAGGCACGCATGCGGGTTTGGACCAAGCTCGCCAGCGACCACGGGCTTTCCGGCGTGGTGCCGCGGGTGTGGCCCGGTTTCAAGGCCTATACCGACAAGTTCAATCCAAGCGACCTGCAACAGAAGATCGATCGCATTCCGCTCACCGAGCGCAAGGAGCGCTGGGCCAAAGTGGCGCGCGGCGGCTTTGGCCAACAGGATCTCGACGCCGGCCACAAGGCGGCATCGCTGATCCTGACGCGGATGGAAGCCAGTCTCGGCGCCGGCCCTTGGCTGATGGGCGCGCAATACACCCTGGCCGACATCGACCTGGTGCCGTTTGTCGACCGCTTTGCGGAGTTCTATCCCGATCTGCTCAACACCACGGCGACGCCGAAAGTTTCCGCCTGGCTCGCGCGCATGCGCGAGCGGCCGGCGCTCAAGGCGGTGTGGGCGACCGACGAAGCGGCCGCCAAGGCGGCGTAGAGCTACCCGCGGATCGCTTCGTATTGCGGTAATTCATTGGTCTGGTAGCCCTGGATCACGCGCTCGGAGCCATAGCCCCAATAATTTCGCAGCGTTTCGGGTCCGTGCATCTTGGGATAGAGCGGGAATTCCTGGTGCCAAGGACGCGGATCGAAATAGCCCAATGCCTCGTCCTTCATCTGGTCCATCTCGGTGAAGATCTCGACCCGCACCACATCGGAATTACGGTGATAGGTCGCGACGTTGTGGCCGATGATATGGCGTCCCGGTCCCCACACCAGATGGATCTTGTTGCGCGCGAGCCAGTCGCCAGCCTTGTTGATCTCCGACCAATCGAGCACCTCGAAGGCGATGTGGTGCAGCTGCGGCTTCTCGTCGATGATAAAGTTAAGCGTGTGATGATCGGTGTTGCAGCGCATGAATACGAAGAAATCGCCGCGCCAATCCGAAACCCGAAAGCCGAGCACGTCGGTATAGAATTTCACCACCGACTGAACGTCGAGCACGCGATAAGCGACGTGACCGAGCTTGAGGATGTTGAAAGAGGCGGGCTGGCCAGCCTCGGCGAATTTGTATTCGGCGTAGAGGTCGATCGGCGTGCCCTTCGGATCGAGGAACGTAACCGCCTCGGCGATGCCGGGCGTGACCCCGCTGCGCCTGTCCGATTTGATGCCGAGTTTTTGCAACTCCTTGACCACGTCGTTGAGATCGGTCCCGGGCGCGATCTGGAATGACAGCCGTTGCAACTGGCCCTTTTCGCCCTTCACCAATTCGATCGCCTCAAAGCCCTGCTTGCTGACCAGGATGGCGCGGTCTTTGCTCCGCTCGGCCACGCGCAATCCGAGAATGCGGCCGTAGTAGTCGACTTGCCCGTCCATGTCGGGCGTCGAAATCGTCGCATGGCCAAGGCGCCTGACTTTGATCATGGCTCCTGCCTCCCTTTTGGTTCGACGGGTTATCCGCCGATCTTATGTTGCCGCGCGGTGATGACAAGCTCGCCAAGCGCGTCGCACTTGCCGCGCAGGGTATCGCCGGCCTTCACCGGACCGACGCCATGCGGCGTGCCGGTGAAATACACGTCGCCCGGATAGAGCGTATAAAATGACGACGCGAATTCGATCAGCCGGCCGCAATCATAGATCAAGTCTTTGGTGTCGGCGGTCTGGCGCAACTCGTTGTTGCAATGGAGCGTGATCAGGACATCGTCGGGATTGGCGATCTCGTCGGCCGTCGCCATCCACGGGCCGATCACCGAATAGCCGTCGATCGACTTGCGGAAGCTGCGATCCTCGGAACCGCGGCAGGTCATGTCGAGGCCCATCGCATAGCCGGCGACGTAATCCTTGAACTTGGCCTTCGGAATATCGGTGCCCTGCTTGCCGATGATCATCACCAGTTCGATCTCGTGCTCGTTGGGGCGATCGGGGAAACGGAGCGGAATGCCCTCCGACGGGCCGACGATCGATGAGTTGGCCTTGAGAAAAATACCGGCCTTGCCGATATCCGGCGGCGCGCGGGTGGCGTCGCGCGGCAGATCGGTCCGGCTGCGCATCTCGTCGATGTGCTTTTTGTAATTGGTCGGCGCCGCCATCGCCTTTGAAGGCCGCGCCACCGGCGACAGCAGCTTCACCGACGACAACGGCTTGCCCGGCGCCTTGGCCGCCATCTCCTCAATGCGCGAACGCCATGTCGGCAGCGCCGCGATCACGGCGTCACCCTTCATGTCATAGCGTGCGCTCTTGCGGATTTCGTCCTGGGCCGCGGTGACGTCATGCACCATATCGCCCCGCACAACACCGAGCCGATCCTCATCAAAACGACAAAGCTTCATAGTTTCCTTCTCCCCGACAATGCGATACGCGCGGCCCAAATGCCCAGCCTGTTTCTTGCTGCCAAGTTGGCAGAGAAATCAAGCCGAGAATGCAGAAAATTTAGAAAAGCCTACACCCGCTCCAGGATATGGAAGCCGCGCTGGCGGTCGAGCAGGTAGATCAAGCCACGGTCGTCGACGAATACGTCGTTCGACAGCGGATGATCGCAGTCCTTGGGCGGGTCCGGCACGAACCGAGCTACCTCCTTGGGAGCGCGCGGACGCGCGATATCGATCACCCGCAGGCCCTGCATGAACCAGGCGGTCGGGACTTCCGTGCCGACGATGTTTTCGACCGGCTGGTGGCAGCCGGAGTGCTTGGGCTGCGGCGTGCCGTCGAGTTCCTCGACCTGGAACGACGCAAACGGCACCGGCTTGTCTTCCTGGGTGATGTCGACCACCCAGAGAAACGCCGGCGGCCCCTCGAACATGTGCATCACGTCCTCGTCGGCGACCAACAGGATTTTGCGGCCGGCGATCTCGAACGGCACCGGCACCGCGCTATGGGTCGGGCACGGATAAGGCGGCGACCAATCGAGCCCCGACACGAATTTTGGCTTGCTCATATCTTCGATGTCGATAATCACAAACCCGCCCTGCCAATAGCTGGTGTAAAGCCGATTGCCGAGGCGGAGCGGATGGTGGCAGCGGTGGTGGGTCGCGGGCCAGCTCGGCGTCTCACCGCCGGCGGTCCACTGCCCCGGCATGTGCCAGTGCCCGACCAGTTCCGGCTTGGCGGGGTCTTTCAGATCGAAAATGCCCATCACATTGCCGACATAGCCTTGCAGCGTCGGCGAACCGTAGAGATAGCGCCCATCGAACGAAAACCGGTGCATGCCGGTGCCGACGGTTTCCCAGCGCGTGATCGGCTTGGGCTTGGATGGATCGCTGACGTCATAGACGCCGAAGCCGCCGCGCCAATCCGAAGGCGGCTGACCGGCCTGTTCATGATTGACGACCATAATGCCGTCCTTGGCATGCACCTTGTGCGAATGGGTGCCCTTGGGCATTTCGATGCTGGCAAGGCGCCGCACGTTTTTCGGGTCGCGGGTGTCGAAGATGCTGGTGCCGTGCGGCGCCGACATATGGCCGACATAGGTGATGCCCTTCTCGACCGTAATCTGTCCGCCGCCGGCGCAATCGACCCAGCCGACCGCGCGGATACCCCTTGCCTGTGCCATTTGAATTGTTCCTGTGAACGCGTTGAAGAGGATTAGTTGAAGGTTCGGTTGAGCAGTCGCTCGGCGTTTCCACTAAGCACTTTTCGCATTTGATCGGCCGGCAGGTCGAGTCGCTTGACCGCCTCGATGGTGGGTGCAATCGGACCAAGCGGCGTGTCGGTGGCGAACACCACATGATCGGCCCCGAAGAATTCGAGCCCGCAGCGCAGTGCATGCGCCCCGCCGCCGAACATCGCGGTGTCGCCATAGAACTCCTTGAGATACTCCATGTGCGGCCGTTTCAACGACGGCAGCACTTGCGAATAATCCTCGTCGGAGGTGCGTTGGCCGAGCACCTGCAACCCGGGCCCGATACGGCCGTCGTAATACGGGATCATGCCGCCGAGATGGTGGGTGATGACCTTGAGCTTCGGGTAGCGATCAAACAGACCGCAGAACACCATCCGCACCATGGCGACGGAGGTGTCGTAGGGCCAGCCGAAGCACCACCACATTTCGTAGCGCGACTTCGCCTCGGCCGGATAATCGGTCAGGTTGGCGCCGCGCGCGGGATGCAGCCAGATCGGCAGATCGAGTTCGGCCATCGCGGCAAACACCGGCTCGAACATGGGATCGTCGAGCGGACGCCCGGCATTCGGCGTGTAGACCTGGATACCGCAGGCGCCGAGCTCCTTGATTGCGCGGCGCGCCTCAACCACCGAACCCTCGACGTCTTTGAGCGACACCGCCGCGACAAAGGTTGGAAACCGCTCGGGATGCTTGCGGCACAATTCCGCCATGGCGTCGTTCGCAATCCGCGCCAGTGTCAGGCCGAGCTTGCCGTCGGCAATGTCCTCGATCGGCGGATTGGGCAGCGAGATGATCTCGCGGTAGTCGCCAAACTGGTCCATTTCGCGAAACCGCGCGTCAAGATCGAACAGCTTGACCACCTGCTTGAGCCGCTTGCCCATGTTTTCGAGATTGGGCGCGGCCTTGGTCATTTCCTGGAAATAACGCTCCGGGAAGATGTGGCAGAAAATGTCGATGATGGTGGAGGAACTCAAGGGACAATCCCGAACTATTCTGCAACGCAAACCCACTCAAGCGGACATAGGCCGGCGACGCGTTGGCGGCGTTCGAACTTTCAATAGTTTCAGGCCTTGCGCAAGCGTTATCAAGCGGCAATCCCGTTTGCGAATGGAGGATCGTCGGGCGCAATGCGCGGCGCTTAATATGCCCCTCTGTAACGGGCCTCACCACGGCCTCACCTCGCCTGCGACCCATCGACCCAATCCATGTTGCAACCTCCCACCCCCTGCCCTAAGCCCTTCGCATGGCGGAGCGCGCGGATTTTGACATCATCATTGTCGGTGGCGGGCTATCCGGCGGACTGCTCGCCTGGCTGCTCAAACAACGACGGCCCGGGCTTAACTTGCGTCTGCTCGAACGCGACGCCACGCTTGGCGGCAATCATACCTGGAGCTTCTTTGAGAGCGACCTCAGCGCCGCGGAGGCCCGCGCAATCGCGCCACTGGTCACGTCGTCCTGGCCGGGATACCGGGTACACTTTCCCGGCTATGAGCGCGAATTGACGACCGGCTACCACTCGATCGCCTCGCAGCATTTCCATGCCGTGGTCGCCGCGACGCTCGGGGACGATGCCATTCTGGGGGCCGATGTCATGGCGGTGGCGGCCGACCATGTAACGCTCGCTTCCGGCGCGGTGCTGCGGGCGCCCTGCGTGATCGATGCGCGCGGCGCCCAGCCCAGCCCGTTTCTGGCGCTTGGATTTCAGAAATTTCTCGGGCTTGAATTGCGGCTTGCCGCGCCGCATCGACAGCGCCTGCCAATCATCATGGATGCAACCGTGCCGCAGGACAACGGCTATCGTTTCGTCTACACCCTGCCGCTGTCCGCCGACCGAATCCTGATCGAAGACACCTATTACAGCGACGACGCGAGCCTATCCATGGATGCCCTGCGCGCACGCATTACCGACTACGCACAACGTCAGGGTTGGACGATCGCCGAGATCGTGCGGACCGAGCATGGCGTGCTACCGATCATCCTGGCAGGCGACATGGAGCGCTATCTCGCGCTGCAAACCGAGGGCGCGCCGCGCATTGGATTGGCGGCGGCGTTTTTCCATCCGACCACCGGTTACTCGCTGCCCGACGCAACGCACGTTGCCATGCTGCTGGCCGATCACGCCGAAGCCGGCGCGCTGACCAGCGCCGGCGTCAGCGCTCGGCTGCTCGCCCATGCCAAAACGATCTGGCGGGAGCGCGGCTATTTCCGGCTGTTGAATCGCATGATGTTCCGGGCCGGCCATCCGCGGGAGCGCTATACGATCTTGCAACGATTCTACCGGCTCGATACCGCCCTGGTGCAGCGCTTCTATGCCGCACGGCTCACTTGGTCAGACCGCTTAAGACTCGTCATCGGCAAACCGCCGGTGCCACTACGATCGGCGCTCGGATGCCTGTCCGAAGCCCGGATGCTCAAGAGGCACAACAACGCATGATATCGACCCCGGACAAAGCCATCGTCATCGGCGCGGGCTTTGGTGGCCTCGCGCTCGCCATCCGGCTGCAAGCCGCCGGCTACGCAACGACGCTGTTGGAGAAACGCGACAAGCCAGGCGGTCGCGCCTATGTCTATCGGGATCAGGGCTTCACCTTCGATGCCGGCCCAACCGTCATTACCGATCCCGGATGCCTTGAGGAGCTGTTTACGCTGGGCGGCCGACGCCTGGCCGATTACGTGCAACTCTTGCCGGTTGCGCCGTTCTACCAGCTACGCTGGGACGACGGCACGGTGTTTGACTATGTCAACGATCAGGCGGAACTCGACCGCCAGATCGCCGCGTTGTCGCCCAGCGATGTCGAGGGCTATCACCGCTTCCTCAAATATTCCGAGGCGTTGCTGGAGGAAGGCTACGTCAAGCTCGGCCACGTGCCATTCGCGGATTTTCGCAGCATGGTGCGGGTGGCGCCGCAGCTTGTGCGTTTGCAAAGCTACCGCAGCGTCTACGCCAAGGTGGCGCATTACATCAAAGACGAGCATCTGCGCCAGGCCTTCAGCTTCCATTCGCTGCTGGTTGGCGGCAATCCATTCTCGGCGTCGGCGATCTATGCGCTGATTCACGCACTCGAACGGCGCTGGGGGGTGTGGTTCCCCAAGGGCGGCACCGGCGCATTGATCGCCGGCCTCGCGCGCTATTTTGAGGACCTCGGCGGCAAGATCAGGCTCAACGCGCCGGTCGCGCGCATCGAAACGCTGGGCGGGCGCGTATCGGGCGTCGTCACCGAGGACGGCCGCCACCTGACCGCCGGCATTGTCGCCAGCAATGCCGACGTCATGCACACCTATGGCAAACTCTTGGGCCACGAGTCGCGCGCGGCGGCAACCACGCGCAGCCTCAAGCGCAAAAGTTTCAGCATGTCGCTGTTTGTCACTTATTTCGGATTAAAGCGGACGCACCCCGCGATCAAGCATCACACGGTAATGTTCGGACAGCGCTATCGCGCGCTGATCCGGGAAATCTTCAACGGGCATCACCTGCCGGACGATTTCTCGCTCTATCTGCATGCCCCGAGCGTCACCGACCCAGACCTCGCGCCGCCCGGCTGCTCCACCTTCTATGTACTGTCGCCGGTGCCGCATCTCGGCAACGCCCCGCTCGACTGGACGATCGAGGGGCCGCGCTACCGCGACCGCATCTTGCACTATCTCGAGGAGCGGCTGCTGCCGGGACTGCGGCAAGACCTTGTTACCTGCCGGATTTTCACGCCGGCCGATTTTCGCGACGAACTGAATGCGCATGTCGGCTCGGCGTTCTCGCTTGAACCGACTCTGACCCAGAGCGCCTATTTCCGAACCCACAATGCCGACAAGCGCATCGCAGGGCTTTATCTGGTAGGAGCCGGCACCCATCCGGGCGCCGGCATCCCTGGCGTGGTCGGCTCGGCCAAAGCCACCGCCGGCATCATTCTCGCCGACGGCCAAGCCGCGCGAGGCGCGGCATGACCGCGCCGGTCGATTTGGTCCGCCTGAGCGAAACCATTATCCAGGAAGGCTCGAAGAGCTTTGCCGCGGCGGCGCGTCTGTTCGATCGCGAAACGCGCGCGAGCGCCTACCTGCTCTATGCCTGGTGCCGGCACTGCGATGACGCCATCGACGGGCAGGAACTCGGCTTTCAGTCGGCAGCGACGGCGGCGCACGATCCGCAACACCAACTGGCCGAATTGCGCCGGTTGACCGGCGATGCGCTGGACGGCAAGCCGATGGCCGATCCGGTGTTCGCCGCCTTTCAGCGCGTGACGGACAAACACGCGATCCCGCGCCGGCACCCATTCGAATTGCTGGACGGCTTCGCCATGGATGTGTCGGGCCGGAAATATGCGACCGTCGAGGATACGCTGAGTTATTGCTATCACGTCGCTGGCGTGGTCGGCGTCATGATGGCCCGGATCATGGGCGTGCGCGACGAGAATATCCTCGATCGCGCCAGCGATCTCGGCCTGGCATTCCAGCTCACCAATATCGCCCGCGACGTGACCGATGACGCAAAAGCCGGGCGCATTTATTTGCCGCAACAATGGCTGTCGGAAGCCGGCATCAGTCCCGAGACCATAGGCGATGCGCGCCATCGACCGGCGCTCGCCGCTGTCGTCGCCCGGCTGCTCACACTTGCGGACCGGTATTATGTGTCGAGCACCGTTGGCATTGCGCATTTGCCGCTGCGATCGCGCTGGGCCATCGCCACCGCATTGCGGGTCTATCGCGAGATCGGTCGTGAAGTGCGACGCCGCGGGCCGCGGGCTTGGGACGCGCGCGTCTCAACCGGTAAAGCCCAGAAGCTGTTGGCGGTGATCGCCGGCGGGTGCGACGCAATGCTGGCGCCGGTCCGCGATCGCCGGTCGGCTACGCCGTCACGCGACGGATTGTGGACCAGGCCGCGCTGAACGGCGGCACCGACCGCACTCAATCGCGCTGCTCCACGCCCGTTACCGCCGCGAGATCGACCGCGCCGCCGTGCAATGCTTTAAGCTCGGCCTTCAGCGTGTCGATGTTCGGCGCATAAAGAAAGCCGAACGAGACGCAGCCCAGGCGGGTGCGCACGGCATGATGCATGCGATGCGCTTGCACCACCCGCTTCAGATATCTTCCCTTCGGAGTCAGTCGGAACGGCCAGCGATTGTGCACCAGTGCATCATGCGCCAGGAAATACAGCACACCATACGCGGTCATGCCGACGCCCACCCACAGGATCCAGTGCTGGTGCGCGACGCCAAGGTAGATCAGCAGCACTGAGGGAATGGCGAACACCACCGCATAGAGATCGTTGCGCTCGAAAGTGTGTCCCTCGATCTCATGATGCGACTTGTGCCAGGCCCAACCCCAGCCATGCATGATGTATTCATGGCTGTAGCGCGCGACGGCCTCCATGGCCGCGACCGTCGCGACAACGATCAAGCAATTCACCAATAGCTGCATCGCTGTCTCACTCCGTCATGCCGGCTTTGGCGCAGGCCATTCTTACGCCCGCCGCTCGGCCTTCAGCAAGAGCCAAGCCGACATCACCGCGCCGATCGCCACCAGTGTCAACAGCAGCACGAACAACACGAGATCCACGGTCGGAGCGTTCCGCCACAACAGCGCGTGATAGGCCTCGATCGCCCAGGCGTTTGGTATGGCCCAGCTAATATCTTGCAGCCACGGCGGCATCAGGAAGCGCGGAACCATCGAGCCGCCGATGGCGGACAAGACCAGCACCAAGAAATTGGACAATGTCTGCGCTTGCTGGCGGGTGCGGCACAGCATGCACAGCACCAAACCAAAACCGGCCGCGGCCGCCGATGCGGCAGCGGTAATCATCGCCCAATCCGCAAACCGCGACCAGATGTCGACGCCATAGACCATGCCGGCGATCGCAAAGATAAGGCCGACCTGAAGAAAGCCCTGCACAAACAGGAACGCGAATTTGCCGGTTATCAGCGTGCCGGCGCCGCCGGCTCCGGACATCAGGCGGTCGACGATGCCGCTCTGGCGCTCGTCGATCAGGGTCATCGCCCCTTGCATCGCCGAGAACAGCACGAACAACATACCGACCGCGCCGGCATAATAGATGACGGTGGCGCTGGCGCTGGCTGCCGCGCTGACATTGCGCCGCTCAACCAGCCCACCCGCCGGCGAACCGGCTTTGGCGGCCCCAGGCTGGATCGCAGCCTTCTCGATCGATTTCAGGACCGCATCGACGCGGCCCCGCTGTTCGGGCGAGAATTTGACGAATCTCTGTTCGATATCGATCAAGGTTCGCCGGTATGCGACATCGGGCAGATGCTCCCCGAACAGCCGCTGAACCTGCCCGACCACAATCGCGGTCGCCATGGCGCGTGCCGCGTCGCCAACCACCTGGATTGGCGTGGTGGCGACGCCCGGCGCACCGGCAAGGTCACCACGCAGAACAATGCCGACATCCACATCGCCGATGCGCACCATGTCCTCAAGTTCCGCCACCGAACCGGGCGCATGTAGCGGCGGCCGGAAGGTCGGTTCCGCCTGAATGGCTTTGACCAGGCGCGCTGTAACGGGGCTGCCAACCTGATCGAGCACGGCGATCCGCAGGCGCAATTCGTCGCCCGAGGTTCCGGCAAAGGTCGCAGCAAAGATTAAATAGATCAGCGGCGGCAGCACGAACGCCATCGTCAGCGCGCCGCGATCGCGTATCAGGCCAAACAGCATCACCCGAAAGATCGCGAGGATCACGGCTAGGACTCGCGGCCAAGCACGGAGAGAAACAAACTTCCAAGATCGGGATTGCGGATTCTGATTTCCTTGACGACCAATCCGGCCGCGCCGAGATGCTGCGTGAGCGCGCCGGCATCGAGATGGCCCACCGGCGCACGCCCGAACCAAGTCGTCGGCGATTGCGTCGGCCGGAATCCCAGATCGCGCAGCAACTGAACTTGGCTCTGCCGATGCGGCGGGCTGCGAAAATTCGCGATCACTTCCTTGTCTGTGCCGAATGCCCAGCGCAGTAATGCCGCCGGTTCGCCTTCGAGGCGAATCAAACCGTCCTGCATGATGCCAATGCGATCGCAGATCAGTTGCGCCTGTTCGAGGTCATGGGTGGAGATCATCAGCGCCGCGCCCCGGTCGCACAGGCCTTCGAGCAACCCGTGGATCGCCTCGCGTGCATCGACGTCAATGCCGACGGTCGGCTCATCGAGCAACAGGGCGACCGGATCATGCAGCATCGATGCGCAGATATTGACCCGTCGCTGATAGCCGCCCGACAAGGTGCGGCAGAGCTGATCGGCCCGCTCCACCAAACCGGCGTGTTCCAACATGGTGTCCACGGCTGCGCCAAGATCCTGGCCGCGCAAACCGGCGAAGCGGCCGAACACATGCAGGTTCTCGCGGACGGTCAAATAAGGATAGATCGAAATTTCCTGCGGCACGAAACTGACCGCCCGTTGCGTTGCGCGACCGGCGACCGATTTGCGCTCCGCAATGGCGACGCCGCCCGCGTTCAGCCGCAGCCGCCCGCACATCGCCTTCATCAGTGTCGTCTTGCCGGCGCCGTTCGGACCTAAGAGCCCATAGATCTCACCGCCGCGAAGATCGAGATCGACGCCGCGCAGGGCCGGCCGATTGCCGAATGCATGCACCGCCTGTTCGACCCGCACCAGGACCGGACCATGCCGAACCGCCTGCGGATCGGCCTGCAAGGCATGTTGCGTGGCATGCGGCGTCGTCTGCGGTGTTGCGTGCGTTGTCATGGGCTCCGCCGCCGGCTCGCCGTGACGACGTTCACGACGGCGGCTTTCAAACGTCAACCTGCGACAAGCAATGCTCGACAAACGCGCCGAGCGGTGCGTCGGCTGCGCCAATAGCGGCAACAGCCTGCCGACAATTGACAACGTAGGCCCGATACAATTGCCGCGCGCCATCGTTGCCGAGCACGCTGGCGAGCGTCGGCTTACCGTTGTCCTTTCCGGTATCCTTGCCGGTCCGGCCGGCGTGCGCTGCGCCGTCGAGCACGTCATCGGCAATTTGGAAGGCGCGTCCGAGATCGAGCGCAAATCGTCGCACCGGTTCCAGCATCGGGTCGGGAGCGGCCGCGACGATCGCGCCCGCTTCCGCGGCGGCGGCGAACAGCGCGCCGGTTTTGCATTCGTTGAGACGCTCGAGTTCCGACACTCCGATGCCAGCAAAGCGGGTCCGCAAATCCATCACCTGGCCGCCAACCAGGCCGTTGCAGCCGACCGCGTTCGAAAACAGCCGCACCAGCGCGGCTCGCGCCGGCGCCGGGATCCCGTCGACCGACGCCACCACGCCAAAAGCCATGTTGAGCAGCGCGACGCCCGACAGCACCGCGACATCCTCGCCAAATTTGCGATGGGTTGTTGGTTGACCCCGCCGCATCTTGGCGTTGTCCATTGCCGGAAGGTCGTCCATCAGCAGCGAAGCGGCATGAATCATCTCAACGGCGCAGGCACAATCGAGCGCCAACAGGTCTCGCCGCCCGAATTGAAACGACGTCAGCAGCGTGATCATCGGCCGCAGCCGCTTGCCCGGCGCGAGCACGCTATAGCCGATCGCCGATCGCAGCACTTGCGGCGACTGCTCTTGGCCGTGAACCAGCGCGTGCAAGCGACGGTCGATCACCGCCGCAAGATACTGTGTGGACCACCGCCCACTCACGCCATCCGATTCGACGGAGACGCTACCGGGATAGTCCGCATAGTCGTGAGCCTTCATCGCCGCTTCATCCGCCATCACTCAGATCCCGCCCTCGTCCGTTGCGCCCGACCAAACAACCCGACAACACAAAAGGTATGCGGCCAACAACGGTCCCCCCATCCTAACAACGCAAGGTCGCGCAGCGTGCGGGACTTTACAAACGTATCGCAGATCTTAACCCAATCGCGACACGCCCCTTTGGTATTTTAGCAGGGAACGCGCCCGCGGCCCTGCCTAATTGTGATTTCGTAGCATATTATCCACTTTGTTCAGGGGTGCTTGGACAGACGCCTTAGAACTTCACCCGATTGGCGCCCTTTAGACCCAGCATTTGCCGCGCTTCCGCGGGCGTCGCGGCCTCAAAGCCGAGCTCCCCAATGATGCGACGAATTTTCGCAACCTGCTCGGCGTTGCTCTGGGCCAGTTTACCCGGGCCGATATAAAGTGAATCTTCGAGCCCGACCCGCACATTGCCGTTCATCATTGTGGCATTGGTGCAAAAATTAAGTTGGTGGCGTCCGCCGGCCAGCACCGACCACAGGTAGTCACTGCCGAACAGCCGGTCAGCGGTGCGCTTCATAAACATGAGGTTGTCGAGATCGGGCCCAATCCCGCCGAGAATGCCGTAGATCAATTGCAGGAACACCGGCGGCTTGAACAGCCCGCGGTCTATGCAGTGGGCAAGATTGTAGAGGTGCCCGGTGTCGTAGCACTCATGCTCGAACTTGACGCCATGGCCCTCGCCCAGGAGTTTGGCGATGTTCTCAATGTCCTTGAAGGTGTTGCGGAAGATATTTTGATCCGAATTGAGCAGATAAGGCAGCTCCCAATCGTATTTCCAGGTCTTGAATCGACGCGCCATTGGGTAGAGCGCAAAATTCATCGAACCCATATTGAGCGAGCACATCTCCGGCGATAGCTCGGTCGCCGCCGCCAGCCGATCTTCCAGCGTCATGGTCACGCTGCCGCCGGTGGTGATGTTAATCACGGCGTCGCATGCTTGCTTGATGCGAGGCACGAATTGCCGGAACACGGCTGGGTCCGGCGACGGCCGGCCGTCGTTCGGATCGCGCGCATGCAAATGCAAGATCGCAGCGCCGGCCTTGGCGGCATCGATGGCTTGCGTCGCAATCTGGTCGGGCGTGATCGGCAACGCATCCGACATGGTCGGCGTGTGGATCGAACCGGTGATCGCACAGGTGATGATTACTTTGTTGGCGAGTTGGGGCATTGGCATTTCCTTGTTACTCCGTCATCACGCGTCGTCCGCGCGCGCCTTCTTAAGATGCTGCATGACCTTGGCCCGCAGCGCCGCCTGTTGCTCCGGGCTCCATTTGCGAAATCCTTCACCGGATTTGAAGCCCAGCTTACCGTCCGCGACCAGCTTTTCGAGATAGGGCGACGGACCCGGCCGCGCTTCGATGTCGGTCAACACCGTTTGATGGATCGCGAGCGTCAGGTCGGTGCCGACGAGATCGGCGTTCTCCAACGGCCCGAGCACCGCCAGCCGACGCCCGAACGCCGCCTTGATGACGGTATCGACGGTCTCGGCGTCGCAAATGCCGCGCTCGACCAGCGAGACCGCCTCGCGCCAGAGTGCGTGTTGCAGCCGGTTGCCGATGAATCCTGGCACGTCCTGCTTCACATGCGCCGGCTTTTTGCCGACGGCGTCATGCAGCGCCATGGTCCAGTCGATCGCCTGCGGCGAAGTCCATTGCGTTCCGATCACCTCAACCAGCGGCACCAGCGTCGGCGGATTCCACCAATGGGTGCCGAGCGCGCGCTCACGCCGCGTCAGGCCGCTCATGATGTCGGTAATCGGGATCACCGAGGTATTGCTGGCTAGAATCGCGTCATGCCGGGCATGCGCCTCGATGTCCGCAAACAATTTTTGCTTGAGCGACAAATTTTCGGAGACCGCTTCGACGACGAAATCCGCATCACGCACGGCCGCGGCCAATTCGCGCTGTGGCGTCACCCGCGCGACCGCGTTGGGATCATCGCCAAGATCCTTGAGAGCGGCGGCAATGCGTGCCGTCACGGTTTCGAGACTTTCGGCAACGCTGTCGGTGATGATCACGTCGTGGCCGGCGACCGCAAACACCTGCGCGATGCCGTGCCCCATCAAGCCGGCGCCGATGACCGCGATGCGCGCCTTGGCCATCCTCAACCCGCTGTGTAGCCGCCGTCGGCATAGAGGATATGGCCGGTGTAGAAATCCGACGCCTTGGAGGCGAGGAACAACAGCGGCCCGGCGAGATCGGACGGCTCGCCCAGGCGGCCCTTCGGCACGCGCGTGAGAAAGCCGGCGCGCACGGTCTTGCCGCGTTCATCGTCGGCGAACATCCATTCGGTCAGCGGCGAACGGAACACCGTCGGCCCCAGCGCGTTGACGGTTATGCCGGTGCTGCCCCATTCACAGCCGAGCGCCTTGGTGATGCCGTCGATCGCCGACTTCGAGGCGCAATAGGCGGCATAGCCGGCGGGATGGCCGAGCAGCCCACGCGCCGACGACATCAGAATGACCTTGCCACCCTCGCCCTGCTTGAGCATTTGCCGGCCGGCGGCGCGCGCCATCAGCCACGATTGGGTGACATTGGCGTCCATCACGTCGAGGAAATCTTCCGGCTTCTGATCAACGATCTTCGACACTTTGTTGATGCCGGACGCTACCACCAGAATGTCGAGGCGGCCGAACGCCTCGACCGCGGTGTCGATGATCTTGTCGCAATTGGCTTCCGAACTCGGCCGCAGCGCAACGGTCTCGACCTTGGCACCAAGTGCTCCGCATTCGGCTGCGACTTTCTTCAGCGCTTCCGCGCCGGCCGCCGAGATCACCACCTTCGCGCCGGCGCCGGCCAGCACCTTTGCCGCCAGCGCGCCGAATGCGCCCGACGCGCCGGTGACAATCGCGGTCTTGCCCTTCACGCTAAACAGCGCCAGCGGGTCTTTCAGGAGATCCTCAGACATTTTTACCGTCCCATCCGTCTACTGTCCCCAAAACTTTCTCCACCTTTCGTTTCGTGAATGGTGGAGGGAAACCCAAGCGCCTGCACGCGTATCAGGCTTATCGTAACGTGCCCCCGCTCATTTTCGCTCCCCGCCTCCCGTGCGCTCTTGCGAGCGGTCGGGAGGGGTTCGGGGGGCGTGTCAAAGCCGAACGCCGGCGAGCGTCACTTCACCGGCGCAACCGCAACCGCGATGGTGCAGACCTCGTGGCCGCGATTGACGATCTCGCGGCGTTCATTCGGCCCGATATAGCAGCTGTCGCCCGCCCGAATCACGGCCTCCTTGTCGCCGGCAATGACGGTCAATTCGCCAGCCAGCACGTAGTAGATTTTCTCCGGTGGCGAAGCGTCGGGTCCGGCGCCGCCGCCCGGCAGAAAATGCGAGATGCCGAAGATCAGGGTTTGCGAACCGCCCATCTCGGCGCCAAACAACCGAAACGATTTATAGTCGCGATGGTTCGGCGCTTCGTAGGCCTTGGCTTCGGACAATTTCCGGGTGATCATCAGAACTTCTCTCCCTTGTCGATTCGGAATTTCTGGCTCGGATCCACGATCGCAACCAGCCGAATGATGCAGCCATCGCCGCGATCCCAGTTCCACGGGAAAAATGCAAAAGTGCAGCGCCGCCCGGTGACCTTGTCGATGTCGCCGCCGACATTCTCGATCCCGAGAATGCCGTTCTTGAACAGAATGCGGTGCACCGGCTCCCATTCCGGGAAGTCGTCTTTCCAGTCTCGACCGCCAGACCACTTTTTGTATTCGTCGGCGAGATGCGGATGCAGCGGCCCATTGCGCTGAGGCCCAATCGCGGTGGCGAGCGGATGATCGTTGGCCTGGGTATCGTGGCCGACGACCTTCACCTTCTTTTCGACAAACCATTCGCCCGCCGACGGCACAAAGCCCGGCGCGCGGCAGAAATAGTCCTCGCTGTCCTCATAGAGCTTGTGCCAGCCGGTGTTGACGATCACCACGTCGCGCGGGCGCACGACCTTGCCGGCGGCCTTTTCAAGATCATCATAGGTGATCGGCTCCCACTTCTTCTTGGGGATCGACACCACGATGCCCGAACCGAAGAAATGCGGCAGCGGCACCTCGTCGATGAACGGCGTGCCCTGCACCACATGGGCGGGCGCGTCGATATGGGTGGTGTTGTGCATCGAGGTGGTGATGCGCTGTGACAGCACCCCCGACTTCGCCATGTAATGGATGCGTTCGATCTTGACGTCTTCGAAGTAAGGCCAGTTCGGCGACTGGTAGCCGAAGCGATGGGACAAATTATAGAACTCAAGCCCCATGCTGTTGTTGTGGTTTTCCTCGAACGTCACACCGCGAATTTTCTTAGCCACGACAGCAACTCCCCTCACGTTATCTCGGTATAGAACGGCCGCACGCGCGCACTACTGCTCAGGCTTGTACTCCGCCGGCTTGGTATTGGCGATCCTGATCAGGGTTTCGGCCGCTTTGCGATCCTCCTTCAGGAACACCGCAAACCCGGCCGTCGTGGTCGGCGCCGATACCACCGCTTGCTGATCCAAGAATGCCTTAAATTTCGGCTCGTTGAACAGTTTTACGAATTCGCCGTTGAGCCGTTCCACGATGGCGGGCGGCGTGCCGCGTGGCGCCGCGAGACCCCACCAGCCCAGGCCGGGAAAGCCCGGCAGCCCGGCCTCATCCAGGGTCGGCACATCCGGCATCAGCGGCGAGCGCTGCGGCAGCCCGATCGCCAGCGCCTTGACCTTGCCGCCCGACAGAAGCCCGGTGAAGTTTCCGACCCCGAAGCGCGTCACCTGTACGTCGTTAGCGGCCAGCGCCTGCGCCGCCGGCCCACCGCCGCGATAGGGCACGCCGACGATCTGGGTATTCCACTGATTGTTCATCCATTTCAGGAACAGGTCCGGAAACGAACCCTCGCCCAGCGTTGCGTAATTGAGCGCGGCGCCCGACTGCGCCCTGGCCTTGAACTCGGCAACCGAATTGACGCCCAACGCGGACGACACAAACAAGCCTTCGGTCAGGAAGAACAGCCGGGTGACCGGCGTGAAATCGGTGTCGGGGTTGTACGGCAGCTTGGTAAACAAGAGCGGGTTATACGACATCGTTGAGTGATAGATGACGCAGATCGTGTAACCGTCGCCAGCCGCACGCGCGCAAGCCTGCCCGCCGAGAATACCGGCAGCGCCGCCCTGGTTCTCGATCACCAGCGTTTGCTTCAGCCGCGGTTGCAATTCGTTGGCCGCGGCGCGCATGATGACATCGGTCACGCTACCAGCGGCGATCGAGACGACCATTCGGATTGGCTTATCCGGATAAGTCTGCGCCTGCGCGACGGACGCCGCTATCGCGGCTGCGCCGCAAACCAACCCACGCAACAACCCGGTCATGACATTTCTCTCCCGCTCTCGGTTGGCGCCGCAATCAATTCACCACCACCTCGCCGATCTGACCGGCATCCCACTGGGTGAAGAACAAACGACCGTCCGACATCGCGGCGATGCAACGCGCGCCACTCGCCGGCGTCGGGATCGGAAATTCGCCCAGCACGTCGCCCGCTGGCGTCATGCAGCCGATCTTGTTGGCGGCATTGGCGGTGTACCAGAGGTTACCATCGCGCCCAACGGTAACGCCGCGCAACGATGCGTTGGGCGTCGACACCGGATGTTCGGTGATCCTGCCATCGCGGTCGATGCGCCCGAGCGCATTGGCGCTGGTTTCAACAAACCAGATGCTGCCATCGGGATGGGTCACCATCGCGCGCGGCTGGCTGTCGTGGCTTGGGATCGGAAATTCGGTCACCTTGCCGTCGGTGGTGATGCAGCCGATGCGGTTGCCCGACGCTTCGCTGAACCAGAGCATGCCATCGCGCACCATGATCGACAGCGGCCGCGCACCGGGCGAAATACCGTGCGAAAATTCGGTGACGTCACCGCGCGGCGTGATGCGGCCGATCCGGCTGACCTCGGTTTCGGAGAACCAGACATTGCCGTCGGGACCGAGGATCATGCCATCGGGCCCCGCCCCGGCGGTCGGTAGCGCGAACTCCGCAATCTCGCCTTGCAGGGAAATGCGGCCAATCTTGTTCGCCGCTTTTTGGGCAAACCAGAGATGGCCGTCGGCGCCCACGGTAATGCCGATCGGCATCGCCTTCGGATCGGCCAAAGCGAATTCCTTGAAAGCGCCGGTCACGGGGTCGAGCCGGCCGATCTTTCCGGTGCCGCTCTCGCAGAACCACAGGCACTGATCCGGGCCTTCGACACAGATATAGGGGCCACTGCCCGCGGTCGGAATGCGGTGTTCGCGGATGGTTGCACTGACGCTCAAGAAACTCATCCTCCCCCGTCGACGGCTGGTCCCCGCCGGCCAAACTACGCTACAAGGAGCCCGGCCGAAACGCACGAGGATTCAATGGTTAGTAAGATTGCGTTGGAAGAGCATTTTCTGTGCCCGGGCTTTGACGATTATTGGAAGACCACGGTTGCCGATGTCGACCCAGCGGTCCTTGCCAAAGTGGTGGCACGGCTTTCCGATTTTGACGACCTGCGCCTGCAATCCATGGACAGCGCCGGCATTGCGCGGGCAGTGCTCTCGCTCGCAGGGCCCGGGGTGCAGATCGAGCGCGACAGCGCAACCGCGGTCCGCAATGCGCGCGCCGCCAATGATTTCCTGGCCCGTGAGGTCCAAAGACGCCCCGACCGCTATTCCGGCTTTGCCCACCTTCCGATGCAGGACGCCAAAGCCGCCGCCGACGAACTCGAACGCTCCATGCGCGACCTCGGATTCTGCGGCGCGATGATCAACGGCCATACCAATGGCCAGTATCTCGACGATCCCGCGCTCGACCCATTCTGGGAGCGGGCCGCAGCGCTCGGCGCGCCGATTTATCTGCATCCGGCCGATCCACCGGCGCTGTTTCCGGCGCTGGCCGGGCACCGCGGTCTGCGCCGCGCCACCTGGGAATGGACGTTGGAAACCGGCACCCACGCCCTGCGGCTGGTGTTCGGTGGCACCTTCGACCGCTTTCCCGGCGCCAAACTGGTGCTCGGCCATATGGGCGAAACCCTGCCTTATCTGCTGTGGCGTTTCGACAGCCGCGCCAAACTCTATGGCGTGAAGCTCGCCAAGCCGCCGTCGGATTACATCAAGCAGAACATCGTGGTCACGACATCGGGCATGTGCTCGACCGAGCCGCTGAATTGCGCCATCGCGGCGCTCGGCCATCGCCACGTCATGTTCGCGGCCGATTACCCCTTCGAGTCCGCGGATGAGGCCGCCGAATTCATCGATCACACCCCGCTTTCGGATGACGTGCGGGCCGATATCTGCTTCAACAACGCCAAATCCTTCTTCGGACTAAAAATATAGATAGGATCACCATCATGAGCGGCCCCAGCGACCGGATCACCACGGCCATTTCCACCCAGGAGCTTGAGCGCCGCTGGGCGGCGACGCGCAAGGAAATGCGCGAACGCGGCATCGATGCGCTGGTGATGCAAAACAACAGCGATTGGCTCGGCGGCTATGTGAAATGGTTCACCGACATTCCGGCGACCAATTCCTACCCCAAAAGCGTCGTGTTTCACGCCAACGAGCCGATGACCATGGTCGAGATGGGCGGCTTCAATACCGTCCGCAATCTCAAGGGCAGCGATCCGGTGCATCGCGGCGTTGGCGAATTAGTCGGCTCACCGTCGTTCTTCGCCGTCAACTACACCGACGATTTCCACGCCGACTGCCTGATCCCGGGTCTTAAGAAACGCGGCTACGGCACCATCGGCCTGGTCGGCCCCGGCAGCATGCCGCATGCCTTCGTCACCCGGCTCAAAGCGGAACTCGGCGGCGCCAAATTCGTCGACGCCACCGATTTCATCGACCGGCTGAAGGCGATCAAGAGCGCTGAGGAAATCGTGCTGATCAAGAAATGCTGCGAGATGCAGGATGCGATCTTCGCCAAGGTCGCCGCCAATATCAAACCTGGCATGCGCGACATCGACGTCACCGCGCTCGCAGAACACGAGGGCCGGGTGCGCGGCAGCGAGCAAGGCATCTTCCTGGGCTCATCGGCGCCGGTCGGACAACCGGCGCGGTTTGCGCCGCGCCACTTCCAGGGCCGCACGCTCCAGAAGGGCGACCATCTGGTGCTGTTGATCGAGAACAACGGGCCCGGCGGCTACTACGCCGAAATCGCGCGGACGCTGGTGCTCGGCAAGGCATCGAACGAATTGATCGACGGCTTCGAAGCCATGAAAGAGGCGCAGGACTATACGCTCTCGCTGATGAAGCCAGGCGCCTCGTGCCGCGACATCGCCAATGCGCATGATGATTATATGCGCAAGCGCGGCTTTGAAATCGAGATCCGGCTTTACGCCCATGGCCAGGGCTACGACATGGTCGAGCGGCCGATGCTCCGCGCCGACGAAACCATGCCGATCGAGGAGAACATGCATTTCGCCGTGCATCCCGGCTTCAACACCACAACCATGTGGACGACGATTTGCGATAATTACATGGTCGAAGCGCGCGGCGTCAGCGCGTGCCTACACCAGACTGACAAGAAAATATTTGAAATCAACTAATCAACGTCATGCCCGGCACGTGGCCGGACATGACGGCGAAAAGACCATAGCCATCCCCATGCCCCGCCTGCTCATCCTGCTCACCCTGCCCGGCAATGTCCGCGACTATTATGCGGCACGGCTCAAGCGGCGCTTTCCGCAACTCGAGATCGACCTTGCCGATCATTTCAGCAAGGCGACGCCGCTTGCTGCCGAGGCCGATATCCTGCTGACCTTCGGCCCGATGCTGCGCGACGAGGTCATCGCCAATGCGCCAAAACTGAAATGGATTCAGGCGCTCGGCACCGGCGTCGATGGCGTGATCGACCAGCCCTCGCTCGGCAAGCACGTCACCATTACCAATATTCGCGGCATTCACGGCGCGCCGGTTTCGGAGGCGGCAATCATGGGCATGCTGGCGCTCAGCCGCGACCTGCCGCGCTCGGTGCGCAGCCAGGACCAGAATAGTTGGACGCGCTGGCCGCCACGACTGCTCAACAACAAGACCGTCGGCATTTACGGAATCGGCCTGATCGCGGAAGCGCTGGCGCCACGCTGCAAGGCGTTCGGCATGACGGTTTTTGGCTACAGCTCAACGCTGCGCGCCGTGCCCGGCATCGACCGCATGCTCAAGCGCGAGGACTTGATCGCGACCGCCAAGGAGCTCGATTACCTGGTGCTGCTGGTGCCCTATGCGGAAGACACCCGCCACTCGATCGACGGCAAAGTCTTCGCCGCGATGAAGCCGGGCGCATTCCTGATCAATCTCGCACGCGGCGGAATCGTCGAGGAGAACTCCATGGTCGAGGCGCTCAACTCCGGCAAGATCGCGGGCGCCGCGCTCGACGTATTCCAGACTGAACCACTGCCGCCGGAACATCCGCTGTGGTCAATGAAGAACGTGATCGTCACCCCGCATCTCGGCGGCTTCTGCGACGTCTATGCCGATCTGGCGCTGGTGACGGTCGAGCACAATATGGAGTGCTGGCTGCGCGGCCATATCGACGGCATGCGCGACATGGTCCGCAAATAACCGGAGCGCGCCGTGGCCAAGCGAACGGCAGCAAAGCGAATGGCGACAAAGCGCAGACCGCCCACGGCCAAGCGAACGGGCGCAAAGCGCAGTGCCACAAAGCGCAACGCGGCCAAGCGGCCGCCACGCGATGCGCTGTTCGGCGCGGCGCCAGCGCTCGACACCAGCCTGCCCGAAACCGGCGACTTCTCGCTCCATGATTTATTTCAGCAGCAAACCATCGCGATGCTGGAGCGCGCCGAGCTCAGCGAGGAGCAGAAACAGAGCATCCTGGTCGCGATGAATTGCCCCTGCTGCGGCGGCAGCGGACTTTCATTCACGATGAAGCTGAAGCGGAAGAAGTAGCGCTGACCCAACCGACTACCGCGCGCCGCCGACCGCGATCACCAGATTGCCATAGGCGTCCACTTCGCAAGCGTCGCCCGGCATCAGCACCGTGGTCGAGGCGTGCTCCTCGATCAGCGCCGGACCCTTGAGCCGATTGCCAGCGAGCAATGCCGTGCGTTGATAGGTCGGCGCCGGCCGGAAACCGCCATCGAAATGGGCCGCGCGTTTGCCGGTGAATGCCGCTTTCGGCAGCGTGGCGGCGCCGCGCTTGACCTTGGCCGGCGCCGGCTTGCGCATCAGGCCGGTGACGGTCGCGCGCAGGCTGACGATCTCGGCATTCTCTTGTGGCGCCGAGGTGCCGTAACGCAATTCATGCATGTCATCGAACAATTGCTTGATCGCCTTGCGGTCGCGCCGCTTGAACACGCTGTCGGGCAGATCGACCGTCACCGCATGTTCCTGGCCTTGATAACGCATGTCGGCGGCGCGCTTGACCACGATCTTCTGCGGCGCGACCGAGGTCTTGGCGATTGCCGCGCGGCCCTGCGCCTCGAGTTCGCGATAGATTTTCTCGACCCGCTCGAATGGCGCCTCGTCGAGCCGCATCAATGCGGTGCGCACGAAATCGTAACGCAGGTCAGAGAACAGCATGCCAAACGCTGAGAACACCCCCGGCGCCGGCGGAACGATGACCTTGCGGATGCCGATCTCGCGCGCGACCTGCACCGCATGCAGTGGCCCCGCGCCGCCATAGGCGACCATCGCGAAATCGCCTGCGTCGAGTCCGCGCTCAGTGGTGACGCCCTTCACCGCATAGGACATCGCGGTCGCCGCAATACGCAAAATGCCGTCCGCCGCCGCGGTCACATCGAGGCCGAGCGGCTTGGCCATGCCGGCGATAGCGCGCTCGGCGGCGGCGATATCGAGCGGCATTTCACCGCCAAGGAAACGATCCGCGCCCAGCCGCCCCAGAATTAGATTGGCATCGGTCACGGTCGGCTCGGTTCCACCAAGCCCATAGCAGGCAGGCCCCGGCGCCGCGCCCGCGCTCTGGGGACCGACTCGCAAACCGCCATGGTCGACGCGCGCGATCGAGCCGCCGCCGGTGCCAACCTCAAAAATATCCATCATCGCGATCTGCACCGGCAGCGCCTTGTCGTAGCCGCCGATCAGCGCTTTCGACGTCGTCAGCGCTTCGCCTTTATAGATAACGCCGGCCTTGGCGGTGGTGCCGCCCATATCGAAGGCGATGGCGTTGTCGATGCCGAGCGTATGGCACAACGCCTGCGTGCCGATCACGCCGGCAGCCGGCCCGGATTCCAGCATGCGGATGCATTGATCCTGCGCCTGCGTCGCATCGTAGAGGCCGCCGGTCGACTGCACGATCAGAAACGACCCGCCAAATCCCTCACTGCGGATATGCCGATCAATTTCACCGACATAGCGGCGCACTTTCGGTCCGATATAGGCGTTGGCGACCACCGTCGAGCAACGCTCGAATTCGCGGTACTCCTGGCTGAGCTCGTGCGATGCCGAAACAAACAGGTCCGGATGGTTCCGCTCCAGGATCGCCTTGGCGCGCGCCTCATGGGCCGGGCTGGCATAGCAATTAATGAACAGGATGGCGCAGGCTTCGATCCCGCGCCGCTCCAACTCTTTGCCAAGCGCGGCGATTTCAGCCTCATCCAGCGGCTTTTCGACCTCACCGTCGGACAGCACGCGCTCGCGCACCTCAAAGCGCAGGGCGCGCTCCACCAGCGGCACATGCTTCTGGAAGAATAAATTATAGGCATCGGGCCGGTTGATGCGGCCGATCTCGTAAATGTCGCGGAAGCCCTCGGTGATCAACAAGGCGGTTTTCGCGCCGGCGCGCTCCAGGATGGCGTTGATCGCCACCGTCGAACCGTGCAGGAACAGCCCGGCCGAGCGGTAGTCACTGCCGGCCTTCTCGACCCCGCGATTGATGCCCTCGACCAGCCGCTGTGGCGTCGACAGCGCCTTGCCGAAGCTCAAAGCGCCGGTTTTGTCGTCAAATACCGCGATGTCGGTGAAGGTCCCGCCAATATCGGCAGCGAGGCGCATGGCTGGGCCGGCGGGCGCAGTCCGCGGCTGGTTGGACCCATTGGCGGGTACTTGCCGCTTATTGGAAGATTTCATCGCAAGAAGACCGGACAATCTTGTCGTTGGCAGGCGTTCTGTATTAAGCCCAAAGGACCTCGCTTGCCTAGACTGACCTTCCCGCCGGCCAATCGGCTCTAATCCAGAAAACCCCTGAGGGAACGCGCGCGTGCTTGTTGTCGCCATCGATATCGGAGGGACCTTTACGGACCTGCTCGGCTTTGACTCCAAAGCCGGCACCTTCGTTCAGGCCAAGAGCCTCACCACGCCGGCGCAATTGGTCCAAGGCATCATCGACTGCTTGCGCAAGAGCGGAATTGAAGCCTCCGCGATCGACGAATTGATTCACGGCTCAACCATCGCCATCAACACGCTGATCGAGCGCAAAGGCGCCAACACCGGGCTGATCGTCACCCGCGGCACCCGCGACGTCTACATCATCGGCCGCGGCAACCGTCCCGAGGCTTATAACCTGCTGTTCCACCGCCATCGCCCGCTGGTGCCGCGCCGCGCGACCCGCGAGGTCGACGAACGGGTGCTGGCGTCCGGCGAGACCTACGAGCCGCTTCGCCGCGCCAGCGTCGAAGACGCCTGCCGCGCGCTCAAGGAGCAAGGCGTCGAGGCCGTCGCGGTGTGCTTCCTGCACTCTTATCTCGATCCGAGCCATGAGCAGCAGGCCGGCGACGTGGTCCGCAAGATGCTGCCGGATGCCTATCTCTCACTCTCGCATGACATCCTGCGCGAGTACCGCGAGTTCGAGCGCATGTCGACGACCGTGGTCAACGCCTATATCGGGCCGAAAGTCGGCGGCTATGTGAAGAGTCTCAAGTCGAGCCTGGGCAATATCGGTTTTAATGGCAATCTCTCAATCATGCGATCGAATGGCGGCGTGATGACGCCTGAGGTCGCAACCGAACGGCCGGTGGCGATGATGGAATCCGGCCCGGTCGGCGGCATCATTGCCTCGGCCCAGGTCGGCCAAGCGCTTGGCCATACCAATGTGATCTCGTTCGACATGGGCGGCACCACCGCCAAAGCGAGCCTGATCAAGGATGGCGAGCCGACGCTCGCGCCGGGCTACTATGTCGGCGGCTACGCCTCGGGCCATCCTGTGATGCTGCCGATGATCGACGTGGTAGAAGTCGGCGCCGGCGGCGGCTCCATCGCCTGGATCGACGACATCGGCGCGCTCAAGGTCGGCCCGCAAAGCGCGGGCGCCGATCCGGGACCAATCTGCTACCGCGGGGGCGGCGGCGAGCCGACCATCACTGACGCCAATGTCGTGCTTGGTCGGCTCGATCCCGACAACTTCCTCGGCGGCCAAATGAAGCTCGACGCCGCCGGCGCCGCGCGCGGCATCGCCGAGAAGATCGCCAAGCCGCTGAAAATCGAAACCGTCGCCGCCGCCCAGGCGATCATCGAGATTGCGATCGCAAAGATGTCGCTGGCGGTGCGCGAGGTCTCGGTGCAGAAGGGTTACGATCCGCGCGATTTCGCGCTGGTCGCCTCCGGCGGCGCCGGCCCCCTGCATGTGATCGCCATCGCGCGCGAATTGCACATCCCGACCGTCATCGTGCCGCAGTTCCCGTCGCATTTCTCCGCACTCGGAATGCTGGCCGCCGACGAGCGCCACGATTTCATCCGCACCTATTATTCCGACCTCGCAAGCCTCGACTTCGGCAATCTCATGAAAGTCTACGAGGAAATGCGCGAGGGCGCCCGTGGCAGCCTGCGCAACACCAAGAATGCCGAGGAGCGCCTGCAGCTTGATC
Organism: Xanthobacteraceae bacterium; assembly: GCA_022841625.1. Taxonomy (GTDB): domain Bacteria; phylum Pseudomonadota; class Alphaproteobacteria; order Rhizobiales; family Xanthobacteraceae; genus VAZQ01. The sequence goes on from JALHRD010000005.1 coordinate 177,491, forward strand.
TGCGCTATGTCGGACAGGATTTCACACTGTCGGTTCCGGTGGCGGTCAAGGACCTGCGCAAGGGCGACCGCAAGGCGGTCCGCACCGCCTTCGACAAGCTCTACGAACATCGCTACGCCCATTCTTCGCCGGAGGATCCGGTCGAGATGGTGAACATGCGCTTTTCGGTTATCGGCAAACGCCCGACGCTGAAGTTCCCGCGCCTCGCCAAGGGCCGCGGCAGCGCGATCTCGCACCATCGCGACGTCTATTTCACCGATGCCAAGAAGGCGTTGCGCAGCCCGGTCTATCAACGCGCGCGGCTCACCGCCGGCACGCGGGTCAAAGGTCCGGCGCTGATCCAGGAGCACGGCACCACCACGGTGCTGTTCCAGAAGGACGTTTGCACGGTCGCGCCATCCGGCGAATTGATTATCAAGGTGGGAGGCGCGTGATGGCGCAAGCTCGCAAGCCGCAGGCCAATCGCCCGGCAAAACGCAAAGCGCTCGATCCGGTCACCTTGGAAGTGATCCGCAACGCACTGCCCGCGGTTGCTAACGAAATGGCGGCCGACCTCCAGCGCACCTCCTACAATATGATGATCTACGAGGTGCGCGATTTCTGCACCGCGCTGATCGACCCCGACGGCAAGCTGGTCTCGCAGAATGTCGGCGGGGTGTCGCATTTCGTCGCCGACCTCGGCGTGATCATCACCGACGGCATGCAGCGCTACGGCCGCAAGGGCTTCAAGCCTGGCGACGTCATCATCACCAACCACCAGGCGGTTGCCGGGCAGCACCTCAACAATGTGGTGATCTACGCCCCCTATTTCTACAAGGGCGAGCTCTTGATGTTCATGATGGTGCGCGCGCATTGGATCGATATCGGCGGCATGTCGACCGGCTTCGGCGCCGGCCCGACCGTCGCCGATCCATGGCTTGAAGGGCTGCAACTCGATCAATTGAAGATCTACGAAGCCGGCACGCTCAACGACACGCTCTATCGCGTGCTCAAGGACAACATCCGCTTTCCGGAGTCCTCGCTCGGCGACATGAAATCGCAAATGGCGGCCTGCCGGCTCGCTGCCAAGCGCATGGACGAGATGTTCGACAAATACGGCCGCGAAACCATCCGCTCGGCAATCGAGACGATCTTCGACGAGACCGAATTGAAATGCCGCAACGTGGTGTCGCAGCTCCCCGACGGCGTCTATGAAGCGGAATCCGCGATCGATGACGACGGCGTGCTCAAAGGCGAGCCGGTGCCGATCCGCGCCAAGGTCACGATCAAGAAAGGCGAGATGACCATCGATTTGTCCGGTTGTTCGGCCGAACGCAAATCGGGCGTGAACTCCCGCACCCTCGCCGGCGCACGGGTTGCCTATAAGGCGCTGACCGGCCCGAACGACCCAGTCAATGAAGGCTCGTTCCGCGCGCTCAATGTCATCATCCCGGAAGGCAACGTCATGATGGCGCGCTACCCCGCGCCGATGTCATCATGGAGCATTATGATTCCGATGGTGGTCGACACCATCGTCAAAGCATTGGCGAAGCCAATGCGCGACCGCGTGCCGGCCGGGCACCACGGGCTCCTTGGCGGCGCCGTGGTGTTTTTCGGCGTGCATCCCAAAACCAAGCGCCGCTTCGTGGTACAGAGCATCGAAGGCGGCGGCTGGGGCGGCCGGCCCTATGAGGACGGCGAATCCGCCACCGTTTCGGTCTGCCAAGGCGACGTGCGCAACGGCTCGATCGAGGGTATTGAATTGAAATGTCCGGTGCTGGTGGAAGGCCGCGCGCTGCGCACCGATTCCGCCGGCGCTGGCAAATACCGCGGTGGCCTCGGCCTCGACATGCAGGTGAAGAACCTGGTCGAGGGGCGCTGGAATTTCGAGCAGACCCGCCGCACCGTTTGTCCGCCCTGGGGGCTGTGGGGCGGCGGCGACGGCGATCCGAGCGCCTATTTACTGCGGTTGCCCGGCGAGAACGATTTCAAGATGATGGTCGGCGCCCATATTCCGGTGCCGCTGCATGCCTCCGCGATCGTGCAAACCGGCGGCGGCGGCGGATGGGGCAATCCGCACGAACGCGACCCTGAAAAGGTCCGCGCCGACGTGTTGGAGGAATTCGTGTCGCGCGAAGCGGCACGCGACAAATACGGCGTAGTGCTGCGTGACGATCTGACGGTTGACCAGGCCGCCACCCGGCAACTGCGCAGCCAGCAGCGCTGAGCGGTGACCAAGGAGACGCGCAATGGCCAAGCTCAAACTGACAATCGCCTGCGGCGACTATGATATCGTCCGCCCGCTCAAAGAGGGACTGGTCGAAGCCGCCGGCATCGAACTGATCTTTCTGACTGACATGGGCCCGCGCGAGCGGCATTGGCGGCTTGCCCGCAAGCACGAATTCGACATCTGCGAGGAGAATGTCGGCGCCTATTTCATCGCCCGCGAGCAAGGCCACGCACTGACCGCGATACCGGTATTCATGCATCGCCGCTTCCGCCACGGCTTCGTGTTCATCAACACCAATGCCGGCATCAAGGAGCCCAAGGATCTGATCGGCAAGAAAATCGGCGGCACCAATTTCATGCCGGCGGGCAATATCTGGATGCGCGGCATTCTGGAGGAATATTACGGCCTGCCGCACCGCTCGGTGACCTGGATCACCGAACGTAGCGAAGACGTTCCGTTCGATGCGCCGGCCGGCCTCAACATTGTGATGGATACCTCAAAGCCGCTGAACGACATGCTGGTCGACGGCGACATCCCAGCGATGATTTCGCCGTCGATCCCGACACCGTTCGTCAGAGGCGACAAGCGCGTCGCTCGCCTGTTCGGCGACTACAAGCAGGTCGAGATCGACTTCTATCAAAAGACCGGCATTTTCCCGATCATGCATGTCACCACCATCAAGCAGGAAATCACGGAAAAGTATCCGTGGGTGGCGACCAATCTGGTCAAGGCGCTGGAGGAATCGAAGCAGCTCGCCTACAAGCGCGTCGCCAATCCGCGCATGGTGCCGCTCGCCTTCGTGCGCACCGCGCTCGAAGAACAATGGGCGACGCTCGGGCGCGATCCGTGGGAATACGGGCTGACGCCGAAGAACCGTAAGAACCTCGAAACCATCCAGCGCTACGTCCACCAGCAGGGCATGATCTCCAAGACTCGCCCGCTGGAAGAACTGTTCGAGGATACCGACCTCGGCGACGCGGCCGGATCGGAGGAGGTCTGATGATCCGTGTCCCGGACGCGATGCAGCACAAGCGCGAAGCGCGACGTGGTGCTACGCTGATCCGGGACCCCGGCTGCGGCGCCGATTCACAAACCGGGATCCCGGGTCTGCGGCGCATCACTTCGTGCTGCGCCGCGCCCGGGACACCCGAACCATGACTTTCGAGGATCGCCTCGCCGACATCATCGCCCGCATGCGCGAGGTCAAGCTCGACGCCATTCTCGCGCTGCATGACGGCGCGCATTTCATCGAAAAGCCAAACCCGGTCACCGTTATCACCGGCTTCAAGTCGCTCGGACCGGCTGCGGCGATCTTGCGCAGCGATGGCGCGTCAACCCTGATCGTGACGCCGGCCTGGGACGCGGACCGCGCCGCAGAGGCCTGTCCGCAGGCACGGGTGATTGGCGCGCCGGATCTGGTGGATGCGACCATCGCTGAACTCGGCGCTGGCGCGCGAGCGAATATTGGGCTTTCCGGCATGCGGTTCCTGCCAATGTTCATTGCCGAGCGCATGGCCGCCGCCGTGCCCGCCGCACCGTCCGCCGACAAGCTGATGTTCGATGCCGCGCGCACCAAAACCACCGCGGAAATCGCCCATGCGCGCGAGGCGGCACGCATCGCCGAACTCGGCTATCGGCATATGCTGGACATTATCCGTATCCGTCCTGGGATGAGCGAGGACGCGCTCGCGGCCGAGCTCAAATTGCACATGAAGGCGCTTGGCGCCGAGGATAACTTCCTCTTGCTGTGCGCGAACGCCCACAATCACGCGGTACAGCCCTCGACCGGCCGGCGCATCGAATACGGCGACTTCGTCCTGGCCGAGATCACGCCAAGCGTGCGCGGCCAACTCGCGCAGATCTGCCGCACGGTTTATGTCGGCGCCCCGCCGCCCGCGTTCTCCGACAAATACCAGCTGGTTGTGCAAGCGATGGATGCGGGTATCGCCGCCGCCAAGCCCGGCGTCCCGATGTCCGAAGTCTGCCGCGCCATCAACGCGGTACTGGAGGCGCAAGGCTATGGCGAGTTCTGCCACCCGCCTTACATCCGCCGCCGCGGCCATGGATTGGGCTTTGCGTCGGTACGGCCGGGCGACGTCGCGCTCGACAACGACACGCTGCTCGAGCCGGACATGGTCTTCATGATCCATCCCAACCAATACCTGCCGGACACGGGTTATCTGCTTTGCGGCGAGCCGGTGCTGCTGACCACGACAGGCGCCGTACCGCTCACCGCGCAGAAGGCCGCATTAGCCAGCACATCGGAATAGGACGTGTTCACCCAGCATCCCACCTTGTTGATCGGCCCGTCCGACTGGGACCCCTGGCGCGCGCCGCTGGTGGAGTTCGAGGACCGTCTTGCCGCGCTGTGGGCGGCCTATCCCGGCGCATCGCGAGCAATCGTGTTTGGCAGCGCCGCCCACCATGCCGAACTCGCTTACCTGACGAACTTCGTCCCCAAGCTTGAGCCCGGCATCGCCTTGCTGGGGCGCGGCCCCCCGAGCAAGCTCTTGTTTGGCGGCGGCCCGAACATGATCGGCGCGATGAAGCCCCTCACCTTCATCCACGACATGGCGCCGCTCAGCGCGCTGCCGAAACTCATCGCCGGCTGGAAGGCCCCGCTCCTGATCGGCGGCGGCGCGATGACAGACACCTTGCGCAAGACCATCGACGAGGCTTGCAACGGCCCTGCGATCGACGCCACCGCGCATGTTCACACCATGATGCAGCGGAAATCGCCGAATGAGCGCGACGCCATCCGCGACGCTTGCGCTTGCCTAAACCGCGCCATGACGGCAATCGGCGAAGCGGTACGCCAAGGCCGAATCGCTGCGACTGCGATCCATCGCGGCGAGCAGGCCGCGATCCTAACCGGTGCGCAGGATGTCCGTACTTTGTTCAGTCTCGACGGCGGGCGTACGCTACGGCCGTTCGAAGCGCTCGACGAGCGTCGCGTCGACCCACTGCAAGTCTATGTGGCGGTGCGCCGATTCAACTACTGGGCCGAAGGCTTTGCCTGTTTCGCGAAAGCGCCATCCCCGGCCTCTGAGCGCGCCGCAACGCTGTTGACCAATGCGCTGGCCGCGATGAAGCCGGGCGTCCCGGTGGCGAAGCTTTCGCAATGCCTCACCGCCGAACCGCCCTACCGCCCTCACCCGGTGACCCAAGACGCGCCGATCGCTGCCACCGGCCTGTCGCTCGATGCCCCAACGCCGACGGTCGTTCAGCCCGGCGAAGTCTATACTGTGCGTGCCGGCATCACCGATGGCGCGGGGCAGCACGTCATCGTCTCGGCGATGGTTGCGATGCACGACCGCGACGCCGAGGTGTTGTGGCGCTCGGGCATCATCTAGTAGAACGAACATCACGGGGAAACGACCCATGCAATCTGCCCGACGACTGTCATTCCGCGGCTGCGTCTGCTGCACGCCCTTGAGCATGTCGCCGCAACGCCGTCCGATTGCGACACCGCGGGTGCGCGCCAGCGCGGTTTCATCCGGCGGCCGCGCGTTCACCGCGGCCGCGGGCGGCGCTCCGAGCGCCGCCGCGCAGGGCGGCAGCATGACCGCCAGCGCCCCCAAGCCGCACCGCATCGACATCCACCATCACGTCGCGCCACCGAAATACATCGAGGAAATGCGCGCATTGTTGCAGCCGCCGACCATCGCCTGGACCCCGGAGCGAACACTGGCCGACATGGACGAAGCCGGCGTCGCGACCTCGATCACGTCAATCACCACACCCGGCGTCTGGATCGGCGACCATGCCCAGGGTCGCCGCGTGGCGCGCGACTGTAATGATTATTCGGCCAAACTCGCCGCCGATCACCCCGGCCGCTTCGGCATGTTCGCCGCGCTGCCGCTGCCCGACGTCGAAGGCAGCCTGCGCGAGCTTGAATACGGCCTCGACACGCTCAAGGCCGACGGCATTGTGCTGTTCACCAGCTATCGCGACAAATGGCTGGGCGATCCAGCGTTTGAGCCGGTGATGGCGGAACTGAACCGCCGCAAGGCCGTCGTGTTCACCCATCCGGAAGCACCGCTGTGCTGCCGCAACCTGATCCCGGGCATCAACGAAGCGGTGATCGAATACGGTACCGACACCGCGCGCGCCATTGCGCGTCTACTGTTCACCGGAACCGCCTATCGATTTCCGGACATCCGCTGGATTTTTTCCCACGGTGGCGGCTCGCTGCCGATGTTCGCCGACCGTTTCGTCCGCGCCGGCCGCCTGCCGGTCAACGCACCGCACGTTCCGAATGGCGTCTGGCCGGAGCTAAAAAAGTTTTACTATGACGTCGCCCAAATTGAGCACCCGATGGGGCTCGCGGCGATCACCTGGATGGTGCCGATCTCGCAAATCCTGTGGGGCACCGACTTTCCGTTCCGGCCCGGCAGCGCCTATGTGAAGGGTCTCGGCGAGTTCGGCTTCAGCAAGGACGACCTGCGCAAGATCGAGCGCGACAACGCATTGGCGCTGTTGCCGCACTGGCGGTGAGGCTGCCTAAAATTCGGCCGCGCATGGGTTAATCATTGGCATGGCCGATACCCGCTATTCTGCTATTCTCGCGGCCAATCATCACGACGAAACGATGATCGGAGCGCCCATGAAAAAACTCGTCCTTGAAACCACCTCGCCATTCCAGGGCCTGCCGGAACTGGTCGCCTATGAGGAAGGTCTGTTCGCCAAGGAAGGCCTGCAAATCGAATGGGCCGACCGCGACGAGGCCGGCGTCAAGAGCGTCGACACTTCGCTGCGCGATGTCAAAGGCGCCGATCCGTTCGCCAGCCACGGCACCCTGCTCGAGCAGGGCAAGGCCGACATGTACAATGCCTGCGAATGGGGCAACTACTGCCGCGCCGGCGCTACCGGGGTCGGCAGCCGGCAGGTCGGCCGCCGCGCCATCATCACCTATGCCGCCATCGTGGTTCGTCCGGACTCGCCGGTCTACACCCCGCAGCAACTCGCCGGCCGCACCGTTGGCGTGCCGTTCTATGCCGGCACGCATTACCTCGCGCTGCACATGCTGGAAGGCTTCCTGCCACGCGACCAGATCAATGTCTGCCGCGCACCCAACGGCTCGCGCAATCGCTTCAACCTGATGATGAAGGGCGAACTCGAAGCCACCACACTGACCGAGCCCTACATCACGCTGGCCGAAAAGAAGGGCTGCCGCATCATTTGCTCAGCCTTTTTCCACGGCACCGAAGTCGCGTCCGACCGGGTCGACGCCGAGATCTATGCCGCCTTCAACCGCGCGGTGAAGGAAGCGGTGCGGCGCATCAACGCCAACAAGAGTGCGTATCTGCGCTACTTCATCGACTATCACAAAGCGCGCGACCCCGAGATCGGCACGCTCAAGCCCGAGGATATCCGCGCGAGCCGCATTGTGGTGACCGATCCGGCGCCGATCCCGGCCGACGAATTGCAGCGCACCTACGACTGGGTGAAGAGCTGGGGCATGCTGGACGAGACAGAATCCCCACTGCAACTCGTAAACATGGAAGTACAGAATCGCGCGCATGTGTCGATTCAATAGGTTGTCCGCGTTCTTGGAACAAAACTTGCCAATACAATTGCAGCTTGGCTCCCGCCGATAGGAGAGTTGTCGCAATGCGTGTTCAATTTCCGCACAGTTTGACTGGCTTGATCCTAGCGCTGGCGCTTACCGCGCCCGCTAACGCCGATCCGGTTGAAGACTTCTACAAAGGCAGGACCGTAACGCTGATTGCAGGCTACTCGGCCGGCGGCGGTTTTGACCTCTACTCGCGGGTAATGGCTAACTATCTCGGCAAGCACATTCCGGGGCAGCCACGCATCGTTGTGCAAAACATGCCGGGCGCCGGCAGCCTGCGCGCCGCCAGCCACATCTACAATGTCGCGCCAAAGGACGGCTCGGTGATCGCCCTGACCCGGGCGCCGGTCATTGCGCCGCTGCTCGGCTCGACCAGCAACGCGGGTTTCGATGTGGCGAATTTCACTTGGTTGGGCAGCGGCGCCAGCGACCTTACCGTCTGCGCACTGCTTGGAAATCCCAAGGTCAATTCGATGGCCGACGCGATGCAGCATGAACTGACGCTTGGCGGCCTCGGCCCGGGCTCCGACGAGGACATGTACACCAAGATCATGCGGAAGCTCTTGGGTATCAGAGCCCGTCTGGTCACAGGCTATCCCGGCGGCGCCGAGATGGTGCTGGCGGTGGAACGCGGCGAGTTGGACGGCCGCTGCGGCTGGGCCTATTCGAGCATCAAGATCTCGCGGCCGGAGTGGATCAAGGACAAGAAGATCAAACTGCTGAATGTGCTCGCTTTGGAGCGCTCACCGGAACTGCCGGACGTGCCCTCGATTATGGAGTTCGTGAAAGTCGAGCGTCACAAGCAGATTTTCCGGTTCGTCCTAAACGCCGCAACGTTTGGACGTCCCTTCGTCGCTCCGCCTGGTATCCCGGCCGATCGTACCGCGGCGCTGCGCAAGGCGTTCGACGATACCATGAAGGACGAGGCCTATCTGGCAGAGATGAAAGCCAAAAATCTCGATGTCGGTCCGATCAGCTGGCAAAATATCCCACCATTGCTGAAGGACTTTTATTCAACGCCGCCGGACGTGGTTGACGAGACCCGCTCGATCATTTCCAGCGACTGACGAATGACGGCCCAAACGAGAGTCGATATATCGGGCTGGTCCCGGCGCGTCGGCTTTAAACGACTCGAGATTGGGCTATAGTGCGATCCGCAATTGCCCAAACTGAGGAACCCGCCCATGAAAAAGCTCGTCCTTGAGACCACTTCGCCATTCCAGGGTCTGCCGGAACTGGTCGCCTATGAGGAAGGTCTGTTCGCCAAGGAAGGCCTGCAAATCGAATGGGCCGACCGCGACGAGGCCGGCGTCAAGAGCGTCGACACTTCGCTGCGCGATGTCAA